>NZ_JBFNXH010000005.1:0-406914 GCF_040812395.1 Paenibacillus tabacirhizosphaerae | reverse complement strand
TTATTTTATACAAAAATACCGAGGCTATCTCTCAGGTCTTTTCAGACCTTTTGAGACAGCCTCAAGTTTTAATGTTTATGGAGTAGTAAAAGCAATAGTGTAAGGGGTGGAAGTACTATATTGATTTGAATTATGACCGAAGACTTTAAAATAAAGTGTATCACCAGGGTAAATAGGTGAAAATTGAACAGAATCAACCTGTCCAGCTCCGTTATCAGAAGAGTTCGTGACACTTTCGAAATTACCATATTGGGATAGGATTTGAGTGAATTGAAGATCAAAGTTTAAACCGGTTGGGTTATACAAATATACACTTCCGCTGCCAATAGTTGTTCCAGTAGTATTAGTCCATTTAAAGTAATCAACATCTGAGCTATCAGAAATGGTTTGGAGTGCTGCATTTCCTGGTGCAAGTGTGATAGCTGTTGATCTAGAATCAGCTACACCATCACTAGCAAAGGCAGATTGAGCACCAATTAGTAGCAGTGACACGGATGCAAACAATACAACGGATTTTTTGAATCTCATCATAATTCCTCCCAAAATTTACTATATTTACTTACAAGAATTATATTACAATAATTACCAAAATAAAGCAAATATAATATATTAATGAGATTTAATTACATTTAATGTAATATAATATAAAATATAACCATGAAAAAATGTGATTAAGGGACTGAAGCTGGAAAGTGGGGCTGCTCCTTTCACGGATGTGACTGCATCGGATTGGTATAGTGATGCCATTCAAACTGCGCATTCCTCAACTTAATTAGTGGTTTCGAAGATGGTATATTCCGTCCTTTGGATAAAATTACTTCGTGAACAAGCGATGCAAATCACTGATTTGAAAGCGAAGCTTCCATCCAAAGAAACAGGTAAACTGTTGAGTCAATTTGATGATGCAAGCACTGTGTATGATGGGGCCAAAAATAGTGCTGCCGACAGCTTGATACACGGCTTGAAGGATAACCTTTCCTTTTTATAAATCCGAAAAATTCCGAAAGCTAGATATTAAAATTCGAATCGATTCAAATAATTACAATCTATATATCGCAACATTTAAAATACTTCTTGCGTTATGGGAAGACGGATCCGTGTGGACAATCGAGGACAAAGGCATTAGCGAGTTTGCAGACATAAATGAGCATATTGTAAAAGTTGAAGTAACAGGAATGATAGGAGTCGCTATTGATAAGGATGGCAAAGTATGGATTTTTGAGTCGGCTCCCCAATGGCTAAGGAATGACCCAACCTTCTTACTGAATACTGAGCCTATGCTGCTGAGCGGACTTGATTATATTAAGGATGTGACTTTTGGATCAATAGGAGCATTGTTCTTAAAGGATGATGCAGTGTATGGACGATAGATTATCCAGAAGTAAGATCTAGTTCATCCTATTACCAAACGATCCAATCGACCAAGCCGATGTGCAAGTAAAGGATTTGAACAACGTCGTAAAATTAGGCTCTGACCTGGTTCTGAAGAATGACTGTACTGTTTGGATTTGGGGGCAGCATTTTGGACAAAAAGGGAGACGATGCAAGCGATCTTCCAGTGGCGCCATATCAGGTGTCAGATCTTACAGATATCGTGGATTATTCCAATGGTGGTGGACAATAGGAGCGAATTAGTAAGTAAGAAGCCTTTCATGAGTTCATCGAACTTTTGAAGGGTTCTTTTTTACATGTCTTTGTTGATTCGGTCATTGAAGTCGCTATCACGATGAATGTACTGTTGTTTGGTAGCTGTTCCATCGACTGCTGCGTAGTTGCCAGTGATCGAGCTTTCAGCTATCGGTAACGCGATGGTTGAAGGCGCGGCGGGTCTTGACCGTGGTCAGACGCAGCTTCTTATCCGTCGTTGAAGTCGCATAGGTGCCAGCCTGCTAAATCTAATACTATCAAACTAATTAAATTGTTGTTTTTCTCTTAACTTATTGTTAATATTTACATGTGAAAAAACTGTGAAATTTTGTTGGGGTGTCTTAGAAATAGGTTTATATCTCCAATCATTGTTTAGATGGAAAGGGGGTGTAACTATGAAAAGACTTTTTGCTAATATTGCAAACCGAGTATTGACTGCAATGGCACGCCGACAAGCGATAACTGGTTGCACATGGGGCTGCCATGAACAAGAGCTTCCAGCAGAATTACAGGAATATAAACATGAGCACATGAAACGTAAAGTTACTAAATAGCTAGCTTTATCAAAAATATGAATCATGGAAAAGATAAAGGAGATTTTCGTTAGTTTCAATTCGGACTAAGAGGAAATCTCCTTTATGTTTAAAATTAATGACTATCGTTCATTTTTTTCGTTTCTTCAACATGCTTTAGAAATTGTTCCATCGCTTTGGAAGAGGATTCGTATGCACCGTACCTTGCTTGGACATGTTCCTTATTCCGGATAAATGCATTAATGAGACTTGCAATAAGCAGGGAAACCGCACCAATAAATATCCAAATATATAGCGATGGAGCATGTAGTCCGAACCAGGAAACCTGCAGGTATGTAATCCCAACTAGCAAGATAGATGCCCAAATAAAATTTTTCCTATTAAATGCGTATTTCCCAACAAATCTTCTTGTTATAAACGACAAATTAATGTTCAATTTCTTAATAATCCACGCCATTGTAAATAGCAATAATGAATAAAGGATATTTGCTGTGGAATAATGCAGTAGGTTTGAATTAAGCTTTTCATCACTCGTTAATCCAAGTGAGATCCCGGAGAGAGTAACAGCTACATCAACAGTTACTGTGAAAATATAACCCGTTGCCACGACAATAAATGCATAAAGAAATGGATATCGTCTAATTAAAATCAATACTGCTACAAAAACAAATACCGTTATTAGTAGGAATAAGGGGCTATGCAGAATGAACTTTGTGTAATAATTAGTGATGGTTAACGCTAGTACAAGGATTGTAAGTTTGACATCATAGATTTTATCCTCATAAAAACTTTTTCCATTAAAAACATGCGATTTTTTAAGAGGCACCTGAAATAAACTGAATGTAAAAACAACCACAGCACAATACGAAAAGCCTGAGACAATAATCATACATAAGACCTCAAAAAATCCCATACTATCACTACTCCTTCTCTAAGTGAATATCTCTATTAATAAATGCTTTCTTTATTTTTTTGAGTGAATAATAACACCCGTTAAAACTAGTCTCAGGTCGTAAAGAACATGGAGAATGATCGGCATGAGCAAGCTCCCGGTTAGGACGAATATGAGCGTAGCAGCTGTAGCAAATATAAAGCTATTTAGAACCCCTCTCCATCCCTGAAGAAAATGCCCCAGTCCAAAAGAAATACCTGCTGCAAGAAAGCTAAGCCAAAGTGGCAGTGAGAGATCATGTAACAAGACAGGTAACAATCCTCGCCACAATACTTCTTCACAAAAGCCAACCGTTAAAGCCACCAGTACAAATAAGGCTCTCTCTTTTAAAGTAAGCGGTATTGAATTATTAAGAATGACTTCGCGTTGTATGGTGCTGCGATAACTTTTACTCATTAAGGCTAGTACAACAGGAAGTGCTTCTGAAAGCAGCCAAACGAGAATTACTGTCCATAGGCATAATTTGAAAATAAGTGATATTTCTAATTTCTCCACTGTGAAGTGGAGATGCCTTGGGTTTACCATATAAAGAAAAGCTGTGAGCATCCAATACCAGCCGATCAGAAACAAATAGAACTTCAATTTACCGATAGATGGTATTTTTTTGTAATACAGGTAACCGAGAAGAGGAAACAAAGTGATGAGTACTATCGACAAGCTTTCAAAATCCATAACGCTTCGCTGCTTTTTGTACACTTTTAAGTAAAGTTAATGCCTGCAGGAAAAAAATGATGGCGAGCAGAGGAGACTGAATGAAGAAATTGATGCTGATCACACAAGCAGCAGCCATCTTAATCGCTGGATATTGACTTTCCGTAAAACGGCTGATGTTCGTTGGGGCCCTAAGTAAAGTGATGAGAAGAGCTAAAACATTGGTAACAATACCGAGGTACCAGTAATTCATAGGTATATATATGGATGCAAGCATGAAGAATGCGGTAAGCACATTGCAGGCATTAGAGTGCTTCAGATGCAGCCCGCCGGAAAAATAACGCAGAACTGGAAAAGCAATAAGTGGAATAAGCGAACGCCAAAAGCCGCCTGTCAGAATGCAAACGATTTCGACTATTGAAACAATGGCGAGGTAATTAGACAGATTTATTAGTGCATACTTCATGACATGAACCGAAGATGAGGGTTGCGTGCTGTTGTTATGTATGGAAGTTGCGATTTTTTCGGCAATTTGATTTACGAACATCGTACCCTTCGCCTCCCGAACGCACTTTCTTCTCCTATACATATACCATTATTTTAAATAATTCAACAGTTTTCTTGTACATCAGGCTAACAGTTACTAAGCGGCTTGGATGTTTGCGTAGATTTCACTTCGAAATCGCCCATTTCTACAAAGAATAGGCGATGGTACACTCCGCGGACTAGGGATAAACGTATATTAACACAAACCTATATGAGGAGTTGACGTTTCATGGCTTACCAACCCAACCAAGGAAAATATCAATGTCCCCCCGCGGACCCTATTATGACTGACCCCCAAAGAATCGTAAGAGACTATTACCACCCGCAAAAAGTTCAAGTTATTCATCCCATTGAGATCATCAACAGACATCACTGCGTCCCTTGTTACGAGCATGTGTACACATGTTCGGAGAAAGACGTGTACTGCGGCGGCCACCACCCGCATCAAGGTTTTCCAAGAGAATAGGGAGCGAAACAACCCCTGGCTTTGAATCAGCAATGATTCGGGCTGGGGGAAGACAACAAAAAAATGCCACATCGACTGTGGCATTTTCTTTATTTATTTTAACTGGAAGTTTGTATTTATTAAGGAATCGACAACTTGTTTCTCGTTTGGATCTTTGGCGATCAACTTGTCTATCAGCGCTTGATCCACAGTCCCTTGCTTTTGTGTAGCCGCCGCATACCATCTGGCAATCAAACGGTTCGTCTGGTCATCTAACTGGTCGCTGAGGAATGGCTTGAGCATGTTCACGGCTTCTGCGTAATCGCCATGCATGAAGGCAGCTTGTCCTCCACTCAAGGCAATGCCTTGCGTAACTTTGAAGTCACGTTGGCCCTCAGGAGAATTTTTCAGCAACTCGATGCTCTGTTGAACTTCGGAATATGTCGACATCGCTTGGTTTAAGTAATTATTGTAGTCTGCTTTCATATTGTTAGCCTTTGCTTGATTCGCAAGTTCTACATTTAACGAAAGACTTTTCTCATACATGTTCACGGCAGTAGGGTAATCCCCACGCATGAAGGAAATTCGTCCTACACTCAAGGCAATGCTAGGAGAAACCGAGAAGTCACGTCCTTGCAACTGTCCCTTAGGCAAGTTTTTTAGTGATTCGATACGCTGTTGAACTTGAGAATAAACAGCCATCGCTTGATCCAGATGGTTATTATACTCTGCTGTATTGTTCTCCTTCGCTTGATTCGCAAGATCCACATTTAATGCCATGCTCTTCTCATACAATTCGATATACCAAGGGAAGTTAGGAATTTGCTTGTTCGCCCAATCCAGGGCATCCTGCTTTTTGCCTTGCATGAGCAGTATATTTAGCTGTTGATAGGCAACGAATCGGTTATGTGGTTCTTTGATCATCAACTGATTTGTTAGATCTATTGCTTGATTTATAAAAGTCTCGCTCTTCTTCGGGTCTTCCGCTTTAACTTGACTATAGACTTGAAGAAGAATTCCGATTCTGTTGATTGCCCCCGTTAATAAATAGTCAGGGTGAGCTGGATGAAGAGCAATGGCTTTGTCCAGTGGAGTGACAATTTGATTGTAATCTTTACTCCTTTTGACGACTTCAATCGCTTCTTTATACGAGCTATTCGCAGAAACAAGCTGCACGGATATATAGAACATGATGATGGATAAGACGGCCAGCAGCGCAGGGAATGCTTTGTGCAAAGCAACAGAATCTGATTTCATACGGAGCGGTTTAGATGCGCTGTTAGAAAGCATGGCCCCGAGTGCAAGAAACAGCAAAGCGCCCAAGTAAACATAGCTTAAATCGAAGTCAATCATACTGTGAACAAGCAAAGCAACCGTAACAATAAAGAAGAGAAAATGCAGATCCCTTTTTTCTTGTGAACTCTTCATGTAGCTTCGGATATAGAAGACCATAACCGCAATCACGAATCCGACAAAAGCAAGGAATCCTAATGCACCAGCCTCGACTAAATACTGTAGAGCAAAGTTATGAGCTTGTCGGCTCGTATATGGGTTATTTTGATATTTCTCGTAGAGAGATGCCCACGCGCCACCGCCTGCCCCGATAATCGGATAGTCGGACCACAGTTTCACAGCATCTTTATAAAAAGTACCTCGCTCCAAAACACTGTGCTGCTGGAAGTCAATATTGGCGAGACGTGTCTTAACATTCTCAGGAAGAACATTTTTCAGTCCTGTATCACTAAGGAGCAGAAAAGCCCCAAGTAGACCGACAATAATAGCTCCAATAGGAAGAATGAAAGTCGCAAACTTTTTGGCCGCAAAACGAGCCGTGATACGCTCTAACCAGGGCGCCCCAAAGAGTTGAATAACGATAGCGAGGGCGGCAAAGGCTACGGATGCAAGAAGCAAAATTGACCAACCGTTCCAAGAGCCTGAAGCAGTTGGTAGTTTTTGCAACTCAGTGCCTATCGTCGTTATTTTTGTTAGAATAAGCAGAGAGGCAGCAAAGGCAAGTCCAAGCTGAATGAGTGCCAGGATTTGTCTGCTAATAGTGAGAAAGAACAGCATGATCAAGAAAATAACGGGAATAACAACAATCGCACCACGAGAGAGGGTAAGCCAGAAAGATACAATCATCGGCACCATCATCAGTGCGTGGGGCAGCACTGCATACCATTTTCGAGACTTCACAATGAAAAATAGGGAGCCAAGGAACAACATAATTAAGTAGGCCGCGTAGGTATTTGCATATTGGAATACGGAAGTGAGACGCAGACCGTTGGAGTCCGTCATAACGGCATTGCTGTATATATATGGATTGCTTTCATTCATTATTGCAAACCAACTTACCAAGTGACCTGCAAAGTTACCATTACCCAGCCAATACATAAGTCCAAATATGACAACGAAGTAACCGGAGATCATGACGATTCCGGCAGTAATCGACGTGCCAAGCTTGTTTTTTGTCAGAAATACGCCTAAAATGAAGAAGGTTGCATACAGCATTTGTATGTAGACCATATTCGTTGCCATGTAATGAGATGCTGCATTCGACAACGAAACTACATAAGTGAGCGGCATCAGCATGACCAAAATGGTCATTACATCTTTTTGTTCCTTAAGCTTATAAACGAAAAAGGCAAGGATGGCGATCAAAAGCAAAATGATGGAAGACCACGCCGAAGCGGAGTAAATAGATCGCTCAAAATCAAAATTACCGGCATTAAATAATGCCCGTTGAAACGGTGCCCAGAACATAAACAAGCCAGTAAAAATGGCTAAAACCCAAAAGATCACAGAGCTTTTCTCTGTCGTTATCGTTCCATTCGACTTCGCTCGCGAAGCCGCGTACGCATTCTTACTTGCACTCATGAAAACAGTCTCCTTTTTTGCTAAAGTTCGTGTTTAATTTTAGCATATTGGGAGGTGGTTTCCAAATGAATGTTTTGATCAGACTAGGGTGAGTAGGTAAACATGCGTGCTTTCAAATAATTGTCTCGTGCGGTGAACGCGTAATAGATCTCTTGCTCTCATGAAATGATTCACTGAAAATAAAAGTAACTTCGAGAGGTAATGAGAATGCAAAAATGCTTGAAACATCAATAATAAAGGATTGATATTAATGGAGCAATACATTAAAAATTTTATGAGGTACACACATCTATTAAAGGAGTTAGTTGCTAGGGACTTAAAGGTAAAATACAGGCGCTCAATATTAGGTTATTTGTGGAGTTTGTTAAATCCATTTCTGATGATGATTGTACTTACCTTGGTATTCTCTAACCTTTTTAAATTTGATATACCGAATTATCCTATTTATTTGCTTACTGGGCAACTTATGTTTAGTTTTTTTTCAGAAGCAACCAGTGCAGCTATGTCATCTGTTTTTTCAAATGCTTCGCTTTTGAAAAAAGTATATATTCCTAAATATATTTTTCCTTTATCTAAAGTTTGTTCAAGCCTGATTAATTTATTGTTTTCACTGGGTGCCATTGTAATTATGCTATTTATAACCGAAGTTAAAGTAACAGCAACAGTATTTTTGTTTCCACTTCCAATTTTATATTTATTCCTCTTTTCTTTAGGGTTGGGGATGATTCTTTCAGTACTAGCTGTATTTTTTAGAGATATGCTGCATATCTACGGTATTCTCTTGACTGCTTGGATGTATTTTACTCCGATATTTTATCCAGTAAGTATAATCCCAGATTATTTAAAAGGAGTTATTGATTATAATCCTTTATATTATTATGTGGAATATTTTAGAGAAATAATTTTATACGGGACGTTGCCAACGATTCAATTAAATTTAATTTGTTGTTTAATAGGCGTTATAACACTTATAGCTGGGATGTTTATTTTCTATAAAAATCAGAATAAATTTATTTATTATATGTAGATACAGTGAGGTAATCATGGAGAATATTGTTGAAGTAAGAGATGTGTCAATAAAATTTCATTTGAATAGTGAAAAAGTTGATAGTTTGAAGGAATATTTCGTTAAGTTTGTTAAAAAAGATCTTGCTCACGAGGAGTTTTGGGCCCTAAATAATATATCTTTTGATGTGAAAAAAGGTGAGGTTTTTGGAATCGTAGGATTTAATGGTTCGGGAAAAAGCACCCTTCTTAAGACAATAGCGGGGGTACTCAAACCAACAAAAGGGAATGTAAAAGTGAATGGAAGCATTGCTCCACTTATAGAACTTGGAGCAGGATTTGATATGGACTTGACAGCATCGGAAAATATTTTTTTGAATGGTGCAGTGTTAGGTCATTCTAAATCGTTTATGAAGGGGAAATTTGAAGAGATTATCGATTTTGCTGAATTGCACGATTTTGTAAATGTTCCTATCAAAAATTATTCATCTGGAATGATTGCACGATTAGGTTTTTCTATCGCAACTTTGGTCACCCCGGATATATTGATAGTTGATGAAATATTAGGGGTAGGCGATTATAAGTTTCAAGAAAAGTGTGAGTTAAAAATGAAGGCAATGATGGATGGGGGGACAACTATTTTGTTAGTTTCTCATTCCATGAGCCAGATGAAAAAAATGTGTGATAGGGCTGTTTGGATTGACAAGGGGGAAATAATGGCAATTGGAAATGCGAGAGAAGTTTTTAATAGCTATACTGAAAGTTAATCAAGCAAAGAAAAGGATGGTTTTATGAAATATGATTACTTGATAGCTGGAAGTGGGCTATATGGTAGTATTTTTGCATATGAGGCAAAAAAAAGAGGTAAGAAATGTCTTGTAATTGAGAAAAGAGACCATGTTGGAGGTAATATCTATACTGAGAATCAATATGACATAAACGTTCATAAGTATGGTGCACATATTTTTCATACTCATAATAAAGAAATATGGGATTACATAAATCAGTTTGCCGAGTTCAATCATTTTATTCTTTCACCAGTTGCAAATTATAAAGGTGAGATCTATAACTTGCCTTTTAATATGAATACTTTTTCCAGGCTATGGAACATTGCAACTCCAAAAGAAGCACAAGACATTATAGCTGAACAAAGTAAGAAGTTTTATACTGAAGAGCCACAAAATATTGAAGAGCAAGCTATAAATTCGGTTGGAACGGACATATATGAAAAACTGATTAAATCATATGTTGAAAAGCAGTGGGGAAGAAAATGCACAGATTTACCTGCATTTATAATTAAAAGATTGCCCTTAAGGTTTACTTATGATAATAACTATTTTAACGACAGATATCAAGGGATTCCTATAGGCGGTTATACAAACATAATCAATAAAATGTTAGATGGTATAGACGTTGAAACCAATGTAGACTTTTTTCAAAAGTATAAAGATTTTTCGAAATATGCAAACAAACTCGTGTTTACAGGAATGATTGATGAGTACTATGGATACAAGTATGGAGCGCTTGAGTATAGAAGTTTGAAATTTGAAAATGAGGTACTGGGCATCGAAAATTATCAAGGCAATGCTGTAGTAAGCTTTACTGACTCCGACACTAAACATACAAGAATTATTGAGCATAAGCATTTTGAGTTTGGTAAACAAAAAAATACTGTAATAACAAAAGAGTATCCAAAGGAATGGGAAGTAGGCGAGGAAGCTTATTACCCTATTAATGATGATAAGAATAATAGTTTATTTAAAAAATATTTAAAGTTAGCTGAAAATGACAAAAATATACTATTTGGTGGGAGACTTGGAACTTATAAATATCTTGATATGGATAAAGTGATTGCAGCTGTGCTTCTTGATGTTAAACGAGAGTTTTTAAAGTAGCAAAGGAGATTAATATCGTGCCAGAGATTTCTATAATTGTACCTGTATATAATGGTGAGGCATACTTAGAAAAATGTTTAAATAGTATAGTTAATCAAACATTCAAAGATGTTGAGATTATTTGTGTAAATGATGGTTCTACGGACTCTACATTGGGCATTTTTGAAAAGTACAAAAAAAAAGAAGACAGAATAGTAATAATTAACCAAGAAAACTCTGGGCTATCTGCTTCAAGAAACAATGGAATGAAAATTGCAAAAGGTAAGTATATAGGTTTTGTTGATGGAGATGACTTTATAGATGAAAAAATGTTTGAAGAATTATACCTCTTAGCAGAAAAAAGTTCATCAGATGTCGTTGTAACTGATTTTTGGTTATATTATGGAGATGAAAAACCTCTAAAGCCTTTTAGAGATGAAAAAAATTATCTTTTACTAAAAGGAAAGAGTTTTAATATCAAAGAATTTCCATGGATATCAACTAGTATCGCAGCATGGGATAAATTGTATAGAAAAGATTTTCTGACTACTAATAGCTTAAGTTTTCCAGTTGGAATGATTTATGAAGATAGATTGTTCACAATACAGGTGCTTGCTTTAGCAAAAAAAATTTCTTTAACTAATAGTAGATTGTACTATTATAGAAAAGATAATGAATTGTCTATTACGTATAATGAACATAAAAACATTAAATGTCAAAATGATTTTATTCAAATGTTAGATGAAAGTATAAAGTTTTTAAAAGAAAATGGGCTTGGGTATGAAACTTTGCCATTTTATTTAGTAAACTGCATTGAGGGAGCTTTTATGCATCAATATAATTCATTGCGTTCAAAAACTTTTTCAAGCTTTTTTGATAGATTAAGAGAAGTTCTACTAGAAGATTTGCCATTAATAAATGAAATTCATCATGATCACAGGCTAAAATCGTATGTAGACTTTTTAATTAACAATCAAAGAAATAAATGTTTAAGGTTTTTCAAATTATTTGTTAGTTTGTAAACCCTGAAAAATATATTTGTGATTTTATTGGAGGTTCTATGCCAAATATAAAGATATTTTCTACTCATATTCCAAATAAACAAAGTTATAAGGTAAAGAATGAAATATTTATGCCGGTAATGGGTGGTGCTACAACTAATAATAATCAAGAGATTCAAGGTGACAATATTGGAGATAATATCTCGAGTTATAACCCAATGTTTTGCGAACTTACTACTCAATATTGGGCGTGGAAAAATGTAACAGCTGATTACTATGGTTTTTGCCATTATAGAAGATTTTTTTCATTTGCTGATGAAAAATTACAGGCGGATGATGCAGGGGTTGCTGTTTTACCTTCATTAAATGATAAATCTGTTGAAAAGCTAAATTTAGATAAGACAGAGAAGATTAAGGAAATAGTATCTGGATATGATGTAGTGCTTCCAGAAGTAATAGATTTAACAAGAACAGGATTTAAATCAGTTACAGAACAGTATAAATCAGCGCATAAACTTAACTATGATGATATAGAACTTATGCTTTCTGTTATAAGAGATATATATCCTGAAGATCTAGAATACGCGAATAAGTATCTTAACGGTAAGAGTATATATTATTGTAATATGTTTATTATGAAAAAGGATATTTTCTTTGAATATTCTGAGTGGTTATTCAATATATTATTTGAATTTACTAAGAGATGGGATAATAGTAATTGTTCTATTGAACATTTAAGAACGCCGGGTCATCTTGGAGAAAGGTTACTCGGTATTTTTTGTTTAAAGTTACAAGAAAATAAAGAAATAAAATTTACACATAAACAATTGGTAGTTTTTGCAAGCACATCCCATTCAAACGCTATAACACCTGTATTTTCAGAAAAATATATACCAGTTGTATTTAATATAAATAATAATTATGCTCCTTTTTGTGCAGTCACTATTAAATCAATAATTAATTGTTCAAGCAAAAACAATAATTATGATTTAATTGTACTTGAACGTGAATTGTCCGAAAGAAACAAAGAGATTATTAGTAGTTTAATAAGAGATTTCCCAAATTTTTCGATAAGATTTATTAATGTTGCATCAAAAATTAATGAATATAACCTTTTTGTTTCAAGACACTTTACTCCAGAGACATACTTTCGGTTATTAATACCAGAATTATTATGTAATTATGAAAAAGTTATATATTTGGATGTTGATCTGATAGTAATGAAAGATATTTATTATCTATATGAGTATGATATGGATAATAAGAGTTTAGCTGGAGTAATAGACATAGTATCAGCTGGAGTAATAAATGGTTTTGACAAAAAACAGAAAAATTACTATAAAGAGCATGTGTTGATTAAAGAAACAAATTTATTGAAGATGATTAATGGTGGAGTCTTAATTTTAGATCTTAACAAAATGAGATCTAGGTATACTTCTCATGAACTATTAAGATATGCTGAATTAGGCAATTTTCAATTTTGTGATCAAGATGTGCTGAATGCTCTTTTTCAAGATGATATCGAATATCTACCTTTTAACTGGAATATCGATCCATTTTCAGAAGGTGATTTTAGACATTATGTATCAACATTTGCACCCAAAAATACCTTTATGTTATTTAAGGCAGCGATAAATGAGCCATATATAATTCATTTTGCAGGAACTGAAAAACCGTGGTTTAATTTTGAATTAAAATATTCGGATGTTTTTTGGAAATTGTTAAGAGAAACCCCTTACTATGAATATATACTAAATAAAAGAATGCTTGATGTTGCATGGTGGGTTAACAACAGTAACGGCAATACTAATGATAAAATAAGTAAAGTATATAAATTTATTTATTTTATGAAAAATAATATTGTTGTTCTGATAATGCTCCCAATGGGAAGTAAAAGAAGGGAAATGTTTAAGAAATTTTACAAAAAATTAAAGAGGTAATAATGAAAAAAATTGAAAAGTGTATTTTGCATATTGGCACACCAAAAACTGGAACTACATCAATTCAATTAAGTTTAATCGAAAATAATGTTGAATTGATCGAACGTGGCATATATTACCCTAATTTAACGTATGGTTCTCATATTGAATTTTTTAATCCTATGTTTTTAGGAAATAATAAGGAATTATCAATTGAAAATACTTCTAGAATTTCTGAATTGGTGGATATTTGGGAAAATGAATTTGCTAAATGTATTGCATTGAATTGCGATAAAATGATTATATCATCCGAAGAATTAGTATATATGGATATTAGCTCCATTAAAGAGATTAAAACATATCTCCTTAAGTATTTTAACAATATTTGTATAATAGCTTATTTCAGACATTTTCAAACTTTTATTCCAAGTCTAGCTAATGAATTGTGTTTCCTTGGTCTAGATGGGGATTTTTATGATGATAAAGATGGAAATTTTAGAAGTAAAGATGGTTATAGTCCAATTAAAATATTTTTTTATAAAAATGAGCATTTATATACCTCTTATTTAAATAGTTGGATATCTGTTTTTGATAGAGAAAATTTTTTGATTAGACCATTTGATATCGAAAACTTTTACGGAAAATCTCTTTTGTTGGATTTCTTGCATGCAATTGATAAAAATATTAATTTGGAAGATGAAATGAAATTAGTTGAAAAAAGAGATAATGTAAAGTCTAATGATTTTTTACTTCCGTTTTTGAATAACTATTCGTACTATTTTCCTGATAAAATTGAGAACAAACATAATCCAAAGCGTTTTTTGGAATGGGGCTATAGATTTGGTTTGTTCAAATTTTCTGATCAATATAAATTTGATATTCAAATAAATTATGATGACGAACATGCAAACATCTTAAACAAAGAAATAGATTTTATAAATCAGTTTTTTGATAATGGCTATAAATTTCAAAAAATAGTATCAAATGCTAATGAACCTTCTGTTTATCCAACATTTGAAGATATTCCTTACAAATTTCACGCTGAGCTTTTTAATAATAGTTGCAAACTTATAGGAATTTATAAAGTTGAACAAGATAGAATTCATAACGAATATTCAAATTTATCCAATGAACTTGAAAAGGTTAATGCAGAATGGGGAAAACAAAAAGATTATATTGAAATACTTCTTTCTGAAAGAAATAATTTAACAGAAGAAGTAGATAGAGTAAATACAGAATGGGGTAACCAAAGAGACTATATTGAAATGCTCCTTTCCGAAAGAAATAATTTAACAGAAGAAGTAGATAGAGTAAATACAGAATGGGGTAACCAAAGAGACTATATTGAAATACTTCTTTCTGAAAAGAATAATTTAAGAAGAGAAGTAGATAGAATAAATACAGAGTGTAGTAACCAAAGAGACTATATTGAAATGCTTCTTTCTGAAAAAAACAATTTAATAGTTGAATTAAGTGAAATAAATAGTTCATTTTTTAGAAAAATTATAAATAAATTCAAGAAATAAGGTTGTCATTATTAGATTTTTTCTGATTTTGTCCATTTACCGATTAGAAAGGAATGTGAATTAAATCGCTAATATTAATGAAAAATGTAATCTCAAAGATGAAAATGTTTGTCGGCAGGAAGGAAGATTACATTTTATTGCCCTATTAAGAGTTCCTGCTATATTACTTGTTCTATGGGCTCATTTTGGGGGTTTATGGACTGAGCAATCTAATATTAGTTGGAGATTCAAGGAAATAATAAATAATGATATTAACAAACCATTAGCTATTTATGAAAATTTCGGTTTTTTTGGGGTTTGTCTGTTTTTTATAATAAGTGGTTTTATCATTACGTATGTTGCTCAAAGGGAAACTGTCAAAGCATTTATCATTAAACGTGTTTTAAGGATTTTTCCTGCCCTACTACTTTCAACTACTATTTATTGGATATTTCAAAAGGTTATCAGTTCATTATCAGGTGTTCCGAATTATTGGTCACAGTTTAGCTTAAAAGATTGGTTTCTCGATGCCACTTTGTTAAATTATTTTTTCAACAAATCGAATGCTATTAATGGAGTTACTTGGTCATTAATTGTTGAAGTGCTTTTCTACACTTTAGTGGCTTTATTTTTTTGGTTTATAAAAACAAAACCGAAAATTGCACTATCTCTAATGATTTATGTATGCGTACTCAACTATGTTGTTTTCACTAAATCAGATCTTCATGTAAATCAAATCGCTATTTCTATTTCTTATATACCATATTTAATTTTTGGGCAAATATTGTATTATTTGTGGAGTAATAAAATAACATTTAAATGGTTTTTATTTTTTAATATAATTAACTATTACTTAGTGATAAAGAATATTGCATTTTTTTATCCACAGTATTATATAGATAAAAGTTATGGTGTTTCTTTGTTATATGCTTATTTAATTTTTATTGTATGCATGTTATTGAATGATAAATTGAAAATGAATAGGTTTACCACAGCAGTGTCAGAAATGAGTTATTCTCTCTATATCAATCATATGCCGTATGGTTTTTTCATATTATCACTGATGTATCCTTATGTTCAAAGACAAGGTTACACTTTACAATTCATTATTGCGGTTGCGGTTATTTCTCTTGTAAGTTATGTGAAATACAGATTTATAGAAAAAACATTTATTTCACTCGGGAAAAAATTCGCAAAATAGTATTCCATTCCAGTTTAATTGTGGCTCTTCTTCTATTTCCCATTTTTGTTAGTCTACTTTTTGCCTTGGTTCAGTATAAGCCTATCCGCAGATTTTAGGCTAAAAAATATTTTATAAATACCTATGGAGTGGTGATTATGGAGAATATATTTATTTTAGGTTGTGGTTATTTAGGTTTTAGTCTAGCCCATTTTTTTAATGATAAAAATCATAATGTTACAGTTTTAGGTTTTGAAAACGATTATTCAAAAAGACTTAATACGGAGATTAAGTTTTTTAATACAAGATTTACCAACCTTGATGAACTTAATCAATTTAATTTTACTAATGCGATTATTGTAAATGCACTAGGTACTATAAATGCGAAAAATAAGATTGATGACATCATAGCTGACATTAGTTTTTATGAAACGATTTGTAATTTACATTTATATCTTTCAGAGTACAATATTAAGAGAATATTCTTTATATCAAGTGGCGGTACAATATATGGAAATACTATAGAAGATATGGTGGATGAGAATACTAAAGAAAATCCAACAAATATATACGGGTTACAGAGACTATTTATAGAACATTTTATAAAAATCAATAATATTGAAAATAAAATACCTTATACTATTTTTAGACTAGCAAATCCTTATGGTGGTTATCAGCTTCTTAATAAAAATCAAGGAATAATACCAATTTTGATTAACAACATTTTAAATAATAAGCATATGGATTTTTGGGTGCCATTACATTTACAAAAAGACTATATAAACATATTAGATTGTTGCAGAGCCTTTGAACATGCAATTTGTAATAATAATATGATCAATGAAACATATAATCTTGGTAGTGGCACCAGTATAAGTTTGTTAGATTTAATAACAAAAGTAGAAGATGCTACGTGCAAAAAGTTAAATTATAGTAACAATTTTAATGATAATGATGTATTTAATAATTACTCACTTGATGTATCTAAACTGTCAAATGCAGGATTTAAATCTATTATTGATTTAGATTTTGGGATTAATGAAGAAATTAAACGTATTAGATCTACTAATTATATAAATCAACTTTGATTTCCGAACATGCCCAAAGACATGAATAATTGTTCATTGAGCAATTTTAGCATTTGCATGCCTATTGTTACGGAGATTTTAAACAGTTTCTTAAGGGGATTCTTTTATGCAACTGATTGATAAAATTAGATTGATATTTAAAGTCATTAAAATTGTTCGTAATAAAAAAAAAATTATCAGAAATGTTTTTATGGTCTTTAAATATGAAGGTCTCAGGGGTGTTTGGGACAAAATTTATTCCATCCCGCAGAAATTAGCGGTTAACCAAAGTAAGTGTGAAAATACAAAAGAAGTTGATTACATTGCCTTTGATGAACTGATAGAAAACAATAGCCGGAGGCGCAAAATTTTAATTGTAGTTCACGAACTGTCTTTAACTGGTGCACCGATTGCAGCATTTTTTGCTGCAAAAATAATAAAAGAAAACGGTGATGTTCCTGTTGTGGTTTGCGAAGAAGACGGACCACTAAAAAATGAATTTGCAAAACAAGAGATATTGGTAATAGTTGATTCCGGGCTGAAACAAGAAGATAACTTTAAAAGATTGGCTTGCAATTTTAATTTGGTGATAATAAATACTATCGTTCCCGCGATGTATATTAATTTTTTAATAGAAGAGACAATACCCGTTATTTGGTGGATACACGAGTCGAAATTATCATATAGCACTTGCCCTACGCCTCTTCCAAAGGAATTGCCAGACCATATTAAGGTTTATTGTGGTGGTGAATATGCTAGAGCAGCGTTGTTGGCGCATAGAAGAAATTATAATGCAGAGATATTGCTCTACGGCATTGATGACATCTCTCTAGAAACAGATATTAAGTTAGAGGATGATAAAGTTGTGTTTTCAATTGTGGGAACCCTTGAATACAGAAAAGGGCATAGAGTGTTTATTAAAGCTGTTCAATTGATGCCTGAACATTTGCGTAACAAATGCAAATTTATAATTGTTGGGAAAAAAGTGGATAATATTTATTACGAGGACGTTTTAAGATTTAAAGAGAAATTCTCCGAACAGGTAGTGGTATTGACAGAATTGCCAAGAAATGAAGTTATAAATATTTATAACAAAAGCACGGCGATTGTTTCCTCATCTTTAGACGACCCAATGCCCATAGTTATGACAGAGGGCATGGCGTTATCAAAGGTGTGCATATGCTCAACAGGCACAGGCACGGCATCTCTCATAGAGGACAAGTTCAATGGTTTAGTTTTCAAAAATGGAAGTGCCAAAGAATTGCTAAACAAGATGATATATATAATAGAAAATCGTGATGAACTCGACAATATTAGGTACGAAAGTAGGAAAATATATGAAGAATATTTTCAAATTTCAGTTTTTAAATATAATTTGCTAAAAATAGTGGACAAAGCCGAAGATGCAGTTAACTATGTATCTATATAAGTTGAACTAAAAATATTCAGGTAGTTGATCACTTTCCAAACGAAGACAAAGGCGATCGATAATCGACTGAGCATCGAGGGAAATGTTTTCATAAACGCAGCAACTTTCGAACGAATCTCAGAAACGGTATGAAAAAATACATTGTTAATGACATCAGACTTCAACCATTTCCAAAGTCCTTCGACCAGATTCAGCTTCGGACTGTATGGCGGTAAGAAAACCAATTCAAGACGCTCTTGGTGATTTTCCAAAAAGGGTTGAAGTCATTTTGCGTGATGAATACGGGCATTATCAGAACCATTACAATCTTTCCATGAGGGTATTCTTCGAACACCATTTTAAGAAATGACAGAAACGTCTCTGCGTTATACTGTTCATCTTCTTTCCAAAGAATCTGGCCGGTCGCATAATTCAGCACGGCCAGTAGTTTAACGCCACGATGTTTACCTGTTGTTTGGATGATGCGTTGCTTGCCTTTGAGGAACCACGTATGCTGAAGCGCCTGGTAATCGCGGATCATGGACTCATCTTGGAAGAGCAAATGAGCAAATTGCTCTTCCATTAGTTTTTTTTCAAATCAGGGAACGTCACATCTGTAAAGACTTGTTGCTTGGCTTCATCTGCCGCAGCTAGCGTATACGTGGGCTTGGTATAGCTCAGTCCAAATCGGTGCGCCATTTTAGAAATGCCACGTAACGAGTAGGTATAATCGAACTCCCTCTTAATGTATTCGCCGATGAGATGAAGGGTCCAGCAGTATTGCTCAGAAATCCTACTTCATGTGGAACAGAAGAAACGATGGTATGTTTAAGTTGCTCTTGCTGTTCCTTCGTCAGTCGTTCAGGGGCTCCAGTTGAATAGTTCATTTGCAATCCGGCTACTCCGGCCTCCCGATAGGCACGCAAATATTTGTAGACCGTTCGTTCCGTTCTGCCGATGATCTCGGAGACCTCTTTGGCATTCTTTCCTTTCAAAAGCAGATAAATAGATTGATAACGCTCGAACATACGCCGATCTTTCTCTTTCTTCATTAAAGCTTCAATTTCAATGAATGCCTGTGTCGATTCCATGTTTTCACCGTCGCTTGTATGATTTTATATTTTTATTTTGACGGCATGGAAATGAATTCCCTTAGTTCAACTTATATAAGAGGTGTTTTTCTCAAAAATAAGAATATGAGGTGTATGTGTTATATTAAATAAGATTATTTGGTGCAATAATTGCTTGTGAAGCCAAATAGCGTTAAGCTTAAAAGAGTTAGGATGCATTCATTTGAAATTTGCAAAAAGCTGCACCATTTCAGCAAAGGCAGGGATGATTGAAAGTCCTTACTAATAGAAATTCATTATAACAACAACGGAAGTTAAGTCAAAAATATGAAGCATGAAAAAATACTGAGAAGAAAGGTGGTGAATCTGTTACTAAAAACCAATAATAAACAAATACGGATTATCCAAAAACTGGACTTGAATGTTAAATGATGAATAATCGTTCATCTGTCTGATTCTGTTCGCAAACAAAAATTCTATCACTCTAAAGCTATTTTTAAGGCTATCTGTTAGAGTGTCAGAATTGCGATGTAGAATAAGACAGAGATTTTTAATTCTAGTTTGAATCTGAGATATGCTAGAATATACGAATATCACGGTATGATAACGTATAGATGTTTGTGGCTAAATGGGTAATGATCATTTTTGTTTATGGTTTTAGTAGCAGTATCTGCCAGTGAAAGGGATTATTCTAGCAGGAGGTAGCGGTACACGACTCTATCCCCTAACCAAATCAACATCAAAACAATTACTTCCAATTTATGACAAGCCAATGATTTATTATCCATTATCGGTATTAATGTTAGCTGGAATTAAGGAAATTCTTATTATCTCGACACCTGATGATATTCCTAGATTTGAACAGCTGCTGGGTAATGGACAAGATATAGGAATCAGTTTATCCTATGCTATTCAGCCAAGACCAGATGGTTTAGCCCAAGCTTTTATCATTGGTGAAGAGTTTATTGGCAATGATGCGGTTGCTCTAATTCTTGGTGATAATGTTTTCTATGGTCAGGGATTTACTCACATGCTTGAACGTGCTGTAAGTCGTGAAAGTGGAGCAACTATTTTCGGCTATAACGTCAAAGATCCTGAAAGGTTTGGTGTTGTTGAATTTGATGAATATGGAAAGGTAATCTCTATTGAAGAAAAACCGTCAGAACCAAAGTCAACGTACGCAGTAACAGGGTTATATTTTTATGATAACAGGGTTGTTGAAATTTCGAAAAACATAAAACCATCTGCCCGTGGTGAATTAGAGATCACGGATGTAAATAGAGTTTATTTAGATTTAGATGAATTGAACGTTGAGTTGTTTGGTCGTGGATTCGCATGGCTAGACACAGGTACACATGAATCATTACTAGAAGCATCCATGTTTATTGAAACCATTGAGCGCCGCCAAAGTTTAAAAGTTGCTTGCCTTGAGGAAATTGCTTATCGAAAGGGTTATATCACGAAGGAGCAGCTGTTACAACTTGCAGAGCCTTTAATGAAAAATACATATGGACAATATTTAATTGATTTAGTGAAACGTAGACGATAATCAGATTTGTCTTTGGTGATCATTGTGGTTTATATATCCCTAGATAGTTAAACATAAAAGAGGGTGTTTCAGATGAATGTTATCTCTACAAAGCTTCAAGGATTATATATCATTGAGCCCGATATCCATTCTGACAATCGCGGCTTTTTTATGGAAAGTTACAGCAGTCGAAAGTTTGATGAACTAGGTATCAATTTTCTTGTTGTCCAAGATAATCACTCCTTATCTGTTGAAAATGGTGTCATTCGTGGCTTGCATTATCAGTTAAATCCAAAAGCACAAAAAAAACTTGTCAGAGTTATTTCTGGTGCGATTTATGATGTTGCTGTAGATATCCGCAAGAATTCACCTACTTTTGGTCTATGGAATGGAGTTATTCTAAGTGAAGCAAACAAGCGTCAGCTGTTCGTCCCGCAAGGCTTCGCTCATGGGTTTTGTACCATTGTGCCGAACACACAAGTGCTCTATAAAGTTGATGAATACTATTCACCTGAGCATGATCGTGGCATTTTGTGGAGTGACCCGGCTCTTGGTATTGATTGGCCTACGTCAAGACCTGTTCTTTCAGAAAAAGATCAACAACATCCTCTGTTGAAAGATGCAGAGATCAACTTTTAGAAAAGGGAGAACCTAACATGAAACTACTCATCAGTGGTGGAGCCGGTTTTATTGGCAGCAATTTCATTCATTACATGCTTAACCGTTACCCAAATTACAAACTTATCAATCTAGATGCACTGACGTATGCAGGTAATTTGGAGAACCTTACGGGGATCGAAAACAACAGCAACTATACATTCGTTAAAGGCGATATCGCTAACAAAGAATTAGTGAACGGCCTCTTCGAAAAAGGTATCGATGCTGTTATTCACTTCGCGGCGGAATCGCATGTGGACAGAAGCATCTTGGAGCCGGATGTATTCGTAAAGACGAACGTTCTCGGCACACAGGTACTGCTGGAAGCAGCAAAGCAATATGGAGTTCAAAAGTTTGTTCATGTATCCACGGATGAAGTATATGGAACATTAGGGGAGACAGGATTGTTTACGGAAGAAACGCCGCTAGCTCCTAATAGTCCTTATTCTGCTAGTAAGGCAGGCTCAGACCTTTTGGTTCGCTCCTATCATGAAACATTCGGACTTCCAGTTAACATTACCCGTTGCTCTAATAACTACGGGCCGTATCAATTTCCAGAAAAGCTTATTCCGCTCATTATAGCTAATGCTTTGGCTGACAAACCATTGCCTGTATACGGAGACGGGTTGAATATTCGTGATTGGCTATATGTCGAAGATCACTGCGGTGCGATTGATTTAGTGTTACATAAAGGTGTTAACGGGGATGTTTATAACATTGGTGGAAATAACGAAAGAACAAATATTCACATCGTACAAACGATTCTTCGCGAGCTTGGCAAGCCGGAGTCTCTTATTCAGTATGTAAAGGATCGTCCAGGACATGACCGTCGCTACGGAATCGATGCGACGAAGATTACGACTGATCTAGGCTGGAAGCCTGTTCATAATTTTGAAACAGGTATCAATGAAACGATTCGTTGGTATTTGGATAATCAAGCTTGGTGGAAACGAATCCAATCTGGGGAGTATCAACAATATTTTGCACAGCAATATGGATCTCGCTTAGGCATCTAAAATGAAGATATTAGTGACGGGGGCGAACGGTCAATTAGGACAAGACTTAGTAAAACATTTAGGAAATGAACATGAGGTTTTCGGTTTGGGAAGAGATCAGCTAGATATAACAAACGAAAATCAGTGTTATAAGGTTATTTCAGATCTAAAACCGGATGCCATTATCCATAGCGCTGCTTACACGGCAGTGGATCGGGCTGAAGCGGAAGAGGACTTAGCCTACAGGATTAATGCATTTGGTACAAGGAATCTCGCCGTTGCAGCTGAAAAAATCGGAACTAGACTGTGCTATATCAGCACGGATTATGTTTTTGATGGTACTGCGTCTAAGCCTTACAGGGAGTATGATACTACGAATCCTCAGAGTATTTACGGTAAGTCAAAAAGGGCTGGAGAGAGACTTGTTGAATCAATATCTTCTCGCTATTTTATTGTCAGAACTTCATGGGTATATGGACTCTATGGAGTTAATTTCGTAAAAACGATGCTCAAGCTGGCTCAAGATCGTGATACACTGAAGGTTGTGAATGACCAAATCGGTTCTCCGACTTATACGGTAGATCTTGCTCAGTTCCTTGAACGGTTGGTGCAAACCGAGAAATTCGGTGTGTATCATGCTTCTAATTCTGGATTTTGCTCGTGGTTTGATTTTGCTTGCGCCATTTTTGAAGAGAGTGGTTTACATATAAAGGTGGAGCCTTGCGCAACAGAGGAATTTCAAAGGATAGCGTCTAGACCGCGCTATACTGCGATGGAGCACTTGGCTATTCGCGCAAATGGTTTTGAAGATTTGAGGCATTGGCGGGAGGGATTAACAGAATTTCTTAAGGAATATACAGAATACAGCAGCTGAGTGACGTGATTTTTAAAAATAGATTACTTGAACTGATGCAATGGTTTGTGAATTTTTTCTTCATAAAGTTAACACGATAGCAGTAAAGGTGGTGCAGCATCATAGAAACCTCATCTTTAAACCTAACTGTTCAAAGGTCAACTATTAATAGACAGGATCGTAATGTTCTTAATCAACATAGGAGCTGTGTGTTGTGGCTTACTGGTTTGTCTGGGTCTGGAAAGTCAACATTGGCTAATGAGGTAGAGAAGCAGCTTTACACAAGAGGAGTCCGCACATATATTCTCGATGGAGATAACATTCGACTCGGTCTTAATAAGGACCTAGGTTTTAGAGCCGAAGATCGAAAAGAGAACATTCGCAGAATTGGTGAGGTATCCAAGTTATTCGTAGACGCAGGAGTGCTCGTGATATCGGCATTTATTTCACCTTATAGAGCAGATCGGGAAATGGTAAAAACACTGTTTGACGATGGTGAATTTATTGAAGTTTACTTGAACTGCTCCTTAGAGATCTGCGAGCAGCGAGATCCCAAAGGGCTATACAAAAAGGCTCGGATGGGTGAAATTAAAGAATTTACTGGAATTTCTGCACCCTATGAGACCCCAAGTTCACCAGAATTGAATATTGAAACAGGGAATTATTCTCCTGAGGAGTCAGCTCAGCTCATAATCGAGTATTTGATTCGACAGCAAATAATCTAAAAATAATATACATCGCAGTCAGGCTTGGAGGGTTTTTATTTCCATAATTGAAGGAGTTGCCGGAGATTGAAGGATGAGTACAGTTAGCGTCCATATCGTAACTTATAACAGTGCTGAGCATATTGACGAATGTTTGCAAGCTGTTTTTAATCAAAAATACTCAATTAATCAAGTTATTGTGATTGATAATGCTTCGATGGATGGCACTTTAGAGAAGTTGGTCAAGTGGTCTGATCGATGTGTTGTTGTTCGAAACACAAAGAACAATGGATTTGCCGGTGGGCATAATCAAGCTATTCGGTTATCTCAATCCGATTATCATCTGGTTTTAAATCCGGACGTAACCTTGGACTCTGGGTATATTCGAAATTTAATTAGATGCATGGAGGATGATGAACGTATTGGCAGTGCAACCGGAAAGCTTTTATTCAAAGCGAATCAAGTTAATGTAGATAGCACAGGGCTTGTAATAAATAAAGCACGCAGGGCTTTCGATCGCGGCGCTAACGAGCCGAGCGAAGCATTTCAA
This sequence comes from Paenibacillus tabacirhizosphaerae, assembly GCF_040812395.1. GTDB lineage: Bacteria > Bacillota > Bacilli > Paenibacillales > NBRC-103111 > Paenibacillus_E. The sequence goes on along the minus strand of NZ_JBFNXH010000005.1, from coordinate 381,950 downwards.
CAAGCGGAAGAGGTATTTGGCGTATCGGGCGCAGCCGCGATGTATGCGCGGAAGATGATTGATGATATCAGCATCTATGGTGAATTTTTCGATGAAGACTTCTTTGCTTACAAAGAAGATGTGGATGTTGCTTGGAGAGCCCAACTCATGGGTTGGAAAGCGTATTTCGACCCAGAGGCGGTTGCGTATCATGAGCGAGGCTGGAAGGAAGGCGGCAGAAGCAGTAAGTCGCTTTTTGTTAGAAGACTTTCCTACATAAACCGTTATAAGATGATGTATAAGAATGATCGGCTGAATGCCATTATGAAGCATCTAATCCCGTTGTTCATTTATGAAGCAATGAGTCTGGGTTATGCTATAATGAGAGAGCCAAAGCTCTTGGCAGTTTGGCGGAATTACTTTAATAAATTATCTTTGTTACGGTCGAAAAGGAATACGATTCAAAATAAATGTCGTGTAACCGATAAGGATATATACAGATGGTTTAAGTAAGGCTGACTAGTCTTACTTATTTTTTATGAAAAATTAAGGTTTGGCATGTTATAATTAAAATTAGGATCAAACACAAATGAGGTTTTAACAATGGACTTAAGTATCATCATTGTAAACTACAACACACGTGAACTGACTCTCCAATGCGTGGATTCGGTATTCGCGTCGGGTACATCTTATACATCTGAAGTTATCGTCATCGACAACGCATCAAGGGACAAAACGGTTGAGGCTATTGTCGAACGATTCCCAACAGTCACATGCATTGAAAACGTTCAAAATGTGGGCTTTTCCAAAGCGAACAACCAAGGCATGAAAATCGCTAAAGGCAGATATATTTTACTGTTGAATTCCGACACGGTTGTCGAGTCTGATACTTTTGAAGTTATGCTTCAATTTATGGACGTCCACAAGAACGTAGGAGCCAGCGGCTGCAAAATCATCCTTCCGGACGGTTCGCTCGATAAAGCCTGTAAGCGGGGCTTTCCGACGCCCTCTGCGTCCTTTTACTATGCTTTTGGCTTCTCTAAGTTATTTCCTAACATTCCGCGCTTTAATCAGTATCAGCTCGGCTATCTTGATCCCGACCAAGAATATCCAATCGATTCTCTTGTGGGTGCTTTTATGCTAGTGCGAAGAGAAGCCATTGAGCAGGTTGGTTTGCTCGACGAGGATTTTTTTATGTATGGCGAAGATATTGATTGGTGTTATCGAATTAAACAAGCAGGTTGGGTGAATTACTACTACCCGCGCACGCAGATTATTCATTACAAAGGTGCCAGCAGCCGAAGGAAACCTTTTAAAATTATTTATGAGTTTCACCGTGCAATGATTTTGTTCCATAATAAGCATTATCGCCAGCAATATGCATGGCCAATTAATGTGATGGTGTATGCTGGCGTTGGCCTGAAACTAGCGCTTTCCATAATCAGAAATAAATTACGTCCAGTGAGGTGAACTACATTTGATTCGACAAAGACAAAGGTTTTTGACACAGTTATATGCCATCGTCGATTTCGTCTGTATTCAGCTCGTATTTCTTTTCTCCTGGTGGCTTAAATTCAATAGCGGATGGATTCCCTTTGATGGCCCTTTGCCATTCAAGCACTACCTCATATGGAGCCTTACATACGGAGCGCTCGCGATAGGGATCAGTTATTTCGTTAATTTCTATACGCCCAAGAGGAGAAAACAGTTTTCGTTTGAAGTCTTGAAAATCATTCAGGTGCATTTGTTCAGCTTACTGTTGCTGCTAAGTATCCTCTTTATTATGAAAGAAGTCGACGTATCGCGTTCATACTTGCTCTTATTCCTTGTAAATAACATTCTCATGATTAGCTTTTACCGCTATATGATTAAGATTTCTCTGAAAAAAGCCCGCCAAAAAGGTTACAATAAGCAGTTTGTTCTCATTCTTGGCGCAGGCTCGCTAGGTAGGCAGTTTTACTCGAAGTTGAGACAGCATCCTGAACTTGGTTATGAAGTTGTAGGATTTCTAGATGATTTCCTTCAGAAGCATGAAGTGACCTACCAGCACTATAAACCGATTATTGGGAAAATTGATGATTTAGAGTCGATTTTGAATGATCTTATCGTTGATGAGGTTATTATTGCATTACCGCTTGATGCACATCGAAAATTTGGTGCGATTATTAATGTTTGTGAGAAAATAGGCGTTAAGACACTGATTATCCCGGACTTTTATGATTTCTTACCGTCCAGGCCTTATTTTGATAATTTTGCGGATATGCCGCTTATCAATGTTCGAGACATTCCACTGGATGAGTTTCGAAATCGTTTGTTCAAGAGAGCCTTCGACATTGTCTTTTCAGCTCTCGCCATACTTATCACTTTGCCGGTGATGATTGCAACCGTAATTGCCATCAAATTGAGTTCTCCCGGTCCCGTCATTTTCAAACAAGAAAGAGTGGGCCTGAATCGCAGAAGGTTCATGATGTATAAGTTTCGAAGCATGAAAGTGTTGACGGACAACGCCTCAAATACGGAATGGACCGTTGAAAATGATCCGCGGCGTACGAAGGTTGGAACGTTCCTCCGCAAAACGAGTTTGGATGAGCTGCCGCAATTTTTTAATGTGTTGCTCGGTCATATGAGCGTCGTCGGACCGCGCCCTGAGAGGCCTTATTTCGTGGAACAATTCAAGGAAGAAGTGCCCAAATATATGGTGAAGCATCATATTCGTCCTGGAATTACAGGTTGGGCCCAGAGCAATGGCCTCAGGGGAGACACGTCCATCGAGGATCGGATTAAACATGACATTTTCTACATCGAAAATTGGACTTTTTTATTTGATATTAAAATTATTTGGCGAACGATTGTTAACGGTTTTATTAATAAGAATGCATATTAAAATTTTTTCCCATCAACCGCATAATTCGCCAACATCTTCCCCATACTAGTGCATATACTAGGAAGGGGAGGTTTTTTTATGATCGATCATGAAGACGCTTACCAAGAAGATAACCTGTCCGTTGGCAGAGGTTTGATTGTTGGCGTTGTGTTTGGCTCCCTGATTTGGGCGGGCATCATCGCCGGTATTGTGTATATGTGGTAGAAGTGGATAGATGATTTGATAAAAAGAGGCAGCTTGACTTGAAAAAGTCGTGAGCAGCCTCTTTTTTGCTTAGGAAACAGGCTTAGGGGACTTAGAAGGATGGAGTTTAATCGCTTGTTTGATAAACATGACAAGCCGTTTTTCTGCAAAGGTGTAGACTAGGTAGCAAAGTGGAATGGTGCAGATTACGATTAGGACATCAATCCACAGATAACCGATTTTTGAGGCGAAATGAGTGGCTTTGCTTAGTTTCATCAGGACTGAGATGAACAACAGGTGTGTGAGCAGTATGGTGTAGGATGCATTTCCGAGCTTACCCAGTGTTTGCACCGAGAAAGGCAAGTGGAGCTTTTCGGGGACTGAAACGGCCCCTAATAATACAAGCGTAGCTGGAATCGCGTAAAGCAGGTAGTCATGATAAGGAAGAATCAAATATTTATTGTTAAGCCATAAACATACAAAGCCTAGTGCTCCCGCAAACAGGAACAATTTATATTGCCTACTTGGATGATACTGGGCCCACTTTGCAAGTAAACATCCCAAGGCAAATTCTAAGTTGACTTCACTGAAAAGAAAGCTGAGATAGAAATGGCGGTCAATATCGGCACCGATCAACGGAACGTTACAAACATGGCACAAGGTTAGAGTCATCCATAGAGAAGCGAAAATGAGGGCTGGCTTCTTCCCTAACGCCATAATGAGACTGAACAGAAGATAAAACAATACGAAATAACTTAAGGACCAGGCAACAGGAACGATGGGGCCATGGGCTTGAGGCAGAAGCAGAAGTGATAGAATGATTGCAGCTTTGTTGGTTTCAAATCCGACGCCAAAGCTTGGAACGAGAAAGTACACAGGCAGTACAAGGAGTGTAATTACCCAGTAAAAGGGATAGATTCGAATAAGCCGATTTGTTAAAAAAGGCATAATGGGCATTCGTGTTCCAATATTTTTCCCGTATGTACTGTATAGCAAGAACCCTGTTAAAACGAAGAAGAAATCCAAGCCGCCGGACCTCCCGATCGTGCTGATGCCCAGCAAATCATATTGGAAGTATTTGAAGGACATGGCTGATACATGGAACAGTAGAACAAGGCACGCCGCGACTCCCCGTGAAGCTTGAAGTACGGTTTTTTGATTGTTGTTCAAATAGGTGGTGTTCAAATACGATAATCCTCCATTCTATGAAAAGAAATGATATTTACCATCATGCCACAGGAATATGAAGGAAATATGTACTGCGGCTGAATATGTGCCAAGCCCCAACTCGTCTGCATAATCGGCCAAGTCTCCTCATATGCATGTACTAGTGATGTAATTATGAGTGAGGGGATGATGGAATGCGCCGGGTCACATGGATGGTAGCTATCATGTTGTGCTTAGCAGTAGTTCTCGCGGGATGCGGGGTTGGCAAAAAGGATGCAGGATCTATAGTAAAGGATTTGGATCATGTGATCAGCAAGCGAGGCAGTTATCAAGCATCGGGCAGCATGGTCCTTCATACGGGGACGCAGCCGCAGGAGTATCAGGTGGAGGTGGCGTTCTCGCCGGATCATTTTTACCGTATTTCGTTAACGAATGCGCAGAAGGATGTTACGCAGATTGTGCTGCGCAATGAAGATGGCGTGTTTGTACTAACGCCTCATTTGAAGAAGAGCTTCCGCTTCCAAAGCGATTGGCCGGAGAATCAAGGCCAGGTGTATTTATTTGAGTCTTTAGCGAAAAGCATCGTTGCGGATAAAGAACGTCAATTTACGACTGAGAATGATGCATATGTGTTCGACGTTGCAGCGAATTATCAAAATGAGACGCTGTCCCGCCAAAAGATTTGGTTGAGCAAGAAAAATTTGGCTCCACAGCAGGTCCAGGTATCGGATGCGAACCAAAATGTGCTGGTTCAAGTGAATTTCACGAAATTTGAGTTCGATGCGAAGTTCGATAAGGATTATTTCCAAATGGAGCGCAATATGACGAGCTGGAATATGTCGCAGCAAACAATGCCGACTACGGCGGATGTGAGTATGACAGATGAAGATCATAACGCTGCAAATGATAAGTCGGTCACGGATAAGAATCTAACCGCGACAGGCGGTCAATCCGATCAGGCGACGGGCCAAAAGGGGCAAGTAAGTCAGGCGGGTCAGGCAGCACAAGGACAGAAGGCTGCAGACGCGAAATCGACCGCGGATAGCAAGCAAAATACAAACACCAAGTCGAATGCTGCGGCAAGCAAACCGCAAAATATTGGTATTATTGAACCGACCTATCTTCCCAAAGATGTGGTGAAACAGGATATAACGGACATGAAGCTTGGCGAAGATCCAGCGGTGCTGCTGCGATACAAAGGCAAGTACAATTACAGTCTTATCGAGGTGAGACCGCAAGCCAAGGAAGTGTCCTTGCAGCCAGGCACAATCATTGATTTGGGCTACACGTTAGCGGTGCTGACAGGTGAAGATAAAAAGACGCTGACATGGACAAATGATGGCGTGGAGTTCCGTCTCTCGACGGGAGATTTGCCGACAGGTGAAATGATCAAAATTGCGATGGCAACTGAAGGGCAATCCGGAAAGTAAGGTTGACAGGGTTTCGCGATTCGGATTAACATAGATCTATCGGTCCGAAACGGTTTCGGAAATGGAAGGGGGCCTACTCGCATGTGAGTGGGTCTTTCTTTGTATTTGTATTTGCATTTGTACTAGGAAAAAAGAGGTGTACGGCATGGATGCTTTTTATCGCCCTACGTGGGTAGAGATATCGTTAGATGCGCTGCGAAGTAATATTGAAGGCTTTCAAAAGGTGCTGCCGGCGGGAATGAAGATCATGGCAGTGGTAAAGGCGGATGCCTATGGTCATGGAGCTGTAGGGGTCTCTAAAGAGGCCATATCGGCCGGTGTGGATTATCTGGGCGTAGCGTTCATTGACGAGGCGCTGGAGCTGCGCAATGCCGGCATTACTGCGCCGATTCTGGTTTTAGGCTATACGCCCCCGGAAGGGCTTGAAATGGCACGTCAAAAGGATATTACGATCGCTGTATATAGCTATGAAGTTCTTGATGAGTTAAAGCGGCAGGAGCGGGAACAAATGCTCCAGGATCGCGCTGCCAGGAAGAAGCTCAAAATCCATATCAAGCTGGACACCGGTATGGGACGATTGGGTCTGCATACAGAACAGGACGCGATACCTTTCATCGAACAGGCGCTCACCCTGGCAGATGTGGAGGTTGAAGGCTTATTTACGCATTATGCGAACGCGGATGAAGTGGATAAAGCTTACACCTACGAGCAATATCGCCGTTTTGAGCGGATTGTTGAACATTTTAAGAGGAGAGAAATTGATTTCCCTTATATCCATGCGGGAAACAGCGCGGCAGCTATTGATCTGCCTCATTTGACGTACTCCATGGTGCGACTGGGCATTTCGATGTATGGCTTATATCCTTCTGAAGATGTGAATCAAGAGAAGATTGAGCTGAAGCCAGTGATGAGCCTTAAAACGGGGATTGTTCACCTTAAAACGCTTCCTCCAAACGCAGGAATCAGTTATGGCACGATTTATCATACGAAAACAGATGAGCAAATTGCGACATTGCCGATTGGTTATGCGGATGGCTATTCGCGAATGCTTTCGTGTAAAGCGGAAGCGCTGATACGAGGCAGGAGGGTGTCCATCGTCGGTAGGATTTGTATGGATCAATGCTTAGTGAATGTGACGCAGGTGCCAGATGTACAGGTGAGTGATGAAGTTGTTCTTGTTGGAGAGCAAGAGGGGGAGCGCATTACGGTGGAAGATGTAGCCCGCCAGTTGGGAACGGTAAATTATGAATTTATTTGCATGATATCGCATCGTGTAGCACGTGTGTATGTGCGAAATGGCATACGCGAAGATGTGATTAATCCGCTAATGAGGCACCGCTACTAGTTTTTTAAGGAGCTTCATAAAATTACCATGTAAATTTTGATCCGATTTGAGAGGAATTTCAGAAAGAGTTAGCGAATACTAAGTATTGAAAATCTTATATCCAGTCGTGTAACATAAATGATATACTCAAGGCATATATCTATTGTATAATTTGGTTTTCATGATGACATACTGGTAATATTGTCTTCGTATCGTCTCTGGGGGTGCTAAAGTGTGAGCAATGTGCATAGTACAAAAAGGATAATGATTAGTCTGCCTGACAATCTACTGCAAGAGGTGGATGGCATTGTAGAGAAGGAGAATTCCAATCGCAGTGAGTTCATTCGCCAGGCGATGAAGCTTTATTTGATTGAACGCAAAAAACGCAGTCTGCGCGAATCCATGCAGCGTGGCTATATGGAGATGGCGAAAATCAATCTCAGCATGGCATCTGAAGCTTTTCAAGCGGAGGAAGAAGCGGATGGTACGCTTGATCGCTTAGTAAGCGGGGTGTAGAGAAGTGATTGTGAAACGTGGCGATGTGTTTTTCGCAGATCTTTCGCCGGTGGTCGGGTCGGAGCAGGGAGGCGTTCGTCCTGTTCTAGTGATCCAGAATGATATCGGCAACCGCTTTAGCCCAACCGTGATTGTTGCAGCAATTACAGCTCAAATTCAGAAGGCAAAGCTACCCACGCATGTAGAAATTGATGCGGAAACGCATGGATTTGATCGGGATTCGGTCATACTGCTAGAACAAATCCGAACGATCGATAAGCAACGGCTTACGGACAAAATTACGCATTTGGATGAAGAAACGATGCGCAAGGTTGACGACGCTTTGCAAATTAGCGTGGGACTGATAGAATTTTGAATAGGATCTGGAACGGACGAGGGTGAATGATTCCCCTCGTTTTTGGTTTGTTTGGCTTTCTGGTTACGCATACATACAGATGAAAGGGATTGGGGAATGATCATGATGCTATTGGATAGGTTGAAAAAGAAGATGTTCCTTGCTAACGATACGGGCGGTTCAATCGGAGCTTCAGTTGAAACAGCAGTCGGAGCGAAAGCGGCCGAGTTTGAAGAACGACGTGAGAAACTCCAGCTATCCGAAGAGAAGAAGGCTGAGATTCAGGACCGAATTCTTAAGATGATTTCTGCTGAGTTACAATTGCCAACCGGTAAAGTCAAAACGACGATGGGCTTGCTGGATGAGGGGAATACCATTCCTTTTATTGCGCGTTACCGGAAAGAAATGACGGGGGAATTGGATGAAAACCAGTTGCGGGACATTGAAGAGCGCTTACAATATCTCCGTAATTTAGAGGACCGCAAGATCGAGGTTGTTCGTCTGATTGACGAGCAGGGAAAGCTGACGGATGAGCTGCGCAAATCGATTGAAGCAGCTGTTAAGCTTCAAGAGGTCGAAGATTTGTATAGACCCTATCGTCAAAAACGGAAGACGAGAGCAAGCGTGGCCAAAGAGCGCGGGCTGGAGCCACTGGCTGATTGGATCTGGAAGCAGCCTCGGCAAGGTTCGCTCGAGCAGGAGGCTGAACGTTATATAAATGCCGACAAGCAGGTAGGCAGTGCGGCTGATGCCATCCAAGGCGCTATGGACATTATCGCAGAGAATATTGCAGATGATGCGAAGATTCGTGCTTGGGTGCGCAGATACACACATGACCAAGGTATACTCCGTACAGAAGCCAAGGACGCGAAGCAGGAGTCTGTCTATGAAATGTACTATGCCTACCAAGAGCCTGTACGCAGGCTTCCTCCGCACCGGATTCTTGCGATAAATCGCGGGGAGCGGGAGGAAGTGCTTAAAGTTGGCATGGACGTTCCTGTCGATAAAATCCACGATTACATCGCGCGTCAGATCATTAAGGGACCTTCCGTGGTTCAAGATGTACTGCGGGCCATCGTTGAAGATGCCTATAAACGGTTAATTGCTCCTTCCATTGAGCGTGAGGTGCGAAATGAAATGACAGAGATGGGCGAGGAGCAAGCGATTAAGATTTTCGCGGAAAATCTGCGTAATCTGCTGCTCCAAGCTCCCATCAAAGGGCACGTTGTGCTCGGTGTCGATCCGGCTTACCGGACGGGCTGTAAGCTGGCCGTCATCGACGATACCGGTAAAATGCTTGAAATCGCCGTCACCTACCCGACCCCTCCGAACAATAAGGTCGCGGAAGCGAAGGCGAAGTTCAAGCAGTTGATCAGCAAGTACGAAGTCGAGCTGATCGTCATTGGGAATGGAACGGCTTCCCGTGAAACGGAGCAGTTTGTAGCGGAGCTGATTGGCGAAATCAAGGAGCGCAAGCTCAAGTACTTAATCGTCAGCGAAGCGGGTGCGAGCGTATACTCTGCGTCGAAGCTGGCGCAGACGGAGTTCCCGGAGCTCGACGTGGCCGAGCGCAGCGCGATCTCGATCGCGCGGAGGCTGCAGGACCCGCTCGCGGAGCTCGTCAAGATCGAGCCGAAGGCGATCGGCGTCGGGCAGTACCAGCATGACGTCTCGCAGAAGCGGCTCGACGAGAACTTGAAGGCCGTCGTGGAGTCGGCCGTGAACCACGTCGGCGTGGATCTGAACACCGCGTCCCCGTCGCTCTTGTCCTACGTGTCGGGCGTGAACGCGACACTGGCGAAGAACATCGTGAAGTATCGCGAGGAGAACGGCAAGTTCAGCTCCCGACAGGAGCTGTCGAAGGTTCCGCGCCTCGGCGCGAAAACCTTCGAGCAGTGTGTCGGCTTCATGCGGATTCCGGGCAGCCGCAATCCGCTCGACAACACCCCGATCCATCCGGAGTCCTACGACGTGGTGGATCGGCTGTTCAAGGAGCTGCGCCTGGAACTGGCGCAGCTGGGATCGCAGCAGCTTCTGGCGCTGCTGCAGACGCTGGAGCCGGCAGAGCTGGCTCCGAAGCTGGGCGTAGGTGTCCCGACGCTGCGGGACATCCTGGACAGCCTGCAGCGTCCTGGGCGGGATCCGCGGGATGAAGTCCCCGCGCCGATCTTCCGCACTGACGTGCTTCAGCTCGAAGACCTTGTGCCGGGCATGGAGTTGACCGGCACGGTGCGCAATGTGATCGACTTTGGCGCTTTTGTCGATATCGGCATCAAGAACGATGGACTGGTGCATATTTCGCAGCTGAAGAACGGCTTCGTCAAGCACCCCATGGATGTTGTTTCCGTTGGCGACATCGTGCAAGTTTGGGTGCTCGGCGTCGATGAGAAAAAAGGCCGAGTCAGTCTGACTATGAAAAAACCGCAATAATGTTAAATAACAAGAGCCTTGTGGTAAAAACACGAGGCTCTTGTCGCGTTTTTAAACTTTTTTCACCTTCTTCCGATTCATTCCTTCCAAGCCTGAATGATTAGGCCTCACCTGCTTTCTTAATGGATTCATTTCGCCCATATGATTCGAAGCATCACCCTCTTTTGCTGTATTCGAATAACATCATCTAAACTTGACATCCCTCCTTATTAGAGTCATGCAAGCGCGGCGAAGCTAATGCTCTTTCATTCAGCCAATAGAGATTAGCTGATCGAGGCTCGCTTGCGCAAGAAAACAAGCCTTCCTTTGCAAACCGCATCAGCCACTCGGCAGCTGAGCGAATATTGACATTAAATTCTGCCGCGACTTCTCTCGGTCTAACTTTCCCTTTGTGACGATGAGCGAGGACAATTATGTGTTGTTTTCTTATTTTCCAGATGTCATGTGATTCCACATCGGTTTGATGCGGTGAAGCGGAGTCAGTAGCTTGAGAAATGCGCACTGCTTGCTTAAGCAGCTTCTGACAAGCACCAGATTCATTTTCCAGCTGTAAGGTGTTTAATCTTAGTATCAGCCAGCCGGATAGCATCTTTTTAAGATAGAGAACTTCGGATGATGTTTGGTTATAGTCTTTCATTAAATGAGGCCTCCTTTAATATCTATATGCGAAAAAAAACACACCTCCGATGCAGACTTGCTGCAAACGGGGTGTGCTTCACTCCGGAACGATATACATTTATTTACAGTATAGTGCGACTAATGTTGAATTGCAATAGCCTATCATAAAAAAATGTAGAAAATTGTAATTTGTTGCGGATAGAGTGAATGTTTGCTCCTTATAGCGTTTATGGTAACTCAGTAGTAACGGAGAGTGCAGGACTAGCCAGGGATTCATTCCCCGCATCGTCTTCAGCTTTAACTGTGATTGCGTATGCTGTTTTAGGAGAGAGACCAGTTAAGGTGTAGCTGTTACTTCCTGTATTTCCAACTTTAGTGGCTCCGAGGTAGATATTGTATTGTTTGACGAGGTCGTTATCAGTGCTAGCTGTCCAAGTAAGCGTAGCTGTATTGCTCGTTACACCTAGCAGCGTGAGGTCTTTTGGCGTAGTCGGAGGTGTCTTGTCAGTTGATGTCACTTGTACGATATTACTGATCTGTGAGCGGTTGCCGGTTGCATCCTTGGATTTGATGTTGAAGGCGTAAGTTGTGTTTAAAGCCAAATTGTTAATGGTATATGAGGTGGAAGAAGGTGCTGTTGTACCTAACAATATGTTCCCGTTGTAAATTTCATAGCTGCTTACACCTACATCGTCTGTAGTTTTAGTCCAATCTAATCGCATTGATCTTACATTTTGGGTAACCAAGCGGAAGTCTGTGATCGCTGCAGGAGCCGTTACATCGGCCGGGTTGATATTCGGACCGATAACTTTTTGCGGGGATAAGCTGTCATTCGTTGTACCGTTTCCTAATTGCCCGTAATTATTTCTCCCCCAGCTGTAAAGAATGCCGTCGTTGCCAAGCGCTAAAGTTTGATTTTCACCGCCTGCCAGGGAGCTGACGGAAGTCAGATTTGGAATAAGAGCAGGATAGCTGCGTTCAGTGGTGCTGCCTAGGCCGAGCTGCCCGTATCCATTGTATCCCCATGCCCAAGCAGTTCCGTCCTGTTTGATAGCAAGCGTATGATAAGATCCTGCAGCAATGCTTTTTACAGAGGTGAAATCTTTAATTTGTACAGGGGAGAGTTGATTGATGGTGGAGTTGTTGCCTAATTGCCCACTCGTATTATAGCCCCATGCCCATACCGTTCCATCTTGTTTCAAAGCGACTCCATGGAAATCGCCGGCTGCAATAGCTTTAACATTGGTCAAAAAGGCGACTTGAACAGGGACGCTGCTTTTCGCTGTAAGGCCAGTACCTAACTCTCCATAGCTGTTGGAACCCCATGACCAGACTGTGCCGTCTGATTTCAAAGCGAGAGAGAAGGATCTGCCAGCAGCAATTGCGCTTACTGAGGTCAAGTCTTTTACTTGAACTGGTGTTTTTTGATTCGTAGTCGTGCCGTCGCCTAATTGCCCGTCGTAATTGTAACCAAATGCCCAAACTGTAGCATCTGTTTTCAAAGCCAAACTATGATTTTCCCCAGCGGCAACGGCTGTGAACAACGTCTGAGACGTCACTTGGATCGGGCTCGTGCGTTGTGTAGTAGACGCATCGCCTAATTGCCCATACCCGTTGTATCCCCATGCAAAGAGTGAGCCATCATTCCGTACGGCAAGCGTGTGGTACTTGCCACCGGCAATAGCTTTCATATTAGCCAAGTTAATGACCTGTGAAGGCACAGAGGAGTTGTTTGTTGTACTGTTACCTAAACCGCCATACCCGTTGTACCCCCAGGACCATACCGTTCCATCTCCTTTAATGTAGAGGTTGTGTGAGCTGCCTAATGTAACAGGGAGAGGCGAGAGAGGTAAGGGGGAGCTTGTTGTTACAGTAACAGGGTTACTCGCCGCCGACGTATTGCCTGCCCCATCGACCGCTTTTACAGTAAAGGTATAAGACGTGTTTGGCGACAGTCCATTGACGATATATTGGGCTCCTACGGCGACTGGTGAGATAGCGATTCTAACGTTGCTGTTGTAGACTTCATAGTTGGTTACACCCACATTATCTGTAGAAGGCGTCCAGCTTAATGACACGGTCGAACTGCTTTTGGCAGTCATGATCAAATCTGTAGGCGCTGTTGGAGCAGCAGTATCTGTCGTGCCAACAAGCTTAATGGCATCAAGCGGGAGTGAATAACCGGTGCTTGCAGCGTTTTTCCCTGTTACGGTGAAACGAACGATTTTAAATCCAGCACTCGAGAAGCTGATCATACCTTTACTGATATCCTCGAAAGCCGCTGCAGACTTGTAAAAATCAATGCCGGATCCCAAATTGGTGCCGTCAAAGGAAAGCTGAGCAGTACCGCCTGTTGTCCCTTTTTTAGCTTTCACGATAACTTCATATGCGCCTGCTTTCGGTACATTTACTGCATATTCAGTGTAATCGTTAATTGCATTTGCCTGGTAGTTTTCCCATTGTCCGGCGCTTGCCGCAGCATCTGGGGTAATTGTCGATGTATCCCCGGAATCTGCTTGCGGAAGGCTTTCAATCTCAAATAAATACTGGTCCGTAGCGGCAGGATTCGTAGTGGCACTAACTGCGTTGCTGGCGGCAGAAACGTTACCAGCGGCATCTTTAGCCTTTACGGTAAAGGTATACGCAGTGGCAGGTTGCAGGCCTGTTGCGTTGTAAGTGGTTCCGGTTGTTGTTCCGACAAGGGCAGTACCGTTGTAAACGTCATAGCCGGTCACGCCGATGTTGTCGGTTGAAGCCGTCCAGCTTAATGAGATGGATGTGTCTGTTTTGGTCGGGGCTGTAAGGCTGGTTGGCGCTGTAGGGGCGATTGTATCAGTGGCAGTTTGCTTAGTGAGTTTAATGGCGTCAAGCGTGATGATATATCCAGTGCCTAAAGCATTTTTACCGGTAACTAAGAATTTGATTTTATTTTTAACGCCGGCATTTAAATTCACTATTCCAAAGTCTTTCTCTAGGTAGTAAACGTTGTTGTTATAGAAGTCAAATGGAGAACCAAGTGAAGTACCGTTTAATGAAACTTGCGCTATTCCTCTGTTGTTCCCAGACTTGTATAATAATTTTAAATTATAGTTTCCTGTCTCAGGGACATTAATCTCATACTCAACAAAATCGCCAACTGCGTTTGAATTGTAGAGCGCCCATTTCCCGCCGCTGGCGACAGCATCGGACACTGCTCCAAATGTATCCCCTGAATTTGTTTGCACCAAATTCTCAATCTCATACAAGGTCTCATTTCCGGCAAGTGCCACAACCGGGCTTGTTGTTATTGAAAGAGTCTGGCTTTCCGCAGATGCATTGCCAGCAGCATCCAAGGCTTTCACAGTAAAGTTATAGTTTGTGTTTGGGGTGAGGTTCGTAGCTGTGTAGGTAGGGCTTATGCTGGTGGAAACCTTGACGCCATTGCTGTAAATTTCATAGCCTTTTACTCCTACGTTATCCGTTGAAGCGTTCCAGCTAAACGAAACAGATACAGCGGTTTTGGCGGTGGAAACTAAATTTGTTGGAATCGAAGGTGCAGCGGTATCCAGAACTGAATAAGTCGCGTCGGTAACAGAAACGCTTCTGGGTGCAAGCCCGTTGATTTCAGTAAGTACCTCATTCGCATTTATGGTTCCTACAGATTCAGCTTGAGCTGCGCCGCCAAAGCCAAATGTTTGAGCGGCGACTAAAAATGAGCACACCAAAAGTGAGCTTTTTCTTTTTAAATTCACGGGGATTCATCTCCATTATTCAAATAAAATCACTGAAATAAACACATACGCATCGCGTAGCGCCCAAAAAGACAGTACTAAATAAGCTTCATAAACAAGGTTGAAAAAAGGTTGGTTGTGGAAGATAAGTTTACAATCAGGCGGGATTAGGAACATGAGTACCTAATACGGGTGGATAATACGGTGAGATACCAGAAGTAATCGATGGGGTCATACTAGGGGTTATTTCTGATTGCTGCCAGACGCCTCCTTATCGTCATGGGGTATGTGCGCTTCTCTTATTCATTCGATACATATCGTATCAGAAAATAAACAAAAAAACAGTAGTATTTTTCACATTTTTAAAAAATAAATGCAATAAAAAAACCGAAACCCATATCACATAGGTCTCGGTTTCATTTGCACTAATATTTACGTTTGCCCGGTCCGTCCGTCGATTGGGTGTCAGGCCACTCCTCTTGTGAGCGGCGGGTGCGGTAAAAGAACCAGCTATCGTTCAACAATCGAATTTGTTTGCGGTTTTTGTTCTGGAAGGCCCGCATTAATTGATTACAGAGCCATTGCGGCATGTGCCCATCCCCTTCCTAACTATGTACTAATAGCATATGAGAAATGGGTGATATGGGTGCAGGTCCGTTTTAGGCTTTTGCATTTCGATTTTTGGACAATGGATAGTTTGGTCGTTTAGTTTTGGATATGATCCCTTACGCTTCGAATTCCTCTTCATACCATTGTTCAAGCTGAGCTTGGAGTGCGCGGATTTCAGTGAGCAATGAGATGAGCGGGTAGGACTTCTCTTGAATTCCTGCAAATGACTGTTCTAATGCATTAATATAGTCCAATCCATGGGTGAGGGTGTTCGCAGTACCGATCAGCTCTAAATTGTCACATTCGGCAATGACTCGCGGGAGCTGTGGCACATCGGCAGCGGTAAGCTTTTCGACTTCTTTATGCAAGCGTTGATTGAGCGCTGTCAGTTGGTACATATAAGCGGATGGCATTTCTACAAATTCCAATTGCTGTTCATGTTTAAGGATGGCATATCGCATTTGTGGCATAATAATCGTTAATTCCCCTCTCAATTGAGACTACGTTCTTCTTTTCTACTTGACAGTATAGCCGTACATAAGGTACAAATTCAAGTGAGAACTTGGCAAAGGAGCGTTTTTCTGATGGATGATCAAGAGCTGCAGCAATGGGTCGAGCAGATCTCTTTGGCATCGTTTGGCAGGCCTTTTATACATCAAGCGCGGTTTAACCGAAGGCTAAGATCCACGGGTGGACGCTATTTCACCAAATCCCATGATATTGAGATTAGTTGGGTACAGTGGGAGTCTTTCGGACGCGACGAAATTGAGAGTATCATCAAGCATGAATTATGTCATTATCATCTGCATATTCTCAAGCGCGGCTACCAGCATAAGGATAACGATTTCAAAACATTGCTCAAACAAGTTGGAGGGAGCAGGTTCTGCCAGTCTTTGCCGCAGCCTTCCAAGAAGAAGTCTTATAAATACAGGCTGGAGTGCGTGAATTGCAAAACGGAATACTACCGTATGCGCAAAATGGATGTGCGCAAATATGCTTGCGGGAATTGTAAAGGGAAGCTGAAATCATTCACACTTGACTTGGTGGCGCCTTCATAATAAAATAATAAATGTTCATTCCCTGATAGCTCAGTTGGTAGAGCACTCGACTGTTAATCGAGTTGTCACAGGTTCGAGTCCTGTTCGGGGAGCCATATCTTTTGGAGAGATACCCAAGTGGCTATAAGGGGACCCTCTGCTAAGGGGTTAGACTGCGTAAGCGGTGCGAGGGTTCGAATCCCTCTCTCTCCGTACTCAATTAGGATAAGTCCGATGGTTCGCATGCCATCGGGCTTATTTTTTTTATTTTCTGCAAATATCATAATTTTCTAACAGTTATCTAACATCGTCTAAATCTATTTCCGATAAGATAAGAGAATATGTATTCATACTTACGGGGGCTGTGGATAATGGCAAAATTAGTTTCAATTAGGGTAAGACTTTTACTTCTGTTATTGGTTCCTTCCTTGTTGTTTGCAGTGACGAGTGTTTATTTGCTGCAGCTGAACGAGGCGAACACAAGCAAGCTGGCATCGTCGCTTTATGAAACAACAGACAAGAGTACGTCGCTCATTTTGAATGCGGATCGTGACATGTATCAGGCATTGGCAGCCTATCAGCTGCTTGTTTCGGGGACGTTGAATGCGGAAGATAAAGCTCAGCAAGCGAAGTTGTTGAAAGAGAATATCGATCAGGCCAATTCCCGGGTGGGAGAGGCGGCGAATATTCTGGACGGGCAGCATTTGCTTCAAGTTGCTCATGATGGGACGAAGTTAACGATTGAACAGAACTTCAATAGTTTTCATTCGCTATTCGATCAATGGGCCAAAGAAGCGAAACAAACCGTGGATTCTTCGAAGACGGGGAAGGGTGTCATTAATGATGCCAAATTGCAGACGACGTTTGAAAAAGGGCGAGAGGGTCTGAATTCGGTTGGGGAAATTCTAGATACCTATGCGAAAACGAGCATTGATGAGATTCAAAAGGAAAACAAGAAATCACAATGGTCGATATATGTATCTGTAGTGATTATTATTGTAGCATTACTTGCTGCAGGTTCGTTTATTATTAATAAAATTATGCAGACGGTTCGACGAATTGTAGCCGTCACAGGCAAAGTAGCCGCAGGCGATCTTCGCCATCAACCGCAGGAGAAATATGCCAAAGATGAGTTAGGGCAGATTACCGAATCCGTTGACATGATGGTGATGAAAATAAAGGAGCTCATCGGGGTCATTGCGCACAATACCAAATTTGTGCATGCAGCCTCTTTCGAGTTGAACGACAGCTCAAAAGAATCGGCAACTGCGGCAGAGCATGTGGCAGGGAATATTCAGGATATGACGTTAAATGTGGAATCCCAGGCTAGAAGCAGCGTGGAGACAAGCAGAGCGATCGAAGAAATGGCGATTGGCATCCAACGGGTTGCTGAAAATTCGGGAGCAATGGCGGAGCATTCATCGCTGACTTCGACACATGCGAAGATCGGAAATGATCTGCTCAGCCGTCTTCAGAAACAAATGTCCAGCATTCTAGGTGCTGTCGACCAGCTCTCACTGACGGTACAGTCATTGACGCGCAAGTCGGATGAAATTGATCACATTGCCTCAAGTATTACGAATTTCGCGAATCAGACGAACTTGCTTTCATTAAACGCCTCCATAGAAGCGGCTCGAGCAGGCGAACATGGCAAAGGGTTTAACGTGGTAGCCAATGAAATTCGTAAATTGGCGAGCCAGTCCATTCAGTCAGCGGATGGGATCAACCAGCTGATTCACGAAACGCGTGTGGAAATAACAAGCGTCTCCGAATCTATGAGTGCTACAAAACAAGAAGCAAGTATGGGCTCGGAAATGATGTTGGAAGTGAATCGAAGCTTCCATACGATTATGGAATCCGTGCAGCAAATTGTTTCGCAAATCCATGAAACATCAGCCATTACAGAACAAATGTCAGCAAGCTCACAAGAGATTTCAGCAACGATGGAGCATTCATCCTCCACGGCCGAGCAGATTCTCATGAAATCGCAAGGTGTTGCGGCGGCGACGGAAGAGCAGTTGGCCATGATGCAAAATATTGCAGCGGCTTCCGAACAACTGAAATCCGTTGTGGACACGTTGAATGAATCTGTGGCTTATTTTCAAATAGACTAATGACCAAAAGGCGCTCCAAGGGATCATATGATCACTTGGGGTGCCTTTGTATTAAAACCAACGTTTACGCTTAAAGTAGTACCACATGGCAACGCCGATGATAATCATCAGCATCCAAACATATAAATAACCGTGATCCCAACTAAGCTCGGGAATGCTTTTGAAATTCATTCCATAGAGTCCAACGATAAATGTCAGAGGAAGGAAAATCGTGCTAAATAGCGTTAACGTCTTCATAATTTCGTTCATTCGGTCCGACTTCATACTCATCTGCAGTTCGAGCAAGCCGGTGAGTGATTCTCGGAAAATATCTAATGAATCGACGACTCGCGAGGTATGGTCGATAATATCTATGAAGTATACTTCGTCCTCCATGCGTTTGTAAGGAAATGAATGATGGCTTATGGCTGAGAGGGTAATTCTCTCCTCAACGATTACACGCCGAATCTGGTGCAGAGTGCGTTTGATCTGGAAAATATCCCGCGATATCCGGATTACAGGGTTATCATACACGCTTTGTTCCATTTCGTCCAAACGGTCGTCGAAATGATCGACGACAACGGAGTAGTCGTCAACGCATCGATCCAATATGGCATGGAGAATTGCGCCAGAATGATTCATTCTTTGAGCCACTTCTAGACAGGTTTGGTGCAGCTGATCAAGGAAAGGGATCTTTTCTTTATATACTGTGATAACGAAATTACTCCCGATGACGATGCCGATTTCCTGGGGCTCCAACTGCGCGGAGACGGCAAAGAAAGTTAAAAAGACATGATTTGTGTAAGTATCCATTTTGGGACGTTGATTTAGTTTAATAGCGTCTTCCACAAGGAGCGGGTGACAGTGGAATAGATCGCCTAATACATGCTTAACTTCGTTAGCGGATGGGTTTTCCAAACGAATCCAAGCAACTTCGTCAGGAGTTGGAACACGTATGGCTTCCTCATGGACTTTGCCGTGGATAGTCTCATATATGAGCATGGATGGCTTGCACCTCTTGTTCGTAAGTATGTGATCAGCATAGCATATTTCCCAAGTAAAGTTCCAGAATTTGTGCTTGTCATCCCTTGTATTATCCGTTATAATAACACTTGTCGTCAAAACGGGCAGCATGGTTTGAAGACATTATGGCCCGTTGGTCAAGTGGTTAAGACACCTCCCTTTCACGGAGGTAACAGGGGTTCGAGTCCCCTACGGGTCATTATTATCCCAATATGGGCTGCGAGCCATTAGCTCAGTTGGTAGAGCACCTGACTTTTAATCAGGGTGTCGAAGGTTCGAGTCCTTCATGGCTCACTTTCTACCCTAAGGAAGATTTTTTCTTCCAAACATATGCGCGGTCGTGGTGGAACGGCAGACACACCATCTTGAGGGGGTGGCGCTCACAAGGCGTGAGGGTTCAAATCCCTCCGACCGCATCCCGAGAAAAGCCTTGATATATAAGGCTTTTTTTCATTTTTCGCCAATCTCCATGTGGGGATTTCAAGCAAAAGCTTTATCTGTGGTAGTAAAAAGGCAGCAATCCTAGAAGTCGTTGTTTACGCTTCTTTGGTTGCTGCCTTTTTGTTCTGGAAGAGTATTTTACGAGTCCTGCGGCTGCCTCTTCCTGCATAGCATTCCATTTCTCTTTTGTGATGAATTTCCTATGCTCTATGAGAGCATCTAATGTATCATCATCAATGGTGATCGATCTGAAGCTGGATTCATTCTTAGGTGGGCCAAATTCCTCGCCATCATTTCTACCTGATGGAGTAAATTCAACACACATTACTCTGTGTGTCAAAGTAATAATTTGAGTTTCATCTATAGATTCATGTTATTGTGTTCGAAATCGTTGAATTGTACAATTGCGAATATTTGGACTAGAGCATAAATTTTAAGTACTATCTCATGATTCTTTCCAATCGAGGTAGTTTCGAAATGTTTTAAAAGGGGAGGGAGCGTGGGTAGGATTTACATCTAGACAATGTACATGCAATACCGGAACTCAAATTACAAGGAGGATTTTCATGAAAAACCGAGGCATTCGTGCCAGCTTCAAGCTTAGGTCGTTCGCTGTGTACACCATGATCGCAGCCATCGTGTTCAGTTTATTGAACGTCATTCCGCCAACGCATGCAAA
This sequence comes from Paenibacillus tabacirhizosphaerae, assembly GCF_040812395.1. GTDB lineage: Bacteria > Bacillota > Bacilli > Paenibacillales > NBRC-103111 > Paenibacillus_E. The sequence goes on along the minus strand of NZ_JBFNXH010000005.1, from coordinate 361,493 downwards.
TGCAGCGGGAGCTTATTTATTATCGCAAGATCGTCCGGCATATTCGTCATCGACGAATGGCAACAGCTCGCCGGATCTTGCTTTTGACAGTAATCAAAGCACGCGTTGGGAGAGCGCATGGGGCGTCGATAATCAATGGATTTATGTCGATCTTGGCGCAAACGCCAGCATTACAGGTGTAACTTTGCGTTGGGAAGGCGCATATTCCACGGATTACAAGCTGCAAACGTCCAATGACGAATTGACGTGGTCGGATGTTTACTCCAATTCTGCGGGTGACGGTGGCGTTGATTTGATAACGCTTACTGCGTCTGGCCGTTATATTCGTTTACTTTCCAATGCGCGTTCAATCGCAGCGTATGGGATTTCATTGTTTGAATTTGAAGTTTATGGTACAGGGGGCGTAAATCCGCCACCGGTTCATCTTGGCACTAACGTTGCCCTGAATAAACCAGTAACGGCGTCCTCCTATGAGGTGGCGGACTATTTGCCGCCAAACTCAACGCTGCCACCTTTGGTTGTTGACGGTGATGCAACAACTCGCTGGTCGTCGAACCACACGGATAACGAGTGGATTTATGTCGATCTAGGCAGCGTGCATACGCTCGGTCGAGTCATCATCAATTGGGAGTCAGCAGCGGGCAGTATTTATAACATCCAAGTTTCCAATGATGCGACGAACTGGACGACGGTGTATCGCGAGATGCATGGCGCAAGCGGCGCAACATTGAACTTACCGATTTACGCTGCGGGTCGTTTTGTTAGAATGCAGGGCATTAGCCGAGCAACGACCTTTGGGTATTCGATCTTTGAATTTCAAGCGTATGACTATGTAGCCGGCGATCCACAACCGACATATACGATCCCAGCGCTGCCAACAATTACAACAGTGCCTGCCGGTCAAGGCAGCTATGCCAAAGACGATATTTCGATTGCACAACCAAGATATCCACAGTACAAAGCGAATACGGTGAATATGCCACTGCCTTCCAATGATTGGTGGCAAGCTATTATGATCAATAAAATCGATAACGGCGTCATTACATTGCCGTTCAAATCCAAGTACACCAAACAAGGCTTGGGTACTTTTAATCCTGGAGCTGGATTTACTTCCACAGATGGCAACGTTCAGGCTGCCGATGGCAATCCGGACATTTACATCACAACGAGTAACATGAATCCAGCCAACATGGTTAACAAAATCACAGGTTATGGCGATTGGTCGGCAGACGCTTCTTTGAGCGACGGCACGTCTGAGATCAAGACCACTTTTGTCAAAGGATCGCCTTATCTGTACAACACATTTCGCGATCCAACTTCAGCACAATTATATTTACCGGCAACAACTCGTTTCTTCGATGACAATAACAACACCATTCTTGCAACCGACGGTGCTACGCTTACCGCAGATCATATCGGTATTCAAGTAACGAATTCGAATGGTGCACCGACACCTGCACAAGTGACAAGATATTATGGCGTAAATGTACCAGCTGGGACAATTTTCACCAAAATCGGTTCTAAGCTGAAAATGCAATTAGGCGGCGGCCAAAATTACATGTCCCTCGCAACACTTCCAGCGGTTTCTAACCTGAACTACTACTACCAACATGGCTATGCATTCGTAACTGGAACGACTGTGTCTTATAACTTTAATGACACGACTTCCGAAGTTTCCACGACGTTTAACTTTACAACTGCTCTTAAACGTACAGGTTTCTCGAATGTAACATTAACAGCGCAATTGCCTCATCAATGGAAAATCACGACAACACCTTTGACGGCGCTTTCTTATCCATCCATTCGTGGAACGATGAAAGTGTCCGAAGGGAATAGCTTCACAACCGTGGACAAATTCTATGGTATCGTTCCCCAATTTACAGAGCCAGGCGATGCAGGTTATTCACGTCAATCGCTGCTTCAGTATTTGGCTCTGCTGGATACCGACACAGCTACCAATCTGATGAATTCCGATGCATACTGGCAAGGCAAAAAATTACATCCGCTTGCAATGGGCGCATTAATTGCCGATCAAATCGGAGATAACAATTACAAAAATTTATTCGTAAGCCGGATGAAAACGATCCTTTCGGATTGGTACACGTATACGGCTGGTGAGCAAAGCTACTACTTCGATTATAACTCAGACTGGGGCACGCTGATCTACAGAGACAGTGGATTCGGCGCTAACTCCGGCATTACGGATCACCATTTTACGTATGGCTATTATGTATTCGCATCAGCAGTACTTGCCAACTTTGATCAGGACTTCAAATTAAAGTATGGAACCATGGTCGACAACTTGATCCGCGACTATGCGAATCCGTCCAAAACAGACCCGCTATTCCCATTCTTCCGTAACTTCGATCCATATGAAGGCCACTCATGGGCTGGTGGTTATGCCGATAACGTAAACAGCGGCAATAACCAAGAAGCTGCAGGCGAAGCGCTATTTGGTTGGGTAGGCGAATATTTATGGGGTACGGCAACAGGCAATACCGCATACCGCAACGCTGGAATTTATGGATTCACAACGGAAGAAAAGGCAGTAGAGCAATATTGGTTCAACTACGACCAAGACAACTGGCTGCCAGGTTATACACACAAATCTGTTGGCCAAGTTTACGGCACTACGAACTTCTTCGGAACCTTCTTTGATGGCCGTCCAACATTTGTGTATGGCATTCACTGGTTGCCAACATCTGAGTACTTGACAACGTACGGCTTCGATACGGCGAAAGTCGGAACGCTTTTCAACGGTCTAATTGCCGATAACGGCGGACCAAGTGATCCATCATGGGATCATATTACGTTACCGATTCAAGCGTTGAGCGATACGCAGGGCGCAATCAATAAATTTAACCCGCCTACAATGCAGCAAAATGAAGTGTTCAACACGTACTGGTTCTTGCACAGTATCAACACGCTAGGCACACGCACCAAAGATATATGGGCAACTGGCGGCGCGAATGCTACCGTGTACAAAAAAGGGACAACTTATAGCGCATTGATATGGAATCCGACTAGCGCTGCAATCACAGTCACTTTCAGAAATAGTGCGGGTACGACAGGTTCGGCAGTAGTACCGGCCGGCAAACTAGTGAATGTGAATCCGCAAAGCACAACGAATCTAGGAACACCACCTGTATTGACTGCTGATGGCACTCAAAACACAGTGGGGCAACCGATCGACATAACTTTCGCCGATAATACGGCATGGAGGGGCGCGATCAACGCAGTAACGGTGGATGATACAGCAGTCGCTGCGAATCAATATACCGTGACTGCAGGTAAATTGACATTGAACGCTGCACTGTTTCCGATAGCCAAATCTTATGCGATTACAGTGAAAGCGACCGGGTATTCCGATGCAACCGTATCCCAAGCTATCGCAGCGGCACCTTCTGTGAATCTTGCATTGAACAAAACGGCAACTTCCTCAGCCAATCCGCTTCAAGCAGCAAACTTTGCGTTTGACGGCAATCCGGGTACTCGCTGGGAATCTGCAAGCAGCGATCCGCAGTGGATCTCTGTTGATCTAGGATCGACCCAATCCGTTAATCGCGTCGTCCTGAACTGGGAGCCTGCCTACGCGAAGAGCTATAAAGTCGAAGTATCGACTGACGGCACGAATTGGTCGCAAGTTTACGCGACTACTACCGGAGACGGCGGTATCGATGATCTTTCGTTCACGGCAACGAATGCCAGATATGTTCGCATGACAGGCACGGTGCGCGGAACGATTTATGGTTATTCGCTCTGGGAGTTTGAAGTCTATGGCAGCGGAGCAGTTATTCAAACGCCTCCGTCACTTGCAGCCGACGCAACTCTGAACAACGTCGGTCAACCAATAGACGTTACGTTCACTGATAACGCGGCATGGAGAGGCGCGATCAACGCAGTAACGGTGGATGGTACAGCAGTCGCTGCGAATCAATATACCGTGACTGCAGGTAAAGTGACATTGAACGCTGCACTGTTTCCGACAGCCAAGTCTTATGCGATTGAAGTGAAAGCGACCGGGTATTCCGATGCAACCGTATCCCAGGCTATCGCAGCGGCAGCTTCTGTGAATCTTGCGTTGAACAAAACGGCAACTTCCTCAGCCAATCCGGTGCAAGCAGCAAACTTTGCGTTTGACGGCAATCCGGGTACTCGCTGGGAATCTGCAAGCAGCGATCCGCAGTGGATCGCTGTTGATCTCGGAGCCGCAATGAACATCAGTCGTGTATTATTGAACTGGGAGACTGCATTTGGCTCAAGCTATAAAATCGAAGTATCGACCAATGGCACGAATTGGACGCAAGTATTTGCTACAACTACTGGTGACGGCGGTATCGATGACATTTCCTTTGCAGCAACAAACGCTAGATATGTTCGCATGACAGGTACTGTGCGTGCAACGCAGTGGGGCTATTCCTTATGGGAAATGGAAGTATATTAGAGTAGCAAGATCGCTTTGTAGCTTTCCATAAACTAAAAGAAACTGTCGTCTCGTTTGAGGCGGCAGTTTGTTTGTTGAGCTATTGACAACTCGCCATTCTTGAAAGTAGTATCTAAAAAGAGCTTAAACGGAAAACAGACACAGCTAAATTATGCTGCAATGTTAGTTTCTTTGTTCGTTCGTGTCATGGAGCGAATTCCAACGATGAAAGACCTCGTCAAAAGATTGGCAAGAAACGTGGAATTCAGCACGCAATGTGGATTTACCGGTTCAGACCGAATCCCTAGTGAAGCATCTTCAGCAGAATGATCCGTAAACTGCAACAATGCTACTCATATCGAGGCCAGAGATCGTCAGCCTGAGAAGGAAACAGCAGCTACAGAAAGCGCCGACGAATTATCAACGGAACTTCAAATCCCTCCGACTGCATCCCAAGAAAGCGCCTAGAATATTCAAGTTTTTCTTATGCTGAAAAACGATATAATCGTTTGAAACCTTTTTGCCATCTTGTAAATAGGTTATTTTTCCCATTATTATAGGTAGAATTCAGGAATTAATTACCATAGTAGTCGAGAACTTTGTCGTATATAATTGAATTGGTTATATTTTGAAATAATGGGGAGCTACAATTGAGAGAATTATTGGGCAAGCGTTTGAAATATGATGTCACAACGAGTTATGGCCTTGTACTGGTTCCTAGCCAAACTGTGCTGGATCAAGATCATTTAAATCTGTTTCAGCAGCATCGGATTGATGCCGTGGAGATTATTACAACATCAGAAGCCGAAAGAGTGTCTGCCCCCGATTCTTCCCGCCTCCTTGTAGAGAAAGCGTCTCTATATGCGAAGGAAATATTCGAACGCATTCAAGCCAGGAAGAAAGTCCCTTTGCTTGAAATAAAAAATGAATTAATACCAATCGTGCAGCAAGCTGCCGACCACCCCGATTTATATCAATTGTTTGAAGCGGTCAAAGCGAAAGATGAATATACGCATCAACATAATATAGGTGTTGGGATCTTATCGACATTACTAGCCAAATGGTTAGGGCTTGGAGAAAGCGAGATTGCATTAGTTTCTCTCGCGGCCACGATGCACGATGTCGGTAAAGTTCAAATTTCAGAAGAGATTTTGCTGAAGCCAGGCACGCTGACAGAAGCGGAATTCACAGAAATGAGACGACATACGATTTATGGTTATAACATATTGAAGGATACTGTAGGTCTGAGCTATCGGGCTGCTTTGGTTGCTTTACAGCATCATGAACGGGAGGATGGCAGCGGATATCCGCTTCGTTTAACGTCGGGCCATATTGATCCCATTAGTCGGATTGTTGCTGTTGCCGATGTGTTTCATGCGATGTCGTCCAAACGACCTTATCATGAGGCAATGCCGTTCTATGAAGTTGTTAGCCGCATGAGAAAAGGTTACTTCGGTGAACTGGATCCTAATATCGTATCCGTCTTTCTAGCCAACATGATCCGCAATTTGATCGGGCGAAGAGTTCAGCTAACAGACGAACGTTTCGGGGAAGTTATTTACATTAATCCTAGTGACGACACCAATCCCTTGATCAAGATTGAGGACACATTCCTTGATCTTAGCAAAGAACGTCACATTCATATAAAGGGAGTTATTGCATGAGTATGGATGATGCACTACAGCATTTCACTGCTTATTATGGTCTCACTCATCGTGAATCGGAAATTCTTATCTTGTTAGCCACACATGGGTATACCAACAGGGAAATCGCTGAAAGCTGTTTTATTAGTGAAAAAACGGTGAAAATTCATCTAGCGAATATTATGAGCAAAATAGGTACCAGCTCTATGCGAAGATTGCTTGCGCTTATTTTACAGCAATCCTTCTTAGTTACGAGACTTACTAATGATACGAGTAGAGTTACATCAATGGGCATGAATTAATAAACGGAGAACGGCCAGGACCCTCTAAATAGGAGGGTCTTTTTTAAGGTTATAGAATTGATATGTTGTTTTAAGGGGAGCAAGCTTGGTTTGGAGAGATGGTACTGTAAGCGGTTCATCGAACCATGGGTTTCTTTGAAAGACGTTATCATGAGTGGGCTAGCGGAACTACGGTGCGTTATGGCTAGTTATATCGGCTTGAATGGGCATTTCGCGGAACTGCAGTACGCTATGCATCAGAAATTTGGGATTTCACGCTAGCAAGTACCTGTTTAACGCATCATAGTTCCTCGTCATGGTAAAAAAATAGGGAATTCAAAGAGATAACGCACCGTAGTTCCGTCGTTACAGCTGGGCGATAACCCTGATGGAAAAGAGAAGTGGAAGGCAGCTCAAAAGTAGAACAGAAGAGGGGATGGGTATGGGGTGGAGAAGCGTTAGCGCCCGTATTTGAAATCGTCTTATTACCACTAAGTAAATTCAATAAAAAGACGATTTCAAGAAACGGTCGGAACCCCATTCTTAAGTCCACTCCCCATGCGCCAACATATGGTTTATATTAAGGACGCCGCGAGGCGTTTTTCTTATATGGAGCGTACCCAGAAATAAGTACGCTAGTTGGTGAATGTCCAACCAAGTCGCGCTTGTAACTGAAAGCTTACCGCAGGGTGAATTCCTTTTGCGAAAGCAGTACCAAGTTCTGGAAAAAATATGGTGAAAAATAAATGATTTATGATAAAATAGATACAAATTGTATCATAAAAAGTTCTGTTTGCTCATTATAATAATTAGTGACTTTTGAGCAAGGATTGAAATGAGGCAGGAACGATGAGTGCTATAGCTGGGATCCTTAATTTTCATGAAGGTCCTGTAACAACTGAAGATAGCGGGAAAATGATGCGATCCTTAAGGAGATATCCAGCTGATGACATACAAGTATGGCACAGTAGATCTATCTTTTTTGGTTGTCACGCACAGTGGATTACTCCCGAATCTGTACATGAGCAACTGCCTTATTATGATGAGCAAAATAAGCTTGCAATCACCGCGGATGCGATTATCGATAATCGGAGTGAACTATTTCATCGTCTGCAGATTGAACCAACTAGACAAACACACATTTCTGATAGTGAGCTTATTCTTAAAGCTTATCGGAAGTGGGGGAAGGAAACGCCTAATTACTTAGTTGGCGATTTTGCGTTTGTCATTTGGGATGAACGTGCACAGCTTCTTTTTGGAGCCCGTGATTTATTTGGAAGTAGAACTTTGTATTTTTACGAGACTCAACAAAGATTTTCATTTTGTACGGCGATCCATCCCTTATTTACTTTGCCTAATGTGAAGAAGGAGCTCAATGAAGCCTGGCTATCCGAATATCTGGCTATTCCCGGATTAATGGATTCAACGGACGTTTTTTCTACAGTGTATAAAGATGTTAAACAATTACCTCCGGCGCATTCTATTACTGTCGTAGATGGTAAGACTACACTTGTACATTACGGTACACCGTTATCGGAAGAGAAGCTGAAATTTAAATCGAATACCGATTATGAAGAAGCACTACGAGAGGTATTCCAGCAAGCCGTAGATGCAAGAATCCGAACTCATCGACAAGTAGGTGCTCAATTAAGTGGCGGATTAGACTCCGGATCCGTTGTCAGCTTTGCTGCAAGGAGCTTGCACGAGGAGCGGAGATCTTTGCATACCTACAGTTTTATCCCGGATCAGGATTTTGTCGATTGGACAGGTAGGACGAGTGTTGCTAATGAAAGTCCCTTTATTCAAGCAACCATTGATCATATAGGTAATATTTCTAGCAACTATCTTAATTTTCCTAATAAAACTCCTTTAACGGAAATAGATGATTTTTTGGAGATTCTAGAGTCGCCATACAAATTTTTCGAAAACTCAATATGGGTAAAGGGCTTTTATGAGTATGCTTCACAGCGGGATATTGGAGTTCTGCTGACAGGTGCAAAAGGGAACTATACGATTTCATTTGGATCGGCAGTAGACTATTATGCTATTCTCTTGCAAAGATTCCAATGGATTCGTTTTCACCAGGAATTTAAGTCATTTAGCAGGTCATTGGGGATCGGGAGGTCTAGATTATTACCTAAATTGATGAAACATGCCTTTCCATTCATGGATACTTCAAAAAAACGGAGCGACGAAGCGGATATTCCATATCTCATCCATCCAGATCTAGCCAAACGGACCCGGGTCTATGAAAGACTGCAGGATTATGACGTTGGATTTAAAGAGAGCTCCGTAAATTTTTTAAATGAAAGAGAAGACTATTTTTTAAATCTAGCTGCCCTTAGCTTGCAAGGCACATGTTCAACTAAGCTATCTTTGCAACACGCGGTTTGGGAAAGGGATCCTACTTGCGACCTAAGGGTTGTCCGTTTTTGTTTATCCCTACCTCATGAGCAATTTGTTCAAAATGGGATGGGGAGATCGCTAATTCGAAGATCAACAGAGTTTTATTTACCGGACAAAGTCCGGCTCAATCACCGTACTCGAGGAATCCAGGGCGTAGATTGGATACATCGCATGGCGCCGTCATGGAGTTCATTCATAGCTGAACTACATAAGCTTTGTGAGGATCGTCATGTTTCTGGCTTGTTTAATGTTCCGTGGATTCGGGAGACAATTGCGAAGCTGGGGAATTCTCCCCGTCCAGAATTAGCGCTTGATTTGAACATTAGGAGTCTTGTGCGAAGTATTATTGTGTATCGGTTTATACAAAAATTCTGATCAACCCTAGCTATGAAAGGAGGTGAAATCTATGAAAAAATGGCAAGAACCAGTATTGGAAGTACTGGAAATCAGCGAAACAAAGGCTGGTACAGGTACAACAAAGGTTGATTCTACATATGTAAATGGCAAGCTGGTTGACTTGGATATTTATGATCCGTCCTAATTTCCTACTTGTATTGGTTCTAAGGTCCTTATTGCGATGTACATCTCGCATAAGGACCTCCTTTAGAGGAGTTCGACCTAGCATTAAGGATGCAGGAATTTATGGATGACACAGTAAAAAATGCAAGCGCAAACAAGGGAGTTATAAGATGATCCAAATGCTACCCTATATCAAAAAGTTGCACAAAATTGCCGGTATTAAGATTTATTTTAATTTTTTTTCTATGATGATCATAAGCTCACTCGAAGGTTTTGCGATCTATTTATTAGTACCCATGCTGAGTCTAACAGGGCTATTCAATGCGAAATTAGGGAATATTCCTTTTATTTCTGAATTTAATAAAGCTCTGGCGGAGATACCGGATACTTTTCATACTCCTGCTATTCTAGCCATCTACATGATTGTGGTGGTAAGCCAAGCATTGCTCCAAAGAAATCAATTGATACAAAATCAAAAAATTCAACAAAGCTATATGAAATTTTTGAGAATAGAGACCTATCAGGCTTTGCTGCGAGCGAACTGGAGCTTTTTCCTTAGAAAAAGGAAGTCAGATTTTAATCATATTATGACTACAGAAGTGGTCAATGTCACACAGGGAACGATCTCCATATTGAGATTAGGCACTTCTTTTATTTTCACATTCATACAAATTGGGTTTGCAATGTGGTTATCAGTAAAATTAACTTTACTCATTTTGGCATGCGGGGTAATTTTAGCACTTTTTACTCGTAAATTTTTAAAAAGCGCAAAAAAAATCGGTGAAAAAAACCTCGAACTATCAAGGAGCTATTTGGGAGGAATCACCGATCATTTTAATGGGATAAAGGATATAAAAAGTAATAGTTTGGAGGAACATCACTCAAGTTGGTTTCGTTCGATCAATGACAGAATGGAATCTCAATATATTCGGTTTGTAAAATTGCAATCCACATCTCAACTTATATATAAAGCAACAGCAGCTGTATTAATTTGCGTGTTCATATGGTTATCATTCCATTATTTCCACTTGCAAGCAGGCAGTCTGATGCTTATCATTATCATCTTCTCACGATTGTGGCCTCAATTTACCGCGATACAATCGAATTGGGAACAAATCGTATCGGTTGTTCCTTCTTTTAGCAACCTGCAAAAAATTCATGATGAGTGCATGGAGGCGAAAGATTTAGAAGTTTTATTCCACACACCTAATCAGGAAAATGCTATTCGCATCAAGCAAGGAATGAAGTGCCATGATTTGTATTATCGGTACGATAAAGATCATTCAGTCTACGCGCTTGAGGAGATTAATATGATAATACCAGCTAATAGTATGACAGCTATTGTTGGAAAGTCAGGCGCTGGGAAGAGTACGCTAATTGATATACTGATTGGACTTATACAACCTGAGCAGGGCGAAGTGACGATAGACGGTGTAGCTTTAACGAGCGAAAATATGGTTTTATTAAGAAGCGCTGTTAGCTATGTTTCACAAGATCCCTTTTTGTTTCATTCGACGATTAGAGAAAATCTGATGCTAGTTGACCCGAATGCAAATGAGAAGCAACTATGGGAAGCGTTACAATTTTCAAATTCGGATGCGTTTGTACGCGAGCTTCCACAGGGTCTGGATACCGTAATCGGGGACCGAGGTACTAGACTATCTGGTGGAGAAAGACAGCGGATCGTTTTGGCGAGAGCGATTTTGAGAAAGCCTGCTATTCTTGTTTTGGATGAGGCGACAAGTGCCTTAGATAATGAAAATGAAGCGAAAATCCAAGCGGCCCTTCATCGGTTAAAGGGAAGCATGACGATTGTTGTGATTGCTCATCGATTATTAACCATCAGAAATGCTGATCAAGTTATTGTTCTGGATAAAGGGAAGATTGTTCAGCAGGGTGGATATCAACAGTTGTCTCAAGAGACCAAAGGGACGTTTAGTAAGCTGTTAAGCTATCAAGCGGAAGTGAATGCATAAAGTTTGGAGGGTAGGGTATATGGCTGGTGAGAAATTGATTATTTTTAAAAATCTAGTTCTGTTGCTTTTTTACAGTCTCTTTCTGTCAGGCTCAGCGCCTGAGGCCAAGGTGAGCTTTGAAAAAGAGGGTTCTTTAAAATCAGATGTAACATCAAGATTAGAAAATTTGGGACAACCCTTTTTGAAAGCTGCCTATGCAAGGAATGTATGGGATATGCAAGTTTTTGAGGGAAAGATCTATGTAGGATACGGTAACAGCAGTAATGAAGGTCCTTCTGCAAATGCAGGGCCGATCCCTATTTATTATTATGATCCGATTACTAATAAATTTGATGTTCAAGAGGTTATTTCGTCTGATTCATCAAAAAGAGCGGAAACTAAGAAATATGTCGATGAAGAACAAATAGACATATTTAAAGTACTAAATGGAAAGCTGTATGTGCCTGGAAATGATTCTCGGGAAGGATGGAAATTTGGTAATTACTATAAATTAGATCATGATAAGTGGATAAAATATAGGAACATTCCTAATGGCGTACATGTCTATGATATGGCTTACTATGATGGAAAGCTATTTGTATCGGTAGGAACAAGTTCAACGGCTGATGTATTAATGTCAGAGGATGATGGGGTCACCTGGACTAAAATAGGTGCCGTCGGAGGAAAGCCGGGAAGAGCGTACACATTATTCGAATTTAAGAAAAACCTCTATGCGGTTAGTGCCATACCTGCAAAAAATAATAAATGGCCAGATGAGGCGAAGATTTTATCAATTAAAGGAGATACTGTGGGAGGCAAGAAACCGGATACCTCGCAGGTGACTGTTTACGGAAGTGAAATGCTGCCTGGGATTACCAAGCAAATTCACGAATATATGCCGCCTCCTTATATGAAAATGGTTCGAACGACCGTTGTGAATGATAAATTATTATACATCGCAGGAGAAATTGTCAACGATGGCCAATGGACGCCGAGAGGTTTGGTAGTAGCAGATGATTTAAATGACGCAAGGCAAGTAGCCCTGCCTAATCCTGATGCATTGCCTATGGACATTCTAGTTCGCAATCATACAATTTATGTGTTAACGTATACGTCAACATCACCAGGCAAGTATACGAATACGATTTATAAGGCCAACAGTAACAACCTTACGAAGTGGACTGAATTATTAGAGTTTAAGCAGGACACATTTGCGCGGTCATTTGAAGAATTGAACGGGGACTTCTACTTTGGGCTCGGAAGTGACACTGACGTTACACCGGAATCAACAGGGAGGATTCTAAGAATTAGAAATTCAGCTGTGGAAAATTAGCGTGTAAAATATAGTTCAAATTACCTGTGATCTATGGTATTATCACGATAGATCAGATACAATTTGTATCAAGTTGAAATGTCAATGATAACATAGCCGCATAGCAAGTAAGCGTACAAAATAGACATAGGACCAGGTAAATAATAACTATGTTTCACAATAAATGAAAATCAATGTCTATGCATAGACTTATTGGGGGGAGATTATGAAAAAAGAAACAGAGGTTGACGTTAGCTGCTTTTCTAAAGAACTGGAATGGATGATTCTTCTCTTGCAGGATCAGCGGGAGCAAGAGGAAGTGATCCGTCAGTTGCCAACTGATATGGATTGGACCATATTCATGGAATTGGTTAGGCATCATCGTGTGTATCCGTTGGTTTATACCAAGCTTAAGGAAATCGATGCAGATGGTATACCGAAATTTGTTATTCAATCTCTAGGCGCTTATTACAAGAAGAATACGTTTCAGATGCTTTATCTAAGCGCTGAAATGGAGAGAGTTTGTAAGGTTTTCGACGAGAATCAAATCAGGTCCTTACAGTTGAAAGGTCCTGTGTTATCGAAGGAAATATATGGAGATTTATCGCTTAGGACATCCAAGGATCTGGATATCCTTGTGCCTTTTGTGGATGTAGAGAAGGTAGAGGAGGTTTTGAAAGAACTTGGCTATGAGGAAGAAGTTGAGTTTTCGAGAGTATTGAATGACTGGAAATGGAGACATCATCATATATCTTATTTTCATCATGAGAAAAAAGTTCAAATTGAAGTGCACTGGAAGTTAAGTCGAGGAAGTATAAAAGAACCCGATTTCGAGGAATTATGGGAACGTCGCAGATTGAGCACACTTACTTCATACCCGATAGGCATTCTTGGAATGGAGGATTTACTCCTGTTTCTGATTTCCCACGGAGCTCGACATGGATGGTTTCGTCTACGATGGTTAAAAGATATTGAGTTGATTGTTGAAAAAGAAGTGGATTGGAATAAACTGAGCTCGCTTCAAAAATCGTATCAAAGCAAACATTTGGGGCTATCTTTATTACTATTGAACAAACTTTTCATGAAGCGCTTTCCACAGGGGATTCATACAAGTGTATCTGCTCGAAAGGTTCAAAAGTTAGCGCAACAAGCGATCTTGTTCATCGGATCCATGGAAAATCTATTCGATGACTCGCCTCCAATAGAAATGAAACGTGCACTTCAACGGTATTTGTTCTCCATAAAAAGCACTGGCGAAAAGTGGAAATACATTGCAATGATGCTAAGTCCTAGTTCTAGAGATGCACAAGCATTGCCGCTTCCCCAAAAATTCCAATTATTCTACTATCCTCTGAGACCTTTTATTTGGTGCTGGAGGAGGTTGAGAAATAGATTTGAAACATATGGTTAGTACTTGTAGGGACTTAAACAAAGTTCGTTTAAACTTGTTTTAGCACTTTGGTAATGATACAATTTGTATCAAAAGAAAGGTGCTAATTGAAGGATGTGATCAAAGTGAAGCGATGGATTATCTATACAGTCGGGTCAATCGTTGGAGGTATAGTCCTTTTAGGGGGGTACGGGTATTGGAGTATTGACCCGAAAAATCATTTTGAGAAGATAAATATCCCAGTATTAGCGGTATCAGCGGCAACGCCCAATGAAATCCCCATTGTAACTAGTCCGTCCCCTTCGCCTCCGACAAGTTTTTCAGAACAAACTCACACTGAAAGTAAAGACATAAAAGCTTTTAACGTTTTAGTCATAGGTATTGATGCCCGTGCCGATGAAGTCTCACGCTCGGATGTTATTATGGTGGTTCATGTCATACCGGAACAGAAAAAGGCGAACATTGTCTCATTACCCAGGGATACTAGGGTGCATATCAACGGAGTAGGTTATACCAAGCTGACTCATGCGCATTTTATAGGTGAAACTCAAGGTGGGAATCGCGGCGGAACTGAAGAGTTGGTGCAGGTTGTTAGTGATTTTTTAGACGTGCAGATCAATTATTTTGTGAAAACGAATTTTGTTGGATTTAAAAATTTTATTGATACGATCGGCGGCGTCGATGTTCTAGTAGATCAAGATATTCATCTGAGACAAAACAAAAAGGATTTATCGGCAGGTGAACAGCATATTGACGGGGATATGGCGCTTAGTTTGGTGAGGGAAAGATGGGCATTCCCAGAAGGTGATTTCGGACGCCAAAAGGAGCAATCCAAAATTCTTAAAAGCGTGGCTCAAGAGCTGTTAGCTCCTAATCATATCCTAGAGACTGCATCCCAGATACCAACGCTTCGAAAAGATATTGTGGATACGAATTTTACTGATTCAGACGTCCTAAGTTTACTTCGTTTGTTTAAAGGAATGAGCCAAGATGAATTCCAGTATGCACAAATCGCCGGGAAAAGGGGATATGCCATGGATCCTCTCGTCAAATCCAATCTATACTACTGGATTCCAGATGATGTCCAGGTGAAGGGATTAAGTGAGAAATTACTAAAATAATTGATAGGGAGCTGCATCAGAATGCAAGTTGTGCAACCAATTCGCGAACAAGAGAAAATTACAGAAATTCAAGAAATTTTAAAAATGCAATCAGACAGGGACTGGTTACTCTTTACAATAGGCATAAATTCGGGCCTGCATTTGAGCGATTTGCTTACTTTAAGGGTGAAGGATCTTAAGGACAAAAACAAAGTGACCATAAGAGAAGAGAAGACGGGGAAGGAAAAAGCATTTACTGTAAATAACCAACTTAAAGCGGCAATTGATGAGTATGTCAATTATATGGATGATGAAGATTATTTATTTCCATCGCAAAGAACCGGCAAACCAATTAAGAGAATACGTGTCTATCGTATATTAAACGAGGCAGCCAAACAAGCAGGACTTCAGGATATCGGCACCCACACACTTCGAAAAACGTTTGGTTACCATTACTACCAGAGAACAAAAAATATATCTGTATTAAGAGACTTGTTTAATCATTCTGCACCATCGGTAACGCTTAGATATATCGGTGTTTATGTGGAGAAAATGGATACAAGAAAAAGCGTCTAGTCGATTGTTTGTGTATTCGTTTTCATGAAAATTATTGAAAATCTTCTTGACATGATACAGGATGTATCATAAATTAAGGACATAAGTTAGCAAACCTAAGCGTAATATGATTCTAAGTTACGGGAGCTGAGGGAGTCTAATGGAGAACAGTGAGATAGTTACGCTCGACATTATGAAAATTCTAGATCAATTGAATGTAGATAAAGACAAATACATAACATTGAGCAGTAACAATCCAAATGGTCTTTTCATATCTACTTCAGAGAACGTTCAGCCCTTACAAAAGCAATGAATCTTCGTGCTTCTTCTGGTGTTAGCTTGTTTCCATCTACAGTAAGCGCGAATTTCTCAAGAATTTTGTCGTCAGAGAGTTCTAAACTATCTGCAAAATCCCGTACATCCGCATCTAATATTTGATTCGAATTATCCGTTCTACCAAGTAAATAATCGATAGAAACCTTAAAGAATGACGCAATTTTGTTGATTGTATCGTAATCTGGCTCTCTTCTAGAAGTTTCATAATGAGAAAGAGAGGCTCTTGAAATGCCCAGTTTACTTGCCAAATCTTCCTGTGTGAGTGCTTGCTTTTCGCGTAACTGGGCAATTCTATCACCATGTTTAGTCATAAATTAATTCCTCACAATCAATAAGAATAGTATCAGTATAACCATGTTGTTAGAACTATTATACCAGTCTTCTGGTAGTTAGAAAACGGAAAATGTGGAGTACTCTATATAGTATGATACATTTAGTATCTATGTGAAAGAACTTTAGGTAAAACGGAGGTGAATTTTTCGTGAATATAACGTACAAATTGGAAATAGACCCTGAACTGATCTACCCCATGCAAAGTTATATGAGAATTAGAGAGATCGGCAACAGAGAAATTGGATCTAAATGGACAAAGATAATCATATCAGAATTGAGCGATGCAGGCTTAAGATTTAAGTCTAATCTTATTCTGCCTAATAATGAAAATATCGTTTGGGATTTTCAAATGGGCGGCGGGCTAACGGTTGTAAATGCGGAGTTTACTATTGGTAATAGCAAATCGTTGAATAATGGTTATGAGTATGAGGGAACTTGGAAAGTCAAAGAGGGCAGCAAGCAACAGTTGTTTGATTGGGTCAGCCTTCTTCTTAAAAATCAAAGAATGAGTGAGCGTATGCTCGGTACTTACAACAGGCTTCATCATCGTCTAGTTCATAAGAACCAGGTTGATTTATTATGCTAGAAAAGGCAGAAAAACAGGACTTAGTCGATACGCATTGCCATATACTCCCGAACGTGGATGACGGAGCGGCAAACCTGAATGAAGCTTTATTAATGGCGCAGCTTGCCGTAGCAAATGGGACACATACAATAGTTGCGACACCTCATCATGGTATCAGAAATTTTATCAATTCGTTTGAAGCTGTTTGCCAGAAGGTCGCCCGGTTAAATTCAGAAATTCGTTTAAGGAACCTGCCTCTTACAATTCTGCCTGGTCAAGAAGTACGCATCCACCCTCGTTTCATCGATGAGCTTTACAATGGGGTAATTCAACCTCTTAACGGAACTCGGTATATACTTCTAGAGCTCCCTTCCAATGGTGTGCCGGATTATTTCGACGAGTTGCTTCATGAATTATCCATTCTTCAATTAATTCCAATTCTTGCCCATCCAGAAAGGAATTATGAATTTCAGAAATATCCTTCTAGACTGTTGCCATATCTAAAACGAGGAGTTTTGTTGCAAGTAACGTCACAATCTATTATGGGCTTGTTTGGAAAAACGGCTCAAAGGCTTGCCTTTAACTTATGCAAAGCAAATAGAGCCCACTTGTTGGCGTCAGACGCTCATAACATGTCTAATCGCCCCGGCATGCTTAAACAGAGTTATGATTTACTTGAGGACAAAATAGGGTTGCAGCGGGTTCAAGTATTCAAACGTAATGCTGTGAAAGTAGTTAATAATGAAGATATTGATCAGACTTTTAATGGTTCCAGAAAGCGAAAAACCGGGTATTTGATGAATTTTGGCAAGTCCATTTTTAGCAACTATTTGAAAAATTAACCATTTTTTTCACTTGACAAGATACAAAATGTATCATAGTATAGGTTTATAAAGATACAAATCGTATCTTAAACATCGTTAAAATCGGAGGTTCTCATGGAAATTGATCTGAAAGAATATTTTCGAATTGTAGCGAAAAAATGGTGGTTAATTGCAAGTTTTGTATTAATAGCGAGCATAGCGTCAAGCATTTATAGCTTCTATTTTGTTCAACCCCAATACGCAGCTGCCGCTAAGATCATTGTAAATAAATCAGCAGAACGCCAAGGTGTGCAATATATTGACTCCGGCGTAATTAATGCAAGTATTTTGTTAATTAATACATATAAAGAAATTATGAAGTCACCAGCTATTATGGATAAAGTTGTCGAAAGACATCCGGAATTTGGATTAACATCAGAATCTCTAATTAGAAGAATAAGCGTAGGTTCGGCAAACGATTCTCAGGTCATTACGCTTAGAGCGGTGGATTCATCTTCTGCCCGATCGGTGCAAATCGTTAATGCTGTGGCTGAGGTGTTTAAAGATGAAATTCCAGCAATTATGAGTGTTGATAACGTCACGATTCTAAATAAAGCCAAAGATATGAATGCTGCCCCGATTAATAGCAACTCCGGGGTGACTCTATTGCTTAGCATCATTGTTGCCTTACTGGTTTCAGTAGGAATCATTCTCCTCATTGAATATACGGATGACACGATTAAAACCGAAAACGATGTGGAGCACTATCTAGGGCTTTCAACGCTAATAACAATTTCGAAAATAAAATCAAAAGACTTGAGTATTGGATCTGCGAATAAATCACAAAGAAGAGTGGGTGAATCAGCTAATGCCAGTATCAACTCATAAAGACAGGAATTCATATTTAATTACCAATACAAACTCCGGTTCGCCGATCTCTGAAGCTTATCGAGCATTAAGGACGAATATTACGTTCTCGTCGATCGATACGGATTTGAAGAAAATAGTGGTGACTTCTTCTATTCAGAGTGAAGGTAAATCAACAACAATTGCTAATCTTGCTGTGGTCTATGCACAGGAGAATAAGAGAGTGCTCATCATTGACGCAGATTTGCGCAAACCCTCTTTGCATCAGTATTTTGTGAGATCGAATAGACACGGTCTTACGAATATTTTGGCGCAGCAACTTAAGCCGGCAGATGCGATTCTGGAGACGGATATTCCCAATGTGTCTCTGCTAACAGCTGGACCCAACCCGCCAAACCCAGCGGAGCTGCTATCATCTTCCAAAATGCAACAATTGTTAGAACAACTCTCTGACGAATTCGACCTTATTCTTATAGATTCTCCACCTACACTTGCGTTCACGGATGCGCAAATTTTATCAGCAATAAGCGATGGCGTACTATTCGTCATTCAACACGGAAAAGTGAAACGGCAAATTGCCAAAAAAGCATTGCTTAACTTGGAGCATGTGAAAGCTAAGGTGCTTGGTATTGTCCTGAACGATAAACCAACTAGTAAGAAGGAAGTATTTAGTTATAGCTATTAGTGAGCTGTATTTCAGGTAATCGCCTACTGAACCTTTATCACTGTAGGTACTCGGTCACGCTGTGGGCGCTTGGCGCCTTAGACGTTAATCGTCAGTGGTGTGATGTGAGGATGGGTTAAATGCCCCTATATTGTTTTTAAAAATTCGAGGCGTGTTGTTTTATTTATTAAAACAACACGCCTGGTTTTTTTAAGATAGATATAGAGATACCTTGAGTGGATAAGAGAAAATAGGAGGAGTATTGATGAAGAAAAAAGTGAGAAAAGCAATTATTCCAGCAGCCGGCCTAGGTACTCGTTTTCTACCCGCAACAAAGGCAATGCCAAAAGAGATGCTTCCTATTGTGGATAAGCCCACCATTCAATACATCGTTGAGGAAGCCGTTGAATCAGGTATCGAGGATATTATCATTGTTACTGGAAAAGGAAAGCGCGCGATTGAAGATCATTTCGATAATGCTTTTGAATTAGAATACAATTTGGCGGAAAAAGGAAAGTTGGAGCTTCTTGAAGAAATTCTTCGTCCAGCAAAAGTAGACATCCACTACATTAGACAAAAAGAAGCAAAAGGACTTGGTCACGCAGTTTGGTGCGCACGTAGATTTATTGGTAATGAACCATTTGCCGTGTTGTTAGGGGATGACATTGTAACAGCGGAAACCCCGTGTTTGAAGCAGTTGATGAATCAATTTGATCTTACACAGTCATCAGTTATTGGTGTTCAGCCGGTTTCGGATCAAGAAACCAAACGTTATGGAATTATTGACCCGATTAGTAGAAACGGGAACTTGTACAAAGTTCAGAAGTTCGTAGAAAAACCTGCGCTTGGAACGGCACCATCGAACTTGGCCATTATGGGCAGGTACATTCTTACTCCAGAAATTTTCGAGTTTCTTGATCTGCAAGAGCGAGGAGCTGGTGGTGAGATCCAGCTCACAGATGCGATTGGCAAACTGAATGAAGACCAAGATGTATATGCCTATCATTTCAACGGAATTCGATATGATGTTGGTGAAAAACTTGGATTCATTCTTACCTCGCTTGATTTTGCACTAAAGAACAATGAACTAAGAGTGCCGCTGCTTCAGGCGTTAAACGAAGTTCTAAAGCGTGAAAAATCGCCGCGTGCAATTGGTTAGGAGGGAATAATAATATGACCAAGATATCCAATGAAGCTCAAATTCTGGAGAAGAATCCATATTACTCTCGAACTACAATCAAAACAATCGATGAACCCAAGGTTTACTACAGTTTTGTAAAGCGCTCGTTGGATATTATAGGGGCAAGTATTGGGCTCTTGTTTTGTGTACCCGTGTTTCTTGTTGTTGCTTTGTTGATAAAGCTGGAGGACCCGAAAGGTAAAATTTTATTTTACCAGCAGCGAGTTGGCAAGCATGAGAAGTTATTCAAGATGTATAAGTTTAGATCGATGGTTTCCAATGCCGAGGAACTTCTCGCAAATTTAATAGAGCAAAATGAAATTGAAGGCCATATGTTTAAAATGAAAGAAGACCCTCGAATAACGAAGGTTGGAAAATTTATTAGAAAAACAAGCATTGATGAACTCCCTCAACTCTGGAATGTTTTGAAGGGTGAAATGAGTTTGGTTGGACCGCGGCCGCCTCTGATCCGTGAAGTTGAGCAATACAGTGCTCATCATAAACAACGGTTGCAAGTTACTCCAGGTTGTACCGGTCTGTGGCAGGTTAGCGGGAGAAATAGTGTTGGTTTTGAAGAAATGGTGGAGTTGGATATCAACTATATTAAAGAGAGAAGCTTGTTGTTCGATTTAAAAATTATTATAAAGACAATAAAAGTATTATTAGGCTCTAAGGATGCATTCTAACAGCAACACGGAGAGGAGAAATTCTCATAATACAAGACATTTTCATAAACGGGCGATTCTTAACACAGGGTACAACGGGTGTACAAAGATATGCGCAAGAACTAATCAAACGGTTGGATCTTCTAATGGGAGAAGAAAGAAATTCTCTCTTTAGATTTACAATTCTAGTACCCAATGTCGATTCTAAAAATGTAAATCTTAAACATATCCAACTTCGCAAAGTCGGCAAGCTAAAAGGACATCTTTGGGAACAACTGGAACTTCCATTCTATTCTCGTAAAGGACTTTTGATCAATCTTTGCAATACAGGACCCATAATGAAATGGAAACAGATTGTTACCATTCATGATGTGTCCTTTGTTATTAACAAACAATTTTATTCATTTGCTTTTCGGACATGGTATTCCATTTTAATAGGTATATTAAGTAAATTTTCTAAAAAAATCATTACAGTTTCAAATTTCTCTAAACAGGAAATCGTGAAATACTATAAAGTTAATGACAGCAAAATCGAAGTGACGCATTTGGGCAATGAGCATCTTCATGATCACATCGCTGATGTGAGTATTTTGAAAAAATACAATTTAACCGAGCGTCCTTATGTTCTTGCAGTCAGCAGTCTAAATCCAAACAAGAACTTCCAGTCGATTGTCGATGCCGTAAAATTAATAAAAGATGTGAATTTCGATTTGGTCATCGCGGGCGGGAGCAATCTTAAAGTGTTTGCTGGCGAGGGCATGCAATTGCCAGATCATTTCAAACAAACTGGCTATATAACGGATGGGGAGCTTCGCGCACTTTACGAAAATGCTTCTTGCTTTATATTTCCTTCCTTCTATGAAGGCTTTGGTATCCCTCCAATCGAAGCGATGTTGTCAGGATGTCCTGTGATCGTATCCAAAGTTGCCTCGTTACCGGAAATATGCGGTGATTCTGTCTTATATTGTGACCCTCATAAACCTGAGAGTATTACTTCACAGTTATTGAGCATTATGAATGATGTAAAGTTGCGGAATAACCTCATAGAGAGAGGCTTTAAGAAATCGGCCGAATATTCATGGGATAATTGCGCAAGATCAACTTACTCAATCATACGAGAAATGTATTGAATCATTAAATCAATCAGCCGATGTTAACGAGGTTGGTTAGGCAGGGGAGCATAGTGAAGTATCTAATAATTATAAGCCTTTTAACATCAATACTATCCGATATCCTAAATCAAGCTTTAAATATTGGCAGCGCATCGGTAACTTATATTCCTATTATTTTAATTTTTGTCATTCATTTAGCGAAAATTGTAAAACGGAAATCAGTTGAAAATTACTTCTGGTTCTATGCGTTAATATATCTGAGTATTCTCATCATTTTAATCGGTTGTTTTGTAAATGGATGGAACACATCCATGATGAAGTACATTGTCTATTATTTATTCATGGGAATTCTTGTTAATGAGCTTCAAATTTCTGGAATCAAGAAATTATTTGTATTCATACAAATTGTAGGCATAGTCTTGTCCGTTGAAGTAATCATAACGGGGATGATTAGTGTTAACAGTGGAATTAGGCTAATAGGCTTGCGAGATTATTTATGGATGAATAAACAGTACTACAATGTCTTATATAATTTGGTGCTGCCTATTGTGTTCTGGCATTTTTTCAAGAATAAAAAAGCAATAGACTTAGTAGTTATTGTTCTTCACTTGGCCGCAGCTATCTTTTTTCTGCAAATCAAAACGTTGCTCCTAAGTGTGACTATTGGCATACTGCTTGTTTGTTGGATTTTGAAGCCAGTTTCGAGAAAGAAGTTCCTTTCTATAACCACGATAGCAGTATTCCTAGTAGCTATTTTGGTGACTCAATTCTCTAATTATATACCTGATCAGATTAAAGTAGTGAGTGGGTATATCCTTGGGCAGGAGCAGGATTTAGATCCAGACTCGTTAGTTTATGTCGATACGCTGATTGTTAGGGAAGAAATTATTAATAATGCATACAACACGTTTAAAGATAATTATTTACTTGGAATCGGTTATGGTAATTATGCAGACATCGTATATGGGATGTATGTAAAGTCTATTGCCAGGAATAACTTGAACTATAATTTACCCTTGGCGACAGAAAATGGCATACTGACTTTTCTGTTGGAGGGTGGAATAATTGCATCTTTCATTCAGTTGCTCATTTATGCGTATATCTTGTTTAAACTAATTAAAGCCAAAAGCCGGAACAGCTTGATACTTATAAGTTATACAATCTTATTTTCATTTTTAGTTTCTAATTTTGTTCAGGACAACTTGAACTATGTATATTGGTTTTCACTCGCGCTAGGTGCTTATTTGACCAAGTATCTAAACAACAGCTCCATAGATAGTGAGGAAGTGAATACACCATATAGGTTATTAAAAGGTCTAATGCGAAAGGAATCTAAATATGAGAATTTTAGTGTTTAATACGTTATACTACCCCAATCTTGTTGGTGGAGCTGAGAGATCGGTTCAATTATTGGTAGAACAGCTTAGAGATAAAGGCAACGAATGTATCATTGTAACAACTACGGATGAAAAGGATAAGATTGATTATGTGAATAACATTAAAGTGTATTACTTGAATTTTCGTAATCTATACTGGGGAAATAAGACAGAAGATAAACATTTTATTGCGAAAAGTGTCTGGCATGCGCTTGATGTGTACAATCCAATTATGAAAAAACGAATTAGCGAAATAGTTAAAACAGAAAAACCTGATGTTATTTATACAAATAACTTATCAGGTTTTTCTGTTGTTCCATGGATTGTTGCGAAGGAAGCTAACATTCCAGTTGCGCATACTTTGAGGGATTATTATTTGTTATGCGTGAAAAGCTCGATGTTCAATGGAAGTGACAATTGTAATAAGCGATGCACAACTTGCAAAATTTATACAGAATACAAAAAGAATTTAACGAATAAAGGCTATGTAGATCATTTGATTGGTAATTCGCATTTCATCGTCGATAAGCATAAATCCGAAGGGTATTTTGAGAATGTCCCATCTTCACGAATTTTTAATGGTACGACCTTGCAAAGTCAGAAGCAAGTACAAACTTATGAAAGTAAAAGATTAACATTTCTGTATCTTGGAAGGATACACGAAACAAAAGGCGTTAATTTGCTATTAGATATTTTTAATAAAAATAAGGATGCAGATTTAATTCTTGCGGGTTATATCTTCGATCGTAAGATTGAAGAACGAATTAACAAGGGCGAATATTCAGCGAATATTAAATTTATTGGGTATGTGGAAACAAAGGATATTTTACCTCAAATCGATATGTTGATTGTTCCATCTCTTTATCATGAGCCTTTGGCTCGAGTCGTTTTGGAATCCTACTCCTACGGTAAGCCTGTTATTGGTTCCACAAGAGGGGGAATTCCAGAGAGTATTGATGATGGGAAGACCGGCTTTCTATTTGACCCTGCTGACAAAGACAGTCTCGAGCAGATTGTTGATTCCTTAATTGCCGATCCGTCACAGCTGAAGGAGTTATCGCTTAATCTGGCTGAATTTTTGGAAGGCTATGATATCCGAAGAACTTCAGATCAATACAATGAGTTATTCCAGAGTATGGGTAGAAAAGAAATACTTATTTAGGAAGGTGAGAGAGAAATGAAAAATATTTTGGTTACGGGTGGAGCGGGATTTATTGGCAGTCATTTAGTTGATTCTTTATTAAAGGATGGGCAGCACCGGGTAGTGGTCGTTGATAATTTTGATAATTATTACAATAAAGAGATTAAGCTAAGAAATATTAAATCTCATCTATTGCATGATAACTACACGTTAATCGAAGAGGATATTCGGAATAGAGAAGCTATTGAGCAAATTGTTGCAGAGTATGATCCGGAAGTTATTGTTCATTTGGCGGCAAGAGCAGGCGTAAGGCCATCATTGCAAGATCCTAAAGGGTACGTTGAAGTAAATATTAATGGGACTGTGAACTTGTTGGATGCGGCGGTTAAACATAAAGTGAGCAAATTTGTTTTCGGTTCTTCCAGTTCCGTTTATGGATTAAATCAGAAAGTGCCATTCGCTGAAGTGGATCCAACTCTGTTAATTGCATCGCCGTATGGAGCTACTAAGGCAGCTGGAGAGAGCTTGTGTCACAGTTATAGTAACTGCTTTGACATTTCCATAGTTGCACTAAGATTTTTTACAGTGTTTGGGCCGCGTCAAAGACCCGACTTGGCTATTCATAACTTCTCTAAACGAATTCTTAACGAGGAGCCAATTAGTTTATTTGGCGACGGGACATCAAGCCGCGATTACACGTTTGTTGACGATATCGTTAGTGGAATTCGTAAATCGATCGAGCTGGAAATTAGCGGTTACCAGGTGTTTAATCTGGGGAATGACCAGCCAACGGGCTTGTTGGAATTAGTTCAAATTTTAGAGGAAAATTTGGGGAAAAAAGCAATTATCGATTGGAAACCTATGCAAGTCGGCGATGTTCCCAAAACATGGGCTGATATTCAAAAGAGCAGAGAACTATTAGGATATAGCCCTTCGACATCCTTTCAACAGGGAATAGCTGAATTTGCAAAGTGGGTCAAAGCAGAGTACGAAATCGTTATTAAATAAAGAACACAAGGAGAGAGCTCTATGCTTTTTAAGCATACATTTATATACTTTCTTTCCCGTGGTCTTCCTGGTTTGATCAGTTTCTTTTCCATAATGGTCTATACGCGGATGTTAAATCCAGAAGAATATGGTAAGTATGCTTTGGTTATGGTGGGTATTAACCTTTTAAATGCAGTTTTGTTTCAATGGCTACGTCTTGGATTATTGCGATTTTTACCATCACATCAGGAACAAGCGTTTGTTAAATTTAAAAGCACGCTAGCTATTGGTGTTTTAGTTGTTATAGGCTTGACGACAATTCTTGCCGTAATCACCTATTTATTCCTGAATAATGTTGATTGGTTGTTGTATATCATTCTAGGATTAATCAATCTTTGGATACAAGCATGGTACGAAATCAATCAAACTTTATACCGTACTCAACTTAAACCGATTAAATTCGGCATCTTATCTTTAAACAGAGCTCTGTTATGTCTAACTTTTAGTGTTCTATTTATTTACATGGGTTGGGCGGAGAGGGGACTGCTATTCGGCTTCATGATAGGCGGTCTTCTGAATATACTCTATGTCACATATAAAGAATGGAAAGTAATACGATTTAAAGAGTTTGATTTATCCATTTTTAAAATGTTTCTCTCTTATGGATTACCATTAACAATTACTTTTGCAATGGCATTTTTTATACAAATGTCAGATCGTGTCTTGCTTGGCTGGTTTAGCGGTGACACCGATGCGACTGGTTTATTCTCAGTAGCTTCAGATTTTTCGAGTCAATCGTTGGGACTTCTTATGATGATTGTCAATTTAAGCGCATTTCCATTGGTTGTGAAAAAACTGGAATCAGATGGAGTGGTAGCTGCACAAAAGCAACTGGAGCAAAGTTTAATATTATTATTGATTGTATCAGTTCCTGCAACGATTGGTGTGATGATGATTGCACCGAACATCGTAGGTATTTTTTTCGGACAGCAATTTCGCGAATCTGCGACGGTACTTATTCCCATGTTAATCATTGGAACTTTTTTTATGGGAATAAAAAGTTACTATTATGATTTAGCTTTTCAACTAAGCAAACAGACTTCAATACAGTTTATTCCGGTACTGATTGGTGCTGTGATAAACGTAATTTTAAATGTAATTTTTATTCCTTCTATGGGTGTAATGGGGTCTGCTTATGCATCCATCATAGCTTACAGTGTATCTATTGTGATTTCTTGGTATGTAGGCAAAAAATGCTTTCCGCTGCCATTCCCGGGTAAGGCCATTTCACAAGTTATGTTCGCAGGCATTATTATGGGCGTGGTTCTCTTTCCGCTAAGGCACTTGCATGGAATCGGATTTCTCATATTGCAAATTGCGTGCGCGGCGCTCGTTTATTTCATTGTTTTGCTGGCAATTAATGTCGGAGACTTCAGAAGTATGCTTTTGAAAAGATTTATGAAAAAAAACGTTCGCTCATCTGAAGCCTAGTTATGATGACTTCCATAGAATTGTTAACCAAGCGCAAGAGTGAAGTCGGATAGGCTGCCTGAAAATAATAAAAGTGGTGTGTAATCGGGAGGAAGTTGGTTATGAAAGTTGCTATCATACATGATTGGTTAGTTACATACGCAGGAGCAGAACGCGTACTAGAGCAACTGCTAATTCTTTTCCCAGAAGCCGATTTGTTCAGTTTAGTCGATTTCCTTAAAGTGGAGGAGAAAGGATTTATTCAAAACAAATCAGTCCAAACTTCCTTTATTCAAAAAATGCCCTTCGCCAAAAAGAAGTATCGATCTTACTTGCCCTTCATGCCGCTAGCCGTCGAGCAATTCGATCTATCCCAGTACGATGTGATTATATCTAGCTCCTATGCGGTAGCTAAAGGGGTTATCACGGGTCCGGATCAACTGCATATTTCTTACATCCATTCTCCAATCCGTTATGCCTGGGATCTCCAGAATCAATACTTGAAAGAATCGGGACTGGACACCGGGTTAAAAGGATGGATTGCGAAATACATGCTGTATCAAATTCGACAGTGGGATTATAGGACGCATAGTGGAGTCGACTATTTCATCTCCAACTCGAATTTCATTTCTCGAAGGGTCTGGAAAGTGTATAGGAGGGATTCGTCAGTTATTTATCCTCCTGTTGATGTGAAGGCATTCTCCTACGTAGATCAGAAAGAGGATTTCTATTTAACAGCTTCGAGATTAGTCCCTTACAAGAAAATCGATCTCATCGTCGAATCATTTGCAAAAATGCCGGATAAACGCTTGGTAGTCATTGGAGACGGCCCCGATTTCGAAAAAATCAAATCAAAAGCGGGTCCGAATGTTCAGCTTCTCGGTTATCAGAAATTTCAGGTGTTGAAGGATCATATGCAGCGTGCAAAAGCATTTGTCTTTGCTGCTGAAGAGGATTTTGGGATAACGCCCGTGGAGGCTCAAGCATGCGGCACGCCTGTGATCGCATTCGGTAAAGGCGGGGCGCTTGAAACGGTTCGTGGAATCGATGAGATGAATCCTACAGGAGTCTTTTTCCGGGAGCAGAGCATGGAAGCTATTCAAGCCGCCGTTCAAGCATTTGAAGAGAACAGACATTTAATCTCGTCAGAAGTATGCCGTGATAATGCCCTGCAGTTTGGCGTGGAAAGATTTAGAGAAGAAATTAGGGAATTCGTGGAACGCAAATATGAATCCCATAATAAAAAAGGAAAAGTTGGAGGTATTATATGAAACTTACTGTTATCGGAACTGGATATGTGGGGTTGGTATCAGGCGTATGCTTCTCACAATTAGGTAATGAAGTCATTTGTGTGGATCGACTTGAAGAGAAAATTAACATGCTGAATCGTAACGAAGTGCCCATTTACGAGCCTGGTTTGGAAGAACTCATTCGTAAGAACGTTTCGGAAGGAAAGTTATCTTTCACGACAGATTTGACCTCCGCTGTTCAAAACTCCGATATCATCATCATAGCTGTTGGCACCCCATCGCTGCCTAACGGGGAGGCAAACTTGCAATACATTGAACAGGCTGCATATGATGTCGCTTCTGCAATAAATGGTTATAAAATTATTATGACGAAGAGTACGGTTCCGGTAGGCACGAATCACCTCATTCACAATTGGATCGGGAAAGTCAGCCAGTATGAATTTGATGTGGTCTCAGTGCCTGAGTTTCTAAGAGAAGGTACAGCTATTAGCGATACATTGAATCCTGATCGGATCATTATCGGTGCGGAAAGTTCAACTGCGATTGAAACGATTACCGAGCTGCACCAGCCATTGACTGAGAATATAATCATTACAGATATTAAAAGCGCTGAAATGATAAAATATGCATCTAATGCTTTCTTGGCAACAAAGATATCTTTTATTAATGAAATTGCAAATATCTGCGAGAAAATAGGCGCGGATGTTACTCTTGTAGCTAAAGGGATGGGCCAAGATAAGCGAATTGGTTCATCCTTTTTAAATGCAGGAATAGGTTACGGCGGTTCGTGCTTTCCTAAAGATACGAATGCGTTGATTCAAATAGCCGGCAACGCTAACTATGATTTTAAATTATTGAAGTCCGTAGTTGAGGTGAATAAACATCAACGTTATAACGTGATTAATAAGTTGGTCGAGTGTTTAGGCCAGCTATCCGGCAAAACGATTGCTGTTTGGGGATTAGCGTTTAAACCTAACACCGATGATGTTCGCGACGCGCCGGCTATCGAAATTATTAAAGAACTCATTAAAAGAGGCTGCACCATTAAGACATATGATCCGATTGCAATGGAGAAATTTAAAGAAATAGTGGATTCAGATTCCATTGTATGGTGCGAGAGTCCGCTCGAAGCTGTCGAGAATAGCCACGCATTGTGCTTGCTAACCGAATGGGATTTATTCAAAAATATTAGTTTGCAAGTCATAGAGAAATTAATGAAGCAGCCTATACTCATTGACGGCAGAAATGTGTTCACGCAAGAACAAATACAAGAAACTCACTTGCTCTATTATTCCGTGGGACGCCCTGAAATGAATCGTCTCAACTATCAAGAACTTCTAGAAAATGAAGCTGTATAGGAGGGGAAATTATGAAATTTGCACTTCTTTCAGGTGGTTCGGGCAAACGGCTATGGCCCCTTTCTAACGACTCTAGATCGAAGCAGTTCCTCAAGGTGCTGGCACATCCTGATGGCCATAAGGAGTCTATGGTTCAGCGAGTCTGGAGACAGTTGGAACTGGCGGGGCTTCAAGAATCCTCCTATGTAGTTACAGGTAAAGGGCAGGTGGAAATGATTCAGAGCCAGCTGCATGAGAATGTCAACGTAATCGTAGAGCCAAGCAGGCGGGATACCTTCCCAGCTATTGCTCTGACGGCAACTTATCTATACTCTATTGTTGGTGTTAATCTGCAAGAAGTTATTGCTGTCCTGCCCGTTGATCCGTATGCGGATGACAGTTTTTTCACCAAAATCTCTGAACTGGAAGCAGCGCTTCAAGAATCCAATGCCGACATTGCGCTTTTGGGTGTAAAACCAACATACCCTTCCGAAAAATATGGGTATATTATTCCTTCTCAAGCGACTTCAACAAATAGTAATTATGTAACAGTTAGCCACTTTAGAGAAAAACCCAGCGAAGACCAAGCGAAAATCCTCCTTGAAGATGGAGCGCTGTGGAATTGCGGGGTTTTTGCTTTTAAACTGGATTATTTAATTAATCTTCTGATTGAGAAGGGACTTCCTATTCAATATGAGGAGATGCTTAAACAGTACGAAACGCTGCGTAAAATCAGCTTTGATTACGAAGTTGTGGAGCGGGCGGAAAAAATTATTGTGAGTCCTTTTGACGGAATGTGGAAAGATTTGGGGACATGGAACACGCTTACCGAAGAAATCATGACGCCAATCATCGGCAATGGGATCGTCTGTGAAAATTCGATAAACACACATCTCATTAACGAATTGGATATCCCTGTAACCGTTCTTGGCGTTTCGAATCTGATTGTTGCGACAAGTCCAGACGGCATTCTGGTTGCGGACAAATCGAGCAGTCCGCAGATCAAAGAATTGATCGGACATGTGGATCAACGCCCGATGTTTGAAGAGAGACGTTGGGGATGGTATCGTGTGTTGGATTATATTAAAAAGGATGATCGTGAAATTCTCACAAAACGGATTGGGATTGATGCAGGTAAAAATCTTAGCTATCAACTGCATACCAAGCGAAGTGAAGCATGGACGGTTATCGAAGGTGAAGGGGAATTTATACTAAACGACAAAATGTTCCATGTTCAATCAGGAGATGTCTTGCAAATTCCTATTCGTGCTAGACATAGTATCCGAGCGATAACAAATATGGAAATTATTGAAGTTCAGTCAGGCTCAGAGCTTATTGAAGAAGACACGGTTCGTTTGTACATGGATTGGAACGAAATTGTTGCTCAAACCGTTAGATAATCGTTACTCCCTATGCATCTTATCACTAAGAGCATAGGGAGATTTTTTCTTTTTTTATTTTGGTATAAAGTTTAGTTCTATTTAAATTGTACAAAATAGAGAGAGAATAACGAAGGATAGTTGGGTGATTCCACATGTCGCAGAAATCAGGCATTCAGAAGTTTGTATGGATTATACTTCCCATTCTAATTTGGTTTGGAGTCATTTATGGGTTATCTTCGCAGACTCATCAAAAACAAGATCTTAGGCCTTGGATTAAAAAAGAAATATCGGATAGAACCATCAAGGAGCATTTCTCGGGAACAAGCTTTTACTATGGGGATCAAAAGATTAGTCTGCAAACAAGCAGTGCTAGCAGTTTTCTAGAATTTTTCATACGTAAACTTGCTCATTTGTTAGTTTATAGCATTCTCGGCATCTTGATTATTCGGCTATTCGTAGTTCTTACGCGTTGGAATTTGCTGTACATTTTCGCCTTAACCGTCCTTATTTGTTCGGCCTATGCAATAACAGATGAATTTCATCAAAGCTTTGTAACAGGCCGTACATCAATGCCCATAGATGTGCTTCTAGACACAATAGGCGCAGTATTAGGTGCTCTTGTTTATTCATTAATTAGCTTAATCGTTAAAATGTTTCGTGCGAAAAAATACAAAACCCCTTGATTTGTTACAAATCGTATCATATAATATGTGGTATATACACAATGTAACAGATTGCGACATTCGGAAATCAGATAAGGGGATTAATTGATGAATATTTCAGATATGGTTTATTGTGTCGAATGCAATCTAATTCTGACGAGGGGCAAAGCGGACAAAATTTTTAAAACAGGTTATTTTAAACGGACGATTCCGCTTGGTCATTGTATGGAATGCGCATGTGCAGAGAGTAAGAAAGTTACGATTAATATCGCAAACAACACCCATGAGAGTTATTCAGACTATGCCCTGCATTTGTCTTTAATGGCCTAGAACGAAAACCGGATGGGGCAAAGGATATCCAGAATTTTGACAAAAATGCATGTATATGCTCGGACAATCCTCCGCTGGCTATGGCTGGTTGGGGACTTTTTAGTTTGCAATATATATTAAATAATGCCTATATGCGGAAAGAGCAGGTGGGTGATCAGGCCATTCGCCATTATAAAAGATAATGGACATGTAAGAGCCTTGATGTTCACAGATACGATCTGCTTGGCATTACGATGGATAAGCAAGGCTTTACGACTGGCGGAATTACAAGCGGTTCAGATGTTTGGCTGGGCGCCAATACGTTCGTAACCTCAGGTGTGAAAATAGGTGATCGCTCCCCTGCTGCCCGAATGAGGGTGGTGGGGGATAATTTTTCTATCTTTTGATTGTTCGATACTGTGGGAATTGAATTGTAATTTCTAGCAAACTACTGCGTTTATTCGGGGGAATACAACATAGCAGGATAGTTTATAACACTACAATATGTGTAAAATAGAGCAGTTTGGAGGATATCCAAACTGTTTTTTGTATGTAATAATTTATATAAAGATTGCGCAACCAACAAGGAAGTATGCGCGAGGAAGAGGGGGGATGAGTCGAGAAAACTGAACAACCGTTTCAAGACCCATTCATAATATTCGCGAGGATGGATTCTAGCGTAACCTAATCGGCATGGTTTTGAATAATAAAATTTATAACCATAAGGCGAGGTGTTGTGAGATGTTCGAATTAACTAGCAATGTAGAAGCTGACTTGATTCCGAACGGTGGTTTTGAAAGCGGTTTCTGGCCAGAGAAAACAGATGGGTGGGTAGTTGATACGGCAGTTTTTTACACGGGAACAGCATCCGTTAAAGCGACGGGGGACCTGGTGAACAGAAGATATATGGCGACCAGTGCTTTGAACATTAATCGAACGGCAGCATACCAGTTATCCGTCAGAATCAAAATGAATAGTGTGAGTAATTCCTCCGCAGTTAGTATGAGTGTGATGGAAATGGATGGTAACCATCAATCTATAGGTTATTTGCACTCGCAGACGAAGTTGTTCTCAACAGGCGGTACGCAGGATTGGACGAAATATACGATAACTGTTGAGAATTTTAACGCGAACACCGCTTCGATAAAAGTCTTTGTGCGGCTCGATGCTGGCGTGAGCGGTACGGTATGGTTTGACGATGTGAAGCTTAAACCTGGAACTGCCAGTACGAATAATATGATCCAGAATGGCAGTTTTGAGAGCGGATTTTGGCCGGAACGTACAGAAGGGTTTGTCATGGATCAAGCTGTTTCTCATGAAGCTGACACATCTATTAGAACGACAGGGGACCCGACTGCGAGAAGATATATGGCTACCAGTACAATTAACATTAATGCGGCTGGCGCTTATCTATTATCGGTATGGATTAAAATGGATAGTGTGACCAGTCTCCAAGGTGTGAGTCTAAGTGTATTGGAAATTGACAACAATAATCAAGCGATAGGCTACTTACATTCGCAATTGAAGTTGCTTTCAACGGGCGGTACACAGGATTGGACGAAATATACGTTGCCAGTTGAGAAATTTACCGTAAATACCGCTTCTATCAAGATCTATGTGCGGCTTGATGCTGGAACGAGCGGTACCGTGTGGTTTGATGATGTAGAGCTTATACCGGGAAGTATGAATACTAATAATTTGATCCCTAATGGAAGTTTTGAAGGCGGGTTTTGGCCGGAACGGACGGACGGGTATTTCATGGATCAAGTTGTGTCCCACGACAACGTTACCTCGATGAGAACGACGGGGGATCTGGAATCAAGAAGATATATGGCAAGCGGATCCATCAGTATTGATACAGCAAATGCTTATCAGTTATCGGTGTGGATTAAAACACATGCGGTATCCAACACTTCAGCTGTAGGCTTAAGCGTATTGGAAATGGACGCTAATAATCAATCAATAGGGTATTTACACTCGCAACCGAAAATAATTTCGACA
This sequence comes from Paenibacillus tabacirhizosphaerae, assembly GCF_040812395.1. Taxonomy (GTDB): domain Bacteria; phylum Bacillota; class Bacilli; order Paenibacillales; family NBRC-103111; genus Paenibacillus_E. The sequence goes on along the minus strand of NZ_JBFNXH010000005.1, from coordinate 327,469 downwards.
GGCGGTACGCAGGACTGGACCCAATACCATGCAGAAGTAAAAAACTTTGCTCAAGGTACCGCAGCAATAAGAATTTATGTGCGGTTGGATGCTGGCGTAACCGGAACGGTATGGTTTGACGATGTGAACCTTCAACCGTTACCACTCAGTGTAACGCAGACTCAATTGGGGAATGTATTCGTTGATCCTGTACCTGTGGCCTTTCACGTACGGACGACAGGAGATACGATCAATTGGGAAGTGAAAGATAATTTGGAAAATCGGATTTTACAGGGAACTCAATCCGTACAAAACGGCATAGCGGATCTGAATTTTCCGGTCTCATCCTTTGGTTATTTCCAATTGAGAGTAACAACTACTGCTAATAATGTAGTGGTTGGCGAGTACGTCACACCATTCGCTCGGCTTAGCGCGGTCCCTGCTGTATTAAATGCTACCCCATTTGGAGTAAATACACATCTGAAAAACACATCTCTGGGGTGGAATCCGATTCTGGTTGATTTGGTTAAAAAGGCGGGGGCTACTCAAGTTCGGGATGAGATCACCTGGTTGGCGGTAGAAACTTCGAAAGGGCAGTATAACGCTCCAGCATACAGTGAAGTCTACATGAGCCAATTAATGCAAAGCGGCATCAAACCGTTCATCGTGATGGATTATACGAATCCATTTTACGACAACAATAGCACCGTTTACACGGACGAAGGACGTCAAGGATTTGCGGATTACGGAAACTTCTTAGTTCAACATTACTCGAATCAATTGAAAGCAGTCGAGATTTATAATGAATATAATGCCCATTTCGGGGATAGGGGGGATGGACCGGCAGATTCTAGACCCGATTATTATTATCAGATGCTGAGAAAATCGTATGAAACAATAAAAGCTGCTCATCCTGATGTCACGATCGTCGGTCTTGCATCGGCCAATCTTCCTTTCGATTGGATTGAAGAGGTGTTCCAGCTTGGTTCCTTGCAGTATATGGATGTAGTGTCAATCCATCCTTACTATTATCCTGCTGAACCGGAATTACTAGGACCAGATCTGGAGCAATTACAGAATCTCATCAAAACCTATAATGGTGGTCAAGCCAAGCCCATCTGGATTACTGAATTCGGTTGGGCGACTCACCTCTCGCTTCAAGGTGTAAGCGAAAAGACACAGGCAGAATATATCGTTAGGTATTATGTAACGGCGATTGCGGCAGGGATAGAAAAAATATTTATTTATGATTTTATGAATGACGGTGCCGAAAAAACAAACAGGGAGAACAACTTTGGGATCATACGGTATGTGGGTGATGATTTAGGCCCGTATACGCCTAAACCTGCGTACGCTTCTTATGCGGCAATGACCAGACAGCTGGCAAACGCGCAGTTCGTGCAGAAGGAATCGGCCATTGGATCCCTGTACTGTTATTTGTTCAATCAGGTGAGCGGGCAGCTCCGGGTCATGTGGTCGAAAGAATTAATAAATGTGAGCATAAGTGTAACGAACCCTATCGTGATGACAGATATGATGGGTAACAGTACTACTTATGAGCCGTACAATGGGCAAGTGATACTATCGATCTCCGGCGAACCCATCTATGTCGAAGGCAACATTGCCAATGTTTCGATAAGTACGGTCGTATCGATGCAAGCTGATCTTTCCGTTGTAAGCGGAGAAGATATCACTGTCGAACTCACTGCAGTTAATACGACAACTTCACCAATAAACTTTTATTTTGATATCCAAGGCACATCGTATGAAGTATCAACATCAGCGGGGGCATCAGCGAGCAAATCGATTCTCATACCGAGCGGCAGTGCAATCGACAGCACTCGAATTGTATCGAATGTCCGAATAAACAATTCTTTAGTAGGCAGACTTTTTGCTGATGTACATGTTTTCAAAGCATTTAATGTAAAGATAAAACCGAATATTCTCAATGCCGCGAGCAAAAGTGAGCAAATGATCTTGGAAGTACGAAATAATTCTACGAAGAATGAGATTGTCACGCAGAGTATCGATTGGAAGATAGGGAATCAAACAGGAATATCGAATCAAATCCTAACCATACTGCCTTCAGCAGAGCAAACGATTGTCGTCGATTTACCCGTTTTTGAATTATGGGTAAGTTACCCTTATAAGGTGACAGTCAATGTGGAAAATCGTAATTCGCAACCACAGGTAGGAACCATTGGATTTAATCCATTGATGCAAAAAACGGTGGATCAGGTTGCAGGCCTACCTGATATGACGGGCCTTCCCTTCATTGATATCTTCGCTAATGGAACACTACAAATGCTCGTAGCTCTCCCGTACAATGGAGTTAGCGATCTAAGCGGTATCGTTTGGATAAATTGGGATCGTAATAACTTATATGTAACGGCAAAAATTACAGACGATACGCACGCCTATGTGTCTGTAAACGACTTGATATGGAATAACGATGGCATTCAGATAGCTGTTGCTTCGGGAATGCCTGGGGATACAGAGCTATACGATGAATTTGGCATATCGATGACGTCAGAAGGTCCCCGAATTTACCGTTTTCATTCTTCACCGGACGTACCGAATGGGCCGATTGAAAATGCGCAACTACAGGTGACTCGGGATGAACAGGTTCACCAAACAATTTATCAATTAGCCTTACCATGGGATGAGCTGCACACAGTCGACCCGAATGTATCCAATCTATTCAGCCTATCGTTTCTTGTAAACGATAATGATGGAACCATTCGAAAAGGATTTATTGAATGGGGTTCGGGTATAGGGAAATTCAAAGACCCTGTTCAATACAGACCAGTCCAGCTGATGAAGACTGATTTCACGGTACCGACCACAACAGTGTCAACGCAGCCTGCCCAAGCGGATGGACAGAACGGTTGGTTCGTACAACCGGTAACGCTTCATCTATCTGCGACAGATGATCTATCTGGCGTAGCGGAGTCCGGTTACAGTTTGAACAGAGGCGTGGATTGGCAAACTTACGTGGGTCCTGTCACCTTAGGGCAAGATGGCCACTATACTTTCAGCTATCGTTCAACGGATTTGGCGAACAATACAGAAGAAATGAAAACGATTACAATTAATAAGGACAGTACTGCGCCTGTAACGGTTGCTAATGTATCACCGCCACAACCGAACGGAGCGAACGGTTGGTATCGGTCCAACGTGGCCATCACATTCACAGCGTCTGATAGTCTCTCAGGTGTAGATCAAATCCAATACCTCAACAATAACAGTGTAAATTGGACGGTTTATAGCGGTCCTCTCAACTACACACAAGACGGGACATATACAGTTAAATATTGCAGCAAAGATCTCAGCGGCAATGTGGAAATCGCTAAGACACACACTCTGCGAATCGATAAAACCCCCCCGACTATCACCTTCTCTGTGTCTGACGGAATTAGTTATTGGATTGACGAAACAGTGGTAATCACAAGTCAAGCCAATGACTCGGGATCCGGCATCGCGACATTCACTCACACTAACATTTCAGCTCCCGCCTACACATTTGTTATTGGAACAAACACATTAACGGCCTCTGCAACGGATATCGCTGGGAACACTGCTACCTCTACCATTCATTTCAAAGTTAAAATTTCATTGGAAAGCCTGATTCGCCTGATCAAAAAGTTACTGGCTGGCAATCAAATTGAGAGTGCCTTCTGTATCATTCTTCTCAACCTCTTGTTGGTGGAAGGCAGAGTGCTGGAAAGCAAGCTGGACGTATTCAAATCTAAAGTGACAGCGCAACGCGGTAAGGTATTATCTGCTGAACAAGCTGATTTATTGGTTCAATTAGCCGATAAATTAAAAGAGAAGGGTACCAGCTGAACATGAAGAAGGGGAGTCGCACTTGCGGCTCCCCTTTATTGTGGCAGTTACTATGTAAGAGGTTTGTTGCGATGAATGAGGTCGCGATATTCGCCAGGAGTTGCGCCGGTTTCGAGCTTGAATGCTTTTGTGAAGGACTGGACGGTCAAATATCCAACTTGATAGGCAATATCTTGGATTTTACACCGTGGGTCGCTTAGCAAAACCTTCGCTTTGGAGATTCTCTTTTCGCCTATCATATCCTTGAGTGTAATACCGGTTTCTTCTTTAAATATTTTGCGTAAATGGGAGGTGCTGATCGCGAATAGATCGCTCAGTCGTTCGATGGAGAGGTCATCACCAAGATGTGCGTCGATGTAAGCAGTAATCTCCGCAGCGAGAATTTTATTTTTCATTGAACGCTTTTGATCAAGCTGGTCGAGGACCAAATCATAAAGAGACTGCATGTAGCTGACCATGCTCTGCATAGTCTCCAGTCCGAGCAGATCGGTATGCCGAAGCTGTTGAATAGCAGGATGAACGCCGAGATTGGCGTCAATTTCATACATACAACGAAGCGACGATGAAAATAGCTGCATAAAATAATGTTTCACGAGCTCGATTTGTCTGGAGTGGTGCTCTATCATATAGGCTTCGAAATCGTGCAGCCGGCGGGTGACCCCCTCCCGGTTTCCAACTTTGAAATGCGTCAACAAGTTTTTTTCAATGCCAAGCGGATACAAGGCGCTGCTCGGTTCCGTTCGGACAGCTTCGTAGAAGATGACCTTGTTATTTCCAGATACAAGCTTCTGACGGATGGCGGAATCTGCCTCAAAGTAACATTCACTCAGTTCATTTAAGTGATCATGAACGGTGCTGACGCCAAGCGTGAAAGTTACGCCAGCTTCAACAAGCAGCGTGCTGTGGAGTTGCTGGAACCACGGGTAGAGGCGACTTTGAATGTGTTCCGGTTCGGGAGGTTCGTTCGATAGGTACAACACAATAATAATCTCATTGAACTCATTTTCTACGAGGTATCCCTGGAAAGACTGCTTGACGAAAGCTTCCTCACGTAGTCGCTCAGATAACTTCATGAATAATGCATTGCGTTCCGCCTCGTGTGTTTCTTGGTTATATTTGGAAAAATCATCCATGGACACGATGGCAACGATAAAGTACCCGCATTCTCCGAGATGTACATTGTAATATTTCAGTCTTTCGGCGGTTTGTGACGTAATGTGCTCATTGCCGATCGCTAGCCTCAGCAAAAATTTGTTCCGGCTTTGTACTTCGTAATCCTTGAGCAGCATGGTGAGGTCTCGATTTCTATCAATCAGGCGATGGACATTCCGTTCAATTTGCTTCATTTCCTTGCCGTCGACGGATAATGGATGGACGGTACTCAGATTGGCGTCCTGAAGCTGAAACAACAGACGTTTCATTGGGCTGAAGATCCGGTTTGATAAAACGATCGATCCAAGCAGACTGAGTAGAACGGCAATCAAGCAAATAATAATCGTGGCCTTGCTCCAGAGGCTTAAACTGTGGGTGATAACCGATTTTGGAACCGTATAAATATAAAGCCAGCCACTTTGCTTGGAAGATACATAGCTGACGAGTGATTCAACCCCTTGCAAGGATGTGAACAGGTCGCCGGAGTTACCCGTAAGCTGTGATATATCGAATTGGTTAGTTATGGAATCTGGAAGGGGGAGGGCTTCCGACGACTTTTGCGAAAGAATGTGGCCCTGCGGATCTGTAATAATGAGATGTGCATTTTTATTCGTATTAAGGGTATTCATAATTTTGGTCAAATAATCGCCCTTAATGTTAATAACAACATAAGCGGAAGGCTTGCCTGGATAAATAATCGGCAATGTCTTCACGATCGAAATGACGGAATCGTTTTGCGCCGTTGATATGCCCGGGAGCGTCCGGGTTCGTACGAGAGACTTGCCGAAAGTCTCGCGGGTAAGTGACTCGGCAAATGGTCGATCTTTGAAAACGTCCAAGGGGACAGAACCCTGTAATGAAGAGAGGACGAACTGCGGCTCGGTGTAATAGATATAGACGGAATGTATATAATCGCTCGCCAAAACGACATTGTCCACCCGCTGTTGAAATTGCACTTGCTTGTAGATATCGCCACGGTTGTAATAGTCCATATACTCCAAGAAGGAAGAGTCTAAAAAGACATTCTCCATGGCCTTGTCGACCTCAGCCAATACGATTTCCTGGCTGTTTTTGAGCAACTGAAGCGTGTTGCTGTTGGTATGTATGGCATCCTTCCAAAGCAAGGAAGAAGATGTATAATAGAGAGCTCCGCCAATTGTAAATGCCACGACCAAAGATAAAGCTAGAAAGTAATAAAAGTATTCAAATAGACTGCTTTGTAAAATGCGCCATATTTTTTTGGGTTCCATACATGGTTACCTTCCTTCACCCCCAAGCTATAGTTATCGCAACCATCGGGAGTTCTATTCCATTTATGAAAAAGTATATTCCAATGAATGGAACAGTAGAAGTGAGATCAAGACGAAACGGGAGTCGAAGTTCCGACTCCCGCGATCATCCTTATAAGCCCGATGTGACGTTAGAAGATTTTAACTCATTATATTTTTTGATTTTGGCATCAAGTATGGTTTTACCGCCTTTTTTCTTCCAGGTTTCTATATATTCATTCCATTTGCTCAGCGGTTCGGCTCCTGTCATGAACTTAATGAACATTTCTTCCTCGTACTTAGAGACGTCTGCGCCGTATGTTTTTTGTTCGTCAGTTAATGGAATGCCATAGAATACATCTTGGTACAGCGTGTATTTTGTAGCTGTGTAGATGAAACGGTTATTTTCGATTTGGATAGGATCTTTAGATGACTGGTTCACCTTATCTACCAAATCTTGTCGAGAGGAGATTTGAGCTAGAGGATCTAGCCATTTTTCATCAAACGCTTTTTGGCCGTCAGGCGTTCTTGGATCCGTTATCGAAGTGTAATGAGTGCCTTTAATACCGAAGTGAGATAACTCCCATCCTTCGTCGCTTGCCAAGTAATCCAGGAATTTAATGGCGGCTTCCGGATTTTTGGCCTTGGAGGAAATTGAAACGCTTGCGCCGATGTTTCCATAAGATAACATGCCGCTTTTGCCGTCAGGTCCAGTTAAACCAGGGTAGACGGGCTCCCAACTCGCATTTGGCACGAGCTCTTTCATTTTGAGTTGTTGTGTAAGGATTTGCGGTACCATGGACCACCATGAGGTGAAGAAACCGATTCTGCCTTTTGCTGCTTTTTGCTGAGCCTGGTCAGGCTTGATAGTAAACAGTTCGGGGTCGATAACCTTATCATCCCATAACTTCTTCAAGTATTCAACGCTGGCTTTATATTCGGGTGAAATGGCGACAGGGTATACTTTATTGTCCTTTAATAAACTAATGATCGGTGCTCCTTGGCCAATTTGCCCTGTAGCGACGCCGAAGGCTCCGAAAATAGGGATGACTGATTCGTCATAACGTGCCGCGGTACCGAAGCCGTAAGTGTCGTTTTTACCATTTTTGTCCGGATCATTAAACGTAAACGCTTTCAACACTGTTTCAAGTTCATCCAAATTAGTTGGCATCTTGAGGTTAAGGGCATCGAGCCAGTCTTTGCGCAAGACCGGGACTTCTTTTCCGGCTATGTTTTCGTAGGGGATGGCAAATTGCTTTCCTTTATATTTGGTTAAATCCCATAATTCGGGCTTCAGCGCTTTTTTCAGGTTGGGTGCGTATTTATCCAAGTAAGGAGCTAAATCGAGATATAAGCCCTGATCCGCATATTTTTGAAAATCGAATCCGCTCGCGCGAATGATGTCCGGAATATCTCCAGATGCTGCCAGAACGTTGTATTTGTTTGCGTAATCGACGTTCGGGAACATGGTGACGGCCAATTTAATATTGGCTTGTTTTTCGATTTCTTTCGTAACCGGGTTGTCATCCTTCCAAACTCGACCTAGATCCGGTTGAATGAGTGAAACCGGTACGGGGGCGGATGGTGCATTGGTTGCTCCCGCGCTAGCTTGCGGGCTTGATGAAGCGGAGGGGCTTGAGGGGCTGTTGCTGCAAGCTACAGCGACAGCTGCAGTCAACGAGATGGTACACAACGATGCAATCACACGGCTTTTCTTTGTCTGTTTCATTCGAATCGATCTCCCTTTCGTAACTGTAATCTATTATAAGCTAAATGCGCCTATAACCATAGGTCATCCCTTAACGGAGCCAACCAAAACGCCCTGTACAAAATATTTTTGCAGGAAGGGGTACACGATCACAATGGGCAAAGTTGCCATCATGACGGTGGCTGCGCGAATCGTTTCAACAGGTGGCGGCAAGTTGTCACCATCCAGCTGTTCGATGGAGAACGTATACATCTTCCGCAAAATGAGCTGCAAGGTGGCTATTTTCGGATTGTTGATATAGATGATGACGTTGGTATATTCGTTCCAATGCGACACACCGTAAAATAATGCGAGTGTGGCGACAATCGGAATAGATAATGGAAGAATGATTCGGACAAGAATGCCGAATTCCGAGCAACCATCGATGCGCGCCGATTCCCGCAAGCTTGTCGGAATGCCTTGGAAAAAGTTGCGCATCAGAATAAGTAGCCACGTATTAATGGCGAACGGGAGTATAAGGGCCCAAATGGTATTAACCAGATGCAACGATCGCACAACTAGGTAAGTTGGGATTAACCCCCCATTAAATAGCATGGCGATAAGAACAATGGTCATAAGCACATTTCGTCCTGGCAAGTCGCGCATCGACAACACATACGCGCCTAGCGCGGTCATGATCAGGTTAATAATCGTCCCGACGATGGTGACGGTGACGGTGATACCGTAAGCGTTAAGGAGTCCTGAGAAACGAAGCACATATTGATAGCTGTCCAGATGGAAAGATTTGGGGTATAACATTACCCCGCCGTTTTGTACAATATCTTTCATATTGGAGAGCGATACGAACAAAATGTTTAGAAAAGGATATAACGTCGAGATGCCAATCAGAAAAAGAAATAACCAAATGACATAATCCGTCTTACTTGGTCTAAAAAGGTGTCCGGGTTTTCGCGTTACCATATGCCACCCTCCTCATCAATTTTTTTGGCGAGACCGTTTGCGATTAACACCAGGAAGAGTGCAATAGCTGAACGGAACAAACCAACGGCTGTTGCATAGCTATAGTTGCCCGTATCCAGCAATCCGACGCGGTAAACGTAGTAATCGATGACCTCGGCGATCGAAGACACTTGAGGGTTGATCATGACGAGTATTTGCTCAAAGCTTACGCTCATGAGGGAGCCGAGGCTAAGAATGAACATGATGCTGATCACGCTGCGAATGCCTGGGAGCGATATGTGCCAAAGGCGGTGCAGTCGATTCGCTCCATCCATAGCGGATGCCTCGTATAATTCGGGATCGACGCGTGTAAGCGCAGCCAAAAAAATAATTGCGTTCCAACCGATTTCCTTCCATATCGCACTTCCGACAAACATGGTACGGAAATAATCCGTTGAGGAGAGAAAGGGCAGTGTGTCGCCAAGTGTTGGTTGGATTAGTGAATTCACAAGACCGCCTTCAGAGAAAAAGTTGTAGAGAAGCGCGTAAACAACGACCCAAGATACGAAGTGTGGCAAGTAGGAAACAGTTTGGAAAAAGCGCCGCCATTTGGCGAATCTCATCTCGTGCAGCAAAAGCGCAAAAAGGATGGGGGCTGGAAATCCGAACAACGTCCGATAAAAGGCGAGTATGAGTGTATTTTTGAAAATGATCCAGAAATCACCGTTCTGAATAAAACGGTTGAAATGAGTTAGTCCTGCCCAGGGGCTTCCGAATATGCCGTCTATGAATTTGTACTGTTTAAAGGCGATGATCACACCTGTCATCGGCGCATATTGGAAGACTACATAGTAGGCTAACACGGGTACAAACAATGCATAGAGCGGGAGGTAGCGTTTCATTTTTTCCCATGTTCGGCGTCGATGTATGGAACGAGTCGATTCACGAAATAGCGCTTTGCTAACTGTTTGATCCGTCGAAGGTTCTATCAAGGTATTCCACTCCTCCATATTTTTATGACAGCAAAATTCGGCTATGCACGCCATGAAAGCGATTACTTGAAATTCGAATTTGCTGTATTCACATTTTTACATGGAAACAACTGTGGCGAAAGCGGAAAATGCGCTTATTTGTGCTCAATTTGCTGAAAAAGCGTTTTGGATAATTAAAAGCGAAAATGATGGAAGAAGGAGTGACTTGGACATGTTGTGGAATTAACTTGAAGATGATACAATCTGTAACAAAATATGCCAATTGGAGGGTTAGATATGATTATTTCCGTTTGTAAAAGTATGCTGCGTTCAATGGTCTTGTTAGGAGTTATACTGGTTCTGCTGACTGCCTTAACTTCAGTAGCCAGTGCGGAAAGTGTAGCAGTCGCTACAGTTCCAGGTAGAATCTTGGATTATAATAGTGCCCGAATTTTATATGCCACCACTGATTCGGTATCGATTAGGGATAGAACCACTAAACAGGATACAACGGTTCCTTTCGCAGATGTCAAGCAAGGTTCTCTAACTAGCGGCGGTGCAATATTTGTGGGAAATTCCAATCTGTATGCATGGAACAACGGATCAAGCCCGACTCTAATTGTGAGTAATTTAATTGGATATGTCGGCAAGTCCGGTGATTATGTCAGAATCACAACGACGCTTGATAGCAGTTACCAGATATGGATATATAATACTAACGATAATAGTTACTTAAATGTATCCGCGGAGAATCAATTAAATGCCAAACTGCTCCCGAACAGTTACGCTGCCATATCCAAAGATGGGCAATTGGTTTATCAGAGTGAACAAGGAACGAACGTCCTCTATGATCATGGACAGACGACGAACCTTCCCTTTGATGGCACCCCTGTCTCCATAGATGGCAATCTGATTTACTATGTGAAATTAAGTCAAGATGGCTTGACTGAGCATCGGATTTATCATATTCAGGAACAAACCAGTTCCTTACTCATCTCGGCTAATTCTAATGCTGCTCTTGATTATGTAAATGTTAAAATGAATCATGGCTGGGTTGCTTATCAAGATGAGCATTCCGTTTTTCGAGTTTCGCCATCCGGAGCAATTGAACAGAGTAAAGGTCCACACTGGGTCTTTTTCGACTTGGAAGCTGTTTCCGATATTGGAGAATTGCTAGTGTTCGATGATTATACCTATGAAAGATTTTTCGTCAATCAAGAAGGCGTATTGAAGAAAATCGAGTCAACCGATTCGCCGATGGGAGGTCCCCGCAAATGGGTGAAATCCCCTTCTTCCGATAAATGGTATGCGGCAAGCGGCAGTTCCATATATGAACTTCTGCCCGAACCTTACAAAAATCAAGGGAAATTCCGCTTTGCCCCTGATTCAACCTTGCAATGGGTCGATGAGAACGATGGCACAGTAACCGTCAATGTATATCGGGTTGGAGGAAGCAGCGGCGAAGTGTCTGTGCAATATACAACATCAAGCGATACAGCGCTAGAGAATTCCGATTTCATTCCTGCGAAAGGGAAGCTAACTTTTGCAAACGGTGAAACGAAGAAAACAATCCAGATCCAATTAGTGGACGATAAGAAAAAGGAAGGCTTCAAATCGTTCTCCTTAAAGTTAACTGGTCCCGCGGAGTACTTGGCCAGTCCAGAAACCAATACGGCTTTCTTTGCCATTCGGGATGATGATTAAAGGGTAAATGAGAATCAGAACAGGAAAGAGGCCGTCCGAGAAGCCATGATTATGGCTGAGGGGCGGCCCCTTTTCTATAGAAAACTTTTACCGACCAAACAGGATGATTGCCCTTCTTCCCCTAAAATGATAATTAATCATCATCTCTAATCATGAAAAAAGTTCGATTGGTTGCAGGCCCAAATAAAGCATCTGCCGGCCCTAACAGCTTTAATGAAAAAGACTCTAGCGGCTCTTTCTTATGATCGTTTATCAATCTGATTTGTATCGTTTTCTTCGTTTCACCATCTTCAAAAATCAGCCTGCCTCTTGTTGTATCATAATCAGAGACAGATGATGCAGTATCATTTTCAGTTGCGTAGTCAACCAATAATGTCCCCCTGCTGCCACCAACACGGTAAACATTTGCAGTTACTGTACTGGAACTCTCATCCGCCCATTGAAGTAAAGAATTATAATCAAATTTTGCTTTACCGACATTGCCTGTAACAGTAACTGATCTTGTAGCAGTAAATCGACCATCCAAAGAGGTTGCAATTATTTCTGTAGTACCAGGGGATTTGCCTGTTACCACTCCATGAGCATCGACAGAAGCAATGTTCGAATCATTGGAATCCCAACCTATACGTTGATCTGTCGCATCAGACGGTTGGATAGATGCTTGAATTTGAGCAGATTCAGATATATGTAAAGCTAGATTGGATTGGTTTACTGAGATATTCGTTACGCCAATTACTACGTGTACATTGCTGAACGCGGAGAAATTTCCATCCTCTGTGGTGATTTTAATAGTTGCTGAACCAGGGCTTACCGCTGTAACGATTCCATCTTGAACGGTTGCTACCAGAGGATTGCTTGTCTCCCAAGTTACATTTTTGTTGGTTGCATTCGTTGGAGAGAGGTGATAATTCAATCCAGCGCTTGGTTTTTTATTCATAACTATTTGTAAACTAGGTGGTATGTCAACTGACTCGACTGGAATTTGGACGGGTTCATGGCTGAAATTATATTCCAAAAGGTATCCTGGCGCATATCCATACCATTTTTCTTTTGAATCCATATAAATAAGTTTGTATAACTGGCCGTTGAGAGTATGGATAGCTTCTGCGTTTCCAACCATTGATGGGTTCGTGTAAAATAAATTGGAATCACTAAAACCACTATTATAGATAAGTTCGCCGTTCTTGTTGAGAATGAGACCATTGTTATCTGAATCTTGCGTAGTAATCTTAATAGTCTGACCCGCTGGAGTTCTTAATCCAATTTTGCTACTAAATGGAGCCGTGTATGCAATCCATCCGTTATTAAGCTCATATGCAGAAAATGGATCATAAGCATATGAGACTAAAGTTTCGGTTTGATTCTGGTAAATGTATAATTCATATCTTTCTGCGCTTCCGTTATTATATCTGGAGTATAGAACGCGCTCACCATCTGTTTTGGGATTTGAACCTTGGATGTTTAACATTTGGGTAACCCCATTAAAATAAGAAACCAGATAACCGCTTAGCATGGACGAGTTTGTGGAGTATACTAAATGACCATCTGCGGATATATCAGGACCATTCCCCAAAGTTCCATTTTGTTCGGATACAGGGTAAAGGGTTCTGCTTGACGTATCGTAGAGCGAGATAGCAAATTGATTATTAGTTGAAGTATTTGTACCGTAAGTGATGAACTTGCCCGCCTTTTTGAAGAAGCGAACTTGGGATGCTAGCTGGGTAATTGTTCCTCCATTCCATTCATAAATATCGTATTTACTGTTGTTGATGTATTTCGCATACACCACACCGTTGTCAATCAAGTAGCATTTATCAGTATAAAAATTTACTCGTGCAATCGAGGTGTCGAGTTGGGTAGATCGGTCTCTTACCGATAAATATGAATTGTTATCCACATACAGTATCCTGGAGTCGTCGAAATCTACAACTTTCCCAGGTACCTCTTCTAGAATCGTATAACCCTCTGTGCTTGCTCCCAGCGTAGGAATGGTCAGATTAAGGAGTAAAACGATACACATCCCCAAAATAAAAAACAAATGATTCGTTCTAGTTTTTGTTGTCACAAAATACAGCCTCCTATTCGATTATTCTTACAATCATAGATTTAAAAGGTAAAATTTGGTATAGTTCTGGAGAGTTATAAATAAGAAGATTCCATGCGAAAATTGTAGAAAAGAGAATTATCCCTGTTGGTCAAGAGGAGGTAATGTAAAAAAGCACACAGCGCTAAAACTTTCCAGGTACAAGGAACGTTTTAGCGCTGTGCGCATAAATGGCTTTGATAAGCGTTCATTAATTCAATAAATGCTTATAAGCGCTATAATCAATCTGTTGTTTCTCGAGAAAGGCCGTCAAGCTCTTATAGTCGCGCCGCGGCGTCGCAAGAATGTACCCCTCGATACAATGTGCGCGCGTTACTTCGTTAGCGCCCATTTCCAATGCGACTTGCCCGATGCGAGCAGCGATGGAATGCTTGGCAATATCCCGGAAGGCCGTAGGTACGGGAGATACCAGTTTGTCTAGAAATGATTTGGAATCGTCTGTCCAGAGGTGCCGAGAACTGTCGACGTAATGATTTTGCCAGTCCAGCTTGGATTTACCGTCTTCTTTGGGAAGAACCTTGAGGAATTTCCTGAACATGAAGTATCCGCCTACGGACATGAAGAAGAGCAGGACAAATACCCAGAAGATGATGAACCACGTGAAAAAGTTATTGTCCATTTTATTTGTCACCTCACTGATTGGCATCGTTGCATGATTTGAATTATACCAAATTTCTAGATTTCTTGCGACATTCCGAGTAAAATAGGAAGGTAGTGACCACGCGAAAAGGAGTAATAAATCATGCCGAAAATTGGATCGCACGTCTCGTTCTCAGATAAAGGTTTGTTAAATGCAGCTGAAGAAGCTATTTCATACGGATCTTCTACATTTATGATATACACGGGGGCACCGCAAAATACACGCCGTAAACCGATTGAAACTCAATTTATTGAAGAAGGCAAGGCACTAATGGACAAGCACGCCATTCATGAAATTGTCGTTCATGCGCCATATATCATTAACTTGGGCTCTTACAAAGAGGACACGTTCGAGCTGGCAGTCCGCTTCCTTCAAGAGGAAATTCGCCGTACCGATTATATCGGTGTTCGTAATATAGTCTTGCATCCCGGCGCATATACGGATAAGGACGCCGAGTATGGAATTGCACGAATTGCTGAAGGTCTGAATGAGGTGCTGGCAGGCGTCAAAGACACGAATGTAAATATTGCGCTTGAAACGATGGCTGGCAAGGGCACCGAAATTGGCAGAAGTTTTGAAGAAATCGCGGAAATTATGGATAAAGTAGAAGAGAACAGCAAGCTCACTGTTTGTTTGGACACGTGCCACGTTCACGATGCGGGCTATGACATTGTGAATGACTTGGACGGCGTACTGGATCACTTTGATCGTACGGTTGGTCTGGACAAGCTGGGTGTCATTCACTTGAATGACAGTAAAAACCCGCGTGGAGCGAGCAAGGACCGTCACGCACCGGTAGGCTCGGGTTGGATTGGTTTCCAAGCGATGAACAATGTGGCGCGTCATGATAAGCTGCAGCATTTGCCGATGATTCTGGAAACGCCATGGATTGGTAAAGAAGATAAAACCCAGCGTCCAATGTACGAAGTAGAGATTGCGCTGCTCTCCGGCAATTTAAGTGGGCGTTTTGGCAATGAATTCTTGGAACATGTGGAGCGAATCGACCATTTATTCGGGAAAAAAGATATCCACCATCGTGATTTTATTTTAAACACATGGGAGATCTTGAAGAGCGATGCCAAAGCGAAAAAAGCTGACGGACGCGAGCCGCTTGAGCGCTTATACGACATCGTTCATGAGGAGCGTCTTCTGCCTGAGCTGAGCGAGGAGCAGATTAACCAGCGTTTGACTGTATGGCTTGCAGGTAGTGAAATTCTTAAAAAAGTGTAGATAAGAGACAGACAATTTCGAATGCTTCTAGGGGGATAAAAAGAAATGGAACGGGGTAAACACAGCAACAGAGCAAGAATGCTAATTTCTTGCCCGGATCAGCCGGGCATTGTAGCAGCTGTTTCGCAGTTTTTATTTGAATATGGCGCGAATATTGTGCAATCGGATCAATATACGATGGATCCGGAAGGCGGCATGTTTTTTATCCGCATCGAGTTCGATTTGTCGGACCTCGCTAACCGTGTCCAACGGTTGAAGCAGGATTTCAGTGTTGTTGCGGACAAGTTTTCGATGGATTGGAGCATATCCTTGGCAAGCCAGAAGAAACGACTGGCCATCTTTGTGTCCAAGGAAGATCACGCTTTGCTGGAGCTGCTCTGGCATTGGCGCGCAGGAGATCTCAACGCAGATATCGCAATGGTGATCAGCAATCATCTAGACTTGAAGCCGTTGGTGGAGCCCTTCGGCATCCCTTATTATCAT
Source organism: Paenibacillus tabacirhizosphaerae (assembly GCF_040812395.1). Taxonomy (GTDB): domain Bacteria; phylum Bacillota; class Bacilli; order Paenibacillales; family NBRC-103111; genus Paenibacillus_E. Next base: position 311,445 of record NZ_JBFNXH010000005.1, on the reverse strand, counting down.
ATTCCTGTTACAGCGGATACGAAGGCGGAAGCTGAGCGCAAGCAACTGGAAGTGGTCGGAGACCAAGTCGATGCCATTATTCTCGCGAGATATATGCAGATCGTTTCGCCATCTTTTATTAAGCATTATGCGAACCGAATCATCAACATTCATCATTCTTTCCTTCCGGCATTTGTGGGTGGCAAACCTTATGCGCAAGCTCATAATCGCGGCGTGAAGATCATTGGCGCGACTGCTCACTATGTGACGGAAGAGTTGGACGGCGGCCCCATTATTGAACAAGACGTTCAGCGGGTAAGCCACCGCGATAACGTAGAGGATTTAAAGCGCATAGGACGTCACATCGAGCGAATTGTTTTGGCCAGAGCGGTAGCCTGGCATGTAGAAGATCGGATTATTGTGCATAACAATAAGACAGTTGTGTTTAATTAATAGAAAAACCGTTTGTGCGGGCAAGTATGCTAGAGGAATCCAGCACTTGTTACACAAGCGGTTTTTATGTTTTTTGCCTCTCATATAAAACCTAGCTTTTCATATGCATTGCCGAGCAGAGCATTCTGGGCATCGCCGCGCAGCCAATCTTCAATCAGCGTATAATAAATGGAGCGAAAATCTACTTCATACCGCAAATCGCCATAATCCAGTTGAGTTAAACTTGGGTAAGTTCCATATAACCCTCCCTTCACATGATCACCCATGATGAAAACGGGAGCGGCAGTGCCATGATCAGTTCCTCCGCTTCCGTTTTCTTTCAAACGGCGCCCAAACTCGGAGAATACCATAACGATCACATCTTTTTCCATGTTGTTTGTCTTTAGGTCACGATAGAAAGCCCCAAGTCCGCTATCCAATTGGGTCAAAGTTTTCATATGCTGTTGTTTTTCCTGTGAGTGATCATCGAAACCGCCTAACTGTATGTAATACACGCGGGTACCGGGTTTTCCGCTTATTAGCTTAGCGGTCAGCTGCAGATTTTTAGCGAAGCTGGTGTCTGGATAGGGGGTCGAGTTTACGTAGCTGCTTACAATAGATTGGATAGTATCAACACTTTGAAATGCAGCCAATCCTTGTTGGCTTACAATCTTAAGGAGTTGATGTTCAGTCTGCTGGCGATAAATGTCTTTAAGCGCTGAAGTTATATTTTGTTTGATGTTGGCTGCTGTTTTTACATTAAATGCATGATATTGCTCCAAAGATTGAACGATAGGAATATCAAAATCGGAATGGAGAAACGCTTTGTTGCGAATACCGCCAATTTGAATGGCCGGCAGCGAATAATTGGATAGAGATGAACTGACATAACGGCCTAACCAACCAGTTTCGATCAACTTGTCTGGTTCAGCGGTGTGCCAAATATCCATCGAACGAAAATGCGAATGATCAGGTTTGGGATATCCAACGCCTTGTACAATAGCTAGCTGTCCTTCTTTATACATGTTATGCAGCTCAGTTAAGCTAGGATGTAACCCAACCTCATTATTGATTTGAAGGACTTCATGCTGTTTATATCCAAGAGTCGGTCTTGCATCGTAGTATTCCCCTTTACCATAAGGGATAACGGTATTAAGCCCATCGTTGCCACCGGATAACTGAACAACGACAAGTACAGGAGATTTGACGTGGTGATAGCCGTTGAATTCCGCGTTGCCGCTAAGGATATCACGCCCTTTTGCAGTGCCTAGGATGGTCCCGCTAAAGCTTAGGGCTGCGATCATGGCGGTGCTTTTTTTTAGAAAAGCTCTGCGTGTTAGTTTCATCATTTTCCTCCTCGGTTCACTTTAATTGGCATTCAGGACTCATAAGCAGCAATTGCAGCGCTAGTCGTAAGTTGCCATTCGTTTGGACCAGGCTTTTTTCCCCGAATTGAACCAATCCCTTAAGCGTTACTTCACTGATTGGATCGATACTGAGCAAAGTGCTCCATCTTTTTATCCGATCTTCAATCGAGATCTTTCCTGTATTGGAAATGTTCACATTAAACCAGTCCTTATCTACCGACTTGGATGCCCATTCGGCAAATTGATGACGAGATAACATATAACTTGTCATCAGCCAGGACGAGTCTCCTTCCCAGCCCGATACATTTGGCGGATTGAATAATTCTTGTCCCATGGATTTTGTAAAATTAGCCAAACTTTTGGATAATGGAAGATCGAGCGCTTTTATAATCGTAACCACATAATCTACTGGTGATTTAATGATGCAGTGGCGTAAAGATTCTTGATAGAACTCGTTAGATAGGAAGATGGAGGAGAGAACGTCCCCGATGGAGTGGGATTTTTTAAATTGAGCTACTGTCCGATCAATCCAAAATGCAGAAGGTGTCTCATGGACAAAGGTTTGCAACAGTTTGGTAGCAATAAAGGTATAGTATGATTCCTGGGATAGAAGTAAATCGGTCATGTCCTCAGCGTCGAAATTGCCTTGCTTGCCGAGAACAGTTTTCTGTCCGTCGTCATGTTGTTTCTGATCGAAGATCACTTGATCATTTTTGGAATCATACCGCCAACCGGTAAAAGAACGTGCTGCCTCTCTTACATCCGGTTCGGTATAATTGCCTCTGCCCAGCGTAAACAGCTCCATGACTTCGCGTGCATAGTTTTCATTCGGGCTTCCTTTTCGGTTCTGTGCCGCATCGAGCCAAATCATCATGGCCGGATCGTTCCCAACCGCAAGGAGCAAATCGTGGAAGGAGCCTAAAGCATGCTCACGAAAGAGGTCGATTTGCCGCGCCATCAGAGTGGCTTTTCCAACTTTGTTGATGGATGTTGCAAAATGATCATGCCAGAAAAGAGCCATCTTTTCAATGAGCGGAGCTCCAGTGTTCAACATTCTATAAAACCAGTAGCATTGCTGATCGGCTAGCGATTCTACAGTAAGGTTTTTACCATCAAGAATAATATCCTGCAGTTTAGAAAGAGGTGCCTGTTGGATGGTTAACGGGGTTCCAGTGATAAGCCTATTTACTGTTTCTTCTTTTCCATAGGACAAGCAGACTTCAATCTCTAATTCGCTTGCCCCAAAACCAGCGCGATTGAGCAAGTGGATAATCTCTTTCTCCGTCCATGCAGCAGTTGGCACGATCAGTACCTCCATTTCGCTTTCTTAAAATATATGTATAAAATTAGACGTTATTTGAAACTTTTTTGTTTCGATACGTGGAGAAAAAGGTACTCTGGAACTATATGCCTGCATAGCCTTTACGATTTTAGTGGTTTATTGTGGCAAAGCCTCAAAGCAAATGGTACAATTATTCAAGTTAGAAAAAAAGACTTGTATGTACAAGCAGTAGAACATCCATTGCAACAAAATATAGGAGGGTAAGATCAATGACAGGTTCAAACAAAACGATCGAGCAATTAGCCGTCGACACGATTCGTACTTTGGGGATCGACGCTGTAGAGAAAGCCAAATCAGGCCATCCCGGTATGGTCATGGGAGCTGCGCCAATGGCTTACGTGCTGTGGAAGCAGCATATGAAGCACAATCCAGCGAATCCAAAGTGGATCAACCGCGACCGCTTTGTTCTTTCTGCCGGACATGGTTCTATGTTGTTATACAGCCTGTTGCACCTATGCGGGTATGACCTTCCAATGGAGGAAATTAAAAATTTCCGCCAATGGGGAAGCAAAACGCCAGGACATCCAGAGTACGGCCACACGGCTGGTGTGGATGCAACGACAGGTCCTCTTGGACAAGGTGTAGGTATGGCTGTCGGTATGGCCATGGCTGAAGCTCATTTGAGAGAGACTTACAACAAAGAGAACTTCCCGGTTATCGATCACTACACTTACGCAATTTGCGGGGATGGCGACATGATGGAAGGCGTTTCCTCCGAAGCGGTTTCCTTGGCTGGTCACTTGAAGCTCGGCAAGTTAATTATGATGTATGATTCCAACGATATCTCGCTGGATGGCGAGTTGAATATGGCGTTCTCCGAGAACGTGCAAAAACGTTTCGAAGCTTACGGCTGGCAAGTGCTGCGCGTGGAAGAGCAGAACGATCTGGCGGCTATTTCCAAAGCGTTGGCAGAAGCGAAAGCCGACACAACGCGTCCGACTTTGATCGAAGTGAAAACGACGATCGGCTTCGGCAGCCCGAACAAAGGCGGCAAAGGCGGCCACGTTGGACCTCACGGATCACCACTGGGCGGCGAAGAAGTGAAGTTGACGAAGCAAGCCTACGGCTGGCCGGAAGAGCCTGACTTCTTGGTTCCTGACGAAGTTAGAGCTCACTACGCTCAAATTAAAGAAGAAGGCAGCAAAGCGGAACAAGCTTGGAGTGCGCTACTTGCGGATTACATCAAAGCGTATCCAGAGCTTGGCAATCAGTTCAGCATGGCGGTCAGCAATGAATTGCCTGCTGGTTGGGATGCAGAGCTTCCTGTTTACTCAGTATCGGACAAGCCTCTTGCGACTCGCGCGGCTTCTGGTAATGCCATTAATGCAGTTGCAGGCAAATTACCGCAGTTGATCGGCGGTTCCGCTGACCTTGCCAGCTCAAACAACACGATGATCAAAGGTGAGTCCAACTACAGCGCTAGCAACTATGCCGGCCGCAATCTGTGGTTTGGCGTGCGCGAGTTTGGTATGGGTACGGCTATGAACGGTATGGCGCTGCATGGCGGGGTGAAAGTATACGGAGCCACATTCTTCGTATTCTCTGACTACCTGCGCGCTTCCATCCGTCTGGCGGCTCTTATGCAGCTTCCTGTCATTTACGTCTTGACGCATGACAGTATCGCGGTAGGTGAAGACGGTCCGACACACGAACCGATCGAACAATTGCCTGCGCTCCGCGTAATTCCAGGTATCACGGTTATTCGTCCAGCAGATGCGAACGAAACATCTGAAGCTTGGCGCTATGCAATTGCACAAGCTCAGGGTCCAGTGGCGCTCGTACTGACTCGTCAGAACTTGCCGATTCTTGAAGGCGCAGTAGAAGGCGCGAAAGCGAACCTGAGCAAAGGTGCTTATGTCGTTTCCGATGCTGCAAACGGCAAGCCGGATGCGCAGATCCTTGCAACAGGTTCCGAAGTACAGCTGGCTGTTGCCGCGCAAAAATTGCTGCAAGATGAAGGCATTAACGTACGCGTCATCAGCATGCCGAGCTTGGAGTTGTTCGAGAAACAAACGCAAGCGTACAAAGATTCCGTTATTTTGCCTGAAGTGAAGAAACGTCTTGCTGTAGAGATGGCTTACCCGCTCGGCTGGGAACGTTATGTAGGAGATCAAGGCTCAATTCTGGGCATCTCCACATTTGGCGCTTCCGCTCCTGGCGATCTCGTATTGAAAGAATACGGCTTCTCGCCTGAGAATGTAGTAGCCAGAGTTAAAGCTCTGTTGAAATAATTTCGCGGTACGCGATCAGCACTTACTGGTCGCGTACCGTATTAGCGTTTAATGATGAAGAGGGGGAACCACGAACCATGTCCAGCTTTGAAAATGTAACGGTATTAACGAAAGCCAATGTTTATTTCGATGGTAAAGTAACGAGCCGTACGGTGCAATTCGCTGATGGCACCAAAAAAACACTCGGCATCTTGATGCCGGGCGAGTATGAGTTCGGTACAGACTTGAAAGAAATTATGGAAATTCAAGCGGGCGAGTTGAATGTTCAACTGCCTGGCAGTAATGAGTGGATTTCGATCAGCGGAGAAGGCGAATTTACCGTTCCGGCGAATTCGAAATTCAAGCTTGAAGTGAAAACGGTCAGCGATTATATTTGTTCTTACATCAGCGAATAATCGCTTACGCTTTGCGCGAATAGGCAGTTTGAAAAGCCCGCTCTTCAATCGGATCATTATGATTCGATCGGAGGGAGGGCTTTTTGTTCTTGAAAGGGAGTTGTTCGAGCACGGGGAAGCGAGGAGGAAAAGAGTCTCCGGAGACTCTTAGAACGCTGGCTTGCGCGAATAGTGAGGGAATAAGAGCCTGTGGGGGCTCTAAAAAGAGCAAAAGCGCGGCTTCGAAGCGGGAAGCGAGGAGGAAAAGAGTCTTTAGAGACTCTTAAAACGCTGGCTTGCGCGAATAGCGAGGAAATAAGAGCCCGCGGGGGCTCTAAAAGAGCCATATCGCGGCTTCGAAGCGGGAAGCGAGGAGTAAAAGAGTCTCCGGAGACTCTTAAAGCGCTAGGCTTGCGCGAATAGCGAGGAAATAAGAGCCCGCGGGGGCTCTTATAAGAAGAGCTGCTTGCCAGCGGAATCGAGGACGTATGATCGAATCCGCTGCTTCCCGCCGCTTGCAGGCCGTAGAACACCTTTCCGATGAAGCTCATGAAGCCATCTACGTGTGTGCTCCACCCGAATACCAAGATGGACGGCTACTGCCTTAGGTGTGAGCGGCTCCACAGCAAATGCGGCCAAGCGTGCGATTTCTTTTTCTCGATGTGTGAGTGAAATGGCATTAGGCTGATTGGCTTCCCCATACCATCGACCCATCATGTGCAAGATGAACTGTTGGCAGCGGCGCTGCTTTTGAGCGATGTCGTCAAAGGAGAAACGCAATACTTTCCAATCATCTAGGACCAATTGGTTCTGCCTAAATAAATTGTCTCCAAAGCGCCATCTGTCAACGTCTCTGGCGTGGGGACCATACCCGTCAATCTCAATACAAATACGGTAGGGTGGCCGTAGATAGGCGAAATCGACATATCGCGAACCATCAGTGAAATCTTTCACTTCATATTCTGGATGAAGGTGCCGAAAATGACCTACTGCCCCCCACCATACTTGTTGCAAAAATAATTTCTCCGCATGACCATGTCCTTCCCGCAATCGACGCAATCGTTCGCCAGTCCTCCTTTCATCATGAGCTTGGATAAGTTTTTCGTGCTCTTGTTGGAAACCCATCTTCATAACCTCCTCAATAAAAAAAGCCGCCTTTCCCACATTGGGAAAGACAGCATGTACTTCATGTGTCACGTGTTAACTCTATAATAGTTAATTTGCTTACGTCTATTCAGTCGCTTACAAAGCTTGCTCAATATGCTGCTCAATGAATTGCTCCAGCTTAATGCGTACGTACGGCGGCAGACCGGACAACATGCAGCCGTAGCGGAATTGCTGGCCATTCGTTTCAATACGGATCACGCGAGCCGTGATCGGAGGCAGCTCCGCTTCCTGCGGGAAGTGGAGGACGACGAACATATCCGGCGCAAGCGGGAAGTCGGATGTAATTTGCAGGCCGCTCTCAGACAAATCGAAGAGCGATCCTTCGATGTTTTGACCGGAGAAGGAGCCTTCCTGCTCCCACTGGTAAATCGATAGCATAAGCTTGATATCCAGCTTAACGCGCGTGTTGCGGCGACGTTCGCTGCCGCTAAGCGGGGAAGCTGGTTTTGCCTGGGCGGCGGCAGCAGCCTCTTCGCTATGTCGGGCAACTGGCTGCCCCATCCAGTCCTCGTAGCATTGCACGACGGCGCTCAGATCTTGCTCGCCGAGGCCTTTGCTAAGGCCCATCTGGAAGAGGCCTGTAGCCGCGTGCAGCATCGGCGTCGGCAGTTGGAACTTGCCTGTCAGCTCTTGCGCAAGCAGAAGATCCTTCAGCATCAGCTTCAGGGAGAACTGATTGCTGAAATCGCGTCCGACGATTTTACCGCCTTTCAGTTCCGCTTGTCGGCTGTTGGCTGAGCCAGCGCTTACGATTTCAAGGAACTGGGCAGGGTCCAGGCCTGACTTCGTTGCTAAAGCAAGACCTTCAGCCAAGCCGACCAGATTGATGCCCACCATCGTATTGTGGGCGAGTTTTGTATAGGAGCCTGAGCCCGAAGGGCCCATATGCAGAATTTTGCTGCCGAGTGAGGAGAATACGTCCTGATGCTCGTCGAATACTTCCTTGCTGCCCCCCACCATGAAAGTGAGCGTTCCTGCTTCCGCGGCTGGCTTACTGCCGGTAACAGGTGCATCGAGGAAATCGACGAAATGCGCAGCAAGTTCTTCAGCCAGCCGCTGGCTCGTTTGCGGAGCCACCGTGCTGCAATCGATGATGGTCAGTGCTGGATGAAGGCCGCTCAGAATGCCTTGCTCGCTGTAGAACGTCTCCAGCAAAGCAGCATCATTGCTAAGCATGGTGATGAGGACATCCGAACTGCGGGTTGCTTCCGCAGGGGTTAAGGCTGCATCTGCGCCCAAACTCACCAGCTCGTCCGCTTTCTCAGCAGTCCGATTATATACGGTTACGCTGTAACCTTTTTGAATCAGGTTGGCCGCCATAGGTTTGCCCATAGTGCCAAGTCCAATAAAGCCGATACGTTTCATGTAAAATCACCTCGAGTTTAATTTTACCATAATTCTATCATGCGAAATAAGCCTTGTATAATGCCTTCTTCACTTGCATTTGGACGGGCAAATAAGTATGCTAGGAAAAGGAAAAATATAGAGTTGGAGGAGACTATAATGAGCAAAAAGTTACAGTTTGACTACAGCAAGGCCTTATCCTTTTTTTCACAGCATGAAATTGATTATCTGTCAGGGCAAGTGAAGTTAGCCCATGAACAGCTGCACAATAAAACAGGTGCAGGCTCCGATTACTTAGGATGGGTTGATCTTCCGGAAAATTACAATCGCGAGGAATTCGCCCGCATCCAGGCAGCTGCCAAGCAAATTCAATCCGACTCTGACGTGTTGATCGTGATCGGAATTGGGGGTTCATATCTTGGCGCGCGTGCAGCTCTTGAGATGCTGTCGCATTCGTTCTATAACATTTTACCTAAAGACAAACGTAAAACTCCTGAGATTTATTTCGTAGGAAATAATATCAGTTCTACCTATGTGACACACCTGCTTCAGCTTCTGGAAGGTAAAGATTTCTCGGTGAATGTCATTTCCAAGTCGGGTACAACGACAGAGCCTGCGATTGCTTTCCGCATTTTCCGCGAGCTATTGGAGAAAAAATACGGAAAAGAAGCGGCGCGTAAACGTATTTACGCAACTACGGATCAAGCGAAGGGCGCACTCAAGACGCTTGCTACTGCTGAAGGCTACGAATCATTCGTCATTCCCGATGATGTAGGCGGCCGCTATTCAGTGCTTACAGCCGTTGGCCTATTGCCAATCGCGACAGCAGGCATCGATGTTGAAGCAATCATGAAGGGTGCAGCCGACGCGCAGCAAGAGTTCTCCAACCCGAATCTGAGCGAGAACCAGAGCTATCAATATGCAGCCGTGCGTAACTCGCTTTATCGCAAAGGAAAAACGATTGAAATCCTCGTCAATTACGAGCCTTCTCTGCACTTCGTTTCCGAGTGGTGGAAGCAATTGTTCGGAGAAAGCGAAGGCAAGGATTACAAAGGGATTTACCCCGCTTCCGTAGACTTCTCGACGGACCTGCACTCCATGGGGCAATTCGTTCAAGACGGTAATCGCATCCTGTTCGAAACGGTCATTCAAGTCGATCAAGTAGCAGACCACATTACGATCGGAACGGACGCAGACGATTTGGACGGGCTGAACTTCCTAAGCGGCAAAACAATGGATTTCGTGAACAAGAAAGCATTTGAAGGCACGATGCTTGCGCATACGGACGGAAATGTTCCGAATCTGATCGTCACGCTGCCGGATATGACGCCTTACACGTTCGGATATATGGTCTATTTCTTTGAAAAAGCATGCGGCATCAGCGGTTATCTGATGGGCGTGAATCCTTTTGATCAACCAGGCGTTGAAGCTTATAAAAAGAACATGTTTGCGCTGCTTGGCAAACCGGGTTACGAAAAAGAAAAAGCGGAGCTGGAAGCGCGCTTGCAGAAATAAGCATTTGGGAAACGGAACGATCTGTCCTTCGGGAGAGGTCGTTTTTTCCATTATTTGTGTGGTAAATTTTCTTTCTATATTGTCGAAGTAATCTGATGCGTGTAGAATGAAATGAAACAGATGTTTCTTTCTACCAAGAAAGGTCGGCTATGCTAGCACATTTCAAAACCATCCAATCGTACGGATCGTCGGAAATCATCATCAAGAAGTCGCGTTTCATCGGTCATGCTAGACCGGTAGAATCAGAAGAAGAAGCTATCCAGTTCATTGAATCGATCAAGAAAGAACACAAGCTGGCCACGCATAATTGTTCCGCCTATGTAATCGGAGAGAGGGATCAGATTCAGAAGCAATCTGATGACGGGGAACCGAGCGGAACTGCAGGCAAGCCGATTCTGGAAGTGATCAAGCACCAAGGACTCAAGAATGTCGCCGTTGTCGTCACGCGTTATTTCGGTGGGATCATGCTTGGGGCTGGGGGTCTTATTCGAGCATATACGGACGGAGCAGTAGTAGGTATTGAAGCGGCACAGCCCATCTACAAGGTCAATCATCAGCAGGTCATGATAGAGGTTGACTACACGTGGTACGGCAAGCTGGAGAATGAGCTTAGAAATCAGGACATGCTGCTTGGGGACATCCAGTTTACGGATAAGGTGACTGTATCCTGTTATCCATTAGCGGAAGCAGCAGATGCATTTGTCAGTTGGGCAACAGATTTTACACAAGGTCAAGGGGTCATTTTCGTAGGAGATAACGAGTATATCAATCATAAGAACCTGCCTTAAAGAGGCAGTGTAACATGTCCACTTCGCGGGCGGGTTCGGGCACTATCACAATTTCATACAGCTGAGGATGCGGAGGGATTAGGAATGGCGAGGAAAGCAGTCACGCAAGAGCTTAGCAGAGAGAGAATACTTGCAGAAGCACGAGAATTATTCAATACCTATGGCTATCGCGCTTTAACGATGCGCAGCATCGCAAAAGCAATGGGGTACAGCCATGGCGCATTATATTATCATTTTAACGAGAAAGCGGAACTGTTTTATGCGTTAATTAAAGATGATTTCTCTATGCTGCTGCAACGCCAGCGGGAAATGGTTCTGCGAGAGCATGGTTTTAGCGTAAATCTGCTGCAGAAGCTAATGCTGGAATTCATTTGGTTTGGTCTGAGCAATCCGAATCACTATGAAATGATGTTTATGATTAATGAGCCTGAGCTTCAACAATACTCACGAACAGAACAAGCGCAGTGCTTGGAGATGTTCGCCATTGTCCTCAGACAAGTGCTTGCTGGTCAACCAGGAGCTGAGAGCAAGAAGTACACGCTGCCCTGGAATGTGTTCATGTCCCTGCATGGTCTTATATCGTACTGCATTCAATACAAGCAATCCTACGAGGATGCGCGGAAGTTGGCTGAAGAGCAGGTTCGTCTCATTTGTTTGAGCTTGAATTTGGATGTCCTTGAACAGCATCGACCTCATGTGACACTCGTTAACACAGAATCTGCCTAGATACATACGGTAAAGGATTGAAAAGTCTCTGGATTGCTGCTTACTTACGGCAAATCAGGGACTTTTATTCGTGTTTGCGACGGGAAAGCAATGACAACCTGATTTTATTTTACAATGCGCAATAAGTGCTTTAGAATAACAAAAGAGGGAGCTCGTTCTCTCTTGTGGAACACGTGCTTAGAGGAAGGATGAACATAAAGCAATGGATTTGAACATTTGGTCAGAAGAAAACGTGGAATATATGTTTGAAGAAATTAAGAAAAAGCTGCGCATGGCTACCGGAGGCTCGATCAAAGCATCGAATGTAAAGCAGGAAGTTTACGAGGATTTGAAGGACTTATACGACTTGGTCGCCAGCAAGGATAACTTCAGCATTAGTGAAATTGACGCAATAACGTCGGAGCTTGGCAAGATTCGCAAAGCCTAGCAGTCAGCAACAGCTATTCGAGCAGTCTCTTCATTCAGAAGAGGCTGTTTTTTTGCAAAGGCATCTGCGTATTTTTCGGGGAAAATGGACGGCTGTCCAAGCGAATGCGCCTTCCTAGTCGTACACTGTAGAGCAATGTATCACTGGTTATTCATGGAGGAGGTGGACACTTGTGGCATCCCAAATTCGCAAAGATGATGTGAAAAAATGGATCGGGAAAAAAATCTTTGCCGTCAAAAAAGATGGAACAAGAGTTTCTGGCAAATTGGTTCGCATCAACGGAAACACGCTGATTGTTTCTCCGCAAAAAGGTAAACAAGTTCAAACAAAAGCGATCATTCCATTGGTTTTGTTTGATTTGTTGGCTATTGGCACGGCGCCTTACGCTTATGGGCCTTACGGCTACGGCGGAGGCTTCGGTTACCCGTACGGCGGGGGTAACTTTTACGGCGGAGGCTTCGGTGGAGGCTTTGGCGGTCCAGGTCTCTGGTTCTGATCGTAAACCTTAATAAAAGGCTGTTCCCGAAGCAATCATTTTGCTTGGGAATAGCCTTTTTCCTTGTTTGCGTGTGGGCTTATCGGTTCCGCACCTTTCGGGCATGAGGCGAATAGGCTAACATATGGGTTTCAGCGGTTTGTGCTAGAACCCACGCACAGACAGGAGTGAGCAGCATGCCGAGTTCCATCGTTTTTAACATGATCAATGTAAATAGTATAAACACGAATGCGTCGATCGGGATCGGGGAGAATGCACAATCCAGTTGGGATTCTCACAGTAAGAATAACTATGGAACGGGTCAGTTTATTGGAAATACGATATCCTCCAATATCGTAAACCTCATTTGTGATAACGATTTTATCGATGCGCCTATTAATGATCAGGATTTCAAGCCGGCTGTCAATAATCAAGTGTAGGTGAGAGCCATGTGGAGAAAACCAGCCGAGCTCGCCGTACTGGAACCGCCGCTCATTCAATTTGATTCCATTCACGTCAATGCAATATCGGATGCTTCCGGTATTTTTATCGGAACGAATACACAAATAAATTGGTCCACAAGCGGCAAAGATAATAGCGGATTAGGTTCTGTTAGTGGAGAAAACAACCGAGTAGAACATAATATCAATGCCGTTTACGATAATGATGTGATTGATGCGCCGTACACGAAGGGTGATTTTATTATTGGCCGGGTATGAAAAGCTGCTTACTTTGCTTCAGATGCTGCTTCATGCGGATGTGGGGCGGCCGTCTGCATGGCCTGCGCGGTTTCCGCAGCTGCGACTATGCCTGAGGTTTGGGCTTGATTGGCAATCATTTGCTGCAGCCATTCGGGCGTAACGCCATCCTCTACATTTAGCATATCCAGGAAATCTGAATCATTCAGCAAGGACCGTGTGCCGACCAACTGATTATGGTCACCCTCGACCGAGCCGAAGCCTTGGACTGTCTTCTGATTGCTTTGGAAGTCAGTTGGCCAATTATTTCCCATATTGATGCAAGATGCGCTTTGTACCGATCCTATCCGAATCGAACCAATAATGAAAGTGGGCGACATGAAGGATGACAAGATTAAACACCTCCTGTTGGTTTCGATTGAGGAGTAATCCGATAGCCAGTGGATGTTCGCTCTGTATTCGCCAAGGGAGCATCTAAAGGCGATCTATCTGGAGGGCGTTCCCTGTGCATATCGGCAGTTGAGTTTGCGGCAGTCTTATCGAAGTGCGCAGGGGAAGGCGCCTTTCCTTTGAACTCACCCGCTTTCTTCAAGGTTTCTTCGCCTTTCGGTGATGGACTGTTCGGCTTCGCACCGAAATTATTGCCAAGATTCAATGAACCGCTCAACTCTTTGATCTCGAGCTGATCCAAGCGGAACGTTAAATTCTCGAGGACAGGTTGATGGATATGGAGGGTATCGATCCGAATCTCTGGACGTTTGGCTGCGAGGCTCGCAATGTGTTCCTCCAGTTCCTGCAAGCGCAATTCCAACTGCCTGATGGAAGGATTCGCTGGTGACGCAGATGCAGGCTGCGGAGGCTGATTAGGCATCGGAGGAGGCTTTGGCTTCTGAAACCACCATCCCATCTGTGTTCAACTCTTTCGTTTAGGCTTTATCATATCGAAGGTGTCCCCATCGTGGACAAGATGTTTGCCGTGGATGACTGTATTATGCTCGCCGTTTATGTCACCTAAGCCTTGATTGCTTTTCGCAGAATGACGCCTGCCAATGATTCGATTCGTCCCATGATTCACACTGGACGTCTCCGAGATGTCGTCAATATGAATAGTTTGAAATTGAATCCGTACCATCGTAAACCCCTCCATATAAATCCGAATTTGCTCAATCATTCTATTTATATGGGGACAAACGAAGATTCATTTCTTTTTTTGTAAACAAATAACGTCCGGTTTCAAGAACCCGAACGTTAAGTGAACTGAATCGGAATCTGTTTCTCTCCATTTGCCGGAGTCAGCGGAATCCGAATGATGAGTAGTCCGTTATGATAACGGGCCTGCATGTGGTCGGTTGCAGCTCTGCCAGGAAGACGAATGCTTCTCTCGAATTCGCCGAAAAACCGCTCCGACAGCAACATGTGCTGATCAAGCACCTGATAGGGACGTACGAGCGTCCCGCGCATAAGTAACCTTTGATCCTGGAAGATCAGCTTAATTTGTTCGGGGGAGGATAGTCCTGGAACTTCAGCCACAATGACGAGCTCTTGCGGTGTTTCGTACATATCCACTCGGGGTCCCGTTAATGGAATAATACTGGCAATATCTTGCCAGAAATCAGGCCCGAGCACATCTCCCGATTGTGCATGCAGCCCTTTCCAATCGGGCTTTGGCGAACGGTTGCCTTTCGGTTCCAACGGGTATCACCTGATTTCTACATCGAAAGTAAGCGCTGAAAGCGGCTTGCTTCTAGCATATGTGAACCCGCGGCGGAATATGGCATTATCCCCTAGCTTATCGCTGCGGAGGGCGTTGATCCGCCAACTGCTGCTGTGCCATGCGCACGAGCTCGCGAACCATCGCGCCGCCAATAGGACCGCCGACCCTACCGGCGTCTTCAGAGCGAAGCTGTCCGTTGTATCCGGGCTGCAGCGGTACGCCTAGTGTACGGGCAACTTCGTATTTCACCAGATCGGGACGATCCGGGTTGACAGCGTAGCCCTGATTTTTCATAACTTGGGCTTTGAGCTGTCCAAGACCGTATTCGGATCCCGGAACTATCGCCCGGTTGCTTCTTCTTCGAGCCATTACCATCACCTCGACTAGTTTAGATGTGAGTAGGATGCCCGTTCTCTCATAAAAATAACACACCGATGAATGATCCAAACCAGTGACACCGTGAACATGATATCGAAGCATACGTTGAACAGGAAGAGATGCTTCTCCATGTCGGCTTCACCGTCCCCAATCAATGGGACTAAGAACGCTACGCCGGCAATGACGCCAACGGACATGAATATTTCATAGGCCGCTCGTTGATTGCGCGCTGGTTCTCCCGTGTACAGCGCCAGCAAAACCGTATAGTACAATACCCAGAACACAATCAAAAACCAAATCGAATGAGGCAGAACTTTATCTTTCAACTCGCTCCAAAGGTTAAAGGAATTGGAGCCTGTCCCGGGCTCGAAGCCAGCTGCTTTTTCGTGATTGCCCAGGTAATCTATATGTATCGTCATGGCATGTTTCGCCGTTACGCTAAGCTTGTCCCAATAACGGGAAGGATGGCTTAGGTAGAAGAGTGCGATTTTACCATGGCTGATGTACGGGTAGAACGATTGTTTAAGCTGATCGCTTTGCTGGGGAATGGGGGTATCTGGCATGAAAAAGTTCGTATTCGCCAGTATGGACAGGCTCGGATCCAGGCCTAACGACATCAGATCCCGTTCGGGCGTCGGGGAATCTTTCAGAATGCCGTAGAAGACAGACTGGTATTGATTAATCATTCTCAGCTCTTTGGGAGCGGTGACATAGATCGCAGTAGATATCAGAATTAATCCGACGGTCAACGGGAATCCAGTTCGTTTCCATACCTTGCTGCTGGATAAAGGGAGCAAACGGAGGGCGAGCAGCGCCAGAATGATGCCTGTAGGCGCATTTTGGATCTTCGAAGCGGCCATGAACATGGCGCAAAGAATAAAAAAGACGAACCATGCGGTTCGCGGTTGACGGTCTTGGGTTAATCGCAGAGCGGCAGCCAGCGTTAATAACAAAAAGATGAACGCCATCGGCTCCCCAAAGAAGGAGTTAAAGTAAGCGGTGTAGCCTGCGTCGAAGAAAATCAGGAGGAAAACAACCGTAAAGCTGATCTTGGCCGCCTTCGAGGAGAGCAGCTTTAGTTGCAGAAAGCAAGAAAAAGCAATTAGCAGCAGTACGCTGTACAGCGCTCCCAGAAAACGAATATCGAACAAATTCCAGTTAAACAGTCTGGCTACAAGCGTTGCCAGGAAAACGACAATCACTTCCGAAGAGATATAGGCGCCATCCCCCGGGGTATTCATCGCAAACTGTTTGTGCATGAAAGCGAAGTATCTATCTTGAAATGGCTCCGTCGGATTCGGATAACTCAGGCCCACAGAGCCCATGATCCGCAGGAAATCTCCGTTATCGGCTACGCCGAGGATGGGCCCTACAAACAGAAGAAAGCTCAAAACCCCTGCCCCTGCAAGGAGCGCACATACATCCCATCTGATATGCTTACTCATGTCTAGCTCCTCTTCAGCTGCCCTTCTGTCCTGCCTGGTCCGTTCTTGCGGAACGTGAAATATTTGTGGCCCAGATAATTACCAATGGTATAGATACCATTTCCTATTAGTATTGCGCCATTATGCAGCCAGCTTGTGTGCAGATCAGGCAATAAGAAGGAAAGAGCATTAGCCAGCAGCCAGCTGATCCCATACGATATTCCGTAACAGAACAAAATAACCAGCGCAAATTTCCACCAACTGCGCTGTACACTGACTTTGGAACGAAACGTAAACGTGCGGTTCAACGTATAGCTGACGATGGCGCCAACGGTATTTCCGGCAAATGTAGACATCCAGTAATTGAGATGCAGCATATTAAATAGAGCGAAGCTGGTTGTGAGTCCAATCAGCGTATTGAACAGTCCAACAAGCAAGAAGCGGGCAAAGCTGCCCGTAATCCAAGTTCGCAGTTTATCCATGCCCATTCGATTATCGACCCGCCGAAGAAGCTGGGGTGGGCTTAGGAACACGGTCTTCATGCTCGCTAGCTGCCAAATCCTTTTCAATGACAAAGAGAGGACGGCGCTTCACTTCCTTATATATTTTCCCAATATACTCTCCAATTAAACCTAGCGCCAGCAGTTGAACGCCTCCGATAAACCAGACGGAGAGAACGAGAGATGTCCAGCCGGTGACATTGGCCCCCATAATTTTCCCGATAATCGCATACAGAGCAGCGACGACACTCAGGGCAAACAGGAGGAACCCCATCATTGTGACAAAACGGATTGGCGTTACACTGAATGACGTGATGCCGTCGAAAGCAAAGGCGAGCATTTTCTTCAGCGGATATTTGGATTCTCCGGCGAAACGTTCTTTGCGGTCATAAAATACTTTGGTTGAGGGGAAGCCAATCAATGGCACCATACCTCGCAGAAATAAATTCACTTCCTGGAAATTTTCCAATTTGTCCAGCGTGCGGCGGCTCATCAAACGGAAATCCGCGTGATTGTATTGAATGTTCACACCCATGGAAGTCATGAGCTTATAGAAGCCTTGGGCCGTTGCCCGCTTGAAAAAAGTATCCGAGGAGCGGTCCTGCCGCACGCCATACACGATATCGTAGCCTTCATGATATTTGACGATAAAATCGCGAATCGCACTCACATCATCTTGCAGATCGGCATCGATCGAAACGACGCAGTCCGAGTAAGATTTGGCCTTCATAAGGCCTGCGAGCAGCGCGCTTTGGTGTCCCGCATTCCGTGCTAATTTAAGGCCGGTTACGAATGAATTCGATATATGGAAGCGTTCAATGAGCTCCCATGTCTTATCTTTACTGCCGTCATCGACCAGCAGCATGGTGCTTTCACTTGAAATCAGTTTATCCTGTATGAAGGCATCAAGCACGCCGCTAAGCTGAAAAACCGTTTCCGGCAGCACTTCTTCTTCATTGTAACAAGGGACCACAATGGTCAAAACGGGAGTAGCCACTTTTGCCTCGTCTCCATCCTGAATAGGAAATTATATGTAAATCGTGATCAAGCTTCATTATAGCGCAAATTCAGGAGAATATTAACCTTGTCGATAAGCTACACATGATCTTAATATCGGTTGGTAAAAATCGGTTGATAAAAATTTAATAAATTTTTTAAATAAGTATTGAAATTTTCTGAAATTATAATACAATATGTATCATAGACAAGGGGTGCTGAAAACATAATCAAGCTTTAAAGTTGAGGAGATGCAAAATATAATGACTAATCTCTTCAATAATAGAGCGAGAAAAGGCAATAAATTTGGGGGAAATACGATATTCAAAAAAGAAAATGTACAGCCTTAAAAAAAGTGCTTGAAATTTCTGAACCATATGATACAATACGTATCATAAATGAATAAACGACAAGGCTCATTATAGATAAACGTGTTGAATGAATACATAAATGGGGGAAACACAAACAATGAGTGCTATTGCCGGAATCTATCATTTTAACGGAGAATCCGCTGTTGTCGAACATGGTAATCTTCTGATGGAGGCTCTTCAACACTATCCGGCAGATCAAGCTGCTGTATGGCATAAAGATAACATTTTGCTAGGCTGCCATGCTCAGTGGATGACAACAGAGTCAATTCAGGAAACCTTACCATATTACAATCATCAAATGCGTCTGGCTATTACTGCAGATGTGATTCTCGATAATAGAGAAGAATTAATGGATCAATTGCAGGTTGAACATTCATACAAGCAAAGCATGACAGATAGCCAAATCATATTGCTTGCCTATCAAAAATGGGGAGAGCAATTGCCGCAGCATTTGGTCGGTGATTTTGCCTTTATGATTTGGGATGAGAACAAACGAATGTTGTTTGGAGCAAGAGATTTCTCCGGAGCACGAACGCTTTATTTCCATCGCAATGAACATCAGTTTTCTTTCTGTACCCTCATTAAACCCTTATTTTCACTCCCTCATATTACAAAACAACTCAATGAACAATGGCTTGCTGAATTTCTAGCTATCGCCGGGGTATTCGAACCCCCCGATCTTTCAGTCACCGTGTATAAACATATTGAGCAACTGCAGCCGTCCCATACGATTACAGTCGCCAATAATAAGGTTACCCTAGCCAGATATTTTAGTTTAGCTGAGATATCCCCTCTAAAGCTGAAGTCCAATGAGGACTATGAGGAAGCATTCCGTGATGTATTCGGTCGTGCAGTTACCTCAAGATTGCGTACCCACCGGCAAGTTGGTGCTCATTTAAGTGGAGGATTGGATTCCGGCTCTGTCGTAAGCTTTGCTGCCAGAGCTTTAAGAAAGGAAAATCGTCTGCTTCATACATTCAGTTATGTGCCTGAAGATGAGTTCGTCGATTGGACACCAAAATATAAATTGGCTAACGAAAAGCCGCTTATTCAAGCGACTGTTCAACATGTTGGGAATATTAACGACAACTACCTGGATTTCAAAGGTAAAAGTCCACTCTCCGAAATAGACGAGTGGCTTGACATCCTGGAGATGCCGTATAAGTTTTTTGAAAATTCATTTTGGACGAAAGGGATTTTCGAACATGCCCAGCAACAAGGGATAGGTATCCTCTTGAATGGAGCGCGTGGAAACTACAGTATTTCGTGGGGCTCAGCAGTTGATTATTATAAGATCTTATTGAAGAAGTTGAAGTGGGTTCAGTTATTCCAAGAGATTAATCAATATGGCGGGAAAGTCGGCGTTGGCAGAAAGCGAATATATTCTGTTGTCGGTAGAAAAGCGTTCCCATTTTTAGAACGTATGTTCCCGATAAACGCTTTAGATGAGTTACCGCAGCTTATTAATTCGGATTTCGCAAAGCGTACCGGCATCTATGAGAAACTGGCAGATAGCAAATTTATAGGGATCGGATCCCTGGATGATTTACCATCGGATCCAATTGAAGCCAGAAACCAGCAGTTTAACCGTGTGAATATGTGGAGCACTACCGGTACAAGCAGTGCAAAGCTATCCCTGCGTTATTCGGTATGGGGGCATGATCCAACCAACGATTTGCGAGTGATACGATATTGTCTGTCGCTTCCCATCGAGCAATTTGTTCAACAAGGTGTGGATCGGGCGTTAATTAGACGTTCGACAGAGGGCTACTTGCCCGATCAAATCAGACTGAATCAACGTGTGCGAGGGATTCAAGCTGCGGATTCGATCCATCGCATGGTGCCTGATTGGTCGGCATTCATCCAAGAGCTTGAGCAAGTAAGCAAAGATACTCGCATGCAGCAAATTGTTAACATGCCGGCGATTCAGGATGCGATTGAAGAGGCAAAGAAGGGTCCGCGGCCGGAGAATGCCTATAAGCCAACTATTAAATTGTTAATGCGCAGTTTAATCGTCCATCGATTTTTACAAAAAAACTTTTGAAGGGAGGTGAAAATATGAAAAAAGAATGGAATGCTCCTACATTGGAAGTACTGCCAGTTAGCATGACAATGGCTGGCCCAGGAACTGCAACTCCGGATTCTTTTCAACCGGATCCAGATGAAACAGTTAACTACACAAGCTAATTATGGCGACAAAAAAGGTTGTACAGTGATACCCTTATACGCAACATTATGGTATAAGGGTTTTCACTTATATTGTATGATTTATTCGTAACTTATGATGGAGTGAGACAATTGATTATTACAATAAATAAAGCGGTTTACAAAGCTTTTGGCTACTATTTGGAAAGCGATATTGCCTTGCCTGAGTTGCAAGAGGTTGGTGATCATAACGCTGAAGTAGACATTTCGGTTCAAATAAAGGACTTAACCGAAACATGGTCAGAGTTGTCGACTCCACCAAGAAAACTAGTAGTGCAAGAGAATCTTGTTATGTTCGAGATTTCGGAAACCGCGATTTTTTCCGTTGTTGGAGGTCGTGACATTTTCGTTTCGCCGGCAATTGGTGCAGATGTAGACAAAATTCGTCTGTATTTGCTTGGAACCTGTATGGGTGCCATATTATTGCAAAGAAAAGTGCTTCCAATGCACGGTAGTGCGGTAGTCGTCGACAACAAGGCATATGCGTTTATCGGCGATTCGGGAAATGGGAAGTCGACACTAGCTTCGGCGTTTCTGCAACGCGGATTTCGCTTGTTAAGCGATGATGTAATTGCTGTATCTCTCGGGGAGGGGAACATACCTTATGTAACGCCAGCTTACCCGCAGCAAAAACTTTGGCAAGAGAGCCTGGACTTTTTTGGTATGCAAGCGGATCAATTCCGTCCTGTGTTTGATCGCGAAACGAAGTTTGCGATACCTGTGCGTTCCCAATTTTCGACAGAAGCGCTCCCGCTTGCCGGTGTATTTGAGCTGGTTAAGACGGATAGTGCAGAAGTGGAGCTTAAGCCTATTCAAAAGTTGGAAAGACTGCACCTCTTGTATCGCCATACATATCGTAATTATCTCCTTGCAAATAGTGGATTAACAGAGTGGCATTTTCATACAACGACCAGCATCGTTAACAAAATCGATTGTTTTCAACTTAGACGGCCAGTAACGGAATTTACTGCGCATCAGTTGTCCTCTTTAATTTTATCAGCGATTGGAAAGGAATGAACTTAAGATGATTAAAAATAAGCATGTCCAATTGGATGATGTTATTGTTCAGGAGTCGGGATATATCGTAAGCGATATGGACGGGGAAACCGTCATGTTAGGCATTAATAATGGGAAATACTACAATCTCGGCCAGATTGGCGGTTCTATTTGGAGCGGCATTAGCGCACCAATCACGGTACAGGATTTGGTTGCCAATTTAATGGCAGAGTACGAGGTGGGACAAGAGCGGTGCGAGGAACAAGTTGTTACTTTTTTAGAACAACTCATTGATGAAGGCTTAGTAGCGAAGCAATGAAAACGTTAAATAAATGGAGAAAGTTTCTTTCAATGGATACTGACAGGATGCTTATTTTAATAGAGGCTTTCATTTATTTAGGATGCGCTCGCATGCTAGTTCTTCTCCCTTTTAAGATGATTTCTCCTTCGCTTGGTCATTATATGCAAGAAACTCCTCAAATGGATGATACGCTGGATCGTGCAAGCATAAAGAAGGTATCCTATGCCGTTCATACGATGAGCCGTCACACAATCTGGGATAGCAAATGTCTGGTCAGGGCAATAGCCGGGATGAAAATGCTGCGCAGGCGCCATATCGAAAGCACTTTATATTTGGGGACGGCAAGAGAGAAATCAGGAGAAATGGCTGCTCATGCCTGGCTGCGCAGCGGCGATTTCTACATTACAGGAGCTGAAGAAATGAAGAGATTTACAGTTGTTGGGAAATTCGCTAAAACTGTGCATAGACCGTAATTATATGAGGCACGTGCCAGCATGCAATGGAGGTAAACAATGAATGCTGTATTGCATTATGTGAAGCAACTGTCCAAATTTACGGGGAAGCGGTTATATCTAAATTTATTGGGTATGGTCTTCGTTAGTTTACTGGATGGGTTAGGGACCCTTCTTTTAATTCCTTTGTTAAGCATCAGTGGCATCGTAAGTGTTAGTTTCGGCATGAATCCAGTGACCGAGTTATTTTCATTTCTAAAAGGCTTGTCGATCCCTGTCGGATTGCTATTGGTCTTAGGAATTTTTTTGTTCATTTCGATTTCTCAGAATGTATTGCAGCGTTATTTAACGCTACAAAACTCAGATATCCACCAAAATTTCACCCACTATTTTCGTTTGCGCATTCATCGCAATTTGTTGGCTGCCAACTGGGATTTCTATTTAAATCGGAGAAAATCGGATATCGTCAACTCGTTAACAACGGAGATGCCGCGTGTTAACGGTGGTATATATTTGTTTTTTCAGGCGGTAACTACTCTGATTTTTACAATTATCCAGATCGGTTTGGCCTTCTGGTTATCTCCTGCGATAACTGCGTTTATTGTAGGTTGTGGAGTCCTTTTGGCAATTTTTTCACGGAAATTTTCCAGAAATGCCGCGATTCTTGGCAATCATACCGTTGAGACGTCACAAAAGTATATGGCAGGTATAACCGATCTCTTCAATGGAATTAAAGAAGTAAAAAGTAACCAATTAGAATATTCGAGATTAAATTGGGTCCGCACGTTGTCGGAAAGATTAAAATATGAGCAAGAATCGTTTAATAAATTAAAAACTGCCTCTCAGTTGTTGTACCGGACAGCGTCAGTCGTATTAATGGCTGGATTTTTATATATGTCGGTCATATTATTCCATGCTCGCGCGGAACAATTGATCCTGATTATTGTCATTTTTTCTCGGTTGTGGCCGAGATTTATTAATATTCAGTCAAATTTAGAACAAGTGTCATCGTATATTCCATCTTTTAAGAATTTAATAGAGCTTGAACAGAAAACGAAGGAAGCGGCAGAGACGGATGACGTTATCCAAGTGCAGGGTAACGACACGCCCTTATATATGGTACAAGAAATCGCATGCAAAGAGGTTTATTTCCGTTATCAATTTGCAGAGCATGATTATGCGCTTCATGATATTAATTTACAAATACCGGCCAATCAGATGACCGCTATAGTAGGAAGATCCGGTGCCGGCAAAAGCACATTAATTGATATCATTATGGGATTGATACAGCCGGAAAAAGGGCAGGTGCTTATTGATGGGAAGCCCTTGAAAGGAGAAACATTAGAATCTCTAAGGCGTTCTATCAGTTATGTGCCCCAGGATCCATTTCTGTTCCATGCAAGCATCAGGGAGAATCTCCTCTTGGTCAAGCCTAATGCCACAGACGAACAAATCTGGGAAGCGTTAGAATCTTCCTCTGCTGCAGAATTTGTGAGAAAACTTCCTCAAGGTTTGGATGCGCTTATTGGCGATCGGGGCATTAAACTTTCCGGCGGTGAACGACAGAGACTTGTTCTCGGCCGCGCATTGCTTCGTAATCCCTCTATTTTAGTCCTGGATGAGGCAACAAGTGCATTGGATACTGAAAATGAGACGAAAATTCAAGAAGTATTAGATCGATTGAGAGGGAGGACAACCCTCCTTGTCATTGCTCATCGCTTCTCAACCATTCGAAATGCAGATCAAGTAATCGTGTTAGATCAAGGACGGATTGTACAGAACGGTGAATATAAGCAGCTTGCTCTTGAGAAAAAAGGCATGTTCAGGAAGTTGTTGGGCTCACACAGAGAATTGGATTTAGTTCAAACCTACGAAGATGAGGCTTATGATTTGAAGTTGAAATCATAGGTGGTTATTTAACGGCTATTCCCCAGCATTTCACTGGGGGGCCGTTTTGTTTTTTTACAGCTTTTTGCACGGGTGAGCGGAACGTAGATGCTTTATGAGGCGGTATTTTCGGTTGTAGGGACGTTTCGCGGAACTACAGTACGTTATGAGCGGAAAATGCTGGGCTGTAGGCACAGTTTCGCTCATTTAACGCACCCTAGTTCCGCTTCAGGGGGAGGAAAGGGACGTTGCCGCGGAATAAGGCATCGTAGTTCCGTCGGTATCGCTGATGGAAGACGTGATAGGGAAAAGAGAAGAAGGCAGCGCGAAGTAGAACCGGGGAACGCTCACCTTTACAAACCCTTAACTTGGTTGAAAGTTCTAAATACTGTAAATTTATATAGAGGAACAAGTTGGAATTGGAGATGGCGGAGAGTCATGAGAATGGATAGGAGCAAGAAGCGAATTCCGGTTCGCATTATACTTTCGATCGTGCTGCTTGTCCTTGTGAGCCGAGCGCTTATGCTGTTCACGGGCTATGTGGGGATGAACCTGTTCAGCCAGTATTCGTCTGCGCCGGTTTATCAACAGAATGCGCCTGGCAGCATGTCTGAATGGACAATGAAGCTTCCGCAGGAAATGGAGAGCACGAGGAAGCTCCAACTAGAGGATTTTATTAAATTCGATACGTACTCTTATTTGAAAATTGCAACAGAAGGCTACGATCGCTATCGCATGAATGAGTCGCATACAGCGGCTAACTGGGTGTTTTTCCCTTTGTATCCGCTTCTGATTTACTTGATTAGACTTATCATAAGAGTCGAACCCGCAGTGGTAGGCATCGTTATTTCGAATCTTTGCCTAATTGCGGCATTGGTGTACATGTATTTCATAGCGCTGCAGCGCGGACTTACTGAACGGCAGGCAAGAACAGTATTATTGCTTGTTATTTTTTATCCGGCTTCGTTGTATTATTCCGTACCTTATACGGAAAGCCTTTTTTTGCTGCTATCGGCGGCATCAATTTATTATGCAGGCAATCGGCAGTACGCGCTGGCTTTCCTGGCGGCTAGCTTATCGACAGTCACGAGAGTGCCTGGATTTGTGAATTTGGCCTTTGTCATCGGTACGGTTGGATTGAACGAAGGGCAGAAATGGACGTGGCGATATGCAAAATGGGCGCTTTACAGCTTGCTGTCGCTTATTCCGATGGGCATCTATTTGCTACATATGAAAGCAGTGACAGGCGACTTGCTCGCACCGTTTCATGAACAAAGCTTGCATTGGTTCCGATACACGACCCAACCATTCAAAAACTATGTTGGCTTTTTGAAAAAGCCTTACTTTGCCACCCTCGATGGCTGGGACAATGGACTGATTGCTTTTACGATATCCACAGCTGTTTTTCTCCTGTTTATTGTTTATTTCCTGGTGCATGTGAAACATATTTTCCGTAATGGTCATGAACTTTTGTTTTTCGGATATGGCGTGCTGCTTATTGTCATTCCGTTCTCCAGCCAGCCTTTATTTCTTGTCAGCGTTGTCCGCTATATGATGGTTAGCATTCCGTTATATTATTACGCGGTGACATTAACATCCAAGTGGGAAAGCTCCAGACTATTTTATTTCATGTTGTTTATGATCCTTCAAGTCGTAATGACGATCGGATATTTTAACGGGTATTATTTTGTTATCTAAATTCCTCTATGTAAGCCAAACGGCCGGAACGGAATCCATCGTCCCAGCCGTTTTTTTTTATTTACCAGCCAAAGCCGAAAGTGCTCAGTACGATAACCAAAAGGATGTACAATACGAGGACTACAGCTGTGCTAGTGTAACCGCCGTAACCAACATTAGTTCCACAACTCATGTTAATCCCTCCCTTCACAAAATTACTATATGTCAATCATCTAGATGGAGTATGGATGTATGCCCTGTTTCTCAAAAAAAATTAGTGAACGTGTCCAATGAATTTTGCGAAACATGAACGAATGCACCATCATTATGCTGATAATCGCAACGCAAGTAAATTATCATGAGTGGGGACATAGGGGCGGTTATTCATTATTTGTTAAGAAAATAGTCCTTTACAGCCCGGGCAACTACGAGCGGAGAATGTTCATTTTCAGGAGAAAGGTGGTGCAGCTTCGGGAGCTTCATCGTTTGCGTATGCGCAATTGTCTGATCCAATACGTCAATCATTTGATGTACAAAAGCTGGACTCTTCTGTCCGGACAGGAGCAGTAAATCGGCAAGGACTGTTTGATAATTGCTGAACGTGTTCTCTAGACGCCGGACTTCTCTGTGCTCATTTAAATTTTCAGGCAATAGCTTTTGGATCTGATGCCAATGGTCTCCACGAACAAAAAGACGCAACATGAAGGAAGCATACCATTTAGGAAATTTGTTTAAGGGTGTGTGCCCTGATCCTCGTGCGAAACTGGTAAAGGCTCCTCTGAAATCTTGCTTATCCATCGCGGTTTCATACTCGGTAATCCAATTCCAATCCAATGCCTCTGACTGAATGGAAACGCCGGGCTCATAAAGCGCTATTTTGGTAAAGGAAGAATGCGTTCGCGCAGTCTCCAAAGCTACAAGTCCACCATAGCTGTGGCCGAATAAATAAGTGGCTCCCGTTTCTTCTTGCAGGGCTTTAAGATCCTCGCATTCCTTGATAATGGAGTATGCCTTTCCTTGCGGTCCACTGTTCCCACGTCCCCGTCGATCGATAACATGGGCTGTGAATGAATCGGATAATTCACGAGCAAAGGACGTAAACTCATTCGAGGTGCTAAGTGCCCCGGGGATGATAATAACCCCAGGCCCATTACCGATGCTTTGGTAGCCAATGAGAGTACCATCCTGTGAAGTCACGTTGGATGAGGTAAAGGAATGGAGTTGATTCCTAGTGATGGCGGTAGTTGATGTCATTTTTATGTCCTCCTTTTTATTATTGATTGAAAATTAATTCAATAATAAACGTATTTTGGTATTCGGTCAACTCGAAAGTTTACAAATCCCTCCAAAAAAACTATTATTGAAAATAAATTCAATAAAAACTGGAGTAAACCGATGCCAAAACCTAAAGAACAGTTCGAAGAAATGAGATTACTTACGATCCATAAGCTGAAAAAATCGGGCTTATTCCTTTTTGCCAGAAAGGGAGTAGCCGCTACGAATATCAAAGAAATCGCCAAAAATGCAAATGTGAGTTTGGGTCTTATTTACCATTACTATAAATCCAAAGATGAGCTTTATCTATCCTTGGCGAACGAAGCTATGGACAAATCTCAAAGCGTTCTGGAGTCATTCATTCACATGAACATAAGCGCAAAAGACAAGATTGCACGCTTTGCAGACACTTTTCTGTATGCTGTTCATAAAGAGGATGGCATCTATTATTTCATTCTCATCTCCCAGCTCTATGAAACGGATAATGAGGAAGAAAACAAGAAATTGCTGGACAGGAAAAAGCAGGCAATAGAAAACCTGGCCATCATTGTAAAAGAAGGCCAGGAGACGGGGGAATTCGTGAAGGGAGATCCTTTTCAACTTGCGGCGATGTACATTTCCGCTACGCAAGGATTGGCTTCTTTCAAATTGATGTTCGGCGAGCAATTTGAGATTCCGGATAGAGAAATGCTTACTCGCATCTTGTTGAACTGAGGAATTCGGTCTTGTTATCGCGACGAACGGGAAGGCAGAGTGACCAGGTCCTGCTTCCAGGCTAACGCCGTTTGGATGAAGGCGGCAGCTCCTGGGGAAGCCGTTTCTTGCGATTTCACAGCGAGTCCGATCTGCAAATGTCGGGGCGGGACCAGCGAGAGCGCAGAGACTCCGTCCAGATGTTTGGGAAGCATCATACGAGGCAAGAGTGTGATACCGAGTCCTTCACGGACCATGGCGAGTACGGTTGCGCTGTCAGTGGCTTGATAGCTGAACTGCGGAGAAAACTTGTTTGGTTCAAGACCAGCAATCTCCATTAGGGTGAATGCGCATTCGGTCTTTGCCATAATAAATCCTTCTTCGCGCAGCTCCCCAGGAGTCACTGATTCCCGGTCATTAAGGCGATGTCCGGAAGGAACGACTACGCAAAGCTCATCTGTCGTAATCAGTGTGCTTTCTTTGGCGGGATGAAGCACGAAACCGACATCCACAATGCTGCTTTCAATCCAATCGCCGACTTCTTTCATCGTGCCCTCGAAGAGCACCACTTCCACATGCGGATAGTTCCGTTGAAAAACGTTCAATACACCGGCTAACAGACCAGGGCAGATAGAGAGAATGTTTCCTAGACGAAGCTTGCCGATTATTTGGCCATGCGCCTCTGTCTTTGCCTCCTGCTCGATGGCTTCTGCTTGAGCAAGAAGCTCACGAACGTGTGGAATGATGGTGTGCCCGACAGGGGTAAGTGTCACCATGCCTTTGCGGTTACGGTCAAGCAGGGTTACACCAAGCTCTTTTTCAAGAGCTGACAGGGCATGGCTCACTGCGGACTGCGTCAAATTAACTGTATCTGCCGCTTCAGTAAAACTCCCTAGCTCAGCAAGTGCGACGAAACACTGGAGTTGCGAAAAGTTCATATGAATTCCTTTCATATAAATATGAATAATATGATTTGTATTCATGATAACAGATCCTTTATACTCTGACAAACGGGATCGATAATCGTATGTCAAAGGAGATGTTCCTATGAAGGATCAGTATCAGCCTATGTTTGAAAAGTTCCTTTTACCGAACCTTGTGCAATTGAAAAACCGAATCATTATGGCCCCCATGACGCATGGCGCCTCACATCCAGATGGATCTACTTCAGAGACGGAACTGACTTACTATAAGCGACGCGCGAATGGTGTAAGCATAGTTATTACGGCGGGCACATGGATCATGCCTAGTGGCGGATTGTCTGGCTCGGCTGGCGTGCATCGCGATGAAATGATTTCCGGTTTAAAGCGACTTTCAACTGTTATTCAGGAGCAAGGCGCCAAAGCGGTTCTTCAGATTTTTCATGGAGGTCGCAAATCGGTCCCGCCTAATGGCGATATTGTGCGTGTAGTCAGCACGATTCCAGAGGATGAAGAGGAGAGCAAGATCACCCAAGAGTTGACGGACGTAGAGATTGTTGAGATCATTCATGCTTTCGGCGAAGCAACTCGACGCGCGATTGAAGCAGGATTCGATGGCATTGAATTACATGGGGCGAATGGATGCCTCATTCAACAGTTTTTCTCGGCGCATACGAATAGACGCAGCGATCGTTGGGGGGGAACGTTGGAGAAACGAATGCTGTTTGCGCTGGAGATCATCGACGTGGTGAAGCGGGTTGTTCGGGAGCATGCGAAGGCCCCCTTTCTAGTCGGATACCGTATTTCGCCGGAAGAGCCTGAGACGCTGGGGATTACAATGGCGGACACGCTTGCTTTTATAGAAACTCTTGCGAATCGAGGGCTTGATTATTTACATCTTTCATTGAATGACTTCTGGTCTGTTCCAAGACGCGGTATCGAAGATTCCAGATCTCGTCTAGAGATCATTCAAGAACGTGTAGGTCGTCAGATCCCGATCATTGGAGTTGGACTTATACGCACGCCAGAGGATGCCATCAGAGCTTTGCAGACAGGAATTCCGCTTATTGCATTAGCACGTGAACTCATTGTGGAACCAGACTGGATCAAGCTCATTGAGCATGGCAGCGAGGAAGATATTCAAACAACTTTAACTGATAAGGATCAAAATAAATTGGTAATCCCCGATGCGTTATGGGCATTTATTCTGGATATTCCCGGTTGGTTTCCTCTCGAACGAAGTGATGGGCGCTAATCCTCAAGTAATGGCAAGCAAGGCATCGATCGATTCTCTCAAGTTTCCTATTTGAACTTTGGTAAGGTAAAATAGTTCATAGTGGAATCATGCTTATAAAAGGAGAACTGCATCATGCGTGTACTTATTATGACAGCCGTCGAAGCCGAAAGAGACGCCGTTCTGCGCGGACTCGGGGGCGACAGCCGGTTCGAAGCGGCATTAGCGGGCGTTGGCCTCGTAGCTGCAGCCGTTAGCGCAGCGACCACGCTAGCTGCGGATAACTTCGATTTGGTCGTCATCGCCGGCATCGCCGGAGGATTCGCAGGGCGGGCGGAAGTCGGCTCGCTCGTGGTGGCGAGCGAGATTGTCGCCGCTGATCTTGGCGTGCAGATGCTTGACGGCTTCAGCAGCCTGGAGGCGATGGGCTTCGGCCAGGTGCGCGTCGAAGTCGACGCCGATTTGGCGGCGCGCTTGACAGCAGCGCTGCAAGCCAAGGGGCTGCGAACGCAAGCGGGGCCTGTGCTCACCGTGGCGACAGCTACGGGTACGGCTGCTACGGCCGCAGAGCTGGCTGCTCGCGTACCGGGAGCGGCTGCCGAAGCCATGGAAGGCTTCGGCATTGCGAGCGCAGCGCAGCGGCGCGGCGTGCCGATTCTGGAAATCCGCGCCATCTCGAACGCGGTTGGACCGCGCGACCGGGACGCGTGGCGGATCGGCGATGCATTGAAGGCTCTAGAAGCAGCAAGTTCAGTCCTGGCGGAGGTGCTCTAATTTGAAAATCGCTTATTCTCCATGTCCAAACGATACCTTCGTTTTCCATGCATGGGCACATGGATTTATTCCCGGCGCCCCGAAGCTGGATATTCTATACGCCGATATTGATATCACGAATCGCTTGGCGGCTGAAGGCACCGGGCCAGAAGTGCTGAAAATCTCTTATGCTGCCTTGCCATGGGTGCTGCAGGACTATGCGCTCTTGCCTTGCGGAGGAGCGCTTGGAAGAGGCTGCGGACCGTTGGTTCTGACGAAGGGCGGTGCAAACGGAGCAGACCCGGCCCAGTTAACTGGACGCCGGGTTGCTGTACCAAGTGACCGTTCGACCGCCTATTTGCTGTTCCGTCTATGGGCGGCACAACATGTGCCAGGCGGTGTCGGCGAAATCGTGGTCATGCCGTTCCACGAAATCATGCCCGCCGTACGCGACGGGCATATCGATGCCGGTCTCGTCATTCATGAGGCACGTTTTACCTATCCGTCGTATGGCTTGTCGCTGATGACCGACCTGGGGAATTGGTGGGAGTCCGACACTGGGCTGCCAATTCCGCTGGGCGCTATCATTGCCCGTCGATCGCTTGATCTGGAAGCGATCGCTGGTTGGGCTCGCGCTTCCGTGGAGTACGCGTGGGCGCATCCGGAAGCATCGCGCGAATACGTGATGCAGCACGCGCAGGAGATGGACCCGAAGGTCGCGCAAGCGCACATCGACCTGTACGTGAATGAATTCACCGCGAACCTGGGCGAGAGCGGCTATGGTGCCGTCACGACCTTGCTGCAGCGGGCTGCGCAAGAAGGGCTGGTGCCGCAGCTGGACTACGCGGCACTGCTGAAATAACAAAGAAGCCACCTAGCGATTTCTGTGCCGCTGGGTGGCTATTTTTTTGCAATAGGCAGAGTAATTGCTATCCTCTCGCCTTATCTTTGGTGGGGCGCGTCACTTCGAAAGGCCCTCAAAAAGGCTTTCGGAATATCCGTTTCAAATCGCATGGATTGACCGGATGTGGGATGGGTAAAAGCTAAAACACGCGCGTGCAGGCCAAGGCGGTTAAGCTCTTTCGTTTTGGATCCATACTTTTTATCGCCGACGACAGGGTGTCCGATTTCCTGCATATGAACGCGAATTTGATTCTTACGTCCGGTTTCGAGATTGACTTCCAAGAGGGAGAAGTTCCGATCAGATTGAAGCGTTTTATAGTGAGTGATGGCCTTCTGACCGTCGTTCGGATACGGACTGGAATAGACTTTGAGCGATTTCGGATTTTCTTTGAGCCATGATGTAATGGTGCCTGCGGGTTTCCTAACAGAGCCTTCAACAAGAGCCACATACGTGCGCTCGGTTACAGAATCCTGCCAACTGTTCTGCAAATGCTGCTGAACCTTTTCACTCTTGGCAAACATCATAACGCCAGAGGTATCACGGTCCAGTCGATGGACGACGAAAATTCGGCTCTTCGGATCATGACTGCGAACATGCGCGGTGAGCTGCCGGTACGCGGTCAATTCATTCTCTTGCGTATTCGTGGCAATGGACAAAAGCCCGGCATCCTTTTTAATCACAATAACGTCTTCATCCTCATGAAGGATGGCTACTCCGACGAACGGGATCTCTTCGACGATTTTATCTTTGCTTATGGTTACAGACTGGCCTGTTTGCAGTTGATAATTATAGGCGGTCACGACTTTGCCATTTACCGATACTTGTCCGCGGGCAAGGGTGGATTTAATGGAATTACGGCCCAAGCCGGAAAGCGTATTTATTAAAAAAGGCAGCAACTCTAACGGTTCATTAACCGTATAGACGCGATTGTTAGCAGCTGGATTACCCTTTGGTTGGTTATGGAAATTTTTACTTGGTTTCTTTTGCATGATGAAGCCCTCCTGTTCGCTTTCAATATACCACGACAAGAGGATTTTCAGTAACTCTTTTTACGCGGTGTTCGCTTTCTTGTAAGCAACCCCATCGAGCATGCAAAGGCATGATGGAGATACGAATTGCGTGGTGGTTGTCATTCTGGCCGGAAATCCGCCTTGTTTGAAATAGGCAGGAAAGACATCCTTGGCAGCTGCGAAATCCTCGATATGCTTCAGATATAAATTGATTTGGACAAGATCCTCTAACGATGCTCCAACGGATGCTAACGTTTCTTGCATACTTAGGAAGCTGGCCTCCATTTGATAAACAATATCGCTGGACTCGTGCCCCCCGGCATGATGAGCCAGGAATATGAAATCCCCGGCAACGACACAAGAGGCACTGGTATCGTCCCCATAGTTTGACGGCATTCTTTTCACGTCGTATTCCCTCCTGATTTACAAAAATTACCTAAATCCATAATATCGAACACATGTTCTAATGTCAATGTTTTTGTTTATTCGCCTTCCTGCTACAAGCAGGCATGACGTATGTTTGCATGCCCACCGGGCACACTGACAGATGAGACCAGAATGAAGAGAAAAAGGCGGGAATTTCCATATGCTGCTGTATCAGCTTACACAATGGTTCGAAGAGCGTTCCTCTCTCCAGAAAGCGCTGCATAGCGGAGGATCCGACAGTCCAGGGGACCTGCAGATGAGAATTCAAGAGGTCGAGGAACAGCTGTATGCGCAAGCGGAACGCTGGAAGAATGCGATTCAAGAAGCTTCCTATTTGCAGTTTCCTTATGAAGCTCCCCATCTTGATGATGATCCGGTTCTCTAACCGGTATCGGCAGGAGTTCCCTTTGTATTTCCTCGTTTTTCGTGTAGAATAGGTAGGACTACAAACGAGAAGAGAACGAGGTTTTTCTAAGATGAAAGTGCTTGTAACCACGCTTAATGCGAAATTCATCCACACCTCCTTGGCCCTACGCTATTTAAAAGCGTTCTGTGAGAAGGATTTTGATGTGGAGATTGCTGAATATACGATCAAAGACCCGGCCATGAATATTGTCTCGGACCTTTATCAAAAGGCACCGGACGTGCTGGGCTTTTCCTGTTACATTTGGAACATTGAGGAAACCATTCATATTATAAAAATGATCAAAAAAATCAGGCCTGAAATCCTCATCGTACTCGGCGGCCCTGAGGTTTCGTATGATACCGACTACTGGATGGATCGGATTCCGGAGGTCGATTTCATCGTGATGGGCGAAGGGGAAGAGACCTTCCATCAACTCCTGACGGAGATTTCGACGACGCGCAAGTATCACTTTGTCTATGGGCTGGCTTACCGCAAAAGCGAGGAAGTTGTGCTGATGCCGGGCAGGCCGAAGCTTAAGCTGGACGATATTCCGTCTCCGCACAGATTCGCGGAAGACCTGCCTAGTCTGGCGAATCGTGTCGTGTATTTCGAAACGAGCCGCGGTTGCCCGTTTTCCTGTCAATTCTGCCTCTCCAGTATTGAGGTGGGCGTGCGGTATTTCGATATCGAACGAACAAAAGATGATATTCTGTATCTGATTGACTCCGGCGCAAAGCTGATTAAATTCGTCGATCGGACGTTTAATATTAAGCGTGATTATGCGATGGAAATCTTCGAATTCCTGATCGCGAATCATCGCGGAACTGTGTTTCAGTTTGAAATTACAGCCGATATCATGCGTCCTGAGGTGTTGGACTACTTAGCAGAAAATGCGCCGCCGGGCACATTCCGCTTCGAGATCGGGGTCCAGTCGACCAATGACACAACGAATGATCTCGTTCAGCGCAGGCAGAATTTCTTCAAGCTGAGCCGCACGGTGTCCAAGGTGAAAGATAGCTTGAAAATCGACCAACATCTCGATTTGATTGCCGGCTTGCCGGAAGAGGACTATCATTCTTTCCGCAAGACGTTCAATGACGTTTTCGAATTGGGGCCTGAAGAGCTTCAGCTCGGATTCCTCAAAATGCTGCGCGGCACGGGGATGCGGGCCGATGCCCATAAATATGGCTATGTCTATATGGATCATGCGCCATACGAAATTCTCGGCAACGACATCCTGCCATTCACGGATTTGATTCGCATCAAACGCGTTGAGGATGTGCTGGAGAAGTATTGGAACGCTCACCGCATGGATCACACGGTTAAGTATTTGATCGCTCATGAGTTTGCCTCAGCGTTCGATTTCTTCCAGGACTTCGGCGACTACTGGGAAGAGCGAGGTTGGCAGAAGATAGGTCATCAGCTTGAAGATTTGTTCACCCGGCTGCGTGACTTCCTATTGTATAGAGGGACGAAAGACATGCACGTCATTGAAGGGCTCATGAAGCTGGACTATTTCCTGGGCCATAAATATAAGCCACGCAAAATCTGGTGGGACTTCACGCTGGATAAATCCCGGCAGTCCCATTACCTGAGGCTGCTAGCCGAGCAGCCAGAGCTTGTAGACGGAGACTTCGCGCGTCTCCGCATCAGTGAAAAAGATCTCCACAAGCATGTTATGCTTGAGGTGCTGCCGTTCGCTTTGCAGACGTATCTGCAAAGCGGGGAGATCGACCCAAGCAGCCCGCAGCTGCTTGTCGTGCACTTCCCGCCGGACGCGCAGCTCCCGGCGAGCTACTATACGATGCCGCTTCACCAAGTGGCGGCAACATAAAAAAGCTTCGCTCTCTGGGTATGGAGAGCGAAGCTTTTTTGCATGTCTTTACTTCTTGTCGGCGAGCCAAGTCGCGACAGAAGTGATTTCGTCATCCGTAAGCTTTCCTTTGAAGCTCGGCATTGCGCCTTTCCCGTTCGTGATGAGCGAGGCAATCTGATCTTTGGACAGCTTGCCTCCGACTTTTTGCAGACTCGGTCCCACTAAACCCTCTAGATTAGCTCCGTGACAGCTCACGCAGTTGGCTTTGAAGACGGTTTGCGCATCCGCTTTGGATGCTGCCCCGCTGCTAGTTGCCGCAGGCGTGCCTGAAGCCGAGGGAGACGGTGTTGTATTGCTCTTCCCACAGGCAGACAGAGAGACAGCGAGCAACAGAGAGAGGCATAGAAATGTTTTGTTCATCTGCATATTCTCCTTATGATCATAATCGGTTTCTGTCACTACATTTCCCGGCTTTGCAATTTTTCATGCAACAGGATGAATAATAATTGGGGCCATCGTTCATGATATCCATAACAACCAATTTATAGGCAAAAATTCCAAGGAGGAATGAGAATTGGCTGATCCAATCAAGGGAAATGCACCCGACGGCTCACGGCGCAGCTTTCTGAAATATACCGGGACTGCCATCGGCGGCGTCGTGGTGGGGGGCGTAGTCGGCAGCGCGCTATCGGGAGGATTTAAGAAAAAAGAAACAACGCCTGCGCCATCGCCAGCTGCTCAGACGGCACCGGCAGCAGATTATAATCAAGCGCCAATGTTCTTCAATCAGGCGCAGCTTCAGTTAACGGAAGCCGCAGCTGACCGCATTTTTCCCAAAGATGATAGCGGGCCTGGTGCTGCGGAGTTAGGCGTCGCTTTTTACATCGATCATCAAATGGCAAGCCCTTGGGGCGTGAATTCCCGTGAATACCGTATGGGCCCCTTTTTAAAAGCGGAACCGACGCAAGGCGACTACCCGAGCATCACGCGTCATGAGTTGTTCACCATGGGGCTGCAAAGCATGGAAGATGCAAGCAAAAACAAATATTCGAAATCGTTTATCGAGCTGGCGCCCGAGGAGAAAGACGCGATTCTGACTTCTTTGGAAAAAGGCGAAATTATGGTCATTAACGGCATAACAGGCAAAACATTTTTTAATCTGCTTCGCAGGATGACGATGGAAGGCATCTACAGCGATCCTGTTTATGGAGGAAATAAGAACATGCAGGGTTGGAAGATGCGGAAATATCCAGGCAATCAGATGACCTACGCAAGTATTATGGATAAGGATCAATTCGTGGTCATGGAGCCGCGCAGTTTACATGATCATTTTGCACATTAGCGACTAACACAAGATGAGGAAGGAAAGAGCGCATGGCTACAAA
Source organism: Paenibacillus tabacirhizosphaerae (assembly GCF_040812395.1). GTDB lineage: Bacteria > Bacillota > Bacilli > Paenibacillales > NBRC-103111 > Paenibacillus_E. Next base: position 274,857 of record NZ_JBFNXH010000005.1, on the reverse strand, counting down.
ATTGCCGAAAGTTCCAGTTGTGATTGTTGGCGTGGGATGGGTCGGGGGCATCATTGCCGCGGAGTTGACGAAGCAAGGGGTTAAGGTGGTTGGATTGGAACGCGGGAAGCCGCGCGGCACGCAGGATTATTTTATGGTGCATGATGAGCTTCGTTACGCTCAGCGGCTGGATCTTATGCAGGATCTATCGAAGGAAACGGTGACGTTCCGCAATACGGAGAAAATGACGGCGGTACCGATGCGTGAACACGGCTCCTTCCTGCTCGGAGAGGGACTGGGCGGATCAAGCATACACTGGAACGGGCAAACCTATCGTTTCCTTCCTTACGATTTTGAAATTTACAGCAAAACCGTCGAAAGATATGGAAAGCAGAAAATTCCCGATGGCATGACCATTCAGGATTGGGGAATTACCTACGATCAATTAGAGCCGTACTTCGACAAATTTGAAAAGATGGCGGGCATTTCAGGGGATCCGGATCAAAACCCGATGGTAGGCAAGCGGTCGAGCCCGTTCCCAACCAAGCCGATGGTGAAAACGCCAGTCTTGAAGCTGTTTGAGGATGCGACGAAAAAGCTGGGTTATCACCCCTATATGATGCCTTCGGCAAATCTGTCAGAGCAATATACGAATCCGGACGGGATCACAAGGGCACCTTGTCAGTACTGCGGTTATTGTGAACGCTTCGGTTGCGAATATGGGGCGAAGGCGGATGCCGTAGTCACAGTGCTGCCTATTGCACAAAAATCAGGCAACTTTGAGCTGCGAACCTATTCGAACGTGATTCAAATTTTGAATGACGGCAAGAAGGCTAGCGGCGTTGTCTATGTCAACACGGTTACAGGCGAGCAGTTCGAGCAGCCGGCCGATGTGGTCATTATGGCAAGCTATGTGTTCAATAACATCAAGCTCCTGCTGACTTCGAAATTGGGCAAGCCTTACGATCCGGCAAGCGGCGCAGGCGTCATCGGAAAAAACTATTGTTACCAGACCAATGGGGGCTCAGCCGCCGGTTTTTTTGATGATAAAGAATTCAATCTATACGCAGGGGCAGGGTCCCTGGGAATGGAAATTCCAGATTTCAACGGAGACAATTTCGACCATAGCAATCTGAGCTTCCTTCATGGCGCAGGATTACGCATTTCACAGACAGGGCAACGTCCGATTGGCACGAACTCCGTTCCGGCGGGGACGCCTGGATGGGGGAAAGATTTTAAGCAGAAATCGCTGAAATATGCGAATAGCGTGCTGGCAGTTTCACCGCAAGGCAGCAGCTTGCCTTGGAAGCATCATTATGTGGACTTGGATCCCACATACAAAGACGTTTATGGGCTGCCGCTGCCGCGTGTCACCTTTGATTTTGAGGAGCAAGACCGCCAGATGATCAAGTTCGTGGCTGCTAAAGCCGCCGAAATTATGAAGGAAATGAAGCCTACGTCCATCGGTTCGTCAGATCAACTGGGACCTTACAATATTGTTCCTTATCAATCTACGCACAATACGGGCGGCGTTATCATGGGGGCAGATCCTTCAACCTCAGCGGTTAATTCCTACTTACAAATGTGGGATGCTGAAAATGTGTTCGTCATTGGAGCGTCAGCCTTTGCGCACAATAGCGGTTATAATCCTACAGCGACAGTCGGGGCGCTTGCTTACCGGGCGGCAGAAGGCATTCAGAAATACTTGAAGCAAGGCGGAATTGTTGTTTGATTCCGGCCAGGCAGAGGATTTTGTTTAGTGAGGTGAAGGGATGGAACAGGAAGATTGGATCTTTCATCTAACCGAGGTTCGCAAACGGCTGCTCATCGTGTTCGCATGGTTTGTGGTGACGTTTAGCGGAGGGCTATATATTTCGCCCGGTATCCTTCGGTATATGAAATCGCAGCCGTTGGTCGGGGAAGTAGCGTGGAACGTGTTCTCGTTCACGGATGGGCTGATGATCTATATGAAGTGTGCGCTCCTCGTTGCCATCTTGTTCACCGTTCCGCTGCTGCTCTACCAAGTATGGGCGTTCGTCCGCCCAGGCCTTACCGATTCCGAGGCGAAAAGCACGCTGCCTTACATACCTGTTTCTTTTGCCTTGTTTCTCATTGGAGCCTCCTTCAGTTATTGGGTGGTATTCCCGATGATGGTCCGCTTTATGATGCGCATGAATCGATCGGTTGGCGCAGCGGAAACATATGGGATCGACCGCTATTTTTCGTTTTTGTTCGAGGTGGTGTTTCCAATGGCCATTGCTTTCGAACTGCCTGTCGTCGTGCTTTTCCTAACAAGAATTGGCCTGCTGACCCCTGGGCGCTTGAAAGTAACGAGGAAATACGCCTACGTTGGCTTAGCGATTACTGGCTCTTGCATCTCGCCCCCCGATATGCTCTCGCATCTATCAGTCACAGTGCCTTTAATTCTATTGTTTGAAATTAGCGTAATGGTTGCAGGTTGGCAATGGCGATCCATGCAGAACAGTCCCGCGAACAGCTGACGACCATTACGCACGAAGAGAAGAGGATAAATGACATGTTCAACAATATTGGTGTTTCTGGTTTAGTGTTGATACTGGCTATTGCATTAATCGTGTTCGGCCCTTCCAAGCTGCCGCAGTTGGGGCGGGCCTTCGGGGACACGCTTCGCGAGTTCCGCAACTCTACCCGCAGCATTGTAGAGGATACGGAACGCGAGCCGCTCCTTGAAAATGAGGGCAAAAAGCCGCTGTAACGCAACGGCTATTGCTGAAAGACAATGAATAGCTGCGGTTGTCCATGTAGTGCGCAGCTTTTCCAGATGAGAGAGCGCCCGTTAGGCGCTCTTTTTGTGCCAGGAATGCGTGTGACGAGCTCGCAGAGCGGTGAGATTCCGCACGCATCGTGTGGTGCGAACATTTGACAGGATGGACGTAGAAGATGTCAGGCATCCCTTGCGCACCTTGCGCTGTGCGCAAAGCCGCCAAGAAGCGGAAAATCTCCATCTAAATCGCCTTCAGAAGGATGAGGCGTACAATTAGCTGGAAATTCTCCATCTAGAATAGCAACAAAATTGGATTTGTCGACAATTTGACCCCAGTTACGGGAGGTTTTCCAGTTATGTGACGGAATACGCACCCAATCGAAGAAATTAGCATCGTAATTTCCCGTTAATAAATGGAGCCTTCGACGTTTGGAGTTTTCTGGACGATCACAAGTGATTCCCCCATCCTTGAGGCGGGCTTCATATTTAGCCACCGGAAGAAGGAAGAAGCGTTCATGCAAACTTCGAAGTCAAGAAATCCAATCTCGTACACGAATGCTGCCAGAGATGGCAGCTTTTTGCTACTTTCAAAAAATATCCATTGACCTCACTGGAGGTTCAGTGATAAGATTGAAAAAATTTACCCGCAGAAAGAAAATCGAAGAGGAGGAAATTTGAAGTGGCCACGTATTACTTAGAACCATCCCGGACGTTCAGTGAATTTCTGTTAATTCCTAATTTAACGACGAAGGACTGTACGCCAGCAAACGTCACATTGAAGACACCGTTAGTCAAGTTTAACAAGGGCGAGGAACCGCCAATTTCTTTGAACATCCCTTTTTCCTCCGCTGTCATGCAGGCCGTATCTGACGATGGTATGGCGATTGCATTAGCACGAGCTGGAGGTATTTCTTTTATTTTCGGCTCCCAATCGATTGAAGAAGAAGCGGAAATGATCCGGAAGGTCAAAGGCTATAAGGCTGGCTTTGTGGTTAGCCGTTCGAATCTAACGCCTGATCATACGCTAAGCGATGTGCTTGAATTGAAGAAGCAAACAGGTCACTCTACGGTAGCCATCACGGATGACGGTACGGCGAATGGGAAGCTGCTTGGCATTGTGACGGGACGCGACTACCGGATCAGCAGAGATTCGCTTGATCGCCCAATCCGTCTTTTTATGACGCCGTTTGAGAAACTCGTATATGGCAAATCAGGCATCACGCTTCCTGAAGCGAACAATTTAATTTGGGAGCATAAGCTGAATTGCTTGCCAATTGTAAATGAGCAACAGAACTTGGAAAATCTCGTTTTCCGCAAAGATTACGATGAGAATAAGAAAAATCCGAATGAGCTGCTGGATGCGAAGAAAAGCTATATCGTTGGAGCGGGCATCAATACGAAGGATTACAAGGAGAGAGTGCCAGCGCTTGTCGAAGCGGGCGTGGACGTGCTCGTTATCGATTCTTCGGACGGATACAGCGAGTGGCAGCGTGAAACGGTTCAGTACGTGAAAGCAAATTTCGATGTGAAAATCGGAGCGGGTAACGTTGTCGATCGTGAAGGTTTCCTGTATTTGGTAGAGTCGGGTGCTGATTTCGTGAAAGTAGGGATTGGCGGAGGTTCGATTTGTATCACCAGGGAACAAAAAGGGATCGGCCGCGGGCAAGCATCCTCCATCATGGAGGTAGTGGAAGCGCGGGACCAATATTTTAAAGAAACAGGAACCTACATCCCCATTTGCTCTGATGGTGGTATTGTTCACGACTACCATGTAACACTCGCTCTGGCGATGGGTGCCGATTTTGTCATGCTGGGCAGATATTTTGCTCGCTTTGATGAAAGCCCGACAAGAAAGCTGCGTGTGGGGAACAACTTCGTGAAAGAGTACTGGGGCGAAGGCTCGAACCGGGCACGCAACTGGCAGCGCTATGATACAGGCGGCAAGAGCAAGCTCCTATTCGAGGAAGGCGTAGATTCTTACGTGCCATACGCGGGAAGCTTGCAGGAGAATCTGGATAAGACGCTTGGCAAAATCAAATCCACGATGTGCAACTGCGGTTCCTTGAGTATCGAAGAGCTGAAACGGAACGCGAGGATCACGCTTGTTTCTGCAACGAGCCTGGTTGAAGGCGGAGCGCATGACGTAATTTTGAAGGAAAGCAGCTTGTCTGAAGAAAATTAGCGATTACAACGGGGGTTGTCCTCTCGCATCTTGTATAGATGGCGAGAGGATGAGCCTCTTTTTTTGCTTTAAAGGTTTCGGGGGAGCGGAGCATTTGGATTGGCAACCCCAGTCCTTCTTTGCGCAGCGCGTACAGGTTTGGACGGGCCTCCCAAACACACAAGTGGCTGAGATCCATAAATACACAAAGAACCTTCATAACCACTATTCAAGCGGAATGAAGGTTCCTAATGAGAACTATTCTATTATATACAGAACGCGAGCCGAAGTTTTCGCAGGCGCTCTGTGGGGAATACCAGTCCCTGCATCAATCGGACAACCGCGCGGTCGTTAAGCTTTATGGCAAATAGCTGCGAATCACAGTCATGCTGCCTTCCAGTGAATAGCTGCCAAGATTGGCAGGCAGGAGGAAGCAGTCGCCGGGCTTCGTAGAAATGGTTCCGTCAGTCCATTCGAGTGTTCCTGTACCTTCTGCTATTACAAGAATAACGAAGCTTTCAGGGGACGTTTTCAGTTCCCATTTCGGGCCTACGAGGCCTTTTTCCACTGTGAAAAAGGGAGATTGCGCAAGTGTCAGCCATTTGCCGGCTTCGTCCAGGTCTGTTTTCATGAAAGTGGAGCCAGAGCCTTCGTAAGCGATAACGTTCAAAGAGTCCTCAATGTGCAGCTCGCGGAGCTTGCCATCGAGTCCCGGACGATTGTAATCGTACAACCGGTAGGTTGTATCGGAGTTTTGTTGGATTTCGGCGACAAGAACGCCAGCACCCAATGCGTGGACAGTTCCCGCTGGAATGTAGAAGGAATCTCCAGCTTCTACGGGGACTTCCTGCAAGCAGTCCATGATACGATTCTCGGCAATCGCCTGCGCGAGACTCTCGCGAGTTACGCCTTCCTGCATGCCGTATATAATTTTAGCCCCAGGCTTTGCATCAAGGATGTACCACATTTCGGTTTTGCCAAGCTCGCCAGCGGCCAAATTCTTATAGTGGTCGTTCGGATGTACTTGAACCGACAGATCGTCTTCGCAATCCAGCAGCTTTATGAGCAGCGGGAAGCGTCCGTTTTTTTCGGAAAAGCCTTTGGAACCGAACAGGGTACTGCCGTACTTTTCACGGATTTCATCTAATCCAAGTCCTGCCAATTCGCCGTTAATGACTTTGGTTGTGCCATTGGGATGATCGCCGATCATCCAGCCTTCGCCGATAGCGCCTTCCGGCAGCTGAAAACCGAACTTTTCGAGGGCTCTGCCTCCCCAGACGCGTTCTTTCATTTCGGGTTGAAATTGTAACGGGTATGATTTCATTATTCTCTCCCTCTCCCTATTATACTTCTGTAAAATTTAGCTAGTACAAGCCCTTCTCATTATATCATGCACCTATCTTTTTTCTACTGCTAACAGATAGGGCGCTTGCTGGTTTGTGTTAGCGAACTGATAGCGCAGTACCTGAAAGGCTGCAAGAGGAAGCTGGCGCGTCCACTGTTCCACGGCGTCAGCTTCCTGCTGCCCGCCATCGTGCCCGCTGTACAGCACGATGGTAAGCACGCCGCCTTTGCGCAGCAAGCGGAGGGAAGCTTCCAAAGCAGGAATCGTTGATTCCTGCTTGGTGATCGTATGCGGGTCGGCGCCGGGCAAATAGCCGAGATTGAAAGAGACGGCGGCTACTTTGCCATGCCGGTCCTGCGGCACTGCGGTTTCCATGAGCTCGTGGCTGCACAAGCTCATGTGAACAGAAGAAGATGCGTCCGGAAGCTCCTTCCGAAGACGCATCTCTGTTTGATCCAGCGCTTGCTGCTGGATATCGAAGCCGTACACGCGGCCGCGCCGGCCGACGAGCTTGGCCAAGAACAAGGCGTCGACTCCATTGCCTAGCGTGGCATCGACGACTGTATCGCCAGGCTGAGCCCGCTGGCTAATTAATTGATGAGCAAAGCTCAGTACAGAAACAAACCCCATGCGCTAATGGCCCCCATCATAAATAGGTTTCGCTTTGTTAGATCAAGCCTTCCGTCCTGTCCATAACTTACCCTGCCAGGAATCCCTGCGTTTCAGCTCGGCATCGAAGGCATTTAACACTTCCCACTTTTTCAGGCTCCACATGGGACCGATCAGCAGGTCGCGCGGCGCATCGCCGGTAAGACGGTGAACGATCATTTCAGGAGGCAATATTTCTAATGTGTCGATGACGAGGTTGACATACGCATCCTTTTCAAGGAATTGCAGAAGACCGGCTTCGTACTGCTTGACCATAGGCGTTTTGCGCATTAAATGAAGCAAATGAATTTTGATGCCTTGAACATCCATTTGAGCAACCGCTTTTCCGGTGTCCAGCATCATGTCATGCGTCTCTCCTGGCAATCCGTAAATAATGTGTGCGCAGGTGCGGATATTATGCTTTCTGAGCTTGGCAACCGCATCCAAATAACATTGTGTATCATGTGCGCGGTTAATGAGCTGCGAAGTGGATTCGTGAACTGTTTGAAGTCCCATTTCAACCCACAGGTAGGTGCGTTGATTTAGCTCAGCTAAATATTCAATAACATCGTCAGGCAAGCAATCCGGTCTAGTCGCAATGGATAAACCAACAACGCCAGGCTGCTGTAAAATGACCTCATAATACTCCCGCAATTCTTCTACGGGCGCATAAGTGTTGGTATAAGCCTGGAAATAGCCGATATATTTGGCTTCAGGCCATTTCTGGTGCTGGAGGTCGCGGATCTTGTTAAACTGTGTTACAAGATCGTCGCGGCGGCTTCCGGCGAAATCTCCAGATCCCCGCGCGCTGCAGAAGGTGCAGCCTCCGGTTGCGATGCTGCCGTCCCGATTCGGGCAGGTAAATCCAGCGTCCAGCATAACTTTAAACACTTTTTCGCCGAATACTTCGCGCATTTCGTAATTCCATGTATGGAAACGTTTATCCCCCCATAACAGTGGGGATTCCTGAATTAAAGTAGGCATTTTGAGTCGAGCTCCTTTCCTAAACTATTGTAGCGAAAATCAGGCATGAAAGCGACCCCTGCCTTTCCAACAAGTTCCCCGATAGAAGTCGGCTTGGTGGAGCATTATAACGTTGCATCACCACTACAAGTGTGAGAGGGGATTTCTTCAATGAGAAAGCTTCGTACTGTAACGTTAGCAGTTGCTTTGACTACGGCGCTCAGCCTTGGCGCAGTTGGTGCACATGCAAATACGGCCAGCACGTCAAGCGGAACCTCAGCAATGAATGGCTACACAGGAACAACAAGCACCGTATCGTCGAACAATGGCATAAGCGGAACAGGAACCTTGGGAGTAGGGACTACGACACCAACGACGTATACGGGGAGCAATTACGATGCAACGGTAGGAACGGGCTACAGTGCGACGAATCCAGGCACTTACACCGGAAACTATTACAATGGAACGAGCGCCTATCCTAGCCCTGCCCCTGGAGCAAGTGCTTATCCAAGCGCTACGCCCGGAACAACAGGAACGACGGTAAAAGAGCAAATCAAGAGCTACAGCAATAATATGCTAGATCGGATGAGCACAACGGGGCCAACCATCAAAAAGCACGACGGGAATTATGATACTTCTTCCTATCGAGCCTATGCGACAACAGCTACTGGCACGAGGTCTATGAATTGGGGATGGCTGGGGCTCGTTGGTCTTCTTGGGCTTGCAGGTCTACGAGGGAATAATAGAAGTAGATCAGAAGACTACAAATAAGCAGAAGAATAGACGTCTTCCGAATCTGGAAGGCGTTTCTTCTTGACAGAATGGTTAAATCCGAGATTCCGCACGCATCGTGTGGTACGATCATTTGAGAGGATGGACGTAGAAGATCCGGAAGTGGCACCGCGGTTTGGCGTATTGAAATACCGCCTCGATCTGCGAGAGATCGCCTTTTTGCACGGGTGAGCGGAACGTAGGTGCGTTATGAGGCGGTATTTTCAGTTGCAGGGATGTCTCGCGGAACTACCGTGCGTTATGAGCAGGAAATGCTGGGTTGTAGGCACATTTTCGCTCATTTAACGTACTCTAGTTCCACTTCAGGGGGAGAAAAGGGACCCTACCGTGGAATAAGGCTTTGTAGTTCCGTCGAAATTGCTGGCTGTGCTTGGGGAATAGGCGGTCCGGCAGTACCTCTTCGGGCGCGCGCTGTACGCCGCCGCATGGCGGCTGTCACAAGTTTTCTTGCGAAGCTTGCGAAAGCGAAATAAACCCGGAATCTTACTCTTATAGGGGTGTTCATGGATAGGAATACCGAATGGAAGATAAGACAGATTAGTTAAAAGAGAAGTGGAAGACAGCACAGAGTTGAACAGAGGGGATGGGTATGGGGTGGAGAAGCGATAGCGTCCGTATTTGAAATCGTGTTATTACCGCTAAATCAATTCAAAGAAACACGATTTCAAGAAACGGTCGGAACCCCATTCCCAATTCCCTCCCCATGCCTGGACGTATGGGTTTAGACAAGAACCTGAGGCACAGCCTCAGGCTTTTCTTGTTTTTAAGTAATTTCTTTTGATTTTTTCCTGGGAATCGTCTATGATTTGTATTCGAAAGCTTGGATAAACGTTTAGGAGGCACATATAGATGCGTTTACGCGGAAGAAAAGGGATTCGCGAAGATATTGAGCGGCAGAAGGAACTGGTCGTCTTAAATGCACGGGATTACAAGGGCAAGTGGGCTGAATTATTTGGGAATAACAATCCAATTCACGCTGAGCTCGGGATGGGTAAAGGGCGTTTCATTAGCGAAATGAGCCGTAAATATCCGGATGTCAACTTTATTGGCGTCGATATGTATGATGAATTAATTCGTAAAGCGAGCGAAAAAGCCAAAATCGCACACGAAATCGAAGAAGATAGCGCGGCTATTCCGAATTTGAAGCTCATGCTCTTTAATATCGAGCAGATTGAGGAAGCGTTTGCTGAGGGTGAACTGGAACGCATTTATTTGAATTTCAGTGATCCGTGGCCGAAAAAGAAGCATGCGCGCAGACGATTGACGCATTATGGTTTTGTGGAGAAATATAAACAAATCCTGAATCGTCAAGGGGAGATTCACCTGAAAACCGATTCGCAATCGTTATTTGAGTTTTCATTGAACTCTTTTGCCGATATGGGCCTAAGAATGCGTAATATTTCATTGAATTTGCATGTGGACGGCATTCATCCGGATCATGTAATGACTGAATATGAAACTAAATTTGCCGGACAAGGCATGAACATTCACCGTTGTGAAGTCGTTGTGGGTGAAGAAGCGCTTGCTGCGCATCTCGACAACTTGACTAAAGAACGTGCTTAAAAACAAAGACCATGTCTACCGTTGGTGGATTGGTCTTTGTTTTGTTTTCATATCGTGATAAAAGCCCTCAAGCTATCTTTCAGCGTAGTAGCGGGCCCTTCGATTAATGTCTCCAAATCTGCCGAGGTCGAGGATGTATCAATTTGGCTTAAAAACCCGTAAATCCAATTGTGGATTTGAGGATCTTGGCGGAAAGTGACTGGCCTATTGAGATGACCCGATCCGGCTAGAACTGCTGCGATGGCAATTGCGAGATCATGACGCGTCACCGTATTGAATTTCCAATCGCCAGGGTAAGTACGCAGTTCACCTGTTGCTAGGGCTGTGTCCAGGCCAAGAACACCGACAAAATCGGTATATAAAGCATTTCTAAGGAAAGTATGCGGAATTCCGGTTGTCAGAATGCCATGCTCTGTTGCTCTGTGCAAATGAGTGAGTGAAACGGATCGTATCATCGGTATTCGAACTGGAAATAAACCCCTTTTTCGAGATCGCGAACACAAGCAATGATTTCATCAGGAGAAATTTTTCGAAGCAATTGTTTGATAATTAACCGCCCTAATTTTCCGGTAGCCCCTGTAATGACGATTGGCATCTATCATCAACCTTCCATCAGTTAAATTCTAGTATAGTTAAGCGCTTAACTATACGAACAAAAAAACGTCTATGCCCTTCGCAGTTTATTTAGTAAAAGAAGGAGCTGTTTCAATTCCTGCTCTTCCAAAACGCTCATTTTTTCCGCGATTCCTTCCCGATTTTCAGGTAAATATTTCAACAATAGGCTTTGGCCCTCACCCGTTATGGAAATCACTGTTTTTCTGCCGTCTCTGGGATGGCTTGCCCGACGAATGAAGCCTTCATTTTCTAAAGGAGTAAGTAAAAGACTAATATTCGGTTTGGTAACGCCGATTTTCTTCGCGAGCATCGATGGCAGCACAGTTCCGCCTTCTTTCATAATTTCCACTAAAATTCGTACTCTGGCGCCATTCAGCCCTTTTGATTGCCAGTATTTTTCCGAGACATCGACCAAATTTGCCGTTGTTTCGACTAAGGTAAAGAAAGCCAGCGTATGCAGCGGCAACTCAGTGACGTAATCTTGAAGGTCTTTCATTTTATCACCACCGTCTAAGTAGTTAAGTGCTTAACTTGTTTGAATGTATAGTAAGTGTGTGGTTTTTGTCAAACATCGTTCAAAAACGTTATCTCAGCAGCTGCAAAATGACATTCGAACAATCCGTTGAAGGCAGAGCTCTTATTTTGCGGGAGATCGTAGCGCGTTTGGCTTCTACATCGGCATAGCGGTCCACCAGCATGGACAGCCAATTTTCGATGGTGACCGAGGAGCGAATGGGTTCCCCGAAGCCCTGCACGGTAAAATAGTGCAAATTCTCTTCTTCCTGCCCTGGAATTGGATCGTAGAACAGCATCGGAATTGATTTGGCCAATCCTTCTGAGCAAGTCATGCCGCCCGGTTTCGTAACCAACAGATCGGAAACTTCCATAAGCTTGCCAATTTCATGCGTGAATCCAAGCAACTTTACATTCGGGTGTTGATAGCGAGAGTCTGTAGAAAGTTTGGTTAGAGCCTTCTCATTACTGCCCAAGCAGAACAAGAATTGAATTTTTTCCCGCCACTCCGCCAGATGCTCGCTAAGTGAGTCTCCTCCAATCAAACCCCAACCTCCTCCCATAATGAGCACAGTCGGCATCGGTTTTAACTGGAATTCTTGTCGAATTTTTGATTTATCATGGACTTGACGAAAGCTGGGATGCACCGGGATTCCGGTTATTTCGACTTGTGCAGCCGCGATGCCCCGGCCAAGCAGCTTATTTTTGACATCTTCCGTTGAGACCAAATACTTATTGACTTCACCGCTCACCCAGGTGCCATGAGCATCATAGTCCGTTATAACCGTGCAGAGGGGTGTTTCGAGACCCGCTCTTTTCAGTCTGGAGACGACCACATTGGGAAAAGGATGCGTACAGACGATTGCCTGCGGCGCCCATTGATGAATGATTGCGGCAGTCTGCGCATAGAAAATACGATGCAAGGCCATCTGTGTTAAACGATTGAGTGACTTCTTGTACTGGGATCTATAGAGCTTTCCGTATAATTTAGGCTGTGAAATGACCGTTTTCTTATAGGCATGGAAAATCCACGGCGCCAACGTCGGATGCAGGAAAGCGCCAAGTTCAAGCACTCTGGTTTCAATATCCGGGCAGCGTTGTTCCAAAGAAACCGACAAGGCATGGGCGGCCTGCGTATGACCGGCACCGAACCCTTCGGATAAAATAAGAACTCGTTTCTTGATGGATGGGACGTTCATGATGGTTACCCCCAGATGGCTACTGTTGCCAAAGCTGCAGTCGTACCGATGAGACAGCCTGCCAGGCAGTCGGAAGGATAATGCAGTCCTAAGTAAATGCGTGAAACGCCAACGATAAGAGCAATTGGAATAAGGATAAGTCCAAGAATCGGCATTGCTGCGACGAAAGGAATCATGATGGAGAAAATTGCAGTTGTATGTCCAGACGGAAAGGAATGATCGGTTAGCGGGTTTTTACAAATAATCGTTTGCGGAAGCACGAGATAAGGCCGTAAGCGCGGATACTTCTTTTTAATGATGGCCACAGGAATATGACTGACCGTCAGTGCGATTAGGGCTTGAATACCGGCGGTGCGCATGGCGCCTTGACCGAATAATGCGAAGCATAGGGAGATCGCGATCGTTACCGTAGCTCCGCCTACGTGTGTCAGTTTAGAAAAAAGGTGATCGAGGAATGAATGCTGTATCCGTTGATTCACAAAGCAGAACATTTTTGTTTCATGATGCTGAAGCCAGTGGACGACTCTGCTCATGAGTAACAGCCTCCTTTGAAATTTTCCTAAGGGAAAATTAGCGTCGTAATCAGGTTCAATTGTTTCCTTAAGGAAAATGCGCGTCGCAACCATAGGTTTGGTCTTTCTATATTCATTGTAGATACAATTTATTAAAAGAACATTAACGCTATAACAAATTTTTAGAAAGTCCGATTTTACTTTCCTATGATCTGACGTTAACAATCTCATGCTAGCATGAGGGGGAATATGGGATTATAAGGTAAGGGGGCTGATGGAATGAGGATTGCCTTATTTACAGATACGTTCCTTCCGGATGTGAATGGCGTGGCCAAAACGCTGGGAAGGTGGACGCGATATTTAGAATCCAAAGGTGTGGAATGCAAGGTGTTTGCCCCTGCGAGCATGACGGAGGAAGACCAGGATCCGTTTCGTGTGGAGCGCTTTTACAGTATTCCCTTTTTATTGTATCCCGAATGCCGGCTTGCTATCCCGAATCCTCTGTATATTCGCAAATCGCTCCATGCCTTTAAGCCTACCCTCATCCATTGCGCGACGCCATTTAACCTAGGACTTTTCGGTCTTTACTATGCTCGCAAACATGATGTGCCATTTGTGGCATCGTATCATACCCATTTCGACCAATACTTAAGCCACTACAAGATCCCATGGGTAGAACCGACTCTCTGGAAGTATATGCAATGGTTTCATCAGAGCTGCCAAAGAGTCTATGTCCCTTCAGAGTCCACGCTGCAGCATCTGAAAGCCAAAGGGCTGAGCAATTTGGAGATATGGAGCCGCGGCGTGGATGCAAAGCGGTTTCATCCGGATGTCGACCGGAATGAAGTGCTGTCCTCGCGAGGGGTAGACCCTTCCAAGTTCGTCTTGCTTTATGTCGGCAGATTAGCGCCAGAGAAAAGTGTGGAGACCGCTATAGAAACATTCGCGGCTTTGCCGGAAGAAATTCGCACGCAAAGCCATCTCCTTATTGCTGGTGACGGACCGTCTGCAGCTTCGCTGCGCGAATGTTATGGAGAGTGCGATTGGATTACATTTACAGGATTTGTTGGAGGCAAGCAGCTTGCCGATCTCTATGCGGCGGCGGATATTTTCATTTTTCCATCGGCAACGGAGACATTCGGTAATGTGGTCTTGGAATCTATGGCCTCAGGAACAGCCGTCATAGGGGCGGCAGCCGGAGGCGTGAACGACACGATCGAACACGAAGCGACAGGCTTGCTATGTGCGCCGGGAGATGTACCGGCTTTTGTCGATGCCGTCAAAAGGTTGTTTGAATCTTCCGAATTTCGTCGTTCACTTGCCCATGCAGGCAGAGAATACGCTTTGCGCCAATCGTGGGATCAAATTTTTATGGAGCTGTATGCGAGCTATGAAGAGCTCCTTGTTGCAAAAACTGCAAGCAGCTTACGCACAGATATCAAGCGAATGATTCGATAAACGGGATGTTTACGCAAATGTTGTTTTTTCCAGTTCATGTGCATTATAATTATCCCGGTACCACGTTAGTTCGTCTAAATGGTGAACTTTTGGTGCACAATAAAATGAAAAACGATGAAAACAGGACTGTAACGATCTGATTTCGAGCACACACTGCCTCTTCTTTTCACATTCCCCATAAACCTGAAATTAGCGGCTTATTTTCGGTTTTTGCAGGCTTTGACAAATTGGGGGAAAGAGAGGAAAATCAAGAACGGCTATTCACCTGTACATAATTGCGTAGAAGCATACAAATAGAGAGCTCGTGCGCATTAAACAAAAAGGGGGACTTTTGCTTCATGCTGGACAATATTATGATTACCTTTCAAATTGGCTTGGCTTTAGTTGGCGCGTATCAATTGTTTTTAACTTTTTTTGGCTGGTATCGACCTAAAAACAAGAAAAAATTCGCCCCTCAGAAATCGTTCGCGGTTCTCGTTGCTGCCCACAACGAAGAGCAGGTGGTAGGCGCTTTGATTGAAAACCTGAAGACTTTGGACTATCCCAAAGAACTCTATGATATTTTTGTCATCTGCGATAACTGTACAGACAGCACGGCTGACATTGCCCGCAGTCATGGGGTATATGCAATGGAGCGTCATAACCCGAACCTGAGAGGGAAAGGGTATGCGATCGAATGGATGCTGAAGGAGCTTTGGAAGCGCGAGCGCCAGTATGACGCTGTTGTTATGTTCGATGCCGATAACCTGGCAAGTCCAGATTACTTGATTCACATGAACAATGATCTTTGCTCCGGCTCTAGAGTGATTCAAGCTTATCTGGATAGCAAGAATCCAACGGACTCTTGGGTCACCGGTTCCTATGCCATTTCGTACTACTTTGCAAACCGTTTTTGGCAAATGCCACGTACAAACCTCGGACTCGCTAACTATTTAGGCGGTACGGGTATGTGTTTTGAGGCAGGCCTTCTGAAACAAATCGGCTGGGGAGCAACCAGCTTGGTTGAAGATTTGGAGTTCTCGATGCGCTGCATCAAGCTCGGCATTCGCCCGACATACAATTACGAGGCTTTCGTCTATGACGAGAAGCCGCTCAAGTTCAAAACCTCTGCTAAACAGCGTCTGCGCTGGATGCAGGGACATTTCGATGTAGCAAAACGTTACTTCTTCCCGCTCTTATGGCAAGGGATTAAAGAAGGCAGTTGGACGAAAATCGACGCGGCTATCTATTCGGTTAACGTATATAACTTTTTCTTCGGGGCGATTATAACGGTGATGTTCTGGATCCGTTCGATCACTCCTGGATGGTCCAGCGTGCCGATGCTGGCCGATCAGAACCCGATTCTATTCAACGGGGTAAGTATTGCTCTGTTTGCGCTCCTGCCGATCTCCATGCTGATCGAGAAGGCGCCTTGGAAGGTTTACAAGTATCTGATCCTTTATCCGATCTTCATGCTGTCTTGGTCGCCGATCACGTTCTATGCCTTCTTTACGCAAAACAACAAGCAATGGAGCCATACGGAGCATACACGTGTTATTCGCTTGGATGAAATGAAAAAGCAAGCCAGCTAGCTGGGTGATTAATCGTGCTTAACAGGCTAGCCGTCAATTACGAAGTTGTTGTGTTGACTTCTCTAGAATGAAGTGATATAGTATTTCAAGTAAAAGCAGAGGCGCCCGCTTCTCACCTGACCGACAAACGTTGGCTGGTCCGAAATGATCATCTTGGATGTACAATAGGTTTGTATGAACCTGTTCTTGATGAAGATGTGGGCCCATTGCGCCCGCATCTTTTTTTGATATATAGAGAGCTTTACATACTTTGTGGAGGTGAAACATTATTAGCAAAGACCATATGATTAATGACGAGATTCGCGTGAAGGAAGTACGCCTGATTGGGGCGGATGGAGAACAACTCGGTATTACGCCGATTCGCGAAGCTCTTCAAATTGCACTCGATGCCAACTTGGATTTGGTGAACGTCGCTCCGACGGCGAAACCGCCCGTATGCCGCATCATGGATTACGGTAAGTTCCGTTATGAAACACAGAAGAAAGAAAAAGAAGCCCGCAAAAATCAGAAGATCGTGGATATCAAAGAAATTCGCTTAAGCGCGACAATCGATGAGCACGACTTCCAAACGAAGCTTCGCAACGCCGTGAAGTTCCTCGGTGAAGGGGATAAAGTAAAAGCAAGCGTACGTTTCCGTGGTCGTGAAATCGCCCATGCCGAAATCGGCCGCCGAGTGCTTGAGCGACTGGCTACCGAAACTGCTGAGATCTCCTCGCAGGAGCGCGCTCCTAAGCTTGAGGGAAGAAGCATGATTATGATCTTAACGCCGAAAGCTACAACCTAGGCGAGTTTACTAAATTAGGAGGAACACCAACATGCCAAAAATGAAAACTCACAGCAGCTTGAAAGATCGTTTCAAAATTACCGGCACAGGTAAAGTGAAAAGATATAAATCAGGCAAAAACCATTTGTTGTCCCATAAGTCCGCACGTACTAAACGCGTTCTTGCAACAAATCCAGTGATGGCAAAAGGCGATTTCAAACGCCTGAAACAACAACTCGCTAACATCTAATTTTTAATTCGAACATTATTTATACATTCCAGGAGGTAGTTGACAATGGCAAGAGTCAAGGGCGGATTCGTTCGCGCTCATCGTCGCAAGAAAATTTTAAAACTAGCAAAAGGTTACTTCGGTTCCAAACACCGCTTATTTAAAACAGCTAAAGAACAAGTAATGAAATCTTTGGTTTACGCATACCGTGACCGTCGTCAAAACAAACGTAATTTCCGCAGACTGTGGATTACTCGTATCAATGCTGGCGCGCGCCTTAACGGCTTGAGCTACAGCAAATTGATGCACGGCCTGAAATTGGCTGGTATCGACATCAACCGTAAAATCTTGGCTGATCTGGCTGTTAACGACGCGAAAGCGTTCAACGACTTGGCAGCAGCTGCAAAAACAAAAGTAAACGCGTAAGCTTCGCTTCGCGCCTCAAAAAGCTTGTCCCATTATGGGGCAAGCTTTTTTCAATTATACTTCCTTAGGGGCTGGCTGAACGGGTATCTTGCGAATGAGAATGGCAATGAACATCATCAGCGGAATCAGTACCTGGAAAATGGGAAAGAGCTTGACACTCACTTTTAGACCCAGCCAAACGTGATAGGTGTAATCAGGCTCGAGAAAAGAAGTGATGAATATGACAGTCCCCACAGCGAAAATTGGAAGTTTGCTCTCCCATCCCATCAGTCTGGACAGCGCAAAAGAAGCAGCCCAGTAGAAAGCCGTCATTTTGACGAACAGGCCCAGGAACAGGAGTAGTGTCACGAGAACATCGAGGCGCTCTAAGACCTCTCCGACTTGAATCAGCTGAACGGTTTGCAAGAAGGGCAAGGTGCTGTTTCCGATTAAAGTAGGTCCCAGAACCATTACATCCATCATGTTCATCATCGTAAGGAAAAGGGCTACGCTAATGTAGGCGACGATGCTAAACCGCTTTACCCTTTGTTTGTCATGGAGTAAATGCCACATCATCAAGAAGATGACCATTTGTCCGAAAGGGAATGAAACGATGTCTGGGAACGCCGCTTTGAGTACGGGAACGATCCCGTTTTCCAGAACAGGTCTAATCCGGTCGAAGCTAATTAGCTTTGAGCTCAATATGAGAATGACGAGAATGGTATAGCTGCAAATCACGATGGGCGTCAAAATTTCCACGACGCGGCAGAAAGTTTCAATCCCCATGGCGATGGCATAAAGGGCTAATAGGATGACAATTAACATAATAACAAACTGAGGCGTCTGGGAAAGTAGTGTCACGGTCGTGATTTCTCCAAAATCACGCAAATTCCTCATGGACTCATAAGCAAAATAAATAATAAAGCAGCCTCCCATGAAGCTGCCAAACAATTTGCCAAAACAGATTCGAAGCAGACCGATCAAATCATGATCGGGAGCCCTGCTCTGGATGAACAGATACATGAAGAGCAGGACCAAGCCGACTGAAGCGGCTGCAAGCATGGTCAACCAGGAATCTTGCTTGGCTTGGCTGCCTAGGGCAAATAACGGCGTGCTTCCGATTTGAAAAAGCACGGTCATTACGGCAATCTGATATTTGCTGATCTGTATCACGATTCTATTGTCACCCTTTCTCCCGATTTTGATTATTCGTCCTTACCGTTGATGAGATTGACGAATGGCTTGGTGCTCATCCCTAGTCGTTTAATATTAATTTGGATGGAGGTTTCCATGGGGATTTGTGCAAATTGATTGTCCCAGTCTCCTGAGAATTGTTTCCAGTACTTCGGATCTTTCCTATGAATGTGGCCTCCGAAATCCAGCACATCCGCTTTCATATCTTTGGCCTTTTGCAGCGCTGTTTGCATGATAGAATCCATTTCCTGGTTAATTAATTTCTCCATGGCGTGAATGCCTTCCGGCTTGGTTACGTCGATGCCGCAACCGTTCTCGATGAGCTGAGAGGATGCGCGAACATCGGCTTTCATGACCCATCCGCCATTGATTCGCACAGGAGTCAGATGGGTCTTGGCTTGATAAACACGAACAGCTGCTTGACGTTGTTTATCTCCCGGTGTGCAGCCGAAGATCAATAGGGACTGGTTAACGTGGTTCGTAATCCAGTTAATGCCATAGGCTTCCTGATTGGACATCCATCCGATCAATTTATCTTTTTTGAAAATACCTAGACGCCCCATCTTCAACTTGCTGTCAAAGACGGTGCTTTTCATCGCGTCGATGGAGGTGGACTTCCCCTCTTTACCTGCTATGAAGACTTCAGGAATGGCTGTGTAACCGGAGTCTCCGCCCATACCCATAGCCAACTGGTAGATCATAACTTGTTTCAGGGAAGAGCCCTGTTTATCCTCGTTAAGGAGCATATTTTGCAGCGAGCTGCCAGGTATTTTCTCCATAGGTACAAGTTGTTCTAATATTTTTCTGCCAGTTTCCCTAGTTACAAAAACACTGACGGTTTCGCGGGCGCTTGAGCTCCTCAAGTAGATATCAAGCATTTGGACAATACCCTTGCGAGCAGCTTCTTCGCCAATGATAACCACGCGATTGTGAGCAAAAAAGAGCGAACGCGGCATTTCCAAGCTTGCATGCTGGTTGGCTGATTGAATGGAGTCTCCGGTTGTCGAGAATACCATGACAGGAGCCTGCCGATTGGAACCGCCTCCGGCATTTTGGCTGGAAATCGATTGTGGAATGACCAACTGGTAGGAGACCGTCCAGTGGTCTTGGTCCCAGTCGATTGCGGTTGCCGAAGTAATGCCGATTTTATTCAGTTCGGTTCGATCCCAGCATCCCGCAAGGAACAGGCAGATGATGAGCGCAGTGAACCCTTTGAAGACCATGCGTGGTTTGTTCAACATCGTGCATAGCCCCCCTTGCAGAGTTATCATGATTTGTTTTTCTTCGTAGATGCCGATGGCCGATCGGCGGGTTGTCTGTTAATGTTTTTGGTCATAACCGTGGGGCGGGTTTTCAATTTCCACCAAGGCAAACGAATGAGTATATCTTTCATATTTGGTTTAACAAAAGGAGCAAAAGGGGACAGATAAGGAATGCCGAACGATTTGATGGAGGCCATATGAATCAAAATAGCCATGCAGCCGGTTAATATGCCGAATAAACCGAGAGATCCCGCAAGAAGCATGAGTAAGAAGCGTATTAACCGAGCAGCTACTGCCAAGTTAATAGCCGGAGTCACAAAGTTGGAAATAGCCGTAAAGGAAACAACAATGACCATGGCTGCAGACACGAGTCCGGCTTGAACGGCAGCTTGGCCAAGAACGAGCGCGCCTACGATGGAAATAGCGGGTCCGACGACTCTTGGCATCCGTACGCCCGCTTCCCTTAGCACCTCGAATGTAATTTCCATCAGGAATGCCTCCACTAGTGCAGGGAAGGGAACGCCTTCACGCTGGGCTGCCAGGCCAACGAGCAGAGTGGTAGGCAGCATTTCATGATGAAATGTGGTGACTGCAATGTAAAGAGACGGCAGCAGCATGGAGGTTATGAACGATACGTATCGGATTAAGCGTACAAAGGACGCAATATCGTACCTCTGATAATAGTCCTCGCTTGATTGTAGAAATTTAAAAAAGGTAACGGGAGCCAGCAGAACAAAAGGCGTTCCGTCAATCATGATGATGATTTGGCCTTCCAGAATCCCTGCCGCTGCGGCATCAGGCCTTTCCGTGTTCATAAGCGTCGGGAATGGCGTGTATATTTTATCTTCGATAAACTCCTCGATATAGGCGCTCTCCAGGATGCTGTCGGTATCGATAGCGTGTAAGCGGCGTTTCAATTCTTCTAGTACTTGTTCGTTGGCTACGCCGTCCAAATAAGCCACATTCACTTCTGTCTGGGTGTACCGGCCGATCTTTAAACTTTCAAAGCGAAGATCAGGCGATCTGATTTTTCTTCGCAGCAGCATGGTGTTGGTTCTTATATTTTCGGTGAAGCCTTCCTTCGGCCCCCGGATGACAGTTTGTGTTTGGGGCTCTTCGATGGAACGTGTTTCCGAGCCCGACGTATTGGCTAATAGGGCCTCGTCAACCCCGTCAATGAGGATTGCGGTATCACCATGCAATACAGCAGCCAGTACAGATGAGTCATGTTCTGCTGTCGACAATTTGCCAATGGAGAGGATTTGCTGCAGCACATCGCGGATGCCTATATACTGCTCGTTGACCTTATCCGTCTCTTGAACAGCCAGGAGAGGTTGGATGAGATGCTCATGGATTGAATCTGAATGAACTAGGCCGTCGATATAAACAAGAGCTAATGAACAATGTTCCTGAGACAGCTTCATATCAAGAAACCGGATAATCACATCGGGACTGTTGCCGAGTCGGGACTGAAGCATATTCACATTGCTCAGCAAATCCGCTGATAACGGGAGCGCAGGTTTCTTGGACGAATTCATCAGCAGTCCCCCCTAACTTCCTGAATTGGTATTATCTTCTCTCGCCGTAATTTGTTTTATTCAAACCAGACTATTGACTATTGCTCGGGGGATGCATATAATTATCTACAAATCATATTCTATATGGTGATTCAACACTATCGAATCGGCTATGAAGAGGAAGAAGTAACAAGGGCACTTATGCGCAGAGAGCGTTGGGCTTGCTGAAACCATCGCCTTAATCCCTTACTTACGAGGTCACCTCGGAGCTGTTTTCCTGAAACGCGCGGCACAGCCGCTATGCAGTAGGGAGAATCGGAATAGCACACGTTACCGTGCTGAGGGTATTGTTCCTTAGGGATCATACCTGCTAAGGCTATGTGCTGTGAGGCGCGTAGCAAATTTGGGTGGTACCACGGAAGCTTTAACCCCTTTCGTCCCGTTAAACACGTCACGTGCGTGTTCGGGATGATTGGGGTTTTTCTTATTTTCAAAGAAGCTTGATGATTCACAGGGACTGACTTTTTGAGAGGAGGATCACAATGAATGTTCAAACTGAACCAAAACGGTCAAAAGAAGAATTGATTACAAAGCTGACACAGCCGGATCTGATTACAGGATCGGAGATACTGCTCAGAAGCTTATTGCTGGAGGGTGTGGATTGCGTCTTTGGTTATCCAGGCGGCGCTGTTTTGTTCATCTATGATGCCATGCATGGCTTTTCTGATTTTAACCACTTACTGACAAGACACGAGCAAGGGGCCATTCATGCTGCTGACGGATATGCACGTTCCACTGGCAAAGTTGGCGTATGTATTGCAACTTCCGGACCGGGGGCAACGAACCTCGTCACTGGAATCGCTACAGCATATATGGATTCCGTTCCACTGGTTGTTATTACAGGAAACGTAGCTACAAATTTCATTGGTACGGATGCTTTCCAAGAGGCTGACATTACTGGCATTACGATGCCGATAACGAAACACAGCTATCTGGTACGGGATGTAGAGGATCTGCCGCGCATTATTCATGAAGCTTTCCATATTGCGAACTCAGGTCGTAAGGGTCCGGTTCTCATTGACATACCAAAGGATGTATCCGCTCATAAGACTGTGTTCAAACCAGTCACTGATGTGAGCATTCGCGGTTATAACCCGACGGTTCAACCGAACAAGCTGCAAGTAGATAAGCTGATCAAGGCGATAGAAGAAGCGGAACGTCCGGTTATTATCGCAGGCGGCGGCGTTGTCTACGCGAATGCTTCCGAAGAATTAATTGAGTTTGTAAATAAAACACAGATTCCGGTTGCAACGACCTTGCTTGGATTAAGCGGCTTCCCAAGCGCACATGAGCTTTGGATGGGGATGCCGGGCATGCATGGAACGTATACGGCTAACTCGGCGATTCAAAATGCGGATCTGCTGATCTCCATCGGTTCCCGATTTGATGACCGTGTGACGATGAACCTGAACGGTTTCGCTCCGAAAGTGAAGAAAATCGCGCACATTGATGTTGATCCTGCCGAAATCGGGAAAAACGTGAAGACCGATATTCCTTGTGTTGGAGATATTAAAGTGGTTCTGGAATACGCGAATACGAAAGCGAAGCCTGCAAAGAGCGCAGCTTGGATCGCGGAAATTCAGGAGAGCAAAGAGAAGTTCCCGCTGAAATATGACCAAAGAGACGATCAATTGAAGCCGCAATTTGTGGTCGAGATGATCAGTGAGACGACAAAAGGTGAAGCGATCATAACAACGGACGTTGGGCAGCACCAAATGTGGGCAGCTCAATTCTACCGGTTCAAAAATCCTCGCTCGCTGGTTACTTCCGGCGGACTCGGCACGATGGGCTTCGGATTCCCTTCGGCAATCGGTGCGCAAATGGGCAATCCGGATAAGCTTGTAGTATCGATTAACGGTGATGGCGGCGTGCAAATGTGTGCGCAGGAACTTGCTATCTGCGCGATTCACAACATTCCGGTGAAGATTGTTATTATTAACAATCAGGTGCTGGGCATGGTTCGTCAGTGGCAGGAAATCATCTACGATAACCGTTACAGCCACATCGATCTGGCGGGCAGCCCGGACTTCGTGAAACTGGCTGAAGCATACGGCGTAAAAGGCTTGCGTGCTACGACAAAGGAAGAAGCTCGCAAAGCTTGGCAAGAAGCGCTTGATACGCCAGGACCGGTCGTTATTGATTTCGTTGTTCCAAAAGGCGAGAACGTCTTCCCGATGGTTAAAGCGGGCGACACAATAAGCGACATGTTAATGGGGGATTCGGAATGATGATAACTAAGCATACGGTTTCCGTACTCGTAAACAATCAGCCTGGCGTTCTGCAACGTGTATCCGGCCTGTTCGGACGCAGAGGCTTTAATATTGAAAGCATCACCGTAGGAGAGTCCGAAGAAATCGGACTTTCCCGGATGGTCATCGTCACGACGGGTGACGATGACACTTTGGAGCAAATCTCCAAACAATTGTACAAGCTTATCGATGTCATCAAGGTTGTCGATCTTAGCTCGAACCCGATGGTAGCCAGAGAGCTTGCGCTTATCAAAGTAAATGCAGAACCAACGATGCGTCCAGAGATTCTCGGGATCGTCGAAACGTTCCGCGCGGCGGTTGTTGATATCGGGCCTAATTCAATTATCGTGCAAGTTGTCGGAGATTCAGATAAAATAGATGCTATGGTCGAATTGCTTCGCCCTTATGGCATTCGTGAGCTTTCCCGTACGGGAGCCACGGCAATGATTCGCGGTTTAGTACGATAAGCAAGTTGAACCATAGTAAGGAATTAGCGGGCAAAGCCTCCTTGAGTGGGGCTTTCAGCGATGTACCCTTTAGTGCTCCAATAGGGTAAATCGTTGAAACACCCATTCAAGGGGTAGACAAATACGGATTCATCATATCAAAGGAGGATTTATTCAAATGGCAGTTACGACTTATTATGAAAAAGATGCAGACTTAGCGGTATTAAAAGGTAAAACAATCGCAGTTGTTGGTTATGGTTCCCAAGGGCACGCACAAGCACAAAACTTGCGTGACAGCGGATTGAACGTTATTATCGGTCTTCGTGAAGGCCGTTCTTGGAACACAGCAAAAAATGACGGTTTCGAAGTTGTATCCGTTGAAGAAGCGGCAAGACGCGCTGACGTGATTCAAATCTTGATGCCGGATGAAACACAAGCTCGCGTATACCGTGAGTCCATTGCACCTAACATGAAAAAAGGCGCAGCTTTGATGTTCTCCCACGGCTTCAACATTCACTTTGGACAAATCGTAGCTCCAGAAGGTACGGATGTATTCCTGGTTGCTCCTAAATCCCCAGGTCACATGGTACGCCGTACGTATGTAGAAGGCTTTGGCGTTCCTGGTTTGATCGCAATCGAGAAAGACGCTACTGGCAACGCAAAAGCAATCGGTCTTGCTTATGCAAAAGGTATTGGCTGTACACGCGCAGGGGTTATTGAAACTTCCTTCCGTGAAGAAACAGAAACTGACCTGTTTGGTGAGCAAGCCGTTCTTTGCGGTGGTGCTTCTGAACTCGTTAAAGCAGGTTTCGAAACATTGGTTGAAGCTGGTTATGCACCTGAAATGGCTTACTTCGAGTGCTTGCACGAGCTTAAATTGATCGTTGACATGATGTATGAAGGCGGACTTGCTTCCATGCGCAGCTCCATCTCCAACACTGCGGAGTACGGTGACTATGTAACTGGCCCTCGTATTATCACAGCTGAAACGAAGAAAGCAATGAAAGAAGTGCTTTCCGATATCCAACAAGGTAAATTCGCTCGCGACTTCATCTTGGAAAACCAATCCAACTTCGCTTTCATGAATGCAACTCGCCGCAACGAAGCTCAGCACCCAATCGAGGTTGTTGGCGGTCAATTGCGTGAAATGATGCACTGGATCAAAAAGTAATTGTAAGCACTTATAGGTATTAACATACACAGGGAGTGATTGGGATGGATTTCCCAATCGCTCCCTGTAAATACTATTTAGACGAGTAAAGTTTTAGTGTTAAATCTTTAAAACCTTCTTCGAGAAGCCCAGTGGAGGGCTCAGTATTTGCCGGAAAAGCGTCAGCGTTCGCCTTTGAAAACTTATCCCTACCTTTTGAATTTAAGTTGGATGAGGGGATAAGTTTTCAACAGCGATTGGAGGCAAATGCTGAAGACCGGAACGGTCTAACTTCTTGGAAGTACTGTTTTAACAAATTTACAAGAAACTCTTAGGAGGTGACACGGTGCGTAAAATTTACATCTTTGATACAACTCTGAGAGACGGAGAACAATCGCCCGGCGTGAACCTGAACGTGCAGGAAAAGGTTGAGATTGCGCTGCAATTGGAGAAGCTGGGCATTGATCGGATGGAGGCCGGCTTTCCTGCGGCATCGCCAGGTGATTTGGCAGCTGTCAACGCAGTTGCCAGAGCCGTCAAGAACGCTTCGGTTATCGGTCTTTCCCGATCCCGGGAGCAAGATATCGAAGCCGTAAGAGAAGCACTGCAGGGCGCGCAAGATCCATGCATCCATCTTTTCCTGGCAACATCGCCAATTCATCGCCAGTATAAACTGAAGATGGAGAAGCACCAGGTGCTGGAGACGGCTGAGGCGGCTATCAAATATGCGAAGAAATATTTTAGCAAAATTGAATTCTCCTTAGAGGATGCAGGACGTACGGAGCTGGATTTCATCGCGGAAGTAACGGCAATGGCTATCAAAGCAGGCGCGACGGTTGTAAATATTCCGGATACAGTCGGGTATATGACACCGTACGACTACGGCAATATTTTCAAAATGGTGAAGGAAACCGTGCCTGGCATTGAGAAGATTCAACTGAGCGCGCACTGCCATGACGACCTCGGCATGGCGACTGCGAACGCGCTGGCGGCTGTGTTGAATGGTGCTGATCAAATCGAAGGCACTATCAACGGCATCGGCGAGCGGGCAGGCAACACCTCGCTCGAGGAAGTGGCGCTTGCGCTTGAAACGCGCCAAGAGTTTTTCCAAGCGAAGACATCGCTTGTGCTGAGCGAGATCTACCGCACCAGCCGCTTGGTCAGCAAGCTGACCGGCATGGTGGTGCCAGGCAACAAAGCGATCGTCGGCGCTAACGCGTTCGCCCATGAGTCCGGCATTCATCAGGATGGCATGCTGAAGGAGAAAACGACCTACGAGATTATCTCTCCTGAGACAATCGGTGTCAAAGAGAGCAAGCTCGTGATGGGCAAACATTCGGGCCGCCACGCGTTCCGTGAAAAGCTGATCGACCTTGGCTACGATCTTGGTGACGAGCAGATCAATGCCGCTTTTGCCAAGTTCAAGGATCTGGCAGATCGCAAGAAAAATGTAGAAGACGAGGACATCCGCGCGTTGATCGAAGAAAAACTGATCGAGACGCCGGAAGTGTTCGCGCTCGGCACGCTGCAAGTAGCGTACGGCAACCAAATGACGCCGACCGCTACCGTGCATGTTCGTCTTCAAGACGGCAGCGAAATCGCTGAAAGCGCAGTCGGCAACGGCTCTGTCGATGCGATTTACAATGCCATTGACAAAGTGACGAAGGAAGAAGTCGAGCTCGACGATTACTCGATCAAATCCGTTTCACATGGTAAAGATGCGCTCGGAGAAGTACACGTGGTACTAAAACAAAACGATGTATCTGTTCAAGGCCGCGGCATTTCTACTGACATTCTTGAAGCAAGCGCCAAAGCCTATTTGGATGCAGTGAATAGACTCATTGAAAAAAGAAAAACGCCAACGAGCAATAGAAGCAACGTCACGTTGATTTAACGACAAGCTTCTAAAGCTCAGCAAGATGAGCACCTCACCTCCATCTGAAGAGAAGTGGGGTGCTTTCTACAACCTTGAGAGGATGCGCCCGTTATGAAGTATCGATTTTCCAAATCGTTGGAAGGTTTCTCCTCTTCGGCAGTAAGAGAAATCTTGAAGTTAACACAAGGCAGCTCCATTATTTCCTTCGCAGGCGGTTTGCCGGCTGAGGAGTTTTTCCCGCTGGATGCTGTGAGCGACGCGTTCAAGCGCGTTATCGCTGGTGGCAAATCAGCGCTGCAATATGGATTAACCGAAGGCTACATGCCGCTGCGCGAATCCCTTTGCCGCCGCATGGCTGCCAAGAATATGCACGTAACGCCGGACAAAATGCTGCTGACAACAGGCTCTCAACAAGCAATCGATCTTCTCACACGGTCTTACATTGACGAAGATGACGTTGTTCTTGTCGAACGCCCGACCTATTTGGCAGCAATTCAAGTCTTTCAAGCCAAAGGCGCTAAAGTGTATTCCGTTGACAGCGATAACGACGGGATGCTCCTGGATGACCTCGCGGTGAAAATTGCGAAGCATAACCCGAAGATGGTTTACGTCATCCCTACTTTCTCGAACCCTGCGGGCCGCGCATGGAGTCTGGAACGCCGTCAAGGCTTGCTGGATTTATGCCGCAAACATGAAGTGCTGATTCTTGAGGATGATCCGTATGGGGAGATCCAGTTTGATGAATCGGAGAGCTACCCTACGATCTACTCCTTAGGCGGATCTGAGGAAGGCGGCTGCGTAGTCTATACCAGTACGTTCTCCAAAACGGTAGCTCCTGCATTCCGTACAGGATGGGTAATGGCGGACAAAGCTATTATCAGTCAAATGGCGCGGTTTAAACAATCGGCTGATTTGCACTCGAGCACGATCGATCAGCAGACTCTTTATCATTTGCTCGAGCATTTTGATCTGGATGCGCATATTTCGCTCATTCGCGAACATTATCGCGATCGGATGAAGTTCATGACAGGCTTGCTAGCTGATTTGAAATGGCCTGGTTTAACATGGGAAGAACCGAAAGGCGGCATGTTCATCTGGGTGGAGCTTCCGGAACAAATCCGGGCAGAGGATCTTCTCAAAATTGCGGTAAAAGAAGGTGTGGCTTTCGTGCCTGGCTCCACATTTTTTGCTGAAAATCCGAAATACAATACGATGCGTCTCAACTATACGCACACGGATCGCGAAACTACGATTCTTGGCATGCAGAAGTTGGCTAAGGCAATGGAATCATATTTACAAAATGCATAATGGAAGTCAAAGATACCCGCAGGCTTGGTAACAGGCGCCGCGGGTGTTTTTTTGGTCAGAATGTTTAAATCCTTTACAGAACTAAAGCGTCAGGTATGTATGTGACGAGCTCGCAGAGCGGAGAGATTCCGCACGCATCGTGGGGTACGAGCATTTGATAGGATGGACGAAGAAGATCCGAAGATTCGGAAGCATCACAGCGGTTTGGATCGCCCCATACCGCCTCAATCTTCGATAGATTGTCTATTTTGCACGGGTGAGTGGAACGTGGATGCGTTAAGAGGCGGTATTTACGGCTGTAGGGGCATTTCGCGGAACTACCGTACCTTATGAGCAGGAAATGCTGGGTTGTAGGCACCATTGCGCTCATTTAACGCACCCTAGTTCCTCTTCAGGGGGAGAAAAGGGACGTTATGGTGGAATAAGGCTTCGTAGTTCCGTTGATATCGCTGTGCATAGGGAATTGGCGATCCGGCAACACCTCCTCGGTTTTCTTGCGAAACTAGCGGAGGCGAAATGTACCCGGAATCTAACAGGGGTGTTGATGGGTTAGGAATACCGGATGGAAGACAGGTTAATCAAAAGAGAAAGTGGAAGGCAGCACAAAAGTAGAACAGAGGGAATGGATATGGGGTGGAAAAGCGATAGCGGCCGCCTTTAAAGGCGTGTTCGCACCACCTTGTCCAATCAAGGAACACGACTTTAACAGCGGTTGGAACCCCATATCCAATTTCCTCCCCATGCCTGGCGTATGGGATTAGACAAGGTTCCCTTGCGTTATTTTGTGAGTTTAAACACTATAGGTAATACCTATCAATATGATTTGTTTTATATATTTCACCAATTTCCAATTTTATGTAACAATAAGTTTACTACATTTTTCGAGGGGGTATAAGCGATGGGATCGACGCATAGTTGGAAGCCGGAATTATACGATAATAAATTAGGTTTTGTTTCACAGTTTGGAAAAGGTGTGGTCGAACTGCTCGATGCACAAAAAGGGGAACGCATACTTGATTTGGGTTGCGGGACAGGTGATCTAAGCAGTGAGATTGCTCAATCTGGCGCTTCGGTCATTGGGATGGATTATTCGGAACGTATGGTTGAAAAAGCGCGCCAAAAATACCCGAACCTTGAATTTGTTACTGGCAATGCAGAGTCGTTTGCTTTGGATGCGCCTGTGCAGGCAGTCTTCTCTAATGCGGTACTGCATTGGGTGAAGGATGCGGAAAGTGTGGTCGCTAGCGTTTGGAACGCATTGGAGAAAGGTGGACGTTTTGTTGCGGAATTTGGCGGGAAAGGTAACGTAGAGCATATTGTGCGTGGAATTTATGATGTGCTCTCCCAAGATTACGGGATTGATGCAAGCCAGCGCAATCCTTGGTACTTTCCGAGCATAGGGGAATATAGTTTATTACTTGAAAAACAAGGGTTTCGAGTGACCTATGCGGCTCACTTTGATCGTCCTACGCAGTTGGAAGATGGTGAGAATGGGCTTTTTCATTGGTTGAATGGTTTCGCCGCTGATGAATTTTTCAAGAATATCCCTGCATCGGATAGAGGATCGATTTTTGAGAAGATAGCACATGCCGCAAGACCAGCCTTATTTGCTGACGGGGTTTGGTTCGCCGACTATAAACGGTTAAGAATTGTAGCTATTAAAGAATAAACGATCCCTGGAAATTGAATAAAGGATGGGGAGCAACGTGCTGAAACCGATTCATCGAAGCAAAATGAGGCTATATCTCGGGAAAAAGGTATTTCGTCTGAGACGCTATCTTCGCTGGTATCTGGACGGCCGGTCTTATGCAAAAGTCAGGCAGGCGGAGCCGTTCGGTTACCGAGTATTCACCCACCAAACGCCGCTGCTCAGACAGTTGAAAGATGTGGATATGTGGCTTCAGTTTAACAAAGTTACCAATCTTCATCTTGCTGCCAAACAGATTAGCGGCATTGTGCTGGAGCCAGGTGAGACGTTCTCCTACTGGCGCTTGATCGGTAATACGACGCGCAGAAAAGGGTATGTAGACGGCATGGTGTTATTTCATGGGAAGGTGCAGACAGGAATTGGCGGCGGGTTATGCCAGCTGTCCAACTTGATTTACTGGATGACGCTGCATACGCCGCTAACCGTAACAGAGAGATATCGGCATAGCTATGACGTGTTTCCCGATTCGGGCAGGAGTCAGCCGTTTGGCAGTGGGGCGACCTGTTTCTATAATTATCTCGACTTGCAGATCCGCAACGATACGAATGAACGATATCAGCTTTTTGTTCATCTCACAGAGACGAATCTCGACGGGGAATGGCGAGCGGAGCAACCGCCTGTGTATACGTACGAAATATACGAGAATAAGCACTGGATTACGCAAGAATATTGGGGCGGGTATGTGCGCCATAATGAAATTTATCGCAGGGTGGTTAACAGACAGCGGGAAGTTGTCAATGAGGAATGGATAACCGATAATCATGCAATAATGATGTATGAGCCCCTGTTGCCGCAAGGGACCTCGCCAACACCCGAAATATAAAGAAAATGCAATGTATATGCCATTTTTAATGCTTAGGTTTATAGGCGATTCCTATAAAAGCAATAGCTTTTATATCTAAGTATAAGAAGCCAGTTATGGTACAATGAGATCAGCATATATGCTTATGAGGCAAGAGTTGCTTACACAATACTCTAAGGAGTGAAGGATAGTCATGGCAGAAGTTAAAAAAATCGCTGTAATCGCTGGTGACGGAATCGGTCCAGAAGTCGTTGCAGAAGCGGAAAAAGTATTGAAACGTACCGAAGAATTGTTCGGATATCAATTTGAAACAGAGCATGCCTTGTTCGGAGGGATTGCCATTGATGAGAAAGGCACTCCGCTTCCGGAAGAAACGCTGAAAGTTTGCCAATCGGCAGATGCTGTTCTTTTAGGAGCAGTTGGCGGTCCAAAATGGGACAACAACTCCAAGGAGCTTCGTCCTGAGACTGGCCTTCTTGGCATTCGTAAAGCGCTTGGACTGTTCTCAAACATTCGTCCGGCTGTCATTTTCGACTGCTTGAAAGAAGCTTCCACGTTGAAGCCCGAAGTTCTGGAAGGCACAGACCTAATCGTTGTGCGTGAATTGACTGGCGGCATCTACTTCGGTGAGAAATTCCGCCGTGAGACGGCTAACGGTCAAGAAGCTGTCGATACTTGCGCATATAACGTTGCTGAGATTGAGCGTATTGCTCGCCAAGCTTTCGAAATCGCTCAAACGCGCCGCAAGAAGCTGGCTTCCGTCGATAAAGCGAACGTTCTGGAAACTTCTCGCCTCTGGCGCGAAACAGTGAACCGGATCGCTGTAGATTATCCGGATGTTGAACTGGAACACGTGCTCGTAGACAACTGTGCAATGCAATTGCTGCGCCGTCCATCCAGCTTTGACGTTATCGTTACAGAGAACATGTTTGGCGACATTCTGAGCGACGAAGCAGCGATGCTGACAGGTTCCATCGGCATGTTGTCCTCCGCTTCGCTTGGCGAAGGCAGTTTCGGGCTCTACGAGCCGGTACACGGTTCCGCGCCTGATATTGCTGGACAAGGCATTTCCAATCCAATCGCAACGATTCTTTCCGTTGCACTCATGTTCCGCCTGACTTTCGGATACCACGAAGCAGCGGATTCCATCGAGCGCGCTGTAAAAGAAGTGCTGGATGCGGGTCACCGCACAGGCGACATCGCTGTGGATAAGAGCAAAGCCATTGGTACTGTTGCAATGGGTCAACTGATCGTAGACGCTATGCGTAAATAAAAAAAAGAGCTTGCCGGAAGCGCAGAGATTGCCCGTCCGGTGAGCTCTTTTTTGCAATTAGGACTTACTTTGCGCGGGCGCAGAGCCATCCATTGATTTATCTGTCACGCATAATGCGATCGGCGACGGCGGGAGCCAATCGGTTGATGAGGTTCAGCAGCTTGACTTTGCCGATGCGGATTTCATAACGGTTGCGTTCGAAAGCGTTGATAAATTCGTCTGTCAGTTGATCAGGCGAAATTTTGCCTTTGCCGCGGCCTTGAGTCAATTCAGTGTCGACCAGAGGCGGAATGATTTCAAACACTTTGACAGTGGTGTCCGCAAGCTGATAGCGAAGGCTTTTGGTAAAAATATGTATGGCCGCTTTCGTCGCGCAGTATACGGGAGCTTCCTTCTTGGGAACGAGGCCGAGCCCGGATGACACATTGACGATAGCGGCTTCCGGCTTCTTTGCCAAATGAGGCAGGAAGGCGCTGCACATCTGCATGGCTGAGATGAGGTTAACCCGGATTTCCCGATTGATTTTAACCGGAATATCGGGCTCCGTCAGCCAGTTATAGCGGAACTGGATACCGGCGTTATTGATGAGAAGATTCAGATCGGGATGCTCGGCGATCAGTTTTTCGGCGAATGCTGGCAGAGCTTCCAGATTGTCAAGATTACACGCATAAGGTATAAGAGTCGGGCAGGATTGAACCGCTTGATTCAGCTTTTCCTGACTGCTGCTGGCGATAATGACTTTATTGCCGAGTTTGGAGAGCCTTGTTGCCAGCGATAACCCGATACCGGCTGAACCGCCTGTAATAAGCACGCAATGACCAGATAATTTCATAGGAATCGTATCCTTCCGTAAGAGTTGCCTTCAGCATATTACAGAAAGGACCGAAGCTTCATTAACCCAGGTTAATGAAATTGCTTTTTTAGCTTGGAGCGAATCCGGCTAAGCGCGACGGGCGTCATGCCCAAATACGATGCGATATGATGCTGCGGAAACTGATCCTCCCACGGGCCAAACTCATTGAGGAAGATGAGGTAGCGCTCCTCTGCGGAAAGTGTCAACAGCTGCATCTCCCTGCGCTCCTTCTTGATATACAACCCTTCGGATACAAGCCGGGCGACACGCTCCCAAACCGGATCGACGGCGGTTAGCGCCTTGAAGTCCGAGAACCGGGCCTTGAGCAGTTTGGAAGACTGTAGCGCCTGAATGGAAATGGACGAGGGGCATCCTGTCAAAAGTGCGCTGTAGGAGGTGACAAAATCGCCTGCGGCACCAAGCGTCTTGACGCGTTCCCTGCCTTCGAAGGTGCTGTAATACATGCGAAAGCTGCCCGACAGACAGAAGTAAAGATGCTCGACCCGGTCGCCAGCCCTTAGCAGATGTACATTTTTTTCGATGGCGAATGCTGTGAATAAGCTGAAGAAACGCTGCTTCTGTTCCCACGATAAGGGATGGAGTGCATCCAGGTAATGTTCGAGGGCGCTAGTTTCGTTCATTTTCAACCTCACTTTATTATGATAATAATTATTAATTAATATAAAATCTAATTATTGACTTTCAAGTAGTCGGATGTTACCATTTTATATGATAAAGATAGATTTGAGGAGGAATTATACACATGGCAGAGCGTTTAGTTGGTAAACAAGCTCCAGATTTTACAATGGAGACAGCTACAGGTGATGGCAAAGCGTTTGGTAAAGCTTCATTGTCCGATTACAAAGGAAAATGGTTAGTATTGTTCTTCTACCCATTGGATTTCACATTCGTGTGCCCTACAGAAATTACAGCATTGAGCCATGCAGCTAGCCAGTTCAAAGAACTGGACACTGAGATCCTTGGTGTTTCGATCGACAGCATCCATACGCACAAAGCTTGGATCAATACGCCAATCAATGACAACGGTCTTGGCAAATTGGAATTCCCGCTTGCTGCTGACATCACGAAATCCGTAGCTCGTGACTACGGCGTTCTGATCGAAGAAGAAGGTATCGCGCTTCGCGGTCTGTTCATCATCGATCCAGAAGGCGAACTGAAATACGAAGTTGTTAACCACAATGACGTAGGCCGCAGCGTAGAAGAAACGCTTCGCGTGCTTCAAGCGCTTCAATCCGGCGGTTTGTGCCCAATGAACTGGAAACCAGGCGACAAAAATCTGGTTGTAAAATAAGATTTATCAATTATGAAGAAGCTCCTCCGGCTGGCATGCGAATGCGGGCTGAGGAGCTTTTTCTCCGTTGGAGGCGAATGGACGTGTCAGTTCCAGCACATTTGAAATATACAAGGGATCATTTCTGGATACGAATAGAAGGGGATCGGGCGATTATCGGCTTAACCGATTACGGCATTATGGAGCTAGGGATGGTAGTGTTCATCGAGCTGCCCGAAATGGGGACGTTTGTGCAGAAAGGGCAGTTTCTGGGTACAATTGAAACAATTTCGGACGATGAACACGATACGTTCGCTCCGTTATCTGGTCAAGTTGTGGCTGTGAATTTGCTTTTGGATAGATCTATACACATGCTCCATGAATCTCCTTACGATAAAGGGTGGCTATACTCGCTCAAATTCTCCGAAGAGGCTGAACTCGAGCAACTTTGGGATGCTCAGACGTATGAGAGAGCGTATGAGGAAGTGAACGAATAGCGAGTATGAACGTGTCGTTCAGCCATAATAGGTAGATTTTTCCATCTTATTTCTGCTATCATTAGTGGATGCGGCAAAAAGAAAGCAGGTGGAAGCTATGGAAAACGTACTGTCTATTAGAGAACTGCGGATGAAATACGAGGACAGATATGTATTGCGGGGCATTGATCTGGAGGTTGGACGTGGACAAATTATCGGCTACATTGGCCCTAATGGCGCTGGTAAGAGCACCACAGTGAAGATCATGCTAGGTCTGGTAAGCGGCTATTCAGGGGAGATTCGCATATTTGGCAAAGATATCGCTAATGGGGATGTCGCCTATAAAAAAAGGATCGGATATGTCCCGGAAATCGCGGAACTGTATGATAACTTAACGGCATCGGAGTATTTGACATTCGTCGGAGAGCTATATGGCATGGATTTTGATGCAGCTGACCACAAATCGCGCCGTTTGATGCGTCAACTGGGAATGGAAGATGTATATCACTCGCGCATAGCTTCTTATTCCAAGGGTATGAAGCAGAAGGTGATGCTGATCTCCAGCTTGCTTCATAACCCTGATTTGTTGTTTCTCGATGAGCCGTTAAGCGGTCTGGATGCAAACAGTGTCATGGTTGTTAAGGAGATTCTGACGCAGCTTGCGAAGATGGGCAAAACGATCTTTTATTCCTCGCATATCATGGATGTTGTGGAGAAAATAAGCTCGCGCATTATTTTGCTGAACGGCGGCGAAATTGTTGCAGATGGCAGCTTCGAGGCATTGAAGGAGCAAAGCAAGGAAGGATCATTGGAGCAAATTTTTAATCAGCTGACAGGGTTTCACGAGCATCAGGCAATTGCTGAGCATTTTGTCTCCATTGTACGTGAGGATTAGCCCATGGAAGATTTCCGAACACTTCGCATACTGGACCGCTGTCAATGGATGTTCACCAGGCTGGGGACCGATTATCCGGTCATGAGACGTATTTTACAAATGAAGCTGACCATGGATGGTCGAAGAAGCGCAACGATTTTGCTAAACTCCAACAGAAAAAAGAATGATTACAACGTCAACGAGCACAGCAACCAATTTATTAAATCCTTATGGTTCTATGCACTAATGGGGCTGATGATGGTTCCCCTTCTGCTCATGGGGAAACACTACCTGTTTCAGATGAGTCTTGTCTTCGGGATGTTCTCGTTTATCATTATGACGACGATGATTGCTGATTTTTCATCGGTCATGTTGGATGTGCGCGACCATCAGGTGCTGCTGACGAAGCCGATCAACCGGCGTACGATCAATGCAGCGAAGACAGTTCACGTGATCATATATTTGTTATTTCTTACGGGAGCGCTCATGGCGGCGCCGTTGGCGGCTGCTCTTTTCCGTCATGGCATCTCATTCACACTCCTGTTTTTAGCGGAAATCGTACTGCTGGACTTATTCTTCGTTGTACTGACGGCGCTCATCTATTTATTCATTTTGCAAATATTTGACGGAGAAAAGCTGAAGGATATCATTAACTATGTCCAAATCGGCTTGACGATTGCCATAACGATTGGCTATCAGCTGATCTCCAGATCGTTCGAAATTGTCCAATTGAACATTGTATTTCACTTGAAATGGTGGCAAGTCCTTATTCCTCCAGTATGGTACGGATCACTGATGGAAATGCTGTTCGAGGGGAATCTGGATAAAGTGCATGTGGCATTCTCCGTGCTTGCCGTCATCGTTCCGATCCTGGCCATTGTCATCTATATACAATGCATGCCAGCATTTGAACGCAATCTCCGCAAGCTCGCTTACCAGAGTGGAGGAGCTGCCTCCAGCGGCAGACTGCGATCCGATCGCTTCCTCAACTGGTTATGCGCGGACAAGATGGAGTGGGCTTTTTTCCGATTTGCTGGAAAGATGATGAAGACTGAGCGTGAATTCAAGCTGAAAGTCTACCCGTCCCTTGGATTTTCGATTATATTGCCCTATATTTTCCTTTTCACTACGTTGAGGTATTCATCCTGGGCTGAAGTGTCTGCCAGCAGTGGGTACTTATACATCTACTCTTCGCTGCTGCTTATTCCTACTGTGATCATGATGCTGCGGTATTCAGGGACTTATAAAGGGTCTTGGATCTATGGAGCGGCACCTCTAATAACCACAACGGCGCTGTATAAAGGCGTATTGAAAGCCGTCTATGTCAAATTATTTTTGCCGATGTTTGTTGTGGAAAGCATCATACATACGGCGGTTTTTGGATATAGAATTATTCCCGATCTTGTGGCTATTGCCATCGTTGCCAGTTTATACGGGATGATTTGCTTCCGAAGCATGAAGCAAGGATTGCCTTTCTCAGAATCGTTCGAATGGGCCCAGAAGAAGGATGGTTGGAAGGTATTTCCATTAATTCTACTAATCGGTGGCATTGGATTTTTGCATTATGGAAGCACGATGTTTCCCTATGGCGTGTATGCATTCATCGCTGTAAGCGCCGCACTGAATGTGTGTCTATGGAAGTTCGGATTTCGCCGATAACAGAACAAAAATCCCGCCCTCACAGTCGAGAGAACGGGATTTTTTGATTATTTAACTAGCTGTTTGTATTTGTTCAAATACTTTACGACAGTCAACACATACGTGGCATGAGACCAAGTGAGCGGAGCAACGGATACAGGATCTCCTGTAAATGGATCCAATTGCTCAGGCAGAACGCCGCTTTCCATCGCATGCTTGACGACCCATTCCAAGGTTTTGCGTGGGGATTCCAGATCGGCAAGCGTTTTGGCGTATTCGATTTCCCACTCGGCAATCCATAACGTGCAGATGATCCAAGGATTTCCAGGGACGTTGTCGATATCGGTGGAGCGCTGGAAGTAATAATCGTGATGATAGCGGGCGGAGCCTCCGATTTCGGTTTTGATCATGAGGCCGTCTTTGTTGGCTTTCATCGTACTCACGACACGTTCATCGTCAGCAGCCAGGACGCCGAATTCGAAAATGCCATAAACCGAGCTCTCCAGCGTCATATCCTTGACCCATTCGCCGTCTTCCAGATACAAGCCGCGAACGAAGCGGCCTTCGTTCTCATCCCAGAGGTGGTTAAGGATACCGGCTTTGATTTTCTCCGCCGTGTGCTTATACCGATTGCTTCTTTCCTCATCCCCGAACAAGTTGCTGAAGTTGGAAGCGGCAATAAGTCCGCCATACACAGCTGAAGCCGTGAAGGTGTAAATGCCGTAGCGTTCTTCCCATAGATCGTAGCTGGGTTTCGGCAAGTTCAGCTCCTGATCGATGTAAGTGGACATAAATCTCGCCGCTCTGCGAATCAGGTTGCGGTAAAGGGACTGTGCAAACTCCAGGCTTCCATGCTTCTGGAAATCCTGCCAGAGCGCGAACAAGACCAGGGCTGTTTCGTCTTCTTGAATCGGCAGCTGCACCCGGCCTGAATGAATGTAAGGATGCCAGCTGGACCCGACGGTGCCGTCAGGATTGTATTTATGGTGCAAATAACCTTCAGCCGACAGAACGTTGGCGCAGAAGTTGAAGAAGGGGATGATCATGCCCTGATAGCCAGCCATTGACATGGAATAAGCAATTAATGCGCCATCCCTCGGCCACATGTAGCTGTAGTGATCGCGATTGCTCTGCATAATATCCGAATCATTAGCGGCAATGATGGCGCCGTTCACGTCGGTTTGGGTTCTGACGAGCA
The DNA here is from genome assembly GCF_040812395.1 of Paenibacillus tabacirhizosphaerae. Taxonomy (GTDB): domain Bacteria; phylum Bacillota; class Bacilli; order Paenibacillales; family NBRC-103111; genus Paenibacillus_E. The sequence goes on along the minus strand of NZ_JBFNXH010000005.1, from coordinate 236,223 downwards.
GCAGGCTTTGTTTGAAAAGACGTTGAACGTTTAATGGCAAATCCCCGTAGTCGCGTTCGGATTTATTTGCCCAGCGCTGCCAATAAACCGTAATGCGGTCAAGCAGCTTACCGGGATGGCTATCTTTGACGTACGTATCGAGCGTTTTTACTTCCTCAAGCGTTTTGCCTGCGCCCATCCAGTAATACATCGTCTGATTCGCCTCCGGAGGTACGAAAAGCCGGAAGGAGATCGTACTGTCAACAGACCCTTGCGCAATGGCATTGCCCATCAAGTGACCATCCTCAGCGTCACGCCACGTACCTTCGGCATTATAGAACCTCTTGACACCTGTAGAATACTGGAAAATGCCCTCTGTTCCCGTGCTGCCATTAAACATGAAATATCTATCTTTCTTATAATGAAAAACCGTATTCGTTGTTGGATAGTAAGCGGCCGTATCTCCAACTTCTGTTTCATTAATGAGCAAATCCTGGTTGAAAAACATACGGACTTCACGTACGGTGTTTTTGTGATTCGTGATTTGAATGCGTTTCAAATAGATGTCCTCGCGCTGATGTACGCCGTCATTCATGAGCAGGGTGATGCCAAGATCGGGATGTGTTGCCGTGACCTCGGTGACGAGTGAATCTTCCACATAGCCAAGCTTGAATTGCCATTCGGGGGCATTGAGCCATGCAAATGCGCCATCTACCCATATACCTACACGGCACTGATAGCCGCCGATATGGTTAAGCTGGCCTACGTAAGGATAATACAGATCGCGCATGTAGGAATGCTGATCGAGGTTAATAAGAAATTTTCCATTTCCGATGACCAGATGTCTAGGCAAATCATCACTTCCCCACTCTTTTGTTTGGATCGCGAATAAGAACCCGTCCGTAAGGTATCCAATGTGGATATCGCGTCTCTCGTTTTGCATGGATAGGACATTTATCAGCACAGGGCTTGCCACTAGGTTACCTAATTATTACCAAGGAATCAATCATTCTTTGAAAATATTCTGAAAATTCGAACTGACCACGCTTACATGAGGTTCATATTTGTATATCATCCCATTATTTCCTTCTGTTGGTACGCTATACCTGAATGTTGAGAGAATCTAGTAATGACTTGATAGTAGACTTCTGTTGTGGCTGTACGGATATCGTTCCAGTTAAAAGCATGTTGAACTTTTACTGCCGCAGCGTCTGCTATTCGAGCAGCAAGCTCAGGATGTTCAAGTAGTTTAATGATTTGGCAAGCAAGCGCGTCGATGCTGCCGGCAGTTACTTTATAACCGTCGATGCCATGCTTGACAATTTCGGCAAGGCCTCCTGTATCGGAAACGATTAGGGGCGTATGGCTTGCCATCGCCTCCAGGGCGACAAGGCCGAAGGGCTCGTAAAGACTAGGAAATACGCAAAGTTCAGCTGTATGAAGCAGCAGTTGTTTGTCACTTTCATCAAGAAATCCGGTGAAGCTGACGCGGTCTCCCAGACTGCAGGCTTGTGTGCGTAGAGAGTTTTCTTCAGGTCCTGCTCCGGCAATGACCAGCTTCGCCTGAGGGAAGCGTTCGAGAACGAGGTTCATAGCCGCGATAAGCGTATGAACGCCTTTCTCAAGAACGAGCCGACCGAGGAAGCAAATGATGCGATCGCCGGTGTCAGCGCCAATTACCGCAGAGTGAAGAACGGGGTTCGTGGTCTGCAAAGACGGACTTGGTGAGGCATAGGGCCCAACACCGTTAGGAATATGGGTGATTTGGTTGTCGGACAGCTCAAATAGTCGAATGACTTCCGTTTGCATATATTGACTGCAGGCAATAAGGTGATCGGCTTCAAGCGATAATTTGGCTTCAAGTCGATGGATTCGTTTCTGAATGTCTGTTTCCAGCACGCCTTGATTGCGGCCAAATTCGGTGGCATGAATCGTCGCAACAAGCGGGATGCGGAGCGTCCGCTTGCTTTCTTTCGCCGCGTAGCCTACAAGCCAATCATGAGCATGAATGACATCAAAGGATTGATCTTGCTGCGATAAACGAATCATCATGTCGGCGAAAGCCATGTTCATTTGAAAAACCCAGTCCAAGAAGGCAATCGACTGAATGGACTGGAGAATGGGCACCCGATGAACGTGTACACCGTCGGCCAGTTCATAAGAATGACACTCGGGAGAGAAGCACGTAATGACGTGTACCGTGTGTCCAGCTGCCGCAAGCTGTTTGGATAAATCACACACGGCACGAGCGAGACCGCCGATGATGCGTGGCGGATATTCCCAAGCGAGCATAAGAATTCGCAGCGATTTGCCAGGTGATGCGGCAGATAAATATGCAGGCAGCGACGTTGGTAACGATCCAACAACTGCTGGATGAGCTCTTGCTGTCAAGAAATCGTCTGCGGGAAGCCGGAACTTTGCATAAAGCTCATAGTGCAGCTCTGGAAGGAAGGGTGTTTTTTTCTCTAAAAGATCTAAGATGTCGGAAAAATGCTTTTCAAGTCGGCGGTCTGGTCGTTCTTCTATATGATCCAGAAGCAAATGGAATTGTTCGAGATGGGTTCTAATACGCTGTTTGGCATAATCTACAACCGTTCCGGCGTCTATAATGAATGTCCAGTCGCTGCTTTGCGCAAGCATAAGCTCGCGAGCTGCTTGATTCAGCGCGCGCTTCTGAAGTTCGGAAAGCAGGGACGCATCCGGGTGTTTTCTCGCTGCTAGCAGCATGCGATCCTCTGCTGCGTGAAGCTGTGGATGCACCCACTGGCTGCGCGGCTGTAGCCAGACCTCGGCGTAGCCGCCCCGGCCCCAGCTCGACACGGGAAGCTCTGCTTCCCTGGTCGGCGCATGGGCGGCGGCGTAGTCGCCTAACGTAGTCGTAGACACGACTACGTCTGCTTGCTTGCTGCGCGCGGCATCGAGGCCGCGCAGCACAGCTTCCAGCCACTGGGGGCCTTCGTACCACCAGTGGCCGAACAGCTCGGCATCGTATGGACATACGATGACCGGCGGCTCTGCCGGCCGCGACGGGCGATTGCCCGCGGCCGCGATGTGCGCCTCGCGCTCGCTTGCGAGGCGGCGAAGCTGCGCCACCCGGCTCGCGACGAAATGCTCAGCATGCTGCTGGGCTTTGAGAGCGGCACGCTCCGGGTGGTAGGGCGCTTTGGCGTCACTCGCGGCTGCGCCGGTGACGCGGTAGTACTTCAAGCCCGTATGAATACGCTCGCCGTCCGGCAGCACATAGGGCTTGATGTATTCCCACTCGGCGCCGCCAGCGCGGCCGAGGTCGTAGCCGATATCGCGATAATATTCGCGATAGTCGGCGTCGCCCGGGTACCCCGATACGGCGCTCCATACTTGAGCGCTGGCTTCAAGGTCCCGGGCGAAGGCACAGGCGCCGCCTCGTGTGCGCAGCGGCAGGCCCGCTGCAGGCAACGCATGTCCCGCAGCATCACTAGGTTTTTCAGGCCTTTTTGTTTCGACCTGCTCCGCAGATCTTCCAGGCCCATTTGTTTCGACCTGCTCCTCCGGTCTTTCAGGCCCATTTGTTTCGACCTGCTCCGCAGATCTTCCAGGCCCATCTGTTTCGACCTGCCCATCAGATTTTTCAGATCCTTTTGTTTCAACTTGTGCCTCCGAGCCATCAGGCCTCTCTGCCACAATCTGGCCCATAAATCGATTGGGCCCTTCTCCCATCACCCAACCAGTCCCCTCCGGCAGGACGCTCTTTGTCCCCACTCCTGCGGGAGTCGCCAATGCGTGCGTGTGAGCGTCAACGACGAAATACCGAAGCCCGAGTGCCTGCAGGTGGGGCTCCACCGCCGGCGTGTAGCCGCACTCCGGCAGCCAAATGCCTGCCGGAGCAGCGCCGAAATGCCGCCGAAACTCCGTAACGGCGGCCTCGAGCTGCGCGCGCAGCGCGGTGTCGTTCTTGACAAGCGGCAAGAACGCATGTGTTGCGGCGCAAGTAATCAACTCGACGCAGCCGGTGTCCCGCAGGCTGCGCAGCTTTGTAATCAGATCGCCGCCGAGGCGGTCGAACAATTGGTTCAGCCGACGGTAGCGTTCGGCATAATGTATCGCAGTAGGCGCGAAATCTGCGTCGCCCCACAAGCGGAACACTTCCCGCTCTGCCAGCTCACTCCGTGCAGCGAGATGTTTGCGCAGCTTGCGCCGCATCTGTTGATCTTCCATCATGGCGAGTAAAGGAGGGGAGAGAGAGAGCGTAAGGCGAAAACGAACGCCATCTTCAAGAAGCCGCTCCATCATATCGATCAAAGGGAGATAACTGTCAACAACCGCTTCGAAAAACCACCGTTCTTCCAGTGTATCGAGATCATTCTCCTGTCTGACAAAGGGGAGATGGGCATGCAGAAGCACGGCAACATAGCCATAAGCGGTTGTGATCAATCCGAATCGCCTCCAGGTTCGGTATCTGCTGACGCCTTCGGTATGTACACCGAATAAGCAGAGAAATGTTCATAGGACTCAGGTAGAAGCAGTTTAAAGGTTAAGGGGATCTGCTCAGGATGCTGATTTTGGTTGGCATCGTGGGCCAGGCGTTCAATGCTGTAGTCTGAACGAGGGGTTTCCACACGGTTTGAGCGAAGAAGCGGTAGAAATTGCCCGTGCTCATTCTGAATGCCCAAATCCGCGATATAAGCCCTTTCCGGGCGAAAACCGCTTAGAAAGCACGATTCTCCCTTTGGCAAAGGAATTTCCGAGACTCCCCCGGCAGCACTGCCGTCAAATGGGATTCCCGTTGTATCGTACAGCCGCAGCGCAGGCTTGAGAGATTGCCAATCAGAGCCGAAATGCTCTTGAATCATGGCGCATTTTCGCGAAGACAGGTGCCAGTAAACAAACAGTGTAGAAGGTGACTGGACAAGCAAATGGAGCGTATCCCGATCCGATTGATCGAGGTGGAGGGTTTGGGTAGGTATCGGACTCACCTTTTCTCTGGAAAGATAGTTCGTGTGTACTTTGAGCAACATTGTAGCATATGCATCATGTAAACGAAAAATCTCCACCTGTTGGAGCAGGTGGAGATTGGATTATCGTATTTACCAGGTCGGGGAGCGCTCTTTTGCATACCTGGTTTCCGTCAGGCGCATTAAGGAATCGTACCGATTTGTTGAGGTTACAATCATTTGATAATCAGCCTCTTTCACATTGCTGTAAGATGCCTTGAAACCGGTATGATATTGCACGATCATGCTGGAGGATTGATGGTCATACTCCACATAAGCGATCTGTCTGGAAACGATGGGGATGATATTCACGCCGCTCTCTCCTTCATCTTGAGACTTCGAATAATCCGTCTACAAGCTTCCAGGAGCAGAGCGGATTTTCAGTAACAATATATGCCTACTGCAACGCATTTAGAATGTGTTCCCGGTAAGCTTCCCCAAGCGACTGGGCAGCGAGCGGATTGGCGGCGTGGGCGACGACTTGAAAGGCAGGGTTATCCGCATCTGGCAGCAGAAGCACCCAACCCTCCTCATGGTAAAATTTGATGCCATCCACCAGCTCGGTTTGCGTGTCTTTCGCTCGTTCCATCATGCTTCTCATGACCTGCCCTTTGGAATCCCAGGGACAATCGACATTCTCGCGATGAAGATAGAAGCTTGGAAACAGGGAAAGGAGTTCGGAGATAGGAACTTGGGTTCTATCCCAATGCAGCAAAATTAGACCAACAGCAAATAAGGAATCGAAGAGGGGATGCATCCTTGTTTGTTCCGTTGCTTCCAGAATGGAGCGGGACGTTTCTTTCGTTCTCCTAATTGTGGCTCCAAGCCCTTCGGCCAGCGATTCCAAAAGGTGGGGTGAGCTGGCTGGCGCTCCAATAGCAGCTCCAGGACGGCTGTGCAGATAACATAAATAGAGGAAGACGGTTTGCAGATCACCATCAACGATTACACCTTGCTCTGTCAGCAGCTGCATGCCTTGGCCGTCATCCTTCAATCGCAAGCCAAAGTCCGCTTCAGAAAGCGGGATGAAGGTTTGTAAAGATTCCATCCGGGTTGCAGCCGTGATATGGATAGCTTCAACACCTAATTTTTCAAAAAAAGGAATGATGAACGATTGCAGCCAGGCGCTTGCTTCAATGACGATACGAAGTGAGCGGTGAACAGGGCCATCTCTTTCGTAAACAATTTCTTTAGCAAGTGCATCTAGGTACGTTTCCATCCAACTGGGCTCCAGCTTGTAGCTTCCCAGATGTTCCACGGACGCTCGCCCGTAGTCTTCCTGCCAGTAATTATTTTCAACTTTACGCTCATCTGCTTTCGTCAAAGGAAGTCCTGCTGCATCTATACAGGCGAGACAACAAATCTCGCTGCCTTTCCCTGGCCAATCAATATGAATGCCGCCTGCAGCGCCTAATTGGCGGATGGCGAAACTTGCTGCCGGGGCAATGGAATCGCCCAAATCGATAACATGTGTGCCAACGGATTGAAGGCTCGCTGTCATTGTTCTTTTCAGCAGACGGGTGAACGAATGGGGGGAACAACTGACGGTCAAAGCTTGGCCGGATGCCAAGGTGGCCCCATAGGCGGAGGAGAATTTGGCAACAAATTCAGGTGTTAGGTCGAGATTGGGGATGCCGCTAACTCCGTGAGTCTTGAATAACGTTTTGGAAATATGGTCTCCCCAAATCAGAGAAGCATGAAGCTGCGTTTGTTCACGTATTTGTTTATGAGGCCAGACTTTGACGTTCGGCAGTATGCGGCTCCCTGCGCCGATCACCACATGGTTGCCAATAACGGAACCTTCGCCCAAATAAGAAGCCTTGTGGCTAATAATCCGGCTGGTTAATGTCGAGCCAACCAATTCGTTATGCTCATCGATATGATTGTGATCCCATATCACACTTCGGGCGAGCAAGCTTCCCTTGGAAAGCCTGTTGTTTTTACCAATGACGCAGTATTCTCCAATCTCCACACCCTCCTCAAGCCGGCTTCCCTCTCCGATGTATGCAGGGCCAATTAAACGAGCGTGTGCACTTGTTTCAACGCCGTCTGCGACATAAATGCCAGGTCGAATCTGTTTGCCAGGCAAATCGATCTGGACTTTGCCATCCAGCATATCGAATTGCGTTTGCCGATACTGATCTAAATTACCGATGTCTGACCAGTAGCCCATGGAAATGTAGCCGTAAATGTCAACTTTTTCTTGCAATAAAGCAGGGAAAAGCTGCCGGCTGAAATCAAATTCCAGCCCATAAGGCACATGCTCCAACGTCTCCGGTTCCAAAATGTAAATGCCTGTATTCACCGTATCGCTGCATACTTCCCCCCAGCTAGGCTTTTCCGTAAATTTGACAATATTTCCTTCATCATTCATTAAGACAACGCCATAATCCAAGGGATAGTTTGCATGTGCAAGCAGCAGAGTCGCTTGGGACTGCTTTTGCTTGTGATAAGCTAAGGCCTGTCCCAAATCGAAGTCCGTCAACGCATCGCCGCTGATTACGATAAAGGTATCGTCCAGAAACGCATGGGCATTTTTCACGCTTCCCGCCGTGCCGAGTGGCGTGGTTTCTTCAAAATAATGCATGTCTACGCCAAAGTCGCGGCCATCGCCGAAATAGCCGCGAATCACTTCGGGCATATATTGCAAAGTGACGGCAATCTCATGGATGCCATGCTTTTTCAATAATTCAACCATATACGCCATGCAGGGTTTCCCGATAAGAGGCACCATGGGCTTAGGGAGATGGCAAGTCAAGGGACGCAGCCTCGTCCCTCGCCCCCCGGCCATAATCACAGCCTTCATTTGATCCCTCCTGATAGTTGGTGAGTGTATGATATTCCCGCTGCATGCTCCTGGCAATTTCGCGCCATTGATAGCGCTGCTGTACAACCTGATAGGCGCTATTGGCCATTTTAACTGCTAATTCGGGCTGAAGCAGGAGCTCAGTAACGTGCCAAGCCAAAGATTCTACGTGACCTGGAAGCGCTCGGTAGCCATCGATACCATGCCGGATAATTTCAGCTAATCCACCTGTGTCCGAGAGAACAAGCGGTCTGCGGCTCGCCATTGCTTCCAACGCAACGATGCCGAATGGTTCGTACAAGCTTGGAATGACGCAAACCTCAGCAGCTTGATAAAGCTGCGAACGGTAAGCCTCGTCGACAAATCCTGTAAATCTAACCCGATTGCCTAGAGAAGCGGCTTTGCTTCGAAGCTCTTGTTCCATGGGTCCTGATCCTGCAATAACCAACGCAGCATTTGGAACTTGGGATAAGATGGCCGGCATGGCATCGATAATGATCTGAACACCTTTCTCATATACGAGGCGCCCAATGTAAAATATGACCCGGTCTTCCTTCTCCAAAAAGGGAGGACGTCCGACGAATCGGTGCTTTGAACTTGGCATTTCAATGCCGTTAGGATAAACGCGAACTTTATCATGCGGCAAGCTGAATATGCGCTGGATCTCATTTTTCATATAGGCGCTGCATACATATACGCAATCTGCCTCGTAGGTGAGCTTCCATTCGATTTGATGAATTTTACGCTGCAGATCGGTGTGCAGTACGCCTGAATTTCTGCCCCATTCCGTGGCATGAATCGTTGCTGCGAGCGGAATGCTTAAGCTTAGCTTGATCTCTCTGGCTGTATGCATGACCATCCAATCGTGCGCGTGCAGGAGGTCAATCCGCCCTCCATGCTCTTTCCAGCGCAAGAGATGGTCAATCATTGCCAGATTCATTTCGAAGGTCCAATGGTAAAAGTGCGTGTCGCCTGAGGTCTCGATTGGCAATCTGTGTACATAAACACCGTTCAGCTTCTCAAAAGCAGGGGCATCCGGATGTGATGTAGTGATAACATGTATAATCTCCCCTTGAGCGGCCAGCGCTTCGGATAGCTCGTGAACGGCTCTGGATAGACCGCCTACCTGTTTGGGCGGATATTCCCAGGAAAGCATAAAAACGTTCGGACGATGCCTGGTTTCTTCCAGTATGGATTCCCATCGTGTTGGATTTGGAATAATAGGGATAGGCGAATGACAGGTGACGGCTGCATAGATTTGGTAGTTCATATCTGGAAAGCAATGATCTGTCTTCTCCAAGTCAGCCAATACGGCTTCATCCACGTGTTCCTGCTCAATACCATCGCAAAGCAGATGAAAGCAGCCCAAATGATCTTTCAATCGGAGGATGGCATAGTCGGCCGAGGTTCTCTCGCTCATGATGGCAGCCCAGTCGCTGCTTTGGGCTAGCATCAGCTCTCTTGCCGCTTGATTCAGAGCTCGCTTGAGGATACGGGTACTCATCTTTGTAGGAGCCAAGAGCTTATGCCTTGTAGCCAAACGAATCATGCGTTCTTCCGCTTGATGCAGATGGCGGTATATCCAGTCGTTCGTGTCATGCAGCCAGCTTTCCGCCACATGGTTCCGGCCGTGGCTGGATTCATTCAATAGGCCCATATCGGTTAATGGTTCGCTTCGGAGATAATCGCTTGGCGTAATCATGGTTATGGTGCGCTGGCCATGAAACATGTTGCGGCATAGCGGCTCAATAAGAAAAGGGTTCTCGTGCCAGCCCTGACCGAACGATTTGAGATCAATTGCCGAAACGATGAGGGGCTTGCGGCTGCTGTCTTCGTCAGGGAGTTGGCCATATTTTTCTTGATAAGTGCTTTCCCGTCTCAGGGCTTCAGGATCGATCGGGAATGCACTTACGCCGTATGGTGTCAGGAGGGGACCCTTCCATTCACGATTCAGCCGACTTGCGGCGAAGTCGATCGCAGCCTGATCCACAAAAAAGTAGTCAATCCCGAACGGTTTTAGAATACGGTCAATTCCCGGCGTAAATCCGCATTCCGGCAGCCAGATCCCTCTTGGCTTGCAACCGAAATGAAGTTCGTAATCACGAACCGCCGCCGCGATTTGAGCGGAGATGGCTTCTTCTGTTTTCATAAGCGGCAAGAAGCCATATGTGGCTGCAGAGGTAACGATTTCAATATAACCGGCATCCTGCAGCTTTTTGAGAAGACCAATGATGTCGCCCTCACAGCGTTCATAACTTGCACGTAGCTCGCGGTAACGTATTACATATAATTCCGCAAGCGAACGGAAGCCTGTATTCTTTTTCAGCCGTATTTCCTTTTTGTCCGCGAGCTCGACCAGCTTGTCTAAGTGAGAACGAATCCTTTGTTGAATCAAGGGATTACTGAGTAGGGCAAGCAGCGTTGGCGTTATGGACAAAGTGATGCGGAAATCGAACTGTTCTTCACAAAGCCGATTCAGTGTGTCAAGAAGTGGTAAAAAGTTCTCTGTCACCGTTTCGTGAAGCCATCGTTCTTCTCTATCATCGATCTTCCCGTTTTGCCGAAAGTAAGGCAAGTGCGCATGAAGGACAAGCACTAAGAAGCTCTCGGACTCAGGCTTGGTTTGGGCAAGATGTATCATGCGGCATTGTCACCTCATAAAGGGAGAATAGGCTTGTATAGGTTCAAAAAAATGGGGAGCAATTCGGTGGCTGGCAGGAGCTGAAGCCGCTTCTGGAACTGTGTGGCGGAGCGTGTCATCCCATGCAGCCATCGTATCCCTTGGCGTTGCCGCACAGTTGGACCGGAACAGCGGAACGAACTCTTGCTCCCAGGTATACGTGCCGATATCGATCAAGTAGGTGCGATCAGGCTGGAGCTGCCGCACGTACCAACTGTCTGCTTCAGGGAGCGTGATCACATCCCGATAGGAATGAGCGTTGCTGCCATTAAAAAGGATGCAGGTCACATCATAGACACGAAGCACCTTTGGCATAACGTCATAGTCGCATTCAAAATGCTGGGATACTAACCATCTTCGCCTATTGCTGATTTCCCAATATACAAATAACGTGTGCGCGTCTACTCCCATAAGATGCAGCAAATCTTTATGATAACGATCCCGCACTTCAAATTGAGCCATCGGCATTGACCTCATAGCAATTCCCCTCCAAGTAAGCCTTTGACTATTTCAGGTTTCGCTTCCGGCAAGAAAAATATGCGCTGTTTGTTAAAATCTACAGGGTGCGGAAAAAAGGAATTTCGTCCACCTTTGACGAATATATTGAACTAATCCGGGTAATAAAGGTTGATGCATACGAAGGAATTTTTGCCAATGCAAAACGCTGAGGGAGGGATATCCATGAGTTTTTGTTGTGGAGCCAGTATGATCGGAACAAAAGGGACTTTGAAGCACATTCGAACGCAAATTCATAATGTGCCTATCCTTTTCTGCCCGGTTTGTCACCGCATTGAAGTTCATTATCTGGTAGAGAATGAATACGAGATTCTAGCGGAATACGCCCATGGCGATGGGGCAGCCGAGGTTGATTTTGTGGAATATGTGGATGGTAAAGACCATTTGCTGCACGATAATTGCGTCAACCATGAGGGCGAAGAACCAATGGATATTGTCCGCAGTCAAATCGATATGGCGCTTGACCTGATGAGTGTAGCCAAAACGATCGGTGATACGGAATGGGAAGAGCAGCTGAAGAAGCGCTTGAAAATGCTCAGCGTTCGCCGAGATAAGCTCAAAAACAAAAAAACCTCCAAACACATGTAGGAGGTTCATCGATATAGCAGCCGCCTCCTTGCAATTGCGGGGAAGGCGGTTGTTTCTGTTTGGGAGGGTTCGATTCATTACTCAAGCTCTTGAAGCAATCTGGCAAACTCCTTATGCAGATTTCTGCTTAATGGAATTTTTGTAGAGGTCATCTTCAAATGAATCAGAAATCTGCGGGATGTCGGAAAGCCGCTTTCCTTCACATAGGAAGAGACGTAGCGCATATTAACAAGAAAGCCTTTGAATGGCGAGAACATATAGGATGAGGATTGAGCCAGAATATCGATTAAATTCGTGCTCGCTTCTACGCTTTCCCCATTCACGAGATGAATCATCGTCAATCGCTTGTCCTCTTTTTCTATATATAGGATAGAATCCTCGCAAATCGGCAGCTGGGACTTTTGATTTTTGACTGTAATCCAGGTTGAAGGCGGTGAGGAGGGGGACGCTGTATGGCGTTCGGCCTCTATCTCTAAAATTGCCTTGTGGATGGCTGTTTGAAATTTAGGGAAAAGAACAGGCTTTGACAGAAAATACACAGAGCCCAGTTCATGAAAGGCCGTCAACACATGGTCGATATTCGTTGTGCCGCTGACCATAATGACTTTCTGTTTGTAACCTGCAGCGCGCAAAGATTGGACCATGGAAATACCGTCCAGATTTCCTTGCAAGCCAATATCCACGAGCAGAATGTCCGGGCGAATTTCTTCATATTGCTCGATAAAGGCTTGTCCATTGGACATTACGCAGCTGACTTGCAGGCCACACTGTTTGCAATAGTTCTCAAGCAACTGGCCTACCCAGTGATTATCTTCCACAATCGCAACTGAAAAAGGGTGGTGATTCATATGTATGCTCCTATCGGCAGTCCATGTTTCCGGTTGAGAATGGCATCTTAGTCTCAGAAACAGCCAACTTAGTCCAGATTGAAGGCAAACAACTTGCGTTCATGTATAGTGGTAATGTGGGCTCAACTTAGATGCCGTGCGCAATCAAGTATGGAAATGAGGGAAAGTGCTTGTTAATGTGGGTGAATAAACTGCTTACCAGTATCGATTTTGTGTCTATGATACTCTTTTCCTTTGTTATGTTCAGACAGAAAATAAAACCGTTCTGGAAAGAGGTATCCATCGCGGCTGTTGCCGGAATCGTCGTCTCTTATGTAAGCGATCTTCCGTTGGTACATATAGCCATACTCTTTGTTCTGTTCACAGTTTTTTTGAAATTTCAGGTTGTACCAGCGATATTAATCGCTTTATCAGGCTACATTATGTCCGTAATCATATTTACGGGCGTTATCATTTTATGCGATATCACCGGTATAATCGCTTATCCGGCTGTTGATGAAGATCCTATTACGATAACGCTACTGATTGCTTTAGGCTTATTCGCCAAATGCGGTGTCATTTTGGCCATGCTGCGGTTTAGATTCGGATTTACTTTTTTGACAAACTACACAACTATCAAACTATGCAAAGAGAATGCAGGCTTCTACCTGTTCATACTAGTAGTAATGATAGGTATCGCATATCGGAGTGAGCTGCAAGACAATATGCTAAGTGCGTTAATGCCGATCCAAATGCTGAGTATGGCCACCATTATTTTCATCTATATGACGCTACGTAAAGAGCTGAGGACTTAAAGGAGTCCTATCCGGTTCTGACCCGGTACCTGCTCTTGTGCCCGAATTGACAGCTACGTATTCGAGAATCGTTTCATGATACTTTTTCTGAGGAAGAGCCGCAATCGTAACAGAGCGTCCGAGGCCTGCGGAATCAAAATAAAGTTTGCCCTCAGCGGGGGCATACTTTTTTATTTTATGCACATTTACAAATAAATGGGTATCGAGCTTGATAAAATGATGATCATGTAAGGTCTCGATAAGCGTTGTAAATTGCAGGAGAGAATCAACCATTTCATCGGAGACGCCGTCAAATCCGTAGTACCGCACATTTTTTATTCCAAATTCCACATACCAGATGTCGGAAAGCTGAAAGTTGAGCGCAGAGTGACTCTGGCCATCTTCTTCTAAATATCCTGCTTTCTTTAATAAGTCGGTATAGGAATATTGATAGGCTTGGGATAGCTTTCTCAGCGTATCGGGAGATGGTTTGATGACGCCATTCGTCGTCCGATTTCGCCCGAGCTCCAAATCACGAATATAAGCATGTGACAGTCCGCTTTTGGCCGCAGCTTTGCGCAAGGATGTTTTGCCGCGCAGCTCTTCTAGGAATTTTCCAAAGCTATTTATAAGTTCCAATTGAAACACCTCCCTACTAATAATTGTAAAGGATATACATTGAAAATGAAACCGCAAGTAAGGTTTTATTTCCCATTAGGTGCTCATTTGGCCATCTATGTTATAATAAATTTGCTTTTATTAGATTTTATATCCAAAGTGTACCCCCCAATTGTTATAGATAGGGACGAAATTACTATATTGCGAGGTGGAAAGGTGTTACTTGTCCTATTCAAAAAGTTCCTCGGGAAGAAGCAAATCGGAGGACGAAGTGAAACCCAGCCCTCCCCACTAGAGGAAACCGTACAATACATACAAGAAGGAGACCTGCGACTTCGGAACCAGTTTATTTCTGATTATCAGCCTTATGTGGCTAAAGTCACAAGCAGGTTTTGCAAACGATATATCGATCCAGCCAGAGATGATGAGTTCAGCATTGCGCTTGGCGCCTTCAATGAAGCGATTAATCAATATTCGGCTGCGATGGGCCGCTCATTTCTCGGTTTCGCTGAAACGGTCATTCGCCGCAGATTGATTGATTTCTTGCGCAAAGAGCAGCGCTTCAAAGGCCAAATCCCATACAGCTCATTTGATCAAGAAGATGAAGAAGATAACTTCATGAATCCGATTGAGGTTCATCAAGCGATTGAAGCTTATGAGAAGCAAAAGGGACAAGAGGAGCGCCGCAGTGAAATTGTCGATTTTAATCGATGCTTGAAGGATTTTGACATTGATTTTTCAGAATTGACCGATGCTTCACCTAAACACGATGATTCCCGTCAAATGTTGTTTGGGATCGGTCGCACCCTTTCACAGGATGCAGAGCTTATGCGCACTCTGCTGACGAAACGACAGCTGCCGATTAAGGAGCTGCTCGTGCAAGTCCAAGTCTCCAGAAAGACATTGGAGCGTAACCGCAAATATTTGATTGCCATCGCACTTATTTTTAACGGTCCATACCCTTATTTGCGGGATTATCTACAAATTCGAGAAGATTAGTGATGGTATAGAAAGGGAGAAAGAGCGCATGAACAAGGGAATCGTAATGGAATTAAGCGAGAGCTCGATTATCGTCATGAGTCCGAATGGCCAGTTCGACAAGCTTCCGAGAGGAACGCGCAACTGTGAAGTCGGTGAAGAAATACTGTACGCGCCAGCGAAGCCGCGACTAAAAGTTCCGCAAATGGCTATTGCTTCAGGCTTGGCAGCTGCAATAGTTCTTTGTTTCGTATTGGTTTCGACGTTAACAGGTCATGTTCCGAGCGGCCAAGTGGTTGCCTACGTGACCATAGATATCAATCCGAGTGTGGAGATTGGCATCGATAATGAGGAAGTGGTACAGGACTTACAGGGACTGAACACGGATGGGGAGAATTTGATTCAATCGATGGCCTATAAGGGCAAATCACTGGAAAATGTCACCTCCGCGATTTTGGATAAAGCGGAGCAGGGCGCGCTTGCTAAGGGCGAGGGAGATATTATTATCAGCTCCACGGTCATAGGCGAAAAGACTGCAGTTAACGATGAGGCAATTGCAACTAAGCTGAAAGAGCAAGTCAACAAACATATCGAGCAAACGCATCCTGACCAGGTGAAAAATTATGAAGTAACCGCATTTGCCGCTCCGCAGGAAATACGGCAGGAAGCGAAAGCGAGCGGCGTGTCCGCAGGTAAATATGCGATTTATTTGAATGCGCTGGATAACGGAACTAAAGTGTCGCTTGACGATATTAAATCCGTGTCCATCCATCAGCTTGCTAAAGAGAACGGCGGTATCGACAAACTGGTAAAGCCGGATAAACCGATTGATAAAACGTCCCTCAAAAGGTTGATCGATGATGAGAAATCCGGCAAACTGAGTAAAAAATGGGAGCAAGCGGATTCCGACAATTCGGATAAAGACAAGAATGACAAAAACGATAAAAATGACAAGAACAGTAAAAACAATACGAATAAGAACGACAGCAATAACAAAAATAGTGTGAAGCCGACGAAAACACCTGCTCCAAAAAACGGAACCACGGATAAGAATGACAAAATCGGTAAAAACGATGGCAAGGATAATCAGGATGACCGGAAATCTACGAAGAAACCGGACAATCGAGATGACTCAAGCAATCAAGATTCGAAAAGAGATTCTTCCGCCAAACCATCCACGCGACCATCGGTAAAGCCGTCTCCCACGCCGAAACTAGGCGATGGGGGCGATTCCGCTTCTAATGGAAAAGGGAACAATCGGAACAATAACGACAATAATAAAGACAACAACAAGGATAACAACAAAGATAACAACAGAAATAATAACAAAGATAACAATAAAGATGATGACAACAAAGACAACAATAAGGACAATCGTAATAAAAATGACAAGAGCAACAAGTCTGATGAGTCGAACAGAGATTAAACCAAACACCCCTAGCCGCTTTGATGGGAGCTAGGGGTGTTTTGATATTTAATCGGATGATCTGATTGAATGGACAGGAGCCGTAATAGGAAACGAATTTACGTTATGAGCCGAAGTTTTCTTTTTCCTGCGGACGCGTGCTTTCAACTGCCAAATAACTAAGCCAGTAATCATCAGGAAGAGCGGCATCATGCCGATGATAACACTAAAAATCTTAACGGGCTCTCCGCCCCATGTGGCGTAGTGGAGTCCTTTTCTCCATGAGTTATAGAAGGTGATTCCAGCATAGGGATTGGTTTTGCCTAATATTTCACCGGAGTAGGGGTCTTCGTAAACACTGACATTATCGGAGCCGTTCGGGCTGAGTCCAACTTTCATACCCAACTGATAGGTTTGGTCCGGCTTGAGGGGCAGTTGAATGCGAGTTAGTTGATGGTCAGGAAATTTATCTTTCGCATTTTGCACGATCGTATCCATGGATAGGGGTTCTTTGTCTTTAATTTTAGTTTTTGTCCATGCTGCCGGAATTTCTGCCTTTGTAGCAATACCGAACCATCCGAGCACATACTTATCTACATGGAGAGCAGTGCCGGTAATGGCGAAAGTAAGGAGAAAAGGGATGGTCACAATTCCGATTGTTTTGTGCAAACCTTGATTGAGAGCCAGCTTTCCTTTGTTACGAATGATTCTGAAGCCTTTGAAAAATTTACTAAGGCCTGGCCACCATAGATAAGCGCCTGTAAGCAAGATGGTGATTAGGCCAAAACCCATCGCGCTCGCAATGAGAGACGCTTTTGTTTTACCCAACAAGTCACCTGCAAGCAAGTAACGATGTAATTTTAGTACTACTGAAAAGAAGGCATCTCGACTAGCTTCTGTCTGCCCAAGCACATTGCCTGTTCCAGGATCGACATATACCATATGCGTGGACGTCTTGCCGTCAACAGTTTTTGTGACGCGAACTTGATAAGGTCCGTTTTCATCGGGCATATCGAGACGATCCGCTTTGAAGCCAGGAAAAGCTTGTTCCGCATTTTGTTGAATAGTATGTAAGGGGGTATTGCCGGGTGTTGCTTGATAAAGATGAGGATGAGCGATTTTCTCAATATCATCTTCTATGACAAGTATGCTGCCAGTTGTACAGATGATAACGATGAAAAGTCCAAGAAGTAAGCTGACCCAAAGATGAAGTTTCAATAATGCTTTACGCACAAAAAATGTCCCCCTAGTATTATGAGAATGATTATCAGAATCAATTAATGCTGTAACATATGATAATCATTCTCAATTGTGCTGTCAACAGTTTTTCTAATTAATTCTGTGAGAACGATTGCATGATAAATAAATCGATAATAGGGAGTGGATATAGGTTACGCATCATGGAAAGAGTGGCGTAGTTGTATTACAATACAATCATGTGGATTTATTTTAGAATCATTATTTGGAAGGAGTTATTGCATTGAGATACACTACTTTCGGCAAATCTGGCTATAAAGTATCCTCACTTGGATTCGGGGCCATGAACCTTCCGGGTGTACCACTTGAACAAGCCAGGGAAGCGCTCAATTATGCCTTAGATCACGGCATTAACTATATGGACACAGCAGCGGCATATCGAAATTCCGAGGAAATTATCGGGGAATGCATTTCACATCGCAGAGAGGAATATTTCTTGGCGACTAAGACTGGAGCCAGAGACTACGAGACTGCTAAAGCGGAGATCGAACGAAGCCTCTCGCGCATGAAGACAGACCATGTGGATTTATTGCAGATACACTATGTAAACTATGTGGATGAGTTCAAGAAGGCGATGGCGGAAGAGGGCGCATATAAAGCGGCGTTAGAGGCACAGAGAGAAGGGAAAGTCAGATTTATCGGCATTTCCGGCCACCGCCCAGATTTGCTGGCGAAGTGGATAGCGAAAGGGCAATTTGACCAGATCTTATTTCATTTAAATTTGGCGCAGCCCTTTGCATTGGATGAGTTAATTCCGAAAGCGACGGAAATGGGGCTAATGAAGGTTGCCATGAAGCCTTTATCCGGCGGTTTTATTCAGCCAGTTGATCGTGCAATTCGTTACCCGTACAGTCAAGATGTCCACGTGACCATTTCAGGTATGGTCAGTGTGAAAGAAGTCCAGGAAAATTTAGCTGCGCAGGAGAAAGAGGTAGGCTTTGAAGAACGCCGACAGCTGGAGGAGCTGGCGCTTGAGCTGGGGCAGCATGATTGCAGACGCTGCAACTATTGCTCATGCCCGCTTGAAATCTCCATTCCGGATGTGATGATTGCGAGTAAATTCCGGGAGAAGTTCGGTTTGCTGCCCAAAGGCGACGGATTTTTCCAAAGGCAAAAGGATAGAATAATAGGCTGTGCTGACCATGATCCTTGTAAAGAAAAACCGCTTTGCGAGGACAAATGCCCCTATCAACTGCCGATGCAAAAGGTTGTTCAGTCAGCCGCTGCTTACTATTAAGAGATAGCAAGGAGAACGAGAATGTTTGATCAAATAACTGCGATTACGCTGCGGGAATTCACATCGTTTATGAATAATGAGGCGCAGGCAGACGCGATCGTCGTCTGCCTGAACGAATCTGAGCTGCGGCAGGACAGCGTCCTCGGCCAGCCGCAGCTCGACAGCGCCCTTCAGCGCTTGCGCGAGAAGGGCGTCTTCACGGGCGCCTCAGGCGAACTGGAGGCGCTGCCGACGCACGGGCTGCTGCCGTACGCGTACGTGCTCGTGGCGGGGCTCGGCCCCGCCGCCTCACGCGATACGCTGCGCGCAGCCGCGGTCTATGCAGCGCGCAAGGCGCTCGCGCTGCGGCTCGAACGCTTGGCGCTGAAGCTGCCAAGCGGCATCGACAGCCGGTCAGCGGTAATCGCGCTGACCGAAGGGCTGCTGCTCGGTACGTACCGCTTGCCGGCGTACCGGAAAAACGAGCCTGCGCGCGCGGAGCTGCGCCAGGTGGATCTGCTCACAGAAGCGGCTGCGGATGCAGCGCTTCTGGAGCAGGCGATCGCCACCGCGGTGATGGTGGCGGAAGGCACGAACTATGCCCGGGATCTCACGAACCTCCCGGGCAATAAGCTCGTTCCGGCTTCCCTCGCAGAGGAAGCCGTGAGGATCGCCCAGCACTGCGGCTTCGCCTGCGAAGTGCTGGACGAGCACGAGATCGCCGCCCGTGGGATGGGCGGCCTGACTGCGGTTGGCGCGGGCAGCGTCAACCCGCCCCGATTGATCACCCTGCAGTATCAGGGTGATCCTGACTCCGCCGACGTGCTGGGCCTCGTCGGCAAGGGCGTGACCTTCGATACCGGCGGCATCTCGATGAAGGACGCCGATGGCATGGAAGAAATGATCAGCGACATGGGCGGAGCGGCATCGATTCTTGGCGCGATGCACATCGTCGGCCAACTGAAGCCTAAGGTGAATCTCGTGGTTGTGATTCCATCCGCGGAAAACATGACGTCCGGCGGAGCCTACCGCCCCGGCGATGTGGTCACACTGCTCAGCGGCCATACCGTAGAGGTGCTGAATACGGATGCGGAAGGGCGCATCATCTTGGCCGAAGGGATAACCTACGCGAAGCAATTAGGTGCAAACCGTTTAATCGATGTGGCCACCTTGACGGGGGCTGTCTTGATTTCCTTCGCCGATGTGGCGACTGGCGCTGTTACGAACGATGATGGTTTCCTGAAGCCCTTTTTGGATGCGGCTGCGCAAGCGGATGAGAAAGTGTGGCAGCTGCCGAACTATCCGGAATACCGCGCTATGCTTAGAAGCGATGTGGCCGATGTTCGGAACTCGACAGGCACGAATCGCTGGGCAGGCGCCATAACAGCCGGTTTGTTTATCGGATTTTTCGCTGAGGCAACGCCTTGGATTCATTTGGATACGGGTGGGACAGCATGGCTATGGTCGGAGAAGGGCACGGAGCCGAAGGGCGGCACTGGCGTTATGGTGCGAACATTAGCCGCTTACTTATGCGGCGAGGCGATTTATTGAAAGGGCGTTGAGTAAACACGATTATAATGCCGGCTTTAAGTTTGGAGAGGAACGACAATCCCTAATTGTGAGAAAAATGCTTCACGATGCGATCCGGCGGAACGTAGGTGCGTTAATCGCTGGAATTTGGGCTTTTTGAAGGCAGAATGATGTTAGAAATCCCCAAATAACGAATCGTCGTTCCGCTGACGTAGGGAATAGGTCGATTTTCAAGCAAATAGCGCATCTGTGTTCCTTATTTATAGGGGTTGCCCGCGATTAGCACGCTCTTCTCATCGAAATAAAAAAAGTCACCTCATTCGGCATGGAGTCCTACGGACTCGGGCGATGGGGTGACTTTTTTGGCTAGATGGACTGTTATATATGCTTATGCGCCCAGGCTTCGATCAGCAGATGAAGTCTGTACTTGAGGCAAGCGCAGCAGCTCATGCAAATCGGACATCCGAATGACCAGACGATTAATCTCATTCGTTGTATACGATAGCTGCTCCATTCTTTGGCCCAGATTGACTAAGGATATGCCAACCCAGTTTTTCTTGCGTGAATGACGATTGAGATCATAGCGCAGCACGGTCATCGTAGCGGCAAAAGGATCCGGCTTTACATAGACATCTTTCATAATGTCATCCAAATTGAAAAATAGCTTGCTGCGGCTCCATTTCACATACCCTGGTTCAAAGAGGATGACCAGCAGGTTGGATTCTGCGCTATCCTGGCTCTCCATCGTGATCAAGCGGACGGCACCCTTGGCCTGATTGGGCTTGATGAACTGACTGGAACGAATATCAGGCAGGAATGGCACGATAAGTAGCGGTCCTATACTTGCGATATACAAATAAGTAGTTGACTTGAATGTAAGTGAGAGTACAATAAAAGTCACAAAGAGCAGTAGACTTAAAAGGAGACCAAAGTTGTTCGGTTTCATAGGTATTCGATAATCCCGCCTGACATGATAGATTAGGTAGACAGCCCTATTTTAACATAAGCAAGCAAGAGATTGTAAGCTGTAACTTGAACCATTCGACAGAAGCTACGAATAGGGGTTTATTTTTATGCAATTTTTGGCAAAAATACGCAATCCCAGGAGGAAAATATCTGCTCAACGCAAGTATTTGATGGTGGCTACACTGGAGGGATTTCCAGCCGTCATTATTCTCCAATTGCTGGGCGGTCCATTTCTAACAGGGTATTTGCTTTACTTGGGAGCTACATCTACGGAGATCGGATTCGTTCTTGCCATAACGACGGTTGTCAATGTGGTTCAGATTCTTATGGCCATCGTCATGCAAAAGTTTAGCAACCGTAAATTGATGCTTGTTTTTTCAAAGACCACGTATTTCTTAAAGCGATCCTATTTCTGGCGGCATGGCTTTTCGTGCAGGGAGTCACAGTGCCGTTATTTTCATACGTCATGCTAGGGTTGATGCACGTCAATTACCAAACGGTGTCCTTGATTACAATGGTGCATACTCTGGTCATGATGGGCAGCTATTATGTATGGGGGCTATTCAACGCGCGTTACAGCGCTCAGACCTTGCTGTTGTGGTCGCTCCCAATTATTGCCTTGGCCTGCATGCTGTGGGGGACTCTAGCCTTCCTTCCGGCGCTGGTGGTCCTCTATGGGGTTCATATTGTGCTTGGCATCGGGCTGGGAGGCTTCAACCAGATGGTGTTTGCTTTTACGATTGGGGATACGCCTAAGAGCGAGCGTCCGATGTATGTCGCGACGTATTCGGCTCTAACTGGTTTCGCCGCTTTTTTGGGCCCGATCTGTGGAGGAAAAGTGTACGCTCTCCTTCAAACAGCGCCTCAGTGGATGCAGGTATACGGTGTATCCACGCTGATCGGCGTCATTTTGCTTATCATGGGCCTATGGGTAGGTCGACTCGTTCTGGGGAATAAAGTAAATTGAGGCATGGAGAGTGGGACATTTGGCAAAGAAAAGAATTGGATTGATCGGTCTAGGCGATATCGCGCAGAAAGTATATTTGCCCTTATTGTCTGTGAATGAAGGGGTTGAGCTCGCAGGAATTATGAGTTCTACGCCTGCAACCGTTGAACGGATGAAGGCGAAATATCGGATACCTTTCGGCACAACCGATTTGAACGAGCTGTTGGACCAAGGGTTGGACGCTGTATTCGTACATAGCCCGACTTCGACGCATTATGATATTGCTATGAAAAGTATGGAGCGGGGTGTCGCTGTTTATGTGGACAAGCCCTTATCCTATCAGTGGGAGCAATCGATGGAGATGGCTTCCTACGCTGAGCGGAAAGGCGTTTTGCTAGCGGCGGGGTTTAACCGCAGGTTCGCTCCCCTGTATGCAGAAGCAAAGCTGTGGCTGAGGGAAGCAGGGGGCTTTGATTGGTGCTCGGCGGTTAAGCATCGGATTAAGCAGCAGGGCCACAGCGCCAAAGAAACGCTTTATGACGATCTCATTCATATGCTGGATCTTCTGATTTGGCTGGGAGACAACCCTTATGAGATTAGGGGCTATCAGCAGCAAGTGGACGAAACGGGCAGACTGCTTCATGCATCAGGGACACTGGGTTTTGGTTCGTCGGTCGGCACCTACAGTATGGTCAGATTAGCCGGCGTCGATTTGGAAAAGGTAGAACTGCATGGGAATGGACGGTCTGTTGAGGTGACCAATCTGGAGTCTGCGGTGTTTTATGAAAAAGGAGCAGCGCCTCGCGTACGCACTTTCGGCAGTTGGGACACGGTGCTCGAACGAAGAGGCTTTGCTGGCGTCGTGCAGCATTTTATAGATCATATGAATAATCCTCATGCCTGCACGATTCGTGCGGATCTTGTGCTTGACTCTCACCAGTTGGTAGAGCGTCTATCCGTTTAGTTGAATTTGTTGCCTGTATAACAATCTGAAAAGTAGTTGTAGTTTTTACCTAGCCTGCCCCAGAAACCTTGATGTACCAGGGGCTTCTTGCATTTTCGATGCTTAATTTATATAGTTGTCACTTTTTGTGCGCTTTCTAAAATAATGACCACTAACTAATAGTTTGATAAAAACTATAGGGAGATGGTCTATTTGTTGTTAAAATTTGCGATTCAAGGCTTTAAGAATGATCAGATACTAAAGAACTTCTCCGAAAAAACGCTTCAAACATTTGGATTTACATTGAAGGAACCTCAAACATTTTGTGCGGAGCATGAGGTATTGAATGATAAGCTTGGAAACATTAGTGGGAGTTTTTTGTTGGATTTAGTGTGCAATAGTATTTGTATTGATGGGGTTTTAATGCATCACTAAAAATAGAAAATAATTACTATCTCTATTCTTGTTACAAAATCCCATTAAATATAACTTAAAGTAATCACTCTATTTAATGGGTTTATTATTTTTGAATTCGACAATATTTGTTTTAAATTAATGTTATTCGACAATTAATGACAATTTTCCCTACTGATTTATAAGCTATTTGTCTCGTATATTAGTAATTGCTAACAAAATATACACTAAGGAGTTATTTTATGAAACTGTTGCTAAAAAGCAAGCAAATGGTATCAGGTATTATGGCTGGGGTTTTTCTCTTATCATTATCTCCAGTAACTGGTATCGAAGCCGCACCTTTGATAAAGAAAGAAGCGGGTGCACTAGCAGTATCTAATGTAAGTCAGTACAAACCTGAAAACAGTCATGCTTTTAACATCAATCAAAACAGTCCCATTTTGTATGCCTCTGTCGCAAAAAATAGTGAACAACGAGTGATTGTTACTTTTAAGGATAAGAAGAAAGTAAACAAGTCCCTAATCCAAAAAGGAAAAGGGAAGATCAAACGCGAGAACAAGCACATTCCATCTCTAACGGTTACAATGACATCTAATGAAATTGAAACGTTAAAGAATGACCCTACTGTTGAATCAGTTGAACTTGATATTCAACTTCAAACAGCTGCTCAAACCATGGATTGGGGAGTGTCAGTCGTTAATGCAACTTATGCATGGAGCAATGGTTATACAGGTAAAGGCGTAAAGGTTGCTGTTTTAGATACTGGTATTGATACGCAACATGAAGATCTCGATGTTGCAGGCGGAGCTTCATTTGTTGATTATACAGCATCCTATAATGATGATTCTGGGCACGGAACCCACGTAGCTGGAATTATAGGGGCTAAAAACAATGATGTTGGTGTTGTAGGGGGAGCACCTGATGCAGATTTGTATGCAGTCAAGGTATTGGATTCAACAGGAAAGGGCTATCTATCTGACGTTATCGCTGGTATTGATTGGGCAGTTGAGAACAAGATGGATATTGTCAATATGAGTATAGCCACAAGTGTGGATTCTCCAGCATTGCATCATGCAGTTGATCAAGCATATGCAAGTGGTTTGTTGCTTGTGGCAGCTGCTGGAAACACAGGAAATACTGATGGTTCTGGTGATACAATTCAATATCCTGCTAAATACAGTTCGGTTATTGCAGTTGGTGCTGTAGATCAAAATAATAAACGGGCAATCAGTTCCTCTGCGGGTAATGAATTAGAAATTATGGCACCTGGTATTGAGATTAATAGCACATTTAAAAGTAACGGATATAAATCATTGAGTGGTACTTCTATGGCTGCTCCTTTCGTATCTTCAGAATTAGCTTTACTGAAAGAAGAGTACCATGCGTATTCAAACACACAATTGCGTAACGTTTTAGACACCCACGTCACGGACGCAGGTGTAATCGGCAGAGATTCTTTGTATGGGTTCGGTATTTTAAATCTAGAAAAAGATACTGATATCAATAATATTCCAGTTCAGCCGGAACCAAGTGTTACTGAAGATGTTTATTCTACTGTAAGTGATAATGTTTATGCAGCAATTGCACCAAATGGTGTTGTATCAATTGGAGCAGATATACCAGTTATTTTACGTTTTCAAAGACAAAGTACATTAAATGATGGACGAATTTTCGTAACGGGAGGTGAGGCAACCGTATCTGGTTCTAGACAGACGACCAAAGCTACTTATATCTATAATCCGATAACGAATACCTGGTCTCGCGCTGCTGATTTACCGAGTGAACGTCTTTACCATGGTCAAAGTACTTTAAAAGACGGAAGAGTAATGATTACAGCTGGTTATGACAATACAGGTCCTATGCAAACAAACACCAGTTATATCTATGATCCCAATACAAATATATGGACTCAAGTAGCCAGCTTACCGGAAGCACTTAGAAACATCGCTCAGAGTACATTAAATGATGGGAGGGTTTTAGTAACAGGAGGTGAGTTCTTTAATAAGGGAAATTCTTCTCTTCGAAATACAGCGTATATATATGATCCATTGACTAATAAATGGTCTGTCGTTGCAAGTATGCCTGCAGGAGTGGTTGATCACACTCAGAGCGTACTTCCGGATGGAAGAGTAATGATTACAGGGGGGTTTTCACCCTGTAGCAATTGTTCTAGTAACAAGGTTATGATTTATAATCCAGTATCCAATATTTGGGTATACGGAACCCCTTTGCCACGTACTACGTATGGCGGTTCTCAAGTTACTCTTTCGGATGGTCGTGTCTTTGTTACTAGCGCTTTAGGCACTCAAATGAATTACATTTTTGATTTTAAAACTAATGCTTGGACAACGGCTGTAAGCCTACCTTATTATGATGTATCTATTGGCATGAGTATGTTAAATGATGGAAGGGTAATTTACACAGTTGGAAATAAAACATTAATAATATCGTTTAATCTGCCTCCTACTATAAATGTTAATAATGGCAGCCAGACAGTTTGGTTTCAAAATGGTCATCAGTTAATTACACTTTCTGGGATTGCTTCAGATACGGATAACGATAACCTAACGATTAGTGCAACAGTAAATGGAATCACAAAATCAACAACAATTGCAAATACAAAAACAAATCAGGCATGGAATCTGCAATGGGATGTAAATAATGATGGGATTCCAGCAGGAACATACTCCAATATTCCTGTTACAGTTAGTGACGGAAATGTGTCAGCGACTGCAACGTATACAGGCACTATCGTTGTTGAACAGGCACCTAATCCGCCTACAAATTTAAGTCCCGGCAGCACTTTGTCAGCCACGCCGACTGTAACGAATGTTACACCGACAATGAACTGGACGTTCTCAGACCCGGATGCAGGAGATTCACAATCAGCGTTTGATGTTTTAATTTATGATTCCACTGGTGTTAATTTAGTTAGTGATTCGGGGTGGATAAATTCTACTGCGAATTCTTATACAGTTCCTGCAGGTATTTTAAGTCGGGGTAATACTTATAGCTGGGTTGTTAAGGTGAAGGATAGTAAAGGTGCCATATCACCCAATTCCGCCCTTATGTATATCCGAGTAAATACAAAACCTACACTAACCCTTACTTCATACACGAATGGACAACAAGTGCCAGATAATATCTTACACTTTACATGGACATATGGGGATACGGATGGGCAGGCACAAAAAGCTTATCAAGTACTAGGTTCACAGGATAACTGGGTGACAGTGGGTTATAACTCAGGAGCTGTAAATTCTGCTAATGCCTTTATGGACACGCCAGCACTTGCAAGTGGTACATGGAACTTTAAAGTTTTGGTAAGCGATGGCATTGACTGGTCAACCGAGGCGTTAAGAACGAATTTGGTTTTACCAAATGCTTTTGAACCGAATGATACAACGGCTCAAGCATATCCTATTAACTACAATCAGACTTATTCTTCATATATTAGCAGTGCAACAGATGTAGACTATTTTAAATATACAGCACCTACAACGGGTGTAGATCGCTTAACGATGACCGTACCAAGTGGTTTGAATTATGATGTTTATATTTATGATTCAAGTTCAAATCAAGTAGCTGCAAGCGTTAGAGGTACAAGCATAGCGGAAAATGTATTGTTTGATGTTACTGCAGGTAATATCTATTATGTTAAGGTCATTGGTGTAGGTGGTAACTACAGTACGAGTGCTACCTATAGTTTTACATTGGCTAAATTGTCGATGCAGCTTCAGACCAACTATCAGTATGATTCCAATGGAAATATTATTGGTAAAACGACCACTAAATTTAACTAAGGAGGGCATTCCCGTTGAGTAAGCGTTTGTACAGAATTCTCGCAACTATTCTGCTTTGCTCTCTTTTACTAACAAGTCTACCAATTGCCTCTAATGTTTCCTATGCAGCATCTGCTGAGAAGCAACAGATAGAACAAGAGGGAAAAAATAAGGCTACTGAAGAGCGAAAGAAGGAATTAAAAGATTCCTATTCCATTTCAGATGATGAAATTCAAGCAATCCTTGATCAAGGCTATACATTAGATGAAACGGAGTCTGCTCTTGGTTATCAGCAACAATCGAAAGGCGCACTAAAGGAAAGTCTAGAGAGAATTAAACCTACACCTATCAACTTATCTAAAGAAGCACAGAGTAAGATTCAGAGTGATCTAAGTGCACAGAGTTATGTAGAACCGAAAATTAGCGCGGCTACTACAGATCCTGTGCCAGACTATAGTTATGTAAATACATCACCGGATACTGCACCGTATACTGTGCAATTAGATCAGGAGAGTATATCCACCTTGTCAGGTGGACTCTCCATGCAAAAAGCAGATATGTCACTGCCAGGGCGAAACGGTCTTGGTTTTACCCTAACTAGAACCTATGACAGTGGCAGCTCACAATTTAATCAGATGGTAACTTACGGTAGCTCCAACGGTACAATTCCTTCTTTTGAAGAGAAATTCTTTCCGATAGGAAAAGGATGGACATGGGACATTTCGTATATTGATGTTACTGGCAGTAGTCTCTATTTGCACCTAGGTGGAGCAGGTGTGTATAAGATCGTTAATTACAACTTAATTGGTTATCCGTGGAGAGATCTTACTTTCACACCAGATAACACAGTAACTGTTGGCACGATTAAATCGGCTTATGCGTTACATTCAATTCAAGGTATTACACAGTACTTCGATGCCAAAGGACACCTGCTTGAATATGTCGATAAATTTAATAACACCGTTTTGTTTAATTACATGGATGATCCTACATATGGAACAGTGTTAAGTTCCATTGTTGATGCTATCGGTAACAGTATTAATATTACCTATAGTAATAGTGCTGTTGTAATTAAAAAGGGTACTGAGACAGTTACCTATAATAAAACGACCGTTAATGGAAAAGAGCTTCTTACACAGGTCGTAGATGCTTTAGGAAGAACAACCACCTATGATTACTATATGAAGGATGCATTTTTTAATTTGCTTGGCACCACTCCTTATATTAGCAATCCGTACGCTTTGCTTATTGGAGTCACACATCCAACTGGTTCTAAAACAGTTTATTCCTATGAAGACTCTGCTACTTTTCGATTTACTGGTGCAAACGCGGTTAATCAGGTTTTTCGGGCGACTTCACGTGAAGACCAAGTTACGCTTTCAGATGGTAGCGTAGAGCGATATAACCATAAGGATATTTCTTTTTCTGGTGACATGGCAAGTTCTTATGGCGCAGATATCCCTTCTTTTTCTACAACCATAAAAGATGGTCTAACGATGAATGTCTTTACTAACAAGAAGCATTACATCGACACAGATACACCAGCGGTATTTTATAATATGAATCAAGTTTCTTCAGCACCTCAGGATTCACCTACTTATACTGTAACGACTAATTATACGTATGATGAAATTAACAAGTATCCTAAGCCAATCACGACTCAAGTTATCAAATCGATGCAGGGAAGTACTAATCCTGTCACAACTACAACACAGACAGCTTATGATCCTTTTGGGAATGTCACAAGTTATGTAGATGTATTAGGAGTTACAACCACCTATACGTATGATGTAGCTTTGCATTTACTAGTTGGTGTGTCGAAGCCAATCTCTGCTAATCAAACTCAGTATACAGAATATGTTCGGGATGCAATGCATGGCAATGTTATAGCTGTTCGCGTGCGTGAGGGGAGCGCATCTGGCGCAATTCTTCAAGAAACCCTTTACGAAAATTTTGATACTTATGGGAACGCATTACAAACCAGAGTGAAGAAAAATGCAACAACTTATACAACGTTCCAAACTGAATATAATACTACAGCACCTTATTCTGGTGCATTTCCTACAAAACAAAGCATAAATGTCACAGATGCAAATGGAAGTGCTTCTACCATTGTCAAGAGATACGACTACAATACTTTAAATGGACGCCTAAAGGCGTTTACAGATGGTAACTCAAACACAACAAATTATGAATTCGATGAAATTGGCCGTGTAACGAAAGCAATTCATCCCGATAACAGTTTTATTAAGGTGGACTACAATGACTCTCAGAATCAAGTTCAACAAACTGATGAGACTGGTGTTCAATCCTTAACCAAATGGAACCCGTTAGGTTTGAAAATGGACGCTGGTATCAATGAGGGGGGGATATATAAATCCAAAGCGAAGTATGGATATGATTCATACGGACGCTTGACTTGGACAGAAGATGCACTTGGTAACCATACAAGCTATGGCTATGATCAATGGAGTCGTCAGAATCTGATCACGTATCCAGGGGGTTCAACTGCAAGTGTTCTTTATGATGATACTAGCGTAATAAACACAAAAACTAGCACAGATGCGGAAGGCTACGTGTTTAAGGAGTATTACGATAAAGGTGGTCGTACCACAAGCAAAGAAGAAACGAAAAAGATTGCTGGTGGTGGAACTAAAACAACAACACTTGGTACCTTTACCTTCGATAATGCTGGTCATGTTCTGACAGCCACAGACAATCAAACTCCACAAAATAAAACGACTTATAATTATGATACAATTGGGCATTTAACAAGTGTTCTAAATGCGAAGAACGAAACTACTGCATATCAATACGACAATCTTGGTAACTTGCTTCAGGTCACTTATCCAGACAGTAAGACGAACTTAAAGAAGTACGATGAAATTGGTAGATTGATTCAAACGACCGATGCAAACGGCAAAGTGGAAAAGTTCTTTTATGATGCGAATAGCAATCAAACAGGACTCTTTGATCGTAATTTGAATTATTTTAAATACACCTTTGATAATAGGAACTTCCTAAAGAGTAAAGAAATCACGGATGCTTCGTGGAATCCGATAGCCAGCGAAGAAAAAATTGGTTTCAGTTACGATCTTGCTGGAAGACGTACTCAAATGGTGGATGGTACTGGAACTACGGGATACAACTTTAGCTCATCTACAGGAGCCTTGAGTACCCAAACGTATCCAGATGGTAAAAGCATCAAGTATGATTATGATACCGCAGGCAATCGATTTGTCATGAATGATCCGTTTGGGGTTAATACGTATTATCATTATGATTCAAGGAATCGATTGGACATTGTGGCTCCATCAGCTGACTTCCTGAACAACAGCAATACTACTGATTACGATGCGAAGTATACGTATTATAACAATAGCTTGCTGAAGCAGATCACACAGCACAGTGGAGTAACTTCAGACTTCGAGTATGATGGGCTTCGTATTGGTACTCTAACCGAGAAGAAGTCTAATGGTACAACACTGAACACATTCACTTACACCTACGATAATAATGGTAATCAGAAGACTAGGGCAGAGAAAACTGGTAATGATCCAGCAGTTCCTGCAATCACAAACAACTTCACGTATGATAGGCTCAATCGCATCTCCACTTCCGATCAGTTTAATGAAACTTACGGATACGATAATCGTGGAAATCGAACCAGTATGACGACGAACAATCCGTTTGATAGTCCTGATTCGTTAAAAACATTTGATAAACGCGATAGACTTATAACTGTTGGTCTAACTCCTCAAGGTGGCAATGGTCCATCCGTCAACTACAAATACAATGGTGATGGACTCCTATGGGAACGAACGGAAAATAGTCAAACCACTCGTTATTATTGGGATGGAGACCAGATTATAGCGGAAGGTAATGTAAATAATCAGATTGTAGATAATACTTCTTCTGCCATTCAATATACAGGTAGTTGGGTTGCACAAAATGACACGAATGATTACAACGGTTCAATGACATACAGTGGAACTGCCAACGACAGTGCTCAAATGTCATTCACGGGGACTTACGTACAAGTGGTGGCTCGTAAAGGTCCATCTGGCGGAAAAGCTGATATTCTTATTGATGGAATAATCGTAGCTTCGGATGTAGATACATATCCAAACTCCAACATAAACCGTCAATATCAATCTGTGATTTATTCGAACAGCAGTTTGACCTCTGGAACACATACGATAAAAGTAATTGTTAAGGGAACTAAGAATCCAGCGGCAGCATCGACTAATGTTATGCTGGATTATATTGCTTATGGTAATGGCTCAGCTTCACTGAAAGCTAGATACATTCGTGGTCAGGGGTTAGTAGCTCGCGAGGATGGTCAAGGTAAGTCGTACTATCTTCAAAATGGACATGGTGACGTAGTAAACTTAATGGATAGTACTGGGAATACGAAGCTGAATTCGTACCAGTATGACATTTGGGGGAACATTGTCAGCCAGCAGGAGAATCTGCCACAGCCGTTTAAATACTCGGGTGAAATGATGGATGATAAGGTTGGGCTGCAATATCTGAGGGCTCGATGGTATGATCCGAGTATGGGGAGGTTTGTTGGGGAGGATACGTATGAAGGACAGATTGATAATCCGCTGAGTTTGAATTTGTATACTTATGTAAGCAATAATTCACTCAAGTATACTGATCCAACAGGGCATTTCGAAGAGATTGATAATAGCATGGCACATTTATGGAACAAAGGCGAGAAAGAAGACATGATAAGATATACCGATAACTATGGTAAAGCAACCACAAACAGCGAAAGGCAATATTGGCACGATCAAGCAAATGCACTTAGGTTAAGATATGCGGATTCTGTTACTAGAAGAGATATGAGCACAGGTGCAGAAACAACGGTTTATAAAACAAAAACTGGAGGTGTAGGCGACACAAAGTCTGGATGGGTGGCGGAAACGTATGTAAAAGGAACAGCCAGTATTTCAATTGTTGGTACTGCTGGACTGCAAGCAAAAGTTCAAAGTGGTGCATTGAGTATTAGCTTTATTAAGGGGCTTAACGGACAGCTTGCTTATCAACTAACTGCTTCTGCAGGAGTTTCTTTTAATAATGGTGGAAATATTGAGAATTACGTAAAAAAAGGAGCAAACTACGGAAGATTCTATTTTGTAGAAGCAGAGGTTTCTAAGGACTTGGAGGATTCTGACGTCGAAGGAATCGTAGGCGGGGGTCTAGGTTACAGTAGATCAGTAGCAATAGTACCATTGCGTGACTCTGCCTATGAGCATGAAATAAAACTCATCGAACTTACCTCTCATGAACCAAGCTATCCGATGTCATATTACGATTGGTTAAATCACATCGGTCAAAAATAATTTTGGAGGGATAAAATGGGAAACTGGATTTTATTTTCAATTGTGATACTTCTAATATTAATATGGGGAATAGTAAGTATTATAAGACCTGAATTTGTTTTGAAAAATTCTTTCGGAAGTACATTTCGAAAAGTTAGTCCCAGTGCATATTATATCATTAGTACTAAAATATCAGGATATATAACTGTTGTTTTTTGTATATATTTACTATATAAAACTCTTTCAGGAGGATTCGGGTTTTAGATGGTTCGCCGCCTTGCGATTCTCGAAGCGGGATGCACAGCGCGATATTCAACGTGCTTTGTGTGAGAAGCAGAAGGTCGCCAGATAATAGAGTGGCAGCACTGGTAGGCAGCCCCTAAGCTTTCATGAACATAGTCGTTCACTTTTCATGTACCTAGTTCGAGTGCGGGTTGCGGTTAGTGGGGACGCGTCCACTATAACAACGCTGAAGCCTATTAAATGGCAAAACACAAAACAACTACGCTTTGGCAGCACATTAATCTGAAAAGCCGCCGTTCTGCTGGTAAACAGCTGGAACAGCGGCTTTTATTTGTACGCGCCAGGATTATGATTAACCGCAGGAGCAGTTCAGCACCGGTTTACGTGCAGCGAGCGCTTCATCCATACGGCTGACAACGGTTGTGTAAGGAGCATTTTTAACAAGTTCCGGGTTCTCTTCGGCTTCTTTGGCGATCGCGATCAGGGTGTCGATGAAGGCATCCAGCGTTGCTTTGCTTTCGGTTTCCGTCGGTTCGATCATGATGCATTCCTCGACGTTGAGCGGAAAATAGATGGTTGGCGGGTGATAGCCGAAATCGAGCAACCGCTTGGCGATGTCCAGTGTGCGAACGCCTAACTTTTTCTGCCGATTGCCGGACAGCACGAATTCATGCTTGCAGAAGCGCGGATGCGGCACATCAAAGTGAGGTGTCAGCCTGGCCAGCATATAATTGGCATTCAAAACAGCGTATTCGGACACTTTGCGCAAACCTTCCGGTCCGAGGGTGCGAATATAGGTGTAGGCGCGGACGAGGATGCCGAAATTGCCATAGAAGCTTTTGACGCGGCCGATGGACTGCGGGAAGTTATCGTCGAAGTAAAAGCTGCCGTCATCGCGCTTGGCGACCAGCGGAGTCGGCAAGAAAGGAATCAGCTTTTCTTTGACGCCGACAGGCCCTGCGCCGGGACCTCCGCCGCCGTGCGGCGTGCTCATGGTTTTGTGCAGGTTTAGATGCACGACGTCGAAGCCCATGTCGCCGGGGCGTGTGATCCCCATAATGGCGTTGGCGTTAGCGCCGTCGTAGTAGAGCAAGCCGCCCGCCGTGTGAACGATCTCCGCGATCTCAACGATCTGTTCTTCGAACAAGCCGAGTGTGTTCGGATTGGTCAGCATGAGTGCGGCGGTGTCGGAACCTACGGCTTTGCGAAGTTCCTCCAGATTCACAAGGCCTCGCTCGTCCGACTTGATTGTGACGGTTTGAAAGCCAGCAACGGTTGCGCTGGCCGGATTGGTGCCATGTGCGGAGTCGGGGCAGATGACCTTGGTCCGCTTCTCGCCTCTGCTCTCATGGTAGGCGCGAATCATCATGAGTCCGGTCCACTCGCCATGAGCGCCAGCGGCGGGCTGGAGCGTGACGCGATCCATTCCGGTGATCGCTTGAAGATCGTTTTGGAGATGGTAGAGCAGCTCCATCGCACCTTGAAGGGATTCCTCCGGCTGATAGGGATGAATTTTGGCAAAGCCCGGGAAGCGGGCGACATCTTCATTGATCTTGGGATTATATTTCATTGTACAAGAACCAAGCGGATAGAATCCGTTATCGATGCCGAAATTGCGGCGTGATAGCGCTGTGTAATGGCGAATGACATCGACTTCGAATACTTCGGGGAGCTCCGCTGCGCTTTGGCGTACATACTTGGCAGGCAGCGCCTCGTTCAGATCGATATCAGGCACATCGGATTCCGGCAAAGCGTAAGCGACGCGTCCTGGGTGGCTCATTTCGAAAATGAGCGATTTTTCGTTCTTCTGGCTCATACGAACTCCTCCAATGCAGTGGCAAAGGTATCGATATCTTCGCGGGTTCTTTGCTCGGTGACGGCAATCAGCATGTGGCCGGCGAGCTCGGGGTAATCGCGGCCGAGGTCGTAGCCGCCGATGATGTGGCGCTCAAGGAGCTTGCGGCCAAGCTCCTGCATGTTCGTGCCGTCAGGAAGCTTGACGGCAAATTCATTGAAGAAGCTGCCGCTGAATGGGAGCTTCAGCTTGCCTGACGCGGCGAGGCGGTTTGCCGCGTAGTGGGCTTTCTGGACGTTCAGCTTGCCCACGTCCTGGATGCCTTGCTTGCCCATCGTGGACAAGTACACGGAGGCGCAGAGCGCGAGAAGCGCCTGGTTGGAGCAGATGTTCGACGTGGCTTTCTCACGTCTGATATGCTGCTCCCGCGCTTGCAGCGTAAGGACGAAACCGCGCTTGCCCTCGCGGTCTACGGTTTGTCCGACGATGCGCCCAGGCATGCGGCGCATCCAGCTTTCCGCGACAGCGAAGTAGCCGCACGTCGGCCCGCCGAGCGAAGCGGGGATGCCGAGCGGCTGGCAGTCGCCGACCACGATGTCAGCGCCCAGCTTCCCCGGCGCCTCCAGCAAGCCCAGCGTGAGCGGATTTGCGCTCACGACAAGCAGCGCGCCCGCGCCGTGCGCGAGCGGCTCCACAGCGCCGACGTCCTCCAAACAGCCGAAAAAATTCGGCGATTGGACGATAACGGCTGCGGTGTCGCCGCTGAGCTTGGACGCGAGGTCGTCCAGATCCGTTACGCCAGCTGGCGTGAGGGCGATCTCGACTACGTCCAAGTTCAGCCCGCGGGCGGTTGTGCGCAGGATGGCGCGCGCTTCAGGGTGCACCGCGCGCGATACGAGCAGGCGGCTGCGCTTCGTCGCGCCGCTGGCCAGGGCGCCGGCTTCGGCCAGCGCCGTTGCGCCGTCGTACATCGAGGCGTTCGCTACGGCCATGCCGGTCAGCTCGCAGATGTACGATTGAAATTCGAAAATCGCCTGCAGCTCGCCCTGGCTGATTTCCGGTTGGTAGGGCGTGTACGCCGTGTAGAATTCCGAACGTGAGATGACATGATTGATCACCACCGGAAGGTGATGATCGTAGATGCCAGCGCCCAGGAAGCTGGCATAGCGGTCGAAGTCGGCGTTGCGGCCCGCCAGACCGCGCATGTAGCGAAGCAGGCTTTGCTCATCCAGTGCCGCAGACACGTCGAGTTCACCCTGAAAGCGTACCTGCTGCGGAATATCCTGAAACATCTCGTCGATGGACGTGATGCCAATCGTCGTCAACATCTCTTTCTGATCCTGCTCGGTAATCGGTAAGTAGCGATGTTTCATCGTAGTGGTAAGCTCCTCTCAGCCCAAACGGTTATGGTTTTCTTTTATAAAAAGGGGTGGCAACGACTTTCGCCTTCACCTGAGCCCCTCTGATTTCAACATTCACCTCAGTGCCAATCGCGCTGTAGGCGGAATCGATCAAAGCCAAACCAATATTCGTTTTAAACGTAGGAGATTGGGTGCCAGTCGTCACTTCACCGATCTGATGATCTCCCGCAAAAACAGCGTAATGTGGGCGCGGGATGCCGCGTTCTGCCATTTCGATGCCGACGAGCTTGCGAGGCGTGCCGTTAGCTTTTTGCCCGGCCATAACTTCACGGCCAATGAATGCTCCTTTATCCAGTTTCACGAAAAAGGAGAGACCGGCTTCCAGCGGCGTAATGTCCTTCGTGAGCTCTTGCCCGTAAAGAGGGAGCCGCGCCTCAAAGCGAAGGGTATCGCGAGCGCCTAAGCCAGCTGGCACCAAGCCGTAAGCTTGGCCAGCTTCGAGGAGCAGCTTCCACAGCTGAACAGCGTCGGCCTGGTCGACATACAGTTCGAAGCCGTCCTCTCCCGTGTAGCCTGTGCGCGATACGAGCGCTTTAACGCCGGAGACGTTCACGTTTTGTAGAAAGTGAAACGGTTTTAACGATTGCGCAATGGGGGTGTCCGTAACGGCGCTTAAAATCTGCACGGCATGGGGACCTTGGATGGCAAGCATGGCCGTTTCGTCTGAAATGTTCGTCAGCTGGACATTCCCCGCGAGGTGCTGGCGCAGCCATTCTATGTCTTTGTCGATGTTTGAAGCATTAATGACCAGCATATACTTTTCGTTCTCCAGCTTATAGACGAGCAGGTCGTCTACAACGCCGCCATTTGGATAACACATGAGACTGTACTGGCATTGGCCGACTTCCAGCTTAGCTACATCGTTCGTCGTCATGTTTTGCAAATAGGAGAGGGCGTCAGTGCCCTGCACCTGGACTTCACCCATGTGGGATACATCGAAGAGCCCGACTTGCTGCCTGACGGCATCGTGCTCTTTTTGAATGCCGGCGAACTGAACAGGCAGCTCCCAGCCTCCAAAATCAATGACTCGCGCTCCGTGCTCCGCATAAATGGGAAAGAGCGGTGTTCGTTTCAGCATGCTTGTCGCCTCGCTTCCAAACCGAATGGTTGATCTGGGCTTATTTTGCCCAAAATGTAAAAAAAGAGCAAAAAGTATGCAACACAAAATCATACTTTTTGCTCTGTCCTTTGTACCTGAGAGTTGCCTCGCGAACACAGCGTGTCCAGCAAGTTTCCCCTTTGGTGTCCGGCTCCGCGATTCGCGGCGGTCCGAAGCTCTCCAGAGATGCGTCCGATACAGGTCCTTTTGCCTGAGAGATTCACCGCTGATGGGCTTACTCCTTCGGCGCCGCGATCTTGCATGCGGTCTCTCCCTATATCATCATTCGCTAATATTAAGTTATTTTCGCTAACCTTATTATGTGCCGACATTGGTACATATTGTCAACGATAACTTTTGCATGGATAAGGTTGTATTCGTCTTGACTTTCATGTTTCTGTTGGATTAAGCTAAAAGCAAAATTTGCTAGTAAACGAGGTGTGAAGCGATGAGTCAAGTACAAAGCAATTTGTTTTATACGAAAGAGCATGAATGGGTTGAAAAACTGTCGGATACCATCTTACGCATAGGCATTACGGATTTTGCCCAGGATCAACTGGGGGATATTGTGTTCGTCGAGCTTCCGAAAATTGGAGCAACCGTCACAGCAGACGACAGCATCGGCAGTGTGGAATCAGTCAAAACGGTTTCGGATATTTTCTCTCCGGTATCGGGTAAAGTCACGGCAGTCAATGGCGCGCTTGAAAGCTCACCTGAGCTTGTGAACAGTGCTCCATTCGGCGAAGGCTGGATGGTAGAAGTTGAAGTAAGTGGCGCTGATGCCTTGGAAGGCTTGTTAACAGCAGCTGAGTATGAAGCATACATCGGTAACGATTAATAGAGTGTAGGAACTGGGGGGTGTTTTTTTATGCTCTTTGGGCAAAAGCCGCAGGGACAGGAAGAACGCATTCCCCCCGGGCAAACGCTAACGCAAGGCTGGCCTGTGCTCCACTATGGGTCCGTGCCTTATTATAACGACATGAGCAAATGGAATTTGCACGTATTCGGGCTTGTCGAAGAGGAATTTACCATTACGTATAAAGATTTTATGGCGCTTCCGCGAAAAGAGTACGGGAATGATATTCACTGCGTAACCACATGGTCCAAACTGGATAATGTATGGGAAGGCATTGCGGTTTCCGAAATCATGAGCAAGGTCAACATGAAACCGGAGGCTACGCACGTCATGCTGCATGCGGAGCATGGCTGGACGACAAACCTGCCGCTGGAGGATTTTCTCCGTGATTCGTCTTTCTTCGGGATTAGGCACAACGGCCAACTGCTGACACCGGATCACGGGGCTCCTGTGCGGATGGTCGTTCCGCATCTGTACTTTTGGAAAAGCGCGAAATGGCTGCGCGGCATTGAGCTGATGCCGAAGGATAAGCCGGGCTTTTGGGAGCGGAACGGGTATCATATGTACGGCGATCCGTGGCAATCTCAAAGATATGATTTTGATTAGTGAATTAAGCCTACCAAAGCAATTATGCTAAGGTGGGTTTTTTGTTTATCTATTGAATTTGAAGTCAGTTATCTTCACCTCAATGTAGCGACCAGGCGCACCTCTACGGGGACTCACGAAGAACTTTATGTGCGAAGCTGGCGTTCGGAGATTTATGGACAGGTCTGAATATCGAGGAACATATCAAAAGGCCCCGCCTAATTGGGGGGGGCTAAACATAAAGCAAAGGTACATCATACGACTCAACAATATTGATTATTCAGTTACGTGAATATTTAAGGTGACCGTACCACTTATGCTAGCATTATAGTATTTAACGACAGCATCACCAGGTTTTAAGGCTGTGATTCTATACTTAGGTACACGCATTGGTTCATAGTATGCTTGTTGCACACTCACTACACCATAACCGGATGATAAATAGGTATAGTAAAAATACACATATTTTTCTTCGCCTACCTTCATGCTGATTTCCTGGATTTCATTAGTTGAAGCAGTTTGGAGGAGGTTCTTCGGGGGTGTTGAGACTACTGCAGCTGAGGCTGAGCCAGCCACTAGGGTAAACAGTAAGGCAGAACTTAAAAAAATTTTAAATGTGTTACGCATGAAAATCACTCCTTATAAGGAAAATGTTTACAAATTCAGTATATCACAAAGTAAATTAATAGAGTTTAAAGTGTTTGTGAAAATTTTTATACCATTGTTAATGTAGGTAGAATGCACGGTTTGAATATTGTGATACCTAAGCAAGTAGTCGGTATGTAGAAAGGAAGGAGGAAAGAATTGGTTAAACCATCAGCTAGTTTCGAAGCTTTCGCTTCTCTTAGTAGATTTTTTGTCCTTGCTCAAGACATGGAGCCAACGCTGCGGCAAGCAGAAGAAGAAATTTTATTATTGTGTCATGTATATGGGATCGAGAACGAAGAAGAATTACAAAAAAACGAAAATGCTGAAATGATCGAGACTTTTAATAAAGTTAAAGCTGAAATCATGAGGTGCGTTGAATAATGGAGGATATGACTCTATGGCTTAAGAGCATCCGAGATTTAAAGCTTTCGTATCGAGGCACTTACCGTGCGCTGCAGCGAGCAAGGGAGAAGGCAGATCAAGAGAAAAACAAAGCCGATAGTGATACGAATACTGAAATGCTTTCCGATGTAAGTTTTGTAATTGAGTGGATGCATACAGGCAGACGCCCCTGAAGCAAGCGAGGAATAGAGCGCAGAGCTGGGTATCAACGGGAAAAGTTAGTCGATCCTCTGAGAATACAAGGCTTTGTTAGAAATACCCGATCAGCAAGTCCATCGACGTTAACTGATTATCAAAAGTTTCAGATCCAAGATGTTCTATCCAGATCAAGTGAAATGGAAAAGCAATGTTACTTATTGGCTCATGGAGAATGCTTTTCCCACTCGGAAATTGTATAATTGTTAAATATTACCAAGGGTAGTGTCTCCAAGCTAGTTAACCGAGCTCAAAAGAAAGTATCTGAGGATATAAAGAACAGCCTATTTCTTTGTGTACACCAAATCGCATTGAAACTTTTCTCCTCCTTCAAGCAGCACGCTTTCGAACTGGTATAATAAACATAACTCCTACCACTATTCAAACGGATGCGAAGAGGGAGGAGGCTCGCGACGCATACAGCCATGCCATCGGGCTGTGTTTGGATTCATCCATTCGCGCGTTTCTGGAGAAGCAATCAGGTAGTTGTTGATAGACGGATTTGACGAAATGGATAGGATTATCAAGGGTCAGGCCTGTTTGGCTTTTTCCCGAGATTCTGTTGCTTCCTGGTAGATGCGCATGCTAGGAAGACATGACAAGATTCGGAATTGCAATGCAAATATATGTAACTTCTGCGGAAATTACAAGGAGGATGATCATGAAAAAAGCAATTTTTTCATTATTGGCGTTGGCTCTATGTATACCTGTTGCTTCAACAACAGTAGAAGCTTCAGACTTCGGAGATGTAGAGGGTCATTGGGCGAAAGAGTCGATAAATTGGGCAACGAATCTGAAAATGGTTCAAGGATACGAGGATGGAAGCTTTCGTCCGGACGAATTAATCTCTCAAGAAGAGTTTCTCGCTTTATTTATTCGAACCAACCCGAAAGACCAAGATACTATGAATGAGGATATAAAAGGCGCTACCTGGTCAGATCGCTATTACCAGTCGGCAGCTCAGCTTCATATGGTGATTCAATCAGATATGAATGAGAGAACCAAACCCATCACTCGGGGACAAGCTGCCCAGTTGATTACCGGAACATTTGGTTTTCATTACTCTGTAGATGGATCCATTGCCTATCTTTACGATAGGGGGATTTCAAGCGGGAAAAAAGCAAAGACGCTTGATGGTTTTGACAAAGAGAGCGGGTTAACCAGAGCTGAAGCCGTACAATTTCTCAAAATTTTGATAGAAAAGCTGCCAACTCGCAATTTCCAAAATTGTGCTGACGAGGAAGAAGAGAACCCATCCATTCCTAAATATTACGGGATCCCGGGTCCCTATCATATGCATGGCTCCATAGCATCCAGAACTAATATGTTCGATCTTCCTAATATGGGAATTTCCGTTATGTATAAACCTCAATCTGTTGGAAGAACACCAAGAATTCCTCCGAAAGGGAAGAGGTTGATAGAACTGCGGATAAATGTAATGATCAAGCTACCGAAGGAGGGAGAAACGCAAAC
Source organism: Paenibacillus tabacirhizosphaerae (assembly GCF_040812395.1). Taxonomy (GTDB): domain Bacteria; phylum Bacillota; class Bacilli; order Paenibacillales; family NBRC-103111; genus Paenibacillus_E. The sequence continues at coordinate 194,961 of NZ_JBFNXH010000005.1, read as the reverse complement.
TACCTGGCCGACCTTATCAATACTGAAGGAAGTGACTACGAAAGAGGGGAACCACCCTGATTCGAAAGACATTTTTCTAACAGGAGGTCCTGAGTATATAGAGAACTCGGTTTATAAAGCCATCTCCATTGGCATTTTAATAAATGAAAAAGAATCGCTGAAGGACATTATTTTTCAGGATCCTATTGATCAAAGTACAATTGAAATTGAAATGGAATAGGCACCCACTACATATCAGAGTTCAATAATCTGCTAGGAAATCTTACAAGATATTTTCAGGATTATTTGTAAATGATCGCAGTATATCTAATAACTCGTCAATGTGTTTGCCCAGATCTTTAGTATCTAGGGCCACATGGACTCTTAGGTTTATATGAGCTGCTTCGCCGATCGTAAAAATAATGAAGTTGATTAATTTGAAATAGAGTCTTTCCTAACGGCAGTACAATTTATCGAAAGCTTGGGATATTAAGGGTTGACTTCGAGCGCGCTCTAGCTTGTAAACTAAATCAACGAGGAGGCCTCTTCATGATTTCAATGGAATTAACGATTCAACAGGTTGCAGCTAGAACGGGACTTAGCGTACACACACTACGATATTATGAAAAAATCGGTCTCATGGAGCCGATCCCACGTGCAGTGAACGGGCATCGTTCCTATCATGGGAAAGATATTGAATGGATTATTTTGCTTACTCGACTGCGCTCTACCGGAATGCCGATTGCTGAAATGCAACGATTCGCGGATATGATGCGTCTAGGAGATGCCGGTATCGGACAACGGCGGGCGCTGCTGGAGGAGCATGAGCAAAAGCTGCAGGCGCAGGTCAAGGAACTCCAGGACACGCTAAGCGTGCTTCAGGGAAAGATCACGTATTACAGGTCTTGGGAAGCAGGCCAGATTTAAGATTGGATGAGGGTGCCTGAGGGTATGTGCTCATTTTCTGATTGTTGAAGGAGGAGCGTCTTTTGCAGAAATTATCTATAGGTGCAACAGGCATACAAGTCAGCGCGTTAGCTTTAGGATGTTTGAATTTCGGCTCCAGAACAGATAAAGTGACATCGTATAGGTTGCTGGATGAGTATCAAGAAGCGGGTGGCACTTTTTTGGATACTTCCAACAACTACGCTTTCTGGAACGAGGGCTGCGTTGGCGGGGAGAGCGAGTCTCTGCTTGGGCAGTGGATGAAGGAACGCGGGAACCGGGATCGCATGATTATAGCGACAAAGGTAGGAGCCAAACCAACCTTTGTTGGCGGCGGTTTTGAACATATAGAAGGATTAAGCCGCAAAGCGATCGAACAAGCAATCGACGAAAGCCTGCTTCGACTCGGTGTAGACTATATAGATTTGTATTATGCGCATATTGATGATACGAACACTCCGCTAGAAGAGACGTTGGAGGTCTTGGATGGACTGGTTCGGACTGGAAAGGTTAGGGCTATCGGATGCAGCAATTATCCGCTTTCTAGGATAGTAGAGGCGCGAGGCATCAGTGATGTCCATAACTGGTCTTCTTACGCTTGCATTCAACAGCGCTATACTTATTTGCATCCTCGGGCAGGAGCAGACTTTGGGATACAAATCAGTGCGGATGAAGAGTTGTTAACCTATTGTGAGGGCCGGGAAGACTTTTCGATGCTGGCCTACTCTCCTTTACTCAATGGCGCGTATACGAGGCAGGACGTGACTTTGCCGAGTCAGTACGATGATCGGGCTGCTCAAGCAAGACTGCGGGTTCTGAGTGAAGTGGCAGCTGAGACAGAAGGGACACCGAATCAGGTCGTGCTGGCCTGGCTGCTGCAAAAGTCGCCCACGACGATTCCGCTCATTGCTGTGAGCAGTTCCGAACAACTATCGGAAAATACTGGTTCTTTAGACATCCGTTTAACTGAGGAACAATTGGAACGTTTAAACAAAGCTTAGATATCAGCTGATATTTTAAAATGAAAAATAACCTTCCAATTCGATGGAGGGTTATTTTCTGGACAAGTATTCCGGAATGCGAGATGAAACCCGCCGGCCCATGTTCCTCTTGATTGCAGCGGTTAAGAATGAAGATATGCCTCATACGCATCAACAACCTGCTCCGCGTGGCTCCTCACTCGCTCCGCGACAAAGGCCGGCTCTAGCACAAGAACGTCAGGCCCGTAGCTGAGCAGCATGCCATACATCCAGTGATTGTCGGGGTAGCTGGCTCGTACTAGCAGCGCTCCGTCCTCCTGAACCTCCACATTGCCAACGCCAAAGGCCTCTTCCACTCGCACCCGCACGCGCGGACGAAACCGCAGCTTCAGGTGAATGGCTGGCCCTGTCTCCTTATTGCCCCACTTTGCGTCAAGCTGCGCCAATGTAACCCCGCGATTCTTGAATTGCTCCATATGGATGCGCAGCTCGCTCATGCGTGAGAGCCGAAAAGTCCGGTAGTCCCCGCGGAGTTTGCAATACGCGTATAAATACCACGCATAACCTTTCCACGCCAGGCCAATCGGCTCTACTGAACGATGCTCGCCAACGCCTTCCGTGTTCGTATATTGAAACGAAGCCACCGACCGATTCTTGGTTGCTTGGCGCAGCGAAGTTATTACCGACTTGTCCTTTATGCCCCCGCTATGCCATACATTCATATCGAATATTAGCGTTTCGCCGTTTTCTTCCATTTGATTCTGCTCTGACCTTGCCACAAGAGCCTTGACCTTGGTAAGCAGGGTGTCCATTTCCTGATCATAGAGCGAAGACTGCATGCCCTTCAATGCAATTAGGATGGATTGCAAATCGTTGAACGTGACGATCTGGCGATCAATTCGAAATTGTTCCATAATTTCGTAGCCTCCGTCGGCTCCCGTGTAAGAGATGATAGGTATGCCAGCGGTGTTAATCGTTTCCATATCACGGTAAATGGTCCGAAGCGAGACTTCGAACTTGTCAGCCAACATCGTCGCGTTCACGCGTCGCTGGCTGAGCAGGATCATTGTAATAGCAAGCAAGCGTTCTATTTTCAAGCAGTGTCTTCCCCCTTATACCCTTAACTTTACATTCAGCGGAGCTGGAAGTCGACCCATTTTTATGAAAAGACGCCAAATAATCCTGATATCAAGCTGTCAGGATCAGCCGAATTGTTCTACGGTTTTGGTGATGCCGTGGGAGCGGTGGATCGTGACCGATTCTTAACCAACCTGATGTTCCCATCCGGTATTCCGCAGAGCAAACCAACAACGTCGTGCATTGGAGCGAATTTGACCGAGGCACACACTTTGCAGGAATGGATGCGCAGGATTTGCTTATCGGGGATCTCGGGACGTTTTTCGGCACCCTGTGCTAGCAGAAGGCCGTCTTATCTATGTTTTCGCCAGCGCTTCGCGATCCAATGCTTGCGCTGGCATTTCCATCCATCCGGTTGCTATCATAATGTTGCCCCATGCCGCCACGGTATCGGCTCGCGGGCTTTGAGACATGGATGCACCGTATTGTCCAATCCCGAAGCGATTAACCCCGCTTACATGACAAAGAAAGCATCCACCGGCGGCGGATGCTCTAACGTGATAGAATTGGGATAATCAGTGCTATAATTGCTTATTTTTTAAGGCGTAATCCGCCATCAACTTCTAGTACCGATCCCGTTACAAATGTATTATCGACAAGATAGTGAACCGCTTTGGCGATATCCTCAGGTTCTCCAACACGGCCCATTGGCGTATTTTCCGCAAATTGAAGAAACGCAGCTGATCGATGTTCTTCTGGAAGCCAATTCCACCAAGATGTATTAACAACGCCAGGGGATATGGCATTAACACGTATAGGCGCAAGCTCAAGAGCCAGATTGGGAACCATAGCTTCAAGTCCACCGTTAATAGCTGCCAACCCAGAGATGCCAGGCGATACATTCCGTGCGGAAATGGCAGTAATAAAGGTTATGGATCCATTACTTTTTAATGTTTGGAGACTTAACTGTGCGGAAGTGATCTGCGGCCAAAACTTGGCTTCAAAACCGTCTCGAAGCTCGCTTAAGGAAAGATCACGGAAATTTCCGGCTCCTTTGGCACCGGATACGGCGATGACCAGATGATCAAAACTTCCTTGTCGTTCAAAAAAAGCCGCTAGATCTTCAGGGGATGCAGCATCTAGTGTTTCTCCTTTCGCAAGAGGCCCAAGTTCCTGTAACGCTGCTTCCAGTTTGATAGGATCGCGTCCTGTAATGATGACCTCTGCGCCAAAGTTAACCAGTTTATGAGCTGATGCAAGACCCATACCTGATGTTCCACCCATAATAATAATACGCTGATCTTTAAGATGTTTCTCCATTATTAATTCCTCCTACATATGGATATTTGCCTGTATCTGTATTATAATACGTAACGTAACGTAACGTAAATAGAAATTTTACATATACTGGAGGTAAGTCATGGAGAATCAACCCTCAGAAAAATCGCCACTTGGAAGACCGAGGAGTGAACAAGCGCGACAAGCTATTATGAATGCAACGCTGAGTCTTTTGAAGACAGAAGGGTATAAGAAATTAACAATGGAAGGAATCGCAAAAGCCGCTGGTGTAGGAAAACCAACTTTATATCGCTGGTGGCCAAACATTCCCACCATTGTTATGGAAGCTGTCCAGCTACAAGCGATAAGCGGAATTGTCCTAGCGGAAACTGATTCTCTCAGAAGTGATTTACTGCAATATTTAGGACAAACCTGCCAGTTGTTTAATGGTTATTTAGGTGAAATCCTGCGATGCCTCATGGCTGAGGCACAGCTTAATCCCGACTTTGCGATTGTGTTCCGGGAAGAGCTCATTCAAACACGCAGAACGAAGTTGATCGAGATTATAGAGCGAGGTGTTAGTCGTAATCCATTAAGGAGCGAATTGAATCTGGAATTTCTGGCGGATTTGGGGTACGGTCCAATCTGGTATCGGCTGCTTAATGGCCATGCGGCACTTGATGAACCGTTTGTACATTCTATCGTGGATCAAATTATATATAACATTGACAGGGCTGGATCAAATTAGGAACGAAATTCCCATACGTTGGGCGGAATCTTGAATGAATTGAATGCACTACGTCAATGATAAGGTAAAGCCTAATTTTGGGAGTAAGATATGATGATATTTACGTTCTATATTTTATTAAATTCAGCGGTAGTCTTATTCTTATGGAAATACAAGAAGAAAAATATCCATATTCTTGAAGTTTTAGTGTATTGGCTATTTGCTGGCATTCTTTATCAAAACTATTCGGCGCTTCTTTATATGAATTTCAAATTAATTATAATTCCTGACACTTTAAGCTTGGAAATGGCGCACTTTATTAATCGAACTGTGCTCTATCCCGTATTCACGATCCTGTTTTTAAATCATTTTATACGATTGCAATCTGCCGGAAAGAAGATTGCTTTGATTTTGAGCTATGTCGTGCTATTTAATGGCTTGGAAGGGTTGGCAGATTGGTTAGGAGTTCTCATGCATACGAAATGGAAATTATGGTGGTCATTCTCATTCTGGATCATCTACCTGTTGCTTTCCATTGGATTTATGAAATTTTTCCGAATGAAATTGAAAGAGGAGTTACAACCTGCGTGAACTATACAATTGATTGGAATGAATGGGTTGAGTTCGTTTCCTCCGCGATTGCTTTATTTTTCTTTTTAATGATAAGAAGGTACTTTCAAACTGTCGTTAAAATAATCATCTGGATATTTACTGTCGTATATGTGGAATCCATTGATTATTTTCTTGCAGCAAGTCCCTTTAGGGTATATTATTGCGGCGATAATACGACATATGAACCTTCGACCGGTATGATACATCTTATCCTATATCCAACATTTTCGTTTTTTTTCCTATACTTTTACGATAAGTGGAAAATCCATGGCATAGGGTTAGTTGGTTATATCTTGCTTTGGGATGGGATTTCCATTCTAGTTGAATGGATCTATGTTAAAAATGGCATCTTCACTTATACAGGATGGAAGTTATATTACTCTATCCCCGTTTATCCAATCTCGAATTTGATCTTGATCAAACTTTATCATTTTGTTAAGAAACGTCTTAATCTCGCAGTACACAGGAGAGAACAGCATGAATGCAGTAGAAAAAGTTAGTAACTTTGTAGGTAAAACGTTTTCACTTTGGGTTATCTTGTTCGCCTGTCTTGGATTTTTTGCTCCGCATCTCTTCACCGGCTACAAATCCTCCATATCACCGCTGCTGGGCATTGTCATGTTTGGCATGGGGCTCACGCTTTCCGCAGCCGACTTTCGTGAAGTGTTTCGCCGGCCTAAGGATGTCGCTATCGGTGTAATCGGTCACTACCTGATTATGCCCTCCATCGCGTATTTGCTGGCCAACGTCTTGAAGCTTCCTCCAGAAATTGCGGTTGGTGTCATTTTGGTCGGGTGCTGCCCGAGTGGAACCGCCTCCAACGTCATGACGTTCCTTGCCAAAGGCGATGTAGCGCTTGGCGTATCGATAGCGTCTGTTTCTACCATCATTGCGCCATTTGCCACTCCGGCATTGATTTCGTTTTTGGCTGGCAAATGGATGGATATTAATACGAAGTCTTTGTTTATGGACATCGTGCAAGTCGTTATTTTACCGATCGTGTTAGGCATCATTGTGAAAGCGATATTCCGCAAGCAAGCCGAAGCTAGCGTTAAAGCGCTGCCTCTCGTTTCAACAATTGCCATCGTGCTTATTGTCGCCATCGTCGTAGGTTTGAACCAGCCTAAAATTATGTCCAACGGGCTGCTCATTTTCGCAGCGGTCATCCTCCACAATTTGCTTGGCTACGTACTTGGTTATTTCTTTGCTAAGCTATTCGGCATGGATCTGGGTAAGCGCAAAGCGGTTACCTTGGAAACGGGGATGCAGAACTCCGGTCTGGGCGCCGCTTTGGCTGCAGCACACTTCAGCCCGTTGGCGGCTGTACCAAGCGCCTTGTTCAGCGTGTGGCACAACTTGTCAGGTTCGATGCTGGCCACGTGGTTTGCAAGAAGAAGTGAAGCTAAGAATAATAAGTAGTCAATATGAAAAAGAGCATCGCGCCAACTTTGGTTGGTGGATGCTTTTTTGTTGCCAGAATGGTTAAATCCTTTACAGAAATAAGCGTTAGGGATACCCACTCTAACACGCCAGAAAGCCTATGTCGTCAGGTCTGTGTGTGTGACGAGCCCGCAGGGCGGAGAGATTCCGCACGCATCGTGTGGTGTGAACATTTGAGATGATGGGCGTAGAAGATCCGGAAGTGCCACAGCGGTTTGGCGTATTGAAATACCGCCTCGATCTGCGAGAGATCGTCTTTTTGCACGGGTGAGCGGAACGTAGGTGCGCTATGATTGGGTATTTTCGGTTGTAGGGACATTTCGCGGAACTACCGTGCCTTATGAGCAGGAAATGCTGGTTTTCAGGCACGTTTTCGCTCATTTAACGCACCATAGTTCCGCTTCAAGGGGAGAAAAGAGGTGGTATCGTGGAATAAGGCATCGTAGTTCCGTCGATATCGCTGTGCAGGGGGAATTGGCGGTCCGGCAGTATCTCCTCCGCTTTCTTGCGGAACTTGCTGGGGCGAAATGAACCCGGAATCTTACTCTTTCAGGGGTGTTCGTGGATAGGAATACTGGATGGAAGACAGATTAGTCAGAAGAGAAAGTGGAAGGCAGCAGAAAGTAGAACAGAGGGAATGGATATGGGGTGGACAAGCGATAGCGACCGCCTTTAGAATCGTGTTCGCACCACCTTGTCCAATCAAGGAAAACGACTTTAACAGCGGTTGGAACCCCATATCCAATTTCCTCCCCATGCCTGGACGCATGGGTTCGACAAGGACCTGAGGCACAGCCCACAGCCTCTGGTTATACTTATGGTAGTACTCTAACGGTGTAATAGCAGCTTCATTTATACTGGATTTATGAATAACGAGCAGCAGTCAATCAATTGTAATCTAGCAAAAAGTGAGTTATACTGGCTTATTATAATTGGTTAATCAATAAAAAAATTTCGGGAGAGAGGCGAATCGTTTTGGCAAAAGGAAGCACAACCTCATCTAACCGGCGTACGGACATCGTGTCATCTGCCATTGAGGTGTTTGCGGAAATCGGCTATTACCGGGCAACCACTGCTCAGGTAGCCGAACGAGCAGCGATTTCGCAGCCGTATGTCTATCGTTTCTTTACGAAAGAATCCTTGCTGGTGGAAGCGTTAGAGGTGTCTTGGCAGCGAATTCTACACACATTTCAAAGAGTAATTGACACCGCGGTGTCTGATCAATTGGAAGTAGGTTTAATCATCGCCTACGAGGAGATAATTGACACGCACCGCAGTGAAATCTTGCTTCAAATGCAAGCGCAGACGATTCGCGAAACGCCAGTCCGGACAGCTATGGAGCATGGGATGAATCAAGTTAAGCAGCTAGTGTTAGAGGCCTTCCGGCAGCACGGAATCCAAGAAGCGGAAGAGAGAACGTCTGATTTCCTGGCGCGAGGTATGCTATGCAATGTTTCCATGGCGCTCGAAATGCCTGATTTGATGATAAAGCGGCAGAAATAAGCGCATGCTGTCGTAGAGCCATACGATGAAATCATGTTGACAGAGTCACCAAGTTGGTGTAAAAATAGTATCATTCAATGTTCATCAATCAATTAAATTCATTGACGAGACCGAGTACGCTAATCCCTTGTTTCCCAGAGAGTTGGTCCCCGAGCTGCAAGCCAACATTCAAGACTTAGCCGAAAATCCTCTCCGAGAAGGAAAGCTGAAGGAGTTCAGTAAGCTGCCCCGGGATCCCGCCGTTACAAGGGCCGCGTATGATAGTACGCAGAATGAGAGCTGTGAGGGTCGTATTCTTTATGATCATTACAGAACTAGGGTGGTATCGCGAGATGTAATCTCGTCCCTTATGGGGCGGGATTTTTTTGTTTTCAATTTTTCTAGAGGAGAGGATGTAATCATGAGAAAAGTGGATGTAAAAGAAAAAGCGAGAACCCGCGAGCTGCGCATTCTTGAACAGTGGAGACATAACGATACATTTCGCCAATCGATCGAAAACCGAAAAGGCAAACCCAATTTCGTCTTTTACGAAGGGCCGCCGACAGCGAACGGATCGCCCCATATCGGTCATGTGCTTGGACGCGTTGTGAAAGATTTCATCTGTCGTTATAAAACGATGACCGGACACCATGTCGTTCGCAAAGCCGGTTGGGATACGCACGGTTTGCCTGTCGAATTGGGCGTGCAGAAGCAGCTCGGGATCTCCGGTAAACAAGAGATTGAAAAGTACGGCGTTGCCGAATTCGTGAAGAAATGCAAAAGCAGCGTATTTGAATATGAGAAACAGTGGCGTGAACTGACGGAAGCCATTGCATACTGGACCGATATGGATAACCCGTATGTGACATTGGACAACGACTATATCGAGAGCGTATGGCATATTTTATCCGAAGTTCACAACAAAGGGCTGTTGTACAAAGGGCACCGTGTCAGCCCTTATTGCCCTGACTGCCAAACAACGCTCAGTTCACATGAAGTGGCGCAAGGTTATGAAGACGTCAAAGATTTGAGCGCCACTGTGAAATTCAGGAGTAAAAAAGGCCAGGACATTTTTCTGGCTTGGACGACAACCCCATGGACGCTGCCTGCGAACATAGCTTTGGCCGTGAATAAGGACGTGGATTACGCCAAAGTGAAGCATAAAGGCGAAGTCTACATTGTGGCAAAAAATCTTGCCCAAAAAGTATTTAAAGAAGATTGCGAAATCTTATCGGTTCACAAAGGAGCCGAATTCGTCGGTACCTCCTACGAGCCTCCTTTCGGCTACATCAGCCCGAGCAAAGGGCATATCGTCGTAGATGCTGATTATGTCATGGATACAAGCGGTACCGGAATCGTTCATATCGCTCCTGCACATGGGGAAGATGACTATCGGACAGCCCGCCATCACGAGCTGGATTTTGTGAATGTCGTCAATTTGGCAGGTCGTTACGAGGACCAGATCACAGATTTTGCCGGCCGGTTTGTGAAAGAGTGCGACGTTGACATTGTGAAGCACTTGTCAGAACGCAGCCTGTTATTCTCCAAGGAGCGCTACGAACATAGTTATCCATTCTGCTGGCGCTGCAAATCCCCGCTGCTCTATTACGCGATGGAGAGCTGGTTTATCAAAACGACGGCCATCAAGGAGCAATTGATTGAAAACAATCGTAACGTCGCTTGGTATCCTTCCCACATCCGGGAGGGGCGCTTCGGCAAGTTCCTTGAAGAGCTTGTGGACTGGAACATTAGCCGGAATCGTTATTGGGGTACGCCGCTTAACGTTTGGCTATGCGGGGATTGCGGAGCGGAGCATGCACCGGGAAGCCTTCAAGATTTGCGGGATCGATCTGTAAACCCGATTGGCGACAATTTGGAGCTGCATAAGCCCTACGTCGATGAAGTGAAGCTGCGCTGCTCTTGTGGAGGCGTCATGCATAGAACGCCGGAAGTGATTGACGTCTGGTTCGATAGCGGTTCTATGCCTTTTGCACAGTATCATCACCCGTTCGGAGACGAGACAGTGTTCAATGAGCAGTACCCGGCGGATATGATCTGCGAGGGAATCGACCAAACGAGAGGCTGGTTTTTCAGCCTACTGGCAGTTTCAACGCTGTACAACGGGAAAGCGCCTTACAAAGCGGTTCTGTCTACCGGACATGTGTTGGATGAGAACGGGCAAAAGATGTCCAAGAGTAAAGGCAACGGCATCGACCCTTGGGAAATCATCGATGAGTTTGGTACGGATGCGTTCAGATGGGCCCTCCTGTCAGACAGCGCACCGTGGAACAGCAAGCGATTCTCGAAACAAATCGTAGCCGAAGCGAAGTCCAAAGTGGTGGATACGATCCATAATACGCATGCCTTTTATGCGCTATATGCAACGATTGACCAGTATAAGCCCGAAGATCATCCCCCTCAGAATCATGCGAACGAATTGGATCGCTGGATCGTATCGAGGCTGAACAGCACACTGCAGCACGTTAGCAAGGGGCTGGAAATTAATGACTTTCTGAACCCTGCAAAGCAAATCGAACTGTTTGTCGATGAGCTGAGCAACTGGTACATCCGCCGTTCACGCGACCGTTTCTGGGGAAGTGAAATGACCGCTGATAAAGTGTCGGCCTACCAGACATTGCGTGAAGTGCTGCTGACGCTCTCGCGGATGATAGCGCCCTTTGCACCACTCCTTGCCGAAGATATTTACGGAAATCTTGGGGGTGAAGGAAGCGTGCATCTGGCAGATTATCCAAGCGTGAATGATTCAGTAATTAACGTAACGCTGGAGAGTGACATGGAGACCGCGCGGCAAATTGTGGAGTTGGCTAGGAACATTCGGAACGAAACAGGGATCAAGACCCGCCAGCCACTTTCTGAGCTGATTGTTTCGCTCGATAGACAGTTCGATCTCAGCCGGTTCCAGGCTATCATTCAAGACGAGATTAATGTTAAGGAAATCCGTGTAGAACAAAGCGACAACGGCTTTGTCGACTTCAACGTGAAGCTGAATCTCAAGATTGCTGGGAAAAAGTATGGCAAATTCGTCGCTCCCTTGCAGAGTCATTTGAAACAACTGTCTGCTCCTGAAACCAACCAAGCGGTCGATAGCGGATTTTTAAAAGTAACGATGGATGGAGAGGAACTCCATATTACGCTTGACGAGCTGCTTGTGGAAAAACAAGCCAAAGAAGGGTTCGCATCCGCATCCAGCAATCAAATCACAGTTGCCTTAAATACATCTATTTCCGAAGAATTGGAACAGGAGGGCCTTGTACGGGAGTTCATTCGAGCTGTTCAGGATCATCGCAAAAAACTGGAGCTGCCGATTGATAAACGTATCCATCTTGTTCTTGATGTCAATTCTTCTTTGCAAGAAGCCTTGGAGCGTTATCAGCATGTTCTGCAGGAAAATGTCCTGCTATCTAGCGTAAGATATGCGCAAGAGGTAGGGATGGAAACTGTCTCGATTGGCGATAAAAATTTCCGATTGCTTATCGAATAACAATTTTGATTTAGGACACATGAAGGAAGCCGTTTATGGCTTCCTTTTGCATTAGAGTGTATGGGCAATATCAACTGCTGCCATAGGATTCGCATGAATATCAAGCATGGATTTCAAGGTCATCACCCCATGGTTACATGTTATTTTAATGAAATAATCAAGATGCCCACGAACGTACAGCCTATTCCCAGCCACTGGTTCCAAGCCGGTTGTTCCCTACCCACTAGTACTCCCCAAAGTAAAGTCACGATGGCAAACAAAGATGTGGCCGTAATCACAATGGAGGTATCTTCTAAGCCTAGTCCAAGGTTGTAGCAGACAAGCGCAATCGCATCGAGAATGCCGACAACGACAATCAAAGCTGCACTTTTTACATCCGGACGTGAAAGCTTTTTTTTGAACATCCAATACAAAATCGGGAGCAAAACCGTGGCCTGCATCCGCCCGATCCAAACGGTTACGAGGCCGCCTAGAGCTTCTTGCGGGTATCGAAGCCCAAAGAACGCCGTGCCAAGAAACAAGGAAGCTGCAATAGCCCAGGCGACTCCTTTTTCCAGCTTTTTTCCTGAACTGTTCTTCTGCTTATTGGATAGGGTCATTGTCGTAAGGATCACACCTGACAGCGTCAGCACGATCCCCAACAAAGTCCCTGTGCCTAGCCGTTCTCCGAACAAATAGGCGAGGCATACGGTGAATACCGAGAAGGTCGAGGCGATAGGTGCCACGACGGCCGACTTACCGGAAAGCAAGCCTTGATAAAGAAAAAGAATGCCAATTAGATCCAATGCCATCCACAAGCTGGCTGTAATTGCATGGTGATACAAGCTTAGGTTATGCCATTGCCCTTTCCACGTGATTGCTGCTGTCAGAAAGATGAGCCCAACGAGCTGCATGTAAAAAAGGGTAGAGAAGACGCCCGTTTTTTTACTGGATTTACCCGCAAAAAAGTCAGCTGTGCCAAATGAAAATGCCGATAAAAGCCCGAGCAGAATACCGTTCAAAGAAGCTCCATCCTCTCCATTTATTTGCTTAAGCAAATATTTCTTACGCAATTAAATTATCATGATTTATTTGCTTAGTCAACAATAAATCAAGTATGATAATTGTAACCGAGGTTTCAGGAGGATCTGCCGTATGCATCGACTTGAGGAAGATCAGCTTTCAGTTTGGCGCGCTTTTGTGAATGCACATGCAGCGGTCATTGAGCGGATTGAGAAAGATTTATCCGAACAACGCAAAGTGCCGCTTACCACGTATGATGTATTAGTAGCCTTGTACCAGTCTCCCGAAAAAAAGCTCCGCATGACCGATTTAGCTAAAAAAGTGGTTGTGACCCGCAGCGGGTTGACAAGAGTGGTTGAACGGTTGGAACGGGAGGGACTTGTTGAAAGAGAACGAACAGAGGAAGATCGGCGAGGGTCTTTTGCCGTGTTGACCCGGGAAGGGAAGAAAGCGTTTCTGACTACCTGGCCGACCTATGCGGATGGAATTTCCAACTATTTCTTAAGCGTCCTGGATGAAGAGGAGCGGAAGGCGATCGAAAAGGGGTTGACCAAAGTATTTCGGGCGCTTCAGGAGTAAGAAGATGCAGGGGAACTAAGGAATGTAGGGAGGAGCGTACTTGTTGATGCTTCTCTTTTCCCAATACCGCCTCGATCTGCGATAGATCGTCTTTTTACACGGGGGAGCGGAACGTAGGTGCGTTAAGAGGCGGTATTTTCGGTCGTAGAACATTTCGCGGAACTACCGTATCTTATGAGCAAGAAATGCTAGGTTTCAGGCACGTTTTCGCTCATTTAACGCACCCCAGTTCCGCTTCAGGGGGAGAAAAGGGACGTTACCGTGGAATAAGGCTTCGTAGTTCCGTCGATATCGCTGTGCATGGGGAATAGGGTCCGGTTTGAATCAGATGATGCAGGTTGTCAACGATCGTCCAGCAAAAGCTTGGCTGATCCGCAGAGGAGGATTTTCATGATATGAAATGCTCATTTACAGGAATGATCGCTTCCGTGGGATGTATGCTTCTTTGTGTTTGGTTTTTGTTTTGGAATCCTTATTCAGACTCGCAGATGAGTACGAACACGGCACTAATAGTTTTCATCATGTTAATTCTTCCTGCCTGCATAGGCATCGTATTTTCTTTGATGAACAATCGAATCCTTATGTTTATTGTGTTAGTTTGGTCATTGCCTTGCGGTCTTTATTTTACCGTGGCTTCAATACCTAGTGTATGGAATCTTTTTGGCGTTGTTCTCATGTTATACCTCGTTTCGGCTTTGCGGATGAGTAAACGTTGATAGGAGTAAGGGCTGCCAAAAGGCAGTCTTGCTCATTATTCTTATTTCTTTAGAACTACTTTTGTAGGGATTAAGAACTAGTTTTTCGTCAAGGCACATTGACGAGTAGCTAAAATTGTGCCATAATTCTACATTATAGGGCATATTTTTTATCATCAAATGATAACGCTTACATTATTTGGATATTAGTAACTTCGTACTACCCTATGTGCCAGGGTTCCATTTGTCTATATTCCTATTTTTACAGAGAATGTGTGTTGTCATCTAACCCGTATTAGTCATTTTTACTGTAAAGGGGGGGATGCCAGTGGCGAAGAAAAAAAGAATAGGCGACATGCTGGTTGAAACGAACTTGATCACCGAAGATCAGCTTCAAAGCGCGCTTGAGGAACAGAAGCTATCCAATTCCAGACTTGGAGATATTCTCATTTCGAAGAGATACGTCACCGAGGAGCAAATTATCGAAGTTCTCGAAATGCAATTGGGTATTCCACATGTGCAATTGCATGCGCAGCAGATCGATCCGAAAGCGATTGCGGTAGTTCCACAAAAATTGGCTGAACGGTACAAAGTGCTGCCTTTACGCATTGATGGCAATACCTTATTGGTTGCCATGTACGATCCGATGGATTACTTTGCTATCGATGATTTGAGGATGTCAACGGGGATGCATATCGATCCGGTCATTGCGTCCAAGGAAGAGCTGGGCCGTGCGATTCCCCGCTACTATGGCACCCAAGATTCAGTGAATCAATTTGTCCGCAATATGGGCGAGCGCGAATTGACGGATGCCGCTGTTTTTAATGAAGATGCGTTCTCTCCAGTTATTAAAACGGTGAATCAAATTATTGAACAAGCTGTACAGCTAAGAGCCAGTGACATTCACTTTGATCCACAGGAAGACGGCTTGCATGTTCGGTACCGTGTGGATGGCATTCTGCGAACGGAGAAAGTACTGCCGCATAACATGCAGAATGTGATCTCAGCGCGGATCAAAATCATGTCTCAGCTTGATGTTGCGGAGCGCAGGCTTCCGCTAGACGGCAGAGTGGAAATGCAAATTGATAAGCGGAAAATTGATTTCCGAATCTCAACGCTGCCTACGATTTACGGTGAAAAAGTCGTTATGCGGATTCTGGACTCCCATAATAAGGTTAATCGGATTGAACAGCTTGGGTTCACAGAACATAATGTGCGGCGTTTCAGATCCTCTATTGAAAATGCGTACGGAATGGTCGTACTTGCAGGTCCGACAGGCAGCGGGAAAACAACGACCTTGTACGCGGCATTGACGCATTTAAGCGATGAGCATGTGAATGTCATTACAATCGAGGATCCTGTCGAATACCATCTTCCAGGCATCAATCAGGTACAGGTCAACTCGGCTACAGGGCTTACTTTTGCTAAAGGATTAAGAGCTGTTCTAAGGCAAGATCCTAACATCGTCATGATCGGCGAAATGAGGGATGTGGAAACGGCTGAGATCGCGGTGAGGGCGGCCATGACAGGACATATGGTGCTCAGTACGCTGCATGCGAATAGTTCGGTTAATGCGCTTACTCGTCTGATCGATATGGGCGTGGAACCTTTTCTGGTGGCTACCTCGCTATCTTGTATTGTTGCTCAGCGGCTTGTTCGCTGTGTATGCCCTGTATGTGCCAAGGAATATGAGCCGCAGCCACAAGAAAAAGAGCTTCTCGAGGAGTACGGTGTCGCAACGGACAATCTGAGAAAGGGAATGGGATGCTTGCATTGCTCGCACACCGGATATAAAGGACGGATGGCGATCCACGAAGTGCTGGTGCTGGATGATACGCTTCGCTCGATGGTTTTGCTAAAAAGAGCAGATTCCGAATATAGGGAATACGCAGAGAAGCAAGGCCTGAATACGATGCTATATGATGGATTGCACAAGGTAGGAGACGGTTTGACGACCGTACAGGAGGTGTTACGCGTAACAGATAGGGTGTAGATCAGCCTGTTTTACTCAGATGTTGCATTCGGAATACGCATTGGAAACAGCATAGACATACTGAGAGGGGTGATGTGTCTTGTCTGCATTTAAGTATACCGCCGTAGACCGCAGCGGGGCTTATCTGAAAGGCACACTGGAAGCGGGCAATGCTCAACTGGCAGCCGAACAATTGCGAAGCGAAGGCATGTGGGTGGTCAAGCTCTCTGATCCCGGAGGGAGCATATGGCAGAAAGAAATACCTTTGCCAGGACCTAAGGTGACGAAGGAGCAGTTCACGTTATTTTGCCGTCAGCTGGCTACTATGTATGAAGTTGGCATTAACTTGGTGGATGCAATTGAGATCATCTCTCGCCAAACCTCGAACAAGTATTTGAAACGCGTGCTGCATGACATCGCAGCTGAAATGAAGGGCGGTTCGTCGTTATCCCATGCGGCGGCAGGGCATCCGGAGATATTCTCCAATGTGTTTATTTATATGATTGAAGCAGGCGAAGTCGGCGGGAATTTGGATATCATGCTTCAGCGTATCGCAACGATGTTTGAGAAAGAACATACCGCGAGAGAAAAGGTTAAATCAGCGATGGTCTATCCAGCGGTTATGTGCGTAGTCATAGTGCTCGTTGTTATGTTTTTAATGATTTTTGTGGTGCCGCAGTATATTGAGAATTTCAAAAATATCGGTTTGGAATTGCCACTGCCAACGCGTATCGTCATAGGGATAAGTAATTTTACGGTGAAATACTGGTATATCATACTGCTGGCTTCAAGTGCATTAATCATTCTGATTGCTCGCTTGCGGAAAACCAGACAGGGAAAATACTTGTGGGATTATTACTCATTGAAAGTTCCCGTTTTCGGAGTGTTATGGCATAAACAGGCAATGGCTCGCTTCAGCCGTACCTTGTGTTCGTTGCACTCGGCTGCCGTTCCGCTGATGCAATGTTTGAATCTTACGTCCAAAGTGGTCGGCAACGAGGCAATTGCCAGGGTATTGCTAGAAGGACGAGATCATGTAAGTGGCGGTCGGTCGATGAGTGAGCCGTTAAAAGGGAACCCCCTGTTTCCTCCGATGATTACCGAAATGATGTCTGTTGGTGAAGAAACCGGTACACTAGACGTTATGCTTGAGAAAGTAGCCGATTTCTATGAAGCTGACGTGGATATGATGGCCGATCGGCTGAGGTCGTTGATCGAACCGCTGATTATTGTTTTGATGACGGGAGTCGTCGGGATTATCGTGCTGGCGATTATGCTGCCTAGCTTCTCGATGATGGACAACATTAGCAAGATGAGTTGATTAAAACGAATTGAGTTTTAGGAGGATGATGTAAATGTTACAACAAGCAATAAGAGCAAGATTGATGAAAGTGAACAATCAAAAGGGTATGACGCTGATTGAGTTGCTGGCGGTAATTGTTATTATCGGTGTTATCGCTGCTATTGCGGTACCGTTAATCTTGGGAGCAATCCGAAACTCAAGAACGGCCGCTGATGAAAGTACGCATAAGGTTCTTATCGATGCGGCGAAAAGGTATATTATCCAACATGAGGCTGAGTATGCTGGTGGTACCGGGACGACTACAACTGTTCCCTTATATAATTTGAAAGCTGATGGCTTTATAGAAGACGTTCCAAAACTCCAAGCTGGTACAGACGCTGGAAAAACAATTATTGGAGTGATTTTCACAAGAGCATCGGCTACAGCTACAGCTGACTGGGTACCTACTCAAGGAGCAGGTGGTGTAGTCGTTGGAACATTGCAATCATCTACGGTAACAATTCCATAACCCTTTGATTCTATAAACCCAACCTCACCCAACGAAAGGTAACTCCAAGAGTTACCTTTCGTTACTAAATTAACAAACATCCAGGAGCAGCCTATGAGTGAAGAGACGATTGTATTAATGGTAGCTGCGGGGCTGTTCGGTCATCTATTGGGCAGCTTTTTGAACGTTGTGGCGATTCGGTTGTTAAACGGGCAGTCTTTCGTATACCCGCCATCGCATTGTGTCCATTGTAAAACGCGAATTCACTATTACGACCTCATACCAGTCATCAGTTATGTGCTGCTCGGCGGTAAGTGCCGGTCCTGCAAGGCGCGCATATCCGCTGTATATCCACTAGGAGAACTTGCGACGGGACTGTTGTTTGCCCTTTTCGCTTGGAGATGGGGCTGGCAGGCGGAGTTACTGCCTGCATGGCTTTTTGCTGCGGTGCTGGTCGTCATTGTTCATACCGATATCAAACAAAGAATTATCCCAGACCGTGTTCTAGCCTTCGCGGCTTTCAGCATTATTTTGATTAGGCTGCTTTGGAGTTCGCCGCTTCCTTTATGGAATTATGCTGTTTCCAGTCTTGCCGCAGGAGGGCTGTTGCTTGTGCTGGGGATGATCAGTAATGGGGGTATGGGCGGAGGGGACATTAAGTTGTTTGCCGTCATTGGTTTATTCCTTGGTCTGGAATCTACGATTTTCGTCCTCTTTGCAGCGAGTGTGCTCGGAATCCTATATGGAGGCTGGCAGCGCTTGTTTCATAGGCAGGAGGATGCAAAGACCTTCATCCCATTCGGTCCTTTTATAGCGGTAGCGGCCGTTGCTATGTATGTATGGGGAGAAGAAATCAGTCAATGGTATTGGGACTTATACACGCTACTTTGAAGCTGAATGATGAAAGGGGTCCCTTTATGCTTAATAACATGCTCAGGAAGCTTGTCGCTCATGGAAGAGGAAACAAGAGTTATATCGGGATCGAATTTACGGATTACAGCTATAAGTGGGCTGAAGTGGCATCGCAGCAGACAAGTCCGCCAAGAGTGCTTGGTTACGGTACGGAGATCATCCAGCCTGGCTGCATCCAGAATGGGCGGATTGTTGATCAAAGACCAGTGTTGCAATCGCTCCAAAAGCTTGTATCCGAGAAGAAAGTTAAAACCAATGAGGTCCATTTCGTGGTGCCAAGCGCACTTTCTATGCTTCGTTTTCTGAAATTCCCCGATTTGCCTGATAAGGAACTGGGGAAGCTGGTACAGTTTGAAATCAACAATCACTTGCATTTCCCGTTTGCACGCCCCTTTTATGATTTTGTCAATTTGAATGGAACAGCATCAACGGTTTCATCTTCTAAAAGTTCTTCCATTGATAACGAAAATGATGCCAATTTAATAGATGTCATGCTCGCAGCAGTCGAAGGGAATGTGGTCGAAGCGTACACGGAACTGCTTACCTCCGCAAAACTTCGGCCGATAAGCGCTGAGATTAAAGCACTCTCTTTGTACCGCTTGATGAATGCGGCTTATGCGGAAGAAATGCCAGAAACCTTATTAGCTGTAGATATTACGGAGAATAATGCAGATCTGATCATTATTCATCAAGGCAAATTGCAGCTTGCCAGAAATGTGCCCATTCGCGCTCTGACCAGATTAAGTGAGGATGTGCGCCTTCAACCGAAGAAGGAAGATCTTGAACATCACTACGAGGAGCTTGTCGATGAAATGGACAGGCTTATCAAATTTTACCGCTACACGTTAAATCATCGGGACCATGAGGTTTCATGCGTTTATGTGAGCGGTGATATTCGGGATCGGAAAGTGCTTCAGCGTGTGCTCAGCGAGCAGATCCAGACAGAGTTTCGGATGGTTAGCAATCAATTGTTTATTTCAGAGCCTGGGCTGGAATCGTATTTTCCAATGCTGACGGTTTCGCTGGGAGCGGCTATGAGAGGAGGCGCCTTATGAGGAATATCAACCTGCTGCCGAGAAAACCGGCATGGGATCTTTATATCCTGCCTCTTATCATTGTTCTTCTAATCGTTGCCGTCGTTCCCGTTGCGGTGACCTCCTATCTGTATATTGTGAATCGCAATGAAATGGTAAAGGTTCGCGGAAATATTGCAGAGCTCGCTCAGAGGGTAACCGAGAAGGAACAGAGTTTAAAAGCGGACCCGGCAACGATCAGCTACCAGAATCTTTCCAAGATCGTTCAAACGTTAAAGACTCAGCGCACGGACTGGATCCCCAAATTGAATCTGCTTGCCGAACAGTTGCCTAGCAAGGCGCTTATTAAGGATATGAATGTCTTGGCGCCTGAAACCATCACGGTGCATGATGAGTTCTATAAGCATAGCGAGATTATTGAATACGTTACGCGTTTACAACAATCGCCGCTTGTAAGTGAGGTCAAAGTCGTTTCTATTATTCGAGAGAATCCTGGCGAATCACTGTCCAAGCCAGCCGCTTCAGTAAAGAATACGGCGAAGGAATCACCGTCGTTTACCGTGTTTCATGTAAACTTGACTGTACTATTCCGCCCGGATGTAGGGAAGCAGGAGGGGAAATGATGAACACGATAACGTTTTTCAAATCGAAATTTTCGTTCATGCTTATCCTTGCTGTCATTCTTTGTGTGGCCGCCAATGTCATCGCGGTCGTGCTCTCCACATCCATCCAAACGACGGAATTGGCTAATTTGCAATTGGAAAAGAAACGTTTGGAAAAACGGCTTATCAGTTTAGCGGGTCAGCAGGCTCCTAAAAGCGTTTCGAAAGATGAACTAGCCGTGATATCCAAGCAAATCCCTGTGCAGATGGAATATTCGCATATGTTGGATGAATGGAAGCAGGCGGGGCAAGAGAGCGGAGTCGTGGTGACAACCTTGCAAACAACCGAGCGGAAAGCGTATAAAGATCCTATTGCACCGAAAGACGGGAAAGAACAAACGGTTACGGCGGAGAAAGCCGCTTTACCGCCAAGCCTGATGTCGGAAACCTTGAATTTGCAAGTGACTGGTTCCTATCTGCAACTCATCGATTTCGTGAACCGATTGCAAAAAATGGAGCGATTGATTGACGTTACTTCGTGGGGAATGAACGCTTCAAACGATAAGACGCCGGTCATGACGATGAGCTTGACGGTTTTCTGGGCGCCAGACTATAAAGAAACCGTGCCTGAATTGCTGCCGCTTTCAGCACCTGAACCTGCCAAGCGCGATGATCCGACTGTACAATGATGGGACATTCGAAGAAGGGATGGTGAGCTATGGATCATAGAATAAGGGCTTGTTTGAGACGTGTGCTCGGTAATGAAAAGGGCGGAGTTTTGTTCTATGTCTTGATCATAGCCGCCATTTTCGCCATCCTGAGTCCGATCATTCTAAATAGTCTTTCTACGGAAAAGCTCGCCAGTATCCGAATGGAAGACAACACCCATGCAGATGTGCTTGCTGCTGGCGGCGCGGAGTCGTTCATCGGTTACTTGCGCGCGTCAAGCAATCCTGATGCGTTGAGCACGTTTCAAGCATATCCGGGCTGGGGAGTGAAGAGCATCACCTCGCCTAGCGGCAAACGGGTTCAGCTGGAACAATATGTGCCTGGCGGTGCCAGCCATAACTATGCGCCGTCTTCATTGCCTCAGGATGTGCTTATCGTGGCAACAAGCGGCCGTGCAATTAAGAAATATTTGTACAACATTAATACGAGCAGCGGGTTGCAGATCAATCCGGGTCATCTAATTGCGGTGCCGTCTGGCACGAGAACGATTTTATATGAAAAGGGAGAGACTGTAACTGGCAAAGGATTAAACAACACCGTTCAGAAGCTGCCAGGGATTAACAAGGCAATCAGTGATTATAAAGCAGCACTAGGCATTACGAATTGTATTGCCAGCTACAGCAATCTGACGGGATGCTACGGTTCGCTCCCGCCAAGCGAAGGTAATATGGATATAAATGGGAACACATTATTTAATCGGACCGTGGTTGCTGATAATGTCACAATAAACGGCGGTCAGCTAACGGTGAATGGAGATTTCTACATAACCGGAAGCTTGCAAACGAATAATTTGGCAGGCACGATTAAAGTGACAGGAAACCTGTATGTGAATGGCAACTTCACAATTGCGCAGGACGGGGACAGTGCGCAAGTGGGTGGTATGGTGTATGTGGGAGGGACGTTACAAATAACAGACTTCTCACAAACGAACCCGACAGCCATCCAATTTAACAATCTGGTGGCGGGAAGGCTGGAAATCAAAGGGAAAACAAAGCTGGAAGTAGCTGGTCAACTCATTGTTGAAGCGAATATGTCGGCGGTTAAAGATTCAGAGATCATAGCGGGTGGAGACATATTGGTTGGGGGTTATTTTGACGGCAATGGCATCCTGATGATGCAAGTGGGAGGACTTTTTGCCGACGGGGCTAAAAACAGCACGGATAAATTGGATATCAAGACGCCAAATACAGTGTCTGAGCCCAAAGTCATTAATGTCGGCACGAAACTGCAAACTTCCTTGCAATGTTCTGATGGAACATCGGTCTTAAATGGATGCTCAGGGTGGTCGATTAGCCGCAAGGAGCTGCCTCCTGAATGAAAAGAGGGAATTAAGGGGATCCTAACCATGGTTAGGATCCATCTTTATACAGTTTAACACTCGTCTGTACAGTTCTCACATTTCCATTCATGATGCCGCCACTGGCGGTTTTTCTTTTTAATTGATAGCTTAGCGTCAGTTTCAGTGTAGAACCGCCTGTCAGAGTTCCCGTAATAGCGCTCCCATCGCCATTCGTGTAGGTCGGGGTTTGTGTAAGCCCCTGCGCGAGAGCCATATTATTGGCATAAAGTGAGGGATGCGTGCTGTGGTTGATTGCGGTATTCTGCCATTGGCTTTCGCTGCCTATGAAGTTAGCTATCCAGAGCGTACCTTGGGTACCGGAAGCTTCTCTCACAAAATAGACTGCCTTGTAGGCGGCGGTATGATCGTTAACGAAGGATGTAAACCGTAATTCGTCAAGATCTGGAACCATAACCTTATTGCTGTCGTGAAGGGCATTGGCGATTTGCGAGAGGGCAAATTTGGCTTCTTGTTGGGCATTCCGGCCTTCGGTGGACGCATAGGTAGACGTACTCAACGATTGAAATACGAATATCGCTACGCCTGTCAGAAAAGTGGTAATCACGAGAACGGCAAGCACTTCGACAAGCGATACCCCTTTTTGGTTACGGAGTGTTTTGGTTATGGAAGCCATCATGGAGTTCGCCCCCAGTAAACCGTAACGGCTAATAATTGAGGCGTCCCGCCAAGGAGAACAACAGATTGCAGTGTAAGCTGCTTCGTTCGATCCGCGAATGCGGTCGATTGGGAAATCAGTGACGGCGAGGTTGGCGGTACGGAAAGCCCTGGCACATTATATTGCTGCACAATGTAAGAATAAGAAGTCCCTGGCCATGCTGTTGAAGTTCCCGTGCCTGAGAGGGCGTATGTCAATGTATGCCCGGCGCTTATGTCTTCACGGTCCGCATTCAAGATTTGTTCAGCGATGAACATGGCATTGTCACGCTTGTCGGTGTCGCTGTTCGCCAAGACGGAGAATTGCATCACTTGGGCAATCGCAAGCACGATGATGCTTAGTAGAATGGCAGCTCCAAGGACGGTAATCAGCGTTTGACCTCGTTCATTCTTTATGATGTTAGCAACCATCGGAACGCCTCCTGCTTTTATCAAATCTACCTGCTTTCATTATACCGCAAAGTTCGATATTTGTAGGGAAAGATTGGGGAAAAGGAACAAAATTATATTTTTTTCGACATTTTTTCGAGGGGTTGAAGGTTATCTGATTTTTCAGTCGAAAGATGTATGTGCAGGATGCAGGCAAAGTTTGAAAAGTGGAGTGATGGTATGGAATTTTTGATCTACTTTGCACAGTGCAGCGCGTTGTTGGTTACGTTTGTTTTTGTTTTGAGATGGATATATCCCCATATGGCTGATCGTACCCAAAGATATAAATCTGTTATTTTCGGAATTTCTTTTACTGTTATCGGGTTGATTATTATGCAAATGCCCTTGGAAGTGTCTAAAGGTTTACATATGGATGTAAGGCTGATAAGTGTTGTGCTTTCCGGCATTTTTGGCGGGCCACTTGCAGTTATGATTACGACTGTCATCATTGGTTTGTATCGGCTTTCTCTGGGGGGAGCGATCCTGTTTCCACTTGGGGCGCTTGTAGTAACAGCGATTATTAGCATTGGCGCCTATTATCTCAAATTAAAGCATGAGAAAATGTTAGATCGATATAGTTGGCTGCTTGGCTTAATCGTGGCCCTTCAAACGATAGGTTGGGCGTTTCTCGCGCCGTCGGAAAGTATGGCACTGTTTTTTGAACGGTTCTCCGTCACCTTCATCTTTTTCCATACGCTGGCTGTTCCGTTATTCTATTCCTTAGTTACGTATGAAATAAAAAGGTATGAAACGGAAACTTCGCTTCGTCATTATAAGGAGCATCTTGAAGAGCTGGTGGAGAAGCGAACGACGGAGCTGGCGAACAAAAATACGCTCCTCGCAGAAGCGAAAGAGGCTGCGGAATCCGCGAATCGGGCCAAGAGCGAGTTTCTCGCGAATATGAGCCACGAAATCCGCACCCCGCTGAATGCGGTTATCGGTTTAAGTTACTTGCTTCAACAAACGGATCTGACCGTGCAGCAGAAAACGTATGTGGATAAGACCATTATCTCGGCTAAAAATTTGACTACGCTCATCAATGATATTCTTGATTTTTCTAAAATTGAAGCCCGCAAGGTCGTTATCGAGCAGATTGAATTCGATCTCTATGAAGTGTTAAATCAAATTTCCAACCTGATTAGTTTGAAAGCTTATGATAAAGGTTTGAAGCTGCATTTCTCCATCCATCATGAAGTACCGCAAATGCTCGTAGGGGATCCTTTCCGATTAAATCAAGTCTTGCTGAACTTGTCGAACAATGCGGTTAAGTTTACAGAGGAGGGAGAAATCTCTTTTGAGGTCAAGCTGCTAGCTAAGAATGAGCGCTTCGTCTCCTTGGAATTCTTCGTTCGCGATACGGGGATCGGCATTACGAAGGAGCAGCGCAATCAACTGTTTCATGAGTTTACGCAAGCGGATATGTCGACAACCCGGAAGTATGGGGGAACGGGGCTTGGCCTGGTCATTAGCAAAAATTTGGTAACGCTGATGGGCGGAACCATTGAAGCTGAGAGCGAGGCGGGAAAAGGCAGTTGTTTTTCCTTCACAGCGCGCTTCGGCAGCAGCACAAGCACACCGCTCACGATGGATATGGAGAAAGGGTTGAAGTTTCTCCGCGTGTTGCTTGTATGCGACAACCCGGAGATGCAGCTTGTTCTCAAAGGCCAGCTTGAACAATTCCAGTTTTTCGTTAGCGTTGCCGGCTCCGAGCGCGATGCGATTGACCACATTTACCGCAATGGCCGCTATGATTTGGTGATCGTGGATTGGAAGCTGGATGAAGCGGATGCGGTTCGGCTCGCGGAGCGTATTAAAGTTGAATTTTCAACACCAATCCAAGTGATTGTGTTGGTAAGCGCTTACCATGAACTTGCTTTGCAGACAAGCGTGCAATCGCCTGCCATTGAGAAAGTGCTGTATTATCCAATCAGCCAATCACAGCTGTACAACGAGATGGTGAGCTTGTTTCAGAAGCAATTCTATGCCAAACAGATCATCGAACAGGATCGTGCGCGGGCGGAGGAGTTTACCGCGCTTCATAACGCGAAAGTTTTGCTGGTCGAGGACAATGAAATTAATCAGCAGGTGGCCAAAGAAATTTTGAAAGAAATGGATATCGTGGTCGATGTCGCGTGCAATGGCGCAGAAGCGGTGAATTTGGTCAGGCAGCGGCAGTATGATGCCATCCTCATGGACTTGCAGATGCCCGTCATGGACGGCTACGAAGCAACACAACACATTCGGAAGCTGGAACATGCGGCGGACACACCAATTATCGCGATGACTGCGGATGCGATGAAGGGTGTACAGGAGCAGGTACTTGAAGCAGGAATGAATTCCTACATTAGCAAACCGTTTGATCCCATACAGTTATTCAGCGTCATGCAAAGGCTTATTCAAACATCCAGGGTAAAAGGCGTGGGGCAAGCTGGAGTGGCCTCGGATGGATTTGGAAATTTGCCTGGCCTGCAGGCGGATGAGGCGCTCAAACGGTTAAAAAATAATTCAACATTGTATGTTGAAATTCTTCATAAATTTGTGGAAACTCATGCAGCAGCCACCAATGGAATTCGTGACGCGCTGCAGCGAGGGGACAGGGCAAAGGCGATCCTGCTCACCCATACCTTAAAGGGAGTGGCAGCCAACATTGGGGCTAGCAAGCTCGCAGAAACAGCCGGGAATTTGCAAGAGGCCATTCAAAGCGATCAAGAAGCAGTCATGCAAAGGGAGATTGAAGAAATCGATGAGCATCTGAACATGGTCATTGCATCGATCGCTCAGGTACGATCCTTGTAAGAAAAAGAGGCAAAGCCTTCATTTCCACAATTAGTGGTTATGAAGGTTTCTTTGACAAATGTTTAGATTCTTTATAGAACCAAAGCGTTAGGATACCCATCCTAACACGCCAGAAAACATATGTCGTCACGTATGTGTGTGACGAGCTCGCGGAGCGGAGAGATTCCGAACGCATCGTGTGATACGCGCATATGACAGGATGAACGTAGAAGATTCGGAAGTGCCACAGCGCTTTGGAGTATTGCAATATTGCAATACCGCCTCGATCTGCGATAGATCGTCTTTTTGCATGGGTGAGCGGAACGTGAGTACGCTATGAGACGGTATTTTCGGTTGTAGGGACGTTTCGCGGAACTGCCGTACCTTATGAGCAGGAAATGCTGGGTTTCAGGAACGTTTTCGCTCATTTAACGCACCATAGTCCGCTTCATGGGGAGAAAAGGGACATGAGCATGGAATAAGGCATCGTAGTTCCGTCAAAATCGCTGTGCATGGGGGATAGCGTTCCGGCAGTACCTCGCCCGTTTTCTTGCGAAGCTTGCGGAGGCATCGTAGTTCCGTCAATATCGCTGTGCATGGGTGATAGCGTTCCGGCAGTACCTCGCCCGTTTTCTTGCGAAGCTTGCGGAGGCGAAATATATCCTGAATCTTACTCTAACAGGGGTGTTCGTGGAAGGAATACCGGGTGGGAGACAGGTTAGTTAAACGAGAAGTGGAAAGCAGCACAGAGTAGAACAAAAGAGGGAAGGGGTGTGGGGTGGAAAAGCGATAGCGTCCGCCTTTAAAGTCGTGTTCGCACCACCTTGTCCAATCAAGGAACACGACTTTAACAGCGGTTGGAACCCCATACTTAAGTTCCCTCCAAATGCGCAAACGTATGGGTTTAGAAAAGAACGCTGTCGCCAGTAAGGAAGCAGCCAAATGATTAGATCCGAAATTGGCTGATTTTCCCTTTCAATTCCAGGGCTTGCTCGCTCAGCACTTCTGCTGAGGCCGAGATTTCCTCCATGAATGCCGTTTGTTCTTGTGTGGAAGAAGCGGCTTGCATGGCTTTATCCGAAATCTGATGGGAAAGTACCGCGATTTCCTGGCCTTTCGCTTCGGAAAGATCAATTTTATCCGTTTGCTGAGTGGCGGTTTGGGCAATGATCAGGACCGCGCTTGCGGTATCATGCACGGAAGCCCCGATTTGCTCCATAGCCATGTCGGCTTTTTCGCCTTTTTGCAGCTCTTCGTGGATATATGCCACCTGCGTTTTTAGTTTCTCCTCCATCGTTTGCACCTGCGATTGGATCGTTTGAATGAGTACGTCGATGTTCTTTACCGCTCGGTTGCTTTGTTCGGCAAGCTTTCGAATCTCCATGGCCACGACGGAAAAGCCATTGCCCTCTTCGCCTGCCCGGGCTGCTTCAATGCTGGCATTTAGAGCGAGCAGGTGGGTTTGATCGGCAATTTCACCAACCCACTTGGAAACTTTGCTAATTTCTGAAGTGCCCGCGTTCAGTTTGTCCGCTATGAGAATAGTTTCTTCGCTAATCGCAGATAACTCAGCCACGCCATGGAGCAAAGAACGGATCTGGTTGCCGCCTTCCTCAATCGAGATCACCATTTGCTGTGAGAGCGCGTGGACAACGGATGATTTTGCATTCATTTCTGAAGCAGCTAGCGCCGATGATTCGATGGCTGCCAAGCATATCTTGGACTGCAGCTCCTGATGGTGTGTACTGGTCGAAATATGTTCGGTATTTTGAGAGATTTGTTCAGCTAACATAGCGGCTTGCGCAATTGCGCTGCTTAAAGAAGTAGAGTTTTGTTCAGTGACTGAAACGTGGCGGGAAATATCAAGAATCATGTCCCGCAGTTGGCGGACCATGCTTTGGAAAGACTTCGTCAGCATCCCTAGCTCATCGCTGGATGTGTGGTCCGGAATGAAAATATCTAAATGACCTAGCGCAGCTTCGTCAGCTAGCTCAGCTAGTCGGATTAATGGACGGACAATCCAGCGGGCCATGAGCCAGCCTAAGAAACCGGTCCAACACACCCCCAAAGTAAGCGTAGCCAAGGTGACCAGCCAACTCGGGAAAATGCTCAATACCTCATCCTTGAGGTACAGTATGCAAAAAGCGCTTATTCCATAAGTGACGATTGAAACCGTGATCAAACCAATAACGATTTTTTGAATTAATCCGATACGCATAGCTGACTAACAACTCCCCATATGCTTGATCTTAAGATGTTGTATCAAAGACGCGCTCACAGGAGCGGTTCGTTTTTCAGAAAGTTTTTGGCTAGCAGCTCGGCCTCCCAATCTCTTGAGCTATGATCGTGATCCTCCATAATGGTGATGAGGTATTGCTCTCCCGGCTTGTAAGCGCTGAAGATGGTATGTTCTTTATCTTTCAGCCTGACATCGTGCCCACAATCCTTTAAGACCTGTTCAAAGTCAGCAAGCGTAGGCTGTTGCTGATCTTCTAAAAAAATAACGCCTCTCAAGAGCTTAGCGTCGTTCTTTCGAATGATTTTGAAGTGGATGATATGTTCCTTTTTCATAGACAAGCACTTCCTTCGCAGGGTTCGTTCAATGGTTTATAAACACATTGTAACGAAATGAAAACAACAATGGCTGTGATATATGTTACAGCCAAACAATCTGGATTGTGCTAGAAAGCAGTAAAGGAACCGCCGCGAGAACACGGACAGATTCCTTTATTTGTTAGCTAGCTATGAATGAGCGCACTAAGCGGATTCTGCCTCCGTTGCAGCTCCAGAAGGCTGCTTTTTGCGCGTCACACTATGCCGTCCATCGATACTGACGGGGATATCGCCGTCAATAGTGACTCTGCGAACAACGCGATGTTGATCCCCGTAGTCATTCACGGCATAGTGCTGCGTTGCCCGATTGTCCCAGATCACAACATCGCCTGCCGACCAGCGCCAGCGAACGGTATTTTCTAATTTGACAATATGGCTTTGCAAGAGAGCAAGAAGCTGGGCGGAATCGGCAGCGGACAAGCCTAGGAATTTCTTAACGAAATGCCCGAGGACAAGCGTGCGCTCGCCCGTTTCCGGATGGACACGGACAACCGGATGCTCGGTTTCAAATATAGTGGAGGTAAAAACCTCCTGATGCCGACGAAGTGAGTCGGATGAGACTGTAGCACGCTGCGCCGCGTAGTCATAATCGTTGGTGTGCAGCGCCCAAAGCTGGTCAACAAGCGCACGCAGCTCAACGGGCAGGTTCGTATAGGCGGCGGCTGTATTCGCCCATACGGTGTCTCCTCCCGAGGCTGGAACGACAACGGCACGGAGGATAGCCGCCTGCGGGTAAGCATCGACGAATGTAACATCCGTATGCCAGGAGTCTGCGCGCCCTCCATCAGCAGAATCAAGCTCAAGGATATAATCCGTCCCTTTCTTGATCGGCACAGTCGGATGGGCAACCGGATTGCCCAGTGCGCGGGCAAATGCTTCTTGTCCGGCATCATCGAGATGGTGCTGGCCGCGGATGAAAACGACTTTGTGCTTCAGCAATGCCTCACGAATTGTCGTGATCGTCTGCGGATCGAGATAGGCGCCCAAGCGGACGCCTGTGATCTCCGCGCCGATTCTTCCAGCTACCGGAAGTATGTCCAATTGTTCTTGAATAGGGTTGTTTTGTTCAACTATGCTCATCGTCAAAACCTCCATAGGATTCCCATTGCCAGGGATCGTTAATTTTTTTAACCCTTGCTCAGCGCGGGAACATTGCTGTACTGATTAGCAGGCCTGGATAGACCGAAATGTCCTCGAAGCGTGGAACCTGAGTATTCGGTACGGAATAATCCTCTGCGCTGCAATTCGGGAATAACCAGCTGCGCAAATTCCTCTAAGCCTCCGGGCAAATAAGGTGGCATCACATTAAAGCCGTCACTGCCTCCATGTAAGAACCATTCTTCGAGTTGATCAGCGATCTGAACCGCCGTACCAGCGAAGGTGCGATGGCCGCGTCCGCCTGCCAGACGATGAAGCAGTTGGCGAATCGTCAACTGATCGCGTTTGGCCAAATCGACAACCAATTGAAAACGGCTCTTGTTTCCGTTAATGTCTGCCAAGCTTGGCAACTCCGGAAGCGGACCGTCCAAGGGATACATGAATAAATCCACGTTCAGCATGCTCGACAGCTGGTTTAATCCGTACTCAGGCACGGTTAATTCGTTTAATTCTTGCTCCTTTTCTTTGGCTTCGGATTCGGTGCTCCCAATAATCGGGCAGATGCCTGGCAGGATCTTCAACTGCTCCGGCGATCTTCCGTAAGCAGCTAATCTCGCTTTGACGTCAGCGTAAAATAATTGGGCTTCTTGCAACGTTTGCTGTGCTGTGAATATCGCTTCTGCATATTGTGCGGCGAATTCTTTGCCATCTTCGGAAGATCCGGCCTGGACGAGGACGGGATATCCTTGCGGAGACCTGGGAATATTCAAGGGTCCACGGACTTTAAAGGCATCGCCGGCATGATTGATTTCACGAACCTTGGAACGATCCGCAAAAGTGCCCGAAGCACGGTCGATAAGTAAGGCGTCATCCTCCCAACTGTCCCACAGACCTGTAGTCACTTGCAGAAATTCTTTGGCACGCTCATACCGCT
This sequence comes from Paenibacillus tabacirhizosphaerae, assembly GCF_040812395.1. Lineage (GTDB taxonomy): Bacteria > Bacillota > Bacilli > Paenibacillales > NBRC-103111 > Paenibacillus_E. Next base: position 163,761 of record NZ_JBFNXH010000005.1, on the reverse strand, counting down.
TGCTGTGTGCTAGATGGGAATCTTTGCTGAAATTGTTCGCCTCAAAGGGGCTTCCGGACGTTACAATATTCCAGCCTGCACGTCCTTTACTGATATGGTCCAAAGAGGCAAACTTGCGAGCCACATGAAAGGGCTCGTTATATGTGGTAGATACGGTGCCGATAAGTCCGATATGCTCCGTTACCGCCGCCAATGCGGACAGCAAGGTGAACGGCTCAAGTCCAACAAAGGCTCCGTGCTTGATGTTGTTGTTGATGGCTAATCCGTCTGCCAAAAAGAGCGAATCAAACTTCGCCTGCTCCGCGAGCTGCGCCAGCCGCTGGAAATAACGGATATCCGTTATGTTCTCGGGTTCTGTGCCCGCAAGGCGCCATGCCGCTTCATGATGACCGGCGTTCATGATAAATACATTCAAGTGAAGCTGTCTTTTCAAATTGCTCATGGTCTTTCAACTCCCTTTCATAAGTGGTTCGAAATCAGGATCTATTCACTATAGGTTTGCTTCCATCCCGTCAACCGTTTCTCTAAGGCAACCAGGAGATAGTTAATGATGACACCAATGACAGAAATGGAGATGATGCCTGCGTACATGTTCGTAATTTGAAAGCTGAATTGCGCATATTGAATTAAATACCCTAGTCCGGATTTGGCGCCAACCATCTCTGCGGCGACCAACACAAGTATCGAACTAGCACCGGCTTGGCGAATGCCGACAAAAATAGTGGGGATTGCAGCGGGGACGATGACTTTCCGAAATAAGCTAAGCGAGGATAATCCCATCGAGCGGGCGGATTTAATGAGGAGAGGATCGACATTCTTCACCCCGCTGATGGTGTTAAGGAGAAGAGGAAATGCGCAGGCGTAGAGCACAATAGCTATTTTTGAAGTTTCGCCAAGACCGAGCAGTAAGATAAAAACGGGAAGTATGGCAAGGGCAGCGGTATTCCGCAGCAATTCCAGCAATGGATTGAGATACTCCGATACCTTCTTCCACCAACCAATCGCTAATCCAAGCGGAATGCTGATGAGGATAGCTAACAGGAATCCAGCCAGTGAACGCGATAAGCTAGCTATCGTATGATCGACAAGATCGCCGGAGAGCAGCAATTGCCACCATGCGGCCCCGATTTCAGAAATAGGGGGAAAGAAGGTGATATCCACGAGTCCAATTCGTGGTGCCAGTTCCCAGATGACCAACAGTGCAATAATGACAATGGCATTTTTAAACGCTTTTCTTAGTTTGCCGAGCGTCCAGCCTACAACATCGAAACTTTCTTTTCGCTGAAGAATGAGTGTTTCTCCAACGCTTCCATTAGCCATCGACAGCCACCCCTTTCAAGGAAGATTTACTACTATTAAAACCGTCCAAACTTTTGCTCTTTTCCTGTTCCTGTGCTTTAGTGACTTCATCTTTAAGCAAATCCCAGATTTCATGGCGCAATTTCACGAATTCGGGGTTCGCCCTAAGATCATCCTCACCTCTTCGGGATTCAAAAGGGATGTCAATCACTTGTTTGATTCGTCCTGGACGAGAAGTCATCACAGCGACCCGCTGGCCCAAGTAGACGGCCTCTTCAATGCCATGCGTAATGAAAATAATCGTTTTTTTCGTGGCCTCCCAGATGCGCAGCAATTCGCTTTGCAGGGTTTCACGGGTCTGCGCATCGAGCGCAGCAAACGGTTCATCCATCAATAGCACCTCGGGATCGTAAGCTAAGCCCCTCGCAATGGCGACCCGCTGCTTCATGCCTCCTGAAATCTCGTGGGGATATCGATTTTCGAAACCGGACAAACCCACCAGATGAATAAATGCCAGCGCGGTTTTCCTTCGCTCCTTACGGGGAACGCCCTTAGCCTCCAGGCCAAATTCAACATTCGCAAGCGTTGTTTTCCAAGGGAAAAGCGCATACTGCTGAAACACAATGCCGCGATCCAAATTAGGGCCTGTAATGGGCTTCCCGTCTAATAGAATTTGGCCGCTGCTTGGCTTGGTTAAACCGGCCATGAGATCAAGCAAGGTAGACTTGCCGCAGCCGCTGGGTCCGACGATGACCATGAATTCGCCCTGCTTCACATCCAGATTAATATCTTTCAATGCAGAGACAGGCTGTGCATCCTCCTTCAGATGACCCAGATTTCGTTGAATACGGAACGATTTCTGCACATGTTGAATGCTGATTTTTGCCGTCATTAGGGTACGCCTCCTTTATTGCTTCTTTTCATTCAGAAAAGGGTTGAACTCATTCGTGTAGAGACCTTTCACTTGTAATTGCCCCTTTTTAATGACCCCTTCTTGTTCAAGCCAAGAGATCCATGTGTTGAACTCCTTGTCGGAGATCAAACCGCCTTTGCCAGCGATGCCGGTACTTTGCCAGAACTTCACAGTAGACGCATCTTCTTTTCTATCGCGGGCTTGAATAATTTTTTCATAACGGGCGATAACTTCACTCCGCGGCGTTGTGCGAGCCCATTCAATTGCTTTAGCCGTTGCTTCAACGAATTTATGTGAGGCATTTGGATTTGTCTTAATAAATTTGTTCGTTAGCACATAGCTGCCGGCGCTGAATATGCCAAACAAGTCTTTATCTTTAAACAGAGGATGGATACCTCCGCGTTCTAACGCTTTGTCACGCAAAACGCCGCCTAGTGCTGCTACATCTACTTGCTCGGCGCGGAGCGTCTGCTCCGTTGTGACTGGGGGCACAACAACCAGTGTCACCTGCTTAATTTCATCAGGCGTTAATCCCGCCCTGTGCAAATATTCTTTGATTACAAATTCATGATGAGCTCCCAGCGTGTTCACAGCGATTTTTTTGCCGATCAAATCCTTAGCGGATGTAATGGGGCTGCCATCCAGGACGTAGTATCCCGTCCATGTCGCTTCGTCGACCCCGTAATAAGCGATAACAGGCTTGATTGGCGCTTTGGCTGCAATTAATTTCACGATGGCGCCATTAAATGCTCCTCCGAAGTCCGTATCTCCTGTAACGACAGACTGGATATCTTGCGGGCCGCTGATGGTATTGCCGATAAACTTCAATTTTAAAGGGGCAAGATAGCCCAGATCCTCCGCCAGCTCCGGATACGTGACGGAGCCTACGCCACCTTGATAACGCAACTCTGTAACCTCAGGCGTTCCTCCGCTGGCTGAAGCCGATGCATCCTTTTTTCCGCACGCAACCAGTACGAGAGAAGAGGTAAGAAGGAGAATGAAAGCTGCGCAAATCAATTTTCTGAATGAATAGTTCATAGGCATAACCCCCAACAAGTTATTGTTCAAGTGTGTTGAAAATGATCTCCAGTCGACCGGTCGTTAATCTTATAATTCATATAGACTTACTTTGTATTTGTTTCTATAATGAAATATAAACTTTCTCTTTTGAAGTGTCTATCGAATGAAAACATGTGAGTATGAATGACGATGAATGACGAAGATGAACGCGATTTTGTTGAGGAGGCGCGATAATGATGTCCTTGCAGCGATTTAATCTTATTTCCTTGCATGAAGCTACCGAGTTACTTGGCATAAGCAGATCGACCTTCGATAGATGGCGTAAGCTGAAGCAGCTTCCATTCGTGAAAATCGGGAAAGAAATTTTAATCGATAAAACCGAATTGGAGAAATGGGTTCGTTACCATTCTTTTGGCATTCAACAGCCAGCTTTCGCTATGGGGTCGACGTCTATGATGATGCCGCAGCGCCCATCTGTCATTACAGTAGGGTATCAAAGCGGAACAGCGCACATGTGGACGGCGTTAATTATGAGAGAGTTGGGATGGTTTGAAGAAGAACTGGCAAAAGCAGGTTCCGGACGAACGATTCAAGTTAGATGGATCGATGCCGCGAATGGCCCGGTGTTATTACAGGGCTTGATCGGCGGTAGCATACAGATCGCGTCATTGGGTGATTATCCGATCTTGCTCAGCTATTCACTAAGTCAGACACTTCCTGCTTTTCGCCCCATCCTTCTGGCTCTAGACGGCAAAACCTCAGGCGGACAAGGCATCTCGCTTGTTGTGCGTAAAGGTTTAGAGATTCACCGAGCTTCCGAAATATCAAGTATGAAAATTTCGACCGTAGCTCAATCAAGTGCCAGCTGCCGATTATTGAAATTGCTTCATTCGCTTGGAGGTCATAAAAGCCAGATCGAGCATAAAGAAATGGATGAAAGCATGGCAGGCATTGTACAGAGGCATATCTCGGGAAGTGCGATGTGGGAGCCTTATTTAAGCCTCGTTCAATATCATGGAGCGGGACAAGTGCTTTATCAGGAAGGATTGGGCGAGGATTATTTGACGGGAATTGTCGCTGATGAGAACTGGGCGAGTAATAATCAAGCCGATACGTTAGCTTACTTAAAAGCGCATCTGCGGGTTCATACTTTCATGCGCAGGGACCCAGGCAGCGCCGCTAAGCTGATTGCCCGATCCAAAGGAATTCCCGCAGAGGTGGCAGCCCGGATTATTGCCAAAGTAAGATGGGACGCTGCTCTATATGCGAAAGATCTGAGATCGCTATATTTATTAAAGTCTGAGGATGATCGTAACGTTAGCGGCGTGGGGGCTGCCTATAATGAAATTAGTTATAAGGGGGAGTATTTGAATCAAGCTATTGAGGAATTACAACTACCAAAGCTGAACGGAGGAGTATTGAAAGGAGATTGGGATCAGGAGCAGATTTACTAGCAGATCGATCGAAGAAACTGGAGGCAAGCTCCAAACAAAAACAAGCCTTCCCGCTTGCTTATATAAGCAAATAGGAAGGCTTGTTTTTGCATATTAAATAACAAATTTATAACCGACGCCCCAAACCGTCTTAATATATTTCGGCTCCTTAGGGTTCTCTTCGATTTTTCTCCGCAAATTCGTAATATGTACGTCGATCGCACGGTCATTAATGTAGGATTCATAACCTCTTATCGCATTAATAAGTTCTTCTCTTCGAAAAACCCGTTGAGGGTGCTCATACAGTAATCGCATAAGTTCAAATTCAGAAAACGTCATTTCAATCGATTCGCCCCGCACGAACAACATCCGGGTTTCCAGATTTATATTCAATTTGTTCGGCAGTGATTCATTCGTAGAGGGAGTTACAACGGTTTCCTCAACCGAATACAGCTTGATCCGGCGAAGGATGGCTTGAATTCTGGCTTTCAGCTCATGCATGCTGAAGGGCTTGCACAAATAATCGTCAGCACCGACCGTGAAAGCTTCTATTTTTTCGCTGACCTTCGCGTTGCTGGAAATAATGATGATCGGCACCTCGGTGACTTGTCGAATCGTATTGCACAGATCAGTGCCTTCAAAGTCAGGGAGCATCAAGTCTAGTAATATAATGGTGGGATCAAACTGGTTAAGCGCCGTCACGCCTTCCTCGCCGTTGTGAGTCCGCAGCACCTCAAAGCCTTCTTCAGTCAGGTACATGCAAATCATTTCGCCAATAATATCATCGTCTTCGATTAATAGAACTTTTACCAATTCGCATACCCCCAAATCGTTCGTCATAATCAATTAGTATTCTATTAAAAGCGTAAACGCTAACATTTTACTCATAATTCCATTATACTGTGCCGAATTTTAAGAGTAAATCTCTAAAACTGTGTATTTTTTCACATAAGGAGTGAAAATGTTAGTGTTTTATGAGTGAAATTTGTCGGAAGAATTCATAGATTTTCTCGTAGAACCCTAATAATTGGTAAGTAAAATGGAAGTATATTTGGGGTGGTGTGGGAAATATGACATTATGTGAATTTTATCGAAGCCAATTGGTGCTTCTATTTAGTGAATTAGAACCCGGGTGGGAGGAAGAGCCCAATTATAAATTTGGCTATCAATGGAACCGACAGGTGAATAGCTATTTAGAAACTTTTCGGATCGTACAGTTCGGAGAGTTCGCTGATGTGTCGCCATTCGTCATGTATACGATCACGCTGCCGGAAGGCTTCGAGCAGACGAATATTTTCGATATGACCCATCTTTACAAAAGCCGCTATGAGCTCTCTCTGCTGATGCGATCTTCCAAACTGCAGTTATCCATAAGCAGGGTATGCAGCGATCTGGATGAGAGCATGGCAGGGTTCTTATACCGAGCAAGGGCTGAGCTTTTTGATATCATAGATTTCTCTGTATACGGCTAGTGATTCGAAGTTGGACCAAAACGATTAAAAAGGGTGGAAAAATGTGAACGTAATGATCTGTACATGTATTGGAGCTGGTTGTTGATGGGCCTGGTGGAGCCTTATAGGGTACTGCTTGTCGGGAATTCAGGTGAAGTGGGGCGGCGGGTTATCGATGTATTCGAGCATGATTCACAATTTTGCATTTCGGCCATTGCCAATAATGGTCAAGATGCACTTGATTGTATGGTGGTATATCGGCCGGATTTGGTCGTAGTCGACCTGGAAATGCTAGATATGTTTGAAGTGAATGGCTTTACTGCACTTTTCTCCATGATTAGCCTTTGTCCTGTACCCGTTGTAATGCTCAGCACGAGCACACCCGAATGCTCCAGTCATGCCGTTCAAGCTATGCGCATAGGTGCAGCAGATTATTTCCACAAGGAAGTCCTGTTTCAAGAAACGAATGACTGCAGGAATAAGAAATATTTCTTGGAGCGCTGCAAAATGGTTATTCAAATCGGTGTAACTGGTGCTCATAGCGCGTCAGGGAACGAGCAATTTCATAAAAGAATGCTGCTTGAAACTCAATTGCGCAGGGCAATTGCACATAGGGAGTTTCATCTTGTTTATCAACCTGTGGTGGATTGCTACACCGGGCAAATCATCGGAATGGAAAGCCTGATTCGCTGGAATAACGCTAAGCTTGGGCAGGTATCTCCCGCAGAATTCATCCCGATTGCCGAGGAAACGGGCCTCATTCTTGAAATCGGCGAATGGGTGCTGAAAGAAGCCTGCAAGCAAAACAAGAAGTGGCAGGATGCCGGGTTGCCGAACATGTTCGTGGCTGTCAACTTATCCAGCCGTCAGTTTCATGACGTGCGGTTAAGCCGGATGATTCAGCAAATTTTGGAGGAGACCAAGCTGCCGCCTCAATATCTGGAGTTGGAAATTACCGAGAGCATGAGTATGGATGTCCTAACGGCGTCGAATACGCTCCACGAGCTGAAGAGGCTCGGGGTTCAGGTGGCGATGGATGATTTCGGTACCGGATACAGCTCTCTCGGCTATCTGAAGGATTTCCCTATCGATAAAATTAAGATCGATCAATCCTTTGTTAAAGGTTTGGAGCAAAGCCAAGTTAATACCGCCATTGTGCAAACGATGATTACGATGGCACACAATTTGGACCTTCAAGTTGTAGCCGAGGGTGTGGAGACGGATGATGAACTGCAAGTGTTAAGGGAGTGCGGCTGCAAGTTGGTGCAAGGGTATTATTTCAGTCCTCCGGCCAGCGTGGAACAGATCAGTAAGCTTTTAGATCATATTTCTCATTCTTAAAGTGAAAGAATGTAGTGACATAACTGCTCCGGCATCGTAAGATAAAGTTGTAGTTAACAACTAAGACCAATTTAGGCTGGTGATTGTCCTGCTGCTTGATGTAGTAACTAATTTATTCTTGAATCTGAAGCATGCGATTATTCGAGCGATAGCGCTGCCGGAAATCCTGATTGGGATCGCAGCGCTGACAGGAACGGGCTTTATTTTTGCACGGACGAGATCTTACTGGTTGAAATGGCTCTACGGCGCAGCATTCTTCTACATTTTCTACTACGCCATGATATGGATTGTGTACAAGACACCTATGCATGTTCCCTGGATTTATGTGCTGTGCCAGTTTTGCGGCTTGATTTGTATAGCTTTGATGTTAAAGGATGTGCTGCAAACTCGATCTTACAAGATGAAGGTTCATCAGATGGAGCAGGACATGATTGATATGCTGCGTATGCAGCCAGGATTTACATTCAAGTTGCATAAGCATCGGGGTCAATTCGTCTATTTGCTGATTGAAGGCAGGCTGCTGGAACAAATGGGCCTGAAGCAAACGGATTTCATTGGCAAACAAATAAATGAAATCCCCTTTTACCCGGAGCGGTTGATCGCTACTTTAAATGAACGATATGAGAGAGCATGGTCAGGCGAAAGGGTAACTTACGAAGCTGTGTATGGTACATACAACGTATATGTGACTTTGCAGCCAATTCGTAGCGCTGCCGGCCAAGTGATTGAGGTTATTGGATCTGCGATTGATATCACCGTGCTTAAGACATCAGAACAGAAAATGCGGGATCGGGAAGAACAGTACCGTACATTGGTAGAGAACTCCGATGATTTTATTCTCGGTTTCGATGCTAGCGGGATCGTCAATACGGTGAATCAGAAGTTTTGTCAAACCTTGCACATCGAAGCTGAACAATTAGTCGGGCGTCCGTTTTCGCCCTTATTGACGCTGGATGACGCTGACGTATGGGATAAGGCTTTTGAGCAAACGATTACAATTCGCAAGCCGCAGCGGTTCGAGATGAGTATGATCCTGCCCGATGACAGCGAACGCACCTATAATGTCACGTTATCGCCTTGCTATGGCGCAACCAGCGAGATGGAGATTACGGGTGTTATCGGCATGATCCACGATATCACGGATTTGAAGAATAAAGAGAAGGCGGATGAAGCGAATTGGGCCAAAAGCCAATTCTTGGCGAGGATGAGCCACGAAATCCGGACACCTATGAACGGAATCATTGGACTGACGCTGCTCATGCAAAAAACAGAGCTTTCCGATATTCAGAAAGATTATCTCAATAAGATCGAATCTTCATCTAATGTGCTGCTCGGAACGATAAACGATATATTAGATTTCAGTAAAATTGAAGCTGGTAAAATCACATTGGAGAAAGTCGATTTCTCCTTGGAAGAGTCGCTTCGCAAGGTGGCGGATCTTTCCAGCTATTCGTTTGGAAAAAAACAAATCGATATGATCATTGAATCATCCGTAGAGTTGCCGTATTTGGTGAATGGAGATCCGTTCAGGCTGGAGCAGGTGCTCATTAACTTGGCAAATAATGCGATTAAATTTACCGAGCATGGTTATATTCGCATTAGCGTCGGCCTAGAAGCCGTTATGGATGAACATGATCTCATTTCTTTTTCAGTTGAAGATACGGGGATTGGCATTTCCAGGGAGCAGTTGACCAAGTTGTTCTCCCCTTTTACACAAGCGGACAGCTCCACGAGCCGGAAGTATGGCGGCACAGGATTAGGGCTTGTCATTTGCCAGCATTTGATTCAATCGATGGGTGGTGTCCTGAAAGTCGAAAGCGCACGCGGTGAAGGCAGCCGCTTCTATTTTAACCTCATGTTCGAACGAATCCGGCAGGAAGCATCGTCTGATCAAGAAATCACACAGTTGACGAAGGGAAGCCATCACGCCTATTTGGCGGAGGATCATCCCGTCGTGCGTGAGCACTTGAAGGAACTATTAAGCGATTTTCAGTTGAAAGTGAAAGCCTTTTCATCTGCAGACGAGTTATGTGCGGCAGTAGAGAGCAGCGATTCGGGCACTCTTGAGCCGGTTGATTTTGTTATCGTCGATATGGAAATGGAACAGATGACTGATTTCCCGAAATGGAACCATCTCATGAGCACTGTGAACAGGGCTAAAACCAAGATCATTGCGATAACGACTGTATTCGGCAGAGAACAAATGGATCAATATCCCTACGAGCTGCAAGCAGATGCTGTGCTCATGAAACCGATCTCCAGACTGAATTTACATCAAATATTGCAATCGTTAACCGGCGATGAAGAAAGAAACGATCAATTCTCCGTCGAATCAGACAGAAAAGCGATAGGCGATCAGCATGAGCCAAAGGGTCATATTTTAGTTGCGGAAGATAATGAAATTAATCAATTGGTTATTTCCCATTTACTGGAACAACTGGGGTATCGCGTAACGATGGCCAAGAACGGGTATGAGGTTCTGGATCAGGTGGACATGCAGATCTGGTGTCTCATTCTTATGGATATTCATATGCCGGAAATGGACGGATACGAAGCAACCAAAAAAATCCGGCAAAACAAGCTGTACAATCGGATTCCCATTGTTGCGCTCACGGCTAATGTCCTCATGGAAGATTATGAACGCAGTTTGAAACTCGGGATGAATGACATTCTGATTAAACCTGTCGATGATGTGCGGCTTGATCGCATGATCAACAAATGGAAAAATTTGAACTGGCTCTATCAGATTAAAGGCGTACACACGGAAAAGGTATTGAAAAATGTGGACGATAAAATTCATATTTTCCAATATATGATGAGTAAATTCAAGCAGGACTACCGGAGCTTCGCTGAGCAAGTCGAGGCTGCTCTGGATCGGCAAGAGCTCGCATCCGTACGAAGAATGGTGCATACGTTGCGAGGCATTGCCGCGAATTTCTATGCCGACCCGCTACTAGAGGCAGTCCGGCAAATGGAGGCAGAGCTTGAGCAGGAGAGCCATGATGGGAGGCGGCGAGAGCGCGCTGCTGCCATTCAGGTGGAAATTGACCGTATTATCGATGCGTTAGAAGCCGTGTAAGAAAGCAATAGGATAAATCTTCATATGTAGTTTACATGTCTTTGATATTACGATAATAAAACTAGGCTATCCTAAGTAAAGAAGTATAGTTCATAGACTTGGAAAAGAGGACTTCCTTTTGAAAAGCTACCCTGTTATCGCATCAATCACGGAAGCTGAACAAATAACAAAGGCATTAAAAAGTGGAGTTCAAAGGGTTAATCTGATGACGGGAACGATCAACAATTTGCAGCAGATCATCGAACAACTGCATGACGCTGGCAAAGAGGTTTTCGTCCATATCGAAATGGTTGGCGGTATTGGCAGAGATGCATCCTCCATCCAATATTTGGCGGACGTATTTCGGGTTGACGGTATTGTTACAACGAAGAGCAACGCGGTAACAGCCGCGAAGCAAGCAGGCATCAAGAGCATTCAACGTTTCTTCGCCATTGATTCTTATGCGGTGGAGACGGCTGCGCGCATTGTCAAAACATGCGATCCGGATGAGGTTGAGCTCATGCCGGGACTCATGCCAAGAGTCATTCGGGATGTGAAGATGAAGATTAAACAGCCTCTTATTGTCGGCGGATTAATCCGGCATGAAGAGGAGATCACGCAAGCTCTAGAGAACGGCGCGGATTATGTCTCTATTGGAGATAGCCGGTTCTGGTAAGTATTGAACTAAATACATCGCAACCTCCGGGGAGAGACGATTAGAGAAAACCCAGTGGTCAGTAAAATCAATGTTTCCTTATCCATATAAGGTTTGATTTTCTGCTGCTGGTTTTTTTGTGTTTCCTTTCTTTAGGGAAAGGCATGCCTGGAGAGAGTGTCTAGAGTGTCTGACGGTCAATGGCGCTATGAAATGGTTCTTATAATCAATAACAGGAGGCAGGTTACTATGCGTTTAGTGCTTATGGGAGATTTTCATTACTCAAGGATGGCAAATGGTACTGCGGAGATGCTCGAGGCCAGAGATTATGTGTATGCATCCATGCTCGATCAATTCCTGGACATGAACGCAGATGTGCACATTTCTTTGGGCGATCTTACGCATGAGGGCCTCCCGGAAGAGTTCCGGGTTGTGTTTACTCGGTTGAATGAAAGCACGCGCCAATTTATTCATGTACTGGGCAATCACGATACCTATTCAATACCGAAAACAGAGATTCTTGAAATTACCGGACAAAAGCGTTACAGCTCTCTAGAGATGGAAGAAGCCGTACTTATCTTTCTTGACTCGACCAAAGAAATGAACAAAGAATGCTGGGGCGGAGAGATGGATGCCGAACAGATGGACTGGCTGAAGGCGCAGTTGCAAGCATCCGGAGAAAAGCCAGTGCTCGTATTTGCGCATCATCCGATATATGGCACGACTGCGCATTCGATCCTGGATAAATTATCGATTCATCCGGATTTCGACATGAAGTCGGTATTAAGCGTAAAGAAAGGGCCGGGATTTTATTTCTGCGGCCATAATCATACGAACTCCATTGTCCAGCAGGATGGGTGGCACTTTATCCAAACGGCGGCATGCCTGGATATTCCTGCTTTCCGGGTAGTGGAACTAAGTGGCAGCCTATTGGATATTACGACCGCCCAGTTGAATGTGGCTGAACTGGAAGCGAACATCGCGCGTTTCCATAGGAATATGGATGGCTTCACGCCAGTAGCGGAAGCTCGCGGAGAAGAGATGGATTGGAGCTTGTCGGTTAATTTGCTGGAGAAAACGATCGCAGAAGCCGGCGCGAAGGCGGATAATCTGTTGAATACGTAAGTAAATTCATGAAAAACCCGCGATAAGAGGCTGTTGGTATCTACAGCCGCCTTAATCGCGGGTTTTTGTTGATTTATTCTTGAGGCAACGGTTGGCGCAAGCTTACTGAATCAGGGTCGGTTGACGATTCGGGCTTAGCTGACCACAAGGCTTCGATGTCCTCCAGAGACTTGCCTTTCGTCTCGGGAACGACGCGCCATGTGAAGAAAAACGTAAACAGTGACATAAGGCCGAATATCCAGAACGTAATGGACGGTCCTGCTGAGCTAAGCAGCGGCGGGAACGTCTGCGAGACGACATAATCGGCTGCCCACAGTGCCATGGAGGCGATGGCTGTCGCTTTGCCGCGGATACGGTTCGGGAAAATCTCTGAAAGCAGGACCCAGACGACCGGTCCGAGAGAGATGGCAAATGACGCAACGAACAGCAGAATAAAGATCAGCACGAGCACCCCGGAAGGCTCGCTGCTCTGGAAAGCGATGCCGATTACGATGAGACAAATCGCCATGGAGGCTGAACCGGTGAGCAGCAGTGCTTTGCGTCCAACCTTATCGATGAGCCATAAGGAAAGAATCGTGAACAGGAAGTTGATCAGGCCGACAAGTATGGTCTGAATGAGCGATGCATTCGTGCCGGCACCCATTTCTTTGAAAATTTCCGGCGCGTAATACATGATCGCGTTAATGCCGGTTACTTGCTGAAGAACCGCCAGCACGACACCTACGATTAAAGCGATGCGCAGCCCGGGACTAAAGAGCTGACGGATCGACGCATTTTCTTGCTTAAAGGATTCCTTAATATCGAGAACTTCTTTGCGCGCCATGTCTTCGCCATGAATCTTCAGAAGAATCGGCAGCGCTTCGGCAGGTCTTCCCTGCTTGATCAGCCAACGCGGGCTTTCGGGCACGAAGAAAAGCAGAACCATGAAGAGCAGGCCCGGCAATGCGCCTACGCCGAACATCCAGCGCCAGGCCGAGGAAATGTCCCATGCGTCATCCCCATAATTCGCGATAGCAAGATTGACGAAGTAGACCAGGAAAATACCGGTAACGGTTGCAAATTGGTTCAGCGCAACGAGGCGGCCGCGGTATTTGGCCGGAGCGATTTCCGCGTTATATAAGGGACAGAGCGTTGACGTAATGCCGATGCCAAGTCCGCCGATCATCCGCGCAATGATGTAGCCCGTGAATGTGTCTGGAATTGCGGATCCAAGGGAGCCGATAATAAATAGCAAAGCCGCGGCGATCAGCACCTTTTTGCGGCCAAATCTATCACTGAGCACCCCGGATGAGGCAGCACCGATAATACAGCCGATAATGAGGCTGGATACAGCCCAGCCAACCTCTACCTGGCTTAGATCAAAACGTTTTTGCATGAAGCCGATCGCACCTGAAACCACGGATGTATCGAAGCCAAATAATAATCCGCCCAGCGCAGCTACAATCGATACGAGCGTTACGAATTTTAAGCTGATTTGTTCGTTTGGTTGGTTCGTTGTTGAGCTCATGTATGTTTTCTCCCCTTGTTTAGACATTGGAAACGAGTTCATTATATCACGGGGGAAAGTGAGTCTTGTGGACAATCACCAGCACTTATTTGTGCGATTTCTGCACAACTTCTCCTATCGCGCACTCAACTTCAGAAGGATAGGAAAGACTAGCATTTTTTTATCTGCCAAACGCAAAAAAGTCCATGCCGCTTGGCATGAACTGGATGGCTGCGCAGCTATTTGGGTTGTACCCGGTATTCAGTCGGCGTGAAGCCGGTCACTTTTTTAAATACGCGGCTAAAATAGTTCGGATCCTTATACCCGATCTCGAAACACACTTCCTTGAGGCTGAACGCACCGGATTCGATGAGTTCTTTTGCCTTTTGTATACGTAAGCCTGTAACGAAATCGATGAAGGTTTCGCCAACCTGTTGTTTGAACACTTTGCTGAAATAATGAGGGTTCAGGTGGACAAATTCGGCCACTTCCTCGAGCGATAAGTCCTCGGTAAATTTATGTTCAATGTAGCGCCGCGCCTTATCCAGCACCGTCACCGTTTGTTGTTCGCGTTCTTCACGGATGCGCTGCAGCGCGGAAATGACGTAGGACCGATGCGCCCTATCATCATCTGGAGAAGGGGCGTAGCCATCTGTAGAAGAGAGAGCAGTCACCCGATCGGCTCCCAGTCTCAGCTCATGGAAATGGCAAACCCCATGCTCATTGTTCGGATAAGCGGAAGCAAAGACCGCTTCAAAATAAGATTTGCGCATGCCTGCGGAACCCTTGTAGGCTGAACCGATGCCTACTATAATCGCTAGGCCGAGCTGAGTTTCTGCGGCTCTGCAAAGCTTTTCGCCATATTTCTTCATGATATCGATCCACGGCTCTTCTTGAATATCAGGGTTTTTCCTGATAAAAATGGCGATATGCCGATCAATCAATGAGCTTACGATATTGGGAGGCAGGTGCGTTTTCGCATAGCTGCGCAGCACGTCGAAGATTTTCTTCTTATCCTGTGTCAGCATAAGTTCCGGAAAGGCGAGCACAACGGCACAGCCTTGATCGAGAGGGAAATCGAGCCACTCGGCTAATTGTTCAGCCCCTGTTTCCAGCACTTGATCGACCATGAAAACGAAGGCAAGCTCGTTCTCGACTAACGGCATCAGCTGTGAGACTTTATCGCGAAGTTCGAGCTGTTCGGTGCGTTTGCGTTTTTCAGCATCCAGTTCTTGAATCAACTGCTGCAAAATGTGCACGATTTGCTCTCTCCCGGCGGGCTTGACGATGTATTCTTTGACGCCAAGCGTCAGCGCCTCCTTCGCATAGGCGAAGTAATCATAAGCTGTGACAAGCACCATTTTGGAATCGGGCAGCCGGTCTTTTATCTCCCGTAATGCATCCAGGCCTTGGATACCCGGCATATTGACGTCCATGAAAATAATATGCGGGCGGTGTTCTTCAGCAAGCTCAATGGCCAGACGCCCATTCTCGGCATGAATAACCTCGAAGGTACCTGGCATCATGCGATGAACGATCCATTGCAATCCTTCCCGTTCCAAGGCTTCATCATCTGCGATCAATAACCGGTACATGAGTGGAGCTCCTTTCCAGTGGGATGTGCAGGGTTATCACGGTCCCCTTGCCGATTCCGCTTTGAATGTCGACCAGATCACTGCGCTCGTAAACTAATTGCAGCCGCTTGAATACATTTCTTGTGCCGAGCCCTGCAGAATGTGCTTTCCCGTCTCGAGCTAGAATTCCCGGTTCCATGATCAATAATGCTAGACGGCGTTCTTCGCTCATGCCAATTCCGTTATCCGATATAGTGATTCGTACATGCTCGGCGGTTTGCTTCAAGGCAAGGCGAATGACAGCGCCACGCTCCATGCCTTCAATTCCGTGGACGAAGGCATTCTCGACAAGCGGTTGAATGGTTAGCGCTGGAACTTTCACCCGCAGGGCTTCCTCGTCGATCTCGATTTCGAATCGGATTCGATCGCGAAAACGGGCTTTCTGGATGCGAACGTATTGTTCGACATGCATCAATTCTTCTTGCAAAGTAACGAACGTATCCAGCTTGCTTAACCGATACCGCAGATGAGAAGACATGGACACAATCAAATCGCTTGTTTCCTCGGCTCCTTCAATTAGAGCCAATTTGGAGAGTACATTCAATGAGTTGAATAAGAAATGAGGGTTCATTTGACTTTGCAGCGCGTGCAATTCAAGCTCTTTGACGAGTCGCTCCTTTTCCAAACCTGCCTTTTCTTTCGCCATCAAATCTTTTAGATCGGTAACCATTTGACCGAAGACATTGGACAAAATGCCCAGCTCATCACTTGTATGTATCGACGGAGGCTCCATGTCCAGCTCCCCTTTGGAAATGCGCTTCGCAGTGCCGACAAGCCGGCTGACAGGGTCTGTAATACTTCTTGAGATCCAGAGCGCGACGACGACGCTCATTATGGTGTTTACGATAAATACAGCCCAGCCCATTTCGTTCAATCGCAAATTTTCATGTTGAATTTTCTGGTAGATCGGCTGATAGGAGCTAAGCTCTAAATCAACAATTCGCTGGCCCTCCTCATGGATAAAACTTGTTGTTTGCTCCGCATCCATATACGAATTTAGCGAATCCTTCGGTGAAGCATGAGGATCAAGCGCAGCCTGTTCTTGCTCCAAAAGCGTGTCCAGCATGCGGATGAAGTTGGTCATCTCCGAACTGTGAGGGGATACTGTTAGTTGTCCTGCAAGCTCCGCACGGAGCCTTAACAGCTCCTTTTGATTCAAGGAAATGTTCGTTCTGCCCTCTTCAGTGGGATGAAGCAAATAGCTGTAGAGGGATCGCAGACTATGGTCGGCTTCTTGAATGGATTGTTGATACAGCAACATGTGCTCTATTCGATCATTATAGCTTTCCTGAACGATCTTGGAGCTTTGCAGTAAGAAGAAAGTGACAGAGTTCGTAAGCAGAACGAGCAAAGGGATGAAGAGCAGGAGCTTCTTGCGGATCGTCATGGTGAACTCTCCTTCATGTATTCCGCTTTGGAAGCTGGTGCCGGAATCAATCCCCCTGTGGGGGTTCCTAATGAACTTCGGTCAATTACCGTGATATCCGTATAGTTTTGGGGCTGAGGCGTATTTCCTAAGAAGTAGTCATGAAGCAAGGAAATGGCTTTGAACCCCATATCGTAGGGGTGCTGGACGATGGCCGAAGCAATTTGGCCGTTTTGTATTCCTTCCAACGTTTCGGAGACATCATCAAAAGCAAAGATTTGCACTTCACCTGGGCGAATACGCTGCGCGGCTTCCATGATCCCTGGGGCATCGAGTGCGCTGAATCCGATCATGATGCGGATTTGGGGATATTGCTCGAGCATAGCTTCCGCTTGCCTTGCTGCTTGAAGCCGGGAAATCGCAGACGATTTCACATCAACGATAGCAAGCTGCGGATATTTGCGGATGACCGAGCGGAAGCCTTCCAGCCGCTGCTGCTGATTTTCCGCTTGCTCACTGCCGACCAGAACGCCAATGTTGCCTCCGCTTCCCATTGAATTGGCAACAAGTCCACCCATCTGTTTCCCCGCCTCCACGTTGTCTGTTCCCACGTAGGTCAATCGGTCGCTCGCTGGGTCATCCGTGTCGACGGCAACAACGGGCACGCCTTGCAGGGCGGCTTTATGGATTAACGTTTGATATTGCTGTTCATTTACTCCTTGAAGAACGATTGCATCTGCTTTGGCAGCGAGTGCCTTCTCGAGCAGCCTCGTCTGTTCGGAAGGGTTTATCCGAGATGGCCCCTCGTAGGTAAGCTGCATACCGTAACGTTCAGATGCTTCTTGAGCGCCTTGCTCCAGGGTACGCCAATACGGGTTATCCAATTCCTGGGAAATGAGGAAGACGCGACGATTTGTGTTCTCTTTTACCTGGCTGGCTTTAGGCGGACTCGCCAAATCTTTCATTCGGAAGGTGGAGTCGATAAACAGCAACAGCAAGCATACGAAAGTAATAAAAAGTAGGGATAGGCCCCAGTTCCAATACCATTTGGGTTTTGACATGCAAAAGCTCCTGGTTAACTTGATTAGGTTGGCTTCATTATACAGAAATATGGCTGCAAACCAAAGCGTTGAAGTGGCGATGGAGCTTTCACTCCGGCGTCATTCGGTATATAGTAAAAGTAATTTCAGGTTAGAAGGAGTCGCTATGCGTACGATGATCGATCAGCCAAACGGCATATTCCCGTCAGTCTGCTCACTTGATTGTCCCGATCAATGCGGTCTGCTGCTGCATAAAGAAAACGGGAAAATCGTCAAAATAGAGGGAGACCCCTCCCATCCGGTTACACAAGGTGCGATTTGCAACAAAGTCCGCAACATGACGGCACGGATTTATGATCCGAAACGGCTCCAATATCCAATGAAGCGTGTAGGCCCAAAAGGAGAAAACCGCTTTGAACGAATCACTTGGGAAGAAGCGGTGGATACGATTACTTCCAACTGGAAAAGGCTTATCGCCGAGGAAGGCTCGGAAGCGATTATGCCTTACAGTTTTTACGGCAATATGGGGCGGATCGGGACGGAAGGGATGGACCGCAGGTTTTTCAACCGGATGGGAGCCAGCCGATTGCTGTACACGATATGTCAGTCCGCAGGGACGGAAGGCTACAATTATACAATGGGCGGTAGCATAGGCATCGATCCGGAGGATACGGTCCATGCCAAGCTCATCATCATGTGGGGCATCAATACGGTAAGCACGAACATGCATCAGGTTGTTCTCGCCGAGAAGGCGCGTAAGAACGGTGCGCAAATCGTCGTTATCGATGTCCACAGAAACCAAACCGGGCGCTGGGCCGATTGGTTTATACCGATTTTGCCGGGGACGGATGCGGCGCTTGCGCTGGGAATTATGCATATTTTGTTTGCGGAAAATAAGGTGGACAGAGCATTCCTTGAGCAGTATACCGTTGGTCACGAAGAGCTGGAGCAGCATGTCCGCCAGTATGAACCTGCGGTCGTAGCGGCAATAACGGGAGTGCCCGTAGAAGATATCTACCGGCTGGCACGGTTATATGGGCAGACAACGCCATCCTTCATCCGCATCGGCAACGGGCCTCAGCACCATGACAATGGCGGGATGTGCGTCAGGACGATTGCCTGCCTGCCGGCGATCACCGGACAATGGCTGCATCAAGGCGGCGGCGCGATCAAAGGGAATGGCGGTTATCTGGAGCATAATGCAGCCGCGCTGCAGCGGCCCGATCTGCTTGCCAAGCCGACGCGACAAATTAACATGAATGTGCTGGGGAGCGCACTGCTTGAGCTCGATCCTCCGATTCGCTCCTTGTATGTCTACAATTCGAATCCGGCTGTTGTTGCGCCGCACGCGAACAAAGTTAGAGAGGGGCTTTTGAGGGAGGATTTATTTACGGTTGTGCACGATTTGTTTTTAACTGAAACGGCGATGTATGCCGATATCGTTCTTCCAGCAACGTCTTCCTTTGAAAATACAGACTTCTACCGTTCCTACTGGCATCATTATGTACAAATTCAGCAACCAGTCATTGCGCCTTACGAGGAAAGCAAATCGAATGTGGATGTCTTTCGCTTGTTGGCTGAGGCCATGGGGTATGAGGAGCAGGCCTTTCAGGATACAGATGAGGAGATGATCCGCCAAGCGCTGGATTATCCGAACAATCCGAATTTGGAAGGTATCACGGTTGAAAAGCTGCTCCACTCACAGTTCGCCAAAGCGGCGACGACGCCTTTATTTCCAGGGCAATTAAAGACACCCAGCGGAAAGATCGAGCTGTATTCGGAGGCTTTGGCCCAGAAGGGCTTCCCGCCGCTTCCAACGTATACGCCGCTTGTGGAGGAAGGAAATCTGCCGTTCGTATTCATCCCGGCGCCGAATCATAATTTCTTGAATTCCACTTTTGCGCATAACGAGAAGCACGTGAAGATGGAGAAAATGGCTAGGCTGCACATGCATATAGATGATGCCGAGGCGCTTGGTCTTGCCAGCGGTGACTGTGCCAGAGTGTGGAATGACCGCGGGGAATGTGAACTGGTCGTATCCGTTGGCGCCGATGTATTGCCAGGCGTTGTTGTCAGCCAAGGCCTGTGGGCGGATTCGCCAGGCAGCAAAGCTTTGGTCAACGCTTTGACCCCGGATCGTGTAGCCGATATGGGCGGCGGGGCGACGTTCTTCTCCGGCCGGGTACAGGTGGAGAAGATCGGTTCTTGATTTGTCAATCGGGTGCGTAATGCTTTTTTGGAATTGAAATTAGGCTTGAGCGTATTGTGAATTTCTGATTTGACCGGAATTGTCGGATCCCCCTGAACCATTGGGCGTTTAGCCGCATAGGGTAACTCAGGAGGTGATGACCTATGCCAATACAGCAAAAAGCGTATGCATGGATAGGGAGACCAGTAGGTGTATCACTTATGAACGGTACGGGTGTTTCGGGTATACTTTGCAGCGTGCATGGCGGCCATATTTATCTAATTGAGTATCTGTACCACTCTCAATTTGCGACGAGGCATTATGCGTTTAACCAAATCCAGGACATTCACCCGTTCCCAAGCTGTCACAATCCGCAACCGCATCCGCATCCGCCAGTGTATCATCCGGGACCTGTTTATTAAGGGATCGAACAAGAAACCGCTGATCTATGGGGCGAAAAAAGGCTTACTAAAGCGTTAGGGATACCCTTTCTAACACGCGAGAAAGCATGTGTCGTCAGGTAGTATGTCTTGACGAGCTCGTAGAGCGGAGAGATTCCGCATGCATCGTGTGGTACGAGCATTTGCATTTGACAGGATGGGCGTAGAAGATCCGGAAGTGCCATAGCGGTTTGGAGTATTACAATATTGCAATTCCGCCTCGATCTGCGATAGATCGTCTTTTTGCATGGGTGAGCGGAACGTGAGTACGCTATGAGACGGTATTTTCGGTTGTAGGGACATTTCGCGGAACTACCGTGCCTTATGAGCAGGAAATGCTGGGTTTTCGGCAGAGTTTCGCACATTTAACGCACCCTAGTTCCGTCACAGGGGGAGAACAGGGGCTTTACCATGGAATAAGGCATCGTAGTTCCTTCGATATTGCTGTGCATGGGGATTGGCGGTCCGGCAGTACTGCCTCGGGCGCGCGTTGCCGCCGCATGGCGGCTGTCACACGTTTTCTTGCAAAGCTTGCTAAGGCGAATTGTACCCGGAATCTTACTCTTACAGGGTGTCCATGGATAGGAATACCGAATCGAGGATCGGTTAGGGAAAAGAAAAGAAGAAGGCAGCACAAAGTCGAACAGGGGGAATGGGTGTGGGATGGAAAAGCGATAGCGTCCGCCTTTAAAGTCGTGTTCGCACCACCTTGTACATTCAAGGAACACGACTTTAACAGCGGTTGGAATCCCATACTTAAGTTTCCTCCCCATGCCTGGACGTATGGGTATAGACAAGAACCTGAGGCGCAGCTGCGCAGCCTCAGGTTCTTCTTGAATTGCTGACGTTTCGGGGTTGAGGCCCGAAAAACACTGTCCATTATTTACTCAACGAATGTCCGATTGAGCCGGCCCAACAGTTCAGCAAACTTCTGACGATCCTCGGTTGACCAATCCTTCAACAATTTAGCAAAATGATTCAGTCTAATCTGCTTCGAATTCAGCAGCTCTTGATTGCCAAGCTCGGTCAATTGAAAAAAGCTGGCCCTACCGTCTTCCGGATCGGGCAACCGCTCTGCATAACCTTTGGCTTCCAGCGCCGCGGCTTGTCGGCTTGCTGTGGAGATATCCAAATGACACGCGTCAGCCAGCGCTTTTACGCCCATGGCTCCATGCTCAGCAAGCTTGCTAAGCAGAAGGTAGTGTGAGCGTTCCAGATTGCCCAATTTTTTATCGATCGCCGCTGAGGTTGCCCGGCGCACGAGGAAAGTCATTTCATAATCAATCGCTTTCAAATCATTGTCGTCCATCATCATCCACCTGTCCACCAATGGGTATTGGTTTATTCTCCTTATTGTACCGCAAATTCAATCGTTTGGTAATTCATAGTTGTCTCACACTTTTGATATTTTTACCTAGTTAGGGCGTACATAAAAGAGCAGCCGCCAAGAGATAGTAGATGGTGTGAGGCCATTCTTTGACAGAAAGAGAGGGAATCGAGATGGATCAGCAAACGCAAACGAACCAAACGCAGACGACTTCGGATCGCAATGTGCTTACGGATAAGGAACTTCTTTATGTGAAGGATTTTTTATCCTGGGAGCTGATGGCGATGAAAAAATGCAGTGATACGGCTAATCGTTGCACGGACCCGCAAATTCAAGCACTCATCAAACAAACCGGGCAAAAACATTTGGATCATTATAACTCGCTGTTGACGCTTCTTCATTAATAACAACTAAGGGAGGTTCTCCGTATGCCGGTTGAATTAGCGATGCCGCAAACAGGTCAGCTGCCACAGGTTAAAGGGCCTGATATGAATGACCGCGATTTTATCAATGAAATTCTCACCCACGAGAAATATTTGTCCTCCAGTTATAACACTGGACTATTGGAAATGCAGAATCCCAAGCTTCATGAAACGGTTCAAAGCATACTCAGCGATACGCACAACAGCCAATTCCAGATCTTCGATCAGATGTTCCAGAAAGGCTGGTACAAGATGAAAGTTGCCGATCAACAAGAAATTCAACAAGTGAAGACACAATTCACAAATTACCAAACACAGTTTCCTTCATTTCAATAATCAACTAGCTCCAAGAGCTTAAAAAAAGAGCGAAGCCAGCGCATGTTGTGCGCAAGCGGTTTCGCTTTTTTTATAAAAATATGGAAGCAAAGAGGATAAAATGTCACAATTGTGTTAGTTTAGCCATCTATAGGATATTAAAGTGATAGTAACTCCAGATTTCCGTTGATACAATACGTATCAAGAAGCCGTTGTGATTGCTCCCTCCCATTATCCTGCTGGACGAACGATCAGGCAACATGTCGTAATCGATGTCCCTGGAGGAGGCTAATTTAGAAGAAATTGGATTTCGTTGGAAATGGGAAAAGTGCAAGCGGTTTCGTGAAGACAATCAGCAATCGGGCAGGGGTTTCTGACCCTTATTTGTCATGCGTAGGCTTCCTGCTGGTTAAGGAGGTGTTGCAAAGCCGTTATTTGTCGTAATTGAATATCAGATTATGCGTAAGAAAGGCCAATTCAATGGATCAAGGAGGCTATTTCATGATCACGAATGTTTCTTTCAAACATAAGGCTGGAACACAGATATGGAAGGTGGTGCTCATTGCTGCGCTTGTTTTTGTCATGCTTTTGCAAATGTTGATGGCTCCGAAAAAGGCATTAGGAGCTGGAACATCGGTTAATCAAACTCGATTCATGACGCTTTACGACCAGATTAAAAACCCGAGTAACGGATATTTTTCGAAGGAAGGCATCCCTTATCATTCCGTTGAAACGCTAATCAGCGAAGCGCCTGACTATGGGCACATGACTACGTCGGAAGCCTATAGCTACTGGCTCTGGCTGGAGACGATGTATGGGTATTATACAGGTGATTGGACACGATTGGAAAAAGCTTGGGACAGCATGGAGACCTATATTATCCCTGTGAATGAAGGTGACGGCAAAGAAGAACAGCCTACGATGGGAAAATACAATCCATCCAGCCCTGCGACTTATGCGCCTGAATATCCGTTTCCTGATAAATATCCAGTGCCTTTCGGGGGCAAGTCGGCAGGTTCTGATCCGCTCGATACGGAACTCAAGTCGACTTACGGAAACAACCAGACCTATTTGATGCACTGGCTGTTAGACGTCGATAACTGGTATGGCTTCGGAAATACGCTAAACCCGTCTCATACTTCTACTTATGTAAACACATTCCAGCGTGGCGAGCAGGAGTCCGTATGGGAAGCGATCACACATCCATCGCAGGATGATTTTAAATACGGGCAGTCGAATGGCGGTTTCATCACCTTATTTAATCAAGGCTCAGCTTCCAAACAGTGGCGCTATACGGATGCGACGGACGCGGACGGGCGGGCTGTGCAGGTCATGTACTTGGCCAAACAGCTGGGGTATTCGAATACGGCCTATATCAATAAAGCGAAGAAAATGGGCGATTATCTCCGGTATGGGATGTACGACAAATATTTCGAGAAAATCGGAAGCGCTTCCGCAGGCTCGCCGACGCCGGGATCAGGCAAAAATTCGGCTCACTTCCTCATGTCCTGGTATACATCGTGGGGTGGCGGCTTAGGCGCGGGCGGCAGCGGCGATTGGGCGTGGAGGATCGGCGCAAGCCATGCGCATCAGGCTTACCAAAATCCATTCATGGCGTATGCGCTCGCCAATGATTTGGCTCCGCTTTCGCCGACAGCCAAATCGGACTGGACGACATCCTTGCAGCGTGAACTGGAGTTCTACGTGTGGCTGCAGTCAACGGAAGGCGCTATTGGCGGCGGTGCTACCAACAGCTGGAATGGCGACTACAGCCCATATCCGGCTGGCACTCCTACTTTTTACAACATGGCCTACCAAGAAGCGCCGGTCTACCATGATCCGCCTTCTAATACTTGGTTCGGTTTCCAAACCTGGCCGCTTGAGCGTATAGCTGAGTTATATTACCTGCTTGCGGCTAAAGGCGATACGACTTCTGACACATTTAAAATGGCTAAACAGGTCATTACCAAGTGGGTGGATTGGTCGATCGACTATGCTTTCGTTAATAAAAAACCGGTTACGGATGCGCAAGGCTACTACCTGGATGCGAACGGAGTCCGCGTTTCCGGGAACAATCCTGCTATTGCCACGACATCTCAACCTGGCGAGTTTTATGTGCCATCGAGCATTGAATGGAATGGTAAACCAGACACCTGGCAAGGATTTACCAGTGCAAGCGGCAACCCGAGTTACCATGTCGTGACCAAAAGTCCGAGCCAAGACGTTGGCGTAGCCGGCAGCTATATCAAAGCGTTGAGTTATTTTGCTGCGGGTACGAAAGCGGAATCCGGCAACTTTACGGCTCTTGGCAATTCGGCTAAAACAGTAGCAGGCGATTTGTTAAATGCGGCTTGGGCCAAAAATGACGGCATCGGTATCGGTATCCCTGAAACACGCGCCGATTACTCCCGTTACTTCACGAAAGAAATTTATTTCCCAGGCGGTTGGACGGGAACCTATGGGCAAGGGAACACGATCCCTGGCTCCGGCGGTGTCGCTTCCGATCCTGCTAAAGGCGGAAATGGCGTCTATATCAGCTTCCCTGAGCTTCGTCCCAAAATTCAGCAAGATCCGAAATGGGGATATTTAACTAATCTTTATAATACGTCCTACAACAAAACGACAGGCAACTGGGATAATGGAGCTCCGACATTTACGTACCACAGGTTCTGGTCACAGGTGGATATGACTACCGCTTATGCAGAGTATGACAGATTGCTTGGCGGCAGCACGCCAACTGTCCCGGGAGCGCCAACAGGTTTGACTGCAGTAGCAGGCAATGCGCAGGCGGCTCTGAGTTGGACAGCGTCCAGCGGAGCGACGAGCTACAACGTGAAGCGAGCGGCGACGACAGGCGGGCCGTACACGACCGTAGCGACGGGAGTGACGGCAACGAGCTATGCGAATGCGGGCTTGACGAATGGCACGACGTATTACTACGTCGTAAGCGCAGTGAACAGCGCAGGAGAGAGTGTAAACTCAGCGCAGGTTAGCGTGACACCGGTAAGCGGCGTCGTAGTGCCAGCAGCACCAACAGGCTTGACGGCAGTAGCGGGCAATGCGCAGGCGGCTTTGAGTTGGACAGCGTCCAGCGGAGCGACGAGCTATAACGTGAAGCGAGCGGCGACGACAGGCGGGCCGTACACGACCGTAGCGACGGGAGTGGCGGCAACGAGCTATGCGAATACAGGCTTGACGAACGGCACGACGTATTACTACGTCGTCAGCGCAGTGAACAGCGCTGGAGAGAGTGCGAACTCGGCGCAGGTTAGCGTGACGCCAGTGGGTGTTACACCAAGCAGTCTGGTCGTTCAATATAAAGTGAACAATGCCAATGCAACGGATAATCAAATTAATCCTCAGCTCAGCATCAAGAATACCGGTACGTCAGCTGTCAACCTGAGCACACTAAAGCTTCGCTATTATTTCACCAAAGACAGTAACGCTTCCTTGAACTACTGGTGTGATTGGGCACAAGTCGGAAGCAGCAACATCAGCGGAACGTTCGTGACGATGAGCACGCCGAAAACAGGCGCTGACACGTACCTCGAAATCTCATTTTCGGCTGGTGCAGGTTCCATTGCAGCGAATGGGCAAAGCGGGGATATTCAATCCCGTTTTTCGAAAAATGATTGGTCGAATTTCAACGAAGTCGGTGATTACTCTTTCGATGCAACCAAGACGTCGTATGTCGATTGGAACAAGGTAACGCTGTATGAGAACGGTACGCTTGTATGGGGAATTGAGCCTTAAAAAATGAAATAGGGAGTTGAAATAAATGGCGATAGTTCCTATGAAACGAACCGCGATGCTTGTCCTGATTTTCGCGGTGGTTATTAACATCTTCTTGCCTTTTGGTAACCCAGGTGTCTTCGCAGCTGCTTCGCATGTCGATAATCCGTTCGTCGGAGCTACGGCGTATGTGAACCCTGATTATGCGGCAGCGGTAGATACATCGATAGCGCAGACGAGTGACAGTGATTTGGCTGCCAAAATGCGCACCGTGAAGTCGTATCCAACGGCTGTTTGGCTTGACCGCATTGCAGCGATCAGCGGCGGGGCTGCCAACGACGGGCGCCGCAGTCTGGCGGGTCACTTAGATACGGCTCTGGCACAAAAACAGGGCAGCACGCCAATTACGGCAACGTTCGTTATCTACGATTTGCCAGGGCGCGATTGCCATGCGCTCGCATCCAATGGAGAACTGCCGTTAACTCAGGATGGTCTACAACGCTATAAAACGGAATATATCGATGCGATCGCCAGTGTGTTCGCCGATGCGAAGTACAAAGACATCAGGATCGTCACTGTTATAGAGCCGGATGGACTTCCAAATCTGGTGACGAATCTCAGCGATCCGGAGTGCGCGCAGGCAAACTCCAGCGGCATCTACGTCGCAGGGATTCAATATGCGCTGAACAAGCTGCATGCGATTTCCAATGTGTACACGTATATGGATCTTGGACATTCCGGCTGGCTGGGCTGGGACAATAACCGGACGGGTACTATCCAGCTTTATACAAACACTGTGAATGGAACGACGGCTGGTCTCGCTAGTGTTGACGGGTTCATCACGAATACGGCGAACACGACGCCGCTTGAAGAGCCGAATCTGCCCGATTCGAATCTAAATGTAGGCGGTCAGCCGATTAGATCTTCTAATTACTATCAGTGGAATTCTTATTTTGATGAATCAGATTTCACAGCGGCGCTGTACAGCGGTTTCATAGCCGCAGGCTGGTCTTCTAATATCGGCTTCCTGATCGATACTTCACGCAATGGATGGGGCGGTCCCAATCGACCGACTGCTGCCAGCGGATCTACAATCAATGACTATGTGAACTCTGGTAAAATCGATCTTCGCGCCCATCGCGGCCTATGGTGCAACAATAGCGATGCCGGTATGGGCATGCCGCCGCAGGCAACGCCTGCCGGCTACCCCAACTCTCACCTCGACGCGTTCGTGTGGGTGAAACCGCCGGGCGATTCGGATGGTTCCAGCTCGCAGATTCCGAATGATGAGGGCAAAGGTTTCGATCGGATGTGCGATCCTACGTATACAACTTCGAGTGGCGTACTGACAGGCGCATTGCCGAATGCTCCTGTGTCGGGCCACTGGTTTCACAATCAGTTTGTGATGCTTGTGCAGAATGCTTACCCTGTCATTCCTCCTACTAATGGAGGTAATACACAGGTCCCGGCAGCGCCAGCGGGCTTGACGGCGACGGCAGGCAACGCGCAAGTGGCGCTGAGCTGGAGCGCGTCCAGCGGAGCGGCGAGCTACACGGTGAAGCGTGCGGCGACAACAGGCGGACCGTACACGAACGTGGCAACGGGAGTGACAGCGACGAGTTACGCGGATACAGGTCTAACGAACGGAACGACGTACTACTACGTCGTTAGCGCAGTGAACAGCGCAGGCGCGAGTGCGAACTCGGCGCAGGTTAGCGCGACGCCAGTTGGTACCATTACGCCAAGCAGCTTGGTCGTTCAATACAAAGTGAACAATGCGAACCCGACGGATAATCAGATCAATGCACAGCTGAATATTAAGAATACCGGCACAGCGGCTGTGAACCTGAGCACATTGAAACTTCGTTACTACTTTACGAAAGACAGCAACGCTTCTCTGAATTACTGGTGCGATTGGGCGCAAGTGGGAAGCAGCAATGTTAGCGGCACATTCGTTACCTTGAGCACACCGAAGACAGGAGCTGACACGTACCTTGAAATTTCATTCTCGGCTGCAGCGGGTTCCATTGCAGCGAACGGGCAAAGCGGGGATATTCAATCACGCTTTGCGAAGAATGACTGGTCGAATTTCAACGAAGCAGGGGACTACTCTTTCGATGCAACGAAGACATCTTATGTCGACTGGAGCAAGGTCACGCTGTATCAGAACGGTGCGCTTGTATGGGGAGTGGAGCCGTAAAACGGA
Source organism: Paenibacillus tabacirhizosphaerae (assembly GCF_040812395.1). Classification (GTDB taxonomy): domain Bacteria; phylum Bacillota; class Bacilli; order Paenibacillales; family NBRC-103111; genus Paenibacillus_E. The sequence continues at coordinate 135,310 of NZ_JBFNXH010000005.1, read as the reverse complement.
TACTGACGAATTGGAGGCTGGCACGTAATTCATAATCGGCGAGACTGGCATTTGTGAGAGTTCTGCATGTGTCGGTCTCGCCTTTTTTTAATGATGAGAGAGAGGGTGAATCATTGATGAAAAGATGGGTAATGAGCATGTCTATAGGGATGCTGGCAGTAAGCATTCTTACATCCGCATCACAAGCAGCAGGTGCAGCAGCATCACAGACTTCCGCCGCAGCGCCCAATTACTACCATACCTCTGGGAGCAAAATTGTTGATTCTAAAGGAAATGCGGCCATATTTAATGGCATTAACTGGTTTGGCTTCGAAACGGGGAATTATTCGCCTCACGGGCTATGGAGCCGTTCCATGGACGATATGCTGGATGCCATGAAAAATCATGGCTACAACTTGATCAGGCTCCCTTTTAGCAACCAGATGTTTGATACAGCTTCGGTTACGAACAGCATTGATTTTAGCAAAAACCCGGATCTGCAAGGGTTAACGCCGATTCAGGTCATGGACAAACTGATTGCCAAAGCGGGAGCGCGCGGGATGAAGATTTTTCTTGATCGTCACAGACCGGACTCCGGCGGCCAATCCGAGCTTTGGTACACAGCTGCTTATTCCGAACAGCGCTGGATCGACGATTGGAAGATGCTGGCGGCACGGTACAATGGCAATGATACCGTCATCGGTGCCGATCTTCATAACGAACCTCACGGCACCGCCAGTTGGGGGACCGGGAATGTGGCAACCGACTGGCGGCTTGCCGCGCAGCGTGCGGGCAATGCGATATTATCCATCAACGCAAACTGGCTAATTATCGTGGAAGGCGTAGAGAAAAATGTGAGAGGCTTCAACGATTCGTACTGGTGGGGAGGCAATCTCGAGGGGGTAGCAAGTGATCCGGTTGTACTTAGTGTACCGAATCGGGTCGTTTATTCTTCTCATGATTACGGACCTGGCGTCGCCAGTCAAACATGGTTCTCAGACCCGAGCTTTCCTTCCAATATGCCAGCCATTTGGGATGCTCATTGGGGCTATATCAGCAAACAAAATATAGCGCCGGTTATCGTCGGCGAGTTTGGTGGCAGAAGTGTTGATACGACCAGCGTCGAGGGCAAATGGCAAAATAAATTGGTCGACTATATCGGCACGAATAAGCTTTATTGGACATATTGGTGTCTGAATCCAAACAGCGGCGATACGGGCGGCCTCCTCATGGATGATTGGACAACGTGGAATGGGCCGAAGCAAACGATGCTCGATCGGATCATCCAGTCCATCCCTGATGGCGGGGGAGGAGAGACAACTCCATCGGTACCTGCTGGTTTGAGCGCAGTTGCCAGTAGTGGACAGGTGGCATTAAGCTGGGCAAGCTCGAATGGGGCTACTAGCTACAAGGTGAAAAGGGCAACTGCCAGCGGAGGACCCTACGCGACAATCGCAAGCGGGCTTAGTGCAACGAGCTATACGGATACAGGACTTACGAATGGCACGACCTATTACTATGCCGTAAGCAGCGTTAATAGTGTGGGTGAGAGCGCTGACTCTGCGCCATTGAGTGCGACCCCTACGGACTCGGGCGGTACCGGTACCAGCAGCTTGTTCCTGCAATACCGTGCCGGAGATACCAGTGCGACAGATAACCAGATGAAGCCGCATTTCAAAATCTTGAACCAAGGCACTTCGGCTGTACCGCTTAGCTCGCTTAAGATTCGCTATTGGTTTACAGCGGACTCCAATCAGTCACAGACGTTCAATTGCGACTATTCGCCAATCGGGTGCGCTCATCTTAGTGGTCAGTTCGTCCATCCAGGGACGGCCAAAACCGGAGCGGATACGTATCTGGAAATTAGCTTCGACGCAGGAGCAGGCAGCATTCCGGCCAACGGCACAAGCGGTGAGATCCAAACGCGTCTGAATAGAAATGACTGGAGCAACTTCAATGAATCCAACGATTATTCTTATGACCCTACAAAAACGTCATTCGCCAATTGGAACAAAGCAACAGTGTATCAAAATGGCAAGCTAGTTTGGGGAACGGAGCCTTAAATGACGGGCCCGAATCATAATAGAGAAATAGGAGGACTCGAAAGTATGAAAATGGTGAAAATCATGAATCGTATTGCGTCAACAGCGCTTCTTGCCAGCAGCTTTTTCGTAGCTCCGATATATGACACCCATGCTTCCGGTTCGAGCTTTGTGCAAGCGAGCGGTTCTAAATTCGTATTGAATGGCAGCGATTTTTATTTTTCCGGCACAAATAACTATTATATGCATTACAAATCGGCTCTCATGGTTGACGATGTTTACACGAAAATGAATGCGATGAATTTGAAAGTACTACGGATTTGGGGATTTATGGATGGATCACCCAAGGATGGCATTGGGATGCAAACGCAGCCTGGTGTGTTCGATGAATCCGGGTTCAAAAAGATGGATTATGCCATCTACAAAGCAGGGCAGTTGGGCATCAAGATTGTCATTCCTCTTGTTAACAACTGGAATGATTTCGGGGGCATGAATCAATACGTGTCCTGGTTCCAGGCAGGCAGCCACGATGCCTTTTACACAAATGCTTCGATTAAGCAAGCTTATAAAACATTTGTCAATCAAATGTTGAACCGAACGAATACCTACACCAATACCAAATACAAAGACGATCCGGCTATCATGACCTGGGAGCTTGCGAATGAACCTCGCTGCCAAACGGATACAACTGGAAATACACTGGTGAACTGGGCCGATGAGATGAGTTCATACATCAAATCGCTTGACAGCAATCACTTGGTAGCGGTTGGAGATGAAGGTTTTTATAACAAACCGGGGAACTCGGATTGGCTGCGTGGCGGTGGTGAAGGCGTAGACTGGACCCGACTTACATCGCTTCCTAACATTGACTATGGCACTTACCATCTCTATCCGGATGGCTGGGGGAAAACCGTGGATTGGGGGACGGATTGGATCAGGGATCATATCGCAGATGGCAAAACGATCTCAAAACCCGTCGTGCTGGAGGAATACGGCATCAAGGATTCATCTTCCGACCAAGCTTTCCGTAACGCAACGTATCAAACATGGCTGAATACCGTTTACACAAACGGGGGAGCGGGGGATCAATATTGGATTCAAACCGGAGTTCAAGATGATGGTTCGCTGTATGCGGATTATGACGGATTTCGGGTTGTCTACCCCAGTTCAACTGGGGCGGTGATATCTAATCATGCGCAGCAAATGAATGCTTTGGGCAGTGGCGTTATAACCGTGCCGGCAGCGCCAACGGGCTTGACGGCAACAGCAGGCAATGCGCAAGTGGCATTGAGTTGGGCAGCGTCTGGCGGAGCGACGAGCTACAACGTGAAGCGGGCGGAGACGGGCGGACCGTATACAACGGTAGCGACGGGAGTGACGGCGACTAGTTTTACAGATGGGGGCCTGACGAACGGAACGACGTACTACTATGTGGTCAGCGCGGTGAATAGCGCAGGCACGAGTGCGAACTCGGCGCAGGTTAGCGCGACGCCGCAAGCAACCATAGCGGTGCCGGCAGCGCCAACGGGCTTGACGGCAACAGCAGGCAATGCGCAAGTGGCATTGAGTTGGGCAGCATCTGGCGGAGCGACGAGCTACAATGTGAAGCGGGCGGTGACGACGGGCGGACCGTATACAACAGTAGCGACGGGGGTGACGGCGACGAGCTTTACAGATGCGGGTCTGACGAACGGAACGACGTACTATTATGTTGTCAGCGCAGTAAACAGCGCGGGAGAGAGTGCGAACTCCACGCAGGTTAACGCTAAGCCTGTAAGCGGGACTACATCAAGCTCCTTGGTCGTTCAATACAAAGTAAACAATCCGAACCCTGCTGATAACCAGATCAACCCGCAGCTCCAAATCAAGAATAACGGCGCTTCGGCGGTAAGTCTTAGCACATTGAAGATTAGGTACTATTTTACCAAAGACAGTAACGCGTCCCTGAACTACTGGTGCGATTGGGCGCAAGTGGGAAGCAGCAACATCAGCGGTACGTTCGTGACAATGAGCACACCGAAGGCAGGAGCGGACACTTACCTCGAAATTTCGTTCTCGGCGGGTGCAGGTTCCCTTGCAGCAAACGGGCAAATGGGGGATATCCAGTCCCGCTTTGCGAAGAATGACTGGTCGAATTTTAATGAAGCAGTTGACTACTCCTTTGATGCGACCAAGTCGGCATATGTGGATTGGAGCAAGGTGACACTGTATGAGAACGGTACGCTTGTGTGGGGGATTGAGCCGTAACAGGCATTTAAGCGTTGGAGCTTTGTAAGCTCGGAGGGGAAGCGCTATTTGGGGTAAAATACGGGTAGCGGCCGTTTTGGGCGCTACCGAGCCGAGAGGCCGAAACCGATCGGCTGTAAGGCCTGAAAAGGGCCTTACAGGCGCCGCACACGGTAAGCGGCACGAGGAACCGGTCTGAAGCGGCCGCTTTGGGCGCTACCGAGCCGAGAGGCCGAAGCAGATCGGCTGTAAGGCCTGAAAAAGGCCTTACAGGTGCCGCACTCGGCACTCGGCACTCGGCACGAGGAACCAAGCCGTAGCGGCCGATTTGGGCGCTACCGAGCTGAGAAGCCGAAACCGATCGGCTGTAAGGCCCGAAAAGGGCCTTACAGGTGCCGCACTCGGCAAGCGGCACGAAGGAACCGAGCTGTAGCGGCCGATTTGGGCGCTACCGAGCTGAGAGGCCGCAACAGATCGGCTGTAAGGCCCGAAAAGGGCCTTACAGGTGCCGCACTCGGCACTCGGCACGAAGGAACCGAGCCGAAGCGGCCGTTTTGGGCGCTACCGAGCTGAGAAGCCGAAACCGATCGGCTGTAAGGCCCGAAAAGGGCCTTACAGGTGCCGCACTCGGCACCTCGGCACGAAGGAACCGAGCCGAAGCGGCCGTTTTGGGCGCTACCGAGCCGAGAAGCCGAAACAGATCGGCTGTAAGGCCCGAAAAGGGCCTTACAGGTGCCGCACTCGGTACTCGGCACGAGGAACCGATCTGAAGCGGCCGATTTGGGCGCTACCGAGCCGAGAGGCCGAGACAGATCGGCCGTAAGGCCCAAAAAAGGCCTTACAGGTGCCGCACTCGGCACTCGGCACGAGAAATCGAGCCGAAGCGGCCGTTTTGGGCGCTACCGATCCGAGAGGCCGAAACAGATCGGCTGTAAGGCCCGAAAAGGTCCTTACAGGCGCCGCACTCGGCACCTCGGCACGAAGGAACCGAGCCGAAGCGGCCGATTTGGGCGCTACCGAGCCGAGAGGCCGAAACCGATCGGCTGTAAGGCCCGAAAAGGGCCCTACAAGCGCCGCACTCGGCACTCGGCACGAGGAACCGATCTGAAGCGGATCGGCTTCTCAACTCTACAATCTCTACCCACAAAAAAGCTTAGTCAACAACCCAAATGGGTGTGAACTAAGCTTTTTTCATTCTACCGGTTATCGATTTTCTCCGGATACAGATCATGATTCATCAAGCGATGCTCCGCCATGGCTTCATATTTTGTCCCAGGCTGACCATAGTTGCAGTAAGGATCGATGGAAATGCCGCCCCGCGGGGTGAATTTCCCCCACACCTCGATGTAGCGAGGATCCATCAGCGCAATCAAATCATTCATGATGATATTGACGCAGTCTTCGTGGAAATCGCCATGGTTCCGGAAGCTGAACAAATACAGCTTGAGCGACTTGCTCTCTACCATTTTAATAGTGGGAATGTAGGAAATGTACAAGGTTGCAAAATCCGGTTGCCCCGTCACCGGGCATAAGCTCGTAAATTCGGGAAAGTTGAATTTTACGAAATAAGCTCTGTCTGGATGCTTGTTGTCAAAGGCTTCGAGCAGCTTCGGATCATAGTTGAAAATGTACTGCGTTCCTTGGTTGCCTAACAAGGTAATGTCTTTCAAATCGGCATGGCTTCTTCCTGCTGACATGGGTATTTCCCCTTTCTTTTCTGAACGAAAAGAAGACTTCCAACTAAAAACACGAAAAAAAACGATACCTGGGGTACGTTTTTCCTTAGTTTTTTTCCACATCAGAAATATTATGTTCTTTCCTCCGAGGAGCAGACAACTTTCTGATTGGCGAATAAACCTGCCATTAAACGCGGTCGTTCATCAAGGATCGACATCGATAGAGGTTTATTCAAAGAGGGAGTTCGCGAACCTCTCCTAGAGCAATGCGTGCCCTAGCTGTGTCTTCTTTAGTTTTCTCTAGAACTGTACCACAAACGCTCTAATAATGCACGAATCAGAAAATGTCATAACACTTCATCTCGCTGCTTCAACCATCGATACAACAGGATACTGACAATCGAGCAAAGCAGCGCACAGCCGCCGATGAATACATACCCGGCCTGCAGTCCCCTGATTAAACCTTCGCTTGGCTGAGCGCTGTCCATAAACATAAGCTTGAAGCTGTCCGTAATCGCTCCGACCAGGAAGTTGCCGATAACGCTGGCGATTCCCATCATCGTAACGGTGAACGTGATGGCTGTATCGCTCCCGTTCGGGTAGCGTTTGGCTAGAAAAGCCATAACGGTCGGATAGATCGGCGCAATGCCGATTCCCGCAATCGCGAACAGGAAGGCTCCGGAGGGGCCAATCATAATCGCGGCCAATGAACAAAGGCCTGAAAGCGCTGATAAAATAATGAGTGACATGACAAAGCCGATCTTGTCTGTGATAGGGCCTAGAACAAGCCTGGCTAGTGTGAAGCAAAGGAAAAAGGCTGACAGCATCCCAGAGGCTGAGGCCATTTCCCAATGGTACGCTTTTTCCAGGAAATTAACGAGCCAAGAGCCAATCGATAATTCCGAAACGACGCCAAAGGAAAGAATAGCGACCATGAACCAGGCGGCCGGGTCACGGACAAAGGCTTTCAATGTAAGTGGTTGTTCTTCCGCAGCGCCGTCTCCGGGAAATCGGGTAAGTAGCGCTGGGATCATTGGCAGTATGGCTAAAGACAGCATGATGACATACATGCCGCGCCAGCCTAATTCGGTTCCGAAGAGGGTGGCTCCCATTAAACCGGATGCGACAATCGGCGCAACAATAGAGCTTAGCCCGTAAAAGAAGTGAGCCAGGTTCATCATTGTTCCTGTATGTTTGGTGAAAATGCGCGCTCCCAGAACGGCAAGAGCGATCTCCAGCATGCCATTGCCGATGTACATAATGAAGTAAGAGGAGGCGAAAGGCAAAAATTGCCTAGAATAAGCGATCAATATGCCGGAAATCACCATGAAGCCGAAGGAGAGAATACTGGTAAGCTTAAGCCCGAATCTACGCGTCATAAGCCCGGTGAAGCTGCATGCGAGCAGATAGCCTAGCGAATTGAGCGAGAGCAATGAGCCGACTTGCCATTCATCTAGCGCAAAATCAGTCTGTATGCGCGGAATTGCGGGCCCTTTGATATTTTCCGAAAAACCGAAAATAAAAAAGCCGGCGAATACGACGAGCAGCAGCAAATAATAATTCTTGCCTGTGGTTAAAGATGCAACTTGTTGTTTGGCATTCACTTTGAATCCTCCAAACCGTCATGAGCCCCCTGCAGCCTCTCTAACTCTGAATAGGGTACAAAGGGAAAGTTCTATTTATGAATAGTAACACCGTTGGGCGTTAAATGACCATACCCATTCATTTTCTCATGAATATAGTAAATAGAGGTAATAACAAAGGAGGTGCACATTTTGCAGAAAGCTCAAATTTCCAGACTGGAGAATCAAGTGTACTCTACCAGGGTCTTGAGGTCGGAGTTCGATAAACATTGGCGAACCTTCCAATCCAGAAACGGCAATGTGATCTATGTAGCGACTGCCAATCGTGCTCAAGTAGAAGTGCTGCTGGCTGGAGGATTGCGGAAACGGCTTATTTTTAACCGCGGAGGTAAGATCATAGTTGGCGGTGGCGGGACAAGTCATTATAGCAAACCTCATCGCGCAATAAATTTGTAAGGATTTCCAATAGAAAAGGATAGATAGGCACTTTATCTTGCCCGTCTATCCTTTATTTGCAGCCAGTTGTGTATGTCCTTATGACTTCCTGCGCGTTGACTCGCGGATGGTCAGTTGAGGCTTCATGCGCTTCGTCTCCCAAGAGTTTTCCAAGCCATGAATGCGCTGCATCAGCATCGTCGAAGCTGTCACGCCAAGCTCAAAGGTGTCGATATTGATTGATGTTAGCGGCGGCGTTGTATAGGCCGCAAGCGGGTATTGATCAAAGGTAACGACTCCAATTTCATCGGGAACTTTAAGTTTATGTTCATGAATAGCTTTCAGCGCTCCGTAGGCGGAATAGTTGTTCATGCAAACAATACCGTTCGGCGGCGTTTCCAGCGCGAGCAGTTCTTTCATAATTTTGTACCCGTTGGCTTCGTTTGCATAACCCGGTTTGATGTAAGCATTCACGAGCGGCTTGTCATATTTCTTAAGGGTATCGGTAAAGCCCGTTAACCGCTTTTTGAAAATAGCATCGTTCTGTTCGCCGCAAATAAATGCACAGCGCCCATATCCCTGGAAGATCAAATGCTCTGTGATCAGTTCGCCGCCCTTCCTGTTGTCGATGTCAACCCAGCTCATCTCCTTCATGCTAGGAAGCTCGCCGATAGAGATGAAGGGAAAGTCAGCATCGTTAAACGCTTCGGCCATCTGAGAGGTGAGCAAGGAATTGTCCAGAATAAAGCCATCGATTCTTTTATTGAAAACAAAGCGGTTCATCAGCTTATGGATATCCTGAGAATGGAAATTGCAGATCGTCAATTCGTAACCTTGCGGTCCAATGACACTTTCCACGCCACCTATAATATTGTAAAAGAAATGATTAAGAAAGTCGTCCCGCCTCGACATATCGACAAGCAGGCCAATATTAAAGCTGCTTTTGCGGGCAAGCTGTGTAGCGATAGAGCTAGGGGTATAATTCATTTCCCTCATAATTTGGCGTACTTTGCGCTTCGTATCCGATGAAATGCTTGGAGCGTCATTCAGCACCTTGGATACAGTTGATTTCGCAACGTTGGCTGCTTTGGCTATGTCGTTAATGGTTACTTTCATGACGCGGGTCCTCATTCCTGTGAGCCTCTTAGTATTCTTTGCCTTCTTTGCCAATATCTCATCTTATTTTATTATTTGCCAGTTCGCTTGTCTATGCCCTGTAGTTCTTTTTGATATGTTATAATGGAGGGGATGTAATACGCGCTGCGGTTTCACGTGCAACCATTTTTGATGAGGTGACCCATGAAAGCTTATTTGGAATTACTACAGGACATTTTGGACCATGGTGTGAAAAAAGAAGACCGCACCGGCACAGGTACGATCTCGGTGTTTGGCAGACAGCTGCGTTTTGATTTATCGCAAGGCTTTCCGCTTTTGACAACGAAAAAATTACATATGAGATCAATCATTCATGAGCTGCTATGGTTTCTGAGCGGAAGCACGAATGTTACCTATTTGCGTGAGAACGGCGTGACAATTTGGGATGAATGGGCTGATGAGGAAGGCAACCTTGGCCGGGTTTACGGAGCGCAGTGGAGAACGTGGCACACGCCTAGTGGACAAGTGATTGATCAAATATCCGGTCTGATTCATCAAATCAAACATAATCCCGACTCAAGAAGACATCTGGTCAGTGCATGGAATGTAGCAGAAATTGATACCATGGCTCTGCCGCCATGCCATTATGCCTATCAGTTTTATGTAGCGGAAGGCCGATTGTCGTGCATGTTCCAAATGCGATCGGTGGATACGTTCCTTGGATTGCCTTTTAATATCGCTTCTTACGCGCTTTTGACGCATATGGTGGCGCAGCAGTGTGAGTTGGAAGTGGGCGATCTGATTTGGACAGGCGGAGATGTTCATCTCTATTTAAATCACTTGGAGCAAACGAAGATTCAGTTAACCCGCGAGCCTTTCCAGCTGCCTGAATTACAAATAAAACGTAAACCGGATTCGATTCTGGACTACAAGTTTGAAGATTTCGAGTTTGTGGGCTATCAATCCCACCCGGGAATTAAAGCACCAATAGCCATTTAGCCTATTCACAGGCGCGAAGGAGTGTCTAGATGAGCATTTCATTCATTTTTGCGATGGACCGGAACCGGGCGATCGGCCTGAAGAACAATCTTCCATGGCATTTGCCTGCGGATCTGAAGTTTTTTAGATTAACAACGACGGGACACCCTATTCTCATGGGACGGAAGACGTATGAATCCATTGGCAAGCCCCTGCCTGGGCGCCGCAATGTCATTCTGACGCAGAACCGCGACTTTCAAGCGGAAGGTTGCGACGTGGTGCATTCGGTGCAGCAAGTGGTGGAAACGTTTCGTGACGTAGAGCTATTCGTCATAGGCGGCGCAGAAATATTCAATTTGTTTGCGCAGGACGTAGATCGCATGTATATCACTTATATCGAGCATGAATTTGAGGCGGATACGTATTTCTCTGAGATGGACATGTCAGCATGGACGCTGGTTTCCGAAGAAAAAGGGGGACAGAATGAGAAAAATCCCTATGAATACTATTTCCGAATTTACGATAGAAAGAAGGTTTAGCATATGAAATATTTTGCTGTTTTACTGCCAATGAAGGATGAAGAACTTAGCAAGGAGCATCGTCCAGCGCATTTAGCTTATTTGGAGAAGCGCAGGGGCGAAGGGAAGATTTTTGCCAATGGGCGCTTCGTAGACGGTTGGGGCGGGCTTGTTATTTACAAGGCAGAGACGATTGAGGAAGCAAACGCACTGGCACATGAGGATCCGTTCGTTCAAGTTGGAGCCAGACATTGTGAAATTCATGAATGGGACATTGTCATCAGCTAAACTAAGAATAAAAAAAAGCCCCGAGTCCACTCTCTGTTATTAGAGGACTCGAGGCTTCTTTTATTTGCGTCTTTTTACAAGTGAAACAAGAAGAGAAAGCGCGCCTAGAATGACTGCGGCGATAGACAGGTATAAAGCTGTGTTCGACGATCCGGCAGAACCTTCGACGGCTTTCCCTGCTGCCGTTTGACCATGGCTGTCGGTCGTTGCTCCGCCTGCGGCTTTAGCTTTCACTGTCGTGACAGATGCAGGTTTGTCTGAGCCCTCCGCTCCAACCCATTCTACGATGCTGCCGTCTTTGTAGGTCTGGTAGGCTTTCCATTGGATCTGAGTGGCGGTATCGGCTACTTTCCCTTGCATATTGAAATCGCCGAACTCTGTGCTGGATAACCCGTCACCCGTCGCTTTCCATGTCACGCCTGTGATTTTGCCCGAGGTGTCTTTCGCCAGCTCATAAGTCCATCCGGCTTTGGGCTCGAAGCGGGAGATCGCAACGGAATCCAGAGCGAACTTCACTTCTACTTTTACGGTAGGCTGATCTTTCTCGCTGGGCACTCGTACCGTGAACTTCTCATAAGTGCCTTGGGTCGTTTCCTTCGGATACACGACGACATGGGCGCTGGCGATTCCAGCAAGAAGCATGGAGAGGGCGAGCAGTATGGATACATTCAACATCAATTTTTTTAACACGGATGTAGTTCCCCTTTCAAATCAACTTTTCACATGATGTCCATGTTACCTGATTCAGAAGCAAAAAAGTATGACTCGAGTGGGCTATTTTTTATATTTCAAGGTGGGGATTTACCTGTTTTGTCCTTTTCGTGTCAGCCCGAATTGAATGGCGAAGGCTGTGAGCTGGACACGATTTTCCAGCTGCAGTTTTTCTAAGATGTTTTTCATATGATTTTTGACGGTATGTTCCGAAATGAGCAGCTTTTCGGCGATTTGCCGGTTATTGTCTCCATTAGCCACATAGGCTGTGATTTCTTGTTCGCGTGAAGTAAGCATTTCGGGAGTAGGGCCTCCTGCCTGCGCTTGGATTGGCGCGCGAAACCGGTGAAAGAGCTTGTCTGCCATAAGCCGGGCGACTTCCGAATTATCGTCAAGCAGCGCATGGAGATAGGTGAGCCATTCGTCAGGATCCATGTTCTTCAAGAGATAACCCTGGGCTCCGAATTGCAGCGCCGTGAAGAGGTCTGCCACGTCATCGGATACCGTCAGCATCACAATGCGGATGGATGCATTCAACTGCTTGATTCGGCGTGTCGCTTCAAGGCCATTGACGGGCGACATATGAATATCCATGAGTACGACGTCAGGATTAACTTCATGGCATAAGCGAACAGCTTCTTCCCCGTTCAGGGCTTCGCCTACGATGCAGAAATCAGGATCGGGCTCGAGCATACTGCGGATCGCTTTGCGGGCAAGCGGATGATCGTCTGCAATGAGAACGCGGTAAGGCTGCGCGATGGTCATTCTGTTTCTCTTCCTTCCATATGTAAGATCAGCTCTGTCCCGCTCGGAGCCTCTTCGTTCCCAATGGAACGGAGCTCCATCGACGCTCCGAGCTCAGCAGCACGTTTATGCATCAAATCAATGCCGTATTTTTTACTAGTGACTGATTCACGACGCAAGCCGCAGCCATTATCGGTAATGTGCAGGCGCCATGCTTCAGGATGAGCATCAAGAGAAATCGAAGCGGATGTCGCCATGGAATGCTTGCGTATGTTGGTAAATGCTTCTTGAATGATGCCAAACAGCTGAACTTCCTCGGCTGGACGAAAGCTGTCTATGGCAACCTCGATGTTTGCTTGCAGCTCAATTCCTGTGACCAGTTGCCAGTCGTTCAGCCATTTGTGAATCCGCTGCGTGAGACTGGAGCCGTCTTCCGGCGGAGTTCGAAGATTGAATATAGCTTGACGCAGGGAGATGTCAATTTCCGAGACAGCGGCTTTGGCTTCTTCCAAATGGCCTTGTTTCAGCTTCACATTGAGGAAGAACAGGGTTTGGGCCAAGTCATCGTGAAGCTCTCTGGCCAATCGCTCACGTTCTTCGTAAACGGCTCTGCGGGCTTCGCCCGAAGCGAGCTTCTCGTTCGTCCGTTCAATACTTTGGAACATCCAGGAGGCGAAGAGATAAGAGAGCAGGAAAGTAATGACGGTGATCGTGAAATTGCCGGCCTCCATCGTCAAATAATTGAGCAGAAATTCATGCCGGATGTATTCAAAGCCACCTATGATAAAGACGGGCAATATGATTGTAAATAATTTCAGCGTACGCAGCGGCATAGGCCCCTCAGGCTCCTTTTAAACGGTTCAATTTGGAATGTGTTCTATTATATCAGTATCCAAGTTGGATTTCTTCACAAATAATGGGTCATAAGCTTTTCATTCATGCACACGTGTGCTACATTATTAGTAAATCGTAACACGATCGGGTGGAGGGGATTCTATGTGGAAATCAATCATGCAGCAGAAAAAAAGTTGGGGCGGGTATGTGGGCTTCATCTTATTACTCCACGTTCTTGGACTTATCGGTCTGTATAGCGTAGCCAAAACAACACCAGCCTTCTGGGCGATCGGCCTGCTTGCTTATATGCTTGGCGTGCGGCATGCTTTTGACGTAGATCATATTGCCGCCATCGACAACACGGTGCGCAAACTTGTTCAGCAAAAGAGAAATCCGCTTGGCGTCGGCTTCTTCTTTTCGCTCGGACACTCCTCTGTTGTTTTCCTGATGGCGATCGCGACAGCCTTATCCGTCCAGTGGGCAGCTCGGGAGCTGCCGTGGATGCAGCGCTTCGGCGGTGTCATCGGAGCTTCTGTCTCCGGATGCTTTCTAGTCCTTATCGGTATCTTTAATTTACTGATCTTAGTTAATTTATTCCGTTTATTCCGTAAAATTCGGAATGGTGAACATAACGAAAACGAATTCGAAGAACTTCTGCAGTCCAGAGGACTGATCGCAAGAATGATCAAACCGCTGTTTGGATTCATTGGCAAAAGCTGGCATGTATACCCGCTCGGGTTCTTGTTCGGGCTTGGGTTTGATACAGCAAGCGAAATCGCGCTGCTGGCCATCTCGGCGAATGCGGCGACGAATGCGATTCCGTTCATCGGTGTCATTTCGCTGCCGCTGCTCTTCGCTTCTGGCATGAGTCTTTTTGATACAGCGGATGGCATGTTTATGACCAAAGCTTATCGCTGGGCTTTTCATACGCCGGTGCGCAAATTGTACTACAATTTGACCGTAACGACGCTAGCTGTAATTGCGGCGCTCATCATTGGCGTCGTCGAACTGGGGCAGGTGCTTTCTGAAGAAATCGGCATGGAAGGCGGCTTCTGGACTTGGCTTCAGGAATTGGATTTCGGCACACTAGGCTATATACTAGTTGGATTATTTGTCGTTTCTTGGCTCGTGTCCATCGGCGTTTGGAAGTGGTTCAAGATCGAGGAGCGCTGGAGTGCCAAAGCGTGAGAACAGATAACGATAGCCACAGTGAGAGATGCTGAGGTTATCGTTTTTTTTGTGAGAAAGAACAACCGTATGTTAATATTTTATAAAGAAGTCTATGCAAAAAAGGATTTTGCCGAAAGACGTTGAAAGTAGTCATCTGATAGTTAAGACCATTAGAGAAAGTAGGATTTGTATGATTCAGTTTCAGCACATTTCTAAGGTATATCCTAACGGAACCGTAGGACTGAACGATATTAACCTCACGATTCACCCAGGGGAATTTGTTGTTATCGTAGGACTTTCAGGCGCTGGGAAATCCACCCTGCTTCGTTCCATTAACCGTTTACATGAAATTACGGACGGTCAAATCGTAATTGATGGCAAATCGATTACGCAGGCCAAAGGCGCCGATTTACGCCGCATGCGCAGGGACATCGGAATGATTTTCCAAACCTTTAATTTAGTTAAAAGGTCCTCCGTCATTCGCAACGTCCTTTCTGGGCGCGTAGGCTACCATTCTACACTTAGAACCGTCTTCGGTTTATTTCCTAAAGAAGATATTGAGCTTTCCTTGAAAGCGCTGGAAAGAGTCAATATTCGTGAAAAGGCTTATTCGCGCGCCGACGAATTGTCCGGCGGTCAACAGCAGCGTGTGTCTATCGCCAGAGCGCTTGCCCAAGAAGCGAAAATTATTTTGGCGGACGAGCCAGTTGCCTCCCTGGATCCACTTACGACCAGACAAGTCATGGATGACTTGAAACGTATCAATACAGAGCTGGGGATTACTACGGTTGTAAATCTTCACTTTATTGATCTGGCTCGCGAGTATGCAACGCGCATAATCGGGCTAAGAGCCGGTAAAGTTGTATTTGACGGCCCTGTGGCAGAGGCGACGGATGACGCTTTTGCTGAAATTTATGGACGCGCCATTAATAAGGACGAGCTTCTGGGGGTGCAGGAGGGATGAGTTCTACGACCTTGAAGAAGCCCCCTCGCACGAAGCTATATGTTACGATCATCCTTATGTTGTTGTTCCTTGTAGGTAGTATTTATCAGACAGACGCTACACTCACAAGCCTTGTTAAGGGAACGCCGGAAATTATTAAATTCATTGGCGAAATGTTTCCGCCGGATTGGCAATTTTTCGTCGATATTTGGAAACCTATGGCCCAAACGCTTCAGATGTCGATTCTTGGCACGATCATAGGTGCAGTGTTTGCCTACCCGATGGCCTTGCTGGCGGCGCGCAACGTGACGACAGCACCCTGGTTGTTTTACCCGGCCAGACTCATTATGAATTTGATTCGGACAATTCCGGATTTGCTCTATGCAGCTATATTTGCAGTACTCGTAGGATTTGGGCCGACAGCGGGGACGCTTGCGCTCATCTTCTTTACCTTCGGGATTCTTTCTAAGCTGGCTTACGAATCGACCGAGGCGATCGATCCAGGACCGCTTGAAGCGATGACAGCCGTTGGTGCGAATAAACTGAAATGGATTCGTTTTGGCGTGATTCCGCAAGTTGCGCCGACGTACTTGGCACATTTGCTGTACACCTTTGAAGTCAGTATTCGCGCATCGGCAATTCTTGGTTTAGTTGGCGCCGGCGGTATCGGTTTGCTACTCAAGAATACACTAGATTTGTTCCGTTACGACCAAGCCTGTGCGATAGTGATCTACACGCTATTGGTTGTCGTTATCATTGATTTGGTCAGCACCCGTTTCCGCAGTTATTTGTTGAAGGGCAGCAGCAAGCCTTTATCGCCTTCCAAAGCTAAAACGTATATGATTGTTGGTTGGGTTATCGTGGCTGCATTGCTAGTGTGGGCATTGACAGGCTTGGAACTGACTGGCTTCCAGCCGACGACTTGGATACTTACCAAAGCCATGTTTAAAGGATTGTTTCATCCGGACTGGTCTTACGTGTATATTCCCGATGGCGAAGATCTTCTGCGCAGCTTATTGGAAACTTTATCGATCTCGTATTTGGGTAACTTTGTATCGGCGATTGTGTGTCTGCCTATTGCCTTCTGGGCTGCGGCGAATATGAGCCGTTATCGGGCGGTTTCCGGATCAGGCAAAATATTTCTAAGCGTAGTGCGTACAATTCCGGAAGTCATTATGGCATTGATCTTTATCAAAGCTGTAGGGCCTGGAGCGTTTGCAGGGGTTATGGCGCTTGGGCTTCACTCCGTCGGTATGCTGGGCAAGCTGTACGCCGAAGCGATCGAGAACATGGATATGGGACCTACAGAAGCGATGACGGCCGTAGGTGCGAATTTCTGGCAGAAGATGGCGTTTGCCGTTGTGCCGCAGGTCATTCCTGACTTTATCTCCTATACGCTGTTCCGATTCGAGATCAATGTGCGTTCGGCAACGCTGTTAGGGGTTATCGGAGCCGGCGGTATCGGTACGCCGTTAATCTTTGCGATTAATGCGCGCGTGTGGCCAAGGGTCGGTATTATTATCATCGGTATTATCATCACGGTTTCGATCATTGACTATATTTCAGCGACACTCCGTAAAAGGATTGTGTAAAGCGAAGGACGCCGCGTTTGCGGCGTCCTTTTACTTTCGAGTAGAACAGAAGAGGCTCGGTTATGCGGAAACACACGAGCTTAGCTCGAGCGTCCTCCTTGGACCAGGTGTAGAGAGCGTCCTTCCCTATACCTAGGGGAAAGGGAGCTTGCTGTATCGCCTTCCAAAACTTCAATATGTTGGATCAGTTCAATTGGGATTAAGATGTTATTAATTTTCAAAAGTCGAAAAGCCTTGTAATAATTAGAGATAACGCCTTTGATGTCATCTTTCCCGCATCGGATGGAAACTGTCATTTTACAACAAATGAGCATATCAAACATCGAATTTCACCTCTCTATGTAATATGACAAGTCCAAGTAAACATTTGTCATGCAAAAGTAAAATTTTTTTGTATGTAAGTTGTCGCGGACGTGCCACATCCATAGTATGCATTGGAGTTGCTTAAAAGACTGACCTTGTTACTCCGCACAAAAAAGGGGCAGTTCCTTTAACTATACCGCACTACTTCCAATACCTCAAACACAAACAAGCAGAACGCTGCGGCGCCTGCTTGTTTATTTTTTTGAAACTATCGGTAACAAACGTATTGCTGCCTATTAGATTGCAAAAGTCATAGTAATAATGACCAATAATATAAAGAGAACCAGTACTGCTGCTGAACTAGTACCTATTCCTGCTCCTGTTGGATATCCCATATTCAGTCACTCCTTTCATCGCAATGTTATCCTTTTCTCTCAAAAGAAAAACGGGGTTCTATGGAAGAAAAAGGGGGACTCCTCAATAGCCAGTAAATCAAAAAGGACAAGTGGAGTGATTGGGTTGAAGAATGGGCTGAATGGTATAAATGCACTTGTGCTCACGGGTTTGGCATTTGAACGAAGATAGAATTTGTTATTCTTGTTCTTATGCAAAATGCCATCTAAAACTTGCCCGTAGTGTGTCATCACGTAAACATGTTTACCCATGAGGGAGTTTAGCCGTTTTTTGTCGATGGGCATTCCTATCGCCTCCGATTTTTGCGTTCATTTAAAAATCTTGAGGGTCGTTACGAATTACCATGCAAATGTGCTGGTGATAATAACCAAAAGAATAAAGAGGACCAAGACAACAGCCGTACTTGTACCCAGACCACCGGTATAACAACCTCCTGCAGCATAACCCATTCCAATTCGCTCCCTTCTGTTATCGGATAGTCTATTGTATTTCAATGGCATTTAAAAGGTATGGACAAATGTAAGTTATAAAAAGCCTGTTTTTGCTTCATTGGATCTTTGCCGACGAAAAAAAGCTGTCCCTCTGTCATCTACCATGACTTGGGACAGCTTCATTTTCATTTGTGAAAGGTTTCGGGTTATTTCAAGCCCATTTCTTTGTTAACTTCCCGAACGATATTGAATTTGGCGTCATCGGAAGCCACGTAACCTTTGTGGGAGTAAACGTCGAATATAATTTTTTGGCCTTCTGGATCGTTACCAATGGCGATGAAAGCTTCTTGGATTTTCTTTTTCCAAGCAGCATCCATATCGGAACGGACTGCGATCGTATCATTAGGAATTTTATCAGAGAAAGCAAGTACTTTCGTTTGTTTGAATACATCCGGGTAGTCCTTAATCATGTTGGTACGAATATCTTGGAATACGGCTGCTGCATCAACTTGACCGTTCAGCAAAGCGATGATCGCTTTGTCATGGCCTTGGAATTGCACGCTCGTAACGTCTTTAACCAGATCGACGCCAGCTTTTTTCATTAGTAAGCCCGGGTATGTATAACCAGCTGCGGAAGTTACGCCTTGTACGCCGATTTTTTTGCCTTTCAAGTCAGCAACGGATTTAATTGGTGAATCTGCTTTTACAACGATCATGGATTTGTAGAAGTCTACAAGATCTTTCGTTGGCTGGCCTGTAGCGTCATCTACACCAAAGCGTGTAGCTTGTGCAAGCAAATCTGCTGCTTTACGCGTATCATGTGCAACAACGTAGTTGCTCGGAGGCAAGAAACCGATATCTACTTGTTTGGAAGCCATAGCTTCGATAACGGTGTTGTAGTCTGTTGATACAGATACTTTCACCGGGATACCGAGCTTGTCGCCAAGCAATTTCTCTAGTGGTTTCGCTTTTGCTTCGAGTGTTTCTGCATTTTGGGAAGGTACGAATTGAACTTTCAACTCTTTAGGAACAAATCCTGCGGCAGCCGCAGCTGGTGATGCGGAAGCTTTTGTTGTAGACGTAGCCGTTGGCTCTTCTTTTTTTGCACATCCGGCTGCAATCCCTGCTACTACGACTAAAGACATACTGACTGCTGCAAATTTTTTCAACATTTTGTTGACCTCCGTTTAATTATTTACAATAGTACAAGAAGTAATATAACATTAACACAGAAGATATGGAAGATGGTGTAAATCTTTTGTTAATGTGACAAAATCCCTGTTTGTGCGTACAAAAAATGGAAACGAGGAGCGGGCAAATGGATAGCCAAAAAAGCGCGGAAAAATGTGTTCTTTCTATATTAGAAACAAGTGATTTGCACGGCAGCATGCTGCCCATACATTACGCCAATAATCAGCCAAATGACGTAGGTCTGTCGAAAATTGCCGCATTAATTGCTGAAGAACGGAAAAACAATGAACATGTAATTGTTATTGATAACGGCGATCTTATTCAAGGTACGCCGCTCGCCTACCATCATGCCAGATTAGATAATACACCGGTGGATCCCATGGTGCTTGGGCTTAATTATTTGCGGTATGACGCGGCCGTGCTTGGCAATCATGAATTCAATTATGGACCAGAAGTGTTGCTGAAAGCCGTTATCGAATCGAATTTTCCTTGGCTATGCGCAACGATTGTCGACGCTGCAAGCGGAGAGCCCTTTCTGGGGAAGCCTTATGTGATAAAAGAATTGCCCAATGGCGTACGAGTAGGTATTCTGGGTCTGACAACCCCGTATATTCCGAACTGGGAAAATCCAAACCATATTCAAGGCCTTAGATTCGATGACGCGGTGCAAACCGCTGCCAAGTGGATTCCAGTGGTGAGGGAGCAGGAAAAAGCGGATGTGGTCATTGTCTCGTACCACGGGGGCTTCGAAAGAGATATTGTTACTGGCGAGCCAACCGAGCCGCTCACAGGAGAGAATCAAGGGTATCAATTATGCATGGAGGTCGAAGGGATCGATGTTCTGTTGACTGGTCATCAGCATCGCAGCATCGCTGGCGCTCAAATCAATGACGTTGTCATCGTACAGCCCGGGACTGCGGGAGTTACGCTCGGGAAAGTGCAAGTGGAGCTGGAGCAAAATGAAGGAAAATGGACAATCGTCTCCAAAAACTCCGAGCTGATTCCTGTGGCCCAGGTCGAAGCCGATCAGAAGCTGATCGAGCTTGTCGGAAGTTATGAAGCGAAGACACAGGAGTGGCTGGATCAGCCGATTGGCAAGCTGACCGGCGATATGCTGGTGAAAGATCCGATGCAAGTGCGCCTGAAAGATAGCGCTTTGATCGAATTTATTAATCGCGTACAAATGGAGCTTTCAGGAGCGCCTATTTCGAATACAGCGTTGTTCGATAACTACTCACCTGGGTTTCCAGCGGATATTACGATGAGGGACATCGTATCGAACTACATCTATCCGAACACGTTGAAGGTCATTCGTATTTCCGGACAGGACATCAAGGATGCGATAGAGCAATCGGCCGAATATTTCGAACTGGCAGCGGACGGTGCGGTTCAAGTAAGCGCTAAATTCCGCGATCCGAAGCCGCAGCACTACAACTATGACATGTGGGAAGGGATTGGATATAAAATCGACATTTCCCGACCTGTAGGCGAGCGCGTCATCCAGTTGGATTATAACGGAGCGCCGATCGATTTAGCTGCTTCCTTTGATGTTGTGATGAACAACTACAGGGCCGGCGGCGGAGGAAATTATGCCATGTTTCAGGATAAACCCGTCATTAAAGATATTCCGACGGATGTCGCGGAGCTGCTAGCCGGCTATATAATGGAAAGAGGCACGATTGAAGCCACCGTTAATAATAACTGGGAAGTCATCTGGGCGTAAAAGTAGATGCTACATGAGCAGGAAGAAACAATAAGGGGGGTTCAAGATGACTACAATCGAACTATGGCCCGGAGCAGCCCAGGAAAGCATCGGAGAAGAGAATCAGGGCTGTCCAAGCTTAACGTTGTATCCCTTGGCAGGCAAAGCTGTGAGCTCTGCCGTTATCATATGTCCGGGCGGCGGATATGGCAGACGTGCCTTTCACGAAGGGGAACCCGTTGCCAAATGGTTGAATGGGCTTGGCATTGCTGCATGCGTCCTAAATTATCGGGTAGCGCCTCATCAACATCCGACGCCTCTTCAGGATGCGCAGCGGGCTATCCGAACAGTTAGACATTATGCGGATGAATGGCGGATTGATCCGAATCGGATCGGCATTTTGGGATTCTCAGCAGGTGGTCATTTAGCCTCATCGGCAGGCACGCTTTATGATGCTGGCGATGCGCATGCAGCAGATCCGATTGACAGACAGAGTAGTCGCCCGGACGCAATGATTCTGTGTTATCCGGTAATAACCTTCGGAGAGTTCGCTCACGAAGGCTCCAAGCTGAATTTGCTTGGTGAGACTCCGGATGACGCGCTTATGACGCTGATGTCCACAGAGAAGCAGGTAACAGCGGACACCCCGCCGACATTTCTGTGGCATACAGCTGAGGATGCTTCAGTTCCGGTCGAGAATAGTTTGCTCTTTACGGCAGCTCTTAGTCGGAACCGGGTGCCTTTTGATCTGCATGTATTTGAAAGCGGCCGCCATGGCATCGGCTTGGCTGAGGATTACCCTGAGGCGAAGAACTGGCCGACTCTTTGTGCGGCATGGCTGAAAAAGCATAGCTTCGCATGAGCCGGCTTTTGTATGATTGCTATGCGCTTGGAGACTCAGCCATTGTCATTCAACTCGGTACAACGATCGACCCGAAGGTTCATGAACAGGTTCGCCAGCTAGCCGATTATTTGGAAGAGAACCGTTTTCAAGGATTCGGAGAAATCGTCACGGCTTATACGAGCATAACGATTTATTATGACGGTTATTCCGTGTTTAAAGATAGATTAAATGACTTCTTTCTTGACGAGCTGCTACCCTATGAGATTGTGTTTGCGCACGTGCAAACCGCAATTGCTCAGTATGAAAACCTTAGGGCAGATCTGGCCGATGAGCCATCGCAAAGCGTTGAAATTCCGGTTTGTTATGGAGGCATGCATGGTCCTGATCTTCAGGCCGTCGCCGATTATCATGGCATGACGCCAGAAGACGTTGTCGGATTACACTCCTCACAGGATTATCCTGTGTACTTGATTGGTTTTGCGCCAGGCTTTCCTTATTTAGGCGGAATGGACGAACGAATTGCTACTCCGCGCAAATCGGTGCCTAGACAAAGGATTCCTATAGGATCCGTTGGCATAGGCGGCAGCCAGACGGGGATATATTCGTTGGAAACTCCGGGCGGGTGGAACCTGATCGGACGGACGCCGATTGCATTGTTTCGGCCGCAATCAGCTAATCCCTCGCTCCTTAAAGTGGGGGACAGGGTACGATTCGTACCGATTAAGGAAGAGCAATATGAGCAGTTCGCGGAAAGGGAACGACGGATATGAGCTTTGTAGTCGTGAAATCAGGACTGTTGACAACGATACAGGACAATGGCCGTCTTGGGCTTCGTAAGCATGGTGTGATTACGTCGGGACCGATGGATCGATTCGCGCATCGTACAGCTAATTTGCTTGTCGGGAATACAGTGAATACAGCCTCGATGGAGCTGACGCTGCAGGGAGCAGAGCTGCACGCTCAAAAGGACATGCTGCTAGCGCTTTGCGGAGCTGATATGGAAGCGGTGCTTGATGGGCAACCCGTACCGTTATGGAGACCATTTGTTATCCAAAGCGGATCTGTACTCCGTATGCATTATGCCGTACAAGGGTGTAGAGTTTATCTGGCAGTTGCAGGGGGCTTCGATGTTGAGCCTGTAATGGGCAGCAGAAGCACCTATATGCGCGCAGGCTTAGGCGGCTTCGAAGGTAGGGCGCTGCAGCAGGGTGATATTTTGTCTGTAGGAGCTGCTGAGCCAAATGGCGCTCGTATGTTCCAAGCGATTGGAAAAAGAGGAGCGAGTGAAGGGCAAGGGCTGTTACAAGCTCCCTGGCTGGTTTATACCGGACGTAACTCTGATTATGAAGATCATCCAGTTGTTCGGATTGTTCGCGGAAGAGAAGCGGCGTGGTTTACTGCGGAAAGCATGGAAGAACTTTTAGCTGGCAGTTATGAGGTGACGCCGCACTCTGACAGGATGGGATACCGGCTGGGAGGGGGGGAGCTGAAGCTGGGAAATGGCTTTTCCAGCGAAATGATCTCAGATGCCGTAGCTCAAGGCACGATACAAGTGCCACCGAGCGGCCAACCGATTTTGTTGATGGCTGATTGTCAAACAACAGGCGGTTACCCGCGTATTGGTCAGGTGATTAGCGCTGATCTCCCCTTGGTCGCCCAAATAAAGCCTGGGGGTCGGATTCGTTTTCGGGAAGTGAGCCTTCGCGAGGCGCAGGAAGAGCTGTTGCTTCAAGAGGGGGATTTGCGAATGCTGCAAGCGGGAGTGCATGCTTGGTTGCGGGATAGAGGCTAGGGTTTGCAGGAAGTGGAGATGTACGGGAAGCGAATATTGACTAATTATGAGTAATTGTGATAGAGGCAGGATGGTCATAAAGGGTAGGTACAGGAATACTGAGGGCTAAGTGCAGAAGTACTGAAGGATAAGTACAGAAGTGCTGAAGGATAAGTACAGAAGTACTGAAGTGCTGAAAGATAAGTGCAAAAGTACTGAAGGATAAGTACAGAAGTACTGAAGGATAATTACAGAAATACTGAAAGATTAGTGCGGAGTACGAAAGATAAGTACAATACTAAGGGATAAAGACAGAGAAATTAAGGGGGTTCACGGCTTTGCGTATCGATTTGAACTGTGATATGGGCGAAGGCTACGGCGCCTATCGCCTGGGCCGCGACGCGGAGCTGCTTGACTACGTCAGCTCCGCCAACATCGCCTGCGGATTTCACGCAGGCGATCCGGCTACGATGCGCAGCACGGTGCAGCTGTGCATGCGCAAAGGCGTCGCGATCGGGGCCCATCCCGGGCTCCCCGATCTGCAAGGCTTCGGCCGGCGCGAAATGGCGATTTCGCCGGCCGAGGCTTACGAGCTGACGTTGTATCAGCTCGGGGCGCTGCAGGCGTTCATCCACGCCGAAGGCGGACGCCTGCAGCACGTCAAGCCGCATGGCGCGCTCTATCACATGGCGGCGAAGCGCCATGATCTCGCCGCGGCGATTGCGGCTGCAACAGCCAGCGTCAGCGCGGAGCTGACGCTGTTCGGCCCGCCCGGCAGCGAGCTGCTGCGGGCGGGCGCCGCCGCGGGGCTGCGGACCGCGAGCGAAGCGTTCGCGGACCGCACCTACCGGCGGGACGGCTCGCTCACGCCCCGCGAGCAGCCGGGCGCGCTAGTTGCCAGCGCCGAGGAGGCTGCGGCGCAGGTGGAGCGGCTTGTCCGCGAGGGGAAGGTTCTCTCCCTGGAGGGAGAGGACCTTAGCATGCGCGCGGACACGATTTGCATCCACGGCGACGGTGTACACGCCGTGGCGTTCGCGCGCGACATCCGCGCGCTGCTTGGCGCAAGCGGTATTGCCGTAAGCGCGCTGAGCCATCCATAGAATTCCCGAGATTAACCGAGCGGAACTAGCATCCGTTAATTTCATCTTTTCTGCTTTTCGACATACTTTCGCGGAACACAGGTATCTTATGACCGCGAGATTATATGTACTTGGTGCCAACGTGGCTAAATAGCGGATCGTCGTTCCGCATGGAAGAGAAAAAAGGAGCAATTTCGAGGAATAGCGAACTATAGTTCCGCCGAATTCGCGCTTAGAATCATGCATAGCCGAGTTGAGCTCCCCTCCTTAGGAGAGAATCAATATAACCATTCTTTCGCTTGAGCAATACTAGAATATATGAGTAAATATAGAGGTAGCCGGCCGGCTGATTCCTGAGGAAAGGAGTGATCAAGGTGATTACAACAACAGATGAGGTGGTCTCTGCGTAAGCAGAGACGATCGTTCTACGGAGGCCGAAAGGCCTCCCAATAAACTTTACTTAACAAGTAGACAACAAGATTTTTTTTACATATAATGAGAAATGTATCACAACAAATACAAAGTGAAGGGAGTGCAAGAAAATGAACACAATGACAGTAGCGATGATTGCGGCGGCCGCAGAGGTACTCGTCTCCTAACTGAATATCATTCGTGGAATAACCGTTCACCTGAATTTGTATAATTGAATATACAACCGACAGGCACGATTATGATCGTGTTTTTTTTATTCCATTTTTTGAGAATGGTAGGAGGTTTAGGGGCGATGAAGATACTCTCTGCAAATCAGACAAAGTTTACTTTGATCGAAACATTTGAGGAGGTTCTCATCCATGAGTTACAAGAACGGGAAGGACGTTCTTCCCCCTAACCTATTAAAACAATTACAAGAATATATCCAAGGCGAAATCGTATATATCCCCAAGAAAGAACAGAAACGTGCAGGCTGGGGCGAAAATAACGGAACACGCATTATTATTGAACGAAGAAATCGGGAAATTTTCCGGTTGTATCAGAACGGTTCCACAGTAATGGAACTGATCAAAGTCTTTCATCTTTCGGAAGACAGCATCCGCAAAATTATCGTGAAGACTCGTGAATTAACCGTCAATCAGGCGTAGAAGCAGCAACCCTCGAGGTGCTGCTTTTTTTCTTTTCTACTATGCTATATTTAAAATAGTTCGAAGCCATGGGAGGGATTATTTTGATTTCAGTATTCGTTTACGGGACATTGCTTGTGGGGGAGAGCAACCATTCTGTTGCCGCGCCATTTTTACTTTCGGTGCAACCTGGGTCCGTCTCCGGACGTTTATATCATGTAGGTCCGTATCCTGCACTTGCACTACTTCAAGATGATCGGATCGATGACTTGGTTCATGCCGTGAAGGGAGAATGGTTTGAGATTACGGAAGAAGGACTGAAAGCGTTAGATGCGCTCGAAGATTATTATGGCCCTGGTGAAAATAACGAATACGAACGCGTCTGGGTTCGCGATGTGAGCGGTTCCCGAGAGGGATGGGTTTATATTTGGGAAGACATCAGCGGGTTAGAAGAAATAGCAAGCGGATCATGGCGAGCTTACCTTGCAAATTCTTAATTTCGGGCACCAATCAGACTAATGTTTTCATACTAAATAATAAAATGTTATAATTGGGTTTATTTACATAAATTGAGTGAAGGTATCCTTCGAAAATCGCTTAGTGGATAAAGGATGTTATTGCAATGACCACCGATAAACACAACGCAGACAAAGGGGTTCAAATCATGAGGCAAGGAAGAAAGCTGTTCATTCGCGAGTTTCATAAACAGCTTCAAAGGTTTCAGACACTCCTTGCGACTTTTCAATTATCTGCAAACAATGAGGATACGCAGCAATTTTATCGAATGGCTCAAACGTTAAAAGGGAGCGCGCCGGTATTCGGGTATCACCGAATCGGCAAACTTGCAGAGGAGCTTGCTCGTCTCTGGGAGTGGACGCAATTTGCTGCTGCAGAACGTGAAAATAGGTTTGAAGGTTTAAGTCCACTTGAAGAAAGCACCCTTTTGAGTCAGGGAACGCTGCAACAAATGTCCATGGAGTACAATATTTGCGTGACCGAAATGCAGTTGGATGAACAGACGAGCTTTGGCGAAGGTTCACTTCTGGGCACACTGAAAAGCCGGCTGCTTCTCGTCGATGAAGACGAAGTATTGCGGTCTTATTTAATCCGCCGGCTAAAATTGGATGATTGCCATGTGGATGAAGCCGCAGACGTGGAATCTGCGAAAAAATTGCTCCGAGAGCATACGTATGACTTGGTTATGCTGGATGTGATGATGTATCCGCATTCGGGCTATGAGCTGTTTGAATATCTCAAGGAAGATCCTACGTTGCAGTGGTTGCCGCTTATTATACTTTCGGGGCGAAGCGACCTGAGCGATAAAGTACGTTGTTTTCAACTTGGCGCCGACGATTATGTGACAAAGCCTTTTCAATATGAAGAGTTAACCGCGCGAATTTATAGTCTTTTAAAAAGAACAAGAAACTTCGAGCAGCTCGCTTTCCGCGATCCGCTGACGGGTGTGTTCAATCGGCGTTACTTCGACCTGCAGATCGGTTTGGAGCTGCAGCGGATTGAGCGCTATCCGGCTCCGATTTCTCTTGTTTTTATTGATATTGATCGATTCAAGAGCATGAATGACGGCTTTGGGCATCATGTTGGGGATTTGGTGCTTCAAGGCTTAGCGCATTTGCTGCAGGTGAATCTGAGATCGACTGATTTACTGGCTCGTTTTGGCGGAGAGGAATTTGTGATTGCCCTTCCAAATACTTCAGCTCCTCAAGCGATGCAAATTGTGCAAAGCATCCTCGATAAAGCACGCCGAAATCCAGTTGCCCATCATGAGGGGAAGCCGTTCTCCATTACTTTCTCTGCGGGTGTTGCAGATTGGCGGCCGGGTTTATCCGTAGAGGAATGGATCCAACACGCGGATGAAGCGATGTATCAAGCGAAACAGCAAGGGAGAAACCGGGTTCTGATCGGACGCGAGTATGTCTCCCGGATAGAGCCTGATCATGGAGTGGCACATGCAGTTCCGAGGAAACGATTGCTTATTGTGGATGACGATCCGATTCTGCGATCTATTTTAACTTCTCACTTGGAACATTTGCCGATCGCAATCACCCATACGTCGGATGGAGAGGAAGCCTATCGCTTACTCTTGGAAAACTCATACGATGCATGCATTTTAGACGGTATGATGTCAAAGTTGGACGGATTTCATCTATTAGAAAAGATCAAGACGGACCCAAACTTGGTTCAACGTGAAATGAAAGTGCTTATGCTGTCAAGCAAGAAGAAAGATGATGAGCTGGATAAGGGATTTCAGGCAGGCGCTGATGACTATATGACCAAGCCTTTTTCGCTGGTAGAGCTCGAAATAAGAGTCAAACGGTTGATGCAAATAGAATGAGAAAGGGGAGTTGGGCTTACACCCACTCCCCTTTTGCTGTATAAATGGTTTTACCGCCTATTTGAATCGAAATGTGGTCGTTTACCTGCTGTGCGCGATGGTACAAGATAGAAGGGCGTTTGATTTCGAAGCCCTGTTCTACACGAATATCAATGGAGTCACTGCCGAAATAGTTGTGTTTGATCAAATAACCGGCTAAGTTCCCATTAGCGCTTCCGGTAGCGGGATCTTCCGGACAACCGAAATATTCGCCGAATACTCTTGCGTTAAGTTGGTTGCCGGGTTGATACGTTTCGGGGCAGAAAACGAGAATCATTTTGGCAGAGAGTTTTTCAATTAAGCGGAAATAAAGTTCTAGATTGACACGGCAGCTTCGAACCGCTTCCAAATTAGTTAGCGGAACGATGAGTGACGGCAAGCCGGTGGATGCTTCCTGAATCGGGAAACGTGCATCGATGGACGATATCGGCAGCCCGAGCATGCTGGCCACAGTTTCTGCATCAACGCTCTCTCCGAAAACCGGAGGCCGCTGCTGCATCCAAGCCATACCTGCATGTTCTTTCTCGAAAGTCACGGGGATGGCCCCGACTTTTAAATTTAGCGTAATGCGATCTACGGGGCGACCGATAATTTCTTGCTGAATAACAAACGCGCTTCCCAGTGTAGGATGTCCTGCGAATGGGACTTCTTCAGCCGGAGTGAAGATCCGGACATCATATCCGCCATTCACCGGCTCATCGGAGAGGATGAACGTTGTTTCTGAAAAATTCATTTCGCGCGCTATGGCGAGCATCTCTTCGGAAGTTAGATGTGCAGTATGGCGGAATACGGCAAGTTGATTGCCCTCATATTTATTTTCAGCGAATACATCAACTATAGAGAATGTTAGCGGTAAGGCAGTCATAGCGTCAGCTCCTTTTAGGATGAATATATCATATTCAAGTAGTGGCAGCGAATGCCGGAGCTCAAGGGTTTCATCAAGATCATCTTTCTGCTAGAGTAAGAATAAATGATGTAAGATGAAGAGGTGCAATACCGATGACTGACAAAGAGGTTCTCGTGCGTTTCGGAATTTCGATGCCGCAATCCTTAATTGAACAATATGACCGGCTAATTGCCTTACAGGGCTATGATAACCGTTCGGAAGCTATTCGCGATCTAGCCCGTAAAGCACTGCTCGCATCCAGCTCTATGCAGCCGAACGAAACGGTCGCTGGAACGATTGTCATGGTGTATGACCATCATGTCAGCGACTTGCCTATTACGCTCACGGAGCTTCAGCATGATTACCATCATGAAATCATTTCTACGATGCATATTCATTTAAACCATCAGCAGTGCTTGGAAATTCTTGTTGTCCGCGGCAAGGTGTACCAGCTTAGGGAACTCCAGCAGCGCATCCAGGTGCTTAAAGGCGTCGGCTACGCGGAATTGTCCGTTACTCATGTGGACGAGCATCCCGGGCAGCACCAACACCAACATCAGCATGCTCATCAGGGCACGCCTTCAACTGATAAGCGGTAAATCCTGGCTAACTGCATAAAGTGGAGTTGATCAGAAACAGGATCAGCGTGGCGGATTCGTAGTTAACTTCTTTTTTTGATAAAATCAGGTGAGGGAGGTGCCTCATGTCAACCAAAATATTTACTCTTGATGAAGCAAACGCGATGCTTCCGGTTATTGACCAAGAACTGAAGAAAATTCAAGCCTTGAAGCGCGACTTTGAGGTGAAGTATATGGAGCTTCGACGAATGAAAAACGAAGAAGCCGAGGTTTCGGGCGAGGAAAAGGATCCATTTTTCTTCCTGGAAACAGAATTGGAATTTCTGCAGATTGAAGCGAAGGGGCTTATTAAAGGCTTTGAGCTCAAAGGCGTGGAGCTGAAAGATATTGATACGGGACTCGTTGATTTTCCGGGAAGGATGGATGGGCAAGACGTGCTGCTTTGTTGGAAGCAGGGGGAAGAAGCCATCCGTTATTATCATGGCAAGCATGAAGGGTTTGCCGGGCGTAAGCTCATTTCAGAATAGAGGAGTACGACATGCAAATGTATCAGGTTTTGAAACGTATTAAGCTGCAGCTTGCCCTAGCGATATGCGTGCTTGCTGCCGTCATGCTATGCACAGTAATTGTGCCTCAGACAGCGTCTGCTCACGCATCATTGGTACAAGCTACGCCGGAATCGGATAGCAAGCTCCAAGAATCTCCTGCCTCCATCTCTGTTACGTTCAATGAACGGTTGGATGAGGGGCTCTTTTATATCAAGGTTTTGGATCATACAGGTAATGAGGCCACCCGTAATAAGGCAAGGATGAATGCTGAGGGGAACGGTGTAGAGCTCACATTGCCCAAGCTGCCGGAGGGTGTTTATTTAATTAGTTACCATGTAATCTCTGCCGACGGCCATCCAGTTGGGGGAAGTTACCCGATCACGATTGGCAATCCGCCGCAGGAGCAATCTCTGGAGCTGCCATCGGTGCATGCCACGCATCAGCATGGCTTGTCCGGATCGTTAAGTACGAAAGTTATGCTGCAGTATGCTTTCCGAGGGCTATGGTATTTCATGGTTTTAGCGTTAGTGGGCTGGATTTGTTGGCTGAGGTTCCCTGGAAGTGGTGGAGCTGAAACAAGGAAATCGGTGTCCGCATGGACATTGAACTTGCATCGCGCGCAACTGGTCGCTCTCCTGCTGCTTATTTTTACGCATATTGAAGATCTGTTGGGCGGTGGGGGCGTCGATGAATTATGGCAGCTCTTTAGCGCTACGACGATTGGCATTTCCTGGTTATTGCTCTTGCTTCTTTCTTTTATTGGGTTCGTCGTTGTCGGTAGAACAGCATGGCTGGATATCGTCTGGGGTTTGAGTTTACTTGCAGTCAAAAGCTTCAGCGGACATGCGGCCTCCTTTTCCCCCACTTGGGCGACCATCGGACTGGATTTCATCCATTTGGCTGCCTCAGCGCTGTGGGTTGGCGGGTTGGCTCTATTGTTGGTGAAATGGCGTCAGTCCAATGTTCATATAGGCGCATACCTGCGGGCTTTTTCCAATATGGCCTTAATTTCTATCGTCGTGCTGGCAGTAACCGGTTCTATTTCAGTGCTATTGTTCCTGCCAAACCTGCATTATTTGCTCTACGCGGGCTGGGGTATCCTGCTCCTTGTGAAAATTGGCGCCGTGCTGCTTGTTGCCATCGTTGGTTTTATCATTAGGGGGTACATGCGCAAAGAGACGGCGCAAAGAGCAGGCCTTTGGATAAAAATTGATGTATCCCTCATGGTTGTGATTATGCTGCTTGTCGGTATCCTTACCTATGTAGCCCCGATTCCAGCCAATGAACCTCTGACGTGGCATCAGATGGGGGAGAAGGTGCATGTGTCGGCGGATATTACGCCGAAAGTGCAGGGAACGAACACGTTTGTCGCAAAAGTGTGGCTTCCGGAGAAACTCGGAAAACCAAAACAAGTGCAAATGATCTTGCATTATACGGATGATGAATCCATAGCGCCTATCGCGGTTCCGCTTGCTCCTTTCGAGGATAAAGTGCAGGAAGAATCTTACGGCTTTACAAAGTTCGGCTACAAAGCTTCTGGCGCCTACCTGCCTTTCCGCGGGAATTGGGATCTGGAGATGCGCGTCATGGATACGGAAGATAATGAAACGGTGTATCATAAAGCATTTATCGTATATTAGAAGGAATGTGATCTTGCGTGGTTTGGCATGATGTGTTGGATAAAGATCATCTCTCGGTGAAGCTGGATGATCAGGATCAGACGGCTTTGCTTGAAATCAATGACGGCGGCATCTCGCCGAATTATGTGACCATCCGATTGGATGAGGCAGGCATCGATGAATTGATTGGCGCTTTGCAGTTTATTAGGAAAGCGATTAGGAAGTGAGCAGAAGAATTGCCAGGATCTTGGCTGATGTGCAGCTAGCCTGGCTTTTATTATTTTTAGTATTAATTTAACGGATTCAATTAAAAAACTGAGTAAATAAGAGATAGTACGAGGAAAAAAGCTATAATCTTGCAAAAACAGGCAAAAAGGGACTGTGCAAACGTTTTTACAAATCAATACGGCTGTTGTATGATTACGACATGAATGAAGCGTTTACAAGTTGGTGGATGATGTGAGAATGGCAATATTTCCAAATGAATTGCTCACCAAAGAAACTATTTTTACAGTTTTGCACAAACGTTTGCACTAAAAGCAAGGGGGATGAAATAACTACATTCGATTTCGATTTATAACGGATTTGAAAACGCTGTTATTTTTATTTTAAAGAGGAGATGAGTCTGTTGTACGTACATAATACCAAGAACATGAAGTCATACAAGTTAATTATTGCTTTATTAATAACCGCTTTATTATTTTTTGGCAGCGCTTTAAATGCGCCTGCAGCTAAGGCAAGTAGCGACACTAGTAATACGAAGATCGTTGTTATGTTGAACTTGGCCGATGTTACAGATTTCAATGCTTTCGATAGACAAATGGCAACATTGAAGAGTAGCGGTGTTTACGGCGTTGAAGTCGATATGTGGTGGAACCATTTTGAACCTACGCAAGGAAACTATGATTGGAACTATTATGATACACTTTTCACCCATATCCAAAATGCTGGACTTAAAATTTCCCCAATCTTCTCCTTCCATCAATGCGGGGGCAACGTAGGTGATACTTGTTACTATCCAATCCCAGACTGGGTTTGGTCGCTTGGAACTGCAGAAGAAATGCAGTTCAAATCGGAATCGGGTTATTACGACAAGCAATATATTGCACCTTGGTTTACGCAAGCCAATGATTTATACGACGGTGCATTTAAATCTTTTGCGACTCATATGTCAAAATTCAAATCTTCCATTGAGAAGCTTCACATCGGCTTAGGGCCAGCAGGAGAGCTAAGATATCCTAGCTATAACTTCAACGATAGCGTGAAACCGTGGGCTTACCCAAGTCGTGGTTTATTCCAAGCGAGTTCGACTGGCGCCATTCAAGCTTTTCAAACTAGCATGCAGCAAAAATACACAACCATTGCACAATTAAATACGGCATGGGGCACTTCGCTAGCTGACTTTACGGAAGTTAAACCACCGGTAAATGGAGATGTGTTCTATTCCAGCGGAGACTACTCAAAACCATATGGCGTGGATTTCTTGACATGGTATCAATCTGTGCTTACGGATCATTTTACTGACATTGTTACTAAAGCCCATACGGATCTGGACACGACATTCGGCGTGCATCTAAGCGCTAAAATCCCTGGCATCCACTGGCAGTACAGCAATCCGGCTGCTCCACACTCCGCTGAGCATGCAACAGGCTTGTATGATTATGCGGCAATCGTTGATAAATATAAGGCTAGCAACGTTGATCTTACATTTACTATGCTTGAGATGACTAATGCCGGGAATGGCAACGGTACATCGCCAAACTTTAGTAAACCAGAAGATCTGATTGATGACGTTGCCACTTTAGCCGAACAAAAAGGAATTGAACTTGAAGGAGAAAATGCACTTTCAATCGGAAGCGCCGAAGGGTATCTCCCGGCTTATCAAGAGTTAACTCGACACAATTTCAAAACGTTTACTTTATTGCGGTTACAGGATGTTGTGAGACCGAATGGTCAACCTACAAACTTGCTCACACCATTTATTGCTGTCATTAAAACGGGAGTAATCCCAGAGAAGCCAAGTCAAAGCGTGACGTTTAATGTCTATGATGCGAACGCCAATCCGTCCGGGGAGACTGTTTACATCGTCGGTAACAATGCTGCCATTGGTAATTGGACACCAGCAAATGCGATTCCAGGAATTTATGTTGGTAATGGATACTGGCATGTGAACACAACTTTAAAGGCAACAGAAACTTACAACTTCAAAGCGATTAAGAAAGATGCATCAGGAAATGTCAATTGGGAACAGGGTTCCGACCATTCTTGGACAGTTCCGAATGTTCCAGGTGGCGTTGCTCAGTTCAAAGCAGACTGGAGAGCTGTAGGAGAAAATAGCAGTCACTCGCACTACATTACCGGAGATGTTGATCTGAATGGTTCAAGCCAGGTAGGAACTACCGTTAGCTTGCTTGACAGAGATGGAAATACAGTTTTATCTGCAGTCTACGGGGAACAAAAGCAATCGGTTAATGGCATTTATGGCGTAACTAGCCCGACGAATGATTCAACAAAAGTTCGTTACTTTTTCTCAGTGCCGGTCGGAACATATACGCTCCAAGTCGTGAACGGCAAACATTCCGTACAAATCACGGTTGATGCAAATTCACAAACGACGGCGACTGTGACCGATGCTACCTATTATAACGACAACGTTCCAGTCCTACAGCTTCCTGGAGATCCATTTAAAATTACTAAAAATTCATTCAGCACGAGCGGCGGCGTAAGCGCGTCCGTGAACGTAGCTCCAACACCTTTTGGAGCTTCCATTTCAAATAAAGTTGTCATCTTCATGCTAATGAATGGAACTACACCTGCAGGTATTAATGCAGTAGGATCTACTGGTTCTGCAGCACAAGATGTTTCTACCTACTTTAACGTACCAAGCGGCAACTACACACTTCGTGTATTTGTAGTAGATTCCTATGATATTAGCTCCACGACCAACTTGGGCAATAATTTAGCCGAGCCATTGGTCATTCAAAACTAATTTAAGAAGAAAGTCGAGGAACGTTGCCGTGCCTAGAAAAATACTAGCTACTTTAACCATGTCCGCAATGATAATGGGTTCTGTTGCTCCAATGGCCTATGCTAGTCCGAGTCTGACCGTGCAGGCTACAGCTCAGGTTGTTAAAGGTGGTGCCGTTACGATTAACGGTACGGCTAACTTGACAGATGTAATTGTGAAAGTGGTTGGCCCGAACCAGTTGAATCTGTTTTATGATACTCAAAAGGTGACGAACGGGGCTTTTCAAGATTCGTTTACTATACCTGTCAATGATCAGAATTGGCCGTTAGGTGTGTATACCGTATCTATTGGGCAAGGTACGAATGTACAGACAACTACGTTTCAATTAATAGAAACGTCAACTCCACCCTCAACAGGTGGAGGAGGTGGTGGTGGCACGCCAAGCACGACTCCAACTGCACCTACCCTCCCAGTAAGCCCAACTTATTCATCTGGCGCATCAATCACCGATATCTCAGGTGCGATTGATGTGAAAGTGGATGCGAACGGCGTCGCTCAAGTGACTCTGGATAATACGAAAACTATTGCTGCGATTCAAAATGCGAAAGCGGACAGCAAAACCTTCGTAGTGGCGCTTCCGCAGACAAGCGGCTCGAACTCATTTTCAGTTACTCTATCGACAGAGATACTGAATGCTTTGTCAGCCAAAGGCGGTAGCGAAGCTTCCATCGTTGTGATCAGTCCATTCGGTGATTACAACTTGCCGCTCCATGCATTAGGCAGTCAAAGCAAAAGCACGATCGTTGTAACGATTGGGCAAGCCAAAGCTCCAATTCCTCAGCAAGTGCAGACATCTGCAACTGCGCAAGGATTAACAGTTGTAGGCACACCAGTTACGTTTACAGTTGAATCGGTGGATGCTAACGGCACCAAAAAAGAGATTGAAAGCTTCAGCAATGTCTATGTGGCTCGTTCTGTTCATGTTGGTTCAACTGTAGATACAGCCCATTCTGTTGTTGTAAAAGTAAACGCTGACGGATCCTTGATCCCTGTGCCTACTTTCTTTACTAAAGATGCTACGGGCTATGCCGCAGTTATTAACCGTACAAGCAATAGCTCATACGCCGTTGTGACAGGCAGCAAGTCGTTCAGCGACGTGAAAGGCTTCTGGGCGGAAGCAAGCATTTCCAAGATGGCTTCCCACCTTTTGGTGAACGGGATGACGGACACAACGTTTGAACCGCAAGCGAAAATGACGCGCGCTCAATTCACGAGCCTGATGGTCAGAGCTTTAGGGCTCTCCGACGGCGAGGGAACGAACAAATTCGCGGATGTTGCTAGCACGGACTGGTTTTACAAAGATGTTAACATTGCCGTTGGCGCAGGTTTAATTGATGGCTATGGCGACAAGTTTGGGCCGGACGATAACATCACTCGTGAACAGATGGCTGTCATCATCACACGTGCATTGAAGTTTGCTGGAAAAACGGAAGAAACAGCCAGTAAAGCGCTGAAGTTTGCCGATGCGGGTGATATCTCATCTTGGGCACTTCCATCTATTTCGAAAGCTGTACAAGCAGGCATTCTCGAAGGAGATGCCGAGGGGCTGCTTCGTCCAGGTTCTCTCTCAACGCGTGCCGAAGGCACTGTTATGTTGGAGAGAATGCTGAAATCACTGCAATTCATTAACTAAGGAAACTACATGCAAAAGACCTTCTTACGCTTGGTGCGTAAGGAGGTCTTTCTTATTCACTCAGAAATAAGCATTAAGCTATAAAAAATCATACGCGAAGTCCATGTAATTCCCGCATTTGCGTGGGCTATAATACATCTTAACAAGCTGGTTGGACTTGAAATCTAAGCCAAGCACAGCAGATAAAAGGCAGGATGTATTCATGAATGGACAACGAAGTATTACGTTTGCGCAAGGCATAGCCTTGTACATGGGAGCTGTCCTAGGCTCCGGTATTTTAATACTGCCGGGTTATACGGCAGAAGTAGCAGGGCCGGCATCCATAGTCTCTTGGCTCATTCTTTCTTTGCTCAGCATTCCGATTGCCTATACGTTTGCACGGCTGGCGCTGAAATACGAGCACTTTGGGGGCATTGCTACAATTGTTCAGCATGCTTTTGGCCACTTTTGGAGCGCGGTCGTTGGCTGGTTCTTCTTCGTCTGGGTGGCGACGGGGGAAGCAGTCGTCGGTCTGACCGGAGCTGCTTATTTGACAGAGGTGCTTCATCTGCCTCGGATATACTTGTACCTATTCGCACTTGTTTTTCTTATCGTGGCCTTGTTGAGCAACTATTTGGGGATGCGCATAAGCGGGATGGTATCTCTAACGCTTAGCGGCATCGTGCTCGTACTGCTGATAGGCACTATCGTGTTTGCGTTTCCGACCATGGAAGCGCAGCATTTCGAACCCTTCGCGCCGAACGGGATATCGGGAATAGGGCGTGCATGCGTACTTATTTTCTGGGCGTTTTTCGGTTGGGAGAGCATCACCCACCTTGTTCCGGAATTCCGCAATCCCAAGCGGGATGTGATGCGGAGCACATGGGCAAGTGTATTTTTGATCGGCGCTGTCTATACGTTGTTGTCTGTCGTCACTATTGGCACACATACGTATGGTGACAAGGGAATGGCTGCGCCTTTGTCTGTGCTAATGAGCAAATCGATTGGTCTTACCGCTGGGGCGGCTACGGCAATAATTGCCTGTATCGTTTGCATTGGCACTCTCAATGTATACATCGCGAGCTCGTCAAGATTAGGCTATGCCCTCGCGACAGAAGGCAAACTTCCTGGGTGGTTCGCCAAATTAAGCGGCAAGGGGTTCCCATACAGGGCAGGAGTCTTCGTATTCTTCACAAATGCCTTGGAACTGCTGATCAGCTACAACGATGAGATTACTGTAGATACATTAATTCTCATTCCGACAACATTGGGCATTCTTGTGTATCTGATTGCGTCTATTGCTTGTGTTAAACTGCTTTGGAACGATATAATAGGACGCATTTCAGCTCTGATCGCCTCACTTTGCTGCTTGGCGGTTGCCCCGTTTTCAAATGGTTTTTTGATTGTGCCGGTTATTGTTTTCTTAGGTTGTTTAGGATATATGCGGTATAAAAAGATACGAAAAACCCCTTTCAGATCAGATTAATCCGAAAGGGGTTTTCACTTATATTTGTCTAAAACATGCTCCAATCAAACTCTTGCGAAAGCGTACCTAGCAGATGTACACCTGCAGTGCTGTTGCCTTTACGGTTCAAAGCGGGTCCGACTAACCCGATACCGTAGCGCCCAGGCACCATAGTAAGAATGCCGCCGGACACACCGCTCTTGGCAGGAAGCCCGACGTTCATCGCGAATTCGCCAGAGGCATTATACATGCCGCAGGTAAACATGAAAGTCTTGGCGATCTGCACAAAGCGGCGAGGAATCAATTGCTGATTCCTGACGGGATCTACGCCGTTATTCGCTAGAACAAGCGCCATTCTGGCCAAATCGGTACAAGTTACCTCGACCGAGCAATGGCTGAAATAAACTTCCAGAACATCGTCGACTTCTTGTTGAAGAACTCCGTTGTCTTTCAGGAAATAAGCCAGCGAGCGATTACGGTGAGCCGTATCGGATTCGGATCGGTGTACCTCCAAATTAATGCCGAGAGCGTTATTATCAGCAATATCCCGGAAAAATTCGAGAATGCGTTCCGTTTGTTCCAAAGGACTATTGCCCGCAATGAGTGAAGAAATGGCAATGGCTCCCGCATTGATGAGCGGATTGAATGGGATTCCGGGCTCCACAAGCTCCAGTTTCAACATGGAGTTGAAATCATCGCCGGTTGGCTCCATGCCCACCTTGGAGAATACAACGTCTTCGCCGCGATCCATGAGCGCCAAGATGAGTGTAAATACTTTCGAAATGCTTTGCAGGGTGAAACGATGCTCATAATCCCCGCTCACGGCAGTGTTGCCTTTCGCATCCATGATGCAGATGCCGAGCGCATCTTTCGGCGCGTTAGCAAGCTCTGGAATGTAGGAAGCGACATTCCCGTCTGTCGCATGTGCTTTGCTAGCCTGGACCCATGTGTCCAAGTGTGTGTGGAGGCGGCTCCACACTTCTGCGTGCTGCTTCTCGTAGCTCATAAGAGGTGCTTCCTTCCTTATCCGCTCAGGCTTTCCAAGCTTGAGGATGATTGTCGCTAATTAGCTCAGTCGCGCTCGCATTGGCGATGACTTGCTCCGGATTTTTACAGCCAGGGATGACGGTCGTTACAGCATCATGCTTCAAGCACCATGCCAACGCCCATTTGGCCATATCCATGCCTTCTGGTACTTCATCGCGCTCTATACGCTGGACTTCTTCGAGCTTCGCTTTCGTGCTGTCAGGATCGTGGCGATGACGAACATCTGTTTTGTCAAAAATAGCGCCGGGCTTGTATTTACCGCTCAAATAGCCGCTTGCCAGTGGGACGCGAGCAAGCACGCCCAGATCCTGACGTATGCAGGATGGAAATACGAGTTCTTCAGGAGCGCGGTCTAAACGGTTGTACACGACCTGAATGGCTTGGGCATTTACTTTTTCCGAGGTATCCGTTTGATGAATATTCGCGTTGCTGCCAATGGAAGTGCCCAAATGCCGAACTTTGCCTGCTTGAACTTGCTTATCCAGGGCAGTCCAGAGCGCATCATTGTCGAATAAAGAATCAGGCCCGGAATGGAATTGGTATAAATCTATGTAGTCTGTTTGCAGCGCTTTAAGCGAGTCGTCAAGCTGTTTGACAACATCTTCGGCGCTGAACGTATCCGTTCTAGTAAACCGTTCATGGAAATGGTGCCCGAATTTGGTAGCAACGACCCAATCCTGGCGTTTGCGCCGCGATAAATAACTGCCTATAAAGGATTCGGATAGATGGTCACCGTAACACTCCGCGGTATCAATCAGGTTGATGCCCAGCTCGGCTGCTTGATCCAAAATCGCATCGGCCTCAGCCTGTGTGTAGTCAATGCCCCACTCCCCGCCGAATTGCCAAGTGCCCACCCCGACGATGGAAACCTTCAAATCTGTTTTTCCAAGCCTGCGATATTTCATGGCGCTCTCTCCTTGCTTTTTAGGGTATCCAACCTCATTAAACGCTATTGCTTGCCGCATGTCAAAACAAATAGAAACCAGTAATATTTATTTTATATTAAGGTAAGGACTTGTGAAATCATCTATTGTGTAAATAGAGTTTATATAAGCCAAAGCAATTAAGCAGGAGGTCATGATGAAAGCTATAACTCGCTTGATGAAAGAGTGGGTGCCAAGCATCGCCGTTGCGGTGATAGCGGCATTTCTCATTAATACGTATGTGGCTCAAGCTATGAGTGTGCCTACAGGTTCCATGCTTCCAACCATTCAGTTGAAAGATGAGCTGATCGTGGAGAAAATGAAGCCGCTCACTGACTTTGAATTTGGTGATATCGTTGTTTTCTGGCCACCTATTGCGGATAATAAAGATCGCTATGTGAAACGCTTGATTGGCTTGCCTGGCGACACGATTGAAATTAAAGATGGTGCCTTATACCGAAACGGAGAGAAAGTCGACGAGCCTTACGTGAAGTCCCCTATGACCTACACATTCAAAGAAGTGACCGTTCCAGCAGGCAATTATTTATTCCTTGGTGACAATCGAAATGAAAGCTATGATGCCCATATGTGGCCGACGCCGTTCGTTCCGGAGAAAGATATTATCGGCAAAGCGATGTTCCGATTGTTCCCGCTCAATCATATGGGGAAAATAGAATAAAAAATGCTCCTGCCTCTACATGAAAGAGGTAGGAGCATTTTTTTTTGAATTAGGCTAGGCCGGCAGAGGGTTCTGTTTCCGGTTCGCCCTTTTTGGATTTACGATCCGATAATTTGATGTTGCCAATGAAGAAAGTAAGCGCAGCACCAAGCAGAACGAAAACCAAGCCGATAACGAATACTTGGTGAAGCGAGGTCACAAGCGCGTCTTTGAGAATAGGAAGCATATGTTCCACGAATTCCTGCGGCATTTTAGCCAATGTCTCAGGGCTGAGCAGCGATGAATACAACCCTTGCGGGTTTGTATGAATCATGTCAGTCAATTGATTGGCCATTTCGCTCGCTTGTGCAGGCAATTGTTTCACGACAGGTATCAAATTCTGATCGAGCAGCACCGATGACTTGTGGTTCATAACGGCACCCAGAATCGTCATCCCGAACGTTCCGCCGATTTGACGGAAAAATTGGCTGGATGATGTGACCACACCAAGTTCCGATTTCGGGAAACTTTCCTGTAACGCCAGTGTCAGAATTGGCATGACGAGCCCCATACCCAATCCTAAGATTAGCATATAGCTGGAGGCAAGCAGCTTGGTTGTGTCAATCCCCATTGTGCTTAGCAAATAAAAGCCAACAGCCATAATGATCATCCCCGCAAACATTTGTTTGCGAACGCCAATTTTTGCGATAAATTGACCGGAAACAATGCTGGCAATAATCATGGTGATCATCATCGGTGTCATGACCGTACCGGAAGCCGAGGCGCTAATGCCAACGATCCCTTGCATGAAGAGCGGAACGAACATGATCGCTCCGAACATGCCCACCGACATCAGGAAGCCGATGCCATTAATCGTTGTAAAGATTCTATTTTTGAACAAACGGACAGGAAGAATC
Organism: Paenibacillus tabacirhizosphaerae; assembly: GCF_040812395.1. Classification (GTDB taxonomy): domain Bacteria; phylum Bacillota; class Bacilli; order Paenibacillales; family NBRC-103111; genus Paenibacillus_E. Next base: position 94,030 of record NZ_JBFNXH010000005.1, on the reverse strand, counting down.
GGTTCATTGGCTCTGCTCTCGATGATGACGAAAGAAACAAGAGAGACGACGGCAAGCACGAACAGGCCGATAATTTGCCAAGAGCTCCAAGCATAATCTTTGCCGCCAAAAGTTAAAGCAAGCAATAAGCTGACAACACCAACAATCATCGTTACAATGCCGGGAATGTCGATTTTTACGTTGCCAACGGCTTTATGTTTCGGTAAAGCGATAGCTATTAAGATAACGGCTAAAATACCTACGGGAAGATTAATATAAAAAACCCAGCGCCAATTCAGAGAATCGACGATCCATCCGCCTACTTGAGGTCCAATAACGGTGGATAATCCGAAAATAGCGCCGAACACGCCTTGCCATTTGGCCCGCTGTTTACCGGTAAACAAGTCCCCGATAATAATCATCGCCATTGGCATCATGATACCGCCGCCGATACCCTGCAAGCCGCGGAACCAGATGAGTTCCGTCATGTTTTGCGCCATGCCGCAAAGAGCGGAGGCTCCGATAAAGATAATTAATCCTGTGACATAAATGACGCGGCGGCCGATCAAGTCTGCTAGTTTACCGGCAATCGGCACGACAACCGTAGAGGTCAGCATGTAAGCTGTTGTCAGCCAAGCCATGAGTCCAAGCCCGCCGAATTCGCCGACGATTCGCGGCATGGCCGTTCCAACGATCGTTCCGTCTAAAGCGCCGAACAACATAGCAATGATGAGTCCGGTCAGCAGCAATCCACGATTTTTGAGTGCGGGACTCGCAACAGCATCAGACGAATGATCTGAATTGCTTTGTATGGTTTCCACATGAATCACTCCTTTGAGGGTGTAGTTCTTGTTGTGTGGTTCCTGCTATATCTACAAAATTAGTTATTGTTGGTAAAAGGAAGCCAGTTTCTCGAAGGCCTCAACGAGTACATGCAATTCCTCGGCTGGGAGCTGGGATAGTCCTTGAGCAGTCACTTCCTTATGCACATCCTCGGCTTTCTGTAATACTTGCAAGCCGGACGTCGTCAGTTCGACAAGGACGATCCGGCGATCCGACTCGTGATGTTTGCGGACGACGTGCCCGCTTTGGACGAGTCGGTCAATCATGACCGTAATGGCGCTCGGTTTCACGCCCATCTTCTCCGCGAGCTGCGTTTGTTTAGGAGATTCTTCTTGGCGAATCATATAGAGCATGAAAAATTGCGGCATAGTTAATTCAGATTCCAATTTAGAAAATACGGATTGGCTTAGTTTGCGATGGGTCATCTCGAAGGCAGTTTGAAAGCGATCCGTATAGGAAGCAAGAAGCGCCTTGTCCATAGCATCCCTCCTTAACAGGTATGTTATTAATTAAATAAGATAATTATGAAACTAATTAAACTTTAAATAATATAATATTTAAACTATTTAAATAAATAATAAGCAATATTATAATGAAAGTCAACTGGACAATTTCACCGAATTCCAAACGAAGCGATGTGTTAGCTTGCATATCAAGCGTATCTTGCATATAATAACTGATAAATATACGTGGAAATGCTTTGACGGAGAAGAGTACGCAGTGCTTCTTAACAGGGAGGGAGAGCCGGAGATTGAGAGCTGTCCCCGAGAATCAGGCTGCTGAAGTTCGCTCCCGAGCAGTCCTTTGAACGGAGATGGCAACAAGCTTGTCGCAGTCTCTCAGTAGAAGGAACCGGACACATCGTCCGTTATCTGGAATGAAGTGAGATTTCGCTTCTGTGTGGTGTGATGCCGGCAGGAAAATGGCGAATCTAATTAGGGTGGTACCACGGCTTTTTCGTCCCTTGTCAGGGATGGAAGAGTCTTTTTTGCGTTTATTTACGGGGGATTATTTGAGGATTGAATTCAGGAGGGATTGCGATGAAAGAGCGGTTAGAAGCGTTGAAGCAGGAGGCGCTCCAGGAGCTGAGCGGCGTGCAAAGCCAGCAGGAGCTGAACGAACTGCGTATTAAGTATTTGGGTAAAAAGGGTCCTTTGACAGAGATTTTGCGCGGTATGGGCGCGTTAAGCGCTGAGGAAAGGCCTGTCATCGGGCAAGTGGCGAATGATGTTCGTGCAGCAATCGAAACGGTCATAGAAGAGAAGCAAGCCGCGTATCTTCAGCAGGAAACAGAAAATCGTCTTCGCGCGGAAATGATTGACGTTACCTTGCCGGGAAGGCCTTCGCAGCAGGGCGCAGTTCATCCTTTGAGCAAAGTCATTCAAGAGATTGAAGATATTTTCATCGGGATGGGGTACACCGTAGCCGAAGGGCCTGAGGTTGAACAGGATTATTACAATTTTGAAGCCTTGAACTTGCCTAAAGATCATCCGGCTCGCGACATGCAAGATTCTTTCTATATTACAGAAGAAATTTTGATGCGTACGCAAACCTCGCCGGTTCAAGTAAGAACCATGGAAAAACGGAAAGGCGAAGTGCCGATTAAGATCATTTGCCCAGGCAAAGTATACCGCCGGGATGACGACGACGCGACACATTCCCATATGTTTACGCAAATTGAGGGATTAGTGATTGACCGCAATATTCGAATGAGCGACCTTAAGGGCACACTGCTGCAATTCGTTCAAGAGATGTATGGCAAGCAGACGAAAATTCGTTTGCGTCCAAGCTTCTTCCCTTTCACGGAGCCAAGCGTTGAGGTTGACGTTAGCTGTGCAATGTGTGGCGGTGCGGGATGCCGGACGTGTAAACAAACAGGATGGCTCGAAATTCTCGGAGCGGGCATGGTGCATCCGCGCGTTCTGGAAATGGGAGGATACGATCCTAAGGAATATACCGGGTTTGCTTTTGGTATGGGCGTTGAACGGATTGCGATGCTGAAATACGGCATCGAGGATATTCGTCATTTCTACACGAATGACTTGCGTTTCTTGAAGCAGTTCTTGCACTTGTAAGCAGAAGAATGAAGGTACGGAGATAGATTTGAAAGCTCGGCAATGGCTTACGAAGTCAGTTTTGCTAAAGCAAAACTCAGTAGTGCTTACGAAGATAGCTTTCCTTACGGAAAGCTCTAAGGAGGAGTTCAACCCATGAAGGTGTCTTATCAGTGGTTATCAGAATATGTGGATGTAACAGGCTTCACGGCGGAGGAATTAGCGGAAAAGCTTACCCGGAGCGGGATTGAAGTTGATATCGTAGAAAATCGGAACAAGGGTGTTACGAATGTGCTAGTCGGATTCGTAAAATCCCGTGAGAAACATCCGGATGCCGATAAACTAAGCGTTTGTATTGTAGATGTAGCACAAAGTGAAGATTTGCAAATCGTATGCGGCGCTAAAAATATCGACGCTGGGCAAAAAGTGCCCGTAGCCATCGTTGGCGCGTCGCTTCCAGACGGGCTGCAAATTAAACGCGCGAAGCTGCGCGGCGTTGAATCGCAGGGCATGATTTGTTCAGCTAAAGAGCTTGGGCTGAATGACAAATTGCTGCCGAAGGAAATTCAGGAAGGCATTCTAGTTCTTCCTGAGGATACCGAAGTCGGACGCTCCATTCTTGATGTCCTTGCCATCAACGACAAAGTGCTGGAGCTGGACTTGACGCCGAACCGTTCTGACGCGTTGAGTATGCTCGGAGCAGCATACGAGATCGCTGCCATCCTGGGCCGCGGCGTGAAGCTGCCGGATGCGGAAGCAGCGCTGCAAGCTGCCGGATCCGCATCCAAGAAAGCCGCTGACCATATCAGCGTCAACATCACAGCAACTGAGCAATGCTCGCATTATGCGGCTCGCTTGATTGAAGGCGTGCGCGTCGGAACTTCGCCGCTTTGGATGCAGAATCGCCTGATGGCGGCAGGAATCCGCCCGATCAATAACATTGTCGATATCACTAATTTCGTGATGTTGGAATACGGGCAGCCGCTGCATGCTTTTGATGCGGATCAATTGAATAACGGGCACATCGACGTGCGCCTTGCCAAAGCTGGCGAGAAGCTCGTCACGTTGGACGATGTGGAACGCACGTTAGAGCCGCATATGTTGCTAATAACGGACGGTACGAAGCCTGTCGCGATCGCTGGCGTTATGGGCGGCGCGAATTCTGAAGTGACCGCGGGCACAACGCGGATCCTGTTGGAATCCGCGAAGTTCGCCGGCAGCTCGGTGCGCCGTACCTCGCGCCAGCTGGGCCTTCGCTCCGAAGCGAGTCTTCGCTTCGAGAAGGAAGTGAACCCGGAAGCGGTGCTTCCGGCCTTGAACCGCGCTGCGGCCCTGATGGCCGAGTACGCAGCGGGTCAAGTCGCAGACGGCATTGTCGAAGCCGTCAGCGGCACTCACAAACCGGTCGCTATCCATCTGGCTGCGGACCGAGTAAACAATTATCTCGGCACTGAACTTTCTTTGGCCGATATCAGTCAAATCATAGAGCGCCTGCACTTCTCTTATGAGCAGGCAGGTGAGGGCGAGTTGCTCGTACACGTGCCGAGCCGCCGCGGAGACATTTCCCGGGATGTCGATTTGATCGAAGAGGTGGCACGCCTCTACGGGTACGATAACATCCCGACAACCTTGATGAGCGGCGCGACGACGCCTGGCTCGCTGACAAGAGAGCAGTCGATCCGCCGGATCACGCGGAATCTCCTGACACAGAGCGGGCTGCATGAAGTTATCACCTATGCCTTCACGCACCCGAATCAAAATACCGCGCTGCCAGGCCTTTACCCGGCAGCGAAGCCTATTTCGCTGGCGATGCCGATGAGCGAAGATCGCAGCGAACTGCGCACCAGCCTGCTTCCGCACCTGCTGGAGGTTGTCAGCTACAACCGCAATCGCAGTATGGATGATGTCGCGATATTTGAAATCGCTAAAGTGTATACAACGGAAGAGTCGGCACTCTCCACACAGCCTGAGGAAAAGCTGCTGTTGTCCATTGCTTTGACAGGCAATCGTCGTAAGTCCCATTGGGCGCAGAAAGCGGAATCCGTTGATTTCTACGATCTCAAAGGAATCTTTGATCGCCTTGTGGACTACTTGGGAGTTGTAGGGCTTGAATATGTGTCAGCTGCTCCAACTGGCTTCCATCCGGGGCGCACGGCAGAGCTTTATCTGAGCGGCGATAACGGTCGTCAAGTTATTGGTCGAATAGGACAACTGCATCCTGGGCTGCAGCAAGAACGTGATTTGGATGACACCTATGTGCTTGAGGTTGAACTGCCTCCGCTCATAGCAGCAGCTAGCGCTGCCATCGTCTATAAACTGCTTCCTCGTTATCCTTCCATTGGACGCGATCTGGCTGTGGTTGTGAATGCGAGCGTACCTGTCGGACATATGGAACGAACGATTCGCGAGGTAGCGGGAGATCTGCTGGAATCCATCCAGGTATTCGACATTTACACAGGTGAGCGTCTAGGCGCAGGCCGTAAAAGCGTAGCGATCGCGCTTGTATATCGTCATGGTGAACGAACGTTGCTCGATGAGGAAGTAACAGAACTTCATGCCAAGGTTGTTGGGGCACTTGAACAACAGTACGAGGCAGAGTTAAGAAAATAGTGTGACTTTCACCCTGGTTGCAGGAAAACTGGCTGGCCTTATCGAATTGATGTCGATAGGACCAGCCTTTCATCTAAGGGAGGATATAAAAGTTGAGCTCTGAGGAAAAAACTAAAATTACCGTTGATATATATGGCAACCAATATAAACTAATGGCCAGTACAAGCACGAATTACATGAAGCGCGTAGCCGAATACGTAAACGACCAAATGTTTCGTATTGCCAAAGGCTATCCGCGGTTGGATTCCCAACGAATTGCTGTGCTTGCGGCCGTGAATATGGCAGATGAATGTTTCCGGATTAATGAGGTTATGGAGCAGCTTACGAGCGCCCATAAAGAGCAAGAAGCTTCTTTGGCAGGCTATGAGAAGCTGTTGCAAGACTACAATGAATTGAAAAAGGAACTTGAAGCTAAGCTTCATCAGATGGGTGAGCAAGCGGCAAAGCTTGAGCAAAATGGGCAGCAGCTGCAGCAAGAGAAAGAAGTGCAAAGCCAGCAATTCCAGCAGGAAAAGGAAGCACTCATTCAACAGCACAAGACGGAGATAGAAGCGCTTGGGCAACGCCATGATGCTGAAAAGGATATCATCCTTCAGCAGTACATGGGCGAGAAGGATGAGCTGCTGAGGCAGCATCGTGTGAACCAAGAAGCAGCGGCCCAGCAGCATCGCGCGGAGAAAGAAGCGTTCATGCAGCAGTATCTCGAAGAGAAAGAAACGTTAATCCTCCGGTTCGAGCAAGACAAAGAAGTCGCAGCCACACAGCACGAAGAAGAAAAGGCCGCCTACACCAAGCAGTCTAAGGAAGATCATTTGAATACCGTACAAGCGTATTCCCAGCAGCAACAAGGCATTGTCCAGCAATTTGAAGAGCAAAAAGTGTTCATAATCCAACAGTTCCAAACGCAAATTGAATCTCTTATTGAGCAGCAGAAGAAAGAACGCGAAGCTTTTACACAGCACTTCATAGAAGAGAAAGAGTATCTTCTGGAGCAATCGCAACGAGAGAAGGAAGAACTCATGCAGCAGGGGCTTCATGATGAAGCCTTGCAAAAAGAACTGCATACCGTGAAGGAACAATATCGCGAACTGCGCGAAGAATACGGCAAGCTTCAAAACGAATACAACGAATGGATTCAGCTTGTAGAAACAGATGACCCCGACAGGTAGCGGCCAGTGATGATGAATACCTTAGACTATGTCCTGTTGGCCATTATAGCTTTAGGTTTACTGCTTGGTTACTTCCGGGGTTTTATTGCCCAAATTGTTTCGCTTTCCGGCTTCATTCTTGCCTATTTAATAGCTTTTTACTTTTATCGGGACTTCGCCCCCCTGCTGCGGAATGCCGTAGCGCTGCCTACTTACCAGAATTATCAGAAATATGAATTCATCGTAAAAGGCCTCAATCTGGATACCTATATATTAAATGCGATTGCATTTGCAGTACTTTTTTTTGGCGTCAAATTTGCGCTGGTTTTCATAGGCAGAGGCCTCAATCTTATTGCCAAAGTGCCAGGTCTTAATTTTATTAACCGTTGGACCGGAGCCCTTCTGGGACTCGCGGAAGCGTTGTTAATTATCATCATTGCCGTAAATGTAATAACGATTGTGCCTTCAGACGGCATGCAAAAACTCCTCGGGAACTCCTTGATCGCCCCCTATTGTATCAACGAACTGCCCAACATAGCAGGAAAGCTCCAAGAGCTTTGGAAACAAGGTATTTCTACATAAAAAGCTACCTCCTTAAACAAGGTGAGGTAGCTTTTTTAACGTTATAGAACTTATAAAATTTCAGGGTGGAGCATACCTTCCACCTTGTTTTTGTTTTTGATGTAGGGTAGAGATACGGAGCCGAACATCCTAAAACGTTAGGGATACCCATTCTAACACGCCAGAAAGCATATGCCGTCAGTATGTGTGTGTGACGAGCTCGCAGAGCGGAGAGATTCCGCACGCATCGTGTAGTACGCGCACTTGGCAGGATGGAGGTTGAAGATCCGGAAGTGGCTCAGAGGTTTGGAATACTGAAATACAGCCTCGATCTGCGAGAGATCGTCTTTTTGCACAAGTGAGCGGAACGTAGGGGCGTTATGCGGCGGTATTTTCGGTTGTAGTGACATTTCGCGGAACTGCCGTGCGTTATGAGTAAGAAATGCTGGGTTGTAGGCACGATTTTCACTCATTTAACGCACCCTAGTTCCTCTTCAGAGGGAGAAAAGGGACGTTACCGTGGAATAAGGCATCGTAGTTCCGTCGAAATCGCTGTGCAGGGGGAATTGGCGGTCCGACAGTAAGGTCATGAATGATTATTACTTTCTTTCGGATATATGTGAATTTATGTGACGTTAGAGTGGCTAAATAGGGTGGGGTAAGATTGGTATTATTCGCCATTTCCCCATAAATTCGGTTAATATTTCAATAAAAACGAACAATAAAGTTGATTATCATCCATAATGTTCGTTAAATATAAATAAAATTGTAAGGGCTACCAAGGATTTTTACAAATTTTTGTTGAAAAATACAACATCCTAATGTACATTATTAATAAATGTACGTATGTTAGATAAATTAACGCAAGATAATGGCGAAATGAGATCAACAAGATTAATTTGGTAATAACATGACATTATATGTTACATTATATCTAACTCAGGAGCGTGAATCCCAATGAAGAAGAAAATTGTTTTGGTAGGAAACGGAATGGCAGGAGTTAGCTGTATGGAACAATTACTGAAGCTTGCACCGAACCTCTACGAAATTACAATCTTCGGAAGCGAACCGCATCCGAACTATAACCGCATCCTGCTTTCGTCGGTTTTGGCCGGCGATGCCGATATGAAGGACATTGTTATTAATGACTGGTCTTGGTACGAAGAAAATCATATCACCCTGCATACGGGCCATACGGTTAATCGCATTGATACGGAGCGCAAGATCGTGAGCACGGATAAGGGCATTAGCGTTCCTTACGATGAACTTATTCTGGCAACAGGCTCCCTGCCATTCATGCTTCCGCTCCCAGGCGCTGACAAAGAAGGCGTTATTGCCTTCCGCGACATAAAGGATTGCGAAGCGATGATCGAAACCGCCAAGAAATATAAGAAGGCTGTCGTCATCGGCGGCGGACTTCTCGGACTTGAAGCGGCTCGCGGTTTACTTAATTTGAATATGGAAGTGTCGGTCGTCCACATTAATGAATATCTGATGAATCTCCAATTGGACCGGACGGCCTCTCAACTCTTACAGCAAGAATTGGAACGGCAAGGGATGAACTTCCTCCTTAAGAAAAATAGCGAATCCATCCTAGGCAAGAAACGTGTAACCGGTCTTCGGTTTACAGATGGAACGGAAGTTGAAGCCGACCTGATTGTCATGGCCGTAGGCATTCGTCCTAACATTGCGCTTGCCAAGAGCAGCAACATTGAAATTAATCGCGGTATCGTCGTTAACGATTTCCTTGAAACGAACATACCTAACATCTACTCGGTTGGAGAGTGTGCGGAACATCGTGGTGTAGCCTATGGACTGGTTGCTCCGCTTTACGAGCAAGGCGCCGTGCTTGCCAAACGCCTCGCAGGCGTCGAGACAGCGGGATATCAAGGCTCTGTTGTATCGACGAAACTTAAAGTCTCGGGCGTAGACGTGTTCTCGGCTGGCGAATACGCGGATAAGCCAGGTACTCGCGCAGTTCGTGTACAGGATGATTTTGAAGGAATATATAAGAAGGTTGTTATCAGAGACGGTAAAGTTATCGGTGCAGTATTGTTTGGTGACATCAGTGACGGCTCGCGACTGTTTGCCATGATTCGCAACGGCGAAGACGTGACTGGCAAAGAGAAGACGGTGCTGCTTGGTGAAGGCGGCAAAACCAAATCGGGCGCCGATCTGGTCGCTGCCATGAGTGACGACGAGATTGTGTGCGGTTGTAACGGAGTATCCAAAGGAGCAATCGTTCAGGCGATTCAGGAGAAAGGCTGCTCCAGCGTAGGCGATATCAAAGCATGCACCAAAGCCTCCGCTTCTTGCGGCGGTTGTAAACCGCTCGTAGCCGACGTGCTCACCTATGTGCTCGGTGCGGACGGCGTGAAGACGGTGAAAGAAGGCATTTGCGGCTGTACGACACTTGGCCGGGATGAAGTGGTCGAAGCGATTCGCACGATGAGATTGACAACGTCGAAAGAAGTTATGAATGTATTGGAATGGTCGAATACGGAAGGCTGCTCCAAATGCCGTCCGGCACTCAATTACTATCTGGGTATGGTATGGCCGGAAGAACATGAAGACGAAAGAGAATCCCGATTCGTGAACGAACGCAATCATGCAAACATCCAGAAGGATGGCACGTACTCGGTCGTTCCAAGAATGTACGGCGGTGTAACGACACCGAAGGATCTGAAAAAGATTGCGGAAATCGCAGAGAAATACGAAGTGCCGCTCGTGAAAATGACAGGCGGTCAACGTATCGATTTGCTGGGCGTGAAGAAAGAAGACCTGCCTGGCATGTGGGCTGATCTTGATATGCCTTCAGGTTACGCCTACGGAAAGACGCTACGGACTGTCAAAACGTGTGTTGGCTCAACATTCTGCCGCTTCGGCACACAGGATGCGATGAGCATGGGCATCCAGCTCGAGAAGAAGTATGAGCGGTTAGGCACGCCTGCCAAAGTGAAAATGGCGGTATCGGGATGCCCTCGAAACTGTGCGGAAGCAACGATTAAGGATTTTGGCGTTGTGGCGATTGATGGAGGCTGGGAGCTGCATGTTGGTGGCAATGGCGGCACGAAACTCCGCGGAACGGATTTATTGTGCAAAGTGAAGACTGAAGAAGAAGTAATGGAATGGTCAGGCGCATACCTGCAGTACTACCGTGAAACGGGGAAATACAACGAACGGACTGCTGAATGGGTAGAGCGCATTGGGCTGGATACGATAAAAGAAGTGCTGGCAACCAAGGAAGAGCGTGACGCGCTCGTGGAACGCATCGAGAAATCGCTCAGTCTTATGAAGGATCCTTGGAAGGAAATTATTGAAGAACAAGAGCTGCGGAAAACGTTTGTACCGCTGGAAGATCAACCGGCTCCATCCATATTGACATAAGAGGGGATGATTCATATGAAACGAGTTCACGTTGGCAACATATCTGAAATTGCGGAAAAGAGATCCAGGGTTGTCCGGATCGGCTCCCTGGAAATTGCGATATTCAAGCTTTCGGGCGGCGAAATCAAAGCTATTGAGAATCGTTGCCCGCATAAAGCGGGTAAGCTTTCCGAAGGTATTGTGTGTGATCATCATGTTTTTTGCCCGCTTCATGATTGGAAGATTAATCTGCAGGATGGGAATGTAGAGGCGCCGGACGAAGGCTGTGTAACCTCTTTCCAAGTGGAGATTGATGACGCGAACGGTGATTTGTATTTGCATATAGCTGAGGAAAGTATCAAGGCATCCTAGCCTAGGGGGAGTGCTCGCGATGAAACAAAATGGATCGGCCCTTGCACTAGGCTTCTCAACACTTGCCATGATGGCATCGTTCGTCATCTGGAGTGTCTTTTCTCCGATTGCCGGACAAATTCAGGAATTGTATCATCTTAGCGCGATTCAAAAAAGTGTGTTGATCGCTGCGCCGGTTCTGCTCGGATCCATTCTGCGGATCCCGATGGGCATTTATACGGATCGGTTCGGAGGAAAGCGAGTATTTGCAGTCACCATGTTGTTTCTGGTGATTCCGCTCCTGCTTGCAGGATGGGCTCATTCCTACTGGCAACTGCTTCTATGTGCGTTGTTCATTGGGATGGCCGGTACGACTTTCGCCATTTCACTGACCTATGTGTCGAGATGGTTTCCGCCTGAGAGGCAAGGATTTGTGCTAGGGTTAGCGGGACTTGGGAATTTGGGCGGAGCGGCGGCGAGCTTTACACTGCCTTTGGTGTTTAAAAGTTTCGGATTGTCATGGGTGTTTTGGGGCTTAGCCATCATGATTGCGATCACGGCGATCATCTTCTGGATAGGAACGAAGGATTTGCCGCCGCCGACGAAGGTGAAAACGTTTCGCCAATCGATGATCGTACTGAAAGAACAGCCGACTTGGTACTTATCGGTTTTTTATTTCTTGACCTTTGGCGGTTTCGTTGCTTTCGGTGCCTATTTACCAACATTCCTCAGGGATCTATTCCATTTGTCAGCGACGGAAGCGGGCATGAAAACCGCTGGTTTTGTCGTCGTCGCTACCGTCATTCGCCCATTAGGGGGTTATGTAGCTGATCGTTTAGGCTCGAGAAGAGTGCTGGCGATCGTATTTGTGGGCATCATCCTTACTTCGTTATCGATGGCTGCAACTTTGCAGCATTTTGCAGGATTTAGCGTGAGCTGCTTGGTTGCGGCTGCTTTGTTTGGGGTAGGAAATGGAGCTGTGTTTAAAATGGTTCCCGAAGTATCCTCGGGCAATACGGGGGCGGTTACGGGCATCGTTGGCGCCGCAGGGGGCGTAGGCGGTTTTTTTCCGCCAATCCTTCTCGGCATCGTTAAAGATTTGTCAGGTACGTATACATTAGGCTTCATTTTGCTCATGCTCTTTGCCTGTGTGTGTCTTTTCATGAACTATGCAACAAAACGCATGGTGTCATATAAACGGGGTGCGGCGGCTTAAGGGATAGAATTCATGATCAAGGACGGAACTACAGTGCAAGAATGTGGGGGTTAAGTGTATATGGGGAAACAAAAACTTGTCTTAATCGGGAATGGTATGGCCGGTGTGCGTTGTATTGAGGAAATTTTGGCGCTTGCTCCCGACATGTTTGAGATTACTATTTTTGGCGGGGAACCGCATCCAAACTATAACCGTATCATGCTGTCCAAGGTCCTCCAAGGCGACACGACGGTCAATGATATTACGATTAATGATTGGCAGTGGTACAAAGATAATAACATCACGCTGTATGCAGGGGATCCGGTAATCAGCATCGATACGGAAAAGCGCAGGGTCGTTAGCGAAAACGGGTGTTCTGTCGAGTATGATCGACTTATTTTAGCTACGGGTTCATTGCCGTTCATGCTTCCGTTGCCTGGGGCGGATAAGCCGGGTGTAACGGCTTTTCGGGATATTAACGATTGCAACACCATGCTGGAGGCTTCCAAATCCTACAAAAAAGCCGTTGTTATTGGAGGCGGTTTACTCGGCTTGGAAGCGGCGAGAGGACTGCTCAATCTCGGTATGGAAGTCCATGTCGTGCATATTTTCAACCATCTGATGGAGCGTCAGCTAACACCGACTTCTGCGAATATGCTTCGCAAGGAACTGGAAAAGCAGGGAATGCGCTTTCTGCTTGAGAAGCAGACGGATAAAATTATCGGAAAGAAACGGGTAGAAGGTCTGCAGTTCAAAGACGGCAGTAAAGTGGAAGCAGATCTTGTCGTAATTGCCGTAGGCGTACGCCCGAATATCAAGCTTGCGGCTGACAGTGGTGTGGAGACGAATCGAGCCATTGTCGTTAATGATTCCATGGAAACGAATATTCCGGGGATCTATGCGGTTGGAGAATGCGCAGAGCATCGCGGAATGGTATACGGTCTCGTAGCGCCGCTGTATGAGCAAGGCAAAGTGTTGGCGAAAAAGATTTGCGGCATGGATACGGAAGGCTATCCAGGTTCAATCTTGTATTCGCAGCTGAAAGTATCCGGCGTCGAGGTGTTCTCAGCCGGTGAAATTCGCGATTCCGAGATTACGACCTCAATCAAAGCGATCGACGGTGTTCGTAACACGTATCGTAAAATTGCTATTCGCGACAATAAAATTGTCGGTGCGGTGTTGTACGGCGACAGCAGCGAGGGTAATAAGCTGCTTGGTTATATTAAACAGCAAGCGAATGTATCTGTGCTGGAAGAAGCAGCGGGAGACGTGGCTGGCGACGAAGCCTACGTGGAGTCGCTGGCGCCTACAGCGACTGTATGCTCCTGCAATGGCGTGACAAAAGGAGCGATCATGGACGCGGTCCGCGAGAGCGGATGCGAGACGTTCGAAGACGTCCGCGCTTGTACGAGAGCGTCAAGTACATGCGGCGGCTGTAAGCCGCTCGTGTCATCGCTGCTGCAACTGGCTTTGCGTGGCAAAGATGCCCCGGCAGCGCCGAAAGAAACCGTGTGCGGCTGCACATCGCATAGCCATGATGAACTGCGCGATGCAGTACGCGCAGGCGGGTTTACTACAGCTCGCGAGGCGATGAGCGCGCTGGGCTTTAGCAAGGCGGAAGGCTGCGCAGTGTGCAACCCAGCCTTGAAGTACTACATCGGCCAGGCGCTAAGCGCAGCCGGGGCAGGGGTTGGATCTGCTGCGGTGACTCCGGAGGCGAACTTGCTCGCTGACGGCACCTACGCCGCTCGGCCGCGCATGTTCGGCGGCGTCACAAACGCCGACCAGCTAAGGCGAATCGCAGATGTGGTCGACAAGTACAACATACCGCTGGTGAAGTTGACGGGCGGCTCGCATCTGGAATTGCTGGGCATTGATGCCCAGCATGTGGACCCGGTCGGAGCAGAGCTCGGACAGCCGGCCGTTGCGGCTCCGGCTTATGGCAAACCGATTGCTTCGGTCGTCACTTGCGCGGGAGTCGGCTACGACCAGAGCGCTCTGCAGGATTCCGTCCAATTGGGCGCGTTGCTTGAGATTAGATTAGAACACATGCAAATGCCTGCGGCTGTAAGTGTGGCTGTCTCTGCAAGCCCTCTGCATCGTGCGGGGACGCTTGCCAAGGATCTTGGCATCGTCGGCGCGCCAGGCGGCTGGGAGATTTACGTAGGCGGCAGCAGTGGCGTGAAGCTCCGCCAAGGAGAATTGCTGTGCATGGAGCGGACGGAAGCGGCCGTGCTGGAGCTGTCGATGGCCTTTTTACAGTGGTATCGTGAAGAGGCGAATTACGGTGAAACGACGGGACAGTGGATTGAACGCAAAGGCATAACGCAGCTGCGCGAGGGGTTATTTGATCTCTTATTCCGAGCGGAATTGAGCGATAGGATGAACAAGGAACAAGAGCTGACGAAACAGCAGCAACAAAATCTGCGGCCGACGGCTGCTTTGATAAGGTGAGCTGAGCGTATGAGTCTAATTGTAAAAGAAGAACAAAGCGGTACAAGTACGCTGCGTGTAATGGATACGCAATGTCCCTTTTGCAGTGTCCAGTGCAAAATGCAAGTGCTGGAAGAAAGGGGCAGTGCGGATGGGCGTCCGAGCTACACGGTTGTTCCTAAACCGAACGCGGCCTCGGAAGGGCGTTTGTGCATCAAAGGCATGAATGCGTATCAGCACGCGCTGACCGGAGAAAGAATCCTGTATCCGATGGCTAAGAAGGATGGTCAGTTCGTCCGTATTTCGTGGGAGGATGCGTACCAACAAATCGTAAACAAGTTTACTGAACTGCGCGGGCAACACGGCAATCATACGGTCGGCCTGTATGGTGGCGGTTCATTGACGAACGAATCGGCCTATTTGCTCGGTAAGTTCGCACGTGTTGCGCTGCAGACCAAGCACATTGACTATAACGGAAGGTTTTGCATGTCTGCCGCGGCTTCGGCAGGGGTCAAAGTATTTGGCATCGATCGCGGGTTGACGAATCAATTGTCCGATATCGAGCTGGCTGACTGCATGATTCTGGCTGGTACGAATATTGCGGAGTGTCAGCCGACACTCATGCCTTATTTTACCAGAGCAAAAGAAAAAGGCGCTTTTATCATTGCGATCGATCCGAGGGAAACAGGTACGACTCGAATGGCAGATCTCCATCTGAGAGTCAAGCCGGGCATGGATGCGACACTGGCGAATGGCATGCTGAAAGTTCTGCTTGAAGAAGGGTTGATCGACGCCAAGTTCGTAGAGAATCGCACGCAAGGCTTTGACGAACTGAAGGCGCATTTGGATGCACTCGACCTGAATGAGATCGCCGACTTAACCGGTGTGCCTTCTGAGTTGATCCGCAAAGCGGCCAAGGCTTACGGGCAAGCGGCCACAGGCATGGTGTTCACGGCGAGAGGCGTCGAGCAGCAGACGGACGGACATATGGCGGTTCGCAATTTCCTTAATCTCGTTCTGCTGACAGGCAAAATCGGCAAACCTGGCTGTGGTTACGGTGCTGTCACAGGTCAAGGGAATGGTCAAGGCGGCAGGGAGCATGGACAGAAGGCTGATCAGCTTCCAGGATATCGTCTGATCGAAAATCCTGAGGATCGCGCTTATGTCGCTAGTGTGTGGGGAATTGATCCGACCGAACTGCCTGGCAAAGGCGTTTCTGCCTATGAAATGATGGAGAAGATAAGCGAGCAGGAGATTCGTGCATTGTTCGTTATGGGCTCCAACCCTTTAGTATCAAATCCTAATGCGAATTTCGTAGAAGATGGGCTGAAGAAGCTTGATTTCCTCGTCGTTGCCGATTTCCTGATGTCAGAAACGGCTCAGCTGGCTGATCTGATTTTACCTGTATCCGCTTATTTGGAGAATGCGGGTACACTGACAAATCTGGAAGGACGCGTGCTGCTGAGGGAAGCTGGCCGTTTAGCGCCGGGTGAAGCGAAGCATGACTGGCAGATTCTTTGTGACTTAGCCGAAAGTCTGGGCAGAGGGCAATATTTCAATTTTGCCGACGCTGAAGACATCTTTAACGAGCTAAGGCTGGCAAGCAAAGGCGGCGTAGCCGACTATTATGGCATCACGTATGACCGCTTACGGAAGGAAGAAGGCATTTATTGGCCTTGTCCAGAGCCTGAACATCCTGGAGCAAAACGTTTATTTGAATCGTCATTTCCGCTTCCTGCAGGCAAAGCACTGTTGACTTCTGTCGGCAATCATTTGCCGAAGGAGCAGGTCAACGAAGAATTTCCTCTTATTTTAACAACGGGCCGGGTGCTTACGCACTATCTAACGGGCGTACAAACAAGGAGGAGTCATTCCTTGGCAGCGTGTGATGTAGAATCGTTCGTAGAGATTCATCCGAAAACCGCCAGAAAATATCGGATAGAAGAGGCCACGCTCGTGAAGCTGGCATCGAAAAGAGGATTTATCTACGTGCGCAGTCGGTTCAGCAGTGACATCCGAGAGGATACCGTATTCGTGCCCATGCATTGGGGCGATACCCAAAATGTAAATAAAATCACGCACGATGCGCTCGATCCGACCTGTAAAATGCCAGGTTTTAAGGCATGTGCAGTAAATGTTAGCTCATTGGTTACGGAATACACGTGAGTCGTCTGATATAGTCTCAATGAAAAAGAGCACCCGAATGGGGTGCTCTTTTTCATTGATGCTATGCCAATATGTCGTTTATTCCACGATCAGTGTCGCTTTCATGTCAGCATGTCCGGATCCGCACATAACCGAGCAGACAATCGGGAAAGATCCTGCTTTGTCAGGTGTGAACGTAGCTGTTTTTTTGCCGCCATCCAGACTAATCTTAAAATCTTTAATTGAAGCGCCATGCATACCCTGAGCGTTATCAAGGGTGATAGTCACAGGCTCCCCTTTTTTGACGCGATATTCGGTTTGATCAAATTTGAAATTCGTCGCTTTAAGCGTAACGGCCTGTCCACCAGCTTGCGCGGCACCTGTCGTTTGCGGCTCGACGGCCTTTTCTTTGTTTCCGCAAGCTGCAAGGGCGATAACCAAAGCAGCACTCATCATGAGTACGAGCAACTTTTTAACCATATGTACCCCTCCGTAAAACCATTTTTTGACTTCACTTTCATTGTACACGACGGTTTCTGAAAATGCAGTGACAAACTAGTGAATGAGTATGAATAAATGAGGTCAAAAAAAGATCGGTCCGGCGTGAAATCGCAGCAGACCGATCTTTTATTGGGCTTTACCATCGGTGCCAATTACAGGAACCGGCAAAATTATCGATGATCTTCCCTTCCTGTCAGACCTTGTTCAAATGGTGTTTTGACAGGGATGAACAAGTCGATGATCCCGATGACCAAAGCAGCTAGAACTGCACCTATCATGGAGCTGGAAACGTTGTTTACGACGAATTGGGCCGACCAAATGACCAGCGCACTCACCAGGAAACCAACGATTCCTCTGCCAAAAGGAGTGATTTTTTTGCCGAAGATCCCTTCAATGATCCATGCGGCAACTGCAATGACTAGTGCGAGAA
Organism: Paenibacillus tabacirhizosphaerae; assembly: GCF_040812395.1. Taxonomy (GTDB): domain Bacteria; phylum Bacillota; class Bacilli; order Paenibacillales; family NBRC-103111; genus Paenibacillus_E. The sequence goes on along the minus strand of NZ_JBFNXH010000005.1, from coordinate 76,414 downwards.
AAAAGGCGCTCCAGAACCCGCCGACCTTAAACCCTGGTACCAGCCAACTGACAAACATCAAAACCAAAGCAGACACAATAAACCTGACAAGATGTCCAAGAAGATGCATCTCGGGTACCTCCTTCATTTTGTAAAGAGATGTTTTTCCCCACGATAACAAGTGTTTCTTGCTAGCGATGCTTGGCGTTTTTGAAGGTATGCAACTCCTTTTGGCATGAGGAAGGGTGCATATTTTAGTGTGTCCAGCCTCTTTTGGAAATATGGGAGGTAGCATCTTCCATATAACGATTGTCTCCGTAGCTAATCCTATTCGCTTTGGTTTATAATATAGCGTAGAGAAAAGAGGTTGAAGACAGTTGAACGCAAAAATTATAAAAACATTAGAATACCCGAAGATTTTACATAAACTGATGAACCATGCATCAACTTCCTTAGGCAAGGATGCCGCCGAAAAGCTGGAGCCTATTGGAGATTTTGAATTGGTTAAGCTCCGCTTGCAGGCTACCGACGAGGCAGTGAATGTGGAGAGGCTGAAGGGGAACGCTCCCTTTGGAGGCATTCGGGATATTCGTGCATCCCTGCACCGTGCGAGAATTGGCGGGATGTTGAACCCGGTAGAACTGCTTGATATTTCGACGACGCTGTTCGGTTCCCGGAGGCTGAAACGATTCGTGGTCGCGGTTCATGAGGAATATGCCATTCCGATGCTGAAGGATCAAGTCGATCTATTGACCGAGAACAAACAGTTAGAAGACAAAATCAATAGCTGTATTGATGAAAATGCGGTTGTAGTTGATAGCGCGAGTCCGGAATTAGGACGTGTACGCAGTGAACTTCGCACGGGTGAAGCCAGAGTCCGAGAACGTTTGGAACAAATGATTCGGAATTCTTCCGTACAGAAGATGCTGCAGGATGTCTTGATTACGATTCGTAACGACCGTTACGTCATACCGGTTAAGGCTGAATATCGCTCCAGCTTTGGCGGGATGATTCACGATCAGTCGGCCTCGGGCGCAACGCTTTTTATCGAACCTGAGTCCATCGTTCAGTTGAATAATAAAATTCGCGAGCTTAAGCTCAAAGAAGAAGTCGAGATTGAGAAGATTTTGCGGATGCTTACCGAGCTTGTCGCGGAGCAAGTGGATTTCCTTGTGTCGGATGTCGAACTGCTGGCCCAGCTTGATTTTACTTTTGCGAAGGCAGGCCTGGCTCGTGAATTGAAAGCAACTCAGCCAAGATTAAATGATCGAGGTTTTATTAAAATTAAACGCGGCCGCCATCCGTTAATTTCAGCGGAAGCGGTAGTGCCTCTTGATCTGGAGCTAGGGAACGACTACTCGCAGATTATTGTCACAGGTCCGAATACAGGTGGTAAGACCGTTTCTCTGAAAACAGTGGGCCTCCTTAGTTTGATGGCGATGTCAGGTCTCTTCGTGCCGGCCGAGGAAGGCAGCCAGTTATGTGTCTTCGACGCGATTTATGCGGATATCGGCGATGAACAGAGTATCGAGCAGAATTTGAGTACTTTTTCTAGCCATATGACCAATATTATTAATATTTTGAGAGATATGACGCCAAAAAGCTTGGTGCTGCTAGACGAGCTCGGAGCAGGAACAGACCCCGCTGAAGGGTCGGCGTTAGCGATTTCGATTTTAGATTATATTCATCAAATCGGCTGCCGGATCATTGCGACTACGCACTATTCGGAGCTGAAGGCATATGCGTATCAAAAGCCAGGCACGATCAATGCCAGCATGGAATTTGATATCCAGACGCTAAGTCCTACTTATCGTTTGCTAGTGGGTGTTCCAGGGCGAAGCAACGCATTCGCCATAGCAGAACGGCTTGGTTTGTCACGTCGTATTATTGAGCATGCGCGTGCTCAAGTAGGCGAAGAGGATCTTCGCGTCGAATCGATGATCGCGTCGCTCGAGGAGAACCGCCTGATTGCAGAAAGAGAGCGCGTAAGCGCAGAGCAGCTTCGGCAAGAGGCCGAAGAGCTGCGCCGGGGCTTGGAGGCGCAGCAGGCGAAGTTCGACGAGCAGCGTGACAAGCTGCTCGAGAAAGCCGAGCGCGATGCGCGCGAGGCTGTCGCCAAGGCGCGCCGCGAGGCGGACGAAGTCATCGCCGATCTGCGGCGCATGGCGCAGGAAGAAGCCGGCGGGGTCAAGGACCACCGGCTGATTGAGGCGCGCCGCAAGCTGGATCAGGCGGCGCCGGAGCTGCGCGAGAAGCGCGAAGCTCGCGCGGCGAAGAAGCGGCCTGAGCGCATCGAGGCCGGCGATGAAGTGCGGGTTGTGAACCTGGGGCAGAAGGGTCACGTGGTAGAGATCGTCTCCAGCACCGAAGCAACGGTGCAGCTCGGTATTATGAAGATGAAGGTCAACTTGTCCGACCTTGAGAAGATCGGTTCAGCTGCGCAGAAGAAGCCGCAGCAGACAGCAACAACGGTTAAGCGGACGCGGGATGAGCATATTCGGAGCGAGCTTGATATGCGCGGCCTCAACATGGAGGAGGCGCTGATCGAAGCGGATCGCTTTCTTGATGAGTCGTTCTTAGGCAACTTGGGCCAAGTTTATTTGATCCATGGCAAAGGAACGGGTGTGCTGCGTACGGGCATGCAGGAATATTTACGCCGCCACAAACACGTCAAAAGCTACCGGATGGGCAACTATAACGAAGGCGGCGCAGGGGTTACCGTAGTCGAATTGAAATAATCTGAAAAAATTCTCATTTTTTTTGAAACCCCATCTTTGATAGCACGTATGTAATGTGTGTAAGCACCGGTGAACAAAAAAGTATTTGCAACACCCAATCATAGATGTTCAAAATTAGGAGGAATTTACAAATGGGAATTTTCAAAAGATTGCGTGACATGACGATGGCTTCGGTTAACGACTTGCTTGACAAAGCAGAAGATCCAGTAAAAATGCTGAATCAGTTCCTGCGCGATATGGAAGAAGACATCCTGGAAGCGGAAACTGCGGTAGCGAAGCAAATTGCCATCGAGAAAAAATTCAAGCAGCAATATGAAGAGTCTGAAGAAATGGTGACGAAGCGTTCCGAGCAAGCGCTCAAAGCTTTGGAGCAAGGCAACGAAGAGTTGGCCCGCCGCGCGCTGCAAGATAAAAAAGAGCATCAAGAGCGTTTCGACGAGCTTAAACGTCAGTACGATCTTGCTAAAACGAATGCGGATCAGCTTCGCAATCAGTTGACAGAAATGAAAGACGAATTCAACAAAATGAAGAATAAGAAAGATTTGCTGATCGCTCGCGCTGAAACGGCGAAAGCACAGAAGCAGATCAACCAAGCGATGTCCGGTTTCGGTACGGATAATGCGGCTAAAGGCTTTGACCGTATGAGCGAGAAAGTGCTTCAAATGGAAGCAGAAGCGCAAGCGAGCGGAGAAATCCGCGCTAAAAACCGCAGCCTTGACGATGAGTTAGACCAACTAGGCAGTTCCGACAGTGCGATTGACGACGAATTAGCGGCAATGAAAGCAAAGCTTGCTGAAAAAAAACAATCCTAATGATATACTAATAAACGTACCTGCGAGAGGCTGAGGAACACTCAGTCTCTTCTACCTTTTGTGAGGGAAGGCAGGAGTCAAGATGAACGAAGAGGTGGATGTATTGCTCAGTAACCCGTATTTATCAACACTCGCATTTTTTGCAGTAGCGATTATCGCACTCGTGGTGTTCCTGACTATTTTTGAGCTGGTCACGAAGTATGACGATTGGGCAGAAATTAAAAAAGGGAATATTTCCGTGGCGATGGCTACGGGGGGCAAAATTTTCGGGATCTGCAATTTGTTCCGGTTTGCCATTTTGAACCAGGACACAATGATTCATTCTCTCATCTGGGCAGGCTACGGATTTCTGTTATTGCTTGTGGCTTACTTCATATTTGAATTTTTGACGCCTTATTTTAAAATCGATGAGGAAATTAAAAAGGATAATAAGGCAGTGGGACTTCTTTCTATGATGATTTCGATCTCTATATCGTATGTAGTTGGAGCCTGCGTCACCTAAGATTTTCAAGAGCCGCATGTGACAGAGACCGCATTCTTTTTTCGTCGTGGAGGCCTAGGTAATGAAATACTTGTGGGGAACCTTGTTTGCTATCGCATTTGTGTTTATGGCGGCAGGGGTTTATTATTTATTGAAGTAGAAGTATGCAAGAATCATGTGGAGGATTAAGGAATGAGTGCCAACGAAGAAGTGGTATGTCCTTGGTGCCAAACAGAAATTGTTTGGGATCCGGAGATTGGACCCGAGGAAGAATGCCCGCACTGCTTTAATGAATTGAATGACTATCGCAGCATTAAGCTAACCGTCAAACAAACAGGCCAACCGCTGCGTTTCAAAGAAGATGTGGAGCCGGACGAGGACTTATCGACGGCTTGGGATGGTTCTGATGAGCCGCTGGACGGCTATGGAGAAGCGATTCAGCGCATTTCAGATGAACAGGAAGAAGCGCCGGAATGTTCGGGATGCCACGAATTTATGCTATTAGCCGGCAACGAGGTTATGGGGGACTCCTTTACGCCGCATATCCCGAAACTACTTGGTCGCGCCTTCGTATCGGGGCCATTGACAATGAATGTTTACGTATGTCCCTCCTGTTTTAAAGTGGAAAAGTTTCTGTCCGATACCGATCGGTTATTAATGGTTGAACAAATTAAAGAGAAGTAACAAGAAGCCGAATCCTGCTGGGGTTCGGTTTTTTCGTATTCTTATATTTTTATCCGATTGGGGAAACTTAACTAGAGTTATTTCAATCTCGGGGGAAAGATGAGGTGCGGCATGCAGCAAGATTGGAGCGGGCAGCGGGTTCATCCAGGCAGGACGAAGGAAAACGTCCAGAGGAGCTATTTTGAAGGTCGCGATAGCGGTTTAACAGAGGAACGGAGTTCCCCGAAAAAAGGGAAGCTGGACGCTCAAGCTATATTGTTATTGGCCGTCCATGCTTTGTTTGGTGTTGCGAATGCGTTATCAGGAACTTTTGTCGGCGTTTACCTATGGAAGGCTAAAAACGACTATACGTTAATTGGCTGGTTTACGCTAACGACACATTTAACAATGGCCATTACGTTCTGGCTAGCCGGGAAATGGGTCAAGGAGCATAACAAAATGAACTGCCTGCGAGTAGGCGTAGCCGTATCCGCGTGCTTTTATATGCTTGTTTTATGGCTGGGAAGCAGCAGTTTTCAATATTTCATAGGTTTAGGCATGGTGCAGGGAATATCATCTGGCTTGTTTTGGATCGCTTTCAATGTTGTTTATTTCGAAGTTACAGACCCGGACAATCGGGATCGATTTAATGGCTGGATGGGACTGCTGGGCTCAGGCGGGGGTATTGTTGCTCCTTGGATTTCCGGATTACTGATTGTCGGTCTTGGGGGTGCTGCCGGCTATCGGTTAATTTTTTCGATTTCTTTAGGCATATTTGTTCTCGGCGTTGTAGTCAGCTTTTTTTTGAAAAAAAGGAAGGCTCAAGGGACGTATGAATGGTTTCTTCCCATTCGTTGCTTGAAGGAGCAGGATACGCCATGGAGGCGAGTCAGTTTGGCCTTGGTCGCACAGGGATTTAGGGAGGGAGTATTCGGTTTCATGATTGCCCTCTTGGTCTATATTGCTACGTCCAGCGAAGCCAGTTTGGGCAATTTTGTGCTGATGACCTCAGCGGTTTCATTGGTCAGCTTCTGGGCGGCGGGGAAATTCGTTAAGCCGCAGTTTAGAAAAGTCACGATGTTAGTAGGCGCACTGATGATGGTTGTTGTTATTGTACCATTTTTCTGGAAAATGAATTATCCGGCATTATTAAGTTTCGGCATTGGCGCTTCGCTCTTCCTTCCGCTATTCGCGGTTCCTATGGTGTCTACGGTATTTGACCTGATCGGTGCGGACGAACGCAGCGCCAAGCAACGTGAAGAGTATGTCGTCCTTCGAGAATTAAGTCTGAATGCAGGCCGGGTACTCGGCGTGCTGTTGTTCATTGGCGTCGTATCCTGGAGCACGAAACCAGGGGTGTTGAGTGTACTGCTTTTGATCATCGGAAGCTCTCCGCTAGTCAGTTGGGTCTTCATGAGAAAGCAATTAACGCTTAGCAAACCTTGACAACCGCAGTAATCCCGTTAAAAATGTGAGTATGGTACAAGGAGAATTGAGAGAGCGGAGGGGAAAAAGTGACGCACAAAAAAATGGTCAATAGCATTACAGAACTGATCGGGGACACGCCTGCCGTGCGAATTAACCGTTTGGTTCAGGAAGGTGACGCCGAGCTTTATGTAAAGCTCGAGTATTTCAATCCGAGTGGCAGTGTGAAAGATCGCGCCGCCTATAATTTGATCGCGCAGGCCGAGAAGGCGGGCCATCTTCTCCCTGGCGCTACAATCATAGAGCCGACGAGCGGCAATACGGGCATCGGCCTGGCGATGAACGCCGCAGCCAAGGGTTACAGAGCGATTCTGGTCATGCCGGACAACATGACCAAAGAGCGGATTAATCTGCTCAAAGCCTACGGAGCAGAGGTTGTGCTCACGCCCGCGGCGCAGCGGATGCCAGGGGCGATCGCCAAGGCGGTGGAACTGCGGGATCAGATCCCCGGCAGCTACATTCCGCAGCAGTTCGAGAATCCGGCGAATCCGAACATTCATCGGACGACAACGGCTTTAGAGATTCTGGAGCAGATGGAGCAGCGGCTTGATGCGTTCGTTGCTACGTCAGGAACCGGAGGCACCATTACGGGCACGGGCGAGGTGCTCAGAGTGAAGCTGCCGCAGATCCAGATTTATGTAGTCGAGCCTAAGGGTTCGCCTGTGTTGTCTGGCGGCAGCCCTGGACCGCACAAGCTTGTTGGAACGAGTCCGGGCTTCGTACCGGCCATTTTGAACACAAGTGTTTACGATCATATTGTGCAAGTGTCCGATGAGGATGCGATCCAGACGACAAGAGATCTTGCGAGCAAAGAAGGCATTCTCGTAGGACCATCTGCAGGCGCTTCCGTGTGGACAGGCCTGCAAGTTGCACGCAAGCTGGGAGCAGGCAAGAGAGTGCTCTGTATAGCTCCAGATACGGGCGAGAGATATTTGAGCATGGACATATTTTAATCGATGCATGTATGGAGAGGCGCCGCAATCCCGATGAAATGGGGGATCGGCGCTTTTGTTGTTTTTATTTAATGAATGTATTGAATAAAAATGCGATAATAAGTATAATTATTAACAGAAGTTGTTTTGAAGAAAGGTGGTTGTAACAGTGAATTTAGCTTATGTCAATGAGGTTCCGCAGAAAGATCGACTTGCTGATTTCATACAAGTTTATACAAATGAGTGCATACTATCAGGGATCCGGCTGCCAATGGACCTAATCGTCCAAAGCCCGCAATATTTCATCTCAGTGTACGATGAGAGCGAATTGGTTGGTATCGGTTGTTTGGAGGAAGCCATGAGTATTCATGTTCGTCCTTCATATAGACATCGCGAGATTGAAGCGACGGTGTATAAGCTGCTGCAAGCAGAATCGAAGTGCAGTTTGCCACAAAGATAGTAATCAGGTGGCAGTTGATGGCCAGAGGAGCATCCTTGTGGCCTTTTTGGTTTGTTAGGGATGGAAATTTTGGTTATATAAAAATAATCTGCCTCTTAGGTATGCACACTAATTGAATTCGGACAGCAGTTCATTGTAAGATTGTAGGATGACATATTAACAATGAATGAAAGGTAGGTTTAACCATGGATACTTTGAAGCTAAGAATTCTCGAACTACTGAAGGAAGATGCCCGCCGCAGCGCGGAACTGATCGCCACCATGCTTGGAACGGCGGAGGCTGAGGTGGCGCGAGCGATAAGCGAGATGGAAGCGGATAAGGTCATTGTCAAATACGCAACAGTGGTAAACTGGAGCAAAGTAGATGACGAAAAGGTTACCGCCCTGATTGAAGTGCAAATTACACCGGAACGCGGACGCGGGTTCGATGCGATCGCGGAACGGATTTATTTATATCCGGAAGTAAAATCCGTTTATCTCATGTCCGGCGCTTATGATTTGCTCGTTGAAGTTGAGGGCAGTTCCTTGAAAGAGGTCGCTTCATTCGTTTCCAACAAGCTGTCGCCGGTTGATCGTGTGCTTTCTACAAAAACGAATTTTATATTAAAAAAATACAAACAGGACGGCATTATATTCGAGGATCAGGAAGATGATCACCGAATGCTTGTTTCGCCGTAGGGAAGAGGTACTTCGATGATCAAAGATGACATAACGATCCCGCAAGTGAAGGCAAAGTCGATGACGGATTACCTCGCTCCTGCGGTGCGAGAGATCAAACCATCGGGAATTCGTAAATTTTTCGATTTGGTCAGCAACAGCAAAGACGACATTATTTCCTTAGGTGTGGGTGAACCTGACTTTTCGACGCCATGGCATGTTCGCGAGGCAGCGGTATATTCGCTGGAACGCGGCAGAACGAAGTATTCGCCGAACTCCGGGATTCCGGAGCTTCGTGAAGCGATCGCAGAGTATTTGCATACCTCATTCAAGGTAAAGTATGAGCCATCCGATGAAGTGCTGGTTACGGTAGGCGGAAGTGAAGCCATCGATCTGGCTTTACGGGCATTGATAACAACTGGAGATGAAGTCCTGATTCCGGAGCCTTGTTATATTTCCTACTCGCCCATTACAAGCATCAGCGGCGGCAAAGCTATCGGTATCGAGACTTTTGCCAAAGATCAGTTCAAGTTGACGGAAGAGGCGCTCCGCGCGGCATTAACGCCGCGATCCAAAATATTGATCCTTTGCTACCCAAGTAATCCAACAGGCGGGATCATGACCTATGAGGACTGGCTGCCGATTGCCAAGGTGGTTGAAGAGCACGATTTGATTGTCATCTCCGACGAGATTTATGCTGAGCTTACCTATGGCGTGAAGCATGTCAGCTTCGCAGCTATGCCAGGTATGAGAGACCGTACGATTCTCGTTAGCGGCTTTTCCAAAGCGTTCGCCATGACTGGCTGGCGTATGGGTTATGCCTGCGGTCACCGTGAGCTGATCTCCGCCATGCTGAAGATACATCAATATACCGTGATGTGCGCCCCCGTCATGGGACAGGTTGCAGCGCACGAAGCGTTGATTAATGGTTTGGAAGAAAAAGACCGGATGATGGAGTCCTACAATCAAAGACGGAGGCTCATCGTCAAAGGGTTCCGTGATATTGGACTCGAGTGTCATGAGCCGCAGGGCGCGTTTTACGCGTTCCCCAGCATAGTCGCAACAGGCATGACTTCGGATGAGTTCGCACAACGTTTGCTCTTTGAAGCAAAGGTTGCAGCAGTGCCGGGAGACGTGTTCGGACTAGGCGGAGAAGGGTTTTTACGCTGTTCCTACGCTTATAGTGTCTCGCAACTGAATGAAGCACTTGAAAGAATCGGAAATTTTCTCAAAAAATTGTAAAAAAGATGTGATTTCATATTTTCATTGGGAACAAAAACTGGTATTCTGGAAGTAAGGAGGGAAAAGCATGGCTTCTATTGAATATCAACTTTCAACCTATCGCTCACATCTGCATATTCACGAAAATGAGTCGGAATCGCGTTGGTTGTTCAAGCATGCGAAGAAAGCCAACTCCCTTACTTCCTTGGAGGAAGAGATTCATTCTCTGAGACGAATGCTAGAACAGATGGTCGTGGATGGAAGAGAAATGACCTCGGAATCCGTGGTTGAACTTAGCACAGTACTCGATCGCAAAATAAATGAATATATGAATAATGGGAGAAAGAGTCGGTGATGAGCCGGCTTTTCTCATGACTATCGAAGCATTCAGCTTAAGACGGAGGGACTATTGCTGCATGAAAGTGAAGTTGCTGTTGGTCACGATATTTGCGCTCATGGTATTGCTCGTTGGTTGCGGTGGTCCGAAGCCGGATGTATCTATCTTCATTATGGGACAGAATGGTTTTCCGAGTGAAATAGGGGACAAGCTGGAAGCGTCGCTGAAAAGCAAGATCGGTGAGACTCCCACCGTTAAACTTGTAACGTCGCCGATATTTTCGATGGAGAAAATGATTGTTGAGCTTGCCGCAGGGGAGAATGGGATCTTCATTCTGGGGGAAGAGCAGTTTAAAACATTGACGAGCCAGGCTGGATTCGTTTCCTTGGACGACGCCATTAAGCCTGAGGATTACCCGGCAGGTGTTATTGAAATGAAAGAGGACGGCAAGTCTGCCGAGAAGCATTTGTACGGGATTCCGCTCTCAGACAACAAGTGGATGAAGGAGCAAGGATTTGACGGGAAGGGGCTTGTCGCCTTTATACCGCAAAATGTAAAAAAAGTTGATGAAGCGAAACAAGTGCTCAAAGTTATTGCGCAGAAGTAGGGTGTAGGGCGTTTGGATGAGTGCGGTCCGGGCAATCAAGACATTTTCATACAGGAAACAGATTCCATGAATATATATATCGTTCGCTGCCAGCTGACCTAAGCTAATTTAGCGCGGCAAATACTTCAAGCTTGCCCTACAGATGAATCTCAACTATAATCGACAAAGTGATTCAAATTGACTTATTTGCAGCCATAGGTGCTGGCAAGCTCGATTCTGAGTTCGCCGCTTAAAAGGGAAGCCGGTGCAAATCCGGAGCGGTCCCGCCACTGTAACCCGGGAAAACCTCGAAATGCCACTGTTTTGCTATATGCCAAATGGGAAGGCGAGGATGATCATGCCCGTAAGCCAGGAGACCTGCCCATGGTGCCGATTACGACATCCTTCGAGGAAAAGGGTTGCGTTAAATCAGGAGGCAATGGGCTCATTGCCGCGATACCCGTGATTTATCGTCCCCTCCGTTCTTAAGGAACGCAGGGGTTTTTTGTTGCTATCCGAGGGTGAAACAAACGGTTTGGAGAGGAAGGTACCAGATGATGACGAAAATAAAGTGGAAACAAGCGCTGCTGTTTACTGCAGCAATGGCAACTGCTGTCGGCCTTGCCGGCTGCGGCAAGAAAGAGGCACAGCCTGAGCTTTCAGAACCGGCGAAAATGGGCGCTTCAACGACAAAAGCACCGACAGCAGAGTCAGCTAAGAAAACACAATATCCATTGAAATTAAAGGATGCGACAGGCAAGGAATTTACGTTCGAAAAGGCGCCTGAACGCATCGTATCCGTATCACCAGCAGAAACGGAGGGCTTATTTGCGCTCGGTTTAGCTGATCAAATCGTGGGTGTGTCGGACTTCGATGATTATCCGGATGCGGCTAAATCGAAGCCTAAAATGGGCAGTATTGTTAAGCCTAATCAAGAAGCTTTGATTGCAGCGAATGCAGGTGTGGTTTTTACAGGTGTATCCATGAAAGCTGATACCGTAGAAAAGCTCCGTGCTATGAACCTCAATGTGTTCAAAGTCGAGCCCAAGACATTGGATGAAGCGATCGCTGATATCCAAACGTTTGGCCTTATTACCGACCATCAAGAGCAGGCGGAGAAAGTTGTTGCGAAGATGAAAGCCGACCGTCAAAAGGTCGTCGATGCGGTGAAAGACGTAAAGAGTGAGCTTAAGAAGAAGGTGTACATTGAGTTCAGCCCTGGCTGGACCGTAGGCAGTGGGGAGTTCATGGACGAGCTGATCCAGCTCGCTGGCGGCGTCAACGTGGCTGCAGATACAAAGGGATGGCAGCAAATTAGCGAAGAGAAAATTATTCAGCAGAATCCTAACGTGATTCTTTACGCACAAGGGTTTGTCGATGACAAAACGAAAAAGCCGTTAGACGAGATTATCCGTGCCCGCAGCGGTTGGGAACAAATTGACGCTGTGAAAAACAAGAGAGTTATTGGCGTTGACCAAAATCTGCTCAGCCGCCCAGGTCCAAGAATGACAGATGGATTGTTGGAAATGGCGAAAGGCATCTATCCTGAACTGGTGAAATAAATGAAAAGAAAATTGATGTTGTGGGGAGGAGTAGGCTTAGTACTCCTTCTTCTTTCTATTCTGATCAGTCTATCGCTCGGCGCTGCTCGGCTGCCTATACTGCAAATTGCAGGGATACTTGGCAATCAACTCCCTTGGGTGGGAGGACACATGAATGTCAGCTGGCCGCAATCCTCGGAGCAGATCATTCTCAAAGTGCGATTTCCGCGAGTATTGCTTGGGATTCTGGTGGGAGCTGCGCTTTCTGTTGCTGGCGCTGCCTTTCAAGGGGTGCTCCGCAATCCGCTTGCGGATCCTTACACGCTTGGCGTATCGTCAGGCGCATCGGTTGGCGCAGCTTTTCTAATTTATTTCGGGCTGCAGTATGCGTGGTTTGGTCAGTGGTCTATTCCTATTGTGGCATTTGTAACAGGCCTCATATCCTTATTGCTTGTTCTAAAGCTCGCTCGGATCGATGGGAAGCTGAAGATGGAAACGTTGATTTTATCCGGGGTAGTCATGCAAGCTTTCTTAGGGGCTATTGTGTCGTTTATGGTATCCATTTCGAACCAAGTTATTAATGAAATCGTATTTTGGCTCATGGGGAGCTTGGCGATGCGGGGCTGGTCCTATGCATGGACAATGTCGCCCTACTTGGTCATTGGTTTTGTAGTGCTTATCTCTTATGCAAGACCGCTGAATTTGCTTGCGCTTGGAGAACGTCAGGCTTCTCATCTAGGAGTTCATGTGGAACGGACGAAACTGATTGTGCTTGTTGTATCCACTTTTATTACAGCTGCTGCTGTTTCAGTAGCAGGCGTCATAGGTTTTGTAGGACTTATTGTGCCGCATCTGGTGCGGTTGTTAGTAGGCCCGGATTATCGTTTAATTATACCGCTTTCCGCGATAGGCGGGGGGATTTACGTGCTATGGGCAGATACGCTGGCCCGCACGCTGCTTAGCCCTACTGAAATTCCGTTAGGCGTGATTACAGCCTTTTTAGGGGCGCCATTCTTTGCTTATTTACTGCATAAGGATAAGAAAACGTTAAGAGGTTGATGAAAATGATTGAGGTTGAGCAGCTTTCTCGTAGCTTCAAAGGCCAGCACGTGCTGGATCGAATCAGCTTCGAGGTTAAGCAAGGCGAGTTTTTCGGTATTATTGGACCGAATGGCAGCGGCAAGTCAACGCTTTTGCGGTTGTTATCTGGTGTAGATCCGGTAACGGATGGGGAGGTTCGTTTGGATGGACATCCAGTTGCCTCCTATTCTCGTAAAGAGTTGGCCAGATGGCTGGCGGTGCTTCAGCAGGATGCTCTGCCTCCGGTCGGATTTACCGTTCAAGAGGTCGTGGAAATGGGCCGATACCCCTTTCAAAGTTGGCTCGGCGAAGACACAGAGGAAGCCGAAACGCTCATTGCCGCAATTATTGCCAAGCTGCGTCTGGATCCACTTGCACAGCGAAAGATTGAGATGCTTAGCGGCGGCGAACGTCAGCGAGTTGCGTTAGGCAAAGTCATGGCGCAGCAGCCGAAGCTGCTCATGCTCGATGAGCCGACGACATTTCTGGACATCGGCTATCAGGTGCAGATGATGGACTATATCAAGGAATGGCAGCGCGATTCCGAACTGACAGTGGTTGCCGTTCTTCATGATTTGAATTTAGCGGCGCAGTACTGCAGCCGATTGATGGTTGTTCACAATGGGGGCGTGGCGGCTATCGGGACGCCTAAAGAAATTATTACAAGTCATTTAATTGCTGAGGTGTATGGTACGGAGCCCATCGTTTTACAGCATCCGCTTAATCACGCTCCGCAAATTTTATTGCAGCCAGGAAAATAGTCAACGGACAGGGGATTTTTAGTCATGAATCATTTGGATCATATTGTTGAAAGCATTAAACCGTTACACCAAGAGTTCGTGAATCTTGCCAATCAGCATTTGGATCAGTTGACGAAACCGCCAGGAAGCTTAGGCAAGCTGGAAGATATCGCTCGTCAAGTGGCGGGGATTACGGGTGAGGTCATGCCTGTTTTTGAAAAAAAGGCCGTTATCGTCATGGCGGGCGATCACGGTGTGTGCGAGGAAGGCGTAAGCGCATTCCCGGCTGAAGTCACGCCGCAAATGGTGATGAATTTCTTATCGGGTGGCGCTGCCGTCAATGTATTGGCACGTCACGCAGGTGCGGATGTTGTCTGTGTGGATATCGGCGTGAATGCGGATCTGGAGCACCAGGCTCTCCTGTCCCGTAAAGTAAGAAAAGGAACGCGCAACATGGCACGCGAAGCGGCAATGACACGCGAAGAAGCCCTCCAAGCGATCCTCGCAGGCGCAGATGTAGTGGATGCCTACGTGGCCAAAGGCTACAGTCTCTTCGCTACGGGAGACATGGGGATTGGCAATACCACAGCGAGCGCGGCGATTCTCTGCGCGCTGACGGGATTGGAAACCGGCAGCGCCGTAGGCCGGGGAACAGGCATTGACGATGCGCGTTGGCTGCATAAGCAAGCAGTTGTCAAGCAGGCGCTCGCCATCAATGAACCGAACGCTGAGGATGCTCTTGACGTGCTTGCGAAGGTCGGAGGACTTGAGATCGCCGGTCTAGTTGGCGTGATTCTGGGCGCAGCGAAGAATCGCTGCCCTGTGGTTATCGACGGCTTCATTTCGTCGGCGGCTGCCTTAGTGGCGAGCCGGTTAGCGCCGTTAAGCGCGTCTTATATGCTCGCCTCGCACTTATCGCATGAGCAGGGGCACGCGAAGCTGCTTGACGCAGTTGGCCTCGGAGCGATGCTGCAGATGGATATGCGCCTGGGTGAAGGTACAGGCGCTGTGCTTTGCTTCAACCTGATCGACGCCGCTGGCAAGATCATGAAGGAAATGGCGACATTCGACAGCGCTGGCGTGTCGCGTGGTTAATGAGGCTTACGATGCCGGTTTTGCTGCAGCAAAACTCAGCTTATGCTTACGAAGAAAGTTTTGCTACGGCAAAACTCTTAGAAGGAGGAAGCCATGGCGATCTTAGTGACGGGCGGCGCGCGGAGCGGCAAAAGCTCTTTCGCCGAAAAGCTCTCGATGCGGGGCGGCGAGAGCGGCATTTATATCGCGACCTCCCACATCTATGATGAGGAAATGAGGGAGCGTGTCAGTTTGCATCGGCAGATGAGGCTGGATTCGGGGTATCCATGGGATACCCGGGAGGAGCCTTATGCCCTGCAGGAGCTTCTGCTTCAACTGCAGGAGACGGGAGCTTGCCGTGAGGCAGTAGTGATGGTCGACTGTTTGACGCTTTGGCTCTCCAATTGGCTTCTTCGCTACGAAGGAGATGCTGATGCAGCCAATTTGGTCATGAAGCAGGTGGATGCGCTTGTAGAGACCGTTGCCGATTTCAGCGGACATCTCGTTCTTGTGACGAACGAAGTCGGCAGTGGTATCGTCCCTGAATATGCGCTGGGTCGCAAATTTCGGGATGCCGCTGGCCGAATGAACCAGCGGTTGGCTGAAACATGCGATCAAGTATTTCTGGTGACAGCTGGCATCCCCATAGAGTTAAAAAGTAGGGCATACCGCTTGGATTAAAGCGTTATGTATGGAACGGTGATGGAGAGTGTGGTTGTATTCTTGGCAGGAAATTGTGGCAATGACGGCCGCAGCTATAGTCATAGATTGGCTCATTGGCGATCCGAAATGGCCGACGCATCCAGTTATTCTGATCGGACGGTGGATTCGATTTCTGGAACGCAGCCTTCGCAAAGAAAGTGAAGGTCGTGCGATTAATGAGAGTGTCACACGGCTAAAAGTGAAGGGGGTTGTACTAGCCGGTACAACGATAATTCTTAGCTTCATGGCTGTGTCAGCGCTTGTTTGGGCAGCACATTGGATAAATGTGTGGCTGGGTTACTTCGTCTCTACATGGCTTATTTCTACAACGATAGCCATTAAAGGCTTAAAAGATGCGGCATATCTTGTATATCAACCATTGCGCAGCGGCGATCTCGCAGAAGCTCGCAAATACACGGGCTACATCGTTGGCAGGGACACGGAACACCTCGGTGAAGCGGAGTTGACGCGTGCGGTTGTGGAAACGGTAGCCGAGAACATCGTCGACGCGGTCATCTCACCGCTGTTCTATGCGCTGCTGGGCGGCGCTCCGCTCGCTATGCTGTACCGGGCATCGAATACGCTGGATTCGATGGTCGGTTACCGAAATGACCGCTACCGTCATTTCGGTACGGCGTCGGCCCGCTGGGACGACGCCATGAACTGGATTCCGGCCCGGCTGACCGGCCTCCTGCTCATTCTCGTCGCCCTGCTGCAGCCGGGGCTCTCGGCGAAGCGGTCGGCGGCAGCGATCCGCCGCTTCGCGCACTTGCATCCCAGCCCGAACAGCGGAATTCCCGAGTCGGCGGTAGCCGGTGCGCTCGGGATTGAGCTGGGCGGGCTGAACGTTTATGGCGGCGCCGCCAGCGAGCGCGCCCGCCTCGGTTGGCCGCTGCGGGAGCGGACGCAGCGGGATATTGTCTTAGCCGTACGTATGCTGTACGGCGTCAGCTTTGTAGTGATGGGAGGACTGCTGTGCGTACTGCTCGTTTGGCTCTAATAAAGTGGCTGCATGGAGGCATAGCAGCCTTTCAATTTTTAACCCGTCTGCCGATTCCGGTGCAGATCGAGTATACGGCACAAGTGTTTCGCAGAAGCGTTGTCTTTTATCCATTGGCAGGCTTCGTTATTGGCGTTCTGCTGCTCCTGGCGGGTGATGGCTTACGGCTTGTGCTGCCAGCCATGCCAGCGGCTGTAATATTGCTCGGATTGTGGGTCCTCCTGACAGGAGGCTTGCATTTGGATGGATTAATGGATACTGCAGATGGCATTCTTAGCCACAGGCCTCGCGAGCAAATGTTGGAAATTATGAAAGACAGTCGCGTAGGCGCCATGGGCGTTATTGTTTGTGTGCTGCATTTGCTCCTTAAGTTTTCAATGATTTATAGCCTTTTGATCAGTAATCAGGCGGGGCATATATGGAAGGCGGCAAGCTTCCTTCTTGCCGCTATTCCGATTTGGAGTCGCTGGTTTATGGTTGTCGCGATACACGCTTGGCCTTATGCGAGAAGCGGTTCTGGACTTGGGGGCTTATTTCGCGGGGTTACTAAAGGTCATGTGGCTGCATGTACATTTGTGGCTCTCTTACTCACAGCACTTGTTGCTGCTATCGGTCATAGCAGCTTGACAGCCTTTTTTGGCCATATGCCTATTTGGAGTGTGCTTGTCGGCTTTCCTGTTGTTACTTGTCTTGTCGGCTGTCTGGCAGCAGCGTATATAAGCCGTAAACTCGGCGGATTGACCGGTGATACATATGGCGCTTTGAATGAACTTTTGGAGGGCCTGCTGCTTCTTGGAGTAGTCGTGTTACTTGGGGTTTTGCCTTGAGTAGTCTTTAAATTTGTTGATAGTTCTTTACATGGAAGGAGAGTGATGAAGTGCTGGAACGATATGGACACGGGGGAGATCTCCGGACAGCAGAAGAGGCATTCGGACGTTCGCAGGATCAATTTCTGGATTTTAGCTCCAATATGAATCCGCTTGGACCGCCTTCTGTCGTGGAACATATAGTGACAACGGAGTGGCGTGACATGGTTCAATACCCTGACCCTGCGGTTAGGGAGCTGCGCAGGAAGCTGGCGCATAAATACGATATTCCGATGGAGAGTATTGCCGTTGGCAACGGAGCCGCAGAATTAATTGATCTCATTGCCCGGGTATTGCAATCTCCGGTTACAGGTTTAGCCAGACCTTCTTTTAGCGAATATGAGGAAGCTATACATAAAGCAGGCGGCGACATTCACTCCATTCCACTCCATGCTCATTATCATTTTGATTTACAGGAAGATGATGTGAAGAAGGCTCTTCTATCGAGCGATGTGCTCTTTTTGGGCCATCCGAATAATCCAACAGGGCGATTGATTCCACCCGCCATTTTGAAACAAATCACGGAAAGCGGACGGAAGTTAATTGTGGACGAAGCATTCATGGATTTTGTGCCAGATGAGAGAAAGCATTCTATGTTGAAGTTCGCTTCGACCAGCTCAAATGTGTTCGTTATTCGCTCTATGACAAAGTTTTTTTCCATACCCGGGATTCGCTTAGGATTCATGGTGGCGCACCCGGATTGGATTCAGCGCATTCAGGAGCTGCAGGTTCAGTGGAGTGTCAATTATTTGGCCCAGCGCATTGGGGCGGCGGTGCTTGACGATGTGGAATTTGAGCAAGCAAGCAGACAGTGGCTGCAGGCGGAACAGATTTGGTTAATGGGTCAGCTCCAGCAGTTGGGACTTGAAGTCACGCCAAGCGCTGTGAATTTCTTATTATTCTCTTTTCCGCAAGAGCTGGGGTTTGATGTAAAACAGGCTCAAAGACATATGGGGAAGCAAGGGATTTTGATTCGAGACGCATCCCTGTTCGAAGGGCTTGACCAGCGCTTTTGCCGTGTTGCCATAAAGCTGCGTGAGGATAATGAACGGTTAGTTCAAGGATTGCGGGCGATGATGCAGGAACTAGCCGGAGATCGGAGTCGAGGAAATGATCATGGATGAAATGACTGCAGCTGAGGCCGCCACACTAATGATCCAAGGAACAGCATCCGATGTTGGCAAAAGTATTCTGACCGCTGCGCTGTGCCGTGTTCTCGTTCAAGATGGTTGGCAAACGGCGCCATTTAAATCGCAAAATATGTCGCTCAATTCCTATGTGACCTTCGACGGCAAAGAAATCGGCCGTGCGCAAGGCGTACAAGCGGATGCTTGCCGGATTTTGGCAACAACTGATATGAACCCCATTCTACTGAAACCGAAGCAGGACATGGTTGCACAGGTCGTCGTGCATGGCAAGCCGTACCTGGACCTCGACGCTCGCACATATCGGGAAACTTATTTGCCCCAAGCGGAGCAAATTGTGAAGGATGCGCTGGCCCGTCTGCGCAGCATCTATGACGTCGTTGTTCTTGAAGGTGCTGGAAGCCCGGCTGAAGTTAACCTGAAAGATCGGGATATTGTAAATATGCGGCTAGCCGGTTGGGCAGACGCTCCGGTTTTGCTTGTTGCGGATATTGACCGCGGTGGTGTCTTTGCTTCGATTGTGGGCACGCTGGAAATCTTGACTCCGGAAGAAAGAGATCGCGTTAAGGGCTTTATTATTAATAAATTTCGGGGAGATGTAAGCCTTCTGAAGCCCGGTCTTGACTGGCTGGAGGCGAAGACGGGGAAGCCCGTGCTGGGCGTTATTCCTTATTTGCCTCAGTTGGGGATTGAGGATGAGGATTCCGCTTCTCTGGATTCCAAAAGGGCTCAGCGCCAGCGGAGCGAGCGCCCAAGCGTGAAAACAGACGATCAACTCGATATCGCAGTCATTCGATTACCGCGCCTTTCGAACTTTACGGATTTTGATCCGCTGCAGGAAGAAGACGATGTCCATTTCCGCTATATTACCAATCTGTCCGAGTGGGGACAGCCGGATATTGTCCTGCTTCCCGGCAGCAAAAATACGATGGATGATCTGCGCTATATGAAGGAATCAGGGCTTGCTGACCGCATCATTGCGTTTGCGCAGCAGGAGCAAGGCTGGGTGGCTGGCATTTGTGCCGGTTATCAAATGTTAGGCAGAACGCTGCTGGATCCAAATGGGTACGAATCGGATCACCCCGAGCTGGCAGGATTGGCGCTGCTGCCCACGGAAACTGTATTTACCTCTGATAAGCGGACTGTACAGGTTCGGGGGACTAGCCTGCTTTTTGCCAATAACGGATCTGGCATTGCTGTCGATGGGTATGAGATTCACATGGGACGGACGAGACATATCGCCCCTGCGGATGCTCCTTTTCAAATTCATGCTCACTTTGATGGCGAGGCCCAGTATATAAAAGAAGAGTCACATGAGGACGGAGCCTTTGTGGGTAATGGGCAAGTATGGGGCACTTATCTGCACGGCATTTTACATAATGATGATTTTCGCAGAGCTTGGTTGAATACGGTTCGCAGTCATAAGGGCTTGTCTCCCATTCAGGGAGGGCTGCGCTTTAAGGAGCGAAGAGAAGCAGCCTTTGACAGACTAGCGGAGCATGTTCGCAGCCACTTGGATATGCAGCGCATTTATGAGATTATGGGAGTAACCAAGTAGTCAGGAGGGTGACGGATGAAAATTTATACCCGTACAGGGGATGCAGGACAAACCGGCGTCATTGGCGGACGCGTCGCAAAAGACGATGATCGCGTAGAGGCCTACGGAACAGTTGATGAACTAAATTGCTATTTGGGCCAAGCGATGAGCTTTATGGACCCGGAGAAGTACCCTGATTTGCTCGCAGATATGCTACAAGTGCAGCACGAATTGTTCGATTGCGGATCGGATTTGGCGCTGTTGAAGCAAGAGCTGCGTCCTTACAAGGTGAGCGCTGAGATGGTGGATGCGTTGGAAGCGTGGATTGACAAATATGATGCGGAGACACCAGACATTACCCGTTTTATTCTGCCGGGGGGCAGTACCGTATCATCGACCATTCATGTGTGCCGTACGGTGTGCCGCAGAGCAGAGCGCAGAGTTGTAACGTTAGCCAGGACGCAAGAAATTAATCCGGAAGTACGCCGTTATCTGAACCGGTTATCGGATCTCTTTTTTACCATTGCCCGCACGGCTAATCACCGTGAAGGTGTGGCTGATGTGGAGTATGCGCGCAGCGCTGAGGTGTTTAGACGTAAATCATGAGTTATTATGAACCGCTTGTTTATATCGTACCGCCTGAGGAAGAAGGCTTTATTCTGAAGACTGTCTTGCAAAAAAGATTAATGGTATCCCGCAAGCTGCTCTCACGTGTCAAACTAACTGAACAAGGCATTACCGTCAATGGCATCCGGCAATACATTAGCGTGAAGGTCAAAGCAGGCGACCGGATCGAAATCCGGATGGAGGAGGAGCAGTCTGACGATATTTTGCCTCAGGATCTGCCTCTCCACATTCTGCATGAGGATGAGCACTTGATCATCGTGGCCAAAGACGCCGGCATCATCGTGCATCCAACGCATGGGCATTACGTCAATACGATTGCGAACGCCGTAGTCTATCATTGGCAGCAAGCCGGCATTACTTGCCGCTTTCGGCCGGTGCACCGGCTGGATCAAGAAACTTCTGGCGTCCTTGCGATCGCGAAGACACCTTATGTGCACCAGCAAATTTCCGAGCAAATGATTCAGCATGCGGTAAAAAAGGAGTATCTTGCCTTCGTATGGGGCGTTGTATCTGAACCAACAGGCACAATAAATGAGCCGATCGATAGAGATCCTGATCAGCCTCATGTGAGGATCGTTACGCCAGGCGGCTATTCGGCGGTCACACATTACGAAGTCGTCGAACAGTATGCTCAGGCCGCATTGGTGCGCATCTGGCTGGAAACAGGCAGAACGCATCAAATCCGCGTGCATATGAAGCATTTGGGCCATCCGTTGATTGGCGATAAAATGTATACAAGGCCATCTTTCGAAGAAAGCGAAGCCGCATCGGAGGTTTCTGTGAGACTTACCCGGCAGGCGCTGCACGCTTTCAGACTTGGCTTTGTGCATCCCGGCACGCGCGAGTGGGTCGAGTACAACGCTCCGCTGCCAGCTGATTTAGCTGCTTTACAGGCATGGCTCCAGACGAACATGTAAAACAGCAAAAAAACCATCAGGTGCTCGCGATCCTGAATGGTTTTTTGCGTATCATTGCCCTTTTTGACCTAGTTCCTGATGGTGCGGGCAATATTTGCGCATGAGCTCGGCTGTTTCCTGGTCATCCGGAAGTCCGCGTTCAGAAAGCTGGTGGATCATATGTTCACGGCGTTGTTCGTTTAAATTTTGACCGAACTTGAACTTTGCAGTCATCTCGTGAATGGTAAGTTTCACGACGGAGACCCCTTTCAGCTCTGGGCGGTACAACGGATCTTCTGGCGTAATCGGCGTATAGCCGCCTTCAGGCTGGAGCTTCGCCATCAGTGCGCTGAGCACCTCGGCTTTCTCGGACAAATCCTCTGTAGGTCCGGCTTCGCCTCGAATATGCACGGATTTGAAATAGGATGTGGCCGGACAAGCCCTTTCGGGGTCGGTGAAAAAGGATGGAATAATAGCATACTCTTTGGAAACAGCGAAGCTGACCTTATTAAAAGCAGCGATTTCGGTCATTTTGCTTCCTTTTCTGGAGCCGTGAAAATAAATATGGCCCTTCAGGTAAACGAAATTAATCGGCGTCAAATGTGGCCAGCCATCTTCGCCAATCGTGGATAAATACCCGTACGAAGTTTCTTGCAAAAATTGTTCAACATCCTTTAGTTCCTGGACAGCGAATTCCTTTCTTCTCATGCATATCCCTCCTCGATAGTTTAGAAAATTATATCCAACGAGTGGCTAATTAAAAAGAACCAATTTCATCTAATTTTAATGTACCATGTAAGCGTAAATAAGGGCGTACAGCTTGACTTTCCGCATCGATTAGCTCAAAATTTTAAATAACCTCATTATTCATTTTACCTGCAAAAGGAGCACAAATAAGGATGAAAGTAAAAGTATTTTGTTACGATAAATGCGGCACTTGCCGTAGTGCATTGAAGTGGCTGAAAGCGCATGATGTAGAGATTTCAGAGAATGTGCCGTTATTTGAAGCTCCACCATCATCAGATGAGCTGGCTAAACTGCTTGCTGACAGCGGTTTGGAGATTAAGAAGTTTTTCAATACGTCAGGGGAAGTATATAAGGAAATGGGACTGAAGGATAAGCTGTCTGGTATGTCGCAACTACACATGCTGGAACTGCTCGCCTCTAACGGAAGGCTAATAAAACGCCCTATCGTGACAGATGGTACTCGAGTTACGGTTGGCTTTAAGGAAGCAGAGTACGAGGAAGTTTGGGCGAAGGGGTGAAGTAACTTTGGAACAGAAGCAAAAGCCTGGGGCCAAGAAGTCACCGTGGGCGCTCGGAGGGTTAGTCGCTGTCCTGCTATCTCAAGGTAAACTGCTCCTTGCAGCCTTAAAGTTTGGAAAAGTGGGCGGAGCTATCGTCACCATGTTCATTACGGTCTGGGCCTACGCAAGTTTGTGGCCGCTGCCATTTGCCATCGGGATTGTTCTTATGATTCTGATCCATGAGCTCGGTCATGTCGTTGCTGCCAAAATGAAAGGCCTGCCTGTATCAGCGCCTGTATTCATTCCGTTTTTGGGAGCCTTGATTACGATGAAAAAGAATCCCACGGACGCCGCTACGGAGGCTTTTATCGGTATTGGAGGTCCCATCCTGGGAACCATAGGGGCGACCGCTGCATTCGCATTGGGCGTATATACAGATATTCCAGTCATTGTTTCGGTTGCGTATGCGGCATTTTACCTGAATTTGATTAATTTATTGCCGATTCATCCGCTGGATGGAGGACGCATTTCCACAGCAGTCACTCGCTGGTTGTGGATTGTGGGTCTAATAGGCGGATTGGTATTTATTTATTATCTGGACAACACAGTGAACAGGGTAATATTCTTTATTATTTGGGCTTTATTTGCTTGGGATTTATATAAAAAATATGTGAAATACAGAAATCGCGAAGAATTGGTATCCGTCTCTACGAAGTTTGAAATGAATGCGGAGCATTTGCTGCAGCAGGGGTACATGATTCCTGGTGAAAATCATAGTCGCGATCTGGAGTTCACGACGTATTCCGAGTTAGAGGGGCCAACAAGCGGACGTCAAACCATCGTGATGTTTTGGCAGGGCATTGGATTTGAAGGACATGCCTATTTACCGCAGCAAGCCATCATTAAAAGAGTTCACGTCGTTAAAGTGGAACGGTTTCAGAAAGACAGCGGTTTGTTCCTGGGCTTGCAGGTTCAAGTGGATTTCGCGCCTCTCGGACAACATGAACGGTACTACGAGGTTTCCGCCAAAACGCGCCTAAAATTTGGTGCCGCCTATTTGGCTCTCGTTTTGTATTTGTTATACATGATCAGGCTTGTTCACCAGGTAGGGAATATAACATAATTATTTTACATTCAACTAATTAATGCCATTAATTTATTAGAATGAGGTAGCCACGTATGCAGATTAGAGGATCAAAAAGGCTGAGTCAATTAGGCTCGGCTATTTTTTCAGAAGTTGCGGAATGGAAGAGAGAGGTTATGAACCAAGGGGTAGATGTCATAGATTTAGGAATAGGCAGTCCCGATCGACCTCCTTCAGAACGAATAATTGAAGCAATTACTCAAGCTGTCAGGAATCCCGGCATGTATGGATATCCCACTTCGGAGGGAAGTCTGGCTTTCCGTGAGACGGTTGCCAGCTGGTATCGGCATCGTTTCGGAGTGAATCTTGATCCGGCAAGTGAGATCCTAACCTTGATGGGTTCACAAGATGGGCTTGCACATTTGGCGCTTTCACTGTGTGATCCCGGGGATATCGCCATTGTCCCTGATCCAGGCTATCCCATCTATTCAGCTAGTTTAGTGTTAGCGGGAGTGGAGCCCTATTTGTTGCCTCTTCGCGCCGAAAACGATTTTTTACCGCGATTGGAGGACATTCCGGCAGACGTGGCTGCAAATGCGAAGTTCATCTTGCTCAACTATCCTAGCAATCCGCTGTCGGCTGTTGCAGATCGGGCTTTCTTCGAGCGTCTGATTGCTTATGCCAAGCAGCAAAACCTGCTTGTCGTACATGATCTTGCCTACTCCGAAATGGCGTTTGACGGTTATCGTCCTATGAGCATATTGGAGATAGAAGGCGCGAAGGAGGTAGCGGTTGAGTTTCACTCCTTGTCCAAAAGTTTCAACATGGCAGGATGCCGAATTGCTTTTCTGACAGGAAATGCCGAAGCGGTGCATGCGTTGAAAACATTGAAGTCCAATATTGACTATGGCGTTTTTCAAGCGATTCAAGCCGCTGGAATTGCAGCGTTGGAGGAAGATATGGAGAATACTCACTCCGTAGCTGGCATCTATGAAAGAAGACGAGATGTTTTCATTGAAGCCTTAGCCCAAGTAGGTTGGAAAATCACACCCCCAAAAGCGACAATGTTCATCTGGGCGCCAGTACCAAAAGGCTGGACTTCTCGACAAATTTCCCGGGAAATGCTCTATCGCACAGGTGTTGTCGTCATCCCGGGCGATGCTTTCGGAGCAGAAGGGGAAGGCTTTGTCAGGATTGCTTTAGTGCAAGAGGAAGCCAGATTAGTGGAGGCTGCAAATCGAATCGGCGAATGGCTTCGTTCTATGGAATGAAATATGGAGCTTTTGGTAAAAATAGGAGAATGAGAGACATCGACTGTTATGCAAAAGTTTCAAATAGCTTTCATTTGAAAGGGGTACACATATGGATGCAATTTCCTCATTATCCGAGCTTTTAGCTGAGCAAAAACCTTCATCGTTCGTAGAAATACCAGGATCTTTGGGGCAGACATTCGGTCAGCCCACAATTGCAGCAACCTTGCCCATGAGCAAGCTATTTTCTATCTATGAGGTTGATTTGGAAGTGCAGCGCGCGATTATACCGCGTAATCTTTCGAAGTTGATTGATTATGTCAACTTGTATTTAGAAAACCGGCAGCCAATCTATTTCCCGGGCATCATCTTTTCGGCCAGGGGCGCAGGCCATTATGATGATGAGCATGGCGTGCTGCGGTTACAGCCGATAGAGAAGCTGTATGTCGTTGACGGACAGCATCGTTTGGCTGCTTTCCAACGTATTATGGAAACTTTACAGAGTCAGATGGCCCGCGCCAAGGATCGGCGGGAATATGAGAAAATGGAAGAGATTACAGAGAAGCTGCGCCGCTTGTACGCATTCCCGATTTCAACCATGACGTACTTGGACATTAATGCCAGACAAGAGCGCCAGTTATTTTCCGACATCAACAAGCTTCCTCGCAAACTTGGCGGAAACTTGGCGGTGCTGCGCGATCAACGGAGATTTTATCATGTCGCTGCCACGGAGCTTGCTGCCAAAGAGCCTGCCATGCAAGCCTTAACAGTCGATATGTTCTCGGAGCGCGGGAAATCGCCTGAATATTTATTTTCGTATCATTTGCTGATAGAAATCTTAATCGCCCTGTTTGAAGGCCGCATGAAATCGGCAGCCCGGAATAACGGATATCAGTATGATCAAAAGGAACTGCAGGAGCATGTTTCCTTGGCTGGCACATATTTTAATGGTTTGCTGCACTACTTGCCATCGCCTGCCAAAGGCGAGTTGGTCTGGTCCGAGAACATTCAAATTGCCTTAGCGTTGTTCATCCATGAAGAGGCTACGAAAACAGGCAGATTTAATCGTTATGCCCTGGAACACGCGCTTAAAATCATTCCGCACATTCAGTGGAACAGCATCTATGTCGGGGATGAGAAAGACCGTTTGCCAAGACGGACCCGCATCATGAAAGCGTATCAGCACATCAAAAACTTTTATCAAGAGAAGAATGTATTTCTGATCAGTGAAGCTAGCGCTTACGAAGAAAGCTTTCCTGCGGAAAGCTCCAAGGAGGATGTCGGCTAATGGAAGGTTTGCGCTTAAAGATGACGATTCATCCGTTTTGCGATAAGTTTGGACTCTCCACAGTGGCTCTGCGCGTTCAGGATTTGCTTAACTACACCATGATTGATCCTATGGTCCAACGTAAGCTTAGCAACATGCAGAGACGGAAAATTTCTACCTATTTGCAGGAACGGGAGCTGGATCACGTGTTTTTCGGACCGGTGACGCTTTCTTTGCGGGAAGTGAATCAACTGGCGAAGGGCGAGAAAGAGTTTCTGCTTAAGCACGGCTCGAAGCTGAGCATTTTGGATGGGCAGCACCGGATTCTAGCGCTTGGCTACGTGAATGAGCAGATGCAGAAGGAAGTCAGACGCTACGAGAAAAAGCTGGCTCTATTGAAAATCAAACAGCGTAAATTTCCGGAAGATACCGAACTAAGACAAGAGGTTGAGGAAGCGGAGGGAACGGTCAATCAGTTGGAAGGCAGACGATTGGATTTGATGGAAACACAGCTTGCTGTGCAAATCTATATCGGCTTGACAGAGGAAGAAGAGCAGCAGCTCTTCGGCGACATAAACTCCAAAGTGCAGCTGGTTAGCAAAGAGCTCGGGCATTCATTTGATTCGATCGATCCGCTAAATCTGGTCATTCAGCAGGTCGTTGATCATAACGTATATCTGAAGGCTGCCGGCGTTGAGCGCCGCAGCAACCTAACTTCGTTCAACCGCAACTTCACTTGCTTTAGCTGGTTGTATGCGACGGCTACTATGTTATTTTCAGGCAGAATGCAGCCTTCCTATGAATTGCAGCGGAAAATTCGTCATGACCCATCCACGTATGTGGAGATTTTGCATCAATTCTTCAATACGATACTGCCGATTATGCCGGAGCAGCCAGGTCTAGCGACATACACGTCTGCTAATCGTGTAATTCAAGAAAGTATTGCGCTCTACGCGAACCGTTTTTTGTTTCAGGATGGACAGTACAATGAAGAATGGACACAGTCACTGCAAATTCTTGATGGCTTCGACTGGTCGCATGATAACGAAGAGCTGATCTATGTATTTGGATCCTTGGATAACGGTAAAATCAATCTCATTCATGAAAAATCACTGAAGAAACATGTGAAGCTTGTTCAATTTTTCCTTGAAGGAACAGATAGTGACAGTTCGGATGAAGAAGTGGCTTCACCGGCATCTTAACGGTAATGACCCCTGGAGAACCTTTCGCTCTCAACGATGTTGAGTGGTAGAAAGGTTTTTTCTGTATATAATTAGGTTTACATATTTTGTAATCTGTTGTACAGTTGCTTTATTATGGTAACGCGATAAAGTGAGAGAAGGTGCATTGCCCTTGATAAAAGCAATTGTTTTTGATTTTGATGGATTAATCATGGACACGGAAACTTACGAATACTACTCATTTCGCGATCTGTTGAAGGAATATGGAGTCGAATTGCCGCTTAGTCAGTATAGCGCGAGAATCGGCGGGCAATCAGATTCCTTTGATCCGTATACGTATTTACAGCAGCAAACGGGCATCGCGCACGATCGTGAGCAATTGCGTGAGAAGCGAAGAGATCGATTTAATCTGCTATTTCGCGAAGAAAAAGCCCTCCCAGGCGTGGAAGATTGTATCAAGTCTGCACAACGGCTCGGACTGAAAATTGGGCTGGCATCCAGCGCACCGAAAACGTGGGTGCTTCCTTTCTTGAAGAAACTTAATCTGCTCGAATGTTTTGCATGTTTAAGAACGAATGAAGACACGAAACGTGTAAAACCCGATCCGGATTTATACATTCAGGTGTTGGATTATTTTCAAGTAGCTCCAGACGAGGCGATTGCTTTTGAGGATTCGCCTAATGGGGCGCTAGCTGCGATTCGAGCGCAGATGCGGTGTGTAATCGTACCGAATAAGCTTACTCGCAGGTTGGAATTTCCCAAAGAGGTGCACCTGCGTTTAAAGTCTCTGTCCGATATCGAGTTTGATAGGCTGATACAGAATATGTAAATACGGTAGAAACCTACAGGCAAAATGAAACCCGCCTTTGCTGCAAAAAGCGCAAAGGCGGGCTTTGATTATGAATTGCTTTGCAGTTGGTTAACTTCAGCAAGCATGGAAACCGCCAAGATGAACATGGCGTGCGACCATGTTAAGGGTACGACCCAAGCCGTTTCACCGGTTTCTTTATCAATCTGCTCAGGCAAGAGCCCCGTCTCCGTGCGGTGATCGACTGCCCATTGCAGGAGTTCTCTCGCTTTGTCGTACTCAGCTCTGCCAATATGGTAATGACTCAACCAAAGGGTTGTCAGAATCCATGGATTGCCACCGATATAGTTGTCGTCCTCATAGCGTTTAATTCCACCTACGCCTGGAACAGTTAAAGTCTTTGTGATTGCTTCAGCTGTAGAAACCATCATGGGATCATCAATGGAAACGGCAGCGAATGGAACAGAAATACCGAGTAAAGAAATATCGATAACAGGGTCATGCTTGAGAAAGTAAGTGGAATAACCTTTAGCATCCGTTGTAATGGAAGCTATCGCTCCTAGTTTCTCTCCCTGCAGGTACGTTTGCTCAGTCACTGCAAGTTTCACTCCGCGGTAGAAGGAACCGCGTTCTTCGTTCCAACAGAGCTCACGGATGCGCTGCTGGATGCTTTCTGCGGCCATCGACCATGCAGCCGCCTCAGTTTCAAACCCGCGCAGCTGCGCGAACGCTGCTGCTGCCTTCAAACCGCCGTACACAGCTGCTGCCGAGTACGTATGCTCCGCCAAGCGCTCCTCCCAGAGGTCGATGCTTGGTGAGGGCAGACCGGTTTCCTCGTCCAGGAAGCGAACGAGGAAATCGGCTCCCTTCGCCACTGCTGGCCATACCAGCTCGGCGAAGGCAGGATCCTGAATGTGGCTGTAATGCTGCCACATCCCCCACAGGATCGACGCGCCCTCGTCGATCTGCAAGCCCCATGACGGCGCCAGGCGCCCGTCATGGTAGTGGCGTTGCTGCCAGGACCCGTCAGCGTCCTGGGCCGTCAGCGTCCACTCGTAGAAGCGAGTGGACATGTCGCTCAGCCCGACGCGGTCAAGGGCTGTTGTAATGAAGGCGGCGTCACGGCCCCAACAGTACGCATAGCCGCCGCAGCGGGTAAAGCCTTCGTCGAACTCAGGCGCAGCAACGACACTGCCGCTTTGTTCGTCGGACATCAGCTTCATGGTGAGCAGCGAACGCTCGTACAGCTCGCGAATCGCATCGGACGCGTTCGGTGCAGGAACGGCGTCAGCCAAAAACTTATGCCAGTAGGCGGAAGTCTGCTCAAACCAATAAGAAGCAGGCTGGCTTTTTGCTTGGGCTAAGGTATCGGCTGCCTCTTGACGCGTAGAGCCTGCGGCAATATAGACAGGGATTTCAACGGTTTGGCCTGGTTGAACATCCGTCAATTGCCAGCACAGCGCGCCATCTGGAGCCATATCGATTAGGTTGCCGTTCAGCGCGCCTGCTTGAGCAGTCTGCCATGCTGTTCCTGCTTGATATCCAGTGCAAACGTTTGAACTGGAAAGCGAAAAAATATAAGCATGGCGCAAGTGCGTCAATGCATCCAGGGATGGATCAAATTGTGTCGTATGATAATATTGTGTTTCCAACGAACGGAAGGATGAAAAATAAATGAACTTAAAGGATGCTGGTTTCGCACTTTGGTTCGTGAATCGGTATTGCCTTACATAAATGTCGGATTGGGGAACCGCATAATCAAACGATTCAATAGCAATTGGGTGCTGTGCAGACGTTGCTTGCACACGGAAAATGTTCGTACGCGGAACATAGCCTGATTCATGCTGCCAGCCATCTTCAACACTGTCAAACCAAGTAGTTTGCTCGGCAGCGCCATCCCAGAATAGGCCAGTACGAATTTCATCCACATGCTGAGGATAGTCAATGTGAGGCCACCAGAGACGAAATAAGCGCCCTGTCCGGCCTAGGGAGGCGAGGAATTTGGAATTTCCGGTGATTGCGTCGATTAAATAAGGCTTTTTGTCTTGATTCATTTGTTCGTTAACAACTCCTTAGTTTTGTATGGAGTGAAGAGAGGATTCACGGGTTACCAGTCGATGAGGAATGATAATGTGATTATGGTGAATCGATTCTCCCTTAACTGCTCTTATCAAAGTTTGTGATGCCGTGTAGCCAAGCTGATAAATACCGATATCCACCGAGCTGATAGGCGGAGATGCCAGCTCTGACATCGATATATTATTAAATCCAACTAAACTGAGATCGGTTGGAACCTTGAAGCCAAGTTCAGTTAATCCTCGCAATACGCCAAAGGCAACAATGTCGTCTATGGCAACGAGGGCAGTTGGGCGTTCCGGCAGATTCATGAAGAATGACATGGCCCTGTAACCGCTTTCCTGTAAAAACTCGCCTTCCATCACCCATTCGGACTGAATCTCAAATCCGGCTTCTTTCATGGCTCGGACATAGCCTTCCATCCGGTCCTTGGAAACAATAAGGTTAGGAGGTCCGCTGACAAATCCAATTCGGCGGTGGCCTTGTGCAATAAGATGACGGGTTGCATCGTACGCAGCTTGCACGTTGTTGTTATCAACGGAAAGAACTTCCGGATAATCCTCGCTGCGTCCAACAAGCACGAATGGAAATTGCTGTTCTTTCAGAAAGGCAATGACAGGATCAGATTTACGGGAGTAAAGCAAAATGACTCCGTCGACTCTGCGCCCTTTGACAAGTCGGGTGACCGCTTCAACTTCTTCGCTTTCCGATGTTCCTGTCGTCATCATAAGATCATAGCCGCTGCGAGTTGACTGTGTAACGACACCGCGGATGATTTCCGAGAAGAACAGGTTCAAGAAAAGCTCTTCCGCCGAACGCGGCAGAAGAATACCTATAGTTTGCGTTGTTTTGGAAACCAAACCTTTAGCCATCACATTCGGGTGATAGCCCATATCCTGCATAATATCCTTGACTTTCCGGATGGTAGCTGGACTTATACGGGGATGC
Source organism: Paenibacillus tabacirhizosphaerae (assembly GCF_040812395.1). Taxonomy (GTDB): domain Bacteria; phylum Bacillota; class Bacilli; order Paenibacillales; family NBRC-103111; genus Paenibacillus_E. Next base: position 44,995 of record NZ_JBFNXH010000005.1, on the reverse strand, counting down.
CCAGACAATACGCGAGACACGGTAGATGGTGACACTCCTGCTTTTTTGGCTACGTCGATAATCGTAACTGACATGCAAGTAATCCTCCTAGGATAACGATTCTTAGATTTCCTACATAAACGCCTGTCATTGTCTTGTTCCAAATGGCAGGAGGCACACATCTCTAAGTTGAATTTGCGCAAACGATTGAATTCGCATTCATTCCTTTTTTCATGTTAGCGCATTTACTATGTAAATGTAAATATAGGAATGAATATTAGGGTACTTACGTCATTTTCAAAAAAGAATTGATAAATTTGAAAATTTGAGAAAAACGGAGATATCGTGAGTTAAATCGAATGAAAAAGGCATAAATTACCTAAAATGGGCAGTGCAAACGTTTTTACAATTCAGGCTCTTCGATGTATGATAAATACAAGTATAAAGCGTTTTCAAACAGATTTTAGATGTCGGGAAACCGGTTTCTCGAAAACGTGAATGACTTAAGAGTAGAAACGTTTGCACAAATGGGGTTTCCAAGGTCGCTACAACGCATTACAAAATTGAAAGGGGTACTAAACATGAAAATGAAAAAAATGTTCGTTGTTTTATCCGCATTGACGATGACGCTTACTGCAACTGCTTGCGGAACGACTACGACTTCTACACCTGAAACGCAGGCGCCAAGCACTTCAGCAGCGCCAAATGTTGAGGCTGCTTCAACAGCACTGGACGATAAAGGCATTAAGCCGGAGCCGGGAGCTAAATTGCTCGTCTGGGATGGTGCGAAAGAAAGACCCTTCACAGATGAAATCGCTAAACAATTTAAAGCCAAATATAACGTAGATGTACAGATTGATGAGGTAGGCCCTCCGGACAACGTTAACCGACTCACAAACGACGGTCCTGCAGGAATTGGAGCTGACGTCATCGTACTCCCGCATAACCATTTGGGCAGAGCGGTGAATGCAGGTCTGATTCTGCCAAATGACATTTTTGGCGAATCCACCAAGAAAGAGAATACAGAAAGCTCCATTATCGCAGCGACAAGCGGAGACAAAATTTATGCGTACCCGAGATCATCGGAAACGATCGCTATGTTTTACAACAAAAAGTTGGTCAAAACGCCTCCTAAGTCGTTCGATGACGTGATTGCTTTCAGCAAAACGTTCACGAATAAGGATCAAAATAAATATGGATTAATTTGGGAAGCCGGGAACTTCTACTTCAACTATCATTTCTTCGCTGCTGGCGGAGGCTATGTGTTCGGTAAAAACGGCAATGATCCTACCGACGTAGGTTTGAATACGGAAGGCGCGGTTTCAGGGATGAAGTTGTACGCAAGCCTAAAGAAAGAAGTGCTGCCTATTAACGCGGGCGATATTAATCCTGATATCAAGAGATCGCTGTTCACCAAAGAAGAGGCAGCAATGGACATTACAGGTCCTTGGGAATTAGCTGCTTATAAAACCGCACTAGGCGATAATCTCGGCGTTGCTCCTGTTCCGACAGTAAACGGAAAAACAGCGATCACCTTCGCAGGTGTACAAGAATTGGCTGTCAATGCCTACACGAAATATCCGAATGCCGCAAAGCTGTATGCTCATTTTGCAACGAGCAAAGAAGCTCAACTGCAACTCTTTAAAACGATCGGCGCGGTACCAACGAACAAAGAGGCGCAAAATGATCCGCAAATCAAGAATGATGCTTTCGTTTCCGCTTTCGTTGAACAGTCCAAAAACTCAGTCCCAATGCCATCCATTCCTGAAACGGAAAATGTTTGGTCTCCGATTGGTGCTGCATTAAGCGACATTTGGAATTCCGGCAAAGATCCAAAAGAAGCGCTTGATAACGCTGTTAAACAAATTAAAGACGCGAATAGCGGAGCTAAGAAATAAGGTTCGTTAGCAGATGAAATCACCCACTGCACTTAAAGGGGTGATTTCATCCATTTGTTGGAGAGGAGCAAGGTTCATGAGCCAATTACGGACTGAATCTGTGAAAGAGAATGATTTAAAGATGTCTCGACATCGCATTAACGCTGCCGTTCTATCCGTCTTATGGTGCGGGTTTGGTCAGCTTTACAATCGCCAGTTCATCAAGGGGATATTGCTGATTCTCGTAGAAGCGCTGGGCGTTTTTTATTTTTATGACAAGTTGGGAAAAGCGATTTTCGGGTTGTTCACCCTAGGAGTGACGCCAACACGGCAGGTTGAGGTAAAGGGCGTGTCTGTTAACATTCCCGGAGACCATTCTATTTTTTTGATGATTCAAGGGATTACGACAGTTCTTGCTTTTTTCCTTATTCTTACCGTCTTTGTAATGAGCATCAGGGACGCCTATGTAGTTGGGAAACAGCGTGAAGCAGGCAAAGTGCCAAATAACTTCATACAGTCTATCAGATATACATTAGATAAAAAGTTCGCCGAGCTGCTCCTCATATTACCGGGGATCGGTATTCTGTTTTTTACCATTCTGCCTATCATTTTCATGGTCATGATTGCTTTTACGAACTATTCAGCTCCTGACCACGTGCCGCCGGCAAAATTAGTGAACTGGGTAGGATTTCAAACATTTAAGGACCTGCTCCTGCTTAAGACATGGAGCGCTACCTTTTTTGGCGTACTCCGATGGACGATTATCTGGGCGATTTCAGCAACGGTGACGACGTTTTTTGGAGGTTTTCTGGTCGCGCTGCTCGTTCAGCAAAAAGATATTCGTTTCAAGACCTTTTGGAGAACGATTCTTATTGTTCCATACGCGATTCCGAGTTTAATTTCCTTACTTATGATGCGGAACTTATTTAATGCTCAATTCGGTCCCATCAATCAGTACTTAGGGTATTTCGGTTTATATAAGCCGCAGTGGCTTACGGATCCGATTTGGGCCAAATTCACGGTTATCCTTGTTAATATGTGGATAGGCATACCTGTATCCATGATATTGATTATGGGTGTTTTAACAACCATCTCTCGTGATATGTATGAAGCTGCAGAAATCGACGGGGCGTCTAATTTCCAAAAGTTCAGGTTGATTACGATGCCGCTTGTGTTATTCACGACCGCTCCGGTTCTTATTACGCAGTTCGCAGGCAATATCAATAACTTCAATGCCATCTTCTTATTGACAAATGGGGGCCCTAACGTCGGTAAATATCAGTTCGCGGGGGCAACAGACCTGCTTGTTACATGGTTGTTTAACTTAACGTTGAACCAATTGAAGTTTAACATTGCTTCGGCAATTGGCATTCTTATTTTCTTTCTTATCGCAACGTTTTCCATCTGGAATTTCCGCAGATCACGCTCTTTCCGAGAGGAGGATATGATTCAATGATCGGTCTAAAGCTTGGGAAATCAATTCGTTTAACATTCAGCTACGTTGCCTTGATTCTGTTGTCCGTCTTCAGTTTGTATCCTGCTTTGTGGATTATTTTGGGCTCTTTCCGGCCTGGCAGGTCGTTGTACAGTAAAACGCTCATTCCGGAGAGCTTTACTCTGGACAATTATAAACTGCTGTTTACATCAAAAAGCTTTTTATTCGGTCAATGGTACTTGAATACACTCAAGATCGCCATCATATCGATGTGTTTAGGTACGCTGCTCGTTTTACTTTGTGGCTACGCAGTATCCCGATTCAGGTTTAAGGGACGGGGGTTTACCTTATCTACAATCTTGGTTCTTAATATGTTTCCTGGGTTTCTTAGTTTAATTGCGGTTTTCATTTTGCTCAAAGAAATGAATTTGCTTAATACGCACTTGGCTATCATTATCGTGTACGCTGCGGGGGCGCCTTTATTTACTACTATTGTCGCAAAAGGTTTTTTTGATGCTGTTCCACGCAGTTTGGACGAGGCGGCCAGGATCGACGGAGCCAGCAATTTCACCGTATTTTCCAAAATTATGCTGCCGCTGACCAAGCCGCTGATTACTTATGTAGCCTTGACCACCTTTGTAGGTCCATGGATCGATTTTATCTTTGCGCGTTTAGTGCTCAGATCAAGGGATAAATGGACGCTAGCGGTCGGTTTGTTCGACCAGGTTGTTAATGCGAACCAAAGCTCCAATTTTACGCTGTTTGCTGCATCGTCCGTTCTTATCGCAATTCCAATTACTGTGCTGTTCATCTTCTTGCAGCGGAATTTGGTGGATGGTTTGACGGCTGGAGCAAGTAAAGGATGATAAGGATATCCCAAAGGATTGCTTTGCTGCTCTTTGCATGCATGCTCTCGGTAGGGTTATCGGGTTGTGAGAGAAATGAACAAGGGGAAATAGCTCCGGCAATTCCAAAAGCTTCCGTGGCGGAAAACGTTGATTTACCGCTGAAGATTGACGAGCAGCCATCGTCAGTTTATTACCAAATCTTCATCCGATCATTCAATGATTCCAATGGGGATAGCATCGGGGATTTAAAAGGAATAACTCAGAAGTTAAGTTACTTGAAAGAGCTTGGGATTGAGGGGATTTGGCTCACTCCGCTCAATCCATCGCCAAGCTATCACGGTTTTGATGTGACGGATTACTACAACGTTAATCCGCAGTTCGGTACGTTAGATGATTTCCGCGAACTGATGAAGGAAGCACACAAACAAGGCATTAAGGTTGTTATGGATCTGGTCCTTAACCATACGAGCTCTAAGCACCCATGGTTTGTTGATGCTATGAAAGGAAAGGACAGCCCGTATAGAGATTGGTATGTTTGGACAGATGAGACGGACCCTGTCAAACTGTCTGAGACAAGCGCTACTGGGGGAGCGGCGTGGCATAAGAAAGATAATGCTACCTATCTGGGCGTTTTTTGGGAAGGTATGCCCGACCTTAATTTTGATAATCCTCAAGTTCGCAAAGAAATGATCAAGGTCGGCAATTTCTGGCTTAAACAAGGGGTAGATGGCTTTAGGCTCGATGCGGCTAAACATGTTTATGAAGACTTTCAATCTTCCAAAGGCAGCAAAGAGGTCGTGGAGAAAAATCAGGCATGGTGGCAAGAGTTTCGTAAGGGAATACAAGAAACGAATCCGAAAGCCTACCTGATCGGCGAGGTGTGGGATACCGCCTCCGTTGTTGCTCCTTTTCTGGATCACGCTTTCGATTCCACCTTTAATTTCGACTTGAATAAAGTGCTTCTGAGCAGTGCCGATACGGAAAAGTCCTCGAATTTGGCCAATTCGCTGATGCGGAACTACCAGCTGTTTGCCAAAGCATCAGACAGTGCTTTCATTGATGCGCCTTTTCTTGGGAATCATGATTTGGATCGGGTCATGAGCGCATTGAATGGAAATGTGGATCATGCCAAAATGGCTGCCTCGCTGCTGTTAACCGTCCCAGGTAATCCATTCATTTACTACGGTGACGAAATAGGCATGAAGGGCAGAGGGCAGGATGAAAATAAGCGTGAACCCATGCTCTGGTATAAAAGCGGCAAAGGCGAGGGGCAGACGAATTGGGAACCGGCGCTGTCAAACGGCGGCAGCTCTCAACCATCTGTAGAGGCGCAGTTGCAAGATCCCGAGTCCATCTACAGCCATTACAAAAAGTTGATTGATCTTCGTAAACGTGAACCTGCTCTAAGGGACGGTGACATTCGCAGCTTCGAGGTCAGCAATCCGAGTATATCTGCATTTGTCCGGATGACTGTTAAAGAAAAGGTACTCGTGGTCCATAATCTATCAGGTAAGGAACAAATGGTTGAGATGAAGATGAGCCAATCCGACCACTTTCAAACAGTTGCTTTTTCTACGAAAGAGAGAGTGAAACTGGAGGATGGCAAATTGACAATTCCTCCATACAGTACAGTTATTTTGAAATGATTAACACGTAAATAAAGGGAAAACGGGTGCAGTCTCATTTGTTGTTATGAGGCTGTGCCTTTGGTTTAGTAGAGAGCAGTGAAAAAAGGGGGTTATCTGCATGATTCTAAGAGACAGAATTCGCACCATGTTTCGTTTTCGTTTTCGCTTTCGTTTACGAAATCCAATTCAATCCGTAGGAGGCAAATTATTTCTTATCTTATTCGTGACAACGGTAGGTTTGTCAGCTGTTCTTGGCATTGCGTCGTACACGGTGGCGAAGAACCTTATCATGGACAAGGTGGCGACAGCCTCTTCGCAAACGATCGTTCAAGCGGCGGATAAACTTGATTTTATGCTGGCACAGTATGAAGCCTTGTCAAGGCAATTGCTCGTGGATCAAGTCTTGAAGGATGATTTGATCTTAATGAATCAACAGAATGGGGATACCGCGAAGAAGAATGATGCGGATTTCAGAATTAAAAGGAAGCTTGATGCACTTGTCGCTTCGGATCCAAGATTGTTGCGGATTACGCTGCTCCCCAAAAATCTTGATATTGCCAAAGCGTTTCGATCAGCCAACAGTAATGCCATTGTCACCGGTCCTGCGAATCAGGCATGGATGAAAAAGATTATGGATGAAGATGGGAAAGTTGTATGGATCCCTTCAATGAAGAAGGGGCTATATACGTTAAACACTCAGCCTACTTTTACGATGGGCAAATTGCTGAAAAATTTAAAAAATCCTGAGGCCGAGTATTTGTTAACGCTAGAAATTAAAAGCGAGGCTCTGGCTGAGGTGCTTTCCAATGTAAAGATTGGTCAAAATGGTCAAACGATGATCCTTACAGATGACCACCATATTGTGCATAGCGCAGTTGCGGACCAATTGGAGAGCGAATCCTCCCTATTAGCTGGAAAAGAAGGTAAGGAGGAAGAGTCATTTTTTGCTAATGAGCCGAAGGGACACCAACAGTTAATCGTCTATAAAAAGCTCCATACTGCGAATTGGGTGTTAACAGGGGATGCTCCGACCAGTGATTTCATCAAAGAAACGAACAAACTTTTGTATATTACGCTGGCTATTACCCTCATGGCTGTTGTGCTTGCGGTTGTCATCGGGTACTTCATGGTCTTCTTGGTTGGCAAGCCTTTAAATGTGTTATGTACATTGATGGAACAAGGGCAACGCGGAAATTTAACCGTTCGCACCGAGTTCAAGAGCCAGGATGAGATTGGGAGGCTAGGTCAAAGTTTCAACAAGATGATGCAGCAGATAAGCTCATTAGTCGAACAAACAAATGCTTCAGCGAAAGAAGTATTGGATACGGCAACGGAGTTATCCAAAGTATCGAAAGGGACGTCGGTATCTGCCAAGGAGATTGCCTTTGCAACTCGTGAAATAGCACTAGGAGCAAGCAATCTAGCCGTTGAAGCAGAAAAAGGGAATGGTTTAACTGAAGATATTGGGCACACCATGGCTAAGGTAACGCAGTCGAATATGTACATGGAACAAGCCGCTGATCGCGTGAAAAAGGTGAGTGAGCAAGGGACAGCGTACATGCAAGTGATGATTGAAAAGACGAATGCCAATGAAAGACTGACTCAATCTATTGTCGAAAAGGTAGACAGGCTCAAGGAAAGCACCTATTCTATTAGAAAAATACTTGAGTTATTAAATAACATGACTAAGCAAACGAATATTCTTTCATTGAATGCAGCTATTGAAGCATCCAGAGCAGGAGCAGCAGGGAAAGGATTCATGGTCGTTGCGGAAGAGGTGCGCAAGCTTGCGGATCAATCCAAAGCATCCATTCATCTGGTTTCGGGAATTACGGAGGACATTCAGAGGGAGATCGAGCAGACGGTTTCTGTTTTGTTGATGGCTTCTCCAATATTTAATGAGCAGATGAACTCGGTGAAGGAAGCGGCCGTAATATTTGAGAATGTGAAGGAGGAAATGAGCGGGTATATTGAGCAAATCGATGCATCATCGTCTTCTATCGGAGAATTGGTGCAATCTCAACATATTTTGTCCGAATCGATGATTTGTGTAAGCTCAGTTGTTCAACAAACGACTGCCTCCACCGAAGAGGTTGCATCATTGTCAGCGGAGCAGTTATCCATTAGCGAAAAGCTGGTTAAATTATCAGAGAAACTGGAGGAACTGTCGGATATTTTAAAGACATCTCTAGTTACGTTTCACACATAATCCCTACAGACAAAGGAGGAGCTGATCTTAATTTTGAAATTTACAAGTTAGATTAAAGGAGGACAAATGATTAAAATTGTATTGGCCGATGATCACAAAATTATGAGTGAGGGCATCAAGCTTATACTGGAGAGGGACAAAGAACTGAAGGTTGTTGGTTATGCTGCGAATGTGGAAGATACGTTGAAACTATGCGAGCAATTGCACCCTGATGTCGTGTTGATGGATTTCTCGTTGCCCAATAGTGTGGGAATTGGAGGCATTAAGCTAATAAAAACGCAGTTTCCTTTAACCAAAGTTCTCATTTTCACGGGGTGCAAAGATGCGGAAATCATGCTCCAAGCAATTAATAACGGCGTGAACGGCTATATATTAAAAGATATCAATCCCGATGAATTGATTATGGCGGTGAAGAGCGCTGTCATGGGACTTAGCATCATGCATAAAGATGCGCTGTTCAGTTTTGTCGAACATGTGAATGCGTATCGACAAAATTCTTTCTTACATACGAACACGCTCGATGTTCAATTGACGGAAAGGGAGCTGAATATCATTAAACATATCGTGGAGGGTATGGAAAATCGGGAAATCGCGAAGAGTCTCTTTATGTCCGAAGGGACAATTAAAAATACGATTTCAGGAATTTTAAAAAAACTGGATTTGAGAGATCGCATTCAACTTGTCGTTTTTGCACTCCGTAATCACCTGGTTAGTTGAGACATATATGAAAAATTAGGAAACAGGGATAATATGACAACCCTTGTTTCCTTTTTTTATGCATTTGAATTAGTAATGAAGACATTTATTCGTGACGCAGGGCATCTAGTGTCATTTGAACAAGCAAGTATAATTATGAATTACAGTGAAAGAAAGTTAAACAAAAAGTGATAAAAAGTGAGAAAATGATGGCAAATTTGCAGATGGAAAAGGAGTGAAAATTATGGATTTAAATGTAAAAATTTCGGATATTATAGCTGCTGTTCTAAATATGGATCCTGAGCAGTTGAGGGGGATTAATTACGACGAGCCGCTAAACACTATCGGTATGGATTCCATTAATTGTATGGATATCGTGATACAAATAGAGGAAGAGCTGCAGGTTGTGTTCCAAGATGATGAGCTCCTGCTCGACAACCTTAATTCGATTAACAAATTAAGTCTTATTGTTTCACAAAAGCTAGAACAGCACTCAGTGAATTGAGGAGGACTATGCATGGCATTAATCGAGGTTAAGGATTTGGTTAAGGAGTATAAATTAAACGTGAGGAAGAAAGGGTTACTTGGAGCGATTCAAGGCTTATTGATACCGGAATATCAAACGAGGCGGGCAGTCGATAACATCAATTTTTCAATTGAAAAGGGAGAAACTGTCGGGTTCATTGGTCCAAACGGCGCGGGCAAATCTTCAACGGTCAAAATGCTGACAGGCATTCTGGTACCGTCAGCGGGGACGATTTCTATAGGAGGGCTTTCCCCCTATAAAGACCGGAAAAAGAACACGTCGCGAATAGGCGTTGTTTTCGGGCAAAGAACGCAGCTATGGTGGGATTTGCCTGTTAGCGATACTTACGATTTGTTAAAGCATATCTATAAAATTCCGGAAGCCGTCTATCGGCGCAATTTGGATATGTTTAGCGAGATGCTGGGCTTGCATGAATTCATTAGACAGCCCGTCAGGCAGCTCAGCTTAGGACAGAAGATGAGAGCTGATATTGCAGCTGCGCTTTTGCATGATCCTGAAATTATCTTTTTTGATGAGCCGACGATCGGGCTCGACGTTATAGCGAAAGAGAATATTAGAGAATTTATCAAACTTATTAATAAGGAAAAAGGCACAACAATGCTGTTTACGACCCACGACATGGTTGATATCGAAAAGACATGCCAACGAATGATCATCATTGACAAGGGTACGAAAATTTATGACGGAACTGTTGCAGAAATTAAAGAAATGTATGGGGGCAGCCGTATTCTTGCCGTTGAGTTCAGCGAGAACTATGCCAATGTCAAGATTCCCGGGGCTGAACTGATTAATGAAGAGGATAATAAAAAGTGGTTTAGATTCGAAAAAAACGAAGTCCAAGTATCACAGCTGATAAATCGATTATCCCAGAGTTATAGTATTCTCGATTTGACTGTCCAAGAACCTGAAATTGAAGGGGTTATCAGGGAAATTTACCAAGGGGGTATACACCTTGATAAGAGTTTATCTGGAGTTTGCTAAAAAATCATTCCAGAATAATTTGGTCTATCGGATGGATTATTTTGCAGGAGTCATCAATGCGATCGTTATGATTTTTGTTAATATCGCGATCTGGAAAGCGATCTACGAAGAAGAAGAAACTCTCGAGGGCGTTCAATTTAAAATTTTGGCCACCTATATCGTCTTATCCTTCCTTCTGCAGGTCGTGTACATGATGGATGAATATTTCATTGAGTCGAAAGTAAGAAGCGGTCTCATTTCATCCGACCTGTTAAAGCCTATCAGTTTCAGGCTCTATGTTTTCTCGTATAACGTCGGAACGACATTGTTCCGGCTTATCATGCAGTTTGCTCCGGCCCTTATCATCTCGATATTTCTGTTTAAGCTGCTGCCGCCTTTCTCCAATTCGATGCTGCTTTGTTTCTTGCTGAGCGCTCTGCTTGGTTACCTGGTGTTGTATTCTATGAACTTTATCGTCTGGATGAGCTCTTTCTGGTTCTACTGGACATTCAGTCTGGTGACGATTAAAGACGCCGCTGTCATGATTTTCTCTGGCGCGTTAATACCATTATGGTTTATGCCGTCGTGGTTGGTTGATTTTATTAAGCTGACGCCATTCGATTCGATGTTTTACACACCAATCCGGATTTACCTAGGCATGATTCCTCAAGAAGAAATCGTATCGGCAATTATCCGCCAGGTCATTTGGGTAGTTGTGCTTTTTGCAATCGGACAGCTGATGTGGAAGGCGGCAGCCAAAAAATTGGTTGTACAAGGGGGATAAATGTGAGGTGAAATCGATAGCGGACCTGCTTGTCGTCTTTTATAGGTATTCGCAGCTTAGCTTGAAAACGACGCTCGAGTACAAATTTGATCGGACGTTAATTACGATCGCAATTTGTTGTCGGGAAATGATCAGCGTCGTGGTTATGTTTCTAATTTTGAGCAGGTTTCTACACATCAAAGGCTGGGAAATGAATGAGTTGTTCTTCTTGTATAGTTTCTTATTTTTGTCTTACAGCTTGTTTGTTTTGCTGTTTGCGGGGGTTAGAGACTTCGACCAATTGGTGTATTCGGGCGAGTTTGACCGTTTGCTCACGCGTCCTCTCGGCTTGATGTTTCAGATTATAGCCTCTAGAGTGGATTATCCGGCGACACTTGGCCATGGAATCGTAGGCATCCTGCTATTCATGAATACGGCTTTTTCAGTCGGAATCGAGTGGAATTTACAGAACAGTCTTTATTACATAGCTGCTTTACTAGGCGGAGCTATTATTCAAGCTTCTATTTTCATGCTGTCGGCCTGCTTCAGTTTTTGGGCGATACGGGCTGATAATCTGCGTAACCTGATCTTTTTTAATTCTCGAAGAATAGCCGGATATCCGATCAGCTTCTATCCTGCGTTGATTCAGAAGCTGCTTATCTTTGTTGTCCCGTTCTCCTTCGTCAACTACTTCCCTGCTCAATATTTCTTGAGGAAAAGCGACATGGCTTCATTCTGGGGAGGTTACATGTATCTGTCTCCTTTAGTTGGCATTGTGATGTTCAGCCTAGTCTACCTGTTATGGAGGCTTGGAGTCAGAAGCTACTCAAGTTCCGGAAATTCGATGTTTTAAAATAAGCCATAAGAATTGAGAGGAAGACGCCTTTTAATGAAAAAATATACGAATTTGATTGTCATTGGAGTAATTGTAGTTGCAGTTTCCGTTTTTTATATAGTTAAATATATGAATTTCAACGATGTGCTGCTATCTGTCGGTTATTACGATAAAAAAATAAGTGTGATTAATACAGGCGACGTACATGGTCATTTGGTGTATGACGAAGCGAATGGGGGCTACTATACACTGGATGAGATAAGTGTGGAGATGGGCATGCCGCTCGTTAAAGGTATTGCGGACGGGATTCGGAAGAAAAATCCGGATTCCCTATTCCTGGACAGCGGAGATATGTTTCACGGTACGAACGAAGCGAATGTGAATGAGGCTGAGGGGATTGTGGAAGCCGCTAATTTAATGGGATATGATGCGATGGTTTTAGGTAATCATGACTTGGATTTCGGATTTGATCGGTCGCAGGAAATTAAAAAGCAGCTTAAGTACCCGATTCTAACGGCTAATGTATACAAAGACGGTAAGCCAGCTTTTGAACAATACAAGATAGTGACTGTAGGAGGTAAAAAGATTGGTCTATTCGGTCTAACCGTTCCGGAAGCATTGTCGAATATGAATGTGTTGGATCCAAACGGCGTGACATTCGAAGACCAGGAACCTGCTGCGCGCCGTACCATTGCTAAGCTAAAAGAGCAAGGTGTGGATGCGATCATCTTGATTTCTCACCTGGGTGATGATCTGGACAAAGAGCTTGTGAAGAAAGTCGACGGAATTGACTTTGTACTAAGCGGACATCATCACTGGTTGTACAAAAAAGCAGAGAAAGTAAATCATACCTACATTGCCGAACCGGGCTCTTATACTACGCATGTTGGGCTTGCGGATCTGTATTTTAAAAATGGTAAGGTTGCCACTGTCGGTTGGAGCGTCATTCAATCAAAAGACCGCTCCATAGAAGATAAAGCTGTGGCAGCAGTAGCTAAGAAATACTATGACATCGCCTTTGAACAAGGAAAAGAAATTGCCGGAACATCTACTGTGCAACTGAACGGTATCCGTTCACAAGTTAGATCGAAGGAGACCAACTTGGCAAACTTAATTACGGATGCCATGAAAGAGATAGGGAAAGCGGACATTGCTCTGCTGAATGGAGGGGGCATACGCGAAAGTATCCCGAAAGGTGATATTAGCTTATATAACATCGGAAAACCATTACCTTTCGTTAACTCTTTGATGACGATTGAAGTAAAAGGCGAAGTTGTTTATGAAGCACTCGAAAGAGGGCTAAGAGAGTGGCCAATTGGGTCAAGCAACGGCGGTTTTCTCCAAGTTTCGGGCATCAGCTACGAATTTGATGGATCCAAGCAAGCGGGTAAACGGTTGGTCAGCGTAACCAAGGATGGTAAGCCATTGGATAAAGAGAAGCTGTATAAAGTTGCGGTGAACGATTATTTGGTTAATGGCGGAGATAATTACAAGGAGTTTGAAGGCGCCAAGCAGATCAGTCGTGGAGAGCTGCTCAGGGATGTATTAGCCAAATATATTAAAGCCAAAGGTACCGTGTCACCTGGACTTGAAGGGCGAATCAAAATTACGAATGAGCGTTACAAGTAGGATCAAGATAAAGAGCAAGGTGGGGGAAGCATGGGTAAACATGTTGTCGATAACGTACCGCGCTATTTCGAGCCGTATGTAAATGATTGTTTTACGAATACCTATGGATCGGTTCTCAGTTACATGGGTTACAATCCGCGAATCATACTCGCTGATTATTTATCTTTTATGTACGACAACGCAACTGGCTTGATTGGAGCGAACTTTCTCTACCGTGATTTAACATCGGTAGAGTTTAAAGCGGAAGAGTTGAATACTTCCTTCGTATTCTTGCAATTGCCGGGAACCCGTTACTATACGGATGAAGTGGCAGAATGCCAAGAAGGGGCAGAGGGCAGCATTCAGATCAACATGTACATCCACGATGACAGTAAAGTGGCTGAAGCCCGGCTCAGAACGCTCATCCACGCCGATAAGCCTGTAATTACCGTCGTTGACTTACATGATATGAGTTATCATCGGGCCTATCAGAAGGATCACGGACTGCATGCTGTAGTCATAACCGGTTATGACGATGAAACGCAGAGCTATACATTGTTTGACCGTTATGAACTGTCCAGTGGTACTGATTTTCTAGGAACGCTTCCGATGGATGTTATTCATGCAACAAGAGTTTCAAATAATCCCTTGTCCAACCCGCTGCTTGGACAGTATGAAAGACCCATTCGTAATCTCTGGATTGAGATACAGGTTGGTTCAGCATTCAACGTATCAGAAGATCGAATTGTATCCATTTTGAACGAAAGCTGCCGCAGGATGCTTGGTCAACAGGAAATACTTGGTCAAATGTGCGGACTTGGCCGAATGGAGGCTTTCCGAAGCGATCTGCTGCTAAGAAAGGAGCAGCCACTTGACGAAAAAGCGATCTATTTGTTCCGTTCGTATTACAACACATCCTTCAAGACATTGGCTAGGAGCCGAAAGCGATTTAGGGCATTCATTGAAGAGATCGGTCATGTCCTGTCTCAGGATGCTTCGGCTCGAGTGCTGGAATTGCTGGAGGAATCCGCTAAACGATGGGATATTTGCGCCAATCTGTCCCTCAAACTCGGCATCTCCAAATCTTTGAAGATCATTGATGATCTAGACAAGCATTTGCAAGTCATTATGGAATTGGAAAATGAGGTTGTTGAATGCATGCGCACATCGGATTCATTAGCTTCGCTATAAATTAAATTACAAGGGAGATGAACATTTATGTTCGATATTAAGAAGCAAATAGAAGAAGCTTTGCAGCAAGTTGCGGTAGGTGTTGAAGATCGGGAGCTTAGCAACGATGTCCTGCTTTCAGATTTAGGCGTTGACTCCATTAAGTATGTTGAATTGCTAGTTTTGATCGAAGAGAATTGCAACCTTACTTTCGACGAGTCTGACCTCGGCGTTGGCGCGTTACGCAACATTGGCGATTTAACGGCATTAGTTAAAAAAACGATAGATCAACAAGCGGACTAAGATGAACTTATGGGGCCTGATTGAACGATCCTTTCATAAAAATGCCGACCGTCCCGCTTTTATCGATCCCAGCGGATCGTTGGTACGTTATGGCGATCTGCGGGAGATTGTGCTTCGCACGGCCGAAAATTTTCGTTCCACGATTCCGGCTGGGAGCTGCGTTGCCATTTTGGATGAACTTCCGTATATGGAGGCTATCTACGCGTTAGCGCTCATTTCCCTTAACGTTACGGTCATTCCTTTGTCCCCTAAGTATGGGGAGCAAAGATGCGTACAAATTATTGAGCAAACCAAACCGGATTTTCTCGTCTCTTCTTCAGACGCGTATCTTCCTTCCAGTGTAAAGGATGCCTGTAAAGCTGAGAAAACGGCCATTGTAACACCAGATTCAGTATCCTCAGGGGAGCGGCAGCCAACTGCCGACCCACTTTCTGTTCGTTCGTCTATGCCTGCATCTTTCGTTATGTATACGTCAGGAAGCACCGGCAAACCCAAGGGGACGATTCTAACGTATGACAACGTGAAGGCGAATATGGAAGACATCGAACGTTACTTTGGGCTAACCTCTGATGACCATATTCTCATTAACCGCTCCTTGAGCCATGCGTCGGTCATGACGGGGGAGTTTTTGTTGGGATGCGTTTGCGGGGCGCAGATTACGTTTTATAACGAGCCTTTCATGCCTCGCAGATTGCTTAGTTTCATGGAAAAAGAGCAGATTACGGTCTTTTGTACGACGCCGACAGTCTTTTATCAGCTTGCCATGGATAAAGTCGAACGTGTTTTGCCTAAATTACGGAAAGTTGCCTTGATGGGCGAATATTTGCATAAACAGGTTGCTTTGAAAATAAGCGAAAAGTTTCCACATGTTAGCTTCTATATGTTGTATGGCCAAACGGAGGCGTCCCCGAGAATTACTTATCTGCCGCCAGATTATTTTACCGTGAAGGAAGGATGTATCGGAATTCCTATTGCCAGCATGCAAGCAGAGATCATAGACGAAGAGGGGAATCGTCTTGGTATTGGTGAAAAAGGGGAACTAATCGTCAAAGGACCTAATGTTTTCTTAGGCTATTGGGAAAATCCGGAACTTACGGCCAAGAAATTAAAGGACGGATGGTTGTATACCGGCGATGTTGTATACCGGGGAGAAGACAATTTCCTGTATATTGAAGGCCGCAAAGATGACATGATCATTCGGGCCGGCATGAATATTTATCCGAAGGAGATCGAAGATGTGCTGCTTGAGGACGAGCGCATTCGCGAATGTGTCGTTTCCGGTGCTGCTGATCCGAGGTACGGGCAGAAACTGCAGGTGTCCGTCGTTCCACATCCTGATCTTGTCTTAACGTCTGCAGACGTGATCGATCTATGCAAAAGTCGATTAGCCAGCTATCAATTCCCGGATATCGTTCAAATTGTGAGCGAAATTCCAAGAAATTCGGCGGGGAAAATCATGAGAAGACAACCCGTCTAAACCCAAAAAAACGAATGAAGGAGCACTATTATGACAAAAACATTGGAACAAGAGCTTGTATTGGAATTGGCGCAATTCAGGAGGCCTAACAAAGAACGGATTCTGGAATTAATTGCTGAAAGACTGGATTGGGCGGAAGTGTTAGGGCATCTCATCTATAACCGCACAGCAGGTATCGCTTATCACGTATTGCGGCAAATCAGCGCTCCATTTTTTAACCGTGAGTTTGAATTTGGCCTGTATTTGATTCATGAAATTCAATCCCATCGGACGAATTCTCACAAAAAATCAATTCTGAAAATCGCTGATGCGATGAGAACAAGTGGTATTCCTCATACGTTTCTGAAAGGCTCCATTTTGGCCAATTCCATCTATCCGATTGGCTGCAGAATCTCCAGCGATATTGACCTCTTGCTTCGCTCGGAGGATTTGACGGCATGCGGGAAGGTACTGAAGGATCTGGATTTCATTCAGGGCTTTCATGATGAGAATGAAAACACGGTCATCCCGGCTACAAGAAGAGAAATTCTGAATTATCGGATGAATTACGGGGAAGTTGTGCCGTATCGCAAAATTACGCAAGAGCCAGGCATCAATTTGATTGAAGTGGACATCAATTTCTCCTTGGATTGGATGGCGGAAGGAACTGAGCAAGCAGTAGACAATTTCGTGCAGCAAGCTGAGGATTACTTGTTTGACGGAGTTCACCCGGTAAGCGCGCTGCCTAAAGAATACTTCATTGCCCACCTGTGCGTTCATTTGTTTAAAGAAGCGGCGGTGTTGAACTGGGTAGAGTGGCAGCGGGATCTCGGTTTGTATAAGTTCGTAGATATTTATGCATTCCTCACAGACCCTAATCTAGAGCTTGATTGGCAGAAACTGATCGATATTATGCAGTCTAACGATATTATCAATGAGTGTTACTATTCACTCGCGCATACGTTGACATTCTTCCCGGTATTGAATGAAAACACAGGCTTCATTAACATGCTTGCACAAATTAAGCCTGAGCAAACGGACTTCTTGGAACAGGTCGTGGATCCAGCGAATTCAAATATCGTGTATAAATGGAACAAGGATTTAATCTCACGCTTCTTCGATATGAAACGGTTCGGCAGCTTGGAAAAAATTCAAGATTATGCACCAACCACCAATTAGTCAGAACCGCACGGTGAGCGAATGAAAAAAGAAGAGTTTGTCATTAACCAAGCAAAGGGAACTCTGCTGGTGTATGAGGGCATTAGCGGTTCGGGCAAAAGCGGAGGCATTCATAAGCTGGAGCGTTACATGTCGACATCTGGCATAAGCCCGATTATGGTTGAGTGGAACTCGAACCCGCTAATTCGCAAGATCACCCAGCAACTGCATAAGTTCGGACTATTAACCTCTGTCATTTATAGCTTGCTGCAGTGGCTTAGTTTTTTTATCGACTACTGGAAGGTTATTTCACCAGCACTGGATGAAGGTCAGATCGTGATCGCCGATCGTTACGTATATACGGCATTAACGCGGGATTCTGTGAATGGTGCCGGAACGATGATGGGGCGTATGTTCGGACGATTCGTCAGGCAACCGGACTTGGTACTGTTCTATGACACTCCCCCTGCTGTTTGCTTGGAGCGCATTCAATCCAGGGGGAAAGTTCTTTTTCATACGAACAAGAAATTGCAAAATCAAGACATGAAGTATTTGGAACAGACGAGAGATGCTTATGTCCGTTTGTTCAAGGGGCTGCAGGAGCGTGGAGACACGAATATCATTTTCGTCGATCAGCATGAATCATTTGAACATCTTAGCCATAAAGTTGATGGATACATGCATCAAAAAACAGGACTCAACAAAGAATCGACGCTAAGAGAATCTTTGTCCCAATGGAGGTAAGAGATGGATAAGAAAATGCTGCAGGAGATGGCCGAAACTTTCGGCACGCCATTATATGCCTACGATGGTGAAAAGATTGAATCCCAATATCGTTTGCTAAAAAGCCAATTGCCGGAATCGTTTGAAGTATTTTATTCTCTGAAATCCAATCCGCTTCTGGGTGTTTGTCAATTGTTCAAAGAGTTTGGGAGCAGGATTGAAGTTGCTTCGTTAGGCGAGCTTCATGTCGCACTGGAAGCCGGCTTTGAACCGGAGCATATTATTTTTACGAGCCCAGGCAAAACGTACGAAGAACTCCAGCATGCGATTAGGGCAAACATTTACAGCATCAATATCGAATCTTTGGAAGAAGCGATTATCATTAATGAGATTGCGAGCCAAGATAAGAAATCGGTTCGTATCGCGATTCGAATCAACCCGAACTTTAATCTTTCAGGCGCAGGCATGAAAATGACTGGAGTGCCTACGCAATTTGGCATTGATCAATCCCTTGTAGGAGAGGCGATTGAACGGATTCAGTCACTTCCTTTCGTCAATTTGTCAGGCATTCATATATTTACAGGTACGCAAATGCTTGATGCGAGCAGTATTGTCAAAAATATAGAAGAAATCATTAAGCTGTCCATTTCGCTCTCTGATACGTATGCATTCCCACTGGACTTTTTGGATCTCGGAGGCGGATTCGGCGTACCGTACTTTAATGGAGAACAGCCTCTGAATACGGATCTGGTCAAAGAGGGGCTGACCGAGGTATGGGAAACGTATCGGGACAGGCTTGCGAACACAAGGATGGGCGTGGAGAGCGGAAGATTTCTAATGGCCGAAGCCGGCGCATTTCTAACGAAAGTGCTGTATGTCAAGGAAAGCAAAGGTACGCAATTCGTTGTGTGTGACGGAGGCTCCAACCAACATGCTTCAACTGCATTCCTGGGAAGATATGTCAGAAATAATTTTCCGATGTATCTGCTGGGCAAAGAACATGATGAGTTGGAAGAAGTCAATGTTGTAGGCTCATTGTGCACACCGACCGATGTCTTGGGCCAAAAAGTTAATTTGGCAAAAGCACTTCCAGGCGATATCCTCGTCATTGATAAATCAGGGGCTTACGGGTTGACGCACAGCCCTGTTCTCTTCTTGAGCCATTCGCTGCCGGCAGAAGTCATGCACAGGAATCAGCAGTTCCACGTGTTAAGGGAACGCGGAAAACCGCAAGATTTCCTCCGAGGCCAGCATGCTATAGGAGGTCTCATAGGCGAGAAGGAGCGTGAAATCAGTGTCTTATAACGTGGACATTTACTCGGAAATACCCGCGAATGAGCAATTTCAGCCTGGTAGTGAAGAAATCTATTTGCAATCGATTATTAAAATTGCGCAAAACACGGAAGCGTACGGGCTGAATGGTTCGCTGCTGTATTATAATCATCAGATTCTCGATCCATGGACGCTTGCGATCACAATCGCTCAGCATACCCGCAAGCTAATTCCGCTAGTGGCGCTGCAACCTTATACGATTCCCCCTTTTACCGCAGCTAAAATCATACAATCGATTGCCTACATATTTGGTCGCCAAGTAAACCTGAATCTGATAGCCGGGGCCAAAGAGCAGGAACTGCAGCAGATCAATGATCGCACAAGCCACGATTCTCGTTACAAACGAATCTCCGAATATACGGATGTGCTGAATCTATTACTGTTTTCCAAGAGACCGGTCTATTATGAAGGCGAATTCTACCAGATCGGCGGACTGCAGCTGGAACCGACGCTCCCCGAACATTTGAAGCCGAAGTTATTTATGTCGGGTTCTTCCGATGCTTCGATTGAAACTGCACATCGGATAGCGGATATCGCTATTACACATCCCGGGCCGATCGATCAGTTTCAGACGTTTGTTCAGCAGAAGTTCCCTGCCAAACAGATTGATCTTGGCATGAGAATTGGCATTATTGCCAGAGAAACGAAGGATGATGCGTGGGATTATGCATCGAACAAATATCAAATAACGAAGAAAAGCGAGCGGCTCACTTTGCTGAAAACGAAGTCGGAGTCCGTATGGAATAAGAACATGGCTGTTCTAGCAATTGAACAGGAGCTATATGACGATGTGTACTGGCTCGGAGGCTTTAAAAGCGGCGCGGAATTCAATCCGATTTTAGTTGGGAGCTATGATGACGTTGCTGACTACTTGCTGAAATATTTGGAGCTTGGCGTAAACAAGTTCATTATTAATAACCTATCGGAAGAGCAGGATTTTGAGCATATTGAGCGGGTTTTCAGACGCACGCGATGACGTTGGTAGGAGAAGGGAGAGTATGCAATAATGGCGGATACGTTTCACTTAGTCAACTATCTCACGACGCAGCGGGATAAGGGCATCCTCATATGGCTGCTAAATATTGGTGCGGAGAAATATTGGAACCGTGTAAGCGCTGGTGTCGTTGATCAGAACGAAGATATGCTTGTAAACCGCGTGGAAGAAATGAATTTGCTATTGTGCCGCGAGCAGGATGTCTTGATTCTTAGGAAACTGCCGGATGTGAGCTATTTGAATGCGCTGCAGGAGCTTGGCTTCTCAATTCCGCGTATGCTGATCGTTGAAGGGGACGATTTGTTGACGCCCATTTCGGAGCTTGTTTTACAGGATAAAGGCCTTCAACAACAATTGATAGATATTTCCTCGGAGCGTGAAGATGTATACTTCGTGCCGTATGCGGTGACCCGTTTGGAGGAACAAATTGCAGAAAATTGCGGTCTCCGTCTAATCGGTGCTTCTTCGGAGGTTAATGCAGCCGTCAATGATAAAATATTCAACCGAGAAATCGCTGAGCGGCTTGAGCTGGAGGTTTGTGAAGGCAAGATTTGCGCCAATGTGCAGGAGATCAGGGAGGAATATGATAGATTAGTAAGCAGTTCGCCTGCTTTCGAAAAGGTAATTATCAAAGAGCCTCATGGAGCATCGGGCAAAGGTTTATATATCATTGATAGTGAGGACAAGCTATCTTCTTTACTGGGCAGATTGGCTCGATCATCCCGAAACAATCCGGATAGTAAATGGCTGGTAGAGGGATGGTATCAGAAAGAAGCGGACGTGAATTACCAAATCTATATCGCGCCGGACGGCTCTGTCGATGTGTTTTCCATTAAACAACAAATACTGCGGGATACGGTTTATATCGGATCCAAAGTCCCGGCAGACCTTAATGACGATACGCTGCAAGCATACAAAAGCTACGGTGAAAAAATTGGCGCCTATTTGTTCGGAATGGGATATACAGGTGTCGCCGGCATTGATTCCATCATTACAAGCGAGCACACGATTATCCCGATTATTGAAATTAACGGCAGATTCACGTTGTCAACCTATATCTCGTTTATCGCTCACGTACTTGAAGAAGGCAAAGTGTTCTCCCGGTATTTGAAAGTGTTGTCGGAACAACCCATTGCGTACAAGGAATTGAAAGAAGCCTTAGAAGAGAACGGCATCTTATATGATCGTAAAAGTGGTGAAGGCGTGATCGCCTATACATCGGGGACCTTGCCGTCCAGACGCGATGCGGGGAGCGGAAAATATACAGGCCGCTTGTTTGTTTTGATCATAGCCAAGGAGTGGGACACCAACGAACGTTATAGCACTAAGCTTGAAGAGGTAGTCGACAGCTTATCGAATCGCCAGTCATTATCTACCACATGATGGAGGTGTAAAAGCGATGTCCAAGGAGTTGCCCATTCAAATTCCGCCAATGAAATGCTGGCAGTTTTCTGCGTTTCCCCTTGCGATTCTAATGAATCACGAGAAGAGCTGGGAGTGGATCTACTGTAACTATATTCAAGTATCGACTCATCAAAATTTTTTGACGCATCCGGTCCCATTTGCCTTTTACGAATTGGATTACGCTTATAATCCTTGGTTAAAGGTTCAGCGGTTGGATAGAGGGATTTTCCCCACTTTTCGGACTTCGATTGTGGATTTTGTGAAGGATTCATTGAGCCTCGGACATTATGTATATTTAAACCTAGATGAATTTTACGTGCCTAACCGTGTTCCTTACCAGAAATTTAACCGGACACACGACGTTCTTGTCTATGGTTTCGATGATGAACAGGAAACATTTAATCTTCTTGGCTATAATGAGAGGCTGATATTTGATAAATCGGTCATAAGTTTTGCAGAATTTGAGAAAGGGTATCACCATTTGGATCATATTCCGAACCCTTGCGAACAGATTTATCTCTATCAATTTAATGAAAAGGGCACGTTTACCTTTGATATTAAAGTGGTCATTGAGGGATTAGAGGATTATTTGTATGCGCGAGATAGTGCGGCCAAATACCGACTCCTGGCGGAGCCAGAGTCAACTATAATATTTGGCATGGATACTTACCCGATCCTCCAATTGTATATGGAGCATTTGTTGCAAAATCCGGACGGGTACGTCGACCTGCGCTATGCGCATATGTTGTGGGAGCACAAGCACTGCATGTCGGAAAGAATCCAATTCTTGATTGAACGCGGTTACTTGGACCGGGAAGCTGGTTTTTACGAGAAGTTTAAGGAGATTGAAAAAAGCAGCGAGTCAGCTAGAAATATGCTGATTAAGTTTTATAGATCCAGAAATAAAGATAATTTGCATGCTGTCATACAATTGCTGAACCAAATTAAGCAAAATGAGTATGAGCAGATTCATCGTGTAGTCGAGTCGCTTAAGACGCTGCCTGTTATCGTTTAGGGAATGTGGAATAGTTTAAGCTCCAATTAGTTGACGGGGACTCCTTGAAAAATAAAGAGTCCCGGTCTTTTTTTTCAGAGCAGCAGTTGTTTCCGCAAGTTACCGGCCAAAGAGCCATTCTCCATTGACGTTTAGAATTTCTCCAGTGACGAAGGATGCATCTGGTGATACCAAATAAAGGACAGCTTCTGCGATATCTTCGGTACGGCCGGCGCGTGCCGCTGGCGTTTTGGGCAATGACTCTGTTCAGCCGATCCTCGGTTAAACCATTCTTGAAAAATTTCGTGTCAATGATTAGTCCAGGCGCGATCGCATTGACTGTGATGCCTTCTCCGCTCAATTCGCGTGCCGAAGCATAGGTGAGCCCGTGCAGGCCGGACTTCGCCGCCGCATACGCCAATGATCCCGCACCGCTGCCGCCGCTGAATGCTGCGATTGAACTGATGTTCACGATTCGTCCGCCAGGACGGGTTAAATACGGAGCGACAGCCGCCGTCATGAGGTAAGCGCTTGTTAAATTGGCGGCGATGACCTCATTCCAAGTCGTTTCCGTTTCATGGGATAGGGTTTGTGTGGTTACATTGCCACTTGAACCTGCATTATTGACCAGAATATTCACATAGGAGGTCCACTCGGCGACCTTTCTGATAAGCGATTCCACATCTGAGCGATCACTAACGTCGGCCTTGATCCAGCGAGTGCCGTTACCCAAATCTTCAGTGGCCGCTGCAAGAGCTTCCTCTCCTCGCCCTACGAGGATGACCAAGACTTCTTGCTGAACCAGCTTCCTGGCAATTTCGAAGCCGATTCCGCTGCTGCCGCCTGTGACAATGGCGATTCGATTAGGGGTCATAGTTAAATCCTCCTCCTAACAATAGACTCGGATTTTATTGTAGAATGGGAGAAATAAGAAGTGAAATATCTTTTTTGTATGGCTGTAATAAGCTGATCATATGATTAAAGGGGATTGGACATGGAGCTTAGACAAGTCAACTATTTTATTGCCGTTGCAGAGGAACTGCACTTCGGTCGAGCCGCGTCCCGTGTCGGAATCGCACAACCCGCACTAAGTCAACAGATCATTCAACTTGAACGAGAACTCGGTGGGAAACTTCTCATTCGGACTAAACGCAGCGTCAAGCTCACAGAGGCGGGGCAACTTTTTTTGGATGAGGTGAAAGTGCTGGCTGCTCAATCGGATCATGCCATCCAAACCGTAAAGCGGGCGCTCTCAGGCGAGAGCGGAACACTAGCTGTCGGTTTCGTTGAGTCAACAGTTTGGGATATCCTTCCACAAGTTATCCGGGCGTATCGTGCTTGTTATCCTGAGGTCGACGTGAATCTGCACACGCTGAACTCATCTGCACAAATCCGCGCCCTTCAGGATGGAAGCCTTTCGGTCGGAATCGTAGGCGTGCCGTTGGATCAGCCGGAACTGCAATTTCACGTGATCCGGGAGGAATCCGTTCGGATTGCGTTGCCGATTGATCACAGGTTGGCCGACAAGCCTGAAATCGCAATGTCTGATCTGGAGGGAGAGCCTTTTATCTCAACAACAAGAGAGACTGGCACCGCCTATTATGATGCCATGATCCATATATGCATGAAAGCCGGAATAAGCCCGCACATTATACAAACGGCAGTCAATATGGTTACGGTGTTGTCACTGGTATCTTCCGGAATGGGTATTGCCATGGTGCATGAATCGGCTGTTCATTTGAGAAATGATATCGCTTATAGGCCAATTCAAGGCGTAAATGAGCCCGTGTACCGCATTTCTCTTGCTTGGAGGAAGAGGGATATTTCGCCGATCCTGCAAGGTTTCTTGAACGTCATTCTCCCCATGTATCCACTGTCGGATATTCACAAAAGCAGAGGGGACATTGTACGAACTTAAGTTTACTTGTAGCTTGTTCTGCTTTGCATTACCTTGTTTCACAACACTGTTCTTTGTCCATACTGCATAATGTTAGCCACTATACAAGCAGGAGGGCATTTGGACGATGTTGGCTGTTCATCAACGTATGGCAGAGTTATGGACTTTGCGCAGAGCGAGGGAGTTGTCACGAACGGAGCAGGATGAGCTGATGCTGTGTTTGGAAGCGAATGCGACCTATGTGTGGAGCCGATTAAAACTAGAAAATTTATCGCTTTGCGCATCGCTCACAGGAGATTATGATTGGCTGCATGAAATATGTGAACGCATCGAAAAGCTTGAGCCTAAGCACTGACCTGGCGATCGGTGCTTTTTTCCTTTTCTGTGGGGAAGTGGACGAGTATAATAGGATTAGTCATGTTTGGGGAAAAGGAGAATATCGCATGTTAAGCTCGTTCAAGCAATGGGGGAGCCCTCCTCACCGAATGCTGCTCCTAGGCATTCTTCTGTTCGCAGCACTACTGTTTAGGCTAATCATAGCACCTGTCTGGATCGGTTACGAAACGGATGTGCAAACGTTTTTAGCGTGGTCAGACCGCGCCTATACAGTGGGTCTAACTGGTTTGTATTCGAATGCTAAAGACTATTTTCTGGACTATCCACCCGGGTATATGTACGTGCTCTATTTGGTCGGGCTGCTTCACCACAAGCTTGCTATTCCGTGGATAAGCAGCGAATCGTTGTTGATCTTAAAGCTGCCAGCAATGATGGCTGATTTGGCAAGCGCGTTCATCGTATATCGGTTGGCTATAAACGCGAGGGCAGGCGCCGGATTGTGGCTGCAAGCATTTGGATTGGCTGCTTTGTTTGCGTTTGATCCTGCGATTTGGGTGAACTCGGCGATTTGGGGGCAAATTGACTCTTTTTTTATGTTATTTATTTTGGTTACATTCTTATTGCAGCAACAGGGAAAGCTGCCTCAAGCCTCGGTATGGATGGCTTTATCGATTTTGTTGAAGCCTCAGGCGTTGTTGTTCGGGATCTTTCTGCTTCTGGATGTCGTCCGCAAACGGAGCCTGATGACTTTCCTGTTAAGCGTTCTGAGCGGAGCAGCGACAATCGCTGTGTTTGCGCTTCCATTTTCGATGGGAAGAGGATATGGCTGGCTGATTGAACTGTATTCAGGTACACTGGCGTCCTATCCGTACGCTTCGCTCAATGCCTTTAATTTGATGGCCCTCCTAGGCGGCAACTTTATTGAGATGACGAAAGGGGCAGGGCCCATTTCCTATCAAATGATAGGCTGGGTGCTGATGGCGCTAGCGATTGTATACACGAGTTATTTGTACATACGAAGCAAGGGACAACGCGGTGCATTATTGTATATCGCTTTCCTGTTTATAACGGCTGTTTTCATGTGCATGACCAAAATGCACGAACGTTATTTGCATTACGGGCTGCTGCTGGCGCTTACAAGCTTCATCTACCTCAAAGATCGAAGGATTTTATGGTTGTTTATTGGATTTAGCGTGACTCACTTTGTCAATTTAGCGGATGTGCTCTCGCGCAATTTTCACCACGATTATCACATTCCGCGTTATGATTCGTTGATGCTAATGACATCAGCTATAAATGTGATTTTATTCGTTTATGCATGCTTATTGGGATGGAGGCTTTTTGTGGGATCACGATCACAACAACAGGAACCTGCGAAAGACAGGAATGCGCAGCAGCCTGAAATCAATAAGTCTTCAGTTTCCGAACGGTGGAAAGCTATGTTTAATCCGAGAGAAGACGGTGTCGAGCGGAGCGGCAAGGGAAGATTTTTCTCGAAAAA
Organism: Paenibacillus tabacirhizosphaerae; assembly: GCF_040812395.1. Lineage (GTDB taxonomy): Bacteria > Bacillota > Bacilli > Paenibacillales > NBRC-103111 > Paenibacillus_E. The sequence continues at coordinate 18,342 of NZ_JBFNXH010000005.1, read as the reverse complement.
AGATATGATCTACGTTGGCGCACTAGTGCTTGTATATACACTTATTGCTTTGTTTCATCTTGGTGGACACAAGGATCCAACAACTTTCTGGAAGCCGGCCAAAGCCGGGGAAGCCGTCATCGCCGATCTCGGCGGGTCACATACCATTACAAGAATTAACAGCTTTGCAGGTGTTGGAGAAGGCTCTTATTCCTATTGGTTTTCACAAGATGGGAAAACATGGAGCGATCCGATTGCGGTGAAATCCGATCATGCGAAGGTATTAGCATGGCATACGGTAGAACCTAAGCATGACGCGAGATACGTGAAGATCACGATCGATTCTCAGGAAAACGCCGCGCTGCATTTACATGAAGTGGGCATTTTCGGAGATGGAGACACATCGGTTCTGCCAGTGGCTCAGGTAACTGAACAAGAAACGAACGCTAACGATGAAGGGAAACCTGCCCTTCTATTCGATGAAGGCAGCGTAGTGCCTTACACGCCTACCTATATGGAAGGCTCGTATTTTGACGAGATCTATCATGCCAGAACCGCATATGAACATCTGCATCAAATTGAACCTTATGAAAGCACGCATCCGCCGCTAGGCAAGATTCTCATCTCGATTGGGATTTATGTCTTCGGCCTGAATCCTTTCGGATGGAGAATCATAGGCACTCTGTTCGGTGTCGGCATGATTCCGATCATGTATGTGTTCGCGAAGCGAATGTTTGGGCGTTCGGAGTATGCGTTTATCGCTGCGTTTCTCCTTACGTTCGATTTCATGCACTTTGCGCAGACGCGAATCGCGACGATTGATGTATATGGCGTGTTTTTCATCATGCTGATGTTTTACTACATGTATCGCTATTCCATGCTTAGTTTTTATCGGGAACGGCTTTGGGCGACACTGGTGCCGCTGGGGCTTTCCGGATTGTTTTTTGGGATTGGCGCCGCTTCCAAATGGATTGTCATTTATGGAGGCGCAGGGCTCGCGCTGCTGCTGCTTTTATCGCTGCTGGAGCGTTTCAGCGAGTACAGGTTTGCAGGCAAATTGCTGAGCGAAGATAAGGCCCCGGGGGGTGGGGAATCCCGGGGGACATCCCTATCAAAAGCTGGGCGCCTGCCGCTCACGGATGGTGAGCGCGACCGGCTGCAGCTCGTGCGGAAGCTCTTCGCCAGAAACACGCTGCTTACCATCGCTTGGTGCGTGCTTACATTTGTCGTTATTCCGCTTGGCGTCTATACGTTATCCTACATTCCGTTCATGATGGTTCCTGGGCCGGGGCACGACTTGAAGGATGTCGTTACTTACCAGGTGCATATGTATAACTATCATAAGGATCTCGTGGCGACGCACCCATTCGCATCCCCGTGGTGGGAATGGCCGATGATGCTTAGGCCGATCTGGTATTATCAAGCGAAGCTGATGCCGGAGGGGATGCTATCCAGCATTATATCTTTCGGGAATCCGCTGGTTTGGTGGCCGGGATTCGTTTCCGTTGTGCTTTCGTTTTATGTGGTGTTCCGCCGAAAAGATAAAAAGTTGCGCATGCTGCTCATCGCGTACTGCTCACAATATTTGCCGTGGATTTTGGTGCCAAGGCTAACGTTCATTTATCATTACTTCGCGATGGTTCCGTTCCTGATCCTTATTTTGACTTACTATGTGAAAGAGTACCTGGAGGAAGGTCCGCTCCACAGAAGAAAATATGTATATGGTTATCTGGTTGCCGTGTTCGTGCTATTCATTCTGTTCTATCCGATTTTATCCGGGATGATCATTCCTGCTAAGTACTCGTTCTTCCTGCGTTGGCTGCCCGGCTGGAACTTTTTTTAATGAATGGGAGTTGACGATCCCAAACAGGAATGATAAAATAATTCCAAGTGATTTACTATGAATTAAATCATGTCGACCGGATAGCTGGAGACTCCCATCCCTTTGCAAGCAAAACAAAGGCAGAGGAGTCTTTTTTTTCAAATATAATTTATAAATGGAGAGTGGATGACATGGCAAAAGTGGTTATTATTTCAGGAAGTCCGACACCTACGTCCCGATTGCACGGGGTTATCGAAGTGGCTAAAGCTGAATTATTGCAAGCCGGCTTGGAAGTTGAATGGATCAAGGTTCGCGATATTCCTGCCGAGGATCTGTTGTATGCCAAGTTCGATAGCGAAGCTATCGTAAATGCAAATGCCGCAGTCGCTGGAGCAGACGCCGTATTCGTGGCTACGCCCGTATACAAAGCGTCCTACACAGGCGTGCTGAAGGCGTTCCTCGATCTTCTCCCGCAAAAAGGGCTCGATCGCAAAATTGTGCTCCCGCTCGCAGTGGGTGGCACAATCTCTCATTTACTCGCCATTGACTACGCGCTTAAGCCCGTATTGTCCGCGCTTGGCGCACAGAACATTCTTCAAGGCGTATACGTGCTTGATAAACAAGTGACATGGGGCGATCAAGGACAAGCGATTCTGGACGACGAAATTTCCGAACGTCTGCATGAGTCGGTGACGGAATTCATTCAAGAAATCAAGTGGCATACAAGCCGCTAATTATAGCCAAATGGAAAGAGCCGCTGCTGGTATGTTTTACTAGCGGCGGTTTTTTGCGTGCTGGTCGATCCTGGTCATGGTATAATACGCATACAAGTCAACAGTTCGATTTATAGAATAGGAGCGATTATTTTGTCCGAAACATCTTCTGGATCTGTGCTGCTTGTCGACGGCATGGCTTTATTATTTCGCGGCTTTTATGCCACTTCGTCCAGCGGTTATATCATGAGAACTGAATCCGGCACGCCGATTAATGGTGTTTATGGCTTTCTCAAATATTTGCTTGATGCGATTCAAACGTTCAAGCCTACTCACGTTGTTTGCTGCTGGGATATGGGGAGCAAAACATTTCGTACCGAGAAATTTGACGCTTACAAAGCAAATCGTGGTCCCGCACCCGATGAGCTTATTCCTCAGTTCGATTTGGTGAAGGAAGTGACAGCAAGCTTTAATATTCCGAATGTCGGAGTGACCGGCTTCGAAGCGGATGATTGTATTGGGACTCTGGCACGTACATACCGTTCTCAAACCAAAGTGCAAATTCTGACAGGCGACCATGACATGTTACAGTTGGTTGATGAACAGACGGAAGTTATTATTATGAAAAAAGGCCATTCAAACTACATGGTATACACGCCTGATACGTTGTTAGAGGAGAAGAGCTTAACGCCGCCGCAGATTATCGATCTGAAGGGCTTAACCGGGGATACAGCTGACAATTACCCAGGTGTAAAAGGGATTGGCGAGAAGACCGCAACGAAGCTGCTGGTCGAGTATCAGAACATTGACGGCATTTTAGAAAACTTGGCCGCTCTGCCTAAAGGAGTTCGCGCTAAGATTGAAGCGGAGCTTGACATGCTGCATCTTTCACGCGATTTGGCAACCATTCGCCTCGATGCGCCAGTGGCATGCGCGCTGGAAGATTGCGAATGGGCTATGGATCGGGACAAGGTGATCAGTAAATTCGAAGAGATCGCATATAAAGGCCTGATGAGGCTGATCAGCTAAAGCTAAACGAACATGGTTCTAGGAATAGGAAAGGGACAGACCGCGATGGTTGCGGGACTGTCCCTTTTTGCCGTTTAATGCGCAGGAGCGAAGCGTCCGACTTGTTTCAAAGTACGCTCAATTTGCTCCAAGGTATCTGTCCCCAGCTCAGCGTCCACAGCTTTCACGTTTTCCACTAAGTCAGTGAAGATTGGCGGTAACGCAGTGGCGTGGTCTTGGTAATTTGGCGAAATACGCGTCCGAACTGGACAAGAGAGCCAAATCCGACCTGCTCGGCAATGGTGATGACTTTGATTTTAGTCGTCATAAGCAGTCTTTGAGCTTCTTGAATACGTACCAGATTGACATATTCAACGAGCGAAAATCCAGTTATTTCTTTGAACATCCGGCTGAGGTACGCCGGACTGATTTCGAAATGCAGCGCAAGCTCCTCCAAGCGGATGATTTCTGCATAATGGGTGTTAATATATCGGACAATCGTCGATATTTTGCGATGCAGCGGGCTCACATGCTCAGGTGAAGTGATGGGATGCACGCGAACGAAGCGAGCCGTAAACAGGAGAAGCTCGACAAGATGATGCCTAAGCGCGAAGATTTGTCCGAGCTGAGGCTCTTTGGCTTCTAAAAGCAATTTGCCCAGTATTTCCTCCACTGCACGCCTTGCAGGCAAATCCAAACGCAGAACGGGAGAACTATGGGTAAAGGCATCCAGCAGAAAGGGAGCGTCGGTCAGAGGCGCTTCCAGAAACAAGTCGCTAAAGTTAATCACGACTCGTGCGTGGCCCTCTTTGCCGGAATCTGAGGTGGCATGCAGCTCCCTCCGATCGATAAGAACCAGATCACCGGGGAGAATGAGATACGAACGGTCGCGGATGAAATACATGCGCTCTCCCTCGTACAGATAGTAAAGCTCATACATTTCATGCATGTGCTGTGTGCGTTCAAAAGAGCCGGAACGGTGAATTTGTTGAATATAAAAGGGCCCTTCCTCTTCATTGCCGAAGGTGACCGTGCGTGACATGGGATCGACTCCTCTGGGTAGGATCTGCATGTATTATATCATTTGTATCCTGTGAAAAATATGAATAGTTTTTGCGGAAAATAGGAATAGATGAAGAGAAAAATCACGAAAATTGCGATATGATGAACGTACAAAAATATAGCAAACGCTTGCAAACCTTGAAGGAGGAAATATTCCCATGAAGCAACTGATAGAAGCCTTACAATCCGGAAATCTGTCCACATTCGCCTCAGACGATGTGACCGTATACGCACCATCCTTAACGAAAGTTGGAAGATCAACCTTGCTTCTAGTAAAAACCACAGCAGGGAAAAAGCTTATAGCCGCAGGTGAAGGCGAAATCTTCGATCAATTAACGGGGGAGATCGTCGAAGGCGGCAAAGTATGTCCGCTATCGCATGAAAATCGACTTGCGCTTAATCAATTCCTGCCATACACAGCTCCGCAGGCTTTCGGTACGAAAGTCGCTACCATGGGTTTGGGAGATCGTCTTGGTATTGCTAGCCCAGGACATATTCAGACGATCCGCGGAAAAGATATTCGCCCCGTACTGGCGCAGCAAAGCATTCGTGAGCTTGCCTTAACAGGGCGGACTTACGAAGATGTGCTGGACGCAGCCGCCTATGCAGTATTTCAAGAAGGATACCGTGACGGTTATGGCGCAGACGGGGATCACTTGAAGAAGGAAGAAGATATCGAGTATGCGCTGCGTTTGGGCTTTACGATGTTAACACTGGATTGCTCGGAGAATATCGACAACACGATTGAAGGGCTGTCCGAAACGGAAATAGCAGTCAAGTACGAACAGCTTCCTGCAAGCTTGCGCGACAGCTATGAGGAACGTTACTTGCAAGCGACTCCTAACGTACCAGGCGCCAGCTTGACGTTCACACGCCAATCTTTGATGAAAGACGTGCTGATTTATGCTGCGGCAATCGATTTCATGGAAGCCATTTTCCGCCGTTATATCACGACGCTTGAGCGTGCAGTCGATTTCGAAATCTCGATCGATGAGACGGCAACTCCGACATCACCGGAGGCGCATTTCCTGGTTGCGAACGAACTGCGCGAGCGCGGCGTTAAGATCTTCAGCATGGCGCCGCGCTTTTGCGGGGAATTCCAGAAGGGGATCGACTACATTGGCGATATTCAGCAGTTTGAGAAGGAGCTTGCCAGCCATGCGGCTATCGCGGTTCATTTTGAATATAAATTAAGCATTCATTCCGGCAGCGACAAATTCAGCGTATTCCCGTTGATCGGACAGTACACGAATGGCTTGTTCCACTTAAAGACCGCGGGTACGAATTGGCTCGAAGCCGTGCGTGTCGTAACGAAAGTGAACCCTTCGTTGTACCGCCGCATGCATCAATATGCGCTGGAGCACTTTGAAGAGGCGACTGCATACTACCATGTAACGACAGATATTAACGCCATCGTTTCTCTATCCAATGTGGCAGATGCGCAATTACCGGAATATATGAACGAGAATAACGCCCGTCAATTGCTGCACATCACATACGGTTTGCTGCTGCAAGCTAAAAATGCGGACGGCAGTAAAACATTCGCGGACGAATTCTTCCAAACACTTTCGGAACAGGAAGATGCCTTCACCGAAGGCTTAAAGCATCACATTGGCAAGCATTTGGAGCTGTTGGGCAAATAAGCAGCACGTGTTGCAAAGAGCCGACCTCGCATTTAGAGGCCGGCTCCCGCGGCTAAAATGCGCTCGGGTTGACAAGATTATGGCTTAGGCAAGGTGATCTATTTGCCAGCCTGGGCATATCGCAGGATCATTCAAACCGGCAGCCTATCGGCAGTAAATCCTGAACGGAGCCCGCTGCGTAGCGGAAAGGCCGCTATGAGAAAAAGGCTATGATCCATGTGTGATCGTAGCCTTCCCGTTTGCATCCTATTGGTTCGTAGGCTCATTGTTCAGATCGTCTTCGCCCGGATAGTCGCGTTTGAGCCCTTCGTGCAGTTCCCGATTTTCATATGAGAACGGGTTCGGTGCGCGCTGGTCTTTCCGCCATGGCGTGCTTTTGCCAAGGGATTCGGTGCCAAGGTCCGTTCCATAGGGACCCTCAGGAAACTCCTCAGGAACCAGATCGTTACGCTGCGATTCAACGGTTTCTAGATCGGTGTAGCCATCCCAATGCTCTTGAATGAAACCTTCGGACTGTGTAAATTCTTGCTCATTTTCATCGTTACTCATGGAAAAAGCCTCCTGTTCCTGTCTGGCAACGCATAAGAAAGCTTTTTCCATTTTCCCCATTACGCGGTTTAAATATCCGTAAAGTGAATAGAGCCGATGACTTGAGACAAGAAGCCGTTCAGCTCTTGCGCTTGTTCCTCTGAAATTTTAAAGGCATATTCCAAATAACCTTCTTCTGCCAAGTCGTCCGGTCCCATAACTGCACTGCGCCCTGTTTGCAGATCAATGACAAGCTTTTTGCCATAATAGCGGGTTGTTGTCATAATGGCAAGATCAAAGCGATGCATCGACTCGCCGCCGATAAAACAAACGAATCGGGTCGTCGTTTCTTCCGAATGGTCGTATAAAAAATCAAAATCTGACATGATGGCCCTCCATTCTCATCTTAGTATGACATTCATTATAACCGAAATGGACTCGGCTACAAAACACAACTTGCGCCTATCTGGCAAACATGGTATGATTTGGGTATTCGAAAAAGGGAAGCACCTTTTCTGCGTACGCGCGGAGGAGGTGCTTTTTTGTTTTTCTGAACTTCATTTTAACCACTGTCAGGAGGAGAAAAGCATGAATGTTGTATTTTTAAACACATTGGAGAAGGGAACGGGGGAAGCTCGGGTTATATCGGCACAAGTATCAATTGGGGAGTCGCAAGGCATTTGGAACGTGTTTTGGAATGAGCCGGATACCGCCGGCAAACTAATCCAGGATCAATGGTACCAGGGCATCAGCTGGGATGAAATGCTAAGCGCATTCCGGCAAGGCCTTCGCGATAAAATGCGAAGCGGGTATCGGCCGCTTGTAAATACGGATTGGGAAACGACCCAAGGGCTTTCAGGCAAAGCCAGGATGACACAACTGCTTACGTATTACTGCGAGGAGTTCCCGAACGAAGAAGTGTTCGAAAGCTTAAGAGTATGGAGGAGGGAGCAGGCTGCGCGCGAGGGGAAAGCACCTTATATTTTGGCGACCAATCGAGTGCTGCGCATGATTTCGGTTTTCCTTCCGCACAGTGTGGAGGAACTGCAGCAAATTCCTGGATTTGGCGCACAAAAGACAGCGATGTACGCTGCGGATGTGCTGGGGCTAACCGCTGAGCATGTGCGAACGTTTGGCTTCCCGCTCGATTGGGTCGCCAGAGTCGTGGACACTGCCAAATTTGAATCTTGGCTGATTGCACAGAAAGAGCAAAAGCTGCGCACAGAGCTTGATCGGGAAGTCAGCAAACGCAAGTTGCTCGAAATCGTAGCGGGCGGAGGCAGCCTGGATGATTTGCAGGTGGCGATAACGATGCCGCGCAGAGAAATTCTGCTATGGGTTGAAGAACTGGAGCGGGAAGGCTACGATATGGACCCGCTTATCGAAACGGAGCTAAGCCCGATCCCGGAAGAAGAGCAGATCAAGGCATGGAGCGCTTTCGAGACGGAGGGCGACCGCTATTTGAAGCCTGTGCTTCAACGTATGACAGCTGCCGAAGAGCTTAAAGGCAAGGAGTTGGACCGTGCCTACGAATGGCTTCGCCTGCTTCGATTGCGTTTCCGCAGGGAGAAAGATAGCATCGCAGTTCAGGCGGCGAGCTAGAGTTGACAGGGGGGTTGTGATTGTGTTTAAATAGTCACTAATCTTCATATCGAATAAAGCGATGACGGATATGGGCGAGCGCCCTGAGTAGGAAATATGCCAATGCTGCAGAGAGCCGGTGGCAGGTGAGAACCGGTGCAAGCATAGATCTGAATTACAGTCCTGAGTTGGAAAAGGGAACATGCCTGCCAAGGCATTAGTAGCTTTCGCCCGGCAATAAGCCGTTAAATTTCTAAGTGAAAGAGAGCAATCTCTTTAATTAGGGTGGTACCGCGAGACAATCTTCTCGTCCCTTTGTGGGGCGTGGAGGTTGTCTTTTTTTTCAAAAAAAGGAGGAAGTCACATGCATACCTGGGAGCAGTTAACCAAAGAGCAGCAAATTGAGGTTGAACGCCAATTTTCGATCATACGCCGAGGCATTGCCGAGATCGTTCCGATAGAAGCTTTGAAACAGAAAATTATCGGGGCCGTTGCGACAGGGCGGCCGCTTAGAGTCAAGCTTGGGCTAGATCCTTCCGCACCGGATATCCATATCGGGCACACCGTAGTATTGCAAAAGCTGCGCCAATTTCAACAATTGGGGCATCAAGTTCAACTCATCATCGGAGATTACACAGGACGAATCGGCGATCCGTCGGGCAAGTCGGAAACGCGCAAACAACTTACGGAGGAAGATGTTCAGAGAAATGCCGAGACGTATCAGAAGCAACTTTACAAAATACTGGATCCGGCCCAAACGAATTTTTATTACAATTCATCCTGGCTCGGTCAGCTCAAATTTGACGACGTTCTGAAGCTAGCCGGCAAAGTGACGGTAGCGAGAATGTTGGAACGAGACGATTTTGCGAAAAGGTACGCGGGCAACCAGCCCATTCATCTTCATGAATTCTTTTACCCGCTTATGCAGGCTTATGATTCCGTTTCCTTGCAAAGTGATATTGAGCTTGGCGGAACGGATCAAACGTTCAACATCTTGATGGGAAGAACACTGCAAGGCGCCTATGAGATGAAAGAAGGGCAAGTCGCCATTCTGATGCCGCTGCTCGAAGGCTTGGATGGCGTTCAGAAAATGAGCAAAAGCTTGCGTAATTATATAGGCATTGATGAGTCGCCGAGTGAAATTTTCGGCAAAACGATGTCCATTCCTGATCACTTGATGCTGAAATATTATGAATTAACCACTCCGATTTCGAATGAGGAGCTCCGGGAACTTCAAGAGGGCCTAGAAGCAGGAACTGTACATCCGAGGGATGCGAAAATGAAGTTGGCAAGTGCATACGTGCGCATGTATCATGGGGAACAGTCAGCGGGAGAAGCGGAGCAGCATTTTGTAACTGTATTCCAGAAGCGGGCTTTGCCGGATGAAATCGAGGCTGCAGAATTGCATCGAGACGTGCTGGAGGATGGGCATATATCCATTATTAAGCTGTTGGTTTCCCTTCAATTGCAAGCTTCCAATGGGGAAGCAAGACGCAGCGTGGAACAGGGCGCAGTTAAATTGAACAAGCAGAAAATAACGGACATTCACACACTAATCACACCGCAAGAAGGCGATATTGTGCAGGTCGGCAAACGCAAATTCGTCCAAATAAAGTTCGTTTAAACAGGAAAGAGGCATCCAATAAGCAGTTACGCCGCTCAGTGGGTGCCTCTTTCATAAGTTTATAGCCATTCTTTTTTCTTAAACAGCCAGTACATCGCAATCCCTAATGCGGCCATGAACGCCAGCACCATTTCATCGCCATGCGGAATGCGTAGTCCTAGAATATTATCGAAATTCATTCCGAATACCCCGGTGATGAACGTCAGCGGCATGAAGATCGTTGTCAGTGCGGTAAACACGCGCATGATCTCATTCGCTCGATTCGCGACACTGGACTGATAAGCTTCTCGTAAGTTGCCCATGAGATCGCGCAGCGTATCGAACGTATCCACGATTTTAACGGCATTCTCGTAAATGTCGCCAAAATATTTCTGCAAGCGATTGTCGATCAATCGCAAATCCTTTTTACCGAGCGTACCGATCACGTCGCGCTGAGGAACGAGCACTTTTTTAAGCCATAGAATTTCGGAACGAAGCCCGATAATTTCATTCAAATGCGACTTTTTAGTCGCCATAAGAATGTCTTCTTCCAGCTTCTCAATCTTGGCCTCGATACGATCGCCGACGGCTACGTAATTATCGACGACAAGATCGACTAGATGGTATAAGAACCGGTCAGCGGTATTAACTTCCTCTTCCCAGAGGAAAGGCTTCAATGCGCGAAGTTCATTAATCTTCTGTCTAGTAACCGTAATGATGACGTGCTTGCCTAAGAAAATGTTTAGAGCGCGCAGGAAAATTTCTTCGTCGTCAAACCGAATGCTATTAATAACGATAAAATAGTGCGAGTCGTAAATTTCAATTTTAGGACGCTGTTCTTCCTCGCTCAAGCAATCCTCTACGGCCAAATCATGGAGATGAAATAAAGGCTGTAAAATTTCTAAATCCTCTACTCCCGCATCTATCCAATAAAAGCCGGTTTCCGGAGGTGTAAGTGCGGCGGTAACGTCCTCGATCAGAGTAAATACGCCGTCTTGTACCCATCGTGTTTTCATCTGTTCCACCCCTTTGAATGGAAGCAGCCCGTTGTGTTCTAAATCGTAAGAAGGCTACGAATGGATAGAAGACCGGCTGCTTCCTAACATATGAAATTGTTTGCTAATCAAGCAGCTTCTACTCCCCGGGTCCCCGTCCATGCGTATGCCCCCCTTTTCCGTCCGTGTCGAATACTTGTCTAGTATAACCCTTCATATTGCGTGTTTCAAGCCGAAAAGTAGGAATGAGAGTCATATTTCGACGTTTAGGATACTGTATGGGAACTAGAGGAGAAGGGTGCTTCCTAGTTTCAGCTATTGCCCAAAATTAAGAGCCGTTGTATGATCAAATTGATGGAAAATGTTAAAAAAGTTTGCGTGCTGCAAAGTTTCTTGTCATTTAAATTTGACTTGTGGGAGAATGAATCGTCATGACGATATTTCGGAATCGTATTCAAGAGCTCCGTTTGAAAAAAGGCGCTTCTCAAGACGAATTGGCGGAATTTTTGGGGAGAAAAAGAGCGACGGTGTCTAATTATGAACTAGGCAAGACGGAGCCGCAGTACGCGGATTTGGTGAAAATTGCCGATTACTTTAATGTAACTATCGATTACTTATTAGGACGGCCTGGTGCGGAAAAGACTTATTTTACTTCGGGTGGGGAGAGTTCAAGCCAAGTGGTTGATCAGGCTTTGTTGACGCAGTTTTTGAAAGATACGGAAGCTTTGCTGCGCGAAAAAGGAAAATTGGATGAAGATAAACTGGTCTATACATTAAAATTCATGGAATTTACATTCCTTGAAGATCTCGAAGCGAGTAAACAAAGTAAAAAATAGTCAAAAAGTACCTAGAAATTTTTTTTTATCCATTTTTTTAATCATTTTTCGTGATATAATTATTTCCAGAATTGTCCTATTTTTGAGGAGTTGATTTGTTTGGATCGTATAGAGGATTTATACAAAGAAATAGGAGAACGTTGCCCGTATAAGTTGGCCAAACATCAAGGTGTTAAACTCACCTATCTGGATGATCTGGGTGAAATTTGCGGACTATACAAACAAACGACGCCCGGCAGGTACCGCATATTTGTGAATGCTAATGTAGATATCGACATGCAGGAGAACGTTGTTCATCTGCTGATCAAGCACCACAATACGGAACTGAAAGGTACAGAACGTCTCATGCTCAAAAAGGACATGCATTTTCTTAAGCACCTAGGAAACGAAATCCGCAAGACCGATACGCTGATCGCGGACATCTTCCTTCAAGGCTTTTTAGGGATTCGCCAGACAAAGAGGCGAGAAATAAATTAAAATACAAATAAACCCTTGGACTCCAAGGGTTTTTATTGTGCCATAGCCAAGTAATCAGCTAGTCCAAAGCGGCTTCTTTCAAAATTTTATGTTTCATTTCCTGATAAGCAGCAGTAATTTCTGAGTCGCCAAGCTGTAACAATTCCTCTTCTGTGCTGGCTCCATAAATTTGGCAAAGCAATGCGATAGCCTCGTCAGCCTGCTTGGAGGTCGGCTTCGAGGATTCAATCCATGCGAAGTACCGATGCAAGGAAGCAAATGCGTCAAAACTGTCTGATGTTTTGATGGACATTGGACAACCCTCTTTCGTTTGAATGGGTATGTTAAATAAATGGGTGATACAATATGTATCTATATTATCACAATTGAAGAAAGTGTACCAGCAATGTTCCACTGGCTTTGAATGAATAATTTGGCTTTATTGTGTACCCGTAGCGTTAAAAATATTCATGGATAAAGTGGTCACGAATCATATTCAAGCAGATCATTAAGCTGGTCGTCGACCCCTTGACATTGCAGCATTTTATAGTAATATTAATTACAACTGAATAAGTCGATCTTATCAAGAGTAGGTGGAGGGACTAGCCCGATGATACCCGGCAACCGACAAACCTTTGCAAAGTCAAAGGAATGCACGGTGCTAATTCTTGCGGAAACGCTGTATGAAGCGAATCTGGGAGATAAGAGTAAGGACATACGTTTGAGTTTCCATGACCTTTCTCTGATTCCAGAGAAGGTCATTTTTGCTTTCACCTAACCCAAAATTTGTGAAAAGGAGTGAACAGGATGCCGATTAAGATTCCTGACAACCTGCCAGCCAAAGAAATTTTAAATCAAGAGAACATCTTCACGATGGACGAATCTGTCGCGTATCACCAAGATATTCGTCCACTTCGTATTGCTTTGTTGAATTTGATGCCAACGAAAGAAACGACGGAGACGCAGTTGCTGCGTTTAATCGGGAATACGCCGCTGCAGGTGGAGTTCGTGCTCCTGCATCCTAAAACTCACACATCCAAAAACACATCCGCTGAGCATCTGGATATGTTCTATAAAACATTTGACGATATAAAAAACGATAAGCTGGACGGCATGATTATTACAGGCGCGCCGGTTGAGCAAATGGAATTTGAAGATGTAAACTATTGGGAAGAATTGACCCAAATTCTCAACTGGAGCAAAGAAAACGTGACGTCCACCTTGCATATCTGCTGGGCTGCTCAAGCTGGTCTTTACCATCATTACGGAGTGCAGAAGTATCCACTTGACGCCAAGATGTTCGGTGTGTTTCCACACACGGTGGACGTGCAGAATACGAAGCTGCTGCGCGGCTTTGACGAGGTTTTCTATGTGCCGCAATCCCGTCATACGGACGTCCGGAGGGAAGACATTGAACGATGTCCGGATTTGGAGGTTTTGTCCGCTTCGGAGGAAGCCGGCGTTTACATTGCTGCGACTCGCGACGGTAAGCACATATTCGTAACCGGCCATTCGGAATACGATGCGTGCTCATTGAAATTGGAATACGATCGCGATGTGAATAAAGGGCTCGATATTGCCGTTCCGAAAAATTATTATCCGAACAACGACCCGACCCGCCAACCTTATAATACGTGGAGAGCGCATGCAAATTTGCTGTTTTCCAACTGGTTGAATTACTATGTGTATCAACAGACGCCCTTTGATCTGAATGCGGTTAACAGCTCCCTGTTCAGCTCACAATTATAATTGAACACGAACCCTTTGAAGGAGGAACTTCCCTTGTTTAAAATCGAAAGCCGTCTCGCCCAAATTGGCTCCATCCAAGAACCCGTAACCGGAGCTGTCAGCTTCCCGGTCTACCAAGCAACTGCATTCCGCCATCCGAAGCTTGGACAGAGCACTGGATTTGATTACGCGCGGACCAAGAGTCCAACCCGTAAAGTGCTCGAAGATGCAATCGCTCAGTTAGAATCGGGAGATGCAGGATTCGCTTGCTCCTCAGGTATGGCGGCTCTGCAAACCATTTTTGCTTACTTCAGCCAAGGCGACCATCTTATCGTTTCCTTGGATTTGTACGGCGGGACTTACCGTCTGCTTGAGAAAATTATGTCCCGTTTTGGCGTGACGGCTACTTATGTAGATACGAATGATCTGGATGGCCTTGAGGCCGCTTACCAGCCTAATACCAAAGGGCTCGTTATTGAGACGCCTACGAACCCGCTTATGATGATTACAGATCTCGAGCTTGTCTGTACATGGGCCCGCTCAAAGGGCATCGTGTCGATCGTCGATAATACGCTGTTGACGCCATTCCTGCAACGCCCTATTGAGCTGGGCGCTGACATCGTTATACACAGCGCCACCAAATACCTCGGCGGCCACAACGATGTGCTTGCCGGTCTTATTGTGACCAAAGGCCAGGAATTGTCTGAACAAATGGCGTTCCTGCACAACTCCATTGGAGCTGTGCTTGGGCCGCAGGATAGCTGGCTGCTCATGAGAGGGATGAAGACGCTTGCGCTGCGCATGGAACGACACGAGTTCAATGCAACAGCGATCGCCAAGTTTCTGCTGGAGCATCCGCTTGTCGATGAAGTGTTTTACCCGGCCTTGGAAACCCATCCGGGGTATGCCATACAGAACAAGCAATCGAGCGGCAATACAGGTATCTTCTCCTTTAAGGTGAAGGATGCCAGACTGGTCGAACCGATTCTGCGTCATATCCAGCTGATTGCTTTCGCTGAGAGTTTAGGCGGCGTCGAATCGCTGATGACGTATCCGGCTGTGCAGACGCACGCAGATATTCCGTTGGAAATTCGCCAGCAAATTGGCGTTGATGATCGCTTATTGCGGTTCTCCGTCGGCATCGAGCACATTGATGATCTGATCGCCGATCTTTCTAATGCACTCAATCAAGCGAAAGCTGAAATCGAAGGAGATGTACGATAAATGACCAGTTCCAAAGACGATAAACGGAAACCGCACGGCAAATTCGCTACAAAACTTATTCATTTTGGCGCGGAAATCGATGAGGCTACTGGCGCTTCCAGCGTGCCTTTGTACCAAGCTTCAACCTTTCATCAATCCGATTTGGAAGTATCTCCGGAGTATGACTATACGCGTTCGGGCAACCCGACCCGCCAGGCTTTGGAAGATTACATTGCTTTGCTGGAAGGCGGCCACCGCGGTTTCGCGTTCGCTTCCGGTATGGCAGCCATTTCATCTGCGCTTATGCTTCTTTCGCAGGGTGACCATGTTATTTGTACCGAGGATGTGTATGGCGGCACCTACCGGCTGCTTACAACAATCATGAATCGTATGGGCATTGAGTCCACATTCGTTGATATGACAGAGATCAATCAGGTGAAAGCGGCCCTGCGTCCCAATACAAGTGCTGTGTTTATTGAAACGCCATCCAATCCGACGCTCAAAATTACGGATATAGGCGAAGTAGCCGCTTGGGCGAAGGAGCATAATTTGCTTACTATGCTGGATAACACGTTTATGACCCCTTACCATCAGCGTCCCATCGAACTCGGCATAGATATCGTCCTGCATAGCGCGACCAAATTCCTCGGAGGCCATAGTGATGTGCTTGCAGGTCTGGCTGTAGTCGCTAATTCGAGCTTGGGACGCCGCATGAAACAAATTCAAAACGGCATGGGCAATGTGCTCGGCATTCAGGATTCATGGCTGCTCATTCGCGGCATGAAGACGTTGCAAGCACGTATGGAAGTATCGGAGAAAAGCGCTCGCAGACTTGCGCAGTGGCTGTCCGAACAACCTGATGTTGATGTTGTTTACTATCCGGGACTTCCGAATCATCCGCGAAGAGAAGTTCACGAGAAGCAGTCGCTTGGCTATGGCGCAGTTGTTTCCTTTGATGTAGGCTCCGGCGAAAAAGCCAAGAAACTAATGAGCAAGGTACGCATACCTTTAGTGGCAGTGAGTTTAGGGGCTGTGGAAAGCATTCTTTCCTATCCTGCTATGATGTCCCATGCTGCTATGCCAAAAGAAGTGCGCCTGGAGCGCGGAATAACAGACGGTCTCGTCCGTTATTCTGTAGGACTTGAGGACATTGAAGATATTATAGAAGATTTGGAACAAGCGCTTAGAAGCTAGACTAGGCTTACCAGTCCTTATACAAACGAAAATATAAACTCAATACCTAGAACCTGGCGGTAATTCTCCGCTGGGTTCTTAACCTTGATGTCTAAGCGATCACCGCTTCCAGAAAGTAGGGAATTGCCGTGACGATGTGAAAGGAATATGGTACGATAGATGGATACAGGCTTTTAGAAAAAAGAAGGAGTGAGTAGTCGTGAAACCAATTGATCGCATCTTACATAAATCACTTTCGGGCGGACGAATTGATGTAGAGGAATGCATCACGCTGTTCGAATCCGATCAAATAGAAAAAATTGGCGATGCCGCCAACCAGATTATGAAAAAATGGCATCCAGATCCGATCACGACTTTCGTGATTGGCAGGAACATTAATTACACGAATATTTGCGATGTGTATTGCAGATTTTGTGCATTTTACCGTGCCCCTGGTTCAGCTGAGGGCTATGTGCTGCCAGATGAGACTATTTTCCAGAAAATTCAAGAAACGCTTGATGTTGACGGTACTGAAATTCTGATGCAGGGCGGAACAAATCCGAATTTACCGTTCAGTTATTATACGAATATTTTGCGTGAAATAAAGAAACGGTTCAATATCACGATGCATTCGTTCTCACCAGCCGAGATTATGAAGATGAAAGACGTTTCGGACGGATTATCGCTCGAAGAAGTCGTTCGGCAATTGCATGAAGCGGGACTGGATTCCCTTCCGGGCGGCGGGGCTGAAATTTTGGATGATCGCACACGACGTAAAATTAGCAAATTGAAGGGCTCATGGCGGGATTGGATGGACGTGATGCAAACCGCACATAAGCTGGGTATGCACACGACCGGTACGATGGTTATCGGTTTCGGCGAGTCGTTTGAAGAGCGCGCGCTTCATATGCTTCGTATCCGTGATGCACAGGACGACGTGCTGCTGCAGAAATTGAATACGCCAGGCTTCCTCGCGTTCATTCCATGGACGTTCCAGCCTGACAACACGAACATGAAAGCGGAGAAAGTGATGCCTGAAGAATATTTGAAGACGTTGGCGATTAGCCGGATTATGCTGGATAATATTCCGAACTTCCAGTCGTCTTGGGTTACGATGGGACCTGAAGTGGGCAAACTTACCCTCAGCTATGGGTGCAACGACTTTGGCAGTACGATGATCGAGGAAAATGTTGTCTCCGCGGCGGGTACGACGCACAAGGTCAACATTGGATCGACACTGCAAATCATCCGTGAAGCAGGCAAAATCCCTGCGCAGCGCAATACGAAATACGAGACGCTGCGTGTGTTCCACGACGATAGCGTTAAAGTGAATAAAGATTTTGTGATGCAAAACTAAGGGGTAAAATCTACTGGTGAAAAGCTATCCGAAAGGGGTAGCTTTTTTTTTGTGTTCTGGTGTTATAATGATTTTAATGGTATAAAATGTAAGTTGAGGAAGGAAGATGTGAATTCCATTGTCATTCATTAGAGGGGGTTATCCTGACATGAGCTGGAACAAGATATTCAAATTTTGGGATACATTATTAATAGCAATTATTATCATTTTTTTATGGTGGATTAACTATTCCGAAAATACTGAAAAAGCACAATTTACAAGTTGGATTTATATCATTGTGTTACTCATATCTTTGACAAGGGCAATCTTTGCTTACCTTACCGATAAATCAATGAATAACCTCATATTGCCTACCAGTTTATTAATTGGAGTTATAGGTATAATATTCAATCAGTTCAGCATCATACTTACCATTATGTCTTATGTTTCTTTGATAGGACTGATAGTCTATGGAATATATATAGGCTATAAACGCTTTATAAGACACGCTACAAAGAAATGATCTTTTACCATACAGACTGTTTGTAATAGAAACTAAAAAAGATGACCTCTGATGAATTCGAGGCCACTGAAGAACTTATGTTTTTTTACGGGCGTCTCGCATAAGTTGCAAAAAAGACATCTACCTCCATTTTTTAGGGGGCGGATGTCTTTT
>NZ_JBFNXH010000004.1:406138-464336 GCF_040812395.1 Paenibacillus tabacirhizosphaerae | reverse complement strand
CTCTCCAAAAAGGTAAACCTTTATTGAAAGCTCAATAGCTCAATTGACTTGCTAGCGAGATTTTCATCTCTTTTTTGAACGATTACTCGTTCGCGCTTCTTCACTCGTTGTTCAGTTTTCAAAGAACAATTTTTTTCGTTTTAACCCGCCGCCCCTCAAAGGCGACTTGATTAATATATCACATCTGCCTACTCGATTGCAAGAACTTTTTTGAATTTCTTTTGTTCTTTCGTTCGGCTCCCGAAGCGACAAAAATTAATATACCAAAAATATTAATAGAATGCAAGCATTTTATTAATATTCTTTTATGCGAATAACCCCCATCAGAAAGACGGGGGCTATTCATGCATTCATTTAAATTGCTCCAAGAACATCTTGAATAAATAAGCTTCTTTCTAATGCTAAGTTAACAATTGTGCCGTTAATATTTACCCATGGACGCGTTGGGTTTGCACGATCTGAGAAAACTATCTCTCCAACTCGATCATCGCTCAGCTTCACAAGTGTTCCATTGCTGATTTGAGTAGACTTGTTAATAAACACTTGAACAAGGGTAGGATCCACTTTGCCGAATGATTCTGTGAAGAGCTGCTCCAATACAAGATATGGAGACTTTCCCGTCCGATAGAAACGGTCATTGGTCATCGCATGATAGATGTCGGCTATCGCCACTATTTTTGCATACAGATGAATCTTATCTCCCTTTACATTTAAAGGATATCCAGAACCATCTTCACGCTCATGATGCTGAAGCGCGCTGAGTTTTACACCTTCATTGATAGCTGTAATATTTTTCAGGATATTATAGCCTATCAATGTATGCTGTTTGACTTCGTCCATCTCCGTGGAGGTTAGAGGCTTATTCTTTTCAAGAATAGCGTAATCAATCTTCGCCATACCAATATCATGTAAAAGTCCGGCCAATGCGATCTGCATTAAATCTTTTTGCGGGACGCCATGCCATCTAGCCAGAGAGTACGAAGTTAAACTAACCAAAATGCTGTTGTGATAGATATACTCTTTTAGATTCGGATTCTTAAGTGTAAAGGTAAGTACTTTGTAAGCATCGATATGTTGAATGAGCGCTTCCAGTCTGGTTCGTATATCCAGAATAGAAAGAGGATGTCCTCCGTTAGCAAGATGGAAGGTACGTTTCAGCAGATTCAGCATGTTCTGATATTCTGAGTAGAAAGGATGAGGCTTCGCATTTTCCGCAGCTTTTGTCTCCTCGACTGATTCCTCAGGCTCAGTGCCTGTCTTAGATTCTATAAATACCGATGGAATAAGAAAAGCTCTTAAAATCTCAATTTCTCTCTCAGTAATTACTTTCCCTTTATTAAAGAGGGTGTTGCCCAGTTTCGTTAACACGTTGTCGCCCAGTCTTTCCCCAGTCTTTAATTGAGTAACGGCTACTGTCGGCACAAATATTCACTCACCTTACTGTTTCATATACTTCTTATTGTAAAGTAAAAGGGATGGGTTTGTAAGCCCCATCCCAACATTTCATCACTCTGTACCTTCGGTTTCTTCCCAATCGCCGTCTTCCTCGTTCTCATCTTGCTCTTCACTCTTCTGAACACGAGCTAACGTCCCGACTTCATCGTCTTCTCTGATGTTAATGAGTCTCACACCTTGTGTATTTCGACCCATCATAGAGATTCCGTCCATACTGGTACGAATAACCGTACCTGAGGCTGTAATGATCATCAGATCCTCATCATCCTGTACGACCTTAAGTCCGACAATTGGACCGTTCTTATCTGTGACGTTCAACGTTTTAATCCCTTTACCGCCACGAGTTTGGATACGGTATTCCGAAACAGGGGTTCGCTTGCCGAAACCTTTGGAAGTAACAATTAGAACACTGTTATCCTCATGAACAACGTCCATGTCTATGACAGAATCCTCTTCGTCCAAGTGTATACCCTTTACACCTGTTGCTGATCTCCCCATAGAACGGACATCCTGCTCAGGGAAGTGAATGGACATACCAAGTTTGGTTCCCATAATAATACCCTGATTACCGTCTGTCAGCTTAACGCCAATCAAATCATCGTCTTCACGCAGATTGATGGCAATTAAGCCACCCTTGCGAATATTGGAATAATCATCGATTGGTGTTTTCTTTACAATCCCTTGCTTCGTAGCGAAGAAGAGAAACTGTTCGGTTTCGAAGCTTTCAACCGGAATAACGGCATTGATCGTTTCGCCTTGCTCGATTTGAATCAAGTTTATGATTGGAGTTCCGCGAGCTGTCCTGCTTAGATCTGGAATCTCGTAAGCTTTCAAACGGTACACTTTCCCTTTGTTAGTAAAAAACATAAGGAAATGATGCGTATTAGTTACGAATAAATGTTCGACAAAGTCGTTATCTTTTGTGTCCATACCAACGACCCCGCGCCCTCCGCGCTTTTGATTGCGGTAGGTGGATACAGGCAAACGCTTAATGTAGCCTGTATGCGTAATCGTGATAACGACGTCTTCACGTGGAATGAGGTCTTCGTCTTCAATGCTTTCCTCACCGACAGTGATTTCGGAACGTCTTTCGTCTCCGTACTTTTCCTTGATTTCTTTTAATTCTTCACTAATGATTGCGAGAATCAGTTGCTCATCAGCCAAAATCGCTTTGTACTCGGCGATTTTCTTCATCAACTCAGCATACTCTGCCTCAATCTTCTCACGCTCTAAGCCAGTTAAACGCTGCAAGCGCATATCGAGAATAGCTTGAGCTTGATCGTTGCTGAGCTGGAAGGTACTCATGAGCCCTTCTCTCGCTTCATCTGTTGTTCGAGAAGAGCGGATCAACGCAATCACTTGATCCAGATGATCAAGGGCAATACGTAAACCTTCCAAAATATGAGCTCGTGCTTCGGCCTTGCGTAATTCATACTCGGTTCTGCGGCGGATTACTTCCTGCTGATGCTTCAGGTAGTAATGCAGCATCTCGCGCAAGTTCAATACTCTTGGTTCACCGTTGACTAGTGCCAGCATATTTATCCCGAAGTTGGACTGCATGGATGTATGTTTAAATAGGTTATTCAGAACAACGTTCGGATTCACGTCACGGCGAAGCTCGATGACAATCCGCATACCATTTCGATCTGACTCATCACGAAGATCCGTAATACCGTCGATCTTCTTCTCTCGCACAAGCTCAGCAATTTTCTCAATGAGTCTAGCTTTATTCACTTGATACGGCAATTCATTAACAATAATTCTAGCTTTATTATTATTTTCCTCAATTACCGTTCTTGCGCGCATCGTAACAGAGCCTTTACCTGTTGTATACGCCTGTCTAATTCCTTCCCGCCCTAAAATAAATCCTGCTGTCGGGAAATCGGGACCTTTTATTGCTTGCATAAGCTCAATGGGCGTTACGTTCGGGTTATCGATAAGCATTTGTATCCCGTTAATAACCTCACTCAAGTTATGAGGAGGAATATTAGTAGCCATTCCAACCGCAATTCCTGAGCTCCCGTTAACAAGCAAATTGGGGAAACGAGACGGGAGCACAACAGGCTCATTCTCTTCACCATCATAGTTTGGCTTATAATCGATCGTCTCTTTGTTAATATCACGAAGCAGTTCCATCGCGATCTTCGATAATCTTGCTTCGGTATAACGCATTGCTGCAGCCATATCACCGTCAACGGATCCAAAGTTACCGTGGCCATCGACAAGCATGTAACGCAGTGAGAAATCTTGCGCCATCCGTACCATGGTTTCGTAAACAGCACTATCTCCATGCGGATGGTATTTGCCAATGACTTCGCCTACGATCCTCGCCGATTTTTTATGAGGCTTATCTGATGTCATGCCCAGCTCGGACATAGCAAACAAGATACGACGATGAACCGGCTTCAAGCCGTCTCTTACATCGGGCAGTGCACGACTGACGATGATACTCATCGCATAATCCATAAAGGATGTACGCATTTCCGTACCAATGTCAATTTCTTTGACTTGCGAATGTAATTCTTCGCTCATGAATGTTCCTCCTGAAAGCTTACATCGTTATACAACGCTCAAAATGTTAAATATCTAAATTTACTACGTATTTTGCATGTTCTTCAATGAAATCTCTTCTTGGTTCCACATTATCACCCATCAACGTATCAAATATCGTATCCGCCTCAATGGCATCTTCGATTGTCACTTGTAAGAGCGTGCGGCTATCCGGATCCATCGTAGTTTCCCATAATTGACCGGGATCCATCTCTCCAAGTCCTTTATACCGTTGAATGTTCACCTTACTGCCCTCGCCAAACTCCTGCATAATCGCATCTCTTTGCTTATCGTTATAAGCATAGCGGACGGTTTTGTTTCTTTCCATTTTGTAGAGCGGCGGTTGTGCAATATAGACATATCCAACTTCTATCAACTTCTTCATGTATCTGTAGAAGAAGGTAAGCAGCAATGTACGAATATGCGCTCCATCGACGTCAGCGTCGGTCATAATAATGATTTTGTGATAACGTGCTTTCGTAATTTCAAAATCATCGCTAATGCCTGTGCCGAAAGCAGTAATCATCGCACGAATCTCTGTGTTCGATAAAATGCGATCCAACCTGGCCTTCTCTACGTTCAAAATTTTACCGCGTAGTGGGAGGATAGCCTGGAAATGGCGGTCGCGTCCTTGCTTAGCGGATCCCCCCGCAGAGTCACCTTCTACGATGTAGATTTCGCTTATGGAAGCATCTTTAGAAGAACAGTCGGCCAATTTACCCGGTAAAGAACTAACTTCCAAAGCACTTTTGCGACGGGTAAGCTCTCTAGCTTTACGCGCAGCTTCTCTAGCTCTTGCTGCCTGAATACCTTTTTCAAGAATTTTTTTTGCAATAGCCGGATTCTCATTCAGAAACTCTTGAAGTTTTTCGGCGAACAAAGATTCTACAATTCCACGAACCTCACTGTTTCCAAGCTTGGTCTTCGTCTGTCCTTCGAATTGCGGTTCCGGTATTTTCACGGATATGATCGCAGCTAAGCCTTCTCGAACGTCATCTCCTGAGAGATTGGAATCGCTCTCTTTGATCGAGCTTGTTTTACGTGCATAATCATTCAAAATCCGGGTTAACGCGCTTTTAAAGCCGGACTCATGCGTTCCGCCTTCATGTGTATTAATGTTGTTCGCAAACGAATATATGTTCTCCGTATAACTCTCGTTATATTGCATCGCGATCTCTATCGAAATATTATCTTTTGAGCCTTCGACATAAATTGGGGTTTGATTAACAGCCTCGCGATTTCGGTTCAAATACTCGACAAAGGAAACGATTCCACCTTCGTACATGAACGTATTTGCAGTATCCGTACGCTCATCGATCAGATTGATCTCGATGCCTTTATTCAAGAAAGCGAGTTCGCGAATCCGCGACTGAAGAATATCATAATCATATTCCGTCGTTTCCTTGAAAATTTCCGGATCCGGATGAAACGTTACTTTCGTACCTGTTTCCTCAGTTTCTCCAACGACTTTGATGTCGTATTGAGGCGCTCCGCGGCGATATTCCTGCTGATGGATTTTGCCTTCGCGTTTAACTTGAACGGTTAATAGTTCAGACAAAGCATTAACAACAGAGATACCTACCCCGTGCAAACCGCCTGACACTTTATAACCTGACTCATCACCGCCGAATTTCCCCCCTGCGTGAAGAACCGTAAGAACGACTTCAAGCGTAGAACGCTGTAGCTTCGCATTCATACCAACAGGAATTCCACGGCCGTTATCGATGACAGTAACCGAATTGTCCTTGTGAACGATGACATCGATTTTGGTACAAAATCCCGCCAATGCCTCGTCGATACTGTTATCGACAACCTCCCATACGAGATGATGAAGACCACGCGAGCTGGTCGAACCAATATACATGCCCGGCCGTTTACGTACAGCCTCTAATCCTTCCAGTACCTGAATCTGATTTTCATCATACGCATTTTGATTCACAGACATGTTAATCTCCACCTGCTTTTTTATAGTCAAAAAACGGTTCGTTCTTTAGTTCGTCAACAATTGGTGCGCCCTCTTTTTAAGGGTCGAAGATGAAATCGGAGAATAATACACCTTATTTTGCGTAACAACGAGTGATTTGCACTCTTCTTCACCGATATGCTCTATTTTTTTATCCTTTGCAGCTTGCTGGATGAACTGTTTCGATATTTTGGAAGACTTCTCGACCGAGATGTCGAATATAGCAATCAGTTCGGAAGCTCTTATAATTTTTTCGCCACCCAAATGAATAAACAAACTCTTCAGCTCCTGCCGCTTACATTTCCTTTCAAAACATGGAACACGGAAGCATGATCCAGTTGGTCCAAATGGACACTCTCTAGACCTGTTGTTGTGATGAATGTCTGAACTTTCTGCTGGAACGTGCGGATTAATTGCGTCTGTCTGTACTCATCCAATTCGGATAGCACATCATCGAGCAGAAGGAGCGGATATTCGCCAACTTCCTCGTTGATCAATTCAATTTCCGCAAGCTTTAGCGACAATGCCGTCGTCCTCTGCTGTCCCTGAGACCCAAACGTTTGCACTTCTCTATCATTGATGTAAAAAAGAAGATCGTCGCGATGAGGGCCTACAAGGGTGACGCCTCTTCGGTATTCCTGATCCTTGACCTGTGTTAACTTTATCATAAATTGTTCTAATAAAACAGATTCATCTTCAAACTGCCCGTTTTCAAAAGAAGGAGAATAGCGAATTCGAAGGTCTTCGGTATCGTTCGTAATTCCCTTATGAATCGTTTCCGCCCACTGCTGCAGCTTCTTAATAAAGTTTTGACGTTTTTTCATAATTTTAACACCATACTGGGCTAATTGTTCATTCCATATGTCCAGCATAGCGTCCGGAGAGCTCTTACCAGGGAAGTTTTGCTTTAAATAATTGTTCCGTTGCACCAATATTTTCTGATATTGGGATAAGTCATAGAGATAAGAAGGCTGTACTTGCCCAATCTCCATATCCAGGAATCGCCTTCGAACGCCTGGCGTCCCTTTCACAATTTCGAGATCTTCGGGAGCAAACATTACCACATTCAGGGCGCCAATAAAATTACTTAATTTTTTTTGTTCGAGGCCATTAATTTTAGCCTTTTTACCTTTGGGCGAGATAGATAAATCCAATTTGCAGTTCCCGTATCGCTTATTGAGCTCTGCATGCAGCTGTGTCTGCTCGCCATTCCAGCCAATCAATTCTTTGTCCTGATGCGTGCGGTGAGACTTGGTCATGGCCAGTACATAAATGGATTCCAACAAATTCGTCTTTCCTTGTGCATTTGGTCCGACGAATATATTGACCATACTGTTTGTTGTCAGCTCAATTTGATCATAATTCCGGTAGTGACTTAGCGCTAGCTTTGTTAAAAACATGGCCTATCCTCCTGGGTGTTTGATCCTGTCAGGAGCTTATCACTTCAAATTGTCCGAAACCCTCAACACTTACCACATCACGCGGTAACAGTTTCCGTCCTCTGCGGTTTTCAGCTTGCCCGTTCACTTCGATTTTCTCTTCTTGTACAAAAAACTTAGCTTGTCCACCTGTGGATATACAGTCCGCTAACTTCAGAAATTGCCCAAGTGTAATATATTCGGTGCTAATGGCTATTTGTTTCATGTTCTGGCTCCTTAAAGTTTTCTTTAGAAAACTTGCTTCGTAAGCATTAGTTCGTCGTGCGGTACGGCAAAATTAACTGAAGGATATTCGTCGAATCCTCAGGTTTCATAATGATCGGTTGCATAGCACCTGTAAATCCGATGTGAATGAACTCTGAATCAAGTACTTTCAGTGCATCAAGCATATATTTAGAGTTGAATGAAATTCTTAGCAACTCACCTGTAATACGCTGCAAATCAATTTGCTCCGTCACTTTGCCAAGCTCAGAGGAGCTAGAGGAAATTTCGATCGTTTGATCTTCACGCATGATCATTTTGACAATGTTTGTTTTATCTTCTCTAGAGAGCAGGTAGGCTCGATCGATCGCTTCAGCAAGCTCTTTTGTTGGAACGACCATTTCAGTCTGATAGGACTGCGGGATAAGTTTCGATGTATCCGGATAGGTACCATCAAGTATGCGTGAATAAAAAAGAATGGAATGAATCTTGAATAAAACTTGATTATCCGAAATAACGATATCTATAAGGGAATTTTGATCTGGCAATATTTTACTTAATTCATTAAGCGTTCTACCGGAAATAACGATATTTTGAAGATTATGAGCTGCTTCGTTGTCTATGGTTACTTCTCTGCTGGCCAACCGATGACGGTCGCAGGCAATAAATTTTAGCTTGTCTCCAGAAATGTTCCAGAGAACGCCAGTTAGAATAGGTGTCGATTCATTCGTGGATACGGCATATGACGTTTGTTTAATCATTGTTTTCAAAAGGTCGCTTGGAATGCGAATCATTTTATTTTCTTCAATTTCAGGAAGCAGCGGATATTCATCAGGATCGAGACCCATGATTTGAATTTCTGAAGATCCGGAACGAATGGTTGTCTGAAAATGTTGCGCGACTTCAATTTCAATATTTTGCGAAGGCAGTTTACGAATAATTTCAACGAAAAATTTAGCCGGAAGAACGACACTGCCAGCTTGGGTCAGATCAATAATTTTAAGGTTGCCATTTTCCGAAGGGGTAAAGCTTTGAATGGATATGTCGGTATCGCTCGCAGTAAGTGTAACACCGCTTAATGTTGCATCTATTTTGATTCCGGTAAGAATAGGTATCGTTGTACGACTTGATATAGCTTTGGAAACGTGACCAATAGATTCGATCAAATGGTCTTTAAGGATCGTTAATTTCATGATTTCACTCCTGTGGTTCTTTTTTAAGGGTGCGTATGCATAATCATTATATAATAACATTTTTTATTAGTAATAGCAGTAGGGGCTCTGGATATGTGGATATGTGGATGAACACTTTAAAAATCAAGCCTATCCACATGTGAATAGATTGTGCATAGGCTTATTGATATTGAGAAGTTATCAAGAAGGGTTCTTAATGCGCTCTGTCAGATTATGAATGACCTTATATAACTCCTGATCGACTTTTAGCAGTTCAGATATTTTCTCATGTGCATGAATGACCGTTGTATGGTCACGACCGCCAAAATTCTCCCCTATTTTCGGCAACGAGAAGTCTGTTAGCTCACGTGCCAGATACATGGCGACTTGTCTAGGGAAAGCTACGGCTTTGGTTCGCTTGCGTGCTTTAAAATCCTCAAGCTTTAATCCATAGAATTCTCCTACGCGCTGTTGAATATCCTGAATCGTAATTACTCTTGGACGGCTCGATGGAATAATATCTTTCAGTGCTTCAGCAGTTAGATGCACACTGATATCTTGATTGATGAGTGAGGAATAGGCCACCACTCGGATTAGCGCGCCTTCAAGCTCACGAATGTTCGTATCGATCTGATTCGCAATATATATCATCGCTTCATTCGGAATTTCAAGGTTTTCAGCTTTTGCTTTTTTCCGCAAAATGGCAATGCGTGTTTCCAGATCAGGCGGTTGGATATCTGTAATTAACCCCCACTCAAATCTAGAGCGAAGGCGATCTTCAAGGGTCGGGATCTCTTTTGGAGGACGGTCACTTGAAATAATAATTTGTTTACCTTCTTCGTGAAGCGCATTAAATGTATGGAAAAATTCCTCCTGCGTGCCTTCTTTGCCCGCGAGGAATTGGATATCGTCAATAAGCAGTACATCAATCGTTCTATATTTATTACGAAAGCCTTCGCCGCGGTTATCACGTACCGCATTGATGAACTCATTCGTGAATTTTTCGGATGAAATATATAAAACGCGCGCCTCGGGGTTATGCTCAAGTACGTAGTGCCCGATGGCATGCATCAAATGGGTTTTTCCTAATCCGACTCCTCCGTAGAGAAATAGGGGATTATAAGCTTTAGCCGGTGCTTCCGCCACAGCTAGCGATGCTGCGTGAGCAAAACGGTTGCCGGAACCGATTACGAACGTATCGAAGGTATACCTGGCGTTCATCATATTGGTAAAATTCTCTTCGCCTGCGACAATCGCCGGGCCCTTAGGAGGGATAACCGCTGGAACAACAGCAGTTTGCTGCGATTTCTGTTCATCCGTCTCAATTGTAAATTTCACACTAACGTGTTTGCCTGAAAAATCATAAATCGTACCCTCAATAAGCTTGGTATATCGGCTTTCCAGCCATTCCCGGGCAAAATTATTGGGTGCGCAAATAACGACCGTAGAGTCATTAAATACCGTCGCTTTAGTTGATTTCAGCCAAGTGTCGAAGCTTGGTTTACTGAGTTTTGTTTGGATGATCGTCAGGACTTGCTGCCATAGGTCAGAAGAATGGCCTTCCACAGTAATTCACTCCTTTGAAATTAAACATGTGGCGTAAGGCCAGTAAAGAAAAGCTTGTCTAAAAGGATCAGCTTTTGTCGTTTTTATCCACACTATTAAGAATTGGACGAATTGACTTATTCGTTGTGAGGGAAAATTGTTCACAATGTTATCCACAGGCTGTTGATAAATCGGAGGATAGTTGGGGTATATCCACAACAGAAACATTACCATCTTATCAAAAGATCACTTGTTAATCAACGGAATGTTTGATTTTATCCACAATTCCCATAACTTGTGCATAGGTTTTATTCACACCACAAGATATTGTTGATATTTTGTTAATTTTCGACAAGGTTCTCTTTTCCGATCGATGGAATTATGCACATGTTGTTCTTCATGGAGTTATTCCCAAAAATGATTAGTCACCCTGCACACTCGGCTAGGTTGACTTTCAGGCGCGAAAATGCTTTAATGGTTAAAGAAATTTAGTAGGATGGATATCCTCAGGTAGGGAGGTGCTATAGATGGGTCCGACGTTTAACCCTAATACGAGAAAGCGTAAGAAAAATCATGGTTTCCGTAAAAGAATGAGCACGAAGAACGGCCGTAAAGTGCTGAGCGCTCGTCGTCTTAAAGGAAGAAAAGTTCTTAGCGCATAAAGAGAAGCTCCGAAAGGGGCTTTTTTTTGTGCTTGCTGCATGCGGTTTATTATTGTATATTCTGTCAAAACTATTAAGATGGAAATGAAGTATACTTACACTTGGATGTAACCTGTCTGGAGCGGACTTACTTGTGGAAAAATCATATAGATTAGCCAAAAGGGAAGATTTCAATAAAGTATATCGATACGGAAAATCAATGGCGAATCATCAATTTGTGCTGTACTTTTTAGCCCAGCCGAAGCTTGAACACTTCCGTTTAGGTATTTCAGTCAGTAAAAAGGTTGGCAATGCTGTAGTTAGAAATCGCCTTCGCCGTATGATTAAAGAAATTATACGTTTGAAGAAGGATCATATGACTGCTCATTACGATTATATTTTAATTGCGCGAAAGCCAGCTGCTGACATGGAATATGCGGATATGGAGAAAAGTATTTTTCATGTCATTCGCAAAGCTTCTTTATATAAAAGAAACGAGACGATTAAAAAAGCGTCAAATGAGCCCGCTGGTAAAAAGGGTGAACGCGATTAAAGGAAGTTTTTTATGTGTTATTTCCTTGCTGAGGGAAGTTGTGGTATAGTTTATGTTGGAAAAGATATTTAGGAGGATCTCATTTTGACTCGTCGACTCTATTTGCTTGCATCAGTCTCTGCACTGATTCTTTTGCTTTCTGGTTGTAGTACTGGCGCCAGCGCTACAGCACCGATTGATCCGGCTACGGCAAATTTCTTTGTTAAATATTTTGTGTACCCGCTTTCTCAAACGCTGGATTGGTTCGCCGATCATCTATGGGGTCAATATGGGTTATCCATCCTGGTCGTAACGCTTATCATTCGGTTAATTATTTTACCGCTGACGCTGAAGCAGTATAAAAGTTCTAAGCGAATGCAGGATTTGCAGCCAGAAATGAAGAAGTTGAAAGAAAAGTATAAAGATGATGCGAAAAAGCAACAGGAAGAGACAATGAAGTTGTTCCAACAAAACGGTGTTAACCCGCTTGCTGGATGTTTCCCTATCATTGTTCAAATGCCGATTCTGATTGCGTTGTATCAAGCGATTATGCGTAATGATCATATTCGTGAGCATACGTTCTTATGGATGAATCTTGGTCAACCTGACCATTACTACATCTTGCCGATTATTGCTGCCTTGACTACGTTTGTTCAACAGAAATTTATGTCTTCTCAAATGAATCAGCAAATGAAGAGCTTGCTGTTTATTTTCCCGGTTATGATTTTTGTAATGTCAATGAACTTCGCAGCTGCATTGCCGCTGTATTGGATATACGGTAATATTTTCACCATTGTTCAGTCATACTTTATTTATGGTTCTCCTGGATCTCAAAATAATAAGGGTGGCCTGTCTAAATGAAAAAAATCGTGGTGACTGGAAAAACCATTGAGGAAGCTGTGAAATCAGGCCTCGCTCAGTGGGATGTATCCGAGGATCGGGTACAAATTCAAATCTTGGAGCAGCCTGCTAGAGGGCTGTTCGGTTTCATTGGTTCGAGACCAGCTAAGGTCGAACTTGAATTGATTCCGGATGCACTTGAGGAAGCTCGACTTTTCCTTCAAGATATTTTCAAGACGATGCAAATTTCCATCACCATTGATGAGCGTAAAGATCGTGAAGGCACAATCTTGAATATGAGCGGTTCGGAGTTAGGGATCCTCATTGGTAAACGAGGACAAACATTAGACGCACTGCAATATTTGGTGAATATAGTTGCGAATCGGTATTCGAATTCTCATTTTCGAATTATATTAGATGCGGAAAATTTCCGCGAACGTCGGAAAAAGACGCTTGAGGAGCTGGCAAGCCGATTAGCAAGCCGCGTCATCAAGTCTAAGAAGGAAGTTGTTCTTGAGCCCATGAATTCGCAAGAACGTAAGATCATTCATGCTGAGCTGCAAGGGCATCCTGTTGTGAAAACTTACAGTAAAGGCGAAGAACCGAACCGTAGGGTTGTCATCGCTTTAAAATAAGGTCAGTCCGCAATGACTTGGGTTCTTGTCATTGCTTTTTCTTTATAAAAAACACCTCTATACGCGGTCCTCGTCACAAAATGGCTGCGATAGAGGTTTTCTCACTATAAGGTACATTTGAGGTGTAAATGATATGTTAAACGATACGATTGCCGCTATTTCGACTCCTTTAGGAGAAGGTGGGATATCGGTTATTCGTGTGAGTGGCGAGGATGCGGTTCCTTTCGTGGAACGCGTGTTTCGCTCGAAGACGAAATTATCTAATGCGCTAACGCACACTGTGCATTATGGTTATATTGTGGAACCTCTTTCTTCCGAAAGGCTGGAAGAGGTTCTCGTTACGGTTATGAAGGCTCCTCGATCTTTCACTATGGAGGATGTCGTGGAAGTAAGCTGTCATGGGGGCATTGTATCTGTCAAAAAAGTGCTCGATTTGCTGCTGCAGCAAGGAATTCGTCTTGCCGAACCCGGGGAGTTTACGAAGCGTGCCTTCCTTAATGGTCGCATTGATTTGACACAGGCTGAAGCTGTTATCGATTTGATTAGAGCGAAATCCGATCGGGCTTTTAAGGTTGCTTTGAAACAGGTTGAAGGAAATTTGTCGAAGGAGATCAAATTGCTTCGCCATCAATTAGTCGAGCTAATGGCTCATGTGGAAGTGAATATTGATTACCCGGAACACGACGTAGAAGAGATGACAAATGCTTTCATCCGAACGAAATGCGATGCTGTTATGAATGAAATCAACAGATTGTTGCATACAGCGCAGCAAGGGAAGATATTACGGGAAGGCATTGAGACCGCGATTGTAGGGAAACCCAATGTAGGGAAGTCTTCGCTGCTCAACGAGTTAGCGCAGGAAAATCGTGCGATTGTTACAGATATTCCAGGAACGACAAGAGATGTCATCGAGGAATTCGTTAATGTTGGCGGTATTCCGCTCAAGCTGTTAGATACCGCGGGGATTCGTGAAACGACGGATATTGTTGAGCAAATTGGTGTAGAAAGATCGAAGACTGCGTTGGCTGAGGCTGATCTTATTTTGTTAGTGCTGAACAGCAATGAAGAGCTGCTGCTTGATGAACTTAATCTTATGGAACAGCTTGCTGATCGCCAGACAATTGTTATATTGAATAAAATGGACTTGAGTCGAAACCTTGATATTGAACAGGTGCATCGGTATTTTTCTCCTGAACGGATTGTAGAATTATCGCTGATCGAAAATAAAGGCATTGATCATTTAGAAAAGGCGATTGCGGCTATGTTTTTCGAGGGTAAACTAGAAGCAAATGATTTGACTTATGTTAGTAATGTCCGTCATATATCTTTGTTGAAACAAGCCAAGCGATCTCTGGAAGACGCTTTGGATGCGAATGAGCAGTATGTACCCATTGATATGATACAGATTGATATTCGCGCTGCTTGGGAGCAGCTTGGAGAAATTATAGGTGACTCGGTTGGGGAGTCGTTGATTGATCAGATTTTTACTCAATTTTGTTTAGGCAAGTGAAGGCTTGTTTTCATAATGAGTTTTCATAAAAGAGGGAGGAACGATTCGAATGGGATATCATGCAGGAGATTATGAAGTTATCGTGATCGGCGCAGGACATGCCGGTTGTGAAGCGGCGTTGGCATCTGCTCGTATGGGCTGTCAAACACTGTTATTAACGATCAATTTAGACATGGTCGCTTTCATGCCATGCAATCCATCTATTGGTGGTCCTGCAAAGGGGCATGTTGTTCGGGAAATTGATGCGCTTGGCGGTGAAATGGGGCGCAACATTGATAAAACTTATATTCAGATGAGAATGTTGAATACAGGTAAGGGACCTGCTGTGCACGCACTTCGTGCGCAAGCGGATAAATTTCTTTATCAGCACAAGATGAAAGAAACGATTGAAGCAACTGAAAACTTGACGTTACGTCAAGGTATGGCTGAGGAGTTAATCGTTGAAGATGGTGTTTGTAAAGGGATAATTACGAAAACCGGTGCAACGTACTATGCGAAAGCGATTGTTTTGACAACGGGGACTTATTTAAGAGGAAAAGTGATTATGGGCGAGCTGATGTATGAGAGTGGACCTAACAATCAACAACCTTCTGTGAAATTATCGGAGTCTCTGCGTAAGCTTGGGTTCGATTTGGTAAGATTTAAAACGGGAACGCCGCCGCGTGTGCATAAAGACACGATTGATTTTGAAAAAACACAAATTCAACCGGGTGATGATGTACCTAAGTTTTTTTCTTATGAAACAAAAGAAGGTATTCCTAATCAATTGCCTTGCTGGTTGACCTATACGTCGGAAGAGACACACGACATTATTAACGCTAATCTTCACCGGGCTCCAATGTTTTCTGGAGCGATTGAAGGAACGGGTCCAAGATATTGCCCTTCTATTGAAGATAAAATTGTTCGTTTTAGCGATAAACCGAAGCATCAAATTTTCTTAGAACCAGAAGGTCGTAATACGTCTGAGTATTATGTCCAAGGACTTTCTACAAGTATGCCTGAAGATGTGCAACTTGGCATTCTCCGCTCAATACCTGGATTAGAGAAAGTTGAGATGATGCGCACTGGTTACGCCATCGAATACGATGCTGTCGTTCCTACACAACTCAAGCCCTCATTGGAGACTAAGTTAGTTAGTGGTTTATTTACAGCTGGACAAATTAACGGTACTTCAGGCTATGAAGAAGCAGCAGGGCAGGGGGTTATGGCTGGAATTAACGCTGCTCGCAAAGTGCAGGATAAAGAAGCGGTAATTCTAGATCGTTCCGAAGGATATATTGGCGTTTTAATTGATGATCTCGTTACGAAGGGGACAAATGAACCATACCGTCTTCTAACTTCACGGGCAGAGTATCGCCTATTACTGCGTCATGACAATGCTGATCTTCGTTTAACACCAATCGGACATGATATTGGTTTAATTTCAAATGAACGTTATGAAGCTTTCTTGTTCAAAAAGAGTTTGGTCGAGCAAGAAATTGAACGTTTAAAAACAGCGAAGGTTAGACCTGAATCACAGGTACAGGAGTTGTTAGCTAGTTTGGAAAGTGTACAGTTGAACAATTCCGTCGATGCACTTTCGCTGCTTCGTAGACCTGAAATTGAATATCGTCATATTGAGCAAATGACCCCATCTCCTTTGGAGCTTTCTGATGAAATGAAAGAGCAAGTGGAAATCCAGGTTAAATATGCGGGTTATATAGAAAAACAGAATACACAAGTAGAACGTCTTCGTAAAATGGAGAAGAAAAAGATCCCTGATGACATTGAATATAGTGATGTTCATGGTATTGCTACTGAAGCGAAGCAAAAGTTAGCTAAGATCCGTCCTATTTCTATTGGGCAAGCTTCACGAATTTCTGGAGTTACACCTGCAGATATTTCGATTCTCCTCGTATATTTGGAACATTACAACCGCGTTACTGCGGCAAGAGGGTAATAAAATCATATGGATGCTATTCAACAACATTTTATAGATCAACTTCTAGAACATGACATTTCACTTTCCGCGGAACAGTTACAGCAGTTTGAACTTTACTACAAGACACTAGTAGAGTGGAATGAGAAAATGAATTTGACAGCTATAACGGAGAGAGAGCAAGTCTATATGAAGCATTTCTATGATTCTCTCTCTCTTTCTTTTTTTTATTCAATGGATCAAGTTAATTCACTTGCCGATATTGGTTCTGGCGCTGGATTCCCGAGTATTCCTTTGAAAATCGTTTTCCCGCACATTAAGATTACTATTGTTGATTCTTTGAATAAGCGAATTCTTTTTTTGAGAGAATTAGTTGGTTTACTAGGATTGAATGACACGGAATGTGTGCATGGAAGGGCAGAGGATATTTCTAGAATGCCTGCTTACCGAGATCGCTTTGATTTAGTAACAGCTCGCGCTGTTGCGCGTCTTAGCGTGCTGAATGAGTTTTGTCTGCCTTTTGCTAAAAAAGGCGGTACTTTTATTGCGATGAAAGGTTCGGAAATTGACGAGGAGCTAACTGAGGCTTCATATAGTTTGTCTGAACTAAAAGGGAAGTTGCGACAAGTTAATCGGATGAAACTTCCTGTTGAGGAATCTGTTCGTCATTTTGTTGAAATCGATAAAGTTGCAATCACACCGGCTAAGTACCCCAGAAAAGCAGGATTACCTTTGAAAAGTCCTTTGGTAAAGTTATAAGTTTGTTCCACGTGAAACATTTTATTTGTTAAACGTTCATATCTTTAGAGCAGGAACTTTATCTTTTATGGAGAATTATTTATAGTAAGAGAATTCTCGTCATCCTTTGCCAGTATGGCTTCTAAGTACGTATTGGTAGTTAAACTACGGGAAGAGTTGGTGGTAAGGTTTCCTATGAAAGAGCAAATCTCAAAGCTATTCGGTCTAACTGATCGTTCTACAGCGACTGACGAAGTAAAGAATATTCCGGTAAATAACATTTTACCAAGCCCATATCAACCGAGAACACTTTTCGATGATGATCGTATCGACGAACTTTGTCAAACGATAAAAACACATGGTGTCATTCAACCAATTGTTGTTAGGGTTAAAAATAATACCTTCGAATTAATTGCTGGGGAGCGTAGACTTCGTGCTGTAAAAAAACTTGGACTTGATACGATTCCTGCTATTGTACGGGATTTCAATGATTCTCAGGCGGCATCCATTGCGCTTATTGAGAATTTACAGAGAGAAGGGCTGACGGCTATAGAAGAAGCAGCGGCCTATCAGCAACTTATTGAAATGCATGATCTTACGCAGGAGAGTCTTGCGCAACGTCTAGGCAAGAGTCAATCCACAATTGCAAACAAGATCAGACTATTACATTTAAGTGAACCTGTTAAACTTGCTCTTATGGAACGCAAAATTACTGAGCGCCATGCAAGAGCTCTATTATCGCTTGATCTGGAAGAGCTTCAAGTTAAGGTGCTAGAGGATATCATCTCCAAAGAACTAAACGTGAAGCAAACTGAAGCGAGAATCAATTTCCTTAAAGAAGCTGCGAAAATAAGGAAATCAAAGCGAGTTTCTTTCACAAAAGATGTGCGTTTAGCTTTAAATACAATTCGACAATCCGTTGAGATGGTTACAAGTTCAGGCCTAAATATTAATACATCTGAGCAAGATCATGAAGATCATTACGAAATTATCATTAAAATTCCTAAAAGATAATAGTGGATGTATTGCTACCTTAAACGGCGCAAGCCGTTTTTTTTGTTGTCACGATATCTTTCCTTACTCTAGTAAATATTGATAAGGTATCTCGTTTAAAGATATGGTAAAATAGTAGTATTCTTTATTTTCTTGACATCGTGAACATAAGTGATTGAGGTGAACAGGTTTTGTCTAAAATTATTGCAATAACGAATCAGAAGGGTGGCGTCGGTAAGACGACGACTTCTGTAAACCTGGGAGCATCTTTAGCCTCTTTGGGGAAGAGGGTGCTGTTAGTAGACATTGATCCGCAAGGGAATACGACGAGCGGTATTGGTGTAAATAAAGCAGATGTCACAAATTGCATTTATGACGTTCTTATTAATGATGTTCATCCTAAGGATGCTACGGTAGATACGAATGTTGAGAATCTTAAGATCATTCCAGCGACGATACAGCTTGCTGGTGCTGAAATTGAGCTTGTTCCAACGATATCAAGGGAAGTTAGATTAAAAAAATCATTGCAATTAGTAAAGCATATGTATGATTACATTCTTATTGATTGCCCACCATCTCTCGGTATTCTTACGATTAATTCTTTAACAGCTGCTGATTCCGTCATTATTCCAATTCAATGTGAATATTATGCGCTTGAAGGGCTTAGTCAACTACTTAACACAGTACGACTAGTTCAAAAGCATCTCAATACAGGACTTCAAATTGAAGGCGTCTTACTTACCATGTTTGATGCTAGAACGAACCTCGGTATTCAAGTTATTGAGGAAGTTAAGAAATATTTCCAGACGAAAGTCTATCAAACGATTATTCCGCGTAATGTTCGTTTGAGTGAGGCGCCGAGTCATGGGCAATCGATTATTACTTATGACCCAAGATCGAAGGGGGCTGAAGTGTATTTGGAGCTCGCGAAGGAAGTGATCTCAATATGACAAAAAGCATGGGAAAAGGTTTGGGTAAAGGCTTAGATGCACTTATTACTTCATTACATATTGATGAATCTGATAAGGTCATTCAAATTCCGCTCTCTCAATTAAGAGCAAATCCGTATCAACCGAGAAAGCATTTTAATGAAGATAGCATCAAAGAACTTTCAGAATCAATTAAAGAACATGGCGTTATTCAGCCGATTATCGTTCGTAAAGTTCTTAAAGGGTTTGAAATTATCGCAGGGGAACGCAGATATCGTGCATCCCAACTAAGTGGTTTGGCGACAATTCCTGCGGTTGAACGTAATTTCTCGGATCAGCAGGTTATGGAAATTGCTCTAATCGAGAATGTTCAGCGTGAGGATCTTAACGCATTAGAAATTGCGGTAGCCTATCAAGCAATTATTGATCAGTTTTCATTGACACAAGAAGAACTGTCTGCAAAGGTCGGAAAGAGCAGATCACATATTGCAAATTTCTTGCGCTTGTTGCAATTACCTGAATCAATCAAACAATATGTTTCACGTGGAACATTATCGATGGGTCATGCAAGAGCAATTGTAGGCGTGAAAGATGATAAATTGAAGAAAGAGCTTGCAGAAAGTACAATAAGTAAACAGTGGAGTGTACGAGAACTTGAAGAAGCTGTGAAAAGGCTTGAGGAACTGCCAGGGCAAGAAAAAGAAAAAGGCAAACAAAAAGAAAAAAATAGAGACCCCTACATACATCAGGCAGAGGATCAGCTTCGGGATCTATATCGGACGACGGTAAAGATCAAACATCAGCAGGACAAAGGGAAAATTGAACTTTTATATTATTCCAAGGATGACCTAAACCGTCTGTTAGAGCTTCTTCAAGGGAAAATCTCTTAAAATTAGATAGCATACCGATGGTTTACTTTCGAAAAGAAAGCTAAAACTAAGGTATGCTATATTTATGAGGTGAGGGAGAAAATGAAAGATATTTTATATTTTGATCAAGCAGCATCCTCTTGGCCAAAACCACCTGCAGTTATGGAAGCGATGATGATATGCATGCAGCAATATGCGGCGAACCCAGGTAGAGGCAGTCATCAAATGGCTGTTCAGGCAAGCAGGATACTGTTCGAAACAAGAAAGAATCTTGCCAGATTATTTCATATTAAAAATCCAAATGATATTTCATTTGCATTGAATACGACCCATGCGTTAAATCAAGCGATCAAGGGATTTGTACGTGAAGGCGATCATGTGATTTGCACGAACATTGAGCATAATTCGGTGAGAAGACCCCTTGAATATTTAAAGGCGACAGCTAATGTAGAACTTACATATATAAGGCATGATGCTCAGGGCAAAATGGAACTTACTGACTTGGAACATGCATTCCAGAACAATACCACACTTCTCGTGGTAAATCATAGTTCGAATCTGCTGGGCACTATTATGCCAATAGCAGAGATTGGGGAGATATGCCGACGGAGAGGTGTTAAGCTGCTTGTAGATGCGGCTCAAAGCGCTGGTGTACTGCCTATACATGTTGAAGCTATGAATATCGATATGCTTGCCTTTCCGGGGCACAAGGGGCTTCTGGGGCCTCAGGGGACGGGGGGATTATATATCCACCCTGATCTTGATTTGGATCCGTTGCTCCATGGAGGGACCGGAAGTCAGTCAGAGGCTGTCCAACAACCTACAGTGAGACCTGATCGTTATGAAGCAGGGACGCAAAATACGGTGGGGATTGCTGGTTTAAATGAAGGCGTGAAGTTTGTGCTTTCGGAAACCGTAGAGAAAATACATGAAAAAGAATGGCGTCAAACCCAAGTTTTAATGGAAGGGCTAATGGAAATAGAAGGAGTCACGGTACTGGGGCCTTCTCTTGGGCAAAATAGAACTGGAATCGTATCCTTCAATATAGATCGAGCCGATTCTTCAGAAGTTGCTTTCATTTTAGATCAATCTTTCCAAATTGCAGTTCGTGCGGGATATCATTGCACGCCTCTTGCGCATGAGGCAGCCGGAACTCTTGAAACTGGTGCGGTGCGAACTAGTATAGGTTATTTTACAAAAGATGATGAAATCAAAGCTCTCATTGAAGCTGTTAAAGAAATAAGTGCGCAGTACGCATAATTAGAAAGAGGGATAGTCATGGGGGATATATTTGGCTTGGATAGCGGAGTAATTGTACTAGCGTGCCTAGCGCTTATTGTGATTTCATTCGTGTTGATTATTGTTCTTTGGAGTAAGTTATCTTCTCTAAGGAAACAATATTTGAAAATGATGAACGGATCGCAGGCTGAGAATATCGAACAATTGATTAGTGACATACAGCATGCGTTAAATGAACAAAAAGCCGAGTCAGCAGTGACTTCAGCCAAGGTTCAAGCTATGCGTGAAACGATGTCGAGAATGAAGTCTAAAGTCGGTATTCATCGCTATAACGCATTCGCAGAAGGCGGAAGCGATATGAGCTTTACCATTGCTATCCTTGACGAGCATCAAGATGGGGTCATCATGACAGGCATTCATAGCAGAGAACAAACCTATATCTATGCCAAACCGGTTCAAAAAGCACAGTCGACATACACATTAAGTCCTGAAGAAAAAGAAGCTATTAATCAAACTTCAAAACAGCAGCAGTAGAAGCGGCAGGCGAATATGGTTGAGCCTTGCGCAGTGCTGATTGGAGGGCATCTCCGATAACGTTGGCCATATTCATGACTAAGCTGAGGCGAGTGTTTTGCAATACGAAGTATTCCATAAAACCACCGACATTTACGATACCCGTTACATGTATGTTGCCGACGGGAGGAAGTTCTTTGTTAACGCCTGCCCCTGGCTTTAGAGGACCATCAGCAACTTGAATGCAACCAACACTGGAGACTTGACCTAAGCAAGCGTCGATGGCTACGATGAATGGATTCTGAAACTGTGCGTGGATGCGTTCGACGGTTTCAGCTAAGTTCATAGCATGGACGGGCTCATCCAAAGTTCCGAAAAGATGCAGCTGCCTTAAGTTTGCTTTATTTAAATGAGAGCCTACCAAAGGGCCGAGAGAGTCACCGGTAGATCGGTCTGTCCCAACGCAAATGATGACGATAGGTTGATAGGAAGGTAGTTTGCTAAAAACCGTATGTAAATGCTTCGAGAGAAGGGCGGGCGTTTCGGTGTCGGTGTGCTGGATTTTGAGTGGCTCTAGACTTTGATCTTTGGACGAGTCGAAACCAAACTGGAATTTCATCATATCCCTCCAAGTGCTGCTTTAATTTTAACCATAAGAAAGTTAAGATTTCTTGAGAAGAAGCTCCTGACTTATGGCGATACATTCACCTCGATGAGCAGTTTTTTCAATCTAATTGACTGCGATAGGGGTTATCACTAGTATATGGAGAGATAGGCAGATTTATACGTTGTGAGAGGAGGATTTTCCCTGGATCCTACAATTATGCTGCTTGCTTTCGACTCTACCCAACAGGCGTTGCGCGCTGAAATGCTGCTGGAGTATGCGGATATTGAAATCGATATAAGACCAACACCGAAGGAAATTACAGCGGGCTGTGCACTTTCTATTGAATTTCCGGGAGACAATCTATCACAAGTGCAAGATATTATCCACTCAGAAAAGGTGGAGATAAGAGGCATCTATTTTAAAAGAGATGAGAAATA
The DNA here is from genome assembly GCF_040812395.1 of Paenibacillus tabacirhizosphaerae. Lineage (GTDB taxonomy): Bacteria > Bacillota > Bacilli > Paenibacillales > NBRC-103111 > Paenibacillus_E. Next base: position 441,610 of record NZ_JBFNXH010000004.1, on the reverse strand, counting down.
TGTTACCATGGAGTGAAGCTAGGAGGGTCGCACAATGGCCTATGCAACAGAAGTTGTACAATGGATTAAGGAACATTTTAGTAAGCCGGAAATGATTGCTACGGTATTCTGGATTGTTGTTAAAATTGTAATTATTTATTTTGCAGCGAGGCTATGCATCAAAGTTGCCGATAAAATGGTTACACATATGGTTGCGGCAAGAGAAAAATCGCCATTAAAATTCGATGCCAGAAGAACCAATACGATTGGTAAGCTTGTACATAATTTAATTTCGTATTCGATCAATTTCATTTGCATCATGTTAATTCTTAGTCAAATCGGGGTTAATCTGGGACCGTTGTTAGCTGGAGCTGGTGTCTTAGGACTAGCAATTGGTTTTGGTGCGCAAAGTTTAGTGAAAGATGTGATTACAGGTTTTTTCATTATATTTGAGGATCAGTTTGGGGTGGGGGATGTCATTCAAATTGATCAATTCAAAGGTACAGTGGAGGAAATCGGAATCAGGGTCACGCGAATTAAAAGCTGGACAGGCGAAGTGCATATTATTCCAAACGGAAATATAAAGCAAGTGACGAATTTCTCAACCTATAATTCATTAGCTGTTATAGATATAGCTATTTCTTATGAATCGGATATTGATCGAGCCATAGCTGTGTTGAAAGAAACTGTGAAGCAAGTACATGAGCAAACAGAACATATCGTCAAAGAGCCAGAGGTTCTCGGTATACAGATGATCGGTAATTCTGAACTAAAGATACGGGTAATTGCCGAGTGCAAGCCGAATACACATGGTGAAGTGGCCAGACTGATGAATGCTCAGATAAAAAAACAGTTGGATGCGAATGGCATTGAGATTCCGTATCCGAAAGTGGTTACATTCGTGAAGTCGGAGAAGGCGGTGGCGGACTAAGATGGAAAAGAAGCAATACCAGCTTGGAGATATCGTGCAAATGAAAAAGCCCCATCCGTGTGGGACGAATGAAATGGAAATCATCCGAATGGGGATGGATATTCGCATTAAATGCGTAGGCTGTAAACATAGCGTTCTGGTGCCGAGAACGAAGTTCGAAAGCAAGCTTAAAAAGGTGCTTCGATCCAATGCCGGCATCGAAGAACAATCTTCCTGAGATCTAAGAGAAAATACTTGCGAGAGCCTGACTTTTTTGATACAATAAGTCCTGTTCTCACTTTTGTGGAAAGGTACCCAAGAGGCCCAAGGGGGCTGACTCGAAATCAGCTAGGCGTCGCGAGGCGTGCGTGGGTTCGAATCCCACTCTTTCCGTACCGTACATAAAAAACGAACAAGAGCCTTCTACGTTGAATCGTAGGGGGCTTTTTATTTTTGGAAAACAGCTCCAATCAAGCGGATAAAAGAAATGAGCTGGAAGCAAAATAATCCTCAGAAGTAAGAGCTTGCTTTGGCAAATCGAAAAAGTGAGCGTAGAGAATAAACAGAAGGAGGTAAGAGACTATGAAGATCTGGTTATTGATGGCTTTGGCGCTTTCTATAGCTGCCACAGGCTGTTCTAAGAAAGAAGGAACAACTACAACAAGTCCAAGTCCAACAGTGACCGTACAGCCCTCTCCAGGCGCTCCAACGGCAACAGCGGGGACTAGCGGGACAACAGGTGGTGGGGGCGCAGCAACGACCGCTCCGAGCCCGGGTGCAACGAATACTCCGACTAATAATACGCCGCCGCCGGGTATAACGAAAGAACAAGTGGATCAGATCAGTATGAGCAGCACCTATGACGATCTTGTAAAATTGACAGGCTCGAAAGGTAAATTGGTGAAAGAAGAAAACGGGAAGAAGTCCTATGAATTCGCGATATCTAATCAACCTGGTTATTATTTGGCCGTAGTATATTTCTCAGATGGAAAAATATCCGAGAAAAATGTCTACCAGAAATGAAAACAACGTCACGCTCTGCAAGTTCCGGCAGGGCGTGGCGTTTTCCTTTTAAAGGCTTCGGGGTAAAATAATTATTCGTATTTACTTCGATTTCGAGAGTTTACAGAAAAACGGTCGATGGCATATCCGACCAATGCCCAGGTCGCTATAGTGAGCGCATAAATAACAAACATTTTAACCATGGATACCTCGTAGATGTTGGTAAAGACGGAGGCGAACCATGCAGGTACACTTAGGGCATAAAAGATCATGTATATAGCATCGTGATCATGGAACATGTAATGAATAACGCACAAGGCCGCACCTATAAAGGTAAACAGCCAAGTAAAGGTAGTTGTTTGCATGGCGCAGTCTCCTTGAACCTTAGATTACTGCTTTAATCTTTTGTGATGCCACTTGCGATTATGGTTACTCGTTTCCGGGAATACGTCACCTCTTTTCAAGGTAACGATTTTGGGGTTTGTAATGCCCATGTGAAACGCATTTTCGCCAACCTCGATATACTCCCCGTCATTTGGCACATGATCGCCGGCATTGAAATGTGTCCATTCGCCCACTGTGATCACCTCACTTTATCAATATCACTCATATCTAGAGTACCCATGCCGAGAGGATACATGTACTTCTCAAGTTGCCAGCTTCATCCTATATCATCGTTTGCGACAGGAGCTTGTAATCTGTTAACGAATTTGCTATAGTATTTAGGTGCGAGTTTTGAATAAGAATCCTCGCTCCTTGCTCCTGAAGCTTTTATTAGCTTGATTAGGAGCCGCTTAGACCAAAAGGAGGTGAAATACATGCGCAAATATGAATTGATGTACATCATTCGTACAGATGTTGAGCAAGAAGTTGTTCAATCTACGGTAGAAAAGTTCCAAGCTATCATCACGAACGGTGGGGGAGAAATCTCCAAGCATGACCTGATGGGTAAACGCCGTCTTGCGTATGAGATCAATAAGTTCCGTGACGGGCACTATGTGCTGGTACACTTCAACGCAGAACCTGCTGTTGTAGCTGAACTTGATCGCGTAATGAAGATTTCGGACGAAGTTATTCGTCACTTAATCGTTAAAGACGTAGCGTAATGCATGCCAGTATTTTCGTCAGGAGGGATTTACCATGTTGAACCGTGTCATTCTTATCGGCAGGTTGACCAGAGATCCAGAGCTTCGATATACGCCAGCCGGGGTTGCTGTAACCCAATTTACACTTGCTGTAGACCGTCCTTTCACGAATTCTCAGTCGAGAGAGCGTGAGGCCGACTTTATCAATATCGTAACGTGGAGGCAGCTTGCCGAGACGTGCGCGAATTATTTGCGTAAAGGTCGTTTAACAGCAGTGGAAGGCCGCATTCAGGTGCGCAATTACGACAACAATGAGGGCAAGAAAGTTTATGTGACCGAAATTGTTGCTGATAATGTACGTTTCCTAGAATCGAGTAACAGTGCCGGTAATCGTGAAGAAGGTGCAGGGTCATCTAACGCAAACGCTAGCTACGGCGGCGGTGGCGGAGGCAACCGAAGCGGTGGATCGCGCGAGCAGCAGGATCCTTTCATTGATGACGGAAAACCGATCGACATTTCAGATGATGACTTGCCATTCTAAAGTAGAAAGGACTGAGAGACACAATGGCTTTCCAAAAAAGAGATAACAATGGTGATGATCGCGGCGATCGCAAATTTGCTCCTCGTGGTAAAGGCGGTAAAGGCAAACGTCGTAAGGTTTGTTACTTCACTGTAAACAAAATCAAACACATTGACTATAAAGATATCGAAACGCTTAAAAAGTTTATCAGCGAGCGCGGGAAGATTCTTCCTAGACGTGTAACTGGTACTTCCGCTAAGTACCAACGTGCTTTGACGATTGCGATCAAACGCTCCCGTACAATCGCGTTGCTGCCTTACACAACGGAATAAGCTTTCACAAGAACAGTCGGGAAACCGGCTGTTTTTTTGTTTTGTTTAATTTGAAATATACGGAGCAGTTTATGGAGCTAGTTCTTGCAAAAAATCCGCCGCGGTAGCGACTTATTTAAACCATCCTTTTTTTCTAAACCACATAAACATTCCAAACCCAATTCCAAACATGGCAGCTAACGTTACAAAGTATCCCCATTGCCATTTCAATTCTGGCATGTTATCGAAATTCATTCCATATATTCCAGCAATGAATGTCAAGGGCATGAAGATGGTCGTAATAACAGTTAATGTTTTCATGATGGTATTCATTCTGTTGGAATTCAGGGAGATGTAACTATCCCTCAAATCAGCCGTCATGTCTCTGTTAGAATCAATCATTTCAGAGAGCTTTAATAGATGGTCATAGACGTCTGTATAATAGTGTAAAAGCTCATTTATACCCTCGATTCGTTCAGAATTAAGGGTCCGATAAAGAAGATCTCTCATCGGCACAATGGTTCTTCGCAATTTTAATAGCTTTGAGCGAATTTCAAAAATGTCTTCCATTAGTGCTTGGGTGGACTTCGAATCAACGTTATTTTCGATTTCGTTCAATTGATCTTCGATTTGATAGACACTGGGGAAATATTGATCTACTAACTTGTCCATAACCACATAGGAAGCATACAAGTGGCCTTTATCAACGCCCTTTTTCTGCTCGATTATTCTGCACCAAGCATCCTCAATCTCCCTCGAATGATTTAAATGAAAGGTTACGACAAAGTTTTTCCCTAAAAATAAGTCCACTTCTTCAGCAGCAAGCGTTTTTTGATTTATGGCATGCATAACGAAAAAATGTGCATTTTCATAGTGATCTAATTTAGGTCGCTGCAGTAAATGAAAGCAATCTTCAATAGCAAGTGGATGAAAGTTAAAATGTTCTTCCAAAAGTTTGGATTCCTCTTCACTCGGTTGGTTAAAATCAACCCAATACCATTTAATGTTGGAGTCCGAAAGCTGAGTGATTGGAATATCTTTTATTACTTCTAAATCGTACGTAATTGCTAATGAACGAATCATTATTAAGATCGGACTCCTTAAATTATCTGATGGATTATCTATCTTTTTTAATTTTATCATATTTTAAAATATAGAAGAATGAAACAGTTCTCCTGTACTTTGTACATTTGTCAACTAGATGAACCGGATAATTCGCGGCTATATGTCAAATAAAAGAGCACCTCCGTCCACTTGTGATACGAGCAGACGGAGGTGCTCTTTTCATTTAATTCGGATTGGCCTACTTGGTGTATGGAGATCATTTTTACGTTTTTTTTATACGAAAGCTATAGATTCTTTACACCCTTTTTATACAGCCCGGCGTTACAATGGTTCAGGAAAGGGGGGTGATCGTTATGTATAGCGATTTTTTGCTGATAGCTGCGCCGACCAAGGCAGGCGAGGACTTTATGAAGCAAGTAAAGTTGGTTGGTCCACCTTTTATTGCTTTAACCAACAATAAGATGGACCGACTCAAGCTAGAAAAGCAGGGAGTTAAACAAATCATTCAAGTGGATACAGCGGAATCGGGGTCGCCCGTCATTCCCAACTACCCAATCGGAAACGTCATTCTATTCGAGGAGAGCTTGCCGTTATGCTGTCGCTATATCCAAATATGCCGTGGTTGGACTTCCAGACCGATTTATGTCATTACCCAAAGCGTAAATCCAAGATTGATCTACAAAGGGCTTGGTGCGGACTATGTCATTTATTCTAAAAATGGTGATGTCAAGTTTCTGCTATCATCCCTAAAATCATAGATTCTGTCTGAATTCTGAAGGAGGTGTGATATGTACAACGATGTAACGATAGTTTTATTAATCATAATAACATTTCTAGGGTTTTGGGGATTTTCTAAATATTGTGAAAAAGCGTAAGTTCATGCTTTCAATGAGGGTTTTGGAAAAAACGCGTAGGAGGCAATCATATGATTGTTATTGGACTAATTGCATTTGCCATCATGGTATATCTCGGTTTTGTTTTAGTGAAGCCGGAGAAATTTTAATTGTAGAATATGAGCTTATGTAAGCAGGAGGAGAGCCTACTATGGGTATGGGAGTGTTACAGGTAGTCATCACACTGGGTCTTATCATGCTTTTGGTGAAGCCTGTAGGAAGTTACTTGGTGAAAGTATTTGGGAATGAAAAGAGTGGCCTTGATCGTGTTTTTGCTCCTTTTGAGCGGGTAACCTATCGCATCATGGGTGTTCGAGAAGATGAAGCGATGGGTTGGAAGAAGTATGTAGGCTCTGTATTGTTAGTCAATTTTGTGATGTTGCTTCTGATTTATGCAGTATTTCGACTTCAAAAATTTCTGCCGCTTAATCCGGATGATATCGGTAATATGCCTCCGGCTTTAGCATTTAATACGGCTGTTTCTTTTATGACCAATACGAACTGGCAAGCGTACAGCGGTGAAAATACGTTGTCGTATCTTTCGCAGATGATAGCCATTACGTTCCCGATGTTTACATCGGCGGCAACCGGATTCGCTATCGCCGTCGCATTCACACGCGGTCTAGTTGGCCGTCAAGATAATCTCGGAAACTTTTACGTGGATTTGACCAGGGCGATTACACGCGTATTTCTACCGCTTAGCTTCATTGTTGCTTTAGTCTTAGTTTTTCAAGGTGTTCCGCAAACATTGCTTGGAGCCGTACAAGCTACAACATTTGAAGGCGCTCAACAAACCATTACCCGTGGCTTGGTTGCTTCACTGGAATCCATTAAGCATATCGGAACTAACGGCGGTGGATGGTTTGGTACGAACGCTGCGCATCCATTTGAAAATCCGACGCCAGTGACCAACTTAATCCACATTATTTGTATGATGCTGCTGCCGACATCATTGGTTTACGCATTCGGCTTGATGATCAAGAATAAGAAGCAAGGTTGGACAATCTTTGCTGCGATGGGCATTATCTTCTTGGTTATGGTCACTACAGTGTTCTATGCGGAGTATAAAGGTGTGCCTGCGGTAGATGCTTTAGGCGTACAGAGTAACATGGAGGGTAAAGAGGTTCGATTCGGACCGTCCGAATCAGCCTTATTTACAGCAGTAACCACAGCTGCAACAACAGGCAGTGTAAACAATATGCATGAATCACTTACACCGCTTGGGAGTATCGTCCCCTTTGCAGAAATGATGCTGAACAATGTGTTCGGGGGCAAAGGAGTCGGCTTGCTAAACGGCTTGCTTTACCTGATTTTATCTGTGTTCATTTGTGGACTTATGGTTGGTCGTACGCCCGAGTTTTTAGGTAAAAAGATTGAAGGAAAAGAGATAAAGTTGGCGGCCATCGCGATTCTGATTCATCCGCTCATCATTTTGGCACCGACAGCTTGGGCGCTTATACGCCCTGAATCTATCGCTTCTATTTCCAATCAAGGCCTTCATGGTCTTTCGGAAGTGCTGTATGCATTCACATCGGGTGCAGCGAATAACGGTTCTGCCTTTGGTGGCTTGAGCGCCAATACGAACTTTTACAACTTGGCTATTGGGTTGGTCATGCTGGTTGGGCGTTACATTTCAATTATTGCGATGCTGGCCATTGCCGGTTCTCTTGCTATGAAGCGGGTTGTTCCTGTAACGACAGGCACACTTCGCACGAATACACCTTTATTTATGGGGATTTTGATCATGATTATTCTAGTTGTCGGTGCTCTAACGTTCTTCCCGGCGCTGGCATTGGGGCCGATTGCTGAACATTTGGCTGCGCGTTAAAGGATAAACATAACAGAGAGGGAGGGTTTACATGGCTGTGGAACGTAAAAAAACAATGACAAAGGAAATTATGAATCAAGCTATCGTTGATTCGTTCAAAAAATTAAATCCCTGGGTGATGATGAAGAACCCGGTTATGTTTGTGGTTGAGGTAGGTACGGCCATTACGCTCCTACTTTCAATTGCACCAGATCTATTTGGCTCAACGGAAGCCGGGCGGGGCTTCAACATCGCTGTGTTCTTGATCCTGCTCTTTACCTTGCTTTTCGCTAACTTCGCTGAAGCTTTGGCGGAAGGGAGAGGTAAGGCACAAGCAGATTCGCTGCGTAAAACGAAATCCGATACGAAAGCTCGCTTGGTTCAAAAGGATGGTTCGTATAAGGAAATATCTTCGACTTCTCTCCGTAAGGGAGATGTGGTTCGTATTGAAATCGGAGAGATCATCCCTTCCGACGGCGAAATCATCGAAGGGTTAGCTTCCATTGATGAATCAGCCATTACAGGTGAATCCGCTCCGGTTATTAAGGAAGCAGGGGGCGACTTCTCATCGGTTACAGGCGGTACGCGGGTAGCTTCTGACTATATCGTTGTCAAAGTGACGACGGATCCCGGCGAATCGTTCCTAGATCGAATGATTGCGCTCGTAGAAGGTGCCAAACGGCAAAAAACGCCGAACGAAATTGCTTTAACAACGCTGCTTGCTGTATTGACATTGATCTTTTTAATCGTCATTGTGACCATGGTTCCTATGGCGCAGTATTTGGACGTGAAATTGGAGATTTCCACATTGATTGCACTGCTGGTCTGTCTGATTCCGACGACAATCGGCGGTCTCTTGTCAGCTATCGGTATTGCTGGTATGGACCGTGTAACCCAGTTTAACGTGCTTGCGATGTCAGGGAAGGCGGTTGAGGCGGCCGGCGATATCGATACGATGATTCTGGATAAAACGGGGACGATTACCTTCGGGAATCGCATGGCTTCAGAATTTGTGCCCGTGAATGGGGTGCCTGCTACAGACATTACTTTTGCAGCCCTACAAGCGTCTGTGAAAGATGAAACACCAGAAGGACGCTCGATTGTGGAGCTTGCGAATAAACTTGGCGAGTCTTGGCAGGCAGGAGCATATGAAGGAGCAGAGGTGGTTGAGTTCTCTGCTGAAACGCGTATGTCCGGACTTAATCTAGTAGATGGCACACAAGTACGTAAAGGTGCGGTTGATGCGATCAAAAAATTTGTAGCTGCAGAAGGCGGCAAAATACCGAATGATTTAGAAACGATAACGAACCGAATCGCAAAAGCCGGAGGCACTCCGCTGGCTGTAGCGGTGGGCGAGCGGATTTATGGCGTTATTTACCTCAAGGATACGGTTAAGCCGGGACTCAAGGAACGATTTGCCGAGCTGCGTGCAATGGGAATCAAAACAGTGATGTGTACAGGGGATAATCCACTGACAGCTGCGACGATTGCTCTCGAGGCCGGTGTAGACGAATTTATTGCTGAGGCGAAGCCGGAAGATAAAATTGCTGCGATTAAGAAAGAACAGCAAGAAGGTAAACTCGTAGCCATGACTGGCGATGGAACGAATGACGCTCCTGCGCTTGCACAGGCTGATGTCGGACTAGCGATGAATTCAGGAACGATGGCTGCCAAAGAGGCTGCGAATATGATCGATCTTGATTCCGATCCGACCAAGCTGCTTTCTGTGATCTCCATTGGTAAACAACTGTTGATCACCCGCGGAGCTTTAACGACGTTTTCCATTGCTAACGACATTGCCAAATACTTCGCGATCATTCCTGCGATGTTTATTCTAGCCATGCCACAGCTGCAAGCTTTGAATATTATGAATCTGGCCTCGCCAGAATCGGCCATTTTATCAGCGCTTATTTTCAATGCTATCATTATACCCCTGCTGATTCCAATTGCAATGAAGGGTGTGAAGTACCGAGCGATGTCGGCTGATAAATTGTTGTCACGCAATGTGCTGCTATATGGGATCGGCGGTGTGGTTGTGCCATTCATCGGAATTAAAGTCATTGATATGGTGCTTCATGGTTTAAACATCGTATAAAGAAAAGCGAGGAGATAGCGTTATGAAATCGGTTTTTATAGCCATTCGTGTGTCCTTATTGTTCATGATCGTCTGTGGGCTTATCTATCCACTTGCAACGACAGGTGTTGCTCAAGTTTTGTTCCCTAAACAAGCAAACGGAAGTCTCATTGAATCGGGTGGCGTGTTACTCGGATCGGAATTGCTTGCCCAAGGCTTTGAGTCGCCGAAGTTGTTCCATCCAAGAGCATCTGCTGCCAAGTATGATCCTACTGCATCATCGGGCTCCAATACAGCGGTGGCCTCAAGCGATTATGCTGCGGCAATGGCTGAGAAAATTGATATCTTGAAGAAAGAAAATCCTGATCTAACGGAAATTCCGGCCGATCTAGTCACTGTCTCCGGATCCGGATTTGATCCAGACTTGTCTCCGGAAGGGGCTAAGGCCCAAGTGCCGAGAATCAGCAAAGAAACAGGGATCTCCGAGAAAAATCTCAATGCTCTCATTGACCAACTTACAAAAACGCGCCAACTCGGAGTTTTCGGTGAGCCCAGGGTCAATGTGATCCAATTAAATATGGAACTGCTCAAGCAAGTGAAATTGTAAGGTAAGCAGGCAACCACTCTCTATATGGGGAGTGGTTGCTGCGTCATTTTAGCGATTAGGAGAATGATGCCATTTGGATGATTTCAAAAGGAAAACCCCTGAAGAGATCCTGTCGTCGATTTCCAAACTGCATCGCGGCAGCTTGAAAATTTATATCGGTGCAGTCAGCGGCTCAGGTAAAACCTATCATATGCTTCGGGAAGGGCATAATCTCAAGCAGCAAGGGATTGATGTGGTCATTTGCGCCGTATCGACGCTCAAGAGGCCGGAGACCGTGGAACAATTGGGGGATTTGGAAAGAGTGCCGAGCATTCATTGGATCAAAGAGGGAATCGAGCAGAAGGATCTTAATTTGGATGCTTTGCTCGAAAGAAACCCGGAGGTTGTCCTTGTAGACGGGCTAGCCCATATGAATCGTTCGGCTGCTCGCTTCCCAACAAGGTTGGATGACATCAAGTTTCTACTCTCACACGACATTAGTGTCATTACCACGGTGAATGTGTATGAACTGGAAGAGGCGATGAAGGTTGCTTATAAACTAACAGGTATTGAAGCGGGCTACTGCGTTCCTTCCGATACGTTAGAACTGGCAGATGAGGTTAGATTAATTGATGTGACGCCGGAAACGATACTAAATCGATTGGAAGAAGGTCACTTAAAGGGAAATAAAGATTCAGCCTTATTCAAGCGAGGCAATTTAGGTGTGTTGAGAGAACTGGCCCTTCGTCTTGTTGCGGAAGACGTCAATGATTCTTTGGAAGCACATCGCGAACAAATGGGCGTTCTGGGTCCATCCGGGGCGACAGAGCGAATTCTAGTAGCAACCCAGTACCATTGGAATGGTTCCATTTATGTACGCAGAGGACAACAGATCGCAAAGCGATTGAATGGCGATCTGCATGTGGTAACACTTCGTAAATTCAATAAAACAATTACGAAAGAAGCAGCGACTTTTCGTAGATCCATCATGAAGCTTGTCGAAAAAGTCGGCGGCAAATTTGAAGAGCTGCCTCTTCGAAACCGCCGCTGTATCCCTCAGGCATTAGTTAACTATGCGATCGATCATAAAGTAACACGTATTGTAATGGGTCATTCGAGACAAACCCAATGGCAGACCTTTTTACAAGGCTCTGTTATTAATGGCTTGCTAAGAAGAGTGAAAAATATCGATGTGTTCTTGGTGGCAGATCGTGCTTCTCAGGAGGGCGAACGTATTCTCCCTGCCCATATGCATTCGTCGAAAGAGCCCTACAAATATAAACGCCTGAGCAATCAGGAAGTCCAAGCCAAAATCGAAAAAATCAAACGCGGCCGTTTTAAAGTCTACATCGGAGCAGCCCCTGGCGTAGGCAAAACGTACACGATGCTGCGGGAAGGCAATGATCTGCTTAAGAAGGGTATCGATGTGAAGATTGGCTTACTCGAAACCCATGGGAGAAAAGAGACAATTGAGCAGATTGGTGAACTTGAGATCATACGGCGGACCGAGATTCAGTATCAAGGTGTAAGGTTTGAAGAAATGGATACAGAAGTCATCATCCGTGAGCGTCCTGAAGTGATATTGGTTGATGAGTTAGCGCATTCGAATGTTCCTGGCAGTAAGCATAAAAAACGGTATGAAGATGTGCTGGACATTTTGGAAGCGGGTATATCGGTTATCGCAACGGTTAATGTTCAACACTTGGAAAGCTTAAATGATGCAGTAGAACATATTACAGGCATTCGGGTTCGGGAAACCGTTCCAGACAGTATTCTTCGTACAGCCGATGAAGTGCAATTAATCGATGTTGCTCCTGGGGCCTTACAGCTTCGTATGAGGGAAGGTAAGATTTATGCGATGGTAAAAGTAGATCAAGCTTTGAATAATTTCTTTAAAACGGGGAATCTAATCGCCTTACGGGAGCTAGCGCTGCGCGAGATTGCTGATGATGTCGATGAACGCTTGGAATCTATGGAGCGCAAAAACTCTCTTCGTGGTCCATGGCGAAGAAAAGAAGTTATTTACGTATGTGTCACGGAAATCTTACAAGCCGATCGTCTAATCCGTCGGGGCTTTCGGATCGCGCATCGATTGAAAGCTGTTTGGCACGTAAGATTCATTGCGATGGGAAATACGGATGACTGGGAAAAAAGCCTAGAGGCTCTAGAGAAGCTGACCGTTAGGTTGGGGGGTGAGTTTTCCTATGAAGAGGTGGAGAGCCGCAAACAAATACCAGTGGTATTTGCTTCTCAAGCAAGCAGGGCGGGAGCCACTCAAATCATCGTGTGGAAAGACCCTTTGGTCAAGAAACTGTTACCGCTCGCCAATCAAATGGATGTACTGATTATCTCTGATTATGATACGTGGCAAACATCGGGAAATAAGGTAAAATGATCACATGATAAATAAAACAAACGGGTTGGTAAACTGGAAATCATACGTTATTACAGCTCTATGTATTGCTGCTGTGACCTTAGTTTTAAAAGTTTTTGCCCTCTATTTGGGCTTAGTGAATATTGCTCTTCTCTATCTATTCCCTGTTCTTTTTAGTGCTGTTCGATGGGGGAAAGGCACCTCCTTTTTTGCTGCGACGATTGGGGTGTTATCGTTTGATTTCTTATTTGTGCCTCCTGTTTTTAGTCTTACAGTCGCAGATTTACGTTATTTGATTTCATTTCTTGTATTTTTATCCGTCGCGGCTCTTACAGCAAGCTTGGCTTCGAAGCTGCGGAACCAATTTCATCAAGCGCAGAAAAGAGAAGCAAATACGGCCGCTCTGTATGAGCTCAGCCGGAAAATTACGGCGATTTCGGATTTGGACATTTTGCTGAATCAGATTGTGCAGCATGTATCTGATACGCTTAACGCGAAAGTGGCTATTATTATGCCAAACCCAATGGGGGAACAGCATGTAGAAGCCTACTCAAAAGATGGAGTAGACTGGGCGAAGGATGAATCCCACTTGCCCATCGCTGATTGGGTATACAAAAATAACAAGCGAGCAGGCCGAGGGACACAATCTTTGCGGGAGTCATCGGATCTTCACGTCCCCTTGGAAACGGATCACCAAGTTCACGGTGTATTAGCTGTATGTGTTGGGGATAGAGCCATGTCGGATATGTCTGAGCTTATTCGGATCGTCGAAGCGCTCTCGGACCTAGTAGCCGTTGCGATATCTCGCGTGAAACTTGCCAATGATGCGAAAGTGGCGCAGCTGACTGCCGAATCGGAAAAACTGCGAACTGCGTTGCTGGATTCCCTTTCCCATGAATTGAGAACGCCGTTAGCAACGATCATAGGCTCAGTAACCGGATTATTAGAAAGTGAAGCCATCTTTAGTCCTGATGACCGGCGAGAGCTGCTGCTTACGATTCGTGAGGGATCCAAGCGGATGAATAGGCTGGTAGGCAACTTACTGGGCATGGTGCGTATTGAAAGCGGCATGCTGCGGTTAAATAAGCAGTGGTGTGATATAGAGGATATTGTGGGCGTTGCTCTTGCGCAGATGAAGGATTCTTTAGAGCAAAGAAAGGTAAGCATTCGACTGGCCTCGGATCTTCCTTCTATCCCTCTGGATGAAGTTCTTATTGAGCAAGTTTTGATCAATGTGATCAGCAATGCCATCAAGTATTCGCCTGAAGGCAGCGAAATTGGGATCGAAGCGGCACAGCATGGTGCGATGCTTAAATTATCCATTATGGATGAGGGGATAGGGATTTCTCCTCGCGATCTGGAGCGGATATTCGAAAAGTTTTATAGAGGACATTTAACCAAACATATCCCTGGAACGGGACTCGGGCTTGCTATTTGCAAAAGCATTGTGGAAGCACATGGCGGGCAAATTACGGCGACGATTAACGGAAGTCGCGGAACTGCCATTCACATAGACTTACCGCTACTACTCGCTGAGAGAGAAGGGGAAGGGCATGACAACTTCAGGGGCGAAAATTTTACTTATTGATGACGAACCACAAATACGTAAATTATTGCGAGTTACCTTACAGGCGCATGGCTTTGAAGTGGCTGAAGCCGCCACGGGACAAGAAGGCTTGCTCCAGGCTACCATGGTTCGGCCAGATCTTACCGTATTAGACTTAGGATTGCCTGATATGACGGGGATGGAGGTACTTCAGCAGATTCGTGAATGGTCTCAAGTTCCAATCATTATTCTGACTGCTCAAGATCAGGAACAAGATAAGATTACTGCGTTAGACCGCGGTGCGGATGATTATGTGACGAAACCGTTTGGTATGGGCGAATTCATGGCCCGGATGCGTGTTGCTTTGCGCCATATCGCCAAAACGCAGGATGAACCTGTGTTGAAACTAGGTAATCTAGTCATTGATTTATCCCAACGCAGTGTAGAACTTAATCACGAGAAACTGAAACTCACTCCGACGGAATATGATTTGTTGAAGGTGCTGGCGCTAAATGCAGGGCGTGTCATGACACATCGTCAATTGCTTAAGCAAGTCTGGGGCGGTCAACAATATGAATCGGATAGTCAGTATCTGAGAGTGTATGTCGGTCACTTGAGGAAAAAGATTGAGGTCGACCCGACAAGTCCAAGATATATTCAAACGGAGCCGGGGATTGGATATCGATTCGCTTGGCAGGAGTGAGCGGTGATCGAAAGGAAAATAATGGTGTTTCTTGAAAAGCCTTGAGAGGATCTAGTCTCAGGGCTTTTTCAGTCGCTATAGCATATCATGACTAAGTATGAACGGGAATTAAACTACGCGTTTTTCCAGCGGATTGTATGAATGGCATGTGCCGATTTATTAAATCACCTCTGTTTATTGGCTTTTTATTTGTTTCTCCCTCTTTTTCACCCTCAATTCTACCCTATTTACTCAAAAAACAGCATTTTCGCAAAAATCGTAATGTTAAAATTAATAACACAAAATGTTCAATAAAATAACATAGAATTCGCAGGCTAATGGGTGTTTTTGTAAGAATAGGGTTGATAAGGTATTGTGAAAATATCCTTAATTCGAATCTAAATGGATCACATGTGCCAGTGATATTTCCAAACTATTCAATCTTTGAGTGCAACAGTTGCCCTCTATGTATTCAATCGAGCTAAGTAAAGTGAAATGCTCCTTACTGCGGTCAATTCAATTAAATAACCTAGAATATAAGGTTATTTTGACATTTAACGAGTGTGCAATATTTCTCGGAGAGCAAGTGTTTTTTCATTTATTTTCAGCATGATCTGAGTGTGAAAAGCTTCAGCTGCTATTCGTTGTTAAAAATAAACGACTAAAATTAGTTGAATTTAGAGAGAAAATATACGTGTTAGAAATTCTAACAAAATCTAAATAATCGCTATTTACAAAATATTTATGATATATTAACTGTCATAAATTATGTTTTTATGATTTATTTAATAACCTACTTAAATTGGTAATGTCATATAACATGACAAAGTAATTGAGTTGAATCCGGAATCCAAAATGTAACACAGCGACTCAAGTGATTTGAGATTAACCGGAGCTGAAGAGGGTTTTCTTTTCTTATCTGCTTTTGTGTTATAATTGAATGTATAGCCTTTATTGGTTAGGGGAGATGACAGTTGCCGAATAGGGAAAAAGACGTAGACCTAGCGAGGCGGGCCAAAGTCATTGAATGGCTCAAAACCGAAGTCGTAGACCACGTTGCACACCTGCTCAAAGGGATATGGGAGGGCAGCCACATCAAGATTGTGGACGGGTTGGCTAGCTTGATCTCCTGCGGGTACATATTAGGCAGAAGGCTGGGGATCTCGTATCGGAGTTTGGATGAGGCCATCGTGGAGAAAATGAAGAAGCACCGCGAAAGCGGCCATCAGCTCGAAGATTGGTATGGCGACATCTCATCTTTGGAAGAACATTTACGTAAGAGGTGATCCCGGTTGGGGAATCGAAGTTGGCAAGGTATCTTATGGAGTGTAGTAACCATCGTGTTGCTGCTATCTTTAATGACTCCTTTCGTTATTTTTACGGTTAGTTTTTTAATGATTCCAGTGCTTATGTTATATGTGAAATCAAGTACGAAACGTTTTGCCATCTATTATGTAGCAAGCTTGCTGGTTGTGTATCTGCTTACCGGATTTCATGGGATGTTCCTCCTATCGGTGTCGTTATTTTTCTTACCGCCTGTATTGGTAATGGGAAATTTATATAAACGTAAAGCAGCTGCGCGCACGGTGCTTACAGCAGGCACAGTGACGGTATTGGCTGAATCGCTAATAAGCCTTTTGATTGTTTATACGCTTGGGTTTGACCCGATTGCCAAGTTCAAACAGTTTATGAACGAATACGTAACGAATATGCCTCCGGCATTAAGAGACTTGCTCCCTAAAGATCAGGACTGGTATGTGAACCTGATGGTGCAGGTCATTCCCCTGTATCTGATCTTCTTCGCGTTGTTCTATGCCTTTGTCTCCCATGGCATCAGCCGTTGGCTTCTGAACAAGACAGGTGAAGGCATACCGGGGCTTCGTCCGATGCGAGAGCGCATGCTGCCGAAATCGTTTGTATGGATTTACTTAATTGCTTTCGTGATGGATCTATTCATTGATCCGAAGTCGACGTCGATGATTGCTACTTTACTTATGAATCTACTTCCGCTATTAGCGCTTGCTTTTGCTATCCAGGCAGTGTGTTTTCTATTTTTCATTGCTCACGCGAACAAGTGGAAACCGATCCTGCCGTTTATTGCGATCCTGTTAGTTTGCTTCATGCCTCCATTCTTGTTTGTATACAGCTTATTAGGGGTATTTGATGTTGCGTTTCCAATCCGAGATCGGTTTAAGAAAAATTTATAGGATTAGGAGCTAGTACGAATGCCGAAGTTCCTTTTAAAGCGGTGGCATGGCCTTCACATCGTTTGGCTTTTCGTCCTGCTCATCGTATTGACCGCGATTATTTTTGCTTATCAGTGGTGGCTAGGTTTGACGTCATTAGTCATTTGCGGCGTTCTGGCTTATTTCACACTGCAAGCAGAGACAGCTTTTCGCAGAGAGTTGAATGCCTATGTAGGAACGATCACGCATCGGGTGAAAAAAGCGGGCAATGAAGTGATGAGCGGACTTCCGATCGGAATTATTTTATATAATGAAGAGAAACGAATTGAGTGGCACAACCCGTTCGTGGCCAAAATGTTGGATCAGGAATCTGTCATCGGAGAGTCGATTTATGAGCATTTTCCTGATTTAAAGAGCAAGAAAGAGAAGACCGAGAAGCTCGAAATCACCATTGGCAAGTTAATTTATCAGGTGTGGGTGCGCTCGGAAGAACGGCTGCTTTATTTCCGTGAAATTACGGAGCAGGCGAATCTTGCGAAGAAATACGAGGACGAGAAGACGGCAATCGGCATTGTGATGCTGGACAATTTGGACGAAGCGACACAAGGGATGGATGACCAAACTCGGAGCATTATGCTTGCGAAGGTGACAGGCGAGATTACTGAATGGGCGCAAAAGCACCAGCTTTATCTCCGCCGGACGTCATCGGATCGCTTTCTGATCCTGATGGATCAGCGCGGTCTTCGCGAATTGGAGCAGACGCGATTCGAAATTCTGGATGAAGTGCGCGATTTGACGATCGAGAACAAGCTTCCCATGACGCTTAGTATCGGCATCGCATCAGGCTCGGAGCAATTAATGGAGCTTGGTCAGATGGCACAGATGGGGCTGGATATGTCACTTGGCCGCGGCGGTGATCAGGTTACAGTTAAAGTGGGACAGCGCCTTTCTTTCTACGGCGGACGAACGAATGCGGTAGAGAAACGAACGCGTGTTAGGGCTAGGGTCATTTCTCATGCATTGCGTGATTTAATGAAGGAAAGCGATAAGGTAGTCGTCATGGGGCACCGTTTTCCGGATATGGATTCGGTTGGCGCGGCGATCGGTGTGCTGAAGGCTGTCCAAGTTGTAGGCAAGGACGGCTACATCGTGCTCGAAGGTGTGAATCCTTCTATTCAGAAGCTCATGGAAACGATAGAAACCGACGAGCGTTTATATCGCTGGTTCATTACACCGGAGCAAGCCATGCAAATCATGACGCAGCGCACATTAGCGGTTGTTGTAGATACGCATAAAGCCTCGATGGTTGCGGAGCCTAAGCTCTTGCAGCAGACTCACAGAGTCGTTGTCGTCGATCATCATCGCCGAAGCGAGGAGTTCATCCACGATGCAACGCTTGTGTATATGGAGCCCTATGCGTCATCAACGTGCGAGCTGGTGACCGAGCTGCTGCAATATATTAATGAGAAGCTGACAATGGAAGTTCTCGAGGCGACCGTGCTGCTCGCAGGAATTGTCGTCGACACGAAGAGCTTTAGTCTACGGACAGGTGCAAGAACATTCGAAGCAGCCTCCTATTTACGCCGAAATGGAGCGGATTCCAGCCTGATACAGCGTTTGTTAAAAGAAGACCTCGATTCTTATATCGAAAAAGCGGAAATTATCAAGCATACGGAAACGATCTTTGAACATGTGGCATTGGCAGTAGCTGAGCCGAATCGCAAATATTCTCAGTTGATGATTGCGCAAGTTGCTGATACATTGTTGAATATGACGAATATTATGGCCTCCTTTGTAATTAGCGAACGTGTGGATGGCCTCATTGGGATTAGCGCCAGGTCGCTGGGGCAAATGAACGTTCAGCTTGTCATGGAGCGCTTGGGCGGAGGCGGGCATCTAACCAATGCGGCCACTCAGATGGAAGGCACCTTAGAGGAAGCAACGAGACGATTGAAGCAAATACTTAATGAAATGCAGGAAGAGGAGGGACTTTTCGAATGAAAGTCATATTATTGAAGGACGTTAAGGGCCAAGGTAAAAAAGGTGAAGTGAAAGAAGTATCCGAGGGCTATGCAAATAATTTCCTATTTGCTCAAGGACTTGCTTCGCCAGCAACACAAGGTACAGTGAAAGTGCTGGACAATCAGAAGAAAGCGGAACAACGCCGCAAGGATCAAGAGAAGGCTGATGCTCAGGCATTAGGAGAGAAGCTTGGCGAAATGACCGTAACGATTAAGGCAAAAGCCGGCGAAGGCGGACGTCTATTCGGAGCGATTACGAGCAAGCAAATTGCAGAAGTGTTGGAAAAACAGAAAATCGTGATCGATAAGCGTAAAATCGTGCTGGAAGATCCGATTCGTACGCTTGGCGTCACGAAGGTCCCTGTGAAGCTGCATAGCGAAGTTACAGCTACTTTGAGCGTGCAAGTCATCGAAGAGAAGTAAGGTAAAGTTAGCTTTTTAAACGACATTAACTAACAAGAGAGGCGGGTGCGAAGTCATGAGCGGAGATAATATGTTTATGGATCGTGTCCCCCCACAAAATATAGAAGCCGAGCAGGCCGTGCTCGGCGCTATTTTGCTTCAAGGCGAAGCGTTAATTACCGCCATGGAGCGGGTAACGAGCGACGATTTCTACCGAGGTACGCATCAGCGTATCTTCGAAGCGATCGTCGAGCTTGCCGAAGAGCAGGAGCCCGTCGACCTGATTACGCTGACAGCGCGTCTTCAAGACAAGCAGCAGCTTGAGGAGATCGGCGGTGTGACGTATCTTTCTCAACTCGCTAATGCCGTTCCGACGGCGGCCAACGTGGACTACTACGCGGCGATTGTCGAGGAGAAGTCCATGCTGCGCCGTCTCATTCGCGCAGCAACGGAAATCGTCTCCAACGGCTATGCCAATGCAGACGACGTGGGCGGCATGCTCAGTGAAGCGGAAGCGCGAATTCTCGAGATTTCGCAGCGCCGCAGCTCGAGCGGCTTCGTCGCCATTCGCGACGTGCTCATGGAGGTGTTCGAGAAAGTCGAACATCTCTACTCGCATAAGGGAGGCTCCACAGGAATCCCTTCGGGCTTCGTGGACCTCGACAAGATGACGTCCGGCTTCCAGCGATCGGACCTTGTCATCCTGGCCGCGCGGCCGTCAGTCGGTAAAACCGCCTTCGCGCTGAATGTGGCGCAAAATGTGGGCGTGCGTGCCAAGGAAACCGTCGCGATCTTCTCGCTCGAGATGGGCGCGGCGCAGCTCGTTCAGCGTATGATTTGCGCCGAAGCTAATGTCGATGCGAATCGGATGCGGACGGGTTTCCTCGAAGGCGACGATTGGGAGAAGTTGACGATGGCCATCGGCGCACTGTCGGAAGCGAACATCTACATCGATGATTCACCATCGATTACCGTCGCCGATATCCGCGCGAAGTGCCGCCGCTTGCAGCAGGAGAAGGGGCTCGGCATGATCCTCATCGATTACCTGCAGCTGATTGCCGGCCGCGGTAAAGGCGACAACCGCCAACAGGAGGTCTCTGAGATCTCCCGTACGCTGAAGCAGATTGCCCGTGAGCTGAATGTGCCGGTGATTGCGCTCTCGCAGCTTAGCCGGGGCGTAGAGCAGCGTCAAGATAAACGTCCGATGATGTCTGACCTTCGGGAATCCGGTTCGATTGAGCAAGATGCCGACATCGTAGCGTTCCTCTACCGTGACGATTACTATGATAAAGAATCCGAGAAGAAAAACATCATCGAGATCATTATCGCTAAACAGCGTAACGGTCCGGTAGGAACAGTAGAGCTAGCATTCTTGAAGCAATTCAACAAATTCGTAAATATGGATCGAAGCCATCAAGAAGTGGCAGCCGGGCAATACTGACGGCTGTCATTTTTTCATTTCAGAGCAGGTAATCGCAGCTTAACCTATTATTATGTTCAATTTCCGAACGATTATACGGGCACTTGTATAATTGTTCGTTATTTATTGACTTTGCTTAGGGGGACTGCTACACTAAAGACGGTGAAAAAAACCTTGAACGAAAGGCTCCAAGACAGTAGGCAGCCTCGAGTAAAGGTCGTTTTTCATGCCGAGAGGTAAGTTAACTTAAGGACGCTGAGGTCAGCGGGTTTATGTGAGCTTACGTGTTCCTTTGCGGTGAGTAAGCCCTCTAATCGGGTCTTCACAGCTTGATGGCCTGCGTGTTAAGAGGTAGTTGCATCGCCAAAGGGAAAGTAGCGCGGACTTGACGCTTTAGTGCTTTAATGAAGTCCAACTTTCCTTTGTGGCACAAAAGCCATAACGGCTCATTATGGGTGATTCGTCACCGTACGGAGGTTAGTGCACATGTCAACGGTTGTTGTTGTCGGTACGCAATGGGGAGATGAAGGAAAAGGGAAGATCACGGATTTCTTGGCTGAGTCCGCTGAGGTGGTTGCTCGTTACCAAGGTGGTAACAATGCAGGCCATACGATTATTATTAGCGGTAAGAAGTATAAGCTAACCATGATTCCTTCCGGTATTTTTTACAAAGATAAAGCGTGTGTAATTGGGAATGGCATGGTCATTAATCCAGCTGCACTTATTGAAGAAATTAAATACATTCATGATAATGGCTTTACGACAACGAACCTGAATATCAGTGATCGCGCGCATGTGATTATGCCGTATCATTTGGTGCTCGATGGTCTTGAGGAAGATCGCAAAGGCGATAGTAAAATTGGTACGACCCGCAAAGGGATTGGACCTTGTTATATGGACAAAGCCGCTCGTAACGGCATTCGGATTGCGGATCTTATGGACGCTGAGGAATTCGAAATCAAGCTTAGACGTATCGTAGCGGAGAAAAATGTGCTGATCGAGCAAGTGTACGGTTCGACAGGCTTAGATGTAGAGCCGATTTTGAAGGAATACCTCGCATATGCAGAGGTGCTGCGCCCTTATGTAACCGATACGTCAGTCGTTCTGAACGAATATATCGATGAAGGCCGCAGAGTGCTGTTCGAGGGCGCTCAAGGCGTTATGCTGGACATCGACCAAGGTACCTATCCGTATGTAACTTCTTCGAATCCGACAGCTGGTGGCGTATGTATCGGTTCCGGTGTAGGCCCAACGAAGATTCATAACATTATCGGTGTGGCAAAAGCCTACACAACTCGTGTTGGCGATGGCCCGTTCCCTACCGAGCTGGACAATGAAATCGGCGCATGGATTCGTGAAAAAGGCTTCGAATACGGAACGGTTACAGGCCGTCCACGCCGTGTAGGTTGGTTCGACAGTGTAGTAGTACGCCACGCAAGACGCGTGAGCGGCATCACTGGCTTGTCCCTGAACTCTATTGACGTTTTGACAGGACTTGAGACAGTGAAAATTTGCACAGGCTACATGTATCGCGGCGAATTAATTCACCACTACCCAGCAAGCTTGAAGGCAATCTCGGAGTGCGAGGCCGTTTATGAAGAGCTTCCAGGTTGGACCGAAGATGTGTCAGAAGCACGCTCTCTGAGCGATCTGCCGGAAAATGCAAGACATTACGTTGAGCGTGTGTCCCAATTGACAGGCATTCCGATTGCCATCTTCTCCGTAGGCCGTAACCGTGAGCAAACGAATCTGGTTCGCCCTATCTACTCTTAATACCAATAATCCTCTAGGCTGGTTGTCAGCTTAGAGGATTTCTTTTTTTGTAAAGGGATTTAATGGACATGAATTCGTCAATACTGGGAAGGAGGCAGTTGATTATGCGCCAGGAGTGATGCAAGCAATGAAACTGATGCAATGGTTAAGCAAAATTGTGATCGGAACCGTCCTTATTACATCGATATCCGTATTTACGACATGGTATGTAGTGAACATGTATGTTGAGGATATTTTTCGACAATTTCACATCCCTGCTATGGGTAATAAGGTTCAATTTACCGAATTTGCGGCAAGATTGGCGGAAGAGCTGAATATAGTTAAGCCAAGAGACGGGGGCAAACAAGCGGCAACCGCACAAAACCAGATATCGAGCCCAGCAGATCAGCCAGCGGTTAGTCCTAGTGCAAGTCCGAATGGGAACAAGATGAGCCCAGCAGATCCGCAAAGGGGTAACCCTCCTAGTACAGATGCTGCGGATTCAGATGCCAAAGCAGGCGCTAATGCCGATGCCAAGGATGACTCGGTTGCTGTGATGGGGCGAGCCCGTGCGGAGACAGACGTTCAGAAAAAAGACCTCGTTCTCTCTACTGAGGACTTCGCCAAGAGGAAAGAGGCACTATCCAGCGATGACAAGATGAAGATGTTCTCACTTGTCGTATCGAAGCTTCCGCAAAGCGAGGTCCAGCACTTATCCGTTTTATTTGAGGATGGCATCACGGCGAGTGAGCTAAAGGAGGTCGATCAAACGCTCAAAAAATATTTGAACGAACAAGAGTACAACCAGCTTATGGAGATTATTAAAAAATACTAGCAAATACTAGCAGTGCCTAGTCAAATTAAGACTGGAGCTGTCCGCCGAATTTCGTAATGGTATCCTCGGCTTCGCGGTATCGCGACTTTTGGACGCAAACTTCTAGGGAATAGGATGTGGCCGTGTATGGATCTCCCAGACTCTGAAGAAGCGAATCAGACTGATAATCAACGACTAACGGACCTATATTGTTAAATTTAATATCCAGCACGCCTTGACGTTTGAGCTGTTCGGCCGCTTGCTCCAGGTTGTCCACGTTATGAAAGGTAGCCGTTAGACTTTTTTCCATTGGAAAGTCCTCCTTCTAGTCATTCGTTTGAAATCGACATCGTAGGCGTTTAATTGTACATGTCGCTCTCAGGCATATGTCGCTAGCATTAGATTTCGCCACGGTTTTTACCGATTAGGTCAAAGTGTAGGATTTCTCTACAAAAAACCGGATTTTCGGCGTCGTCTTTTGGTGATTGATACGAATCTATCACAGCCTATCCGAGATAATGTTGAAATAGGCAAAGAAAGTGTGGTAAATTTAACAAAAGGAAGACATAGTTCTATGGTTATTATGTCTAATCAAGGTTTATTTATGTATCTGTGGATGCAAAACCGTTCAAAGGGAGAAGATCATGACAGGTTTCAGGGGTATGCGCTTTGTCATGGATCTCATCGAGAGATTCAAGGCTAAGCGAGAAAGCTTGACCGGAAATGAATCAGACAAGCAGCAGCAAGCAGGAACAACGACGACGCTGACGGTAATGAAACGACATAAATGGCCTCTCGTTCTAGGCGTAGGCGCAATTGCGCTGACAGGGGCAATCACTTTCGCAGGACATCAATATGTAGAAGCGGGCATGGTTAATGTATACCATGTTATGTTGAACGAACAAGAAATCGGTATTATTAGCGACAGCAAGATTATCGATGATTATAAGCAAAATAGACCGCATGAAGTGCAGCAAAATTTTCCGGACGTACACGTAGTTCTTGAAACAAATGGTGTTACCTACAGGGCTGAAAGGGCTTACAATGTAAAAGTGAATGACGCTTCGGTCATTGCTTCTTTAGATGCGCTTTTAGTGCCTCAGCCAACTGGCGTTGAGTTGAAAGTAGATGGCAAAGTGATTGCGATTGTGAAGGATGAACAAACAGCAGAACGCATTCTTGAACAGGTGCAGGCACCATTCGCACCCAAAGCCAAGGAATCCGCTAAGGTATCTGCGCTTTCGGCGAGTGTCGGCGTAGATATTTCAACAGCGCCATCTGAACTCGACAAAGTAGAATTTGTTCAGCAAGTAGATAAGGTCGAAGTTCCTGTTGATCCGAAGGATTTAGCGAATCCTGACGACGTCGTCAAAAAGCTGCAAACCGGTGATGTACAACCAGCCAAATATACGGTTGTCGAAGGGGATTGTGTCTCCTGCATCGCCAAAAAGCTGGGCATTTCCAAACAATTTATTTATGATAAGAATCCAGGTCTGCAAGATGATAAACTGAAGATCGGCAATCAGTTGGATGTTACGGTTCTACAGCCGACGCTGTCTGTGAAAACGACGGCACGGGTTGTCCAGAATCAGGAGATTCAATATGATACCGAATATGTCAAAGATGATTCGATGCGTGTTGGTGTTGTTCAACCGATATCCCCGGGCAAGAACGGGATGAAAAAGGTGACAATTCAAGTAACGAAGGTCAACGGCTTAATGACCGATGAGAGACTCATTGATGAGGATATCATCGATCAGCCAGTCACCGCCAAAGTAAAAAAAGGCACGAAGGTGATTAAAGGCGAGGGTACAGGCAAGTTCGCATGGCCGGTCGTTTCGCCAAGTATTTCAAGTACATTCGGCGTCCGTTGGGGCAAGCTGCACAAAGGCATCGATATTACTGGCAATAAGAGCATTATGGCAGCTGACAACGGCAAAGTCATCGAAACCGGTTATAAATCAGATTACGGCAATTATGTTATTATTAATCATTTGAACGGTTATGAGACTTTATACGGGCACATGAGCAAGATTACCACCTCCGAAGGCACGATCGTGGAGAAGGGCGATAAGATCGGCATTATGGGAAGTACGGGCGATTCGACTGGCGTGCATTTGCATTTCGAAGTGCACAAAAGCGGAGAACTCCAAAATCCTTTAAAATATTTGAATCGGTAGTTAAATCAAGAGGCGAGGGCAACCGGACATCACGGGGACCTTGTCTCTTTTTGCGTGAAGTTATGGTAAAATAGACAGAAGTATGTAAGATGATGGATGACTTTCTGACGTAGGCGGTGGTAGGTTTGTTTGGCAAAATACTCGTGGTGGATGACGAACAACCGATTGCAGATATTTTGAAATTTAATTTAGAAAAAGAGGGCTATCAAGTTATATGCGCTTATGATGGCGGGAGCGCCGTTGAGCTGGCATTTTCGGAGCTGCCTGATCTAATTTTGCTCGATCTCATGCTACCCGTGAAGGATGGGATGGATGTCTGTCGAGAGGTTCGATCGAAGCTGAATACTCCTATCATTATGCTGACGGCCAAAGATACAGAACTGGATAAAGTGCTTGGACTGGAAATGGGTGCCGACGACTATGTGACCAAGCCTTTTGGCACAAGAGAGCTGCTGGCCAGAGTGAAGGCGCACCTGCGCAGACAGACGAAAGCGCTGACGGCTCCGACGGATTCGGACGCCCCCCGGAATGGGATGCGGATTCATGGGCTTTTTATCGACAACGATATGTACTTGGTCTATAAAGACGGGACTCCGCTTGATTTGACGCACCGGGAATTTGAGCTGATTCAATACCTGGCCAAAAACTCAGGCAAAGTGATGACGCGTGAGCACCTGCTGCAGGCGGTATGGGGCTTTGAATATTTCGGTGATGTACGTACAGTAGATGTAACAATAAGGCGCCTGCGCGAGAAGCTGGAGACGGACCCGAGCCGTCCGGAGTACATTATGACCCGACGAGGTCTTGGATATATGATGAAGAGCCCGAAAGCCGGTGGCTTCTAAGCATGAAAGGCATCCGCTTCTTTCAATCCATCCAATCGAAGCTGATCATTATTTACGTTCTGCTGATTCTGATAGCGATGCAGCTGATAGGCGTTTATTTTTATAAGACGGTCGAAACGTATTTTAAGAACGATTTCCTGGCTTCGCGCAATAGTCAGGTGACGCTGCTTGCCGGCTTCGTAGGTTCCTATTTAACCGGCGATCAGGATAGCAAAAGTACGGAAGGCAAGAAATCATATTCCGATTTGAATGAATTCGTCAGTAATTTATTTTCAATTAATAATGCGGAAATACAGATTATCGATGTGAACGGGAATGTGATCAGCTCCTCAGTGCCAAGCTCTTTGAAGCAAAGGAACACGCAGCCTGAGGTGATAAGGGCACTGCAGGGGATTAAGGATAATCAGCGGATTTTTACGGATGAGGACGGTTACCGGA
The DNA here is from genome assembly GCF_040812395.1 of Paenibacillus tabacirhizosphaerae. Taxonomy (GTDB): domain Bacteria; phylum Bacillota; class Bacilli; order Paenibacillales; family NBRC-103111; genus Paenibacillus_E. Next base: position 414,718 of record NZ_JBFNXH010000004.1, on the reverse strand, counting down.
AGGTTGTCATTGCGAAGCCTGTCGGGAGTGGCGTCCGTGTCTTGGGTGCTGTCTATATTATCGCTTCGATGGAAGATGTATATAAAACGATCGCTACTATTAATCGCATTTTGATCTCTGGAACGCTGATTGCACTTGGTTTGACGGCAATTCTTGGCGTTATCTTGTCGAGTACGATTACCAACCCGATTAAAGAGATTACGCGGCAGGCGACGGCCGTGGCGGAAGGGAATTTCGACCAGCAGGTGCGTGTGCAGGGCACGGATGAAATCGGACAGCTCGGGCATACGTTTAATTTCATGATGAACCGGTTGAAGGAAGCGCTCTCGCTGAATGAAGAGGAGAAGGAGAAGCTCGCATCGATCCTGACGAATATGAATGACGGTGTTATCGCCACAGATGACAGAGGGCAAGTCATTGTCTTGAACCGAAGGGCGAAGCAAATCCTGCAAACGGAGGAAGAGGTTACGCTGGGGCGGGAAATATCCGAGGTGCTAGGCATCCCAATGGATACAATCCGCCAATTTATTGAAGGGCAAGTCAACACGACGCTGCTTGATATTGAGCTTCCTGATGAGGAGGAGCAACTATCGGTTCGAATCACCTTCACGTCGATTCACAGGCGGGGCGAAGGACAGACGGGGATTATTGCGGTGCTGCAGGATGTCACGGAGCAGGAGAAGCTGGAACAGGCGAGACGCGAGTTTGTGGCGAATGTGTCGCACGAGTTGCGCACCCCGCTAACGACGATCAAGAGCTATCTGGAGGCGCTGGATGACGGCGCGATCGAAGAGCCGCAGCTTGCATCGAGGTTCATCAGCGTTACGCGCAGCGAGACTGAGCGGATGATCCGTTTGGTTACGGATCTGCTGCATCTATCGCGGCTCGATTCGAAGCAATCTATGATGAGCAAGTCGTCGACGCGCGTCAGCGAAATGCTGGAGGAAGTCGCTGACCGCTTTTCTTTCCAGTTGCGTCAGCGGAAAATCCGCATCCACATTCATGTGGAGCCAGGTGTGGCCAGCTTGCTGCTGGATCGCGACAAAATCGACCAAGTACTCGATAATTTGGTGTCAAATGCGATCAAATACACGGGCGATGAGGGTGCGATTCACCTTAGTGCGAGGAAAATTGACAAGGACATGTTGGAGATTACGGTTCAGGATAACGGGATCGGGATTCCGAAGAAGGACTTATCCCGCATTTTTGACCGGTTTTATCGGGTAGATAAAGCACGTTCGAGAAATATGGGCGGGACCGGATTGGGCCTTTCTATTGCCCGGGAAATAGTGAAAGCGCATGGCGGAACGATCGCGCTGGATTCGGAGTTTGGGCAAGGAACTCGGGTTATTTTCACGCTGCCGATGGGTCAAGGGGAGGATGATGAGGCATGATAGAAAGCTTGAAATCAATCATTCTCGTTGTCTTAATTGGGTTTAGCTTGTATCAGAGCTTCTTGCTGGCTTCCTACAATCCACCTCAAATTGAGCCGATACAGCAGAGCAATTATGTGCAAACGGAAACGCTGGGCAAGCAGTCGGAACTGCAGGATATGCTGTTCCCGGATCAAATTATTGTGCATTTGGGTAATCAGCAGCATTCAGTGTTGTATCCAAGCAATTATTATTACACGCGGCTGCTGGACAATATTAAACAACGGAGTTTCGATGGATTTCGTAAAACAACGATGTACTTGGCGAATGTGAATTGGGAAGATGTTCGTACGAAAGAACAAGGCGTGGAAATCCGGTTTCATGAAGGTGTCCCCTTCAGCATTCTACAGCAAACGCTTCGTATCGAAGGGGAAATCCCTGTAGATAACGATAAAATTACACGGATTTGGATTTTTAGCAAAGGAAATAACGAAGATGTGCGGGCGTTCTTTTTTACAGACTCCCCGAGTATTGGGTATGAAGTGGTTCGGGCCGATTTTACGAGTAAAGACGTAGAGAATTTCGCTGCTTACGGCGACCTGACGAACTTGTACAAAACGATGAATAACGGGGATTATTATTTGCCTGTGAAACCGATTCGCGTGTCTAGTTACACGTTTAACTACAGTCAGCTGACAGCGGATCAGTTGAAGCAAAGCCTGTTTGTTGATCCGGGGATTACGCGCAACTTGAAAGAACGGGACGGCTCTGAAATTTATACAGACAGTAAACGCGGATTCCAAATCAATCGCGACCAGCGGTGGGTGACGTATTCCGATCCGGTGGCTCCGGTTGAAAGTAAGAGCGATGTACGACAAGATGTGCAAGCGGGCATCAAGTTTATCAACCAGCATATCGGTTGGGATGGGAAATATGTGGTGGCTCGAACACCGCAGAAGCAGCCCTACGACAACCATACGTTTACGTTCCGCCAGTATTATGAGTCCTTTCCCATTATTGCAAACCAGTTGGAGGGGTTTGGCTCATTGAAGCTGCAGGTTCAGAAGGGAATCGTAACGGGCTTCGAGCGGTCGATGGTGATACCGGACCTGAAGACAGGACAACGCCGGGATGCGGAGTTGATTTCCGGAGATGCGCTTGAAGAAAGGCTGCAGTATTATCAGCGACGGACGAGCATTCTTTCCATCTTTCCTGCGTATCGGCCACTAATATCGGATAAGACGGTGGTGCTCGTACCGACGTGGGCGCTTGAGCTGCGGGACGGTACGTATGATTTTATGGAATAAGATTGACTCATTGAGGCGAAGGCAGGTGAAGCCATGAACTGGGGCCGGGCTAAAACGATTTTGATTGTATCTTTTTTGTTGCTGAATATAATTCTCGGTTTCCAGCTGTGGTCCACCAATCGTTCCAATCAAACGGAAATCGCTGCCGATTCGTCAGGTACAGTGGAAGAGCTGAATCGCGTGCTGCGCAGCAAAAATATCCGGTTAACCGATGATTTGCCGACCGACCTTCCCAAAATGAAGGTTATTACCGTCAGGTTCGATGAGAGCTTCAAGCCGGGAGATAGGAAGTCGCTGAAAACGCCCATGAGCATGGCCAATATATTGGGGAAAGCGGCTAGCAAAGAGGTGCAGGCGCGTTCGGAAATCCCGCATTTCGACTTGTATCAATTCGATTCGGTCACGAGTAAAAATGGCGTATTCTTGTTTAACCAGCTTTATAGCAAGCTTCCTTTATTTGATGTGAATGTAGAGTTGAAAGAACAAAACGGAGAAATTACCAGTTACCGACAAACGTACGTTGAAGTAGAATCAGGAGTAGAACAGACGGAGCAAAAGCTTATTCCCGCGCAGTTGGCTGTTCGCAGCTTGGTGGAAAATTATTTGAATGAGGGTTCCATCATTACGGAAGTACGTCTAGGGTATCACGGTCAGCGCTATAATTCTCCCACACAGCCGATGTTTCCGCACTGGCGGGTGACGATTGATAATGGCGACATTTATTATTTACAGGCTTTTAACGGTGCTGTGGAGCCGCCGCAGAAAGGATCTGAGCTTATGCCGTTTACCGTGGAGGAATCGGATGGGAAGAAGGCAGAGAGCGGAGATAAAGACAAGGCGAATAAAGATAGTGATCAGAAATAGACGGACGAATAAACAGTGACCGACAAACAAGGCATGATATAGAGGAGTAAGAGGTATGGGATTAAGATTTACGGTGCTGTCGAGCGGCTCGACGGGCAATGCAACGGTGATCGATAACGGAGAAGTGAAGCTGCTTGTGGATGTAGGTTTCAGCGCGAAGAAAATGGAGCAGTTGATGAAAGAACGCGAAGTTGCTGCCAGTAGTATCGACGCGATTCTGGTTACGCACGAGCACTCGGATCACATTAAAGGGCTGGGAGCATTGGCACGCAAGCACAATCTGCCGATCTATGCCAATGAGAAGACGTGGGAAGAGTTGGACCGTCAAATCGGCGAGATTGCGGAAGGCAATAAACGCGTCATGGAGACTGGATCTGCCGAGGATTTCGGCACGTTGAAGGTGGAATCGTTCGGGATCTCCCATGATGCGGCGGAGCCGGTGGGGTACTGCTTTTATGATGGTGAGCAGAAATTGAGTGTGGTTACTGACCTTGGTTACATGAGTTCCAAAGTGAAAGAGAAAATTATCGATTCCGACGCCATGGTGCTGGAGACGAACCACGATGTGGAAATGCTGCGCATGGGACATTATCCATGGAGCATTAAGCGCCGTATCCTCGGGGACAAGGGGCATTTATCTAACGAAGCCGCAGGGGAAGCGCTCTGTGATGTGTTAACCAGCAAGACGAAGTCCGTCTATATGGCGCATCTCAGCCGTGATCATAATTTAATGGATTTGGCCAGGCTGACTGTGAATAACATAGTACAAGAGCGTGCCCCTGAGGCGAAACAGCTGCGGCTGATGGATACGTATTTTGATCGGCCTACGAAATGGGATGTGCTCCATTCGGAGTAAGCGCCGCGTCCAATTCTTTGGATTTCTGTTGGAGCTCTTGCGCGGAAATGATGCCTTTATCAATTAATACTTGAATGAGAGATGAGAGAACGAGAGATTGGTGATAGTGGCTCTCCTTGAGGTCAGCGAGCTTGCCGATCATATTGATTTCATCGAAATGGGAATGGATACGGTTCATTGTACATTCTCCTTTGGGTTCTTTGTTTAAAGTTTGTATTTACTCTAGTATTTCGGCAAGAGATTTGGTTTACTATTATTGTAGGCAAGAACGGAACGAAACATTCCTTTTTTGGAAAAAAGAATGGTGCACGTCAGGGCTGTTGATGGAGTAATGTCATCTACTTTATCGTCATCAGTCCTCGTCAGCGAGGGGGGATCCGGTATGAGTTTGTTTGATGATGATTTCTATTCGACCAAAAGGTCAAGGGAAAAGCAGCGTCTTTGGCGTCCTAAAGGATCGATCCCGTTTGGAAGCTTTGCCGATCGTAGACGAAACGTAGCACTTATCGCTGGATTCGGCGGTGCGCTGTTGATGCTTTTGTTCGTATGGCTGGTTGGCGGGTTCAGTAAAAGTGATTCTGCTGAAAGAGCGTTGGCCGTGCCTGCTTCAACGAAAGCGGAAGCGCATCCGATGAACAGTGATACAGTTATAACCGCAACGGAGAAAATCAAGCCCGCTGTCGTCAGCGTTATCTCCATGAAGAAAGATGAGAAGAGCGGTCAGGATACCGGTATTGGCATCGGATCTGGCGTCATCTTCGGGCGCAATGGCGACAAGGTTCGGATTGTCACGAACAGTCATGTTGTGGAGAGCGGCACACAGTTTGAAATTGTCAATTTCCAAGGTGAACATAGGAAAGCATCATTGGTCGGGCGTGATCGGATTACCGATTTGGCTGTTCTTGAAGCGGATGGAAAAGATGTGAAGGTCATCGCAGAATTCGGCGATTCCGAGCAGCTGCGTGCCGGTGAGACGGCGATTGCCGTGGGCAATCCGTTAGGGCTCGGGTTCTCGCCGACGGTGACGCAGGGAATTATTTCTTCGCCCAAGCGTACGATTCCGGTATCGCTTACTCGCGAAGGCGGCGATTACGACTGGGAAATGGACGTTATTCAAACCGACGCTGCCATCAACCAGGGCAACAGTGGAGGGCCTCTAGTTAATATTGAAGGTAAAGTCATCGGCATTAACTCCATGAAGATCGCAGACACGGGTGTGGAAGGGCTCGGTTTTGCCATTCCGATTAGTAGCGTGAAACCGATTCTTGATAGTTTGATCACTGATCATAAAGTGAAACGGCCGCTGATTGGGGTATCGACGCAAGAACTGCAAGCTTTTAGCGGAACGGATGTATTAAAGCTCCCTGCAGATGTGAAAACTGGAGTTATCGTCTTCGATGTATCCGGTCCTGCCAAAGATGCTGGCCTCAAGGCACAGGACGTGATTGTGCAGCTGGATGACCGCAAGATTGAGAGCACCATCGGACTCCGCAAATATTTATACAACGAGAAGCGGATCGGGGATAAAGTGAACGTAACCTACTACCGCGGCGGTAAAAAAATGAGTGTATCCGTTACACTTGCGGAAGCGAGCGATAAATAAAGAGTGGGAAACAACGCGGATGAGAGAGGTATTTGCATGCATGTAGTTTGTAAAGATCATGTGGAAATCGCGATCGATGAATTCGTTGATGAATATGAAGAGGCTCCGGACATTGTGGATTTACAGAAGACCCATTTCGCTAATTGGGAGCCGCCAACGCGGTGCGAGCATTGTCAGGAGTCGGCGCGATTTCTAGTTGTTTGAGGGAGGCTGAGGCCTCTTTTTTTTGTTATTGCTTGGGGAAGAGCGGAAAATATGAAGTGAGATCGAGAAACATTAAGGAATATTGAAAAAAATTAAGGGAAATCAAGGGAAATAAAGAGAAGGCGAAGGAATTCAAGGGAATTTGAGGGCAAATGCTTTGTAGAAAAGGGGATCGGTTGTGCATATACAGATACTTACCGTGGGGAAATTGAAAGAACGCTATCTTGTGGACGGGATCGCGGAGTACGTGAAGCGCCTTGGGCCTTATGCCAAGGTGCAGATGATTGAGGTGCCTGACGAGAAGGCACCGGAGAATATGAGCTCTGCTGAGGAGCAGCAGGTGCGTGATCGTGAGGGCGCGCGGTTGTTGGCGGCGCTGCGCCCGGATGTGTACGTCGTGGCGCTGGCCATCGACGGCGAGATGTGGACGAGCGAGCAGCTGGCGAGCTCGCTCGATAAGCTGGCCACCTACGGGCGAAGCCAGGTGGCCTTCATTATCGGCGGCTCGCTCGGACTGTCGAGCGAGCTGCTGCGCCGGGCGGATATGCGGCTGTCTTTTGGCCGCATGACGCTGCCGCACCAGCTGATGCGGCTGGTGCTGGTGGAGCAGATTTATCGCGCGATGCGGATAAATCGGGGGGAACCGTATCATAAGTAACGGCAACGGTTTTTGGTGAATGATGTTGAAATTAGGGTGGGATAAAAGAGAATAAGATCACCTATCTCTAATTAAAACTTTTGTGCAACAAATATTCCTGTTTGAGGGACTGAGTGGTAGTATAAAACAGAGAGCAGCAATTATCCAGTATGAGACAAATATACTAATTATTATTTGTTATGAGCTATATTTGAACTATAATTATGTTACTAGAATAAGTAAGGAGGGTTCTCATGGCCTACTCGGACTGGAAGGAAATTACGGTAAATGTTGCAGAGGTTTTACTAGACTACGACAACCCCAGGGTGTTTATACAGTCACCTACACAGGAAAATCTTTTGAATTTCTTAGCAAATGAAGAAAATGCAATAGAACTAGCTAAGCAAATTAAATCTAATAGGGGTTTACCCTTAGCTGAGAAGCCAGTTTTAACTATTGAAAACGGAAGGTATGTCGTTTTGGAGGGTAACAGAAGAATCTCTGCATGTAAATTACTACTAGAGCCTTCGTTACTTTCCAATAAAAATCTCGGTAAAATACTTCTAATTGATTTAGAGATGAAAAATTATTTAAAAAATCTTCCGGTAGTATTAGCCCCAGACCGAAATTCTGCTGAAGCTTTTATTACAATGAGGCACTCAGGGGATAAAAGTGTAAAAAAATGGTCTACAATAGCTTTTATTAAAAGATTTGTTAGTAGATTCAAAAAGGGTGAGACTATTAGTGACATGGCTAAAATACTTGATGAAACTCCGAGTACCATTAAAAATGGCATTAGGTTTTTTTCTTTTCTCGAATTCGTAAGGAATGAAATTGATTGGAGTGAAGATGAGAAACAAATGCTAGCTATATATAAATTAGAAACCACAAAATTAGATAGGTTTCTACCTTTTTCCAGGAAAGCGAAAAGTGTGTTAAAGATTGATTTTACTGAAGACCATGATGTTATAACTGATCTACCTATGGAGAAGTTTAAAGAAGCATTGAAAATAATAATTAGTCGTGTCTACCTGAAAAATGGTACAAAGGATGAAATTGATACTCGTACGAAAATGGAGAATGTTTTTAATGCTGAAATTATAGAAATTTGTAAAGTGCCTCAAATAGATAACAGTGGTAAACTAGAAGAGGAATCAGGTACAATCGAAAACAGCATAGGCGGAGAAGATACAGTTGGACCCGGTGCCTCTGTAGAAGGTTCCGGAGAAGATACAGTGGGACCCGGTGTCTCTGTAGAAGGTTCCGGAGAAGATACAGTTGGACCCGGTGTCTCTGTAGAAGGTTCCGGAGAAGATACAGTGGGACCCAGTGTCTCTGTAGAAGGTTCCGGAGAAGATACAGTGGGACCCAGTGTCTCTGTAGAAGGTTCTGGAGAAGATACAGTGGGACCCGGTGTCTCTGTAGAAGGTTCCGGAGAAGATACAGTTGGACCCGGTGTCTCTGTAGAAGGTTCCGGAGAAGATACAGTGGGACCCAGTGTCTCTGTAGAAGGTTCCGGAGAAGATACAGTGGGACCCAGTGTCTCTGTAGAAGGTTCCGGAGAAGATACAGTGGGACCCAGTGTCTCTGTAGAAGGTTCCGGAGAAGATACAGTGGGACCCAGTGTCTCTGTAGAAGGTTCCGGAGAAGATACAGTGGGACCCAGTGTCTCTGTAGAAGGTTCTGGAGAAGATACAGTGGGACCCGGTGTCTCTGTAGAAGGTTCCGGAGAAGAT
>NZ_JBFNXH010000004.1:0-406125 GCF_040812395.1 Paenibacillus tabacirhizosphaerae | reverse complement strand
GTGTCTCTGTAGAAGGTTCCGGAGAAGATACAGTGGGACCCAGTGTCTCTGTAGAAGGTTCCGGAGAAGATACAGTGGGACCCAGTGTCTCTGTAGAAGGTTCCGGAGAAGATACAGTGGGACCCAGTGTCTCTGTAGAAGGTTCCGGAGAAGATACAGTGGGACCCAGTGTCTCTGTAGAAGGTTCCGGAGAAGATACAGTGGGACCCAGTGTCTCTGTAGAAGGTTCCGGAGAAGATACAGTGGGACCCAGTGTCTCTGTAGAAGGTTCTGGAGAAGATACAGTGGGACCCGGTGTCTCTGTAGAAGGTTCCGGAGAAGATACAGTTGGACCCGGTGTCTCTGTAGAAGGTTCCGGAGAAGATACAGTGGGACCCAGTGTCTCTGTAGAAGGTTCCGGAGAAGATACAGTGGGACCCAGTGTCTCTGTAGAAGGTTCCGGAGAAGATACAGTGGGACCCAGTGTCTCTGTAGAAGGTTCCGGAGAAGATACAGTGGGACCCAGTGTCTCTGTAGAAGGTTCCGGAGAAGATACAGTGGGACCCAGTGTCTCTGTAGAAGGTTCTGGAGAAGATACAGTGGGACCCGGTGTCTCTGTAGAAGGTTCCGGAGAAGATGCAGACGAACTCAATATTACAAGCCAGCCTTCAATATCCGCGGGACAAGCACCAACGGGTGGAAAGGGAGGACGCTCTGCTACTGATGTAGTAAAATATATTAACCTTACAGGAGCATACCCTTTTAATAATAAGTATCGGAATAATGCGCGAATCAACGCTTTAATTAAAGAATTAAAAGGTATTCCTTATAAAGAACATAGAATGAGCTCTATGTACTTGATACGTTCCTTGCTAGAAACATTTACCCATGAATATATAGACCACTTTGTAAAAGATGAAAATAGGGATAAAAGAATGAAAGGTGTTCCTAGAGAAAGAACAAAGCGTTCCCAGACATTAAAGGAGCTCTTGTTCAGTAGTATCAAGATACATCTTAAAGAATATTATCCAGAGTTCGGTGAAGAAATTGAGCTGCTAGAGATTACATTTACCGATAAAAATAATACGGCAGCAACTAGAATTATTAATTTCTATATCCATTCCCAAACACAGGTACCTGATTATCTTGAGTTACTTGATGCATGGAAGAAGGTATCTACAATATTAAAGTGCTTAGATGAGATATTGTACTTAAGAACATCTAGAGTGTAATTGGAGTGATGGATTTATAAGGAGGGACCTCAATTGCCAACTACACTTTCTCCACTTCGTTATCCCGGGGGGAAAACACAGCTTTATAAATTCGTAAGAAACACTATAGAACAAAACAATATTACACGTCCAATTTACGTCGAGCCCTTTGCTGGTGGGGCAGGGCTAGCAGTTGAGTTGCTTTTGAAAGAGAACGTAGACTCAATCATCATTAATGATTTTGATACTGCAATATATAATTTTTGGCACAGTATTCTTCATGACACAGATGTATTTATTGAGTTAGTTGAAAATACTCCGATAGATATTGACGAGTGGGAAAGACAAAAGGAAATCTATAATAACCAGGGAAATCATAGTATCTTGGAAGTAGGCTTTGCCACTTTCTTTTTGAATCGGACAAATCGGTCTGGTATAATAAAGGGAGGGCCTATTAGTAGGAACGACGAAGGTGATTATTCTTTAGATTGCAGGTTCAATAAAGTAGACTTAATAAATAAAGTTAGACGTATTTCAGCTTTGAGAGAGAGAATTAGTCTCTATAACCATGATGCAGTATATTTTATTAATAATATCTTACCTATGCATCCTCCAGAGCAACTTTTTGTCTTCTTTGACCCACCCTATTACAAGCAGGGAAAGAATCTATATACTAATTTTTATAACCATGAAGACCATGAGGAACTATCCCATGCAATTAAAGATATTATTGATAGTAAGTGGATAACTACTTATGATTATAATGAAAATATTGCTGAGATGTATAACGACGTACCGACAAGAATATACCAACTTCAATACTCAGCAAACAGAAAGCGGAAAGAAAAAGAATTTTTGTTTCATAATCCTAATACCATTGTAGCTTCTTTCGATAAGGTCCAATTCAGTGAATAAAACAGGGTGGTCAATATAAATGGCCATCCTATTTTCTTATACAACAAGTGTAGCTTGTCGTTCCACGCCGTAGCAAATCGTGGATTTCCTCCGCCAAGCCTCGATTCCCAGAACTCCTTTTCAAGGGTACCCAAAAGGGGGCCCTGAAAATACGATTTCAGTGAGTGCAGAAAGCTAATATTATCGCAACCACTCACCAAAGGTTTATTGATTTATGTATTCATCAAACTTCAATTCAATCATATCGATTTTTCTATCCTCTGTTACCGTAATGCGCTTAATCACAGTATGTACAAGTTGCTTCCGTTGCTCACTACTCAACTTATCGAACAGTTTACAAACTCCCCTAAAATACCCTTCACTACCGCCGCGGATACCGTCCCAGTATTGTTCTCGTTTATCTGACTTTCTATTTCCACCTTCCTCCTTTGTAGGAGCCTACGGCTCCTAGGCCTGCCCGAAGATAAATCGAGGAAGTAGCATCAGGCAGACAACCCTACGGGTTCGTGAATACAGTAACGTCATCTGAAAGACGGTTCAACAAACAAAATAGGAGCGATAAAATGTATAATCTTTTTATTACTGGCGAGGATGAAGGCTGGGAAAAACTTTACTATAGCATCGAAAAAAGTAGATTTCTAGAGTATACAAATATGGACATCAGTGATGTTTTTAAGAATGCCAAACAAGAGCAATTTGATGCAATTAAAGAATTTCCTTGTTTATTCACTTATGAAGGTTTTGAAGGGATTTCAAAAGTTGGTTATCTAAAAAAGATATCTGATAGAGGAAAAACGTACTTGATTGAATATTCATTTGATGAAAAAATACCACCAATTCCATCTGTGGAATTAGAAAATATTTCATTATTATTAGATATTAGGGGGTGGGAGATTAACAGAACGCACTGGGCAATTAAAGATGAAGACCTATTAATAAGGTTGAGTGATGCGAAACTTATTAATTTTGAAGTAATTAATGAGAAAGTTGAGTTACCTAAACCATCAGAAATTGATTCTTTAGAGGTAACATCAGTAAAGTCATATATTGAAGCGATTTTTAATTTAGGTAATAACAAAGATAATAATATTTTTTATAGAGGGCATTCAGATAAAATAGAATATAAACTTGTACCATCTCTTTTTAGGAAAGATAAATCAGGGAACTATAAATTCCTTGATAATGAAAATGTGATGTTTAATGAGATGATCTTATCAAACTCTTCTGATTTCTCAACGGATTCAAGTACTTTAGATAAATTAGTAAGAATGCAACATTATTCGTTACCCACTCGGCTGTTAGATATAACATCCAACCCACTTATTGCTTTGTATTTTGCATGTTCGTCAATTGATAAAATGAATATTGAAGGAGAAGTTATTATTTTTAAAGTAAAAAAGAGTCATATTAAGTACTTCGATTCTGATAAAGCAAGTTGTATTTCAAATCTGGCGAAGTTGTCCAAACGGGACAAAGAGAATATTGTGTTTGATAGTGACATAGAAAAATTTAACAAACAACAAGTTGTTGGAAGATTACTTCATTATATTATGGAAGAAAAGCCATTTTTCCAACCAAGAATAGTACCAGCAGATTTACAAGATATTTTATGTATTAAAAGCAAAAGAACAAATAGTAGGATATATTCTCAGTCAGGAGCATTTTTACTTTTTGGTCATGAAGCAGTTATGGATGAAAATGGGACCGAGGACATCGCAGTACAGAGGATAACTATTAGAAACAAAAAAGAGATTTTAGATGAACTTGATGTATTGAATATTAATGATAGCACAGTTTTTCCCTATATTGAAAATACAGCAAAATATATAGCAGCGAAATTCGAATTTACAAGTAAATAGTTTGAAGATCTTACTGCAAATCAAATATTTTCCAGCGATTTTAATCAATCAAATAACTAATAAACTATTGAGGAATATGCTAGATGTCAGGATTATTCGGTGCATATTCCAGGTCGCCAAGTCATCATAAATAAGATGCTTGTCGATTTAAGGATGGTACTGATCACTATATGAATAGGAAAGTCCGACCTATACAAGGTCTTTTATCGCATTTGTAATGGTCAATTAGAAATATTTGGTTTGCCATCCGCGGCAGAAGTCGTTAGGCAAATGATGAGTCTGATCCTTTAAAGGATCAGCCTCTTTTTTCGCCTTAAGAGATGATATGCTGAACCGTATCACAAGTAGGGCGAAATTTTTATAAAAAGTAATGCAGGTTGTTTATTAAACAGGTTTCGTAACAAAGAGTTAGATTTAGCTCATTGATGGCAGGTAATACATGATATAATTGACATTAACACATTGTCATTTAGTAGGTAGGTGAGTACGTTTAATGAAAAGAGCATCAAGAGAGGATTTAATGCAATTTAAACAATCTTTAAGTCTACTTAAAGAAATAGAGGCAAAAGATGAAGTTGCAGCTACGGTAGAAGCATTACCGGTTGTGAGTAGAGACTGTATTGTGAATTTATTGGAAAAGGTGAAATTAAAAGAGAAGTTATCAGTAGAAGAGCAGATCGAGTATTTAAAATTCAAGGGTATTACTTTTAATTCCTATAATGAGTCATTAGCTAAAGAAATATTAATGGATAGAACTTATTATTATAAAGTTACTGCTTTTAGAAAAAACTTTAAAAAAGATAAAGATAATAAATACAAAAATGTTGATTTTTCCATTTTAAATGACCTAGCTACAATAGACATGCATTTTAGGTACTTATTCTTAAAGTTATCTCTAGATATCGAGCATAATATAAAATCTTTAATTATTCGCTTGATAACTGAGAGTGATGAAGATGGTTTTAAAATTATTGATGAGTATAAATCATTTGAGTTAGAAGGTTATAGACAAAAACTTGTAGAAAAAGGATCGTCACTATCACTTAAAGAAATTGAAGATAGAATGAAAAAGTATAAAACTATAGATGACAAGTTATTGGAATCATATAAGTCTAAAAGAGATTATAGCTACGATTTAATTGTTAAAAGAAAGAATAAACCTTCCATTTGGGTACTTATTGAATTAATGTCTTACGGTCAATTATGTTCCTTTATTAAATTCTATGTCCAAAAAAAGAAATATAAATATAGAGAGTTAAGCTTAGCGAATAGCCTATTATTTGATTCGAAAAATATTAGAGATTCATCTGCACATAGTAGACCCATTATTTTTAATGTTGTAGGACCGAATCAATTTTTAATATCTGGAGACAAGCATATTAAATTACAGGTTCGAAATTATTTAACTCAAAATTGTAACATAAGTGATTCAATTACTAACAATAAGTTAAGAAATCTTAAAGTACATGACATTAGTGCCTTACTGTATTTACATGATTATTATGTTAAAGGAAAGATTCCAAGAATTGAACGTAAAAAAGAATTAGTGAGTCTCATTAAAAGATGTAGGTTGAAGAAGTATTATTATGAGGATCATCAAGAATTTGGGGAAATAATGTATGTTCTACTTAAGTTGATCAAAAACTATAAAGTGGAACCCTAAGATATTTTTATTGACTTGATTATTGTGTCGTGATAAAATTGCTTTCATATGAAAGACCCTTCCGAAAGGTCGTCTGGAAAATAGGGTAACAGCTATCTCTAGATTAAAGGAAACGAAAAATCCTTAAAACAATTATTACTGGTATAATTGTTTTAGGGATTTTTTTAATATCTAAAATTAAAGTCATATTAACTCCGATAATGGAAGATCGCATAAATAAGCGTGGTTTGAGTTAAAAGTAAAGAAGCTTGTTCAGGATCATTAAATCTTGGATAGGCTTCTTAAGTTGCCAGATGAAGTAAGGGCATCACGTTCTTGGCGCCCTTTAAATTTCGCTCTATAGAGGATACGCTGAACCGTATCACAAGTAGGGCGAAGCAGAAAGTGAAATTAATAGCGAGTTTAAAAAACCATAAGATGCAATTTTTATTTCTATATGATTAGGAAAAAAACGGACCGGGGGAGTCCACCATTGGGTATTTAACTACCAGAGGGTGCTCAGTGAAGTGAAAAGCCAGATTCAGACATCCCCCTAGGCTCAATAAACATAATTATCACCACAGCTAACTAAAGGCCGAGGCTTCACACTCTTGACATTGCTCAATAAATCAAATAAAATCTAACCAGTTAGTTATAATTGGTGGTGAAAATATATGTCGACAGAAATAAAGAAGCGTTCCCGAACTTACGACGCCGCCCGAACGAGAGAGATCATACTTGATGCCGCAGAAGAGGCGTTCGCCGAGCTTGGCTATTCAGCGGCACGGATCGATGCGATCGCCAAGGCGTCGGGGTATAACAAAAGCTTAATCTATCAATACTTCGGTGATAAGCTCGGGCTTTATACCGAAGTGGTCAAACGGGCAGACCAGGTAGGCGATCTAGTGGCGGGCCAAGCTGTTGCAGAATTTTTGAAAGATAAGTCAGTAACGTCCAACCCGGAGAAATTTAAGGATTTCATGGCGACAACTATCCGGACAATGTATGAGTTTTTGCTCCAGCATCCCCGGTATCGGAAAATTCTTTTTTGGGAAGCCGCGGAAGAATGGAAAACATGGAATCAAATCACCTACCGTCCGGACGATATTTCCCAGTTTTATGAACTGGCGAACGCCGCAAAACACAATGGGATACTTCGGGCAGATTTCGATCCTGTTATGTTTCCGATCTTGATCATGAATGTGGTCACGGCTACACTTCACTCTTTTTCCCGATTCAGGGATTTGCCCGGACAAATGGATTCTCCGCAACAGCAGGAGCAGATCATCGAACAAATCGTGAAATTCGTAATTCACGGAATCATGAAGCCGTCATTGCTGTAATCGGGCGGCTTAACTTTTGCCCAATTATAACTAACTGGTTAGTTTAAAAAGAGGAGGAAAGCAAAATGAAAGTTTTTTTGTTAAGCAGAAAGTTTTTCGGAGTATTGGTATTGATACTTGTCATACATCTTCTAATGTCGTATGCCAGTTTCGGTCCAAGCGTCAGCATGAAGGTGAGCGGCCTGCCGATAGGAATCGTGAATCACGATTTAGGTGCATCCGGGCTCAACTACGGGAGCACGGTTCAAAATCAACTGACGCAACAAGCGGCGAAGGAAGTCAAGTGGACCACCTTCGCAACAGAAGAAGAAATGAAACAAGAAATGGATCATAAAGCGCTTTATGGCGGCATGGTCATACCTGACAACTTTTCGCAGTCGATGCTATCTCTAAATACCAATCAGCCGATTTTACCGAATCTTAAAGCTACGGTGAATGAAGGGCAAAATTCTAGTGGAGCAAAAATGGCGGAAACGGTTATGGCCGAAATGGTAAAAGGCTTGTCCGTAAAAATCAAAGAAGAGCTCCTTTCAAACATGGAGAAATCGGGGGGACAGCTTACCGTTTCGCAAGTCAAAGCGTTAGATCGGACGATCGAGTTGGACATTAAGAAAATCAATTCTGCGGATAGCGCGGCGGATGCTCAATTGCCGACGATGTTAACGGTGCTGCTCTGGATGGGCAGCTTGATCGGTTCCTTGATGATGTGGTTGTCCCTTCATCGCGAGAATCAAACGGCGAAAGGGTTTTTATCCATGCAATTGGCGGGCGGAGCGATTATTGCAGTTCTCCAAGGTTGCTCAACGCTATTGATCACCAGAGGGTTGATGGGATTGCATGTTGTTAACTATAGCGTATTAGTCCCTTTTATCATGCTCATCGCATTCATGTTTTTCCTGATCCAGAGCAATGTCCTGAACTGGCTTGGATTCAAAGGTTGGCCACTTCTTATACTGGTATGGTTGTTCGGCGTCCCTCTCATCAGCACGCCCCCCGAGTTTCTGGCCGGGTTTTACCGGTACGGAATTTACTCATGGATTCCGATCCGATTCGGCTCGGAAGGCTTTAAAAGTATCCTGTTCTTTAACGGACATGCGGATTTTCCCTTGATGCTAACGATCGCAGCCGCAATTACGGCAGCCTGTGGGGCCCTGATTCTTCTTTCTGCTTTGAAACTGGGAAGCAAGGATTTGTCGAGGAATCCGATGGCTTCCCGCTTTAATTGACCACTAAGGGAGGAAACGGACAATGGAAGCTGTGATCCAAACCCATCAGTTGACCAAAAGCTTCAACAAGACCAGTGTAGTAAACGGAATCTCGCTTCATGTAAGGAAAGGCGAAATCTACGGATTTCTTGGTCTCAACGGAGCCGGAAAAACGACGACCATCCGTATGCTGCTGGGGATGATCCGGCCCGATTCCGGGGCCTCTTATTTGATGGGCAAGCAGGTGACAGACGGCAGCCTCGATGTGTGGGCCAGAGTAGGTTATATGGTGGAAACACCCTACTCATATCCTGAATTGACGGTATATGAAAATCTGGAGATCGTTCGACGGTTGCGACAATTCACAAAGTCCCGCGCGATTGATGGGGTAATGGAAAAACTGCATCTCACGCCGTATCGGGATCAAAAAGCGAAATCCTTATCGCTTGGGAATGCGCAACGGCTGGGGCTCGCTAAGGCGATGCTTCATGAACCGGAGGTTTTAATCCTGGATGAACCGACAAACGGATTGGATCCGGCGGGAATTGTCGAAATCCGGGAACTGCTTCGTGATCTTGCCGCCCGGCATGGTGTAACGATCTTTCTGTCAAGCCATCTTTTGGGGGAGGTAACCAAACTGGCAACGCGGATTGGGATCATCCATCAAGGAAAGCTTGTGCAGGAATCGGATGTCAGTCAATTGCAGCACGTTCTCCAAAAACGTCTTGTCGTGAATACCCGCGATTCGGAAACCGCAAGATTAAAGCTGATGGAGGCAGGTTATCCAGTGCGGTTATCGGAAGAAGGGGCTTTGGTCATTACAAGCGGAGAAGCAATTGCAAGCCCGGACACCATTGCCAGGTTGTTGGTAAATAACGATTTGCCGCCTATCCTATTAAAGGTTGAGGAAGAGGATCTCGAAACCTATTTTCTAAGAACGATCGGGAATAAAGGGGATGCGTAAGCATGAACATATTGAACGCAATGTGGGCGGAAAGCTTGAAAATTCGACGTTCCAGAATCATTTGGGTTTCCTTGATAGTTTCCTGCTTGTTGCCTGTTCTGCTCGGATTGATCATGTCAGGCTTGGTTGGCGACAATTCGGCGTTTGAAGGGAAATCTGATTTGCGCGCATATCTTGATCAGCTTGGGATCGTAGTCTCGATGGGAGGACTGATCGGATTCGGCTTCGTATTCAGTTGGGTTTTCGGCCGAGAGTATTCCGACCGTACAGCCAAAGATTTGCTGGCGTTGCCGATCTCCCGTTCGAAGATTGCTGCCGCCAAGTTAATCATTGCCGCTGTGTGGTGTACCATACTCGCTTTACTCACTTTCGGATTCGGTTGTTTCACGGCATGGTTCGTTCAGATGGACGGAATGGTTGGTCAAGTCGTTGTGTATTGTTTGGGCAGATTCATTGTGACTGCTTACATGGTCATCTGTTTGTCCATGCCTGTAGCATGGAGTGCCAGCGTGGGCCGCGGCTATCTTAACTCGCTTGGATTTGTTTTATTAACGATCGTGGCCGCCCAACTTTCCGGGGCAATAGGAATAGCGGATTACTTCCCATGGGCGATTCCGGGATTGTTCAGCGGCGCTGCCGGAGATGAAAACGTGAATTTGGAGTCTGTAAGCTTTATTCTTCCTTATGCAACCGGCGTAATTGGCATCGTCGGCACACTCGCCTGGTGGCGTTTTGCCGATCAGACCTAAGCTGTGAGAGCGACCGAGCATAGGTTGAGTAGTTTAGTAGTGTAAACCCTGCTTGGAAAGGCGAGGGCCACGCCACCAATAGCGAGTCTTGGAGCGACAATGGTAACAGTGTCGTTTAAGCGTAGACAGTCAGGATGCAGGCCTGAAAGTGATTGAGCCTCGAAATTTAGGATAATGGGAAGGTCGACGAGCTTTACTACTCGGAAGACAACACCCCCTCAGACGAAACAGGCCAGACTGAGGGAGCTTCCCCGGGGTCGAAGAGCCAGGCATGTATACCAATGGTTACTCAGCAACTCGGGAGACCCTGATACTCTTCTGAAAGTAAAGTACTCTTTAGGAAAAACTGCGGGAGTATGGCAAACAAGCCGTAAAACGTGAGAATGCCAAACGGTAGTCAGGGAGTCGGATCGCCGCATAGTACCCGTGAAGTCGGTGTAATGCTGGTGGAGGAAAGGCAGGCGACACAAATCGATCTTGGTAAGGACACATTTACCACACCCCGAGGTGGAGAAAAAAATGGAAATGAAATTAGCAAGAATAGCAGAGAAGGCAAAAGCCGACCCGAAGCTACGGTTCACATCGATCGGACATTTCATCGATGCGCAAGCATTTAGGGAAAGTCACAGAGCGATGGAGACCGGTAAAGAAACGGGAGTCGACGGAGTCACGAAGGAGACGTACGAAGCCAATCTGGAATGTCAGTATGTACTGACGGATATTTTACTAGGGAGAGGATGATTCGTATGACATTGGAAAAGAAGGTTTATGACACCGCCGTGGTGGGCGGGGGACTTACCGGACTGACGGCTGCCGTTTATTTGGCGAGGGCAGGGAAATCCGTAATCGTTTTTGAAAAAGAAAGCAGACTGGGTGGTCTTGCCCAAACGGCAAAGATGAATGGCGCGCTATTTAACCTGGGTCCCCATGCGATGTATGAAGGAGGAGCCGCGCTTCGCATCTTAAGCGAGCTCGGCTGCCTGCCCAATGGAGGTTACGCGTTCAAGGGCAGCATGATCGGGATCTTGCAGGGAAAAATCGTAGAGGTGCCGAACGATCTTACCCCGGAAGAGTCCCGGGAGTGGGGCGCCCTGATGAGCGGTATCGGCCAAATTGATACCGAGTCGATCCTATCGGTCAACCTGCGAAAGTGGGTAGACGACAACATTTTTCACGAGCGGGTTCGTCTCCTCTTCCTCGCCATGTGCCGACAGTGGACTTACTGCGACGGGATGAACGTGATGAGCGCTGGATTCGCGATCCGGCAAGGCCAGCTCGCTGGCAAAGGTGTCCGGTATGTAGAGGGAGGCTGGCAGATCGTCGTTGACAGTTTGCGCGATGCGGCGGCTCAGGCAGGAGCTTCCTTCGTTACGGGTAATGGTGTCCGGCAAATTCAGGTCAAGAACGAACGCGTATGCGGCGTCCAGTTATCGGACGGTACGGAGATCAAGGCGTCCGCCGTCATCGCGGCAACGGGGCCGCAGGAGCTTTGCCGGCTCTTGCCGGGAGCGGATCGGCTATCGATCGGCAGATGGAAAGAAGAATCTCGGCCTCTCTATGCCGCATGCTTGGATGTGGCTTTGAAACAATTTCCGTACCCGGAGCGAGTGTTTGCGCTCGGGTTAGATGAACCTCTCTACTTCTCAAAGCATTCGGGGCCTGTCACCCTAAGCGATAACGGCGCACTCGTACTACATGCAATGCGGTATAACGATAACGATAATTTGAGAGATGCACAAGCGGACGAGAAGGCGCTGATCGATCTTATGGATCTACTGGAGCCGGGCTGGGAGAAGGAAGTTGTTTCCATGCGTTTTTCTCCTAATGTTCTCGTGGGCTACGATTCACATACCATACACCACAATGGGGCAGGTCCGGCTCCTGGTCCGGTCGTTCCGGAGGTTCCGGGTCTATATGTCGCCGGCGATTGGGTAGGAGCAGAGGGACGACTAGCAGATGCGGGCATGGCCAGCGCCAAGCAAGCCGCCGAAGAGGTGCTTCGCTATACAAATTAACGAATCAGCTTCGAAGTGAAAAGGGAGCTGCCACGACAGCTCCTTTTCGCATTTTCGCCGATAGACCCGTTATGCTGAACCGTATCATAAATGACGCAAATGTTAATCCGAGTTCATGCGTGGAGCAAACCAATGAACTTCGACCTGATAAGATAACGAAAAAGAACCAGCAAGTTAATAAGGAGAGCCATCTGAATATGAGGGCTCTCCTATTATACGATTTCAACACTCGTATTCGATAGGATCAAATGTTCAACTGAGATGCTGTGTGATGAAGAACGCAGCACGGTCCAGGGCTTGATCGGCTTCATCGAGAATACCAGTGAACGCCTGGAAAACATGCGGGACGTCGGCAGTAACGTCAAGGATTACATCCACGCCTGCTGCCCGTGCACGGTCGGCTAACTGCGTGGAGTCGTCAAGGAGTAGCTCGTTCGTTCCAACCTGTAGCAGGAGTGGTGGGAATCCGGTAAGATCGGCGAACCTGGCGGGGCTCACGAGTTCATGATTCGGATCCTGTCCAGCAAGGTACATCGTATCCGTCAATGTAAAGCCCTCACGGGTGAAGAATGGGTCGATCCCCATTTTGCTATCCATACTTGCTCCGGAGCGCGTCTTATCCACCCCCGGCGAGAACGCCACTACTGCTGCTGGCATCGGCAGACCTGCGTCTCGTGCCATCAGGCAAGCCGAGACAGCAATACCGCCGCCGGCAGATTCACCAGCAAACGCAATAGACGCCGCCTCAACTCCGTTGTCCAGAAGCTCACGATAGGCGGCGAGAGCATCGTCAAGAGCCGCAGGAAACGGATGTTCCGGAGCCAGTCGATAATCGAGTGAAACGGACCGGATATGGGTTTTGTTCACTAGATTCGCGGTAACGGACATGGCAGTGTAGGGGGAACCCATAATATACGAGCCGCCATGGAAATAGAGAATGATTCCTGGGCGGGCATCCTGTTCGGGGTCAAAGGTCACACCGGGCCGATTACCCAGGGTCGTCGGCGTGGTTCGAATGCCTTCAGGTACCTTCATCGTTGCCATCAGGGCAGCGAAGTTCGCGCGCATCTCCTCTACGCTTTGCGGCTTGGTGGACTCGGAACGCCGCAGCATTTTATCCAAATTCTTACGCTGTTCTCTACTCATATGTTGTTCTCCTTTTCCTCTTTTAATCGTTTTCTACCGTGATCACTCCCGGCGATCCGGCTTATTCATAGTGTATAATATAATTGTGACAAAACTTGTCACTATATTTTTTAGGGAGGTGAATATAATGGGAAAGTCGAGGCGCCTGATTGAATTGATGATGGCAATAAATCGGAAGCGGAAATTCACCGTCAAAGAGCTTGCTGAAGAATTTGGTGTGTCTACCCGAACCATGCTGCGCGATTTGCAGGAGCTGAGTGGAATGGGAGTGCCATTATACTCTCAAGTTGGTGCAGGAGGTGGATACCAAGTTCTTGCAGAGCGAAGCCTTCCACCGATTTCATTTACGGAAAATGAGGCATTCTCAATATTTTTTGCTTCCCATGCTCTTCGACACTTCAGCTCGCTGCCCTTCGAGGCATCTGCAGAATCCGCACTTCGAAAATTTTACAGGTATTTATCGGAAGATGTGAAACTTCAGATAGATGAGATGCGACACCGAGTTGACTTCTTTACGCATACCCGCCAAGAACGAGCTGACTACCTTGAGATATTGCTCCAAGCATCCATTAGAAGGTTGCCCGTGACAATTAATTATGGAATTCGGGAGAATGAGACTAATCAAAGAACGATTCAACCCATCGGTATATATGCCCATGAGGGATATTGGTTTTGCCCAGCCTACTGCTTTCTGCGAAAAGCCTACCGATTGTTTCGGGCAGATCGGATACGGTCAGCCGTTTTGGCGGATGCCGAAGCGTTATCGACTACAGTGGATGTTTCAGAGGTGGATTTAACGAACTGGGGACTTCATTTCTACAGCAAACAAGAAAGCGTAGATGTCAAAGTGAAATTAACGGCAAAAGGGATCGAGTTATTCCGAGATAAGAGCTGGATTTTCCCTTGGGGAGAAGTACATAGTTCCGATAACGGCACAGGCATACTAGAGATGGGTATCTTCCGCTCAGAAATACTATTCTTTGCTGAATATTTCTTTTCGTTCGGCGCTGAAGCGGTCGTGCTCCAACCAGAAGAATTAAGAGAAGCTGTCAGAAGGAAGTTAGTCCGTACTCTCGAAGAGTATACTGTCCCAAACTAGCCTCCTGATTCCGATTTTATATTATAGCTTCTATTGCATGCCGCCGTTAGCCCCGTTACGCTGAACCGTACCACGAGTAGGGCGAATTTTTTTCAATGTGTGGTATTTGTTTAGCATTTGTTTAGAAAATCCCATCTTGCTATTTATGATTTGCTATTATCATTTGTCTTAAGAAACTGAATTTATCTGTAGGTATCGGTTTGGCAGAAATGAATTGCAATTCTTTTGAGGTGCCGCGATGAAAATAGGAAAGCGAATATTTATTTCAAATAACTTGATGGTGTTGTTATCTTTGGTGGTGTTGCTTGCTATCGGCGGCGGCATGATTGGGATGAACCATACAGGGTTCGTCAAAAAATCTCAACTTGACGGTAACCTTTTCAAGGTTGAGTTTATTTTGGGACAACAACAAGGCACCGTTCCTGATTGGTCTGCTCTCGGCGCTTCACTGGAAGAATATGGGTATGAACTTCATGTTGAACAGGGCAATATATTGGTTTACTCCAATTTGGAGCACCCTGAAATCGCATCTTATCTGCAAAAAGTCGAATTGAGCACCGAACAGCCAAGCGTGTTTTTTGAGGATGGCGTGACGACGATTGGACAGCTTATCTCTGTCGGAGATAAAACTTATCTCGTGGGTGCAACCACTAGAAAAAATCATATCAAATGGTTTGGCGCAGATCGGAGCCAATTTGAAGTTTTCCTGATTACCTTCCTGCTTGTGGGACTTGCCGCC
Source organism: Paenibacillus tabacirhizosphaerae (assembly GCF_040812395.1). Taxonomy (GTDB): domain Bacteria; phylum Bacillota; class Bacilli; order Paenibacillales; family NBRC-103111; genus Paenibacillus_E. Next base: position 391,259 of record NZ_JBFNXH010000004.1, on the reverse strand, counting down.
ATTGCTGTCCTTTTGCTTATCAGTCAGTTGTTTACCAAGCGGCTTGTCAAGCGCATCATGACGCCGATCAATAAGTTGACCGAAAGCGCTAAGCGCATCGAAGAAGGCGATTTTTCAAAGCCCATCGTCTATAAAGGCGAGGATGAATTTGAATCCGTATGCACCTCGTTCAATCAGATGCAGGTGCATCTTAAAAATGAACAGGATAAAAACGCCACTTATGAAAAGGCTCGTACGGATATGATTTCCGGCATTTCTCATGATTTAAGAACACCACTCACCTCTGTCAAAGGATATATCAAAGGTTTGCAGGACGGAGTTGCAAGCACACCGGAAAAACAAAAGGAATATCTCTCCATTGCATACAAAAAGGCTTGCGATATGGACGTGCTGCTGCAAAGATTATTTTATTTCTCCAAGCTGGAAACAGGTAATCTGCCGTTCTTTCCGGTAGAAACAGACCTTGGCAAGTTCATGAAGAAATATGCGCTGGATATTCAGGATGATTTGAAGCAGAAGAATGCTTCTATCAGCTTTGATAAATCCGATGGCAGTCACCGGGTACAGATCGATACCGAGCAAATGAGGCAGGTGCTGTCCAATCTCGTGGAGAATGCACTGAAATATGCGGGCGCAGAATCGTTAAAGCTCTCTCTTACGGTTACACAGGCAAACGAAAATGTAGTTCTTCGCTTTGCAGATAACGGAAACGGGGTCTCGCCGGAAAAGCTACCTCACCTGTTCGAACAGTTTTATCGCGGCGATGAATCAAGAAACAGCAAAAACAGCGATGGAACCGGTCTTGGACTGTATATCGTGAAATACATCATTGAGGCGCAGGGCGGAACTGTTGCCGTCAAAAACGATCAGGGGTTGAAATTTACGATCACTCTGCCCTCGGTGAAAGGTGGAAAAACATGACGAAAATATTGATTGCCGAAGACGATGCCGAAATCGCCATTCTGGAAAGGGATTACTTGGAAATCAACGGCTTTGAAATAGAAATTGTGGCGGACGGCAGCAAGGTAGTGAAAACCATCTTGGATGGAAGCTATGACCTTTTGATTTTAGACCTTATGCTTCCCGGATGCAGCGGCTATGAGATTTGTCGTGAAATTCGTAATCAGATTGATATTCCGATTCTGATGGTGACGGCCAAAACGGAATCCATTGATAAAATCCGCGGTCTTGGCTTAGGGGCGGATGACTATATTGCAAAGCCTTTCGACCCTGCGGAACTGGTGGCCAGGGTCAAGTCTCATTTGAGTCGTTATGACCGTCTTACCCATGCGTCCTCTCGAAATTCGGAAGAAAGCGCAATTCAAATTGGCAATCTGAGAATTATGACCCGGAGCTGGAAGGTATATCGTGACGGACAGGAAATCAAATTTCCAAACCGGGAGTTTGAACTGTTGAAATTCCTTGCGACGAACCCGAACATCGTTTTCTCCAAAGACCATCTTTTTGAAAAGATTTGGGGCTATGATTACGGCGGCGACAGCGCCACGGTTACGGTTCACATCAACCGCATTCGGGAGAAAATCGAGGAAGATCCATCGAAACCAAGAATGATTGAAACTGTCTGGGGTGCTGGCTATCGGCTAAACCTGTAATGGACAGAGGGTAGAACCATACATATGGAAACAAGCGAAACCATGCTCCCGTTTATTTGCCGGCGGCATGGTTTTTCTTTGTTTAGGAATCGTTTAGATCTTCTCATCTGCCAGTTTAGGGTGACTTGTTATCATTGATAACAGTACAGTTGATCGAATACTAGAAGACCCGATCGATTCGATACGAATAATGAGGGAACCTGATCTTTCGTAAAGGATGATCAGCCAATGAAAAGGGGGCAATGAAAATGTCCAAAAGTAAATTAATTTGGATTCCAGCAGTTCTTGTTACATGGATAGCATTAGGTTTATTGATTTACTCTTATTTTGTTGAACACGTTATTACGGGGCGTAATCCGACAGCGGAGCTGTTTAATAACTTCGGCAGGGTTGCTGTTTTCCTTGGCGCGGCCAGTTTTCTTTGGCTTCGTTTTAAGAATTTACGAAAGTCGTCTCCTTTCTTTATTCGGAAGCTTAGCAAATGGGTTCGCTCTATTCATGAGCTTGCAGGGTACCTGACTATTGCTGTTATTGTTGCACACGGAGCCTACTTCTTATTTTTCACGGCGCTCAAACCGGAGACGTTCGTCGGACTTGCGGCATTTGCCGTTCTGCTAGCCATCGGGGGCTATGGAATGCTGATTAAACAGGTTCGAAACGTGTGGATGCGAAGTGTTCACCGTATGCTGAGTATCGCTTGGGTTCCATTTTTGCTTATCCATGCTGGAGGTGCTTTATTCATCGCATCACTCATCTCCGCGGCGATATGTGGAGCTGTATGGATCATTGTAAAAATTACAAAATCAGCTCCGCAATAGTGTGAAAAACGCTACTGAAACGCAGCTAAAATGAGGCACAATCGGGTGCCTTTCAATTTCTCCGTTCTTCGTTGTTACAACTCCAAGATTGCGGCTAGCTGTCTAATTCCTGTCTGTATGGAGGCTTCATCCGTCTTGGAAAATCCAATTAATAAACCTTTGCGCTGAACTTGGAAACAGTAGGGCTGCAGTCCGTGTAAACCTATCCGTCGCTGCAACGCCGCCTCAATAATTTTAGCTTCTTGGAATCGCGTCTCCCCCTCCAATAAAACATTTAACCCCGTTTCCGCCCCTACCAGCTGTAAGCGTTGGAGAATCTTATATTCATGCAGTGACGATAACAACACATCATGTCGTTTGCGATAAATTCTACGGAGCCGGCTTAAATGTTTAGCGAACAATCCGCTAGCGAAAAATTCCGCTAGAGTTTGCTGCTCCAGAATAGAAGCCTGTCGTTCCGTTATTCGCATCACATTAGCAATACGATCCAACGCTTGGGCAGGTCCAACAAGTGCAGATAGCCGTAAGCCAGGGGCTAACAATTTAGAAAAGGATTTTATGTATAGAGTGGTATGCATGGCGCTGGAATATAGAGTTGGCAGCGGACTGCCATGATAACGATATTCACCGTCATAATCATCCTCGACGATCCAAGCGTGGTGTTGATTGGCGAATGCCACTAATGCCATTCGTCTGGGTGCGGACATGACGATACCTGTGGGACGCTGATGAGCTGGCGTGACGAAGATAAGCTTGGTCTTGGGATGCAACAGGTCAACTCGTAGACCATGCGCATCAACTGGAATGCAATCCACGATCATGCCGCGAAACAAAAATCCTATCTGTGCAGCAGGGTAACCAGGATCCTCAACTGCGACCCGATCACCAGGGTTTAGCAGTCCCTGCGCGATCAAATCAATAATACGTTGTGTACCCGGTAGCAGCATAACCTGGGCAAGTGATAGGTGTAAGCCCTTCTCCAAAGCAAGGTATTGACGAATTTGTTGGCGTGCTTCAACTGCTCCCCTAGCATCTGTGTAGCCCCAATCGCTATCTTTCATCCTTTTCATAGCGGCTGCTGAGCTGCTTGCCCATGCATTCATAAAGATGTGGTCAATGTAAGGCTCGTGATGCATGAAATGAATATCGACGTGATGGGACTTCGGAATTCGCAACCAATCTATTGGCTGGGAATTCTGACTATTGTCGATCTTTGGTGGGTCAAGTTGGGGAATCTTTTCGGTGGGATATGTTAATTCAGCAACTCTTGTTCCACCCTTGCCAAAGGTAACTAAGTAGCCTTGTGCAACTAGTTCTTCGAAAGCTAGCTGTACAGTAGATCGTGATACTCCTAGTTCCTTGGCGTACACTCTGGAAGGCCAGATCGTTTCATTGGACTTCAACTGGCCTTTGCGTATGGCTTCGAGTAAAGCATCGGCTATCTGTAGCCATAATGGTTTTTTGATTGTACGATCCAGCGAAATGAACATATTACACCAACTTAAGCTGTTTATGGATTGCAATAACGATATGATTATGGCTATAGTATAACATCCATAATTTGTTTATGGTTAGATCAGTAAACAAGGATGTGGTGATGAGAACATGAATAGAATGATCATAGTGGCGGGGATATTCTTCGTTACGGCTAGTGTAAATGCACAGACTCCCTTATACAGTGCTTATGCGGCGCAGATTGGATCTGGGGTATGGCTTTCGACAACAGTCTTTGCTGCCTATTTATTAGGTGTGCTTCCTGTTATTGTTTTCTTGGGAGGGGTTTCAGAGTATTGGGGTAAAAGGAATATATTTCTAATAGGTATGACTGCCAGCTTCTCAGCAAACTTTCTATTAGTTTTGTTTCCAAGCTTTCAAGTCTTGCTCCTATCGCGCATTTTGGAGGGGGTCGGTGTCGGGCTTACTTTGGGTACGGGTACGGCTTATTTAAGTGAATATCGAGGTTCATCTAAGAGCTCCAACCAATCTGTCAGATGGGTTGCTCTAAGCAGTGCATTTGGATTCGGAAGTGGTCCTGTGATGACAGCGGGCTCGCTATACCTGCATGATTCAATAATTCCTTACTCTTATGTGGTACTGCTGATTGGTATTGGTATCTGTATGGGATTCCTAGTTACATTGCCCAATGATCGCACTTCTCGAAAGCGACCTTCTTTGTTACAAGTATTTCATACATTTAAAGCTCCTTTCGTTCCTTCAGGGTCTTTGATTGCATGTTGGAGCATTTGTACAGCATGGGCGGTGGCAGGTGTAGTTATCGCAATCGTGCCTATACGCTTGGAGACAGTTGGATTAAAGGGATTTGCTCCATTTTGTATTTTTCTTGTGACTGCTACCGGTGCCGTGATTCAACCGTTTATTTATCGATTTCGATATGAACATGCGGTACAAGCGGGCTGTGCTTTATTGGTACTGGGGTATACGATCTTGTTGGCTGGAATGAAAATAGAATCTCCTCTGTTGCTTATGTTGGGGAGCACGATTTCGGGTGCAGCGGCTTATGGATTTATTTATTCAGCGGGGGTGGGAAGAGTATCAAAAACTTCAGGTGACCATAAAGCTCGAGCGGTTTCTGGATTTTTAATATGGGCATATCTCGGGTTATGTTTGCCGAGCTTTGGACTTGGATATCTGATCGATCTAGCAGGAGCTAGTGTGGGCTTGGTAGGCTTTGGGGTCGTTCTTACGGTAGCTTGCATTATTTTATCATCAAGGGTAATAAGACAAGGAAATGAAAAAGTGATCTATCCAGAGAGGTCTCTCTAATGGATCTTACTTTGGGATCACCCCCTTGAATTGGATTACGACATTTGCGTTAATGTTAGCCTCATTATCGGAACAGTATAAAGCCAGCAATTTATCATGGACAGTTAGTTAAGAGCTTAAAGTTAGGGCACCTTCATTAGAGGGTGTCCTAACTTCGCTGATAAGCCTGTTAAGCGGGAACCATACTACAAATAGGGCGGAATTCTAAAGTCTGCGGAACCGTATCATTAGAGACTATCTCGTTCTCTCTACATAATTTAAAAGGGTATCTCTCAGCGCAAACTCATACGTCAAACCATCCACAATTCCCACAACGTAATTGCTATCATACAAGTCGAGCATGAATGTAGCCATTTCCTTTGCGGTATGGAACTTCGGCACAGTGCCGTGATATTCAAATTCCGTGATGTCGAAAGAACGCTTCGCGAATTCTGTTTCTGTTGCAGCAGGTGCCAACACTTTAGCTTGCATTTGTGCACCTTGACTTTTCAACTCATGGGATAGTCCTTCAGTAAAGGCGCTCACATAAAACTTGGTCGCGCAGTACGTAATGGCATTTCCAACAATCGTGTAACCGCCACCCGATGAAACGTTGATTAATTGTGTTCCTTCAACATGGGAGTAATCACGAACGAAGAGGGAAGATAGTATGGTTAACGCTTCAATGTTCAGATGCAGCATTGTAGTTATCTTATTTAAATCTTGCATGGCCACGGAGGCAAAGTTGCCGAATCCCGCGTTGTTGATCCAGGTTTCGATTTGAAACCCTTGAAGGCTTTCGTAAAGGTTATACGCATTATTGGGAATGGATAAGTCAGTCGTGCGAATGATAACATCTACCTCAGGATAGCTACGAGCGATTTCAGACTTTAATTCCTCTAGCTGTTCCTCTCTTCGGGCTGTAACAATTAAGTTTTTCCCTCGTGATGCAAAAGCTAGAGCTGTTTCATAGCCTATACCTGAACTGGCGCCGGTAACTACAGTATATTTCAAGTGATTCCCTCCTTTGTATTCAACAAGAATGCAACAATGATTTGAGTATAAGGCTTAGAGTTTACTCTAAGTCAAATGTTTTTTATAATCATGGGAGAATCTGAAAAGTCAAAAAATAGGATGGGGAGGGGTTGTATGTACACGATCAGTGAGGTAGCCAAGCTATTGGGAATAACCACACATACACTGAGATATTATGAGAAGGAAGCGATCAGTGCTCCGATGCGTAATACGAATGGGGAAAGAATGTATGATGACTCCCATCTTGCTTGGCTGCGATTTGTGATGAGGTTGAAACAAACCCAAATGCCGATCGCACGAATTAGAGATTATGCCCAGTTATATATAGAAGGAGAGCATACGGCCCAAGCCCGCTTAAACCTTCTTGAAAGCCATAGAGATTCTGTTGAGAATCAAATCAAAGACTTAACAGCCACAGAGAAGATGCTGAAAAACAAAATTGCAGCCTACAAAGAATTTATTAGTAAAAGGAACACAACCTGTTGACCTTAACGGAAAAGAAAAAAGGCTCTCGCTGAAGGTGGATGCGGTGATGCTGAATGCCCAAAGAAGGGCTTAAGCATGCGGCACATGTGGAATCAGTCATATTGATGGAATGGGGGAGCGTGCCTAAATAGGCTGCGCTCCTTGTTATATGAAATGTATAATGGACTTAATATAAGACTTTTTAAAATAACAGCTTAGAAAGGATGGAGCAAACTTAGAGGAAAAAGCACCTTGTCCTTCACTCCGGTAACACTAACGGAGTTGATTACTAATAACAAGGAATTCAGGAGTGTATCAACACTACAAGGATCAGAATAAAGGAATACAGTGGATTAGCAAACAAATCACTTAAGGTGCTTGTTAGAAGTTAAGTATAGTGGTAATCAAAGGTGAGGGTTATGTTATGCCAAAAAATGATAATATGCTAACAATTCTATGGATGTTGAATTCGGGGGAGAAATTGACTGCAAAGCAAATATCGGAAAAGTTAGAGATAAATATAAGAACAGTTTATCGGTATATTGATGCACTATGTGCCAGTGGCGTCCCTATCATATCCGACACAGGGCACAATGGCGGGTACAGCTTGCTGCACAATTTTATCAAATCTCCTCTGCTATTTAGTATTGATGAAAAAAAGACACTGCTTCATGCTGCCCTATTTGCAAAAGAAGCCGGATATCCTTTGAGTGAGGCATTAGAGAATGCAACATCCAAGTTGAAAATGTATTCGAATCAGGAGCAGGAAAGTATACTAAGCCATCATTTAGCCGGATTTGAAGTAATAAACCGCAGGGGATACCCCGCTATTCAGCCGGTATTGCAGGAATTGGAGCACGCTGTAGCAAATGAATGGTCTGTAGAAATTTCTTATCGTAACAGTCATGAAGAGCAGTCCCCAAATAGGGTAATAGACCCCTATGGTGTGGTTAATTGGAACAATAAGTGGTACACAATTGCATATTGCCACCTGCGGAATGAGATCCGCAGCTTTCGGGTAGAACGAATTCTGAACATCACACGCACGCCATTCTCATTTAGGCGTCCCAATGAATTTTCAGCGCGTACTTTTTTTATGAATAATCTGTTACCAGATGTAGCAGGTAAATCTGGATACATTTCTTTAATTATTAGTGGCAAGGCAGAGGCGTTGGATGATCTATGCATACATTGGTTTTTGGAGCATCATTTGCAGGAGCGGACATCGACGCAAGCCATTTTTTTACTTGAGGAAGAAGCACTGTATACACATGTTCCGTTAATCATTCTTCCTTATGGGAAATCCATTCGAGTTATAGAGCCACAGAATCTAAAGAATAGACTTGTGGCGGTTGCTTCAGAGTTAATGGAATATTATCAAGTTTAACAGCTTCACTGACAGCATTTGTCAGTGAAGCTGTTTTATTATAAGGATAACCACTCATTATAGATGAATGGTTGCTGTTACCTAATAAACTTGATGAGGAGCACTTAGAAATGAATAATACCGTATATCTTTATGTGTTTGATACCATGTCCGATTGGGAAATAGGTTATTTAGCCGCCGAACTGAACTCTGGAAGATACTTCAGACAGGGGCTGGCTCCTGCCAAAATAGTCACCGTTGGGATAGAAAAGACTCCAGTAACTACAATGGGCGGATTGAAAATAATGCCTGACATCAAAGTGGATGAGTGCAGCATTAAAAGCGTAGATGCACTGATTTTACCTGGTGGGAATACATGGACAGAAGCTATTCACGTACCCATATTAAAAATGGCCGAGATTTGTTTAAAGGAAGGGATAGTCGTTGGAGCAATTTGCGGCGCTACCTTAGGACTTGCTCAAGCAGGATTGCTGGATTCACATTGGCACACAAGCAATGATTTGGCCTACCTTAAAATGGTTTGCCCTTCTTACACGGGAGAAGAATATTACAAAGTGGAATCTGCAGTCACCGATGGGAAATTGATCACCGCATCCGGAGTAGCTCCATTAGAATTTTCTGTTCATGTTTTAAAAGCGCTAGATGTGTTTTCTCCAAAAACATTAGACGCTTGGTATCGTCTTAATAAAACTCATGAACCTAAATATTTCTACGAGTTAATGAATTCAATCCAATGACAGTATAGGAATACAAGGCATGTTGAATGTGTGTGTCGCTTATCAGGATATAGTTTATTGGAGCCACATTTACCTATAAGACGAAGCTCAGGTGCTATTAGCGCTTGAGCTTTATATGACGGTTATTGCTAATCCATGTAAAGATGTACATGGATCGAATCGAAATTCTCTGATTGGGCTTGCTCTGAACGACACCCAAACGCAAATGCTTTTGTCTATCATAAGACGCCACTGTAAGCTCGGCGTCGAGCATGGCAGAGCCGATACGACACCAGAGCAGTGGCAGCAAATCCGCGAAAAAATTCAGTGTTTACTTTCGATGCGCGATGATCTTATTGCGGAATGGAGAGCAGCGGAAAAAAACGAGCTTGAATCGTGAACGAGCGCGCAACTGCATATTGCCAACTATCCCCTCCCAAGGTAACATGAACAACAATTTACCGTGGGAGGGGATTTTGTTGCCGCCGCAGCCTTTACCGGATTGGATGAAGCCCGCGCTTGATGAGCGGTTTAATGAGTTGGCACAAATCGTTAGTAAATTGGATGAAGCCGTCCTGCTGCATGATAAACAAGTAGAGGTCGAGCAGCAATTAAAACAAGAGCTTATATCTATGCAGTTTCAACTCATCCTAGAATGGGAAGAAACGCTGAACTATCGGCATACGATGGCATTGGAATGGATGTACCATGCCGGACTTAAAGATGGCATTCAAATGGCACGAATCTTTTATAGTCAGTGAGTATCAAGAATGAGAGCGAGACGTGGGCGACTAATGCCTAACGCCTCGCTCTTATTTGCTTTCTCAGCTGAGGGTCATACATGAGACGCATAGCTGCTTAATGTTTCTCAATAGTCAACGAAATGTAAAATATTTACATAATGTTAATAAGCCGCGATATATACTAAAACGGTGAGTTATTTTGTACTGGGTTATGTTTCAATGTGCTCAGACAGTTAGCTACGGAAAAAGATAGTATATTCATGCAAAAGAGATATATTCGATGCAGTTCGTTTGGTGGATAATATGCTTTATGCTTCGATAACGGCTTCACTATTCGGGTATAAATCAAGGGCAGTCTCGTTGGCGTTTTGGGGAAAATTGTGGATGTTCAGGGTAATCGTGTTTTGATAGAATGAAATAAGATCTTATGAGAATGAAATGTCCCAAACGAGCACTACTACGGGTGCTGATTAAGGAAGTCCACATGGAAGCTGACCGCAAAAGAATTAAAAATATCGTCTTCTGGTTTACGGAAGACGATTCTTTTACGGATTTTGCTTTACCAGTTAGCGATGCGCGGAGAACCGTACCATAAATGACGGCGAATTTTTTTAATCTATGAATTAACTCTGCTCTGGAGGTATCTAGCTCATGGAATTAGTTAAAGAGCCAATTCTTTATAACAACCCACTACTTCGTATTCAAGTGCTTAGCTTTCACAGTACGGCAATATGTCAGCATGGGTGGCATTTTCATCCGCAGCTAGAGATTATTGCTGTACGATCTGGGAGAATGGAAATCCATACACCAGCTGAAGTTTATCACTTACGAGCGGGTGATGTGTTAATTTTAGGTTCTTGCCAACCCCATCTCGATCTAAGAAAAGAAAACGAAGTTGTTGATTATGTTGTGATCCAATTCGAGCTGGAGGCATTCTTAGATTCCAACATGCTTCCTTTCCTTTATTTGTTTCAGGAGTCATTGCTGCCTTTGGTAAGGTTAAACTCATTGTCTAGGGATAATTCGGAATTGCGTCAACAATTATACAGCACGGTAATAGAATTGCAGTGGGAACATGAACAGAAGCAAAGAGGCTATGAGATGGCCATTAACTATTTGGTAAAGAAATGTCTTTTTTTATTATTACGTCATGACAATGAGGGGTTATTAGAATATAACCGATCGATGAACTATGCCAAGCTAAAGTTAGTCTTTGATTATGTGGAAGCGCATTTATCCGATAAAATAACGGTTGAGCAGGCTTGTCTTCTTGTCAATTTCAGCTATACCTATTTCCTTAAATATTTTAAACAGACCCTAGGCATTACTTTCACTGAGTATGTCATTCATCGCAGAATCAAATATGCAGAACGCCTGCTTCTGACCGAAGATCTCAGCATTGCCCAGATTGCTGAGCAGGTCGGTTTGCCGAACCTATCACATTTCTACAAGTTGTTTAAACGAGTTCATCATTGTTCCCCTAAAAGCTTTAAAGACACCATCATAGCCAGAGCTAACGAAACCATTCATGGTAGTGGCGGATGATCACAACAGAATAGCATCATTATGGAGTAGTATCGGATATTGGAAGCCTGTTTCAATACAGATACGATAGAAGAAGAGATTAAATATAAAATCTTCGAGGTGACTTCATATGGTGCAAGAAGCAGATTATAAAAGAAAATGGTGGAAAGAAAGTGTAGTGTATCAAATTTACCCGAGAAGTTTCATGGATACCAATGGAGATGGCATTGGAGACCTTAAAGGAATTACTTCGAAGCTTGATTATCTACATCATTTAGGCGTTGACGTGATTTGGATCTGTCCCTTCTACAAAACTCCAAACGATGATAACGGTTATGATATTAGTGATTATTATGCTGTGTCTGAAGAATTCGGAACTATGGAAGATTTTGAACAATTATTGGCGGAAGCTCATCGCAAGGGGATCAAGGTTATCGCCGATCTCGTCTTAAACCATACTTCGGACGAGCATCCATGGTTCGTAGAATCCCGTGAATCCAAAGACAGCCCTAAACGAGATTATTACATATGGAAAAAAGCAAAAGAAAACAAAGAGCCCCCATCGAACTGGGGATCATTCTTCGGCGGTTCTGCATGGGAATATGATGAACAATCAGGGGAATATTATTTGCATATTTTCAACCGAAAGCAACCGGATCTGAATTGGGAGAATCCGCTTGTAATTGAGGAGCTTCATCGAATGGTACGATGGTGGCTTGATAAAGGCTTGGATGGCTTTCGTATCGATGCTATCAATCATATCGTCAAGATGGACAATTATCCAGATGCAGAAGCGCCAGCTCATGAGAAAATCGTATCCGCGCATCATTTATTCTCAAATCTGCCCAAAGTACACGATCATATTCAAAATCTCCATCGAGAAGTGTTTAGTCACTATGACATCATGACCGTCGGGGAAGCCGCAAACACGGGTCCAGAAGAGGCTTTGTTGTATGTGGATGAAAATCGGGACGAGCTTAATATGGTTTTTCACTTTGAGCATATAAGCATGGACAGCAACAATGGAGGTCTTGAGGGCTGGGAGAAGACTCCTTGGCAATTGTCTCAGCTAAAAGAAATAATAAACCAATGGCAAACCAAGCTACACAATAAGGGATGGAATGCTAACTTCTGGAGTAACCATGATCAGCCGCGCGCTGTTTCTCGTTTTGGTAATGATCAAGAGTTCCGTATAGAGTCGGCGAAGCTATTGGCAACACTGATGTTTATGCTGGAAGGCACCCCTTATATCTACCAAGGGGAAGAAATCGGCATGACGAATATAAAGTTAGATTCTATTGATGACTATCGAGATAGCGTTACCCATCATTTTTATCGTCTGGCCCAAAAGGAAGGTTGGACGGAGAATCGGATCATGAGGGCCATTCACCAATCAAGCAGAGACAACGCCCGAACGCCAATGCAATGGAATGATCATTCTCATGGTGGGTTCACAACCGGAACGCCATGGATTCAAGCTAATCCCAATGCGAGCTGGATTAATGTGGAGTCTGCTGAGAAAGAACCAAATTCCATATTGAACTATTACAAGAAATTAATTTCTCTTCGCAAACAGCATCTCGTTGCAGTCTATGGCAAATATGAACCCATTCTTCTTGATCATTCGTCCATTCTAGGCTTCACAAGGACTTTGGGAAATGAACAACTGGTCGTTGTTATGAACTTCTCAGCCACATCGGCACACCTGGAAATCCCTGGGGTGCTAGCTGACAAATCTATTGGATTACTGCTATCCAATGTAGAGTCAGCTACGGATGAAACGTTAGTTGATGGCCGTCTTCAGCCCTATGAGTCAAGAATCTATTTAAAGGAGGTCATACCATGCTGACTAAATTTCCAACAAAGGGATCTAAAGGCGTACGATTTGTTTATTATACGGATACTCCTGTTGATAGTGTTGCTCTAGCAGGGACTTTTAATAATTGGAATGGCGATAGAAACTACATGAACAGAATGGAAGATGCGACAGGCTGGGAGATTGAATTACCTATTCTTAAGGGAAGACATCTCTATAAATTTGTGGTGAATGGGGAAGCGTGGATTTTAGACCCGTTGAATCCGAGTGTATCGGAAGATGGGCAGAATAACTCTGCGATTACGGTAACTGAATATGGTGATGTACTGATCAGAACAAATGAGATTTCAAATCATCACCCGGGATATATGTATGAGAACTTTACAGCCCTTTCTAGTCCTGAATGGATTAAAAAATCGGTCATTTATGAGCTTCATCTCCGCGCGTACACAGAAACCGGTTTCCAAGGACTGGCTGATAAGATAGACTATTACAAAGAACTGGGAATCAATACGCTTTGGCTGATGCCGTTTAATGAAGTGGGACATGAACGTAGGATTGGTAAATACGGTGACCCCTATGCGGTAAAAGATTTTTATTCGATAGATCCAGAATTCGGGACCAGAGATGATTTATTGTTATTTATGCGCAAAGCTCATGCGAACGGGATCAGGGTCATTTTGGATTGGGTCTTGAACCGCACCAGTAGGGATCATATTCTGACAGAAAGTCATCCGGGCTATTTTACGCATAATGAACAAGGTGAGATCTACTATGATGTGCCTAATCGTGAATATTTTGCCGGTCTGGAATTTAGCAGTCGCGACATGAGGAGATATGTAATTGAGGCTATGAAATACTGGATTACCGAGTTTGATTTTGACGGAATTCGATTGGATGATTCGGACATTACTCCCTATGATTTCCTCGTCGAGATCAAGCAAGCCCTGCAGGAAGTCAAAGCTGATCTCATCCTGATCTCTCAGTCATACGATGAATATCATCATCTTGAATCCTGTGATTTGACCTACAACGGGAATCCTCGCATTCTTATTCGTCAGATGATCGAAAGAACGATTACACAGACTGATTTTATAACGATTTATAACTCTTACAAGTACAGCTTTCCTAAAAATGCTCTAAGGATGAATTGGCTTGAGGACAAAGAACAGTCCAGAATCTGCGAGTATTTAGGCATGGAGCATGCAGGACCTGCTGCTTCGATCTTACTGACGCTTGAAGGTGTTCCCCTCATCATGATGGGACAGGAATTTAATGAGAATACAATGGAAACATGGACGTCCTTATTCGATGAGTATAAACTCAACTGGGATTCGTTTGATGCAAGGATGTTCGAGCACTATAAATTCCTGATCCATCTTCGAACCAATATTCCGGCTATGTGGATGGGAGAATTAACGTTCATTCGTAATTCGGAAGAGATGGTATTATCCTACATAAGGCAGCAGAATGGCATCAAGTTTATGATTATCGTTAATTTGTCAGAGGATGCTTTGCTCGTTCATTTTGATAAGGAATCCCTAGCAGACGAATTTATCAAAGATAGGAGAAATATGCTCTACCGCACGGGAAGTGACGATCTTCACACCGAGAAAGATTCTTCAGCATTATGGGTGAATAGCTATGAAACTATCATATATAAAATGGGTGAATGCATGAAAGAGGGGGGCCTCTAGGATGTACCCGCAATTTGATTTGACTGGCAAGGTTGCCATGATCACAGGAGCTAGTAAAGGGATCGGGTTTGGGCTTGCAAAAGCAATGGCTCACGCTGGCGCGAAGGTTGCTGTTGCAGCAAGAAACAGGGAACAACTAGATCATTTAGTATCAGAAATCCGGGCTGACGGAGGCGACGTTGTAGCTTTCACACTGGATGTTCGGGATGTTAAGGAGATCGATTCGGTAATAAATCAGGTGAAGATGCAATTTGGAAGATTGGATATCCTAGTTAACAATGCCGGACTGGGCGCTAATCATCCAGCAGTCGATGTGACGGAAGAAGACTGGGACAATATGATGGACGTTAATCTCAAAGGCTTGTTTTTCTGTTGTCAATCGGCAGGGAAGATTATGCTTGCTCAGGGATATGGCAAGATCATAAATATGAGCTCACAGGCTAGTGTCGTTGGCATAGTAGATCACGCTGTTTATTGCACCTCCAAGGGCGGGGTTAATCAGCTGACGAAAGTTCTGGCATTGGAATGGTCTGCTAAGGGCGTGAATGTGAACGCAGTCGGACCAACCTTTACATATACGCCAGGAAATTCAGAGCGTCTGGATGATCCCGCTTATTTAGAAGGGGTACTGGCGAGAATACCTAATCAACGTTTAGCAGAGATTAGTGATGTCGCAGGTGCTGTCATCTATCTTGCTTCACCAGCAAGCGATATGGTAACGGGTGTCACTCTAATGGTTGATGGAGGCTGGACTGCGCAGTAAATGACTTTGACCGGTATCACAAGTAACGGCGAATTTTTTTGGCAAAAGCCCTTATTTGACGCGGAAATCACTGCGAGTCTTTTGAAGCACTCAGGCGATCCTGCTTGATGACAAAGCTAGGCTAACGGGGTTTTGAACACACTAGAAGTCCTTCAACCGCCATCCGGCGGTGAGGGACTTCTTCTTCTGATTCCTGCAGCTACCGTGCTCCCACATGCTACATCTTAATGAACCTTCCCGATACGGGTAGTGTGCCGATTCCACCAAGGAGAACAGTCAAAGCGATTCGTGCCCGTTTCGCAGGGCAAAGATCATTGTCCTCATCCTTTTCGATTTTTTTGGGAATCCTGACTTAGATTAAGGCGCGTCTTGCCCACCAGGGATTCCATACCCCTAGAGAGCTGGCGGATTTTCTTGTTTGGGTTGAGGTTGAAGGTTCTAAGCAGTTCATGGGCGAAAGACCAATCCCAGTACTTGTGAAACACGGATGCAAGCTGCAGGATCTCCATAACTTTCGCGCCGCTAAAGAATAGATTTTTCTCCCGTATATAGCAGACGTCTTGAGGAGTTTCCCCTTTCTGGAGCCGAGACCCTGCGATTTCGATTTGACCGTAACTGGGGAATATGCCGCCTGTGATCATATTCAGTAGAGTCGTTTTTCCGGCTCCGTTGCGACCAAGCAACCCATAGATGGTGTTCTCGTTCAGCTTCATTTCGAGATTGCTGACAGCATCATTTTTTCCGTAGCTTTTGGTTAGGTTCGAGCAAGCAAGAATTGTGCTCATTTCCGATCATCTCCCGCCCAACAATCACTTATCTGGACATTCAGATTTCAGAAAAATGAATCCTTAAGAATGACCGAACCTAGTTCTCGAAATCCAGAATATAATTAGAACTCTGTCCATATTATTTACAATCAAAGACAACCAATAGCTGTCGGGCTTTATAAAAGTCTTGGTGTAGATATCATGTTGAAGGAGGTCTAACTCATAAAATGATACGTTTTCGACGCACTAGGAAACTGGCACGGAAACGGCAGTGGGGTACGGAGCGTCACTCAACGCCACTGTCCATTTTTCATGACAAGCCGTCCACCCGGAAAATGGTATATAGCCGCTTAGCTATTATTTTGACTATCGGATTTTGGAGTGTTTATGTAATAACGACAATTATAAAGCAGTATTTCAAGGGTCCGAATACGTTTCAGTTCGTGATGGAGTCTCTTGGATATCTGATCATTGTCACGCTTCTGACTTTTTCAGCCCTAATGTATCTCCTAGCACGACAGGGTGCCTTGCAGCGATTTAGTAAACATGTACGTGTACCTCGTGCTGAGATTGATAGATACTTCGAGAAGAACCAGCCGACGATCACCGTATTGGTACCGTCATATGATGAAGAGCTGGAAGTTGTTCGAAAGACCCTGTTATCTGCTGCTCTACAGGAGTATCCCCGTATTCGAATCGTTCTCCTTTTGGATGACGCCCCATACCCGACTGACCCAGCAGCTTCAGCTCGACTCAACGCCACTCGGCAGTTGGCTAAGGATATCACTGATTTATTTGCTGACCCCCGTCAGCTGTTTGAGTCCAAACTTGCAGAATTCCTTCGCGAACAGGCATCGTCATCGCATATTAGGCTGGCAGTTACGAAGGAACTGGCTGAACACTATGCCTGGGCGGCGAATTGGTTAGATCAGTTGGTCAAGAAGGAAGAGATGGGTGACCATGTCGGGGAATTTTTTGCAGGTGAAGTGGTGGGTGGTTTATCAAAGGAGTTGCGCTTGGTTCATGAAGCTTTGATTGCCTCCTACAACGAAAGGGTGAGTCTTCCCGTTTCCAGGGTCAGTCAGCTCTATCAACGTTTGACCTGGATATTTCATACGGAACTGGATGTCTTCGAACGGAAAAAATTCGCTTCATTATCTCATGAACCCAATAAAGCCATGAACCTTAATTCCTATATCGGACTTATGGGCCACACGTGTAATCAGGTACATACGCCGGATGGTCCTATACTGGTGCCCGCGACCGAAATTCGGAACGGCGAGAGTATTACATTTCCGGATAGCGAATTCGTACTTACCTTAGATGCAGATTCCATACTGCGTCCCGGTTACTGCTTACGCCTGGTCTATTTCTTGCAGCAACCGGATAATGCCCGCGTTGCGGTCGTTCAGACACCATATTCTTCATTCCGCGGAGCCGCTACCCGCATTGAGCGGATTGCTGGAGCTACAACAGACATCCAACATATTTTGCACCAGGGCATGACTTACTATAACGCAACATTCTGGGTCGGAGCTAATGCTATTATACGGAAATCTGCATTGGAAGACATCGGTGAGGCGGAATGGGTGGGCGGCTTTGAAATAAGAAGGTTTATTCAGGACCGCACCGTTATCGAAGATACGGAATCTAGTGTCGATCTAGCCAGACATGATTGGACGCTTATCAACTATCCAGAACGTCTAAGTTACAGCGCAACACCGCCTGATTTTGGTTCGCTTATTGTACAACGACGTCGATGGGCGAATGGGGGGCTTATCGTCTTGCCGAAGCTGTGGTCTTTGGTTCGAGATCGTAAAAGACAAGGAAACGTGGTATCGAAGGCCGAGATATTACTTCGTTTGAACTATCTGGCTTCCATTGCGTGGGCAAGCTTTGGGTTGGTATTTATGTTAGCTTATCCCATAGACGGGCGCCTCCTGAGTCCATTTGTACTTTTTGCGGCGTTGCCATACTTCTTAGCGATGTCCAGCGATCTAAAATATTGCAGCTATAAACGGAGCGACATCTTCAGGATTTACGGTTTCAACTTAATACTCTTACCCGTGAATTTGGCTGGCGTGCTGAAATCCATGCAGCAGGCCTTAAGTGCTAAAAAAATTCCATTTGCTCGGACTCCTAAAATTAAGGAACGTACAGTATCTCCAATGCTGTACGTTATTTCACCATATCTCATTATTGGAATTTCACTGTTTATTTTGTGGCGTGGCATCGTGCTGCAGAACTGGGGAAATGCTGCTTTCGCAGCATTCAATGCAATCACAGCTGCATGGGCTATAGTGGAATTTATCGGCATCAAAAATACAGTTGTTGACGTATGGCTCAGCATCATAAATTGGTTATACGTTCCGGTAAAGAAAAAGCAGACGGATCAGGAGAAGGAGCATACACAACGTCTTGGCTGGCAAGCAATTCTTTATCACGGCGATGCCGAGATGCGGCTGTCTGATCATGCATCCCATCAGCTTACATTGACTACCCTAACACCACACTTAGAAGAAAACGAAGTGATGTCCTCATGACCAGCGTCGCGAAGAGTTTAGTAGAGGAACGGCGATTATCGCCATTGCGCTTGATACTTCTATGTATGGTCCTTGCTGGTCTTATCACCTTTGGTATCTTCGGTGCTACTGGTCTTATGGGAAATTTGTGGTTCGCTCGGGCTGCAGTGCAGAATCAATGGTTTGCACCCTACGTTGACGTTACGGCTACCCCCATGTTTATGTTCCAAAACCTAGGCTCCACCGAACATAAGGACGCTGTTCTTGCATTCATTGTTTCTGATCCGACAAATCCTTGTGCACCATCCTGGGGCGGTACTTACACATTGAATCAAGCCAGTGAAAGTCTCGATCTAGATCGACGCATGGCTCGGTTACAACAACAAGGGGGGAGTGTTGCCGTTTCCTTCGGCGGTATGAAAAACAATGAACTGGCAGTCGGGTGTACAGCCACGGATAAACTCTTATCCGCATACCATTCGGTTGTTGACAGATATAATTTGAATACAATAGACTTGGATCTCGAAAATGCTGGACTTACGGATACTGCTGCTGGCAGCCGTCGTGCTGCGGCAATTGCCAAATTACAGTCAGAAAGACGGGCAGCTGGCAAGCAACTGGCGGTATGGGTGACACTACCTGTCTCGCCTCAAGGTTTGAGTCAGGATGGTACGAATGCTGTCGCACAACTGCTTAAGGATGGCGTCGACCTAGCGGGAGTAAACGCGATGACGATGGATTACGGTTCAAGTCTATCGTCGGATCAGACGATGCTGACTGCTTCAGAAAGCGCTTTAATACAGACTGAACGCCAACTCAAGATACTTTACCAACAGGCAGGTATGCCCCTAAGTGATACAACCTTATGGTCGAAGATTGGCGCAACGCCCATGATCGGCCAAAACGATTATAGAAACGAGGTTTTTACCTTGAATGACGCGCAGGCCCTAAACAAGTTTGCTCTTTCTCATGGTGTTGGCCGGATGTCCATGTGGTCGGTTAATCGGGATATTATGTGTGGAAGTAATTATGTTGACGTTAGTATGGTTTCAAACGCTTGTAGCGGCGTGCAACAAACGCAGTACGGCTTTTCTGATTTACTAGGTATGGGTTATAAAGGGAATATTGTTACGAGTGCTGGTCTCATAACAACGTCAGATCAAGTGTCGGCCAGTCAACAGGAACCTGATGACCCGGCGACAAGTCCCTATCAGATATGGTCACCAAAGGCCATATACCTTACCGGTCAAAAAGTCGTTCAGCACCATAACGTCTATGAGGCTAAGTGGTGGACAAAAGGCGACGTTCCTGACAATCCGGTTCTTCAGTCATGGCAAACGCCATGGAATCTCATAGGGCCGGTATTGCCTGGCGAAAAACCGATTCCACAGCCTACAGTACCGAAAAACACCTATCCTTCCTGGTTAGAAGCGGCTATATATGATGCCGGTCAGCGGGTAATCTTCGAAGGAGTACCCTATCAAGCCAAATGGTGGAGTCAGGGTGAAAGCCCCGCTTCTGCATTATCAGATCCTGATAGCTCCGCATGGGCGCCACTCACACAGGCCCAGATAAATGCTATAGTATCAAAACTACAAAAAAGGGCAGCAAAAGGACAGTAATTACCATGGGTTAACCAGGGCCCATAAAATGATGAAGCTACTAGCAAAATGTAGCCCACCTAGTAACGAGGCTGGGCTGCATTTTTTTGTTTTTGACGGTTGTACCTTTAAAATCACTTTAGAACCACGTTACCAAAAAAGGGAATGGACTTTTTCTGAAGAATAGTTGTTACAGAGTGGGGCGTTTACTCATTTTTCGAATAAAGCGTTAGCAGATATTGTTGGGATCTACCAAATCTTATTAAGATGCCTCTTGAAAACAAGCGCTGGATAAATTCTGTTGTAAGGTGTGGTTAAATGGTCTTGGAAAACGAAAAGATTAAAATACTTGGAGACTTTTTGAAATCCCGCCGAGAACGGATCAAACCGGAACGAATAGAGATTGCTAGCCGATTTGGAAGAAGGAGAACGCCGGGATTACGTAGAGAAGAGGTTGCTCAGCTTGCGGGAGTGAGCATTACTTGGTACACCTGGCTGGAACAGGGCAGAGTTGCTTCCGTATCAAGGGAAGTCATTGAGAGCGTCGCACGCGCCTTGCAGTTATCTACGGATGAACAGGTTCATTTGCTTCGATTGGCCGATTACGGAGGAGAGAGGAACGCTAGTTCGAATACCGGGGAGGCATACCCTGAACTTCAGACCATTATTGACCAAATAAATTACCCCGCCATTATTGCAAATCATCGAACTGAGGTGCTGGCTTACAATCGGATGGCAACCGAAATTATTACGGATTTCCATGCCATTCCCGCTGATGAGCGCGTAATGACGCGATTAATATTTGCAGATCCAAATCTGCGTGAGCAGCTGGTAAACTGGAATGAATTTGCGAATTATACGATGGGCGTATTTCGGATGTATTATGACCAAAAGGCCGGCGATCGTTGGTTCGAGGCTTTCGTCCAGCAGATGTGCCTCGAATGCGAGGAGTTTCAGCTGTTATGGAGATTGCATAATGTTCAGCAAAAGAAAGCCACCCTTTACACGTTTGATCATTGTGTCGCTGGGCGACTGTTTTTCCAATTGAATACTTTTTCTAATATTAATGGTGATGAAGACCTTCATTGTTGCATATTTACTCCTATTGCAAATACCGGTATGGAAGAAAAATTAGCGGAGTTGCGAAAATAATCCTATTAGTCGGGATACCTGTATAAAGGCAAACTGGTTGCCTCCTTGGATACGAAATATAATGAGCTCATTCCCAATCTAGGAGGTCATTGAAAATGAAAGCCATTGTAATCGATCAACCAGGAGGACCAGCAAGTTTAAAATGGTGCGAGAAGCCGGATCTGCAGCCGACCCCTGGTATGCTTACCATTGATGTTGCATATGCCGGAGTTGGTTATTTTGAAGTGCTGCTGAGCCGTGGCGAATTTATGTCGGATTTTCCAATGCCGCTTACTCCCGGTTTAGAAGTGTCTGGGCATGTACGTGCCATTGGGGAGGGTGTAGAGGGGTTCTACGTCGGTCAACCCGTTGCATCTATGACGCTGCTTGATTTTAATGGGTTTGCATCTATGGCAAACGTACGACCGGAGTTGACGGTTCCGCTGGATCAATTAGGAGCGGATCTTGACTTGGCGACAGCGGCAGCATCAATTGTAAATCTGACGACAGCTTACCTGGCAATCAAAGATGTGTATAGAATGAGAAAAGGTGACAACGTACTTGTTCATGCGGCCGTAGGCGGGTTGGGCGGCTTTTTAGGACAAGTTGCAAAACGTTTGGGAGCCGGAAAAGTATGGGGGACCGTTGGAAGCCCAGAGAAAGTCAAGTTTGCCGCTTCCTTCGGATACGACGAATTATTTGTCCGGTCCGATTTTGTTGAGCAGACTCTGAAGGCTACAGGGCAAAAAGGCGTTCATGCTGTCTTTGACCCGGTCGGGGGAAGCATGCGTAAACAAAGCTTAGAGGTGCTTCGCCCGATGGGCCATTTGATCGTTGTTGGAAACGCCAGCGGCGAACAGGATGTCTCGCATTCTTTTAACCAAATATGGTTTTCCAACAAGCAGTCTGCTGGTTTTACATTAGGCGGATACGCCGAAAGCAATCCTGCAGAGACCGGGAAAGCGGCACGGGAAGCGCTAAGCATGCTGGCAAGAAAAGAAATCCAAGCTGAGATTCATGGCGTGTATCCTCTGGAAAAGGCGGCAGAAGCTCTTACACATTTAGAACAAAAAAACACTGTCGGTAAACTCGTTTTGCAAATATAAACTCGAAGTAACCTCAAATAACTCACTGAAAGGAGCTGCTGCGGTAAGCCCCCTTTAGTGAGTTATTGTGTATACGCTGAACCCTATCATTTTTTGCGAAATTCCTTTAGGGGAAATTACCCCACGAGCTCCCCATTAACCGCAATCCGGTTGGTGCCGTTGGACTTGGCGATATACATCGATTGGTCCGCCGCGCGAATGAGATCGAGCTCCGTTTTGCCCTCTGCCCATAGCGTACAGCCGACGCTGGTGGACATCGGCAGTTGAAGATCCTTAATCCGCATCGGCGACGACTCTAGTTGCTCGATCAAACGCTTGGCAACCTGCATCAAGCCATCGTAGCCGTTCTGCAGCCATGCCGCCACCACGAACTCATCGCCGCCTACGCGCGCGATCAGATCGGATTCGCGAACCGCTTCCTTGATGCGTTTAGCGAATTCTACAAGCACGAGATCGCCGACTTCATGTCCGTAAGTATCGTTGCATTGCTTGAATTTATTCAAATCGAGGTAAAACACCCCGAATAAGCCTTCTTCTCGACTGACCCGATTAATCCAGCCTTG
This sequence comes from Paenibacillus tabacirhizosphaerae, assembly GCF_040812395.1. Taxonomy (GTDB): domain Bacteria; phylum Bacillota; class Bacilli; order Paenibacillales; family NBRC-103111; genus Paenibacillus_E. Next base: position 368,229 of record NZ_JBFNXH010000004.1, on the reverse strand, counting down.
GATTCGACCGCTAAAGCCTCTACGATTCAGCAATCCCGTCAGAATGTCGCGCTCTGTCAATTGAATAAGCTCGCTTTCTAGTTTTTCGCGTCTTTTAATTTCGGCTCTTAATTGAACCAATAATTGTTCGTAATCGTTCAGAATCCGAATTTTGTCGTCGTAGTTGATTTGCTTGCCTAGCTCCGAGCCTAGGGCGAGCGATAACAACTGCAATGTCTCGATATCGCGGCTGGAGAAAGCATCGGGACGGTCGGAGATGACTTTCAACACACCGACGGCATTGCTAGATTCGAACAGGGGAACGCAGACCATGCTCCGCGCGCCGACTTTCATAGTCGCTTCCTTGTTGACACGATCGTCCTGCTGCGTATCCGGCGAATACAAGATTTCCTTCTCCGTCACGCACAAGCCCGATAAACTGCCGTTCTTATTTAATCGAATTCCGAGATGAGGCTGCAAGGTGCCGCTGACGGCGGCATAAACCATTTCATCGCCCGCTAGCATCTCGATGGTAGAGCCGTCGGCATCAGTTAACAGACACATCCGATCGCAGATCGTCTGCATAAACAGCTTCAAATCAAAGTTAGATAACAGCATCTGCTGTTGGACTTCCATTATGACTTTAAGGTGACGGTTCTCAAACATCGTCCCAATTCCTCCATGCTTCGCATAGTAATCTGTCGGCCATCATTAGGTACATGCTAGCACTTTTAACCTGGTTTGTCAGCAGAGCTCCGAACGTGGGGGACAGTAGGGGGCGTTGCATCTCTTGCGTCTTATATGTTTTCTACTGTACTAAACTATCCCAATCCGGCTGCAATTTGTTCCGCAGCCCGCGGCACAATTACGAGTCTCGGCCTGAAGGCCACAATCAACCGAGGATTAGAAATAGCCCCTTCAGCTTTATGGTCAGCGGAAGGGGCAGCGGGCGCGATCCAGCTCAACTTGTCCCGAGGGAACTGGCTGAGGATTTTATTCGGGACCTCCAGGCCCGACGGTCGCGGTGAACGAGGGCTCGTTCTGGCTACGGAGGTCATCCGTTCGGTTGGATGGCCTCCATGTCTGGGGACCGGGACAGCAAGTTGCCAGGGAGACGGAGTCGGAGTCCTCACAATTTCATAACCGAGCTTTACATGAAGAAAGACGCCCGTTGAGGCGTCTTTCGTTTGTTTGATGATAGGGAGAACCTTACCACGTGTAAAGAATTGAGGAGATATTATTCTTTATCGTTGCGAGTATTTCTCCATCATTTTACTTAAATAATTCCGAAATTCTTCAACATATGTTTTGGGCTCTACTATTTCTAGATTTGTACCGAAACTTGCTAAAAATTGATATCCAATACTGTTTTGAGGAACATAGATTGTTGCTAAGAAATATTCAGAACTATAGTTTTCAATACTCTTTCGACCGTACCGTTCAATGAATTGATCTTTTATGCTAGGTGAAATCAACGCCTTAATAGCGACTAGTTGCGGTTGATAACTTGTTTCATGTTCTTGTTTTAACAAATTATCTCTAGGCTTAAATGTTGTTTTATCCATATTAAGATTATCGATCCTAGATAATTTATATGTTCTATATCTCTGACGATGTAGACAGAATCCCTTCAAATACCAACTCGTTTCGCTAAAATGAAGCTGATAGGGCTCGACATTTCTATTCGTTTTAATGCCATTTTTATCAATATAATCAAATGAAATTAACTTTCTTTTTAATATTGATTCTTGACATGTCTTCAAGATTTGAAGAATCTCAGACCGACCCTCCCAGTCATAAAATGACAGTTGGATTGAACCTTTCCAGGATGCTGAGCCTATCATCGCTTCGATTTTTTTAAGAGTTAGTTCTACTTCATCACTAAATAAAATTTGTCCCAATCCACCTAGTGCGGTTAGGATGTTTTCTAAGTCGTTACTGCTTAAAAGTCGTTTATCTAATTTGTATTCATCCATAATCCCGTAGCCGCCGTAAACTCCATTTATAGAATAAATAGGTATATTAGAAAGACTGAGGGTTTCCATATCACGTAGAATCGTTCTCTTAGACACGTTAAATAATTGTGAGAACTCGGTTGTTGAAACAACATTCTTTTGCAGCAAGATCATTACTATAGATATTAATCTTTCGATTTTCTCCATATTACCCCTCCCGGCTATAAAAAATAAATTTTACAAAGCTCTAATAGGTGACAAAGTAGCTGTCACTTATTGTAGCTTATACTTCATGTATTACAAGAAGGAGCCAGAAAATGAGTTGAATATGATTACGGAGTCATCGTAGTATGACGCCTCGAAGCAAGCATATGAGAATTTCATGGCATTCCCAGATCTTTATAAAAGAGTTCGGATCGACACGATACAAAGCAATAAGAATCCAGATTCCATTGGATTAAGGCCGCTTTATGATATATTCAAGTTAAGACGGCTTAATCACTAACGACAAACTAATAAAAAGGAAGCGCGAAAAATGAATCTGGAAATGGTTATGCAGGAGCTTGAAGGGCTCGGCAAGGAACGCACCAAGAAAATATATCAATCCAATGGGGCGCACGAACCGCTTTTTGGCGTGGCTACTGGCGCGATGAAGCCCATCTTCAGAAAAATAAAACGCAACCAACTATTGGCTGAGCAGCTTTATGCCACGGGTAATTACGATGCCATGTATTTTGCGGGGGTGATTGCAGACCCTAAAGCGATGACGGAAGTGGATTTTGAACGGTGGATGGATGGGGCTTATTTCTATATGCTTTCGGACTATGTGGTTGCAGTAACTTTGGCGGAAACGGATATTGCACAAGAAGTATCAGACAAATGGATTGCAAGCGATGTAGAGCTGAAAATGTCGGCGGGCTGGAGCTGTTACTGCTGGCTGCTCGGCAATCGGCCGGACCATGAATTCTCTGAAGAGAAAATCGCCAGCATGTTGGAACTTGTCAAAAATACGATTCATGATGCTCCCGAGCGCGCGAAATACGCGATGAACAATTTCATGTATACGGTGGCAGTATCTTATATGCCGCTCCATGATAAGGTGGTCGATATCGCGAAGGAAGTAGGCCCGGTAGAGGTCAATCGTGGTACCGCAAAAAGCAAGCAACTGAACGCGTCCGCTAATATTCAAAAGGCGGTAGATAAAGGCCAGCTCGGCTTCAAACGCAAATATGTCAGGTGTTAGAACTAGCTGTCTGTAATTGTACAAGAATTTTTACATTGGAGATGGAATAATGGGAAATACGGATAAGTTTGAAATGATAGCTAATATATATGACACTCCTGAAAGAATTCAAATTGCAAAAGTATCATCTGATGCCATCCGTGAATATGTAGTCGACGCCAATAGCAAGAATGCTATTGATTTTGGGTGCGGAACGGGTCTTGTCGGAATGAACTTGGTAAACGAGTTTAATTCGATGCTTTTTCTGGATACTTCACAAAACATGATTAATCAAATAAAGCAGAAAATTTCTGATTTTCATATTCAGAATGTAGATACATTATGCTTTGATTTTGAAAAGGCAGGTCTATCGGATTTACATGCTGACTATATTTTTATGGCTCAGGTTCTACTCCATATTCATGATGTTGAGTTCGTTTTATCCAGATTATTTGATGTTCTAAATGAAGGAGGACATTTACTGATCGTTGATTTTAATAAAAATGAACAAGTAGTTTCAGATCTAGTCCATAACGGATTTAATCAAGGAAAACTAACTGATATTATGGCCAAAATAGGGTACAGGAATATTCGATCCAAAACTTTTTATGATGGAAGTAAAATATTCATGGGACAGGATGCATCGATGTTTATTCTTGATTCTCAAAAATGAACGTTTAGGCGGAAATGCCCAATCGTTATCATATGTTAATGAAAAAAGCAGATACAGCCCCTACAATTGGAATTACTAAGTTAGGGGGGATCTAATTGAAGAAAAGCGCGGAAACAAAAATGTATTTGCTGCCGCCTCAGTTGTTTCTGGTATGTTGCATTGGCATGTTGATGCTGCGAATCTATTATCCCGTTATTATTTGGTTGTCGCTTCCGTACAACCTCATTGGACTTATGTTGATTGGTTTAGGCCTGATTTTATCGATTTGGGGGTCGCGGACATTCAGCAAGAACCAAACCAATATTCATACCTTTAAAGAGCCTGATAAACTGATTGTAGAGGGCTTGTATAAATACTCAAGAAACCCCATGTACTTGGGTTTTCTTGTTTCGTTGGCGGGGATATTTATTTTATTGGGTGCTGTATCGCCAATATTGCTATTATTTACTTTCCTCATTATTGTCAATCGGTGGTATATCAAGTCGGAGGAGAAGAATATGACTGCCAAATTCGGTAGGGACTACTTACAATACAAGGATTCGACCAGGAGATGGATTTAATCTCGAGGAGATTCGACGCCACCTTTCTAATTCGTTATATGATCCGGAGATGAAGCACAAAGCTCCTGGAGATGAGCAGACTGGTTACGAGGGTTTGAATGAACGATCCTATGAAGCATCATCCGTTTAGCGGCCAGTCGATTGCGGTCAATGAATCTTCATGCTAAAATTGGTGACAGAACAGTTCTGTATCATTCCGCGAAGCAGCTCTGCGGTGTGCAATATTCCGAAGTAGGTTAGGTGAGAGCATGTCTGAATCAATTTCTGCCGCGCGCCAGCGCCTTTTGGACGTAGCGTCCGATTTGTTTTATAGAGAAGGAATTCGCTCCATCGGAGTAGATACGATCGTGGAGAAAGCCGGGGTAGGGAAAGCGACGCTCTATCGTCATTTTCCGACCAAGGACGATCTGATCGCCGCATATTTGGAGCGGAATGGTAATTTGCATTGGCAATGGTTCGATAAGGTCGTTGCCGAGCATGATGGCTCGCCCAAAGAGCAACTGCTTGCCTTAATCGATGCCACTATGGAGATTATGACGGAGCCCGGTTATCGCGGCTGCGCGCAGTTAAACGCGCTGGCCGAGTTCTCTGAGGCTGATCATCCTGCGCATCGACTCGCCGTCGAGTTTAAGCACGCGTTAAGATTGCGGTTGCTTCAGCTGTGCAGGAAAGCCGGCGACGGCAATGAGGCGTTGGCCGATCAACTGTTGTTGGTTATTAATGGAGCGCTCGTCTCGGTGCCGCTGTTGGGCCCCGAGAGTCCTGCCATCCATCTTAAGGCGATCGCGATGCAATTGATCGACGCGCATATCTAAAGGTTGCTTAAGGGGAGACTCCGCAAAAATAGCGGGGTCTTATTTTTATGCGTTGACACGAGACAGAACTGTACTGTATACTTCATAACAATGCGTAACAGAACAGTTCTGTATTGTTATGAAGTGTTGAAATTATTCTAATTTATGAGGTGAATTCATGAAAGCAGTTGTATTTGATGAGCTCGGCTCATTCGCCGACAACCTAGCCACCCTCCGGCTTACCGATGTTCCGATTCCCAAGCTCGGTGACAATGATGTTCTTGTTCGGATGGTAGCGGCGTCGATTAATCCCGGGGATTTCCTCTTCATTCAAGGGTTGTATCCGGAGCCGAAGAAGCCGACTTTTCCCGGGCAAATCGCGGGCAATCACGGAGCGGGAATCATTGCGGGGGTCGGTAAGAATGTCGAGATGAAGGAGGGCACCTTCGTTCATTTTAATTATTTTAATACTTGGGCGGAATATACGGTGTTACCGGCCGAATGGGTCATTCCCCTCCCGGAGGATTATCCGATAGAGAAAGCCTCACAGTTCTCGAATATCGTCACGGCGTGGGATTTGCTTGAACAATCCAAGGTGCAGGCAGGCGGATGGTTGGCGGTAACAGCGGGAAACTCGACGTTGGCGACGTTGGTTTCGCAATTAGCGGCCCAAAGAGGAGTAAAGGTTGTCTCCATCGTCAGAAACAAATACGATCATCTGGATTTGCGCGCGCTCGGAGCCGTCCAGGTGCTGGAATTAAGCAGCTTAACGACGGGAGTTGCGGAGAAATTGCTGGAGATGACGGTGGGGAACGGTCTGAACGGCGCGATCGATTGCGTCGGAGGGCCTCTGGCCGGGGAGTTGGTTCAGTCGTTAGCGCTGGGAGGGCAGCTCGTAATCTACGGGGGGTTCAGCGAAAGTAAATTTGAATTGCATAACTTCGATCTTCTGATGAAAGCCGCGGCGATCTCGTCCTATGCTTATCGGTACTTCTTCGTCCCCCCTAAGGCGGAGCATATGAAGCTGATGGCCAAGATAGCCGAAGCTTCAAGAGGGCCCGAATTAAAAATTCAAGTGGGAGGATTTCATCCTTTGGAGGACTTCCAAACGGCCGTTTTCAAAAGTCTTCACGATACTGATCAAGGCAAAAGGTTCATTAAAATGTAAGGGCTGACGCGCATCGTTCCCGTCTGGCTGGTGTGGAACCATGTCCGGACCGTCGCGTGCTTCGCGGCATCGGTCTCCTTCGTTGCGGGGTTGCTCAAGACGTGAGGAAAGGCAAGCTCGTCTTCTAAGGCTTGCCCTGCCCTTGGTATGCGCGATTTGTACTTATTGCAGTTGATATCAGGAATAAGAGCACCCATCGGGAGTACCCCTATTGAGTGCTCTTAACTTCTTCGTCCCACACGTGCTGGTTCATTTCAACGGCGGCTTTCTTTACCAAGTCCGCCATCATCTGTTCATACTTTTCGTTGATATATTCATCTTAATGTTATCTTTAACTTCATCAAAGCTCATTAAGCGTTTTCTATGCCATGTCTGTCGAGAATCTCCTCGTTTACTTGGGGGTGGCCCTTACCCGTGGTAATCAGTTTGCGCAAGCTGCCTTTGATGAAGTCGCCCCAGGCGTCTGAACATATTTCGTAACATTCATATTCGGGCACGAGACCAACGTGCGTGAAGCGGAGCTCTGTTTTGTCGCCCTTTTTGGCCATTTCAAAAACAATGTCGGTGTCCTTCCACTCAGTCGTGTTCTTAAACTCTCTCCCATCTTTTATAAAGTCAAAGGAGTTTTCTAATACGTGCCAAACCACCTTTTGACCTGGAACAAGTTCGGTGATTTTAATGGTGCAGCGGTGAATGTCTTTGTAGATGTATTTAAACTCACCAAGCTTATCGGTATCGCCTTCGATTACTTCCGACCACCATCCGCGAACGTTGTTAATGGCGTCAAAGACCTCTTCGGGGCTTTGGTCTACCGTATAAGAAGTACTATAATTTTGATTCATGCAAATTACTCCTCTCGTTATTGTTGACTCACATATGAGTCGTTGAGATCCTCTATTATCCATTTTCCAAATCCATGAAACGTAGGCCGTCCGAAAGAAGTGCAAATTACAGTAGAATTAGCCTGACCAATGTTAACTAAAAGGCTGCCAGGAGGCTGCCTGTTTCGAGCAGGCTCTTTAAGTTGCTGAGAATGGCAGGCCAGCCATTATTAAATCCTTCAAACTTGCCTTCGTCTTTGCGAATATCTTTCTCTAATAAATCCTCGTGTAGGAGCGTCAGTTTTATAGTAGAGTTCATGGGTGTTAATTCATATGTAACCTTAGAGGATCGATCTCCTTCAACGTCTTTGACGCTCCAGGAAACTGTGAGTAAGCGATACGGTTCGTATATAAGAATCTCGCCGTAATCAACAACCTTACCTTTATTCATCATTTCAAAGCTAGAACCAACCTGCCAATCTGAAACGATTTCACGACCGAAAAAATACTGTTTGGTGAATTCACTGTTCGTTAGGGCTGCCCAAAGCTTCTCGGGTGTAGTTGCGATGTAAGTCACATACACGAATGACGTTTTATTCATGATTATCCTCCTCCAATGCTTGCTTTAGGGTGTTTAATGCCTCAATCCGGTGACGCTCGAACTTACCGATCCAACGTTCATAAATTTCCCCGATTGGTATGGGGTTTAGATAATGAAGCTTTTCGCGGCCATGCCAGACGACAGTGATAAGATTTGCCTCTTCCAGCAGCAGAAGGTGCTTCGTAACAGCTTGACGGCTCATTGCCATTTGTGTGCAGAGATCTGTTAAGGATCGTCCGTTATTTGCGAACAAGAGGTCAAGTAATTCCCTGCGTGTTCCATCAGCAAGTGCCTTGAAAACTTTTTCCATGTCAAAACGTTCACCTCCTCGCCTCTATTATATGCAACAATTTAGTTGCATAAATTTATCTCTATTATATGCAACTAAATTGTTGCATGTCAAGTCCTATTGCATTTGATTATAAAACTAATCAAGGGAAGCAAAATGCTCCAATTTATTTCGGACGATCCTCGCCGATGATTAGATTGTAGACGGTATTATGAACAGGCTCAAAAGTGAGAGTCCCGAAGCACAGTATGAAGAGAAGATTAAGGCTGAACTTGTTAATCGTTTATCCGAGGTTTTGGAATTGGAATTAAATGAGTGCAAGCGTGTCATAGCCCATCTTGAACGGGAAATCGAGGAAAAGTGAGTTCAATGCTTTATCAAAACAAGAAGAGAGGAGAACCTTATCATAAGTAATGGCAAGTTTTTTACAATCGATGTATACAAAAAGGCCCCCATATTGCATATTGCAAGGGGCCTTAGTCTTGTCTATACAAATTATTTTGAAAATCGTTGGATGTTGCGAAACATACGACTCAGGTAGAACGAATCCCTTCAAACGCGTAATTTACTAAATGATGCACATAGGGTTCGTCCAACGTTTCGCCTGTCACAAGCAAACGATAGAAAATCGGCCCATAAATGAGATCAATGCATATGCCAATGTCGAGGTCTTTTTTTAGTTCCCCGAGTTGAATCCCCTTCTCCAAGAGACTTCTTGCCTCAAGTCGGCGAGGTTGGAAAAATCGAGTTCGATAGGCCTCCGCCAATCCTGAATCAAACTGCCCTACGCCTAATAACTCCGTAATGATGATCCCCTCCCGGCTTGTCAAAAACCGGGTTAAATTCGTGGCGTGAATTAGAATATTATCTAATGCCGAACCCGTATCAGGCACGGGCAATCTTGCTGTGGCGGCATACAGGAAGCTATCCATGACCACGGCAGCCTTGTTAGGCCACCATTTATAAATCGTGGCCTTGCTAACTTGGGCACGATCGGCAATTTTATCAACTGTGACGGCTTGAAAGCCATTTTCCAACAATAACTCATAAGATGCAGAAAGAATAGACTTTTGCGCTTCTACATTACGCGGCCTGCCTCTTTTGCCATTCATCGTAATCGTCACCTTTCGTGAGTATATATCCTAACTGATAAAAATAAACTATACGTTCAGTATACCAATTATAGATAAAAAGCAAAGTTGAAATCACCTATTTACAAAACTATACGTTCAGTATATTATTTTATTATAATTTATAAACTATACGTTCAGTATTTAAAATTGAGGGAGGAGGAATTAACATGAGGGGAAAGCCGCATGGAATTGCAGTTGCCGTGAAGTAATGAAGTTTTGACTGTAGGACACAGTATATTTCTATATAAGGAGTTGCTTAAAATGACTGCAATAAAAAAACAAACCATCGAGAAAAATATCCCGACATGGTTAACCCTACTTCTGGCTACCGCATGCGGTATCATTGCAGCTAATCTTTACTATGCACAGCCCTTGGTTGGGGTAATCGGTTCTTCAATCGGGCTGTCCGCAAACAGTTCTGGCTTTATCGTGACGTTAACGCAGATTGGTTATGCAGTTGGCTTGTTATTTATCGTACCTATGGGAGATATCGTTGAAAATCGAAGGTTGGTTGTCGTATCTTTACTTCTCACAGGCATTGCCCTTGCAATCCCGGCAGTGTCGAAACAAGCTGTGCCATTCTTAGCGGCTTCGTTTGTAATCGGTTTAGGGTCGGTCGCTGCGCAAGTACTCGTGCCTTTTGCGTCATACCTGGCATCCGAATCTTCACGCGGTCGCGTTGTAGGGAATGTCATGAGTGGTTTGTTACTTGGTATTATGCTCTCGCGTCCTTTATCGAGCATGGTAGCCGACTTCTTTGGCTGGCATGCCGTATTCGCCTTGTCTTCCACAGCTATTTTTATTTTGGCTATCGTACTGTCGAAGGTGTTACCTGTAAGAAAGCCCTCGTCAGACTCGCGCTATACAGCTCTACTCGGTTCGATGTGGCACTTGCTGCGAACAACCCCGATCTTACGCCGCCGAGCTGCTTATCATGCATGTGTGTTTGCAACTTTCAGCTTATTTTGGACAACAGTTCCGTTATTGTTATCTAGCCCGCTCTTTCATTTTTCACAGAAAAACATTGCGTTGTTCGCGCTTGTCGGAGTCGCTGGCGCAATAGCTGCGCCTGTGGCCGGACGGTTGGCCGACCGCGGCTGGACTAAACCTGCAACGGGGATTGCACTCGCAACTGTCGTCATTTCTATGCTGTTGCCGCTTATGATCCGTACTGGTTCATCTATCGGAGTAGCTATTCTCGTCGTTTCAGCCATATTATTGGACGCCGGTGTATCCGCAAATCTTGTGCTTGGACAACGCGTGCTCTTCTCGCTGAGTCCGGAAATTCGAAGTCGTTTGAATGGGCTTTTTATGGCTATTTTCTTTTTTGGCGGTGCCATTGGATCCGCAATCGGGGGATGGACATACGCCACGGAAGGATGGAGTGCCGTGTTATGGATTGGAATGGCTTTCCCGATCGCGGCCATTCTTTATTTTGCGACAGAGAAGAAGTAATTTTATGAACTGTGCGAATTCGAGGTCGAGAGTCCCTTATGTGTAATATCAGCTTGAAGCAGGCAGAAAAAATGCTTGACACCCTACCTACTGGTAGGTAATATGTGGATATGAACAATAACACATTAGATCAAATTTTGGATACAGCACAGCTGCTCGTTCAATCAGTGGGCTTTAATGCATTTAGTTATGCCGACATTTCAAAAGAAATCGGAATCCGAAAAGCAAGCATTCATTATCATTTTCCCAACAAAGCAGATTTGGGAGAGGCGTTAGTTGCGCGGTATCATATTCACTTTACTGCCGCTTTAACGCAAATTGATGCACAAACTCAAAATGATTTGGAAAGACTGCGTAAATTTGCTGGACTTTACAAAGCAGGGCCCAAGCAAGACTTCCGGCTTTGTCTAGGTGTTATGTACTCAACCGATTACATTACGTTACCAGAGAAAGTGCAAGAAAATCTCACCCAATACTTTTCTACTAATCTGACATGGCTGGGGCAAGTCATGAATCATGGACGAGAGGCTGGAACGCTAACTTTCAAGGGTACGGCAGAGGCTCAAGCCCATAAGTTTCTTGCAGCACTCCAGGGTGCGCAATTGCTCGCACGCAGTTTCAAGGACATCGAGAAATTCGATGAGATAGCCGAAGAATTAATAACTGCTTTAGATCCTAACTAAAGCAGTTATTTTCTAAATAAAACCTACCTATTAGTAGGTAAATAAAAGGAGCTTGTAAATATGAATTTTCAAGGTAAAGTGGCTGTTATTACAGGCGGCGGAAGCGGCATAGGGAAGGCAGCAGCAATTGAATTAGTGAAGTTGGGGGCTAAGGTTGTCATTAATGGCCGGCGGGAGCAGGTATTATTGGATGCTGCCAGAGAAATTGATCCAACAGGAAAACATGTGCTTCCGATAGCAGGAGATATCAGACAGCTTGAAACTTCTACAAATCTTGTCAAAGAAACCGTTAAAAAATTTGGCGGAATTGATGTATTGATTTCAAGTACAGGAATTTTCAAGCCCACACCCTTTCTGGATCACACCGAGACAGACTTCGACTCCTATATAGATACCATCGTGAAAGGAACATTTTTTATCGCACAAGCCGTCATCCCTGAAATGATAAAGCGTGGTGGCGGAGCAATCGTCTCCGTGGGTTCCATGTGGGCCATTCAAGCAATCGGTGCCACACCTTCAAGTGCATACTCGGCTGCCATGGCGGGCAGACATGCATTAACACGCAATCTGGCTATCGAATTTGCCAAAGATCAAATACGTGTAAATACAGTCGCTCCTGCTGTAGTAGAAACACCTGTTTACAATAGCTTTATCCCTCAAGATCAAATTAGGAGTGTATTGGATAGTTTTCATGCCTTTCATCCGCTCGGAAGAATTGGTCAGCCTAAGGACATGGTGTCCGCCATCTTATTCTTGGCTAGTGATGAAGCGAGTTGGATAACGGGAGCCATTCTACCTGTGGATGGTGGGGTAACTGCGGGCAAGCATTAATTGATAGTTAGATATTAGAAAAACAAACCTTATTTGATGATTCAAATAAGATAATAGTATTCAGATCAGGATGACCCCTTGACATAGGGGTCTCCTTTTTATTGAAAAATTTAAATCTTAATATCTACGCCGATACTGTCGATTCTACCAACTTCGTGAATATAGGAGACGATAGCCTGATGGTCTTCGTTCACCGTGTAGGCATCCAATGCGTCTTGATTCTCAAATCTCACCATAAGCACAACTTGGTATTCTTTGCTTTTTTCGGCTATGTTGAGCCCCGCTTGAATTTCAGCGATTCCTGCGATTGCGTCTTTTAATGCCTTGAAGCGTTTCACGACTTCTTGAAGCTGCTCTTGTGTTGTTGTCTCAGCAAATTTCAAAAGCACGGTACGTTGAATCATATATTTTCCCTCCGGTGATGAAGATGTTGTTTCTTGTCCATCTTACAGTTAGACGGAGTAGATATCAATTGCATATCCAAGAATCGATGCCGAAACCAAAAGTGGGAGGGGTACGAAATTGTAGAACTTCTGGAGGTCACTCTTCTTTGATAAGCTGAAATCAATTCAAAGAAGGAGTGATGATTATGAAAATCAGCGTACTAGGAACAGGTAATATGGGGAAGGCTTTGGTGAAACAAGCAGCAGCATATGTAGAGGGTCAAGTATTGTGGGGTTCACGCAATCCGGAAGAAGCAGCAAGGCTGGCGAAAAGCTTCCAGCTGGATCAGATCGTGACCACCTCTTATGAGGAAGCACTGCAGGCAGATATCATCATTCCCGCTTTCCCCTCAACGGCATTAATAGATTGGGCGCTAGCCAATAAAGAGCAAATAAAGGGTAAAATAGTTGTGGATATTTCAAATCCTTTTAATGATGACTTCAGCGGATTCACTACCGCCTGGGGTGAATCTTCTGCTGAACGCCTTCAGTCTTTGCTGCCTGAATCCAAAGTGGTAGGTGCCTTTAAAAATACATTCTTCAAGGTGTTTGAGAACCCGGTATTTCAGGATCAAAAAAGCGATGTGCTTGTTACTGGGGATGATGAAGAGGCTGTTCACCGTTTCATTGAGCGTTTTAACCCGCTCCCATTTCGTTTCATCCATGCAGGTAAGCTCGCCAATAATCGTACGATTGAACGTTTCACATTGCTGGAATTGGAGCTTGCTGTGCGTTATGGTACTTACCCTTATATTTCACTCCAATTATTTGGTATTAAGGAAGCTGTACTTGCTAATTAACTCAGTAATCGGAAAATCTTCTGGCCTTTGGCCCGGTTCGTACTAAATACGGCAATCGTTCGTTGGGCATCAGGATGACTCAAGGGTACGCCGACTAATCGATCTTTGGATAACTGCGAAATGTAGGGTTCAGGCAGCACCGTGAGCCCTCCGCCATTGTCCACATAACCGAGGATAACTTCTTTGAAGTTGACCTCGGTTTTTATATGCATGGGATGATTCACTGCCGCGAATAAATCCGTCAATTTGGCGCGAATCGTGCAACCTTCAGCATAAAGAACGAGGGGCTGATTGCTTAATTCGGTTAGTGTGACTGCCGGTTTTTCTGCAAACGGATGTTCCTTCGGCATGACCACAAATAAAGGCTCCCGATGCAGATCACCGATCCATAAGGAAGGATGCATGGAGATTCGTTCTGCAACGAGCAGATCCACTTCCCCGTCGAATAACATCTTGTATACCTCGGATGTGGATGGACGGCAAACCAATTCCACTTCATGTCCATGTTTTTCCAATTTATGCAGCGAAGCCAATAGATACTGCGAAGCGATATCCGGGACCGTTCCAATTCGAATACGCTGCCATGCCTTATAGGGCTCAAGAGCCCTTGTTAATACAGATAGCTGATCAAGTAACACCCTTGAGGATTCATACAGGACGTTTCCAGCATCCGTTAATTCAACGCCTTGAGAGGAACGTACAAAAAGCTGCACATCAAACTGCTGCTCCAGGCTTCTCAACTGTTTGCTGAGTGCGGTATGCGAAATATGCAGTACTTCGCTTGCTTTAGATATACTTTTCGTCCGAGCCACTTCTAAAAATCCTTTTAAAAATTCCGTATTCACGAACTCACTCTCATCCCTAGTATGTTGGTATGATATTTATCATATATTGATAGATGTGGAAGTACAAGAAATACGATCCTGTTTATGCTCTATGCACGATCATCTTCTGGACTGCTGTAAGATGGAAAAGTTTATTCTGGTATAAGGTTGACCGATAACTATCCCAGATGGTAATAAGGTATATAATGATATAGTAATTTCTGTTACATGCTAGAAGGGGCCAGGAGAGAAACAAATGAAAATTGATCGCTTGTTAGCGATGATCGTCCTATTACTAAATCGTGAACGAGTCAGTGCCAAAGAGTTAGCTGACCGCTTTGAAGTTTCAACGAAGACGATTTATCGAGATATGGAAACATTGAGTCAATCGGGAATCCCCATTATGGCACATAAGGGTATATCGGGCGGATTTGAAATCATGGAACAATACACGATTAATCGCCAGTTTCTAACGCTTAAAGAAATAGCCGCCATTGTTGCTGCAGTAAAAGGCATTACTTCTGTGCTGGATGATGGTTCGTTAGCTACTCTCCTTGAGAAGGTTATGGCGCTGCTCAGTAAATCAGATCGGCTAGATGGCGAGATAAAAGGAACGGGGATTATTTTTGATTTTAACCCTTGGGGCCAGAGTGCTCTTGCACGTGAAAAAATAAATAGTTTGAGGCAAGCGATAGAAAAATCACTAAGAGTGAGAATTCAATACTTGAATAGCAATGGGACAGAGAGTGAGAGAATAATTGAACCATCGAACCTAATTTTGAAAGGGTATTTATGGTATTTGCAGGCATACTGCACGCTAAGAAGCGATTTTCGAGTATTTCGGTTGTCCCGTATTCAGGGCTTGCGGATGCTGACGGAGCATTTTGTGCATCGCGAGATTCCGTCGTTAGAGAGATATGTATGGGATTCGGATTGGTCCAAAGAGACAGAGAAAGAAATGCTTCTTCATTTTCACCCAAAAGTCCGCTACAGAATTGAAGATACGTTTCCTCATGAGCGGATAACCATGCTAGAGGATGGTTCGATACAGGTAAAAGGGAAATTTACGGATGACGAATGGTTTTATGGTATGCTTCTAAGTTATGGCGATTATGTCAAAGTAGAGCAACCGGTTAGCGTAGCAAGAGAAGTCATGCACCGGGCAAAAAAAATTATTGAACAGTACTCAAACTAGGACATATAGGCGTCCACTTTTCCGTTATATACTAGTATTAAATACAGGGGAAGAGGATGATCCATGAATACCTACACGACTGAAAAACCAGATATAACGTTGATTGGCGTAAGTGTACGTACAACAAATGCGGAGGAAGCAGGACCGAACGGGCGATTGCCGGGGCTTTGGGAAACCTACTTTGGGAGCAACATTGCATCCAGGACTGGGACCAACAACCCTCATTTTATTTATGCGTTGTACACGGATTACGAAAGTGATGCAACCGGAGCGTATACGACTCTTATAGGGCATGAAGCGGGTGAAGAAGCGGTTCAGGACGAAAACTATACGTGTAGGGTTATACCGGAAAGCAAGTATATCGTATTTACGACTAGAAGAGGGCCCGTTTATGAAGTGGTAGCCCAAGCGTGGGGGGATATCTGGGCATATTTCAAGGAATATCCGGAGGCAAGGGCTTATACGGGGGATTTTGAGCTTTACGATTCTCGGAATTTTGATCCTACTGACACCGAAGTGCAGATTTACATTGCAATTAAATAGAACAGGAAAGACGCCGGGATCCCGACGTCTTTGTTTTATTTGCAAAACCAATTCGAAATCGTTATGAAAGAGGTGCGTTTGACCATGAATAATAAAAAAGTAGATTTCTATATAGGTGTTGGTGAATTTATCTTTGCCTTTTTATTTATTGGATTGATCTTTTTGGATATTCACCCAGAGAATATTTGGACTTCGATATGCTTGGGGGTTTCTGCGGTTGCCTTTGTCTATAACGGTTCGACCAAATTAAAAAAGCAAAAGAGTAGATAGATAATGGAAGAATAGATGAAACGACTATGCGGTCGCGGAAGAATATACGCTTATACAGCGTGGCTACCGATTTATTGTCGTGAATCCGTATGTGGTCTTCTATCGTATCGTGGATGATATAGTTATCATCCACCGTATTTTGCACGGGCGTAGAGATTACCTTCGTGAATTGTTTGGCACGTTGTAATAAAACATTTTTTAACTGCAAAAATAGCCGCTCGAATTTTGAGTGGCTATTTAGTTAAACGGTCGAGCCTTGTTTTTCATGAGTTAATAACCAGTTTTTACGTGATAAGCCTCCGCCGTAGCCACCCAAATCGCCATTTGAGTTAATGACGCGGTGGCATGGAATCAGAATGGCAAGTTGATTGGCCCCGTTGGCTTGGGCCACAGCGCGAAAGGCGGTTGGTTTCCCGAGTGAATGGGCAATGTCGAGATACGAACGAGTTTCACCGGGCGGTATTTTCATTAATTGCTCCCATACACTTTTTTGAAAAGGTGATCCCAATAAAAAGACGGGGGTCTTGAATGTGGTCAGCGTCCCTTCAAAGTATTGGGTCAACTCCTTTTCAACCGACCGAATCGGTTCAGTAATTCCGGGGATAATCGCAGATCTCGTCCGCTGCCTAAGTAGTTCCACTTCGCGCTCAAGGCCTCGGCGATCAACAAATTCTAAAAGATGAAGTGCATGTTCATCCCCGATAGCAATCATGGGGCCAAGACGCGTGTCAATCCAAGATGCTCTCAGAATATTCCCGTCATCTAGTAATGTAGGCGCTGCTCCCATGATTCGTGAGAATGCATCTCTGAAACCACTGCTGGACTCATAGCCCGCCGATAACTGAGTATCAATGACTGTGTGGCCAGCCCTGATGTTCTTCAAGGCAAGTCCCATGCGGCGTGCACGTGCGTATTCAACAAATGTCATACCGAATCGCTTTTTGAATTGACGACGTGCTGTTGATTCATCAACGGATAGTTCTCTGAAATCTTGTTCTTTCCATCTTTTTTCAGGATTATTCTCAACAGCCTCAACAAGTACGCGAACTATGTCTGAAACGTGATTTGGATGTGATAACGGACGGCATCGCTGACATGGCCGATAAGAGGCCAGAAGAGCCTGCTGCGCGGTCTCGAAAAATTCGCAATTCTTAGACAGTGGCTTCCGTGCCGGGCAAGTCGGGCGGCAAAATACACCCGTTGTTTTGACACCTACATAAAAAACGCCTTCGTATTCCGTGTTTTTTTCTATTAATGCCCTGTAATATTCATCGTTGTATTCGTTCGATATCATCGGCACACCTCGTCCTAACCGTATATATACTATGTTCTTATTATATAACCGCTCTTCAATTAGCGTCGCCGAAATTCAGGCATCCATATTCATATAAGGAATATGATTCATAGGCCCCGCATACCACCACAACAAATAGATGACTTCGAATGGCTTTTTCGATCCACTAACGCCCCCATTACGCTAAAAACGGGACATTGTTAGCCGGTATAGCGTAGAAGGTGGGCTTGTCGCTGTCGGCAACTGCCAAGAAATGATAAAATAAGAATCAATACAGACTTACCTACTTAATTTAAAAGGAGATATGCCCAAAATGTCGCTAATGTCATCGTATAAATTGCCATGCGGGACTAAAAGAACCTATCCGGAAAAGCTTGATTATATGACACGTAAGGGTACCTTTATTCTGTTCCATGCCTCGTCTTCGAAGTACAAAGTTGCCTATATCGTTTCACCAAAAATAAAAGGCGTCGAAATTGTTGTCGAAGGATCGCCAGATGATGTTGCTAATCTGTATGAAGCAATTAATCTTGAAGAACATGAAATCAGGGACGTGAATGGCGTGTTTTTCTATAAACAAGCCGCAACCAAGGATGAGTTTGAGAAGGCTTTTGAGAAATTTATGAGTCCGCAAGATCAGAAATAAGTAGGTTAAAAAACCTCCTTCCGTGGAGGGTTTTTATTGGGTTATAGAGTTTATATGTTGTTTTAAGGGAACAAGCTTGGTTTGGAGAGATGGTACTGTAAGCGGTTCATCGAACCATGGGATTCTTTGAAAGACATATCATGAGCAGGCTAGCGGAACTACGGTGCGTTATGGCTAGTCATATAGGCTTGAATGGGCATTTCGCGGAACTGCAGTACGTTATGCAGAAGAAATTTGGGATTACACGCTAGCAATTACCTGTTTAACGCATCCTAGTTCCTCGTCATGGTAAAAAAACAGGAAATTTAAAGAAATAACGTACTGTAGTTCCGTCGTAACAGCTGGGCGATAACCGGTGATGGAAAAGAGAAGTGGAAGGCAGCACAAAGTAGAACAGAGGGGATGGGACTGGAGAAGCGTTAGCGCGGAACCCCAGTCTTAAGTCCACTCCCCATGCGCCAACATATGGTTTTATACCAAGGACGCCGCGAGGCGTTTTACTTTCCCCGACAGATGGTTTACCCATTCTACATGTCGAACTGGCAGGAAAATTCCAAATAATGTCGAATTATCTCCTGGAGCAACTAAATCCCAAATGAAGGAGATAGTTAAAATTGAATAAAACAGTACTCATCATCTGTATGTCTTTCATCCTGATATTTGGTATAGGAATCGGCGTATATGCATCGTCGGATATTCGACTTTTTGTTCATGGAAAGCAAGTTAACGCCGATATTCAGATTATCAATGGTTCGAGTTATGTGCCCTTACGCACGGTGTCGGAAGCGCTGGGAGCCGATGTGAAATGGGATGAAACCAACCGCACGATTAATATCAAATCAACGAAAACTTATCAAGTGGATAGCACTGTGTGGTCGGGGTCGTTGATGATGAAAATTTCCAATGTAACCTTGGATACAGCTTACCAGAACAGTAAGACTCCGAACCCTATACATGCCATCATCATGGATGTCAGTATCGAAAACACATCTTACTCGAAATTAAGCTGGTCCCCGACAAAGGGGAAAATACAATTGAACAAGAATGAAATCATTGAAATCAGCAATCCCATCTCATACTCGGATGACTTGGACGGTAAATATGCCAATCAGGATGTGAAAAAAGGGAAAATTGTAGTTAAAGTAGACTCTAACTTGGATGATATCAAGACCATTGATTTCATGATAGACGGATCTACGGATGGAGATACGTTTAACCGCGTTGAAGCACATCCTATTGTCATAAAATAAGATTAGCAGGAAAGCCCGCTAAGCCGTTTGTAAAGGCCGAAGCGGGCTTTTGTTTGTAGTGGAATCGTTGCTGAATATCCCCTATACTTGTAACGGGAACTTTATAAGAAATGGAGGGCACGATACCAATGTCGAATTTGCCAAATTGTCCAAAGTGCAACTCAGCCTATACGTACGAAGACGGCAGCCTTTATATGTGCCCAGAATGTGCTCATGAGTGGACGTTACAAGCAGAAACCGAACATCCTGAAGACACAAGGATTATCAAAGATGCGAATGGGAATATTTTAAAGGATGGCGATTCAGTAACAGTCATCAAAGACCTTAAGGTAAAAGGAAGTTCATTAGTCATAAAAATAGGGACGAAAGTAAAAAATATACGTTTGATTGACGGAGATCATGATATCGACTGTAAAATTGATAGTTTTGGAGCGATGAAGTTAAAATCCGAATTTGTTAAAAAGATCTGAAATTTTATGGGGGAGAAGTGAACGAAAATGATCAACATTACCATTCCAACACCAGATGTTTCTATTACCAAACAGGTTGCACCCGAGCTAAGTCATATTTACGGGTTTACGGATTTTCACCTGATTCCGAGAGATAAGGGTGGTATTTTTATGTTTTTCAACGAAAATGATGAATTATTGCTCGCTGGCAAAGCAAGGAAGCTAAGACCAAGGATTAAGAAACATTTTGAAGATACCGTATCCCCAATCAAAAATAATAGAGAAGAAGTAGTGAAAATTGATGTTTGCGTTGTTGAGGACCCCCTCGATAGAGAAATCTATGAGACGTATATAATTAATAAATTGCAGGCCAAATACAATATAGAGAAAGTGTTATTCAAATAGTTCAATCGTTGCTGCATTTGTCTCCAGTTCATAGTCTTGCCTATTGTTCCCCTTACCCGTACTGAATTTGGCAACAGCCGAAACTTCGTAACGACCGGGCTTTTTAAGCTTATATAATAACGCCACTGACAGACAGTTGTCAGTGGCGTTGTCGTATAGTGAGATTAGGTGATGAAGTTGTGGAAAATGGAGGCGAACATAATAATATGCTGTTGGAACCAATTAATGAACAAAGCCGCTACTGGGTTGGCGTCGTATCTGCTTCTCATGTTGAGCGGGGGGTGCAGGGCGGGTTTGCCCAGCTCTGTCACGGCAAGTCAGCGCCTTTGCGGCGCATGCATGCTGGCGACTGGCTGATTTACTATTCTCCGCGGAAAGAGATGGGGAAAGGAGAGGCGCTTCAGGCGTTCACGGCTATCGGGCAGGTCGTGAACGACACCGTTTATGAATATCAAATGTCGGAAACCTTTGTGCCATTTCGTCGAGACATCCGTTACAAGCCGTGTCGGGAAGTGAAGATAGCCAATCTGCTGGAACAGCTTAGTTTCACGCGTGGCAACCGGAATTGGGGATATACCTTCCGCTACGGGCATTTTGAGATCAACCGGGAAGATTTTTTGACGATTGCCGGCGCGATGCTAGGCGACCAGGGGTGACTTCACCTCTGGTAAGCTATACACATGGGAGTACCGCGGTTACGAAAAGATTTTATATTGAAAATAGTGGAAGGATGACATATACTCTATTCAATTAGTAATTGGTCAATCAATAATAAATCATGTGGTTATTGTGATGGAGATGCCGGATTTGATGGTGAAGAAGCAGTGATTTTTTTAAGCATTAGTAATTGGTTAATCAATAATAAAATATGAAAGAGGGTTATACGTATGAAAAAGGCAATTGTACTGGGAGCGACTGGCGGGGTAGGGAGTCCACTGACGGAGGAATTGGTTAAAAGAGGAGTGGAAACCGTAGCTTTCGGCCGATCGATGAGGAAGCTGGAGAGTCTGGCCGAGGAGCTCGGCACTCCTTCTAACCTTCGCCTTGTGACAGGCGATGCTTTTAATCCGGAGGATATCGCCAGGGCTGCCAGCGGGGCTGATGTAATTTTCCATAGTGCTAATATTCCTTATCATGAGATGGAGGCACGGCTCTTGCCGCTCGGAGAATCGGTGATGCAAGCCGCGAGCAGTCTGGGGGCAAAGGTAGTTATCGTGGATGGGATCTATCCCTATGGCAGAAGGACGACCATGGCGAAGGCCGCAGAGGACCACCCCAAGCGTCCCCATACTCGCAAGGGCAAAGTAAGGCTTGCCTATGAGGAGTTGCTGTTCGACCAGCGGTGGCATAAGGCGAAGCCGCTTATTGTAAGGCTGCCGGACTATTATGGACCTTCTGCGCAGGCATCCTATCTCTCCGTAACGATGGAAGCGATCGCGGCCGGCAAGCTGACGGCCTTCATTGGGAACATGAACATCCCGCGTGAATATGTGTATTTGCCCGATGCGGCGCGAATGATTGTAGAGATCGCCGGACGAGAAGACGCCTATCGGCAGAATTGGCACATTCCAGGTCCCGGCGTCCTATCTGGCCGCGAATTGGTAGACATCGCACAGCAGGCGAGCGGGCAACGCAAGGCAGTTATCCCTCTCGGCCGCAACGCCCTGAAACTTCTTGGACTGTTTAATCCCGTGATGAGAGAAGTTGTAGAAATGCTCTACCTCACCGAGGAACCTTTCTTACTGAGCGGTGACAAGTATGAACGATTGATCGGACCGATCTCTTGGACGCCGCACGAACATGCAATTGCAGAGACGATTCGTAATCTGATGGATCGCAATCGAGCGAGCGGCTCGTAACGGGACTTGGTCTAAATGATGGGGCTAGTCCGCCGCTCGAACAATATTCCAATTATTCAATATAACAAATTTACAATTGTACCCTTGCCATTTACTGGATGTATGCTACAATAAAAGAAACCGTTCGGTATCTTTTATTGTATGAAATAGGGAGAGGGCGGGATATTCGATACTTAAGCTCCATCATTTAATTCAAAAAGGAGAGTTGTACCATGTCGGTTAAAGAACAACTGGAACAAACAAAGGCGGGCTTTACTGCTAAGGTGCCCGTAGAGGCTCAGGTGGAGATTCTGCGTCATATTAAGGAGCAACAGCAATCCGGTATCGTTTTCGGTTTGAAAGAAGGGGACAAGGCGCCCAATTTTTCGTTATCCAATCAGGTCGGCGAGCAAGTAACCCTGTACGACGAGCTAGCCAAAAGCCCGGTTGTCCTGGCCTTCTACCGCGGCAGCTGGTGCCCGTTCTGCAATGTCCAGCTTCGGGCTTACCAGCAAGTGCTGTCGGAGATTCAGGAGCACGGCGGCCAACTGATTGCCGTCTCTCCGCAAACTCCCGATAGCTCGTTGTCCCAGCAGGAGAAAGAAAGCCTGACCTTCGAGGTGCTGAGCGATCCGAATGGACTTGTCGCCGACAGCTACAATATTTTGTTTGAATTGCCCGATTATCTTCAAAATACCTTCATAAATACGCTCAAACGGAATCTCGCTGAGTTCAATAAAAGCGATCGCTGGGTGCTGCCGGTTCCGGCGACGTACATTATCGATAAGGAAGGAATCGTCCGCCACGCCTACGTCAACCCGGACTTCATGGAACGGATGGAGCCTCAGGACATCATCGATCAATTGAAGAAACTCTGAGAGAAGTATAAAAAGAGATCCTCTCGGCCTCATTCATTATGAATAGTAGAAGATAAGCAAACGTCAAATAGCCCGCACCTTTAAAACAGGGTGCGGGCTATTTGACGTTGCTGGAATGCTATAGTTGTCAGCTCATGGTATTCCACTTGGCGGCCCACTTTTCCATTTCCTTCAGCGATGTCTGGAAATCCAGCCCCTTTTCTGTCAAGGCATATTCGACCGTCACCGGTACCGTAGGGAATACTTGACGCTGAACAATGCCGCTTTGCTCCAAATGCCGCAGAACATTCGTTAAAGACTGCGTTTTGACGATGGCCAGATCCCGATGGAGCTGGTTAAACCTTTTGGCTCCGCTGGACAGCTCAGAGATGACCAAGAACGACCATTTAGAGTCCAGAATTTGCAGCACTGAACAGATGGGAAGGGAATTATTCGCTTCATTTCGTACAGCGTCCATGCAGCTCACCTACTTACTTATAATTAGTTAGTCAAAATAATTGGATTATATCCAAATATTTTGCGTTCTTACAATGTTTCTGTAGCTAAATTATAATCCAATAAAGTGATCTTGCAAAGATAACGAAAGGGATGAATCGTATGAATCGACTGTCTATTTATGTTCTGGCGCTAGGGGTATTCCTCACAGCCACTTCCGAGCTAGTTGTCTCTGGTATTCTCAACATGATTGCCAAAGACTTAGCCATTTCCATTGCCTTAGCCGGGCAATTAGTTACCGTGTATTCTCTTGCTTTTGCCATCGGAACGCCCATCCTCGTCTCGCTGACTTCCCGTTTGAAACGAAGGAAGGTGCTGGTGGGTTCGTTGGTTGTTTTTATCCTTGGCTGCTTGCTCTCCTCTAGCAGCTCGGATATCACGGTGTTGATGATTTCCCGAGTTGTCCTGGGGGTAAGCGCAGGCGTGTATCTTGTCGTAGCATTCGGTGCGGTCTCCAAAATAGTGCCAGCCGAGAAACTCGGCAGTGCAATCGGGACGATTATTCTCGGATTTAGCAGTGCTATGATCCTAGGTGTTCCTATTGGGATAGCCATTACCAACTGGTTGAATTGGCAAGCCATTTTCTTGATTCTAGGCCTGCTTAGCCTGCTGGTTACATGCATCATATACCGTCTTCTTCCAGAGATCGAGGGGGGCGAACCGGTACCTTTTCGACAACAATTTAAAGTGTTGGGCAGTGTCGTCATTGTAAGTGGCTTGCTGCTCACCTTTTTCAGGGAATCGGGCAATTCCATCCTGTTTACGTATCTAACGACTTTCATTAAGGACATCCTTCATATGGAGGCATCAAATATTAGTATGATTATGCTTGTGTTAGGTATTTTTGGAACCATCGGCTCGCGATTGGGCGGTTACGGCGTCGATCGATGGGGAGCTTCCACTATCATTACGTATAGCATTATCGTTCATGTGGCAGTGCTAGCCCTGCTCCCCCTTTTTAAGGACTCAATAGGAATCGAGCTATTGTTGATTGCACTCATGGTGCTCGTTATGTTTGTGTCCGGTCCGGCCATCCAAACGTATTTTATTCAACAGGCACCTGGTTCATCCGAACTCGTTCTCAGTTTGAACACATCGATCGTTCATTTGGGATTGGCGGCAGGAGCCGGAGTGGGGGGAGTGATGGTCAGTGCTACTTCCACCGTGCTCTATAATCCATGGCTGGCAAGCTTGATTGTTGCCCTCGGGTTAGCGGCGGCCATTGTTAGTTTTTCGATGCGGAGAAAGCGTGTAGTTGAGCTTCAAAACCAGGGGTGAAGGCAGTTCAAAGCACGCCACAAGTCAGGGTCTCCCTTAATTTACGCAGAAACAGCAGCAACCTTGGAATTAAAGTCCAAGACTGCTGCTGTTTTTAATCAATTTTACAATTCGTTAAACGTAACGCTAATTCAAATTTCCCAGCCATACGGCAAGCGCTTCGCCAACTTCATCGGGTGCGTCTTCTTGGGGATAGTGGCGGCCTGGCACAGTAACTTCGGTCTGCGATGGCCATGTACGGCAGAAATCGATGTGGGATTGCGGCAGTAAGCCGGGGGCGCATTGAACGAATAGTTTGGGAACAGCGCTTTGCGCCAGCCATTCTCCATATTCAGTGACAATCTCTGGAACATCAGTCGAATCTTCAACGAAAGGAAGCTGTCGTACCCAGCTGAGCATTGGACGGCGGCTTTCGCCCGGCTCCAGGAACGGTCGACGGTACTGTGCCATCTCTTCATCCGTCAGCTTGCGCAATATGCCGACCGGCAGGTTGAACTCGATGAACGAATTTTGCTCTAGCACCATTTGCTCCCCTTCCGGCGTCCGGAGAGTTTGGAAGATTTTACGTCCATTCTCCGGCATTTCACTCCAACTGCGCGGCTTAATAATCGCTTCCATGTAAGCGATGCCTCTGACCGCGTCGGGATGGCGCTTACTCCAGTTGAAGCCCAGCGCTGATCCCCAGTCGTGCACCACGAAGGTCACACGATCGCTCACGCCAAGCTGATCGAGTAGCTCATCAAGATAGCGGCGGTGCTGGGCAAAGGTGTACGCGTGAGGCCCGCTATCCGGAAGCTTTGCGGAGTCCCCCATTCCAATGAGATCAGGCACAATGCAGCGGCCAAACTTCTGGGCATAAGGAATAATGTTGCGCCAGAGATAGGAGGATGTCGGATTGCCGTGTAGGAAGACGATCGGGTCGCCGCTTCCTTCCTCCACATATGCCATCTCTAATCCGAATACTTGAATTCGCTTTTTCTCATAGGGAAATGTCTCGTTAATCATTTTTCATCTCACCCTTCAATTTTATTTTCCGAACCGATGAGGAGGCTTTGTGACACCAGCCCAAGTTAACAGCTCATCCATCAAGTCTGATCCCCGCGTGCCAGCTCATCTTATGTCTCTTCCTGCTCGGTCAGATTACGAAGCACAATTTTCAGTAGGCTTATTAGCAACTCATACTCCTTATCGCTAATACCTTTCCTGGTTTTGTTCTTAACGCGTGCCAGCGCTTCTTGCACATTAGGTACTACCTCACGTCCCGAGTCCGTCAAATAAAGCAGATGATAGCGGTTGTCGTCGGGATCGGCTTCCCACCGTACGTAACCTTCTGCTTCCAGCTTGGTAATCGCTTTGGCGGTAGTCGTTTTGTCAATGAGCAGTTTCTCACTTAGCTCCTTCTGAGTGATTGGTTGCTGAACCGCTATCGCCATCAGGAAAATGTACTGTCCGCTTCCGATTCGATATGGCGCCAACTCAGCTGATATCAATATCTGCATGTGTCGGTAGATGGCTGAGATGTATGGACCGTGCGATTCTGCTGCGCCCTTGCCATTCTGTCTCCAATGCTCGCTCAAATTATCCCCCCTTTTTTTGAATAGGATGTTATTGCAACTAATTTCATGATACGCCATATAGGATGCTATTGCAACTATTTTTTTGGTATAATTTAACTATTGATCCTTAATTAATGTTTAGGAGTTTTAGTAACTATAAATCGGGGAGTCTCTTAAAGAGTTTGCGAAGGATTTAATGCCTGCTTTTAAAGTAGAACAAATCTTCTTGTATGAACCAAACATATCTCTTCAATATTAAGCTATTAATGATTAATCGATATGCAGGAAAAATATTCTTACCGGCAGTGCCGGTGCGGATCCTGGGCGCGCGTTGTGAGCCGCCGCATGGCGCCATGCGAAAAGCCGCCTCTTTCACTGTGGAAAGAGGCGGCGTCAATGTCGACGGCCAATTAGAAATCGAAGTTGTCGGGATCTGGGCCAACGCGATGATTCTGGTTCAAAGCGTCAATGCGAGCCATATTCTCGCTCGTTAGCTCAAAGTCGAATACGGACGCATTTTCGATAATGCGGTGTTCTTTCGTCGACTTAGGAATCGTTACAATGCCGTGCTGCAAGTCCCAACGCAGTATGATTTGGGCGACGGATTTGCCATGTTGATCTGCGATTTCTTGTAACACGGGATTATCCAGCAATTGCCCTTGCATGAGCGGTGACCATGCTTCCAGCTGAATATTTCGTTCCTTGCAGAATTGGCGCAGCTGTTGCTGGGCTAAATAAGGATGGAACTCCACTTGGTTCACCATCGGTTTGATCGTGGCTTCTGCCATCAAGTCTTCGAGGTGATGCGTTTGGAAATTGCTCACGCCAATCGCCTTTACCCGGCCTTCGGCATATAAAGTCTCCAGTGCTCTCCATGCCTCTTTATATTTACCCTTTACAGGCCAATGTATGAGATACAAATCAAGATAATCCAAACCGAGCTTACTGAGACTCAATTCATAGGCTGCCAGTGTGGATTCGTACCCTAGGTCTGCGTTCCAGACCTTTGAAGTGACGAAGAGCTTTTCTCTAGAGATTCCCGTTTCGAGAATGGCTTCTCGAATCCCTTGTCCAACCCCCGTTTCATTGCCGTATATGGCGGCTGTATCGATGCTGCGATACCCATGCCGTATGGCTGATTGTACAGCTTGGACCAGCTCCGCGCCTTCTTCTACTTTAAATACGCCGAGCCCGAACCAGGGCATAGGAACACCGTTGGTTAATGTTGTAGTCGCTTGTAAGTTGTTTATCATAATAGAAGCCTCCTGAGATATTAGAATGAGTTATGCGGATACGATACGGCTATGACTTTGAGCGCTTGTCTGATCTTGCTTCTCCAGGGCGCGCATCCATCTGGTTAAGACGACGGCTCCCAGTACCATTAAGGAACCAATCCATGGCGTATGGATTAGGCCTATTGTGTTCGTAATCAGACCGCCTAAGTAGGCCCCAATTGCAATGCCCGCGTTAAACGCGGCAATATTGAAGGCAGAAGCAACATCCACCGCCTTGGGTGTGTAGCGTTCAGCCAAAATAACGACATACACTTGAAGTCCCGGCACATTCATAAAGGCTAACAATCCCATAAAAAGGATCGTAATTAAGCCAGCAATTTTAAACGGAGCCGTGAACGTCAACAGAAGTAGGACAATGGCTTGTATAGCAAACATATAGAACAATGCAACAATAGGCTTACGATTGGCAAGTTTCCCACCGATACTATTACCGATGGCAATGGTAATGCCGTATACAAGAAGAATGGCGACGATCGTTTTCTCGTCAAATCCGGTTATGCTGTGGAGCAACGGGGATAAATAAGTAAAGACGACAAACGTTCCCCCGTAGCCTAAGGCTGTGATGGCGAAGGCAAGCAGCAATCGTCCATTGGTGATCACTTTAAGTTGCTCGCGAATCGGCGTGGAGGTTCCTTGGCGCAAACTCGAAGGGACCAGAATCAGATTAGCGATGAAAGCCACGATGCCGATGATCACAATCGCGATAAAGGCCGTTCGCCAACCCATTTGTTGGCCAATCCAGGTACCTAAGGGCACGCCAGTAACCGTCGCTACGGTAAGGCCGGAGAACATCATCGCAATGGCGCTGGCCCTGCGGTTGTCAGGCACGAGATCGGCGGCAATGGTTGAGCCGATGGACATAAAGATACCATGTGCGAACGCAGAGATGACGCGGGCTGCCAGAAGAACAGCAATGCCATCTGCCGCGGCAGCAAGGCTGTTGCCTGCGATAAAGACAAGCATAATCACCAGCAGCAATGTTTTACGCGATACTTTAGCGGTCAAGGAAGTCAGAATCGGCGCTCCCACCGTTACGCCTAGTGCATATAAAGAAACGGTTAATCCCGCAGTAGTCAAAGATATTTGTAAGTCTTCAGCAATGAGAGGCAGAAGCCCCACGCTGATGAACTCTGTTGTTCCAATGGCAAAGGCGCTTATCGCTAAGGCAAGCAGCGCCAGGGTGCTTCGCTTTCTATCGAGAGACATTTGTATTCACTCCTAGTTGGTATTCACCGGCCGGTAGATGTTATTATGAGTGAATCGAATGAAAATGGATAGTACGTACTTTCAAGTGTGGTAGGTACTGAAAAGTACTATAGGAACAAAAAAGTACCTGTAAGATGATTAGGAGGAAACAGGCGTGAGCCAGAAAAAATATAACATTTCGGTGGAAGCAACATTAGAAGTCATCGGCGGGAAATGGAAATGCGTCATCCTCTGCCATTTGACGCATGGCAAGAAGAGAACTAGCGATTTGAAGCGAGTGATGCCCGGCATCACGCAAAAGATGTTAACGCAGCAGTTGAGAGAATTAGAGAAGGACGGGATTGTGAACCGAACGATTTACAATCAAATCCCCCCGAAGGTGGAATATGAATTGAGTGAATACGGGGCGAGTTTGGAGTCGATTTTGAATGCGTTATGTACGTGGGGTGAAAACCATATTATTAAAGAATATGGGGATAAATTTGCGGTATTGGAAGATAGTTATTTAAATCATACTCGAGCGGAATCATAGGCGGTTAGCGCGGGATTGATTGACCATCTGAACCAAGCCCATATATAATGTGGTTAAATATTCCAAAGTTGGATTGGGTAGTGAAAGGTGGAGCCTTGATGGAAATACGCATTGACCAAGAGGGAAGTTCGAAGGTAGCCCTGATAGATAGCTCAGAAGTGCTCATTAGTGACGTTCAAGAGGCGCTGGATTTGATGAGTTCAGTTAGGTATAACGAACAATGCGACAAAGTTATTATTCATAAAGCAAATATTACGGAAGCTTTCTTCGATTTAAGCACCAGACTTGCCGGTGAGATTTTGCAAAAATATACGAATTACCAATTGAAAATTGCCATTGTTGGCGATTTTGATGTGTATGCAAGCAAGAGTCTTAAGGATTTTATCTATGAGTGCAACAAGGGGAAGCAAGTATTTTTCTTGAAAGATGAGCAGGCTGCGCTGCAGGCGCTTCACGCTGTCATTTGAATGGGATAAAATTTTGAGGCATCCGAATACTAGGTGTTCATGAAAGACGAGTGTGAGCAAGATGGAAATTGTAGTCAGAGGCTTAAGACCTGAGGAACCGGTGCCGTTAGATTTATTGCTGCTAGCTGACCCCTCGGAAATCATTGTGAGGGAATACTTGAGCCGGGGTGAATGTTACATCGCGGAGCGAAACAGCGTAATCATAGGGGTGTACGTTCTTTTGCCAACCAGACCTGGAACGATAGAACTTGTTAATATAGCTGTAAGTGACGAAGAGCAAGGTAGGGGCATTGGTAAACTGCTAGTCAATCATGCTATATGCATGGCTCGCCAACATGGCTACCTAACCATTGAGGTGGGTACGGGCAATTCAAGCATAGACCAACTAGCACTTTATCAAAAATGCGGCTTTCGGATGGACTGGATTGACAGAGATTTTTTTATTAAGCATTATGCCGAACCCATTGTTGAACAGGGCATTCCATGCACAGATATGGTTCGATTATCACAAACGTTGTAGCTATGAAAAATGGCGGTAGATGAGCGCGTTATTCCCAATAACGCAGCCGACTACCGCCATTTCTCATTTTTTCAATAATAAATACATAAAGTATGGCGCACCGATCAACGCAACCATGATACCCGCTGGAATACCATCGGGGTCAACGAGATTGCGGCCGACAGTGTCCGCAAATAGTAACAGCCATCCCCCAATTAGAATGGCGACGGGGATAAATAACTGATTTCTCGGCCCTACTAGAGCCTTAGCCATATGTGGAGCCATGAGTCCAATAAAAGCAATGCCTCCTGTAACAGAAACCGCGGAAGCCGCCAAGGCGACAGCCGTTAGAAGCAATACGATGCGTTCCTTTTCAACTAACACGCCAACACCGATAGCCACAGGCTCGTTAAGGCCAAGGAGATTCAGTTTATTTGCTTTGTAGATAGTAAATGGGATGAGAATAGCTAACCAGGGCAGGATGGACCAAATGAAGGGCCAGTCCGTCCCCCAGATATTGCCGGCTAACCATTTCGCGATAAAATCGACTTTGGTACGTTCAGCCGATGAAATAATAACAATCATAATCCCGGATAGCGCGGTCGAGAACCCGACGCCAATCAGGACTAATCTCACGGGCTGCAGGCCGACTTTGCGATTAAATGAGAACACGTAAATGAGACATGCCGTTACGATAGCGCCGACAAAAGCGACCAGCGGAAGCACGTACACGAAAGCCCCGGCTTTGACAGGGAAGAACAAAAAGAAAAGTGCAATCGCGACGCCAGCGCCCGAGTTAATGCCGATGATTCCGGGATCGGCCAAATCATTGCGCGTAATGCCTTGCAGGATCGCGCCGGATAAGGACAGAGCCATGCCCGCGAGCAAGGTAACGATCATTCGAGGCAATCGAATGGAGAAGATGACAAAATGCTCTTTGAACGTACCCTGACCCAGAAGCGTAGGAATCAGCCTATCATAGGACACAGAGGAGTATCCGATGCCCATCCCGACGAGAATTGTGGCCAGAATAAGCCCAAGCGAAACGACTAGAATAATTCGTTGTTTTCTAAGTATAGCGGGATGGATCATGAGAAGGCCTTGCCTCCTTTACTCACGATGAACAGGAAGAAAGGCAAACCCAGCATCGCAACAATAGCCGCTACAGGCGTTTCGTAAGGTGAATTGATCGTCCGCCCAAGGGTATCGGCAAGGAGCATGAAAGCAGCACCGGATATAGCCGACATCGGGATAATGAAGCGATAATCCGTTCCAACGATGGCGCGAACAATGTGAGGAATCATGAGACCGATGAATGCCATATTGCCGACAAGCGCCACAGAGGCTCCTGCAAGTAAAATGATGATGATGAACAGGACGGTTTTAACTTGAATCGTCTTTTGCCCTAATCCAACCGCCACTTCTTCGCTTAAACTAAGCACGGTCAGCTGTTTGGAAAGCAGCAGGGATATGGCAATCCCCAGGGCAATCAAGGGGGCAATGATTTGGAGCTGGCCCCATGAAGTGCCGATCAGACCGCCAGCCGTCCACATGGATACATCTTTAGAGATTTTGAAATAAATCCCGATACCCTCCGAGACAGCGTAGAGAAAGGCGGAGACCGAAGCGCCGGCCAGTACAATACGAAGCGGAGAGAAACCGCCCTTTTTCATCGAGCCAATCCCGAAAACCATAACTGCTCCCACAGCAGCACCGATAAAACAAGCGATCATCAGGCTGAAGTAATTGGCTGAAGGGACGAACGCAATCGTACAGGCAAGAGCCGCTTGTGCGCCAGCAGTCAAACCTAGCAGCCCCGGGTCAGCGAGCGGGTTTCTCGTCATGCCTTGCATGATGGCGCCGGATACGGCTAGCGCAGCGCCGACAAATATCGCCGCCACTTCACGCGGGAATCGGATTTCTCGGATGATCGAAATTTTTTCGCCAGCCGCGTGAGTAGTTAATGCCAGCCATACATCTCTGACGGTTGCATCAGCGGCTCCGAATACCAGGGAAATAACAAACATCGCCACGAATACGAGGATTCCAACTGCAAGTTTATAGCCAAAGGGGATGAAACGTTGATTTTCTTTGATGATCATTCGTTATTTACCGAGCAAGTTTTTCGTAAAAGAGTCCAGTTGGTAATCCAGCGTTAACGGATCGTTGAAATAGAATTCTTTGGCATTTACTTCGAATAGTTGTTTGTTTTTAACAGCCGGCGTGTTTTTGTACGTATCGGTTTGCTGGAACGAATTATCAGCATCCGGATTTTTACTTAAGATGACGTAATCGCCGGCATATTGAGGGAATACTTCCAGAGACAACGCGTAGTAACCGTCTTTTTCAACCATTTCTTTGACCTTCTGAGGCATGCCGAGTTTCATTTCCTGATATAGAATCTCAGTACCGCGGCCCCAGTGGTCGCCGTAGACGTATAACTGCTTGTCGAAGCTTTCAATGACAGAAATAGTTTTGTCAGCGCCGAGCTTCGCTTTAATGTCCTCTCCGGCTTTTTGAGCCCGTTTTTTGAAGTCATCGACCCATGTTTTAGCTTCTTTTTCTTTGTTCAAAAGCTTGCCGATTTCAAGATGCTGCGTTAAATAATCGACCTTCCCATACGTGTACGTAACCGTGGGAGCGATCTGTTTCAATTTATCAACGTTTTTAATCGTGGAGAGACCGATGATGAGGTCGGGCTTCAACTCGATAATTTTTTCCAAGCTTTCATCAGATACTTCTTGAACATCTTTTAGTGTTTTATCAAAGCGGGGGTTCATTTTGGACCAAGATTCTACACCGACAAGCTTTACGTTCAGAGACATTACATTTCCTGCAAAAGCAGAAAGAACAATCACGCGTTGAGGGTTGGCAGGAACATCGATGGGACCATTTTCAGATTGATAGGTGATGGTTGTGGCTTTGTTACCCGCGTTAGCTGCGCTGCCCTCTTGTTTGGCTGTTCCGCTGCCGCAGGCACTAACGGATAGCATGACTAAGAACAGGAATGGAATCATTTGTTTTTTCATTATTTTCTTCCCCTTTTAATAAATTGTATGTGAAACACATAGGCTTGTTCGTGCGAGGGTCTCGGCCAATTTCGGCATCAATATGGAACACTTTTTTCAGCACCTCAGGAGTAATCACTTCTTCGCAGCTCCCGGCCTTTACAACTTCACCGTCTTTGAGAGCGATGATATAGTCAGCAAACCGGGCAGCTTGATTCAAATCGTGAAGCACCATGACAATCGTGCGCTCTTGCTCAATGTTCAGCTTTTGAAGCAGCTCCAGCACCTCTAATTGATGCGCCAAGTCCAGATAGGTAGTAGGCTCGTCGAGGAAGATGATGTCTGTTTCTTGCGCAAGTGCCATAGCAATCCATACGCGCTGTCGTTGGCCTCCCGATAGCGCATCGACAGGACGATACTTAAATTCTTTCGTTCCGGTCACTTCAAGCGCCCAGTCAATGACTTCATAATCCTTTTTCGTGAGGCGGCCGAAGCCTGTCTGATACGGAAAACGGCCGTAAGATACCAACTCTCCAACGGTAAGTCCGCTTGCACTCTCTGGGGCTTGTGGGAGGATCGCC
This sequence comes from Paenibacillus tabacirhizosphaerae, assembly GCF_040812395.1. Taxonomy (GTDB): domain Bacteria; phylum Bacillota; class Bacilli; order Paenibacillales; family NBRC-103111; genus Paenibacillus_E. Next base: position 334,313 of record NZ_JBFNXH010000004.1, on the reverse strand, counting down.
ATTTTTCTAGCGAGGGTCTTCGTATGTTCTTTGGTAATCAGCTCACCATCAAGCACGACGGCTCCTGAATCATGCGGAATTATTCGGGTGCTCGCCTTTAATAGGGTAGATTTCCCGCAGCCGTTCGCTCCGATAATTGTGGTAATTTTTTTATCAGGAAACGAGACACTGAGATTTTTCACAATTAGCCGTTCACCATAACCAATGTTCAGTTCATCTGTATATAGGCGAACCATTTCGTAACCTCCATTTGTTGATCCAACATGACTGTATATATTGATAATGATTATCAAAATCAATTACATTACACACTTTAATCCTGGTCGTTTCATTTGTCAACCGCTATTTATGATTGTAAAAGTGGGAGAAACGGCGTATATTTAAATGAGAATGATAATCAATTACATTTGGCGCAAAGGAGTGGAACAATGGAACAACAGGAATTATACGATGTGACAGTAATTGGAGGGGGTCCGGCGGGGCTTTACTCGACATTTTATAGCGGACTTAGAGAAATGAAGGCCAAGCTGATTGAGTACCAGCCACGACTAGGCGGCAAAATTCATGTATATCCGGAGAAAATGATTTGGGATGTGGGCGGACATACGCCAATTTCAGGGGCCAAGCTGATTGAAAAGCTTGTGGAGCAAGGATTGACGTTCAATCCTGAGGTTGTTTTGAATGAAAAAGTGGAGTCGATTACAAGGAATGAGGATGGCATTTTCGTATTAAAGGCGGCCTCCGGCCAACAACATTATTCGAAGACGGTCATTGTTGCCGTCGGCACCGGCATTCTGAATCCTCAGAAGCTGGAGATTGAAGGCGCAGAGCGTTACGAGGTCTCGAATTTAAATTATACCGTGAAATCTTTACAGCGGTTCAAAGGCAAAACCGTGATCATTTCAGGCGGAGGCAACTCGGCCATCGATTGGGCGAATGAACTAGAGCCGATCGCCAAACAAGTGTATATTACCTATCGCAAAAGCGAGCTGACGGGGCATGAATCTCAAGTAAAGCAGCTTGTGAACAGCTCTGTAATTAGCTATTTAAACACATCGATCACCAAGCTAGCGGCCAGTGCGAATCATGAAGCCATTGAACGGGTTGAGCTGACCAACCATGAGACAGGTGAAGTTTCCTATTTGGCTATTGATGAAGTGATTATTAATCATGGTTATGAGCGTGACAGCACATTGCTTGAAAATAGTGAACTGGATATCACGCTTGTTGAAAATTTTTATATCGCAGGCAATGCCGCCAGTGAATCTTCGATAGAAGGGCTTTATGCGGCCGGGGATATTTTGAAGCATGATGGAAAAGTTCGCTTGATCGCGGGTGCCTTCCAAGATGCCGCCAATGCTGTCAACAGAGCGAAACAATATATTCAGCCTGAAGCGGATAAAGTCGGGATGGTATCCTCGCATAACGAAGTCTTTAAGCTGCGTAATCGGGAATTAGTGAAACAGATGATGAGCTGATGGGAACGTGCAGTGGATCACCGGCTAAACGATTCGCAGCAACGGTGAATTCGTATAAAAAGAACAGCCGCTTCCATCATTTTCGATGAAAGTGGCTGTTTTTCTTTGTAGCCAGGAAGTTTAAGTTCGAAAGAGATCGTCTTCATACGCGGGCAAGCGGAACTACAGTGCGTTATGGCTAGGCATATCGGCTTCAATGGTCATTTCGCGGAACTGCAGTTCCCTATTTACCAGAAATCGGGGATTACAGGCTGAAAACAACTTGTTTAACGTACCGTAGTTCCCCGTGACTATTAAAACCGGGGCTATTCCAAGAAATAAGAGATTGTAGTTCCGTCGTTACCTTTAATGAAGGACCTAGCGGTGATCCTTGATCTTCCGCGTTGGGTTTTAAGGAAGTTAATCAGCTTTCTCTACGCTGAGCTCTTTGAACACGCCGATTTCGGTATGATTGTTCTCGGCCAGCGCGAGTTTGATCTTATTCGTGCCTTTCTGCAAACCTTGAAGAGGATAAGGAGCTGTGTCCTTGATTGGGCCAACTAATGTGCCATTCAGATAAAAGTGGATATGGCCTTCTCCGTCTACTGGCGCCCCCTCATAGTGTTCACTTGAAAGCTTCAAGTTGGTAGTCACTTTCAGAATATAACTGTCGTTTTCTTTAGAAACGGTAGCATCAAGCGAATATTTGGCAGCTTGACCGGCTTTTGCTGGTTGTTGCGTGTGCTGATCATGAGGGGAAGCATTTGCCACCTTACTCGCACCCGCTGCAGGGTTGCCGCCACAACCAACCACACCAACGAATACTAGGCATATTGAAAATAGAATAAATAGCTGTTTTATCACTTGTCTTAACCCTCCCAAGTAGGTAATAATTGTATTTCGAGGACCCTCTAGTAAGCATTCTAGCGCATACAATCGTCCCCTTACATACATTCATGAAAGTGTTTTTACCCTATTACTTAGTCTATGAAAGGATGAACCGGAGTGATTGATCACATCGATATGGAAATCCTGCGTTGTTTGCAAACGAACTCCAGATTGCAATGGAAACAAATTGGGGAGATCGTTCATATGTCTGGCGTGGCGGTAGCTAATCGTATTGGGCGGTTAGAGGAATTAGGGGTTATAGAGGGATATACGGTCCGGCTGAATGAGAAATTGCTGGGGAATACCTTCTGCATTTTTGTAACCGTGATGATAAGGGACTATAAGCATACGAAGTTTCAAGCATTCATCCAGGAACGCGATGAAATCAAAGAGGCTCACCGTGTTAGCGGCGAGCCCTGCTTTATTTTAAAAGTCCAAGTACCTGATCATAACCTGCTGTCAAAGCTCTTGGATGAAATTCTAGTCTATGGCAGTTACAAAATTAATATTTCCATAGGTCAGTGCAAATAACAGGCAGCTCTGCGCTTATTGTGGGGATTTGCCGGAATGGAAAAATTTGGATTGAAGCACATCCAGCGCATGTTGGATTTCTTCCAGCTCGCCTTCGGATGTATCTTTTAACCGCTGCAGGAAGCGGCCTTTGATGCTAGCGAATGCATTGTTCATCATCGTCTGGCCTTGCTCGGATAGGCGAATATATTGTTTGCGCCTGTCTTCGGCGACCTCGAATTTCTCGCATAGATTCTTTTCGGTCAGCTTCTTCAGTTCACGGCTTGTATTCGGCATGGACATGTGCTGGCAATCGCTGATTTCACTAAGGGTCACGGGCTGGCTGACCGCGATGTATTCCAGAATGCTATATTGGAGAGGAGTAATGGCATCAAATTTAACATCCTTCGCCATTTCATGCTGTGCATGATGAACAGCTGTAATGAAGGTTACAAATCTATGGAAAAGAGCTGTTTTGTCCACAGCAACCACCTCGCTTCTTATTGACAAAGATAACAAATTAATTATCAAAAAACAATTATCATAAAACAATTATCATTTGACAACTAAAATATGGATGTGATATGATTTGCTTATCAAATGATAAGTAAAGAGGTGGAATGATTGAACACATTGGTCATATATACACATCCGAATCATCAAAGCTTAAGCTATGCATTTTTGCAAAAAGTCATCCAAGGCAGCACAGAGAACCCCCAGATCACGGAGATCAAGGTGCTGGATTTATATGAGGAAGGGTTTAACCCGGTGCTGGTTTTCAACGAAACCAAGCGCAGAAGGGAATTGCACGCCGATCCTGAGCTTCTTAAGTACCGCGAGCAGCTGATGTGGGCGGATAAAATCGTGCTGGTGTACCCGATCTGGTGGGGACGCCCGCCGGCTATGCTTATGGGGTACATCGATAAGATGTTTGTCTCAGGCTTTGCTTTCAAGAATAACGGCCGTATCTTACCAGAGGGGCTTATGAAAGAGAAGTCGGTTGTTTGCGTGTCGACGATGAAGGGACCTGCACTGTATCCGCTGTTCTGGTTGTATAATGCGCACAAAATATTAATGAGAAAAGCTTTATTCCAATATGTAGGGATAAAAAAAGTGAAATTTTTTGAATTCGGCAGTATGGAGAGTCCGAAGGGAAAACAGGAAGTGAAATTAAACAAAATTTATCAGTATTTTAAAACGATAGCCAGCTAGTTGCATAGCTTGCCAGAAAATCGGAAAGCCTGGGGTCGATCTCTTGATCAGCTCCAGGCTTATTTCTGTGGGCTGGCGCGAACAGCTAAAACTGCTTATCAGGACAATAGACAGCCTGTATAATAGTCAGCAGAGGCAGAAGTTGCCATGTTGGGAGGATGCAAGGTGAACATTGTCATCGCGCCAGATTCGTTTAAAGGAAGCTTGACTGCTCAACGTGTTGGGCGTGCGATAGAAAGAGGCATTAAGCGGGCATCGCCTGCAAGCGTTACCCAAGTCTTCCCGATGGCCGATGGCGGCGAAGGAACCATGGACTGTTTGATCGCCGCCACACAGGGGAGATTCGTGCGCGTTTCTGTGCAAGACCCGCTGGGGCGCATGATCGATTCCGGATTCGGCCTACTGGGAGACGGCACAACCTGTATCGTTGAAATGGCGATGTCATCCGGGCTATGCCTGATTGAAAGTGCGGAACGCAATCCGTTAAAAACGACAACTTATGGGTTCGGCCAATTGATACGCGCGGCACTTGATCAAGGCTGCCGAACATTCATTCTGGCTTTGGGCGGCAGTGCAACGAATGATGGCGGGGCAGGCATGCTGCAAGCTTTGGGCGTGGAGCTTCTAGATCAGGATGGACAGCCAATCGGCTATGGCGGCGGTGAATTGGAGAGCGTAGCAGCCATTCGCACGAACGGTCTGGACCCGCGTCTTGCGGACTGCCGGTTCACTGTCGCCTGCGATGTGGACAATCCCTTCATCGGTCCGAATGGGGCCTCCGCCGTATTCGGGCCTCAGAAAGGCGCGACAACCGCAATGGTTGCGAAGCTGGAGCGGGGGTTGAAGCAATTCGCGGATGTCATTGAAGGCACGCAAGGCGTAGCCATTCATGACGTTCCGGGCGCAGGCGCGGCTGGCGGCCTGTCCGGCGGCATTTTGGCTTTCTTAAGCGGAGAACTGGAGTCGGGGATATCCATTGTGACCCGAATCACAGGACTGGAAGCGGCTGTTCGGAAAGCCGATCTGGTTATCACCGGCGAGGGCCGGGTGGATGCCCAAACGGCCCACGGTAAGACGCCGTTGGGCGTCGCTCAAGTCGCCAAGACCCACGGCGTCCCTGTTATTGTTGTGGCGGGCTCCATCGGCCAAGGAATAGACAGCTTGTACGACCAGGGTGTGTCGGCGGTGGTCAGCATAGTGAATCGTCCCATGACGCTTGCGGAGGCAATGGAACAGACGGAGCCGCTGCTTGAAGAGGCGGCCGAGCAAATTTTGCGCATGATTCAGCTTAAGGCGGGTGGACACGATCATGAAACAAAAAGGTAAGGATATTCTTTTTCTGTTAGCGGGATCTTTGATGTTTGCGTTGGCTGTTAATCTATTTGTCATTCCCAACAAGTTCGGTGAAGGTGGGGTCACGGGTGTCAACATCATTTTATTTTATCTCTTCCATTGGTCACCCGGGCTCGTTAATCTGGTGCTGAACTCGCTGCTTCTCCTGATAGGCTATAAATTTCTGGATAAAATGACGATGCTGTATACGATCATTGCTGTGGTCTTTAATTCTTTTTTTCTATACCTGACAGAGGGCTGGCGCATTGCTTCTAATGAACCGCTGCTCAATGCCATCTTCGGCGGGGTCTTCGCCGGTATTGGCTTAGGCTTGATCATCCGGGTGGGCGGGACCACAGCGGGATCTACGATTTTGGCCAGGATTGCCAGTAAGTATTTGGACTGGAATGTCAGTTACTCGTTGTTGTTTTTCGATTTGATCGTGGCGGTATCCTCTTATTTTGTCATTGGTGCCCAGAGTTTGATGCTCACCATTGTCATGCTGTACATCGCGACGAAAGTGATGGATTTCATTATTGAAGGCGTTAATCCCAAGAAGGCGGTTACGATCATATCCGAGCAGCAGGATGCGATTGCCGAACAAGTGAATGTGTTGATGGACAGAGGAGTTACGGTTCTATATGGCCGAGGCTATTATGCCAAAACACCAAGAGAGGTTCTGTATATCGTTGTCAGCAAGCAAGAGGTGAGTTTGCTCAAAAAAATCGTGAAAGCGCACGATAAGCAAGCATTCGTCGCAATACATGATGTGCGTGATGTTTTCGGAAGAGGATTTGTCGAGTTGGCCAAGTAACAAATAGAGAACGGACAGAAAAGGTGGTGACGTTTGTCACCCTCAACTGCTTACTTCTTTCACTTCTTGAACACTGCCTTATGAGAGATAATTTGAATATCAAATCAAATCGATTAAGGGAGTGTTGGTAACATGAATTCGACAATTTCTTTAGGTATTTCGCTGGTGATATTTATTTTGATTATGCGCGGTCAATTACGCGGTACGAAAACGCCGATTGCCAAGTCAGGGATCGCGCTGCTGCTGCCGATTCTGTACATCTCGACATCGTTGCTTCAATTAACGGATCCGCGGCTCCACTTGCAAGCAGCGGAAGTCTTCATCGCGTTGTTGCTGGGTCTGGTCATTTCATTACCGCTTATCGCTGTGACGAAGTTTGAAGTTCGCGAAGATGGAAATACCTATTTTAAGCGGGACAATAGGGTGTTTGTGATTTTGATTGCGATCTTCGCGCTTCGGTTTATTGTTGTCGCTACGATACATGCGATCGATCCAAGCACGCTGGGATTCTTGAGCAACTTGGTTACGCTGAGCTACTTAGCGACATGGCGGATCGTGACTTTTATCAAGTTTCGTAGTAGCATCAAGGGGAACTTATTGCAAGCCAGAGCATAATGGAAGGTGGGCGTTTATTTTGAAAAAGCGTATCGGCTGCTTGCATGCCCATTATTCGAACATTGCGTATATGGAACAGGCCTTCGCCTCCTATGAAGCTGAGCTGCTTCACTTTGTAGACCCTGGCCTGGTATCCCGCGTGGGATCGGATGAGGCATTTAGCCTGGAGGATGCGCAACAAAAAGTAAACGATCAAATAGCGTGGATCGCCTCCTGTCACGTCGATGCGATCTTGGTAACATGTACGAACTATGTAGCCCTGCTTCAAGAGGAGAAGCTCTCGACAACCGTTCCGATCATCAAAATTGATGAGCCATTTTTTCAGGCGATATGTGCCCGGGAACAGCCGCAAATCCTGCTTTTCACGAACACGGCTACGGTTGAAGGCACGCTGGAACGTCTTCATGCTTATGCAGAAGCATGCGGGAAATCTCCGGTGGTGGACGTGCGCATCATTGAGCATACTTTCGAATTGATCATGCAAGGGAAAAAAGAGGAGTACCTGCGTGCGTTGACCGCTTATATGCACCATTTGCTGTCATCACAACCGGATAAAGAGATTGCGGTAGCGCAGTTATCTATGGCAGAAGCGGCTAGATGTATCGAAGAAGAAACGGGCAGCAGTATTGTGAATCCCTTGGAAACGTTAATGCTGCATATCGAAGATAACTTGGAATTGAGCAAAAAATAGCAATCTATGAGATCGTTCAGTGCCACTTCTACCAGGTAGAGGTGGTATTTTTTGTTGCTGCTGCGGGAATTCTGTTCTTGTATCATTTCATAGGTTTGGTGTTAATATGATTGAAAACGTCATAAATTTAGTTATTATTGCGCGATTTTAATTAAATATATGGATAATAAAGATGAAATCGTGTAAGCTTCAAAGTAGCAGATACTGACACCAGTCTAGGAGGACATACAAATGAAGTTGCGTTTCGTTGGGGATATGGCCGCGCTGCTGCCCGGCATAGCGGTGTTATCGCAAGAGCTTCGGATTACGGAAGCGGAGGATGGCATGATTGTGCGCGTCGAGCCGTCGGCAGGTGAATTGGCAGCAGGGATAGAGCAGGGCGAAGCGTATATACGCTATGGGCAAAAGCATCAGTTTTTCCGTGGACTCGGACTGCTTGTTCAGCATGGCCGCAGCGGAGAAACTTTTCATATACAGGAAAAACAGCAGTTCGATACGATCGGTCCCATGTTCGATCTGTCTCGCAATGCGGTGCTGACCCTGGACAGCTTCAAATTCATGTTGAATAAAATGGCTTTGATGGGACTGAATACCGTCATGCTGTATTTGGAAGACACCTATGAAATCAGCGGTGAGCCCTATTTCGGGTATATGCGGGGGCGCTATACACAAGCGGAGCTTAAAGAGATTGACGATTACGCGGATCAGTTCGGCATTGAAGCTTTTCCGAGTATCCAGACCCTTGCGCATTTGGAGGAGTTTCTGAAATGGGAGCCGGTGAAACATTATAAGGATACGAAGGGTGCGCTGCTGGTCGGGGAAGAGAAGACGGATCAGTTGGTGGAGAAGATGATCGAAGCCGCCAGTGCGCCATTTCGCAGCCGCAAAATTCATGTTGGCATGGATGAAGCGGAAGAGCTGGGACGTGGAAAATATTTGGACCTTAACGGTTATGTGAGCCGCTTTGACATTATGACCGGGCATTTGGAGAAAGTGCTGAATGTTGCCCGCCGCCGCGGTCTGAGGCCGATGATGTGGAGCGATATGTTCTTGAAGCTTGCTTCCTATGGAGGCAGCGAATATTACGATGAAGACACGCAAATCCCGGAGGATATGGCCGACCGCATCCCGAAAGATGTGGATATGGTGTATTGGGACTATGTACATACAGAACGTGAGGAATACGAAAGCTTGATTGCCAAGCACCGCCCGCTTGGCTGTAATCTGGTTTTCGCTGGCGCTGTGTGGGTATTTAACACGTTCGGCGTCAACTACGGCTTGTCACTGCACGCCTCGGATACGGCGCTGCAGGTGTGCAAGCAAGAGGGCATCCGCGAAGTGTATGCGACGATGTGGGGCGACGACGGCATGGAAAGCAACCCGTTCATTGCGCTGCTGGGCTTGCAACTGTATGCGGAGCATGCCTACTCGGAGGATAAGCTGGATTGGCAGCGCTTGGCGGACAGGGTCAAATTCTGTACGGGCATCGAGGCTGACGCGTATTTGCAGCTCAAATATTTGGATGAGACGCCGGGATCTGAGCCGGATAACCGGAAGCAGAGCAATCCTTCCAAGTTCCTATTGTATCAGGATGTGTTGCTGGGCATGTTCGACAAGCAGATCGAGGGGCTGGATATGGCGGCACACTATGCGAAGGTGGAGCGGGATATTCACAGCCGCCGCGTTAGCGACGCCGAGCTGGATTATTTGTTCGACGTGCCGGAGAAGCTATGCGCGGTGCTGAAGATCAAGAGCGAGATCGGCATCGAGCTGAAGCGAGCTTACGACGCCAAGGATACGGCGGCGCTGAGACGTATCGCGACGGACGTGCTGCCTGCGATTGCGGAAGCTGTGCGGGAGTTGCGCGCCGCCCATCGCGCCCAGTGGCTGCGCATGTTCAAGCCGTTCGGCTGGGAAGTCATCGACATTCGCTATGGCGGTGTTGTCAACCGGCTGGATACGGCTTCGCTAAGGCTTCTCGACTATGTGGAGGGTCGGATCGGGCGAATCGAAGAGCTGGAGCAGGAGCGTTTGTTGTACAGCACCACGAACCGATTCACCAACAAGGGGGTAGGCTGGTGCAGCTATTACTACCGGATAGCGTCGCCGAACGTGTTCTTTCATGTGTTGAATCCTTTTTAAACAGGAAGGGCGTCCGCTGAGGGCGCTCTTTATTTATATAAGTAACGCAAGTGAGATTTAGGGGATGATAAATGGATTCCCCGCGGAACGTGGGGGCGTTATTTGCAGAGATTCGAGCCTCGATGGTCGTTTTGTGGAACGTCAGTTCGCTATCCATAAGGAAATGACAGGTTGTAGGTTCATAAATACTGAATCATGCATCGTAGTTCCCTGGCGCGGTCGGGAAATGGGCAATTTGGAAGATTAACGCCTTGTAGTTCCGCGAGATGGCGGATCGATGTTCCATTGCTAATCACAGATCTGAGCTGGGCGCTGTTTCTGCTCATTTGAAGCGCTCGCCCCAACATGCAAAACGCTAGCAGAGACAACGTGCTATAATGCAAAGAAGAACTTATTGAATAGAAGAGGTACCTGTATGAGTGACAAACGTTTTAAGGACTACCCATTAAGCGATGACATCCTAAGAGCGCTGGAAGGCTTGGGATACGAGCAGCCGACAGATGTTCAGAGCGAAGTCATTCCCGTAGCGCTGGAGCGCAGGGATTTAGTTGTAAAATCGCAGACAGGCAGTGGGAAAACTGCCGCATTCGGCATTCCGATATGCGATCTGGTCGATTGGAATGAGAACAAACCGCAAGCGTTGATCTTAACGCCTACGCGCGAGCTTGCTGCACAAGTGAAAGAGGATTTCACGAATATTGGGCGGTTTAAGCGCATTAAAGCGGCGGCCATTTATGGCAGAGAGCCATTCGCGAGACAGAAGGTAGAATTACATCAAAAAAATCACGTGGTCGTAGGGACGCCTGGACGTGTGTTGGATCATATTGAAAAAGGCACGCTCGCCTTGGGGCGATTGGCCTACCTCGTCATCGACGAAGCGGATGAAATGCTGAATATGGGCTTTATCGAGCAAGTGGAGGCGATTATCCAGAGGCTGCCGAGCGAGCGTGTGACGATGCTGTTCTCCGCTACGCTGCCGGCAGACGTGGAGAATTTATCTCTTAAGTATATGAACGATCCGGTTCAAATCGAGATCAAGGCGGAAGGGATTACGACAGCGACCATTGAACACGCGCTATACGAAGTGAGTGAAGCGGATAAACTCGCGTTGCTTAGAGATGTAACCGTTGTCGAAAACCCGGATAGCTGCATTATTTTTTGCCGGACGCAAGAGCAAGTCAATCACCTGTTTAGGCAGCTGGCCGATCTGGACTACCCTTGCGATAAAATCCATGGCGGCATGGTGCAAGAAGAGCGATTCGAAGTGATGAACGCTTTTAAAAGAGGGCAATTCCGATACTTAATCGCCACCGATGTCGCGGCAAGAGGCATTGATATTAAAAATATTTCGCATGTGATTAACTATGACCTTCCCTTAGAGAAGGAAAGCTATGTGCATCGCACGGGACGTACCGGGCGCGCCGGTCAAACCGGGAGAGCGATCACCTTCATTACGCCCCATGAGGGGAAGTATTTGGCGGACATTCAAGCTTACATAGGCTTTGAGATTCCTAAAGCGACAGCGCCATCCGAGGCTGAAGTTCTCGATTATGCGGCTGCTTTTGAAAAGAAAATCAATGTTCAGCCCCGCATGATCAAAGATAAAAGCGAGCTTATAAATAAAGAAATCATGAAACTGTATTTCAACGGCGGCAAGAAAAAGAAGCTCAGAGCCGTGGATTTTGTGGGAACAATTGCTAAAATTGACGGCGTTACAGCCGAGGATATAGGCATTATTACGATTCAGGACAATGTCACCTATGTGGATATTTTGAATGGCAAAGGCCCGCATGTCCTGGACGTTATGAAGCAAACGACGATCAAGGGGAAGCTGTTGAAGGTCCATAAGGCGAACAAACAAGCAGGATTTTGAGATCAGAGTTAAACAGGATGCGTGAATGGTTGTCCATGAGGGGACAGCCGTTTTTTTTGTGGACAGAAGGAGACAAGATTGTGAAGAAAATAGGTAGGGCTCTAATCGTAACGGCATTTTTCGCCACGGGGATGCCTCTGCCGCAACCAGCATCGATCATAGAGGGCATACGTTTGTTCCGCTTCGCTTTGTGAGTAAATCGGAAACTTTGATTAAAACGTGAGTAGAGGTGGACTTCGATAGAATGAAGCTATAGAATCAGGGTATATGCTTAATTGGAAAGAGGTGGAATTTTTGTCTTTTGTCATTCGACTGCAGTGGTTTTTCAAATGGCGTTGGAGCCGCTATGTGCTGGCTATCAGTTTGATGTCGTGTGTCAGCTTGCTCTCGACCATACCGCCCAAAATGATTGGGAATACCATCGATCACATTCGCAACGGCGATTTGACGGCGTCCGGCTTAAGCCAGACAGTTCTCTTGCTTGTTGGTCTCTCCGTGTTGTTATATGTGATGGCGTATGTATGGATCACTACCTTGTTCGGGAACTCGGCGCTGATTGAGAAGGTGCTTCGCGGACGGCTGCTTGCGCATCTGACGAAGATGACGCCGGCCTTCTTCCAACGCAATAGTACGGGGCAGCTCATGGCGCTGGCAACGAACGACGTGCTGGCCATCGGGCAAACGGCCGGCTATGGCGTGATGACGCTGGTGAATACGCTGGTTGGCGCATCGGTCGTAATTATTATGATGATTTCCTTTATCAGCTTCAAATTAATGCTTGCGGCGCTGATTCCGCTGCCTTTCCTGGTTGTCGTTATTAACAAGTTGGGTGAAAGGGTAAGGATCCGCTTTCTCGCGGCGCAGGCCTCTTTCGGCAAAATGAACGATCATGCGCTGGAATCGATTTCCGGCATCCGTGTGATCCGTTCCTATGTGCAAGAGGAGCATGATCTTACCGCTTTTGATAAAGTCACATCAGAAGTTATGGATAAAAACAGACGCGTATCGCTTCTGAATGCGCTCTTTCAACCGCTCATTTCGCTCATTGTCGGAGTCAGCTATTCTATTGGCATCGGGTATGGATCTTATCTTGTTTTTCATGATGAAATTACGCTGGGGCAGCTGATTTCTTTTAACATTTATTTAGGTATGCTGATCTGGCCTATGATTGCCTTCGGCGAGTTCATTAATGTTCTCCAGCGCGGCAGCGCCTCGGCAGACCGACTGGAAACCGCGCTTGCTCAAGAATCGGATATTGCCGATGCGGACGCGCCTGCAAGCATGGGATTGCCGGATTCTATTGAAATGAGACAATTAACATTCACCTATCCAACCTCCAACCATCCAAGCCTGTCTCATGTTTCTTTCCGATTGGAGCGCGGACAAACATTGGGCATCGTCGGTAAAACGGGCAGCGGAAAGAGCACGCTGCTGAAGCAATTGCTGCGTCAGTACCCAGTGGAACCGGAGCAACTGCTTGTTGCAGACGTTCCCGTCGAACGGATTGCTCTTGATCAAATGAAGCGCTGGATCGCGTATGTGCCGCAGGAGCATCTGCTGCTCTCCAAGTCGATTCGCGATAATATCGCACTCGGCAAGCCAGAGGCGACGGCGGAAGAGATGGCCAGAGCCATCGAAATGGCTTCTTTTACACAGGACATCGAGCAAATGCCGGAGGGTTTATCGACTATCGTCGGTGAAAACGGCGTCATGCTGTCCGGCGGACAGAAGCAGCGGTTAGCGATTGCACGGGCGCTGTTGATCGACTCGGAAATCTTGCTGCTCGACGACGCGCTGTCAGCGGTCGATGCACGGACCGAGAGCCGGATTCTGCACCATGTCCGGTTGGAGCGTGCGGGTAAGACGACATTCATAACCACACACCGCCTTTCTGCGGTCAGCCATGCGAACTGGATCCTTGTTCTAGATGAGGGGCGGATTGTCGAGGAAGGCACCCACGAGGAGCTCATGCTGTTCGGCGGTTGGTACAAAGAGCAGTGGGATCGCCAGCAGATGGAAGCTAGCTTGGAAGATTGAAGTAAAGCGTTGCAGTTGAAGCTGGGGGGCGCACTAGGCCGTGTCGCAACAAGGTGTGAAACGAAAGCAGACTGCGGGCATTCTGACGCAGCAAGGGAAGTTGGCACACGGTAATTGGAGCGCAACCAAGGGTATCCCTCCCCAGTGCGTAGCTGGAGCGCACCCGAGGGTATTCCTCCCCAGTGCGTAGCTGGAGCGCACCCGAGGCTATCTCTCCCCAATGCGTAACTGGGGCGCACGGGGTCTCCACGGAGTGCGCATGAGTTTCGCGGAACTGAGATGCGCTATTTCGTGAATAGCCCCCTTTTTGAGGGCCAGAGGGGAACTACAGTGCGCTATTTAGGGGGAAATAGGCTCAAAAAGCAGGAATGCGCCCTAATAGCGCACTGACGATCCACCAAAGAGCTCAAAAAGTGGCAAACACGTGGAATAAGGCACTCACGTTCCGCGAAGCAGGCTACTCAAGGGAAATCTTGTGCGCGAACCTGCTGCAACGACTAAGGGTTAGTGCTTCTGAGCTAGTAAAACCCGCATTTTGAACGAATGGACCGCTCAAGCTCACTCCCCGGAGCTGAATCCCCCGAAGATCGGGTGTCCGCTTATACCATCGCTTGCGGAGAAAGTTTTGCCGCGTAACATTCAGCAATTGTTTTCGGAGGAAGTTTTACCTGCAGAAACGCGAAGGAGGACGCTATAATGCCAATGCAGTCCACGACGAGAAGACTGCTCACGTATGCTCTCGTCTATAAGTTCAGAATTATCGGCGCGCTGCTGATTCTTTGCTGTGCGGTGGGCGCCGAACTGGGCGGACCTTATATAACCAAAACGATTATTGATCACCATCTGTCCCCGGGTATCCGTGATTTGGGGCCAGTTCTTAAGCTGCTTGCCTTGGTCTTAGGCTTAGTGCTAACGGCAAGTATATGTAATTTCACGCAAGCATATATCCTGCAATCCACAGCGCTGAAAATTATCAAAAACATGCGAATGGATTTGATGGCGCACATTCAGCGCATCTCGCTGCGTTATTTTGACAATACGCCGATTGGTCAGGTCGTATCGAGAATCGCCAATGACACGGAGGCGATCCGTGACTTGTTCATGAGCTTCATGGCGACGTTCGTTGTGAGCATGGTGCAGCTGATCGGCATATTCGTGGCTTTGTTCGTGCTCGATTGGCATCTGGCGATGTATTGCTTGTTGCTGCCGCCGCTATTCGCGGTCATTATGACGATCCATTTGAAATATTCGAAAATATTTATCACGATCATGCGCGCGCGGCTGAGTGATATGAATGCAATGATTAATGAATCAATCGTGGTGATGCCGATCATTCAAGCTTTTCGCCGTGAGAAAGTCACGATTCAAGAATTTGAAGTGCTCAATGAAGACCGGTATGTGAATCAGATCAAGCAATTCCGCATTTTTTCGTTATCATCCCGTAATATTGTAGGCACGATCGGCAGCTTGGTGACTGCGATGGTCATCTGGTATTTTGGCAAGGAATCGCTGCAAACGGCGATTTCCTTTGGGGTGTTATATGCGTTTATCGATTACCTGGGGCGCATTTTTATGCCGATTATTGGGATATTCGATCAACTGACGAATGCGCAGAGAGCGTTCGTTTCCGCTGAGAAGGTGTTCTCGATTCTGGATATGGAAGGCGAGGAGGTCGCGAAGACCGATCATGTTAGCCGCCCAGAAGGCGTTGTGAAATTCGACAACGTATCGTTCGCTTATAAAGCAGGCGACAACGTGCTGAAGCAGATTTCGTTCGAGGCACGCAAAGGAGAGACGGTGGCGCTTGTCGGCCATACAGGGTCAGGCAAAAGCTCCATCATGAACCTGCTGCTCGGTTTCTATGAACCGGGTGAAGGCCAGATCACGATTGACGGCGTAGATATTACGACGCTCTCCAAACAAGCGCTTCGTAAGCACATGGGCATTGTATTGCAGGACCCGTTCCTGTTTGCCGGGGATATTAAGTTCAATGTAAGCCTTTATAATCAGGACATTACGCTGGATCGTGTGAAAACCGCGCTGCGCGATGTGGGCGCCGCGCCTTTCATTGAACAGCTGCCGAACGGTTACGACGAGCAGGTGGTGGAGCGGGGCAGCACGCTGTCCTCCGGTCAAAGGCAGCTCATTTCTTTTGCCAGAGCCTTAGCGTTCGATCCCTCCATTCTGATCTTGGATGAAGCGACAGCCAGCATCGACAGCGAGACAGAGGGACTGATTCAGAAAGCGCTCAAGGTTGTCAGCGAGGGCCGAACGACGCTCGTCATCGCCCATCGTCTGTCGACCATTCGGGATGCCGACCAGATTCTAGTGCTGCATCGGGGTGAGATTGCTGAACGCGGCAACCATGATACGCTCATGGCGCTGGGTGGCCGATATGCCAAGATGTATCAGCTGCAAAAAGGGGAATCGGAGACTTCGACCGCCACGGGAAAAGTTTAAAACATTACTGCCACACTGTTGTCAGCGGTTGCTAGGTATAATCAAGTTAAGATGATTCGAAAGGAGCTTAACAATTGATGCAAACAACCGAAACCCTGCAACAATTCGAGGAATTAACTAAACGCTATCTGGAGGAATTACAGCCTTTCAGCTTAGAGCAGCTAAGACGCCAGCCAAACGAGGAAGACTGGTCGCTGGGACAGACGTACCTCCATCTCGTTAAGACCGCACTTTACATGCAGCTTGGCAATGTTGAAAAATGCAGAATTCAAAGTATAGATGGGGCCGCGGCTGCAAGCGAGAAAACAGAAGCAGGTGAAGCTATCTTTGCGCTAGGCGGCTTTCCGCCCGAACGAATTCGGGTTCCGTCTTCCCCGCTGTATACGCCTGAGCAGCCCGAGAGCAAGGAGCAGATCATTGAAGGCATGCAAGCGGTGCTCCAAAAAATGAAGGAGATCGCCCCTGCGCTTGAGGCAATCTCTCCGGCACATGTCGTTATGCATCCCAGACTTGGCGGGCTTAATGCAAAAGAATGGTTTGCTCTCGTCGAGATGCATTACCGCCACCACCTGCTCCAACTGGAGCGGTTGAAATCCTTTTTGAACCATACAGAGATGGCGGGTTAACGCTCGCTTGCAGCACGCAAGGTATGCAGGATTTGGTTTGCAATATCAATGGACTCGGCTTGTTGATGAAATTCTTCCTGAAGTGATTTCCGGAATACATTATTGATGGCTGAACTCAGGGATGACGCGTCCAAATCCTCAAGATGCTTGGTTATATAGATGGCAATAGTTCGAGTTTCACCGTCATACTCGTCGGAAGGACTATTCAGTGCCAATAGCTGAAGGGGATCCCATGTATCAATGTGCTGCTTCACGGCATCCAGGATCGGCGTAGGATCGTAGCCAAGAGACCCCAAATATTTATTTTCTCTATGGATTTCTTGCTTAATACTCCAAATCATGTAGTTGAATTTGGTCTCGTCGGACACGGCTCGAAACTTCATGAACCCACTCTCCTTATCATATAAATAGGGTACAGCTATTAAATACAAGGGGTCTTATGTGCGCCGATGCATGTAAGGTTTCTTGTATTTTGCTTATTTAGACAGGCTTCGTTCCATCCGATTTTCTCATGAGCGACCTAACATTTCAACTCAAGTCTATAAGAAATGATAGCTTTCGAAGCGGGAAGCGTAAAGGAGCCGCGTGACAAAAGTTTTGGCACAATAGACTTGACATTTATCTGCAATTGTATTATCTTAAATTTAAGATAAAAACAGGGTTGCACACACCCGCTCGAAAAGAGGTGAATCCGATGAGTGAATCGAAGGCAAAAGAAGATTCCTTAGGTCTATATATCGCACTTTCCAGAGCCAGCCAATGGGTCAACTCGCATGCGGACCGGGATATTCGGCAGCACGGTTTGAATCGCACGGAGTTCGGAGTGCTCGAACTGCTGTATCATAAAGGCTCGCAACCGATTCAACAAATCGGCGGCAAGGTGCTGATGAGCAGCGGCAATATCACGTATGTCGTTGATAAGCTGGAGAAGAAGCAATTCGTGACGCGCAGAACCTCAACCGAAGACCGCCGTCTCATCTATGCGGAGATTACGGAGCAAGGGAAGGCATTCATCGAAGATATCTTTCCGAAGCATGCCGATGTTATTCATCAAGCGGTCGCAGGGCTAACGGATGACGAGAAAAAGGTCGCCAGCCAGCTGCTCAAAAAGCTAGGCAAATTCGCGCAGGAAGGCTTTAAGTAGTTTGCCCTGAAAGCAGGGGAGAACTGCTTAAACTTTTGGCCAATATCTCTAAATAAAGATTCTTAAAGTAAAATAAATTTTCGGCCTTACTATTAAGCAGATACCCAGGAGGGACATTCCGATGAATACAATCAATGAAATAACGTCGCTAGTCAAAGCGCGCAGGTCCGCTAATAAATTTATTCCGGGTGTGGACATACTGGATGAAGAATTGAATGAGATTTTTAATCTTGTCAAATTCGCTCCGTCCGCCTTCAATTTGCAGCATACGCACTATGTGGTTGTCAAAGATCCCGATCTTAAAAACAAGGTTTATGAAGCGGCTAATAAACAATATAAAGTGCAGTCAGCTTCCGCCGCGATTGTTGTTCTAGGCAATAAGGATGCCTACAAGGATGTGGCCCGTATGAATGAAGGGCTGCTTGCACTAGGCGTTATCAATAAGCAGGAATATGACATGACTGTTGAGTCGGTTCTAAGCTTTTATGAAAGCCGGGGCGAAAGGTTCAAGCACGAAGAAGCGATTCGGAACGCGAGCTTATCCGCGATGCTCTTCATGCTCATAGCCAAGGAAAAAGGTTGGGATACCTGCCCGATGATTGGCTTTGACCCCGAGGCGTTGAGATCAGCCTTGAACCTGCCGGACACGCATATTCCGGCGCTTCTTATTACGATCGGCAAAGAGGATACTGCGAGCCAAAGGCCGCGCGGTTACCGCAAGCCGTTAGGCGAGTTTGTTAGCTACAATGCATTTTAAGAAATTAATCGTATAAAAGGAGATGGATGACAATGACTCAACAACCTACAGCGGGAATTCACCATATCACAGCTTTCGTGCAAAATGCGCAGGACAATGTCGACTTCTATGCAGGCGTGCTGGGACTTCGGATGATTAAAAAGACGATCAATTTCGACGCGCCGGAAGTGTATCACCTCTATTTCGGCAATGAAATGGGGAGCCCGGGCACGATCATTACCTTTTTCCCTTGGGCCCATTCACGGAAAGGCCGAATCGGTGGCGGTCAAGTTGGGATCACCTCTTACGTGGTTCCAGTCGGGAGTCTTCCGTTCTGGGAAGCGCGGTTGCAGAAGTTTAATATCCCTGTTCAGAAAACGGTGAGATTCGCAGAAACGTATCTTCAATTCGAGGATCGCGACGGTCTTCAGCTGGAGATCGTTGAACGCGAAGAAGGCCCGCTCAGCCAGTGGTCTTTCGGCGGCGTGCCCGTAGATAAAGCGATCAAAGGCTTCGCGGGTGCAGTGCTATACAGCACAGCGCCTGACAAAACTGCACAGCTGCTCGAGACTGTCATGGGTCTTCAAAAAGTAGGGCAAGAGGGTGCGTATGCCCGCTTTAAATCGACAGGCGACTTGGGCAATATCATCGACGTAAATGTGACCCCAATGCCGTATGGCGCTGGCGGCGCAGGTACGGTGCATCATATCGCTTGGCGCGCCAAAGATGATGCCGAGCACAGACTTTGGAGAAGTCACGTGGAGAAAAGCGGATTCCAGCCGACGCCAATTGTGGATCGTCAGTATTTCAACGCGATCTATTTCCGCGAAGAAGGCGGCATCTTGTTCGAAATTGCAACGGATCCTCCAGGCTTCGCGCGGGATGAGAAACCGGAAGCGCTTGGCGAGAAACTGATGCTGCCGGAATGGTTTGAAGAGCATCGCGCCCAAATCGAGGTTAATTTGCCGCCTATTCAAGTACGCGTATTGGAGGAGGATCAAGGATGAAACATATCTTTCGTCAAGGTACGGACCCGTATGCACCTGTCGTTGTGCTGTTCCACGGAACGGGTGGCACAGAGAACGATCTGCTGCCGTTAGCACAGGCCATTGCGCCTGCTTCATCGGTGCTCAGTGTCAGAGGCAATGTGCTTGAAAATGGGATGCCGCGGTTTTTCCGGCGGCTGGCTGAGGGTATTTTCGATGAGGAGGACCTCCTCTTTCGGACGAAGGAATTGAACGATTTCCTCGATGAGGCTGCCGGGGAGTATGGCTTCGATCGCCATCAGCTTGTAGCAATCGGCTACTCGAATGGCGCTAACATCGCGGGCAGTCTGCTGTTCCATTATCCTGGCGCTCTGCGGGGAGCAATTCTCCATCATCCGATGGTGCCGCGACGCGGTGTTGAGCTGCCGGATTTGTCCGGCGTGCCAGTTTTCATCGGAGCAGGCGAGAATGATCCGATCTGTTCGCCGCAGGAGACAGAGGAGCTGAAGGAGCTGCTGAGCAGTGCAGGCGCACCCGTCGAGGTCCATTGGGAGCGGGCAGGGCATCAGTTAACGCACAGCGAGGTTGGCGCGGCAGCCGAATGGTTTAAGCGGAATTTTTCATGAAAATTACGTGGATGATAGGGAGGTGATGCTGATGATATCGATTGATCCCTTAAGTCAAAGCGAACGGGAGAACTACAAGCTGATGATAGGCAGCATCATTCCTAGACCGATTGCCTTCGTGACGACCCTCTCGCTGGAGGGGGTGCTGAATGCGGCGCCCTTTAGTTATTTCACAATTGTGACGGCGAATCCACCGATGGTCGCGATTTCTGTGCAGAGGAAGATGGGCGTGCGCAAGGATACTTCGCGCAATGCAATTAACGCCGGCGCTTTCGTGGTTCATATATCGGATGAATCGTATATCCAGGCCATCAATCAAACGGCGGCGAATTTGCCGCCTGATGAAAGCGAAGCATCGCTGGCCGGTCTTACAGCGGTTGCGAGTGAAAAGATCGCTGTCCCCGGCATCGCCGAGGCCAGCATTCGGATGGAGTGCGTTCTCGATCAAGCGATACCGCTTGGCGGAACGGATGCCGCTCCCGCAGCGGATTTGCTTATCGGACGCGTCGTCCAGTTTCACATTGCTGAGGCTCTGTATGATCGAGGACATATCGATCCGGTCGGACTGAAGCCGGTGAGCCGGCTGGCGGGCAGCTCGTACGCGAAATTAGGGGAGCTGTTCTCGATTGAACGTCCAGAATGACAGGTGACACACATGACATAAAAAGGCCCACTCCGCTATGATGAGCGGTAGTGGGTTTTTTCTTCAGGATTAAAGTCTGGAGGGGCTGATACGAATAGTTCAAGATTAACTGCACTGAACCGTATCACAAATAGTGGTAAAGCGGAGAGTTGAAGTAACGGTGGAAAGTAGAGAAATAGGTTGTGTAGAATGTCTTGTCAATTTTTCTTGACAAAATTCTTGCATGACACCATAATAAAGGTACGGATTTGCTCGCACGTTGTGTACGACTAAATCTGTACTTAAGACATTCCGTGTGTAGCTCAAACGTTGGGTTTGACCTATGAACGGAATGTTTTAAATTTTTATTGGCATACTCTTATTGGTTTCTGGATACTATGGTAATAGGTCGCACGTTGTGTACGACCGAAGAGAGGAGTTCGCACGTTGTGTGCGAACTCCTCTTCTTATTTGTACTCACATTTGATTATTTTATGGTTCAGATGTCTTGAATAAAAATCAAGAATTTGTGATTGGTGTCTCTTTCTTGCCGGAAAACCATAGACATCGCGGAAGTGGACTGAAGTGATGAAATTTATCATATCAGCCAGTTGAATCAAATTACAGTTCTTGTCATGTGAAAGTTTCACTTGAAGGTCTGGATATACCCTACTGTTTATGGGGTTTCTTAAAGCGTCACAGAAATTATTTATTTCGCTAGGCTTCCCGTCGTCGCATATTACAAAAGCGTAGGAATCAGAATTACTCAATTCGGTTGAGATGCATTTAACAAGCTCTGTATAAGTATGAATATGCATCCGGTTATGATTAGTATCTCCTGTATTGGATTGGTAGAGTTGTTTATTGGTAATTGACGCTACAACTTTTATATCAGCAGCATTCGCTAAAGACAGCAAATCATCAACGACTTTGAACCGTTCCACATCTGATAAATTATAATAGAAGTCCTCGCCATCAATAAATGCTTTCCCATGGATCTCGAACTTCTTGAAAAAATCGATGGTTGAGAACTGGTCGACTGGAATACCATGAATTTTAGCTTTTATATCTTTTTCTAAATTGTCTTTTATCTTCTGGACCTCATTATGCAAAACTATTTGATAGTGTATGGGGACTAGTATTCCTGCATAACAGAGGACTGGTTGGTTTCTTATGTCACCAAAACCATTGTTTCCAGACTCATCTGTATAAAATCCATATAAAGTCACAAGAACGCCTACTTTCAGAAGCATTTGGATCAATTATACCAGATGATGCTGATATTGATATGAAAATATAATTGTGCTTTACCATTACAGTTACGGAGAACCCTACCATAAGTGACGGCGAAAAAGTTTTGTTATTATGGGTGATTACCGCTTTTAACAATATGTTAGATATGCCGTAAAGATTTGAGATTAGGGGGCGGTGGATTGTGCTTATTGATAAAGAAGAAGATATTCCAGAGGTGTACAGAAAAGTTCCGAAAGAAGAGTTGCTTCAGGAATGTCAACTTTTTGGTTCAAGAAGATATATTGAGAGAGCTGAGGAATTTTGAACTCTTAGACCGAATTGATGATGTAAATGAGATGCTGACAGATAAAGCTTTAATGAAATGCTTTTTTAGTAATTCTGGCTTTCATATGAATCAAACTACAGGCGGATCGGAAATTACCCTTTCAAGCATATTTGTTCAGATAGCTGAGGAACTGAATAGACGCAGCTAGACACACATGTTCCATCAGCTTCATTTCTACAACGCACGCTCCACTAAGCCAGCCCAGAAAAGAACGTTCATTATAGTCGTTCTCCTTAAGTTATCTATGTACTTCCATTGCCTCCCGTGCTACTTGCTACAATAGGCGTCACCAAGCCGATAGGCTATGTGCAGGCAGAGTATTTGGCTGTCAAGTTGTTTGTTCGCTGTTTCCATAAAACAACTGCTCACCCTATGCGCTAAGGCGAGCAGTTACGATGCAGTGTTACATCATTTTAAATCGCTATTTCGATTTTCTCCCGCTTCCCTGCTTGTGGCCGGTGAGATTCCCCCACCGCTGCTGCGACAGGAGGAGCGGAGAAATAGGAATCCACATTTTCATCGAAGCTCAGCTCAACCGTCTCGATTTTCTTGCGTGTGTTCATCGTAATCCGCTTGATAAACATGTGCAGCAACGTTTTTCGCTGTTCGTATGACGCAGTGATGAGTACTTGGTGGAATCCACTTATCAACTCGCGTACCCCGCTGCGGTTCGTTATATTCGGTCACGTTGGACGTATCGTTGGCGTATACGGCGGCAGAATGGTCGTCAAGCAGTGCGCGCCATCGTTGATTGGGACTTCATTTCATGACATGGCCGTGAAGAAGGCCGCGTTCTTCATGAACAGGCTTTCCAGCTTCGCCACGAGCGGACCGTCAAGCTCGGACACCTGTTTGATCGCCAACCATTCCGGATCGCTGCGGAAGCGGTCGTAGTTCAAGTTGCGCGCGTCCATGTCTTCATGCTCGACGAGATAGTATAGCCGATTCTCGCTTTCGTCCCAGTCTTCCCAGAACTGCGTTACGTTCATGCCGTGCTTCGCGAACAAAGCAAGGACATGGTCCCGGAACCGGTCCTGGATCGCTTTCATCTTGCCCGGGTGAATATGATAAACCCGCAATTCATATAACAAAGTTCTCGCCTCCTCGGTCAAATTCGCAAGTGTAACGGTCGCGGGATCAATTTGATTATCCCTGCAAGCGATGTCGATTATTACCTACTAATAGATGGACTACCGACCTCGAAACCGCTCTCCTTGTTCGTTTCGTTAAGCCCATGATTCTACAGCTTCGGCTCGTTCTAAACCAGTCCGATATTTACAATACGAACGGTCCATCCTTCATTATACTGGAATGTGGAACCGCTAAAACGATTTAAGAAAAAAGCGCAAAGGAGGAGTCTGGCCGCCGGGAGTGCCGGCGGTAACGTGCACAACTTCCCGACCAAATAGGGGAGCTCATACTTGACGACCAGATTTATATAAGCATTTACCACAAGCAGCCCCATGAAAGAACCAAGGGCTACCTTTCGCTATTCTTGATCGCCGCTACCCAGCATTGCGGATGAAACTTGGCCAGGAAAGGCATTGAGTTGACTTTCGCAGCTCTCCCCGGCTCGTTCACCAGCTTCCTTTCTTGCCTGCGGCACTTGCCAGTCTACCCGCCCGGACGTATAATCGATTCACGATTTGGTGAGGAGATGATTCCGCTGCATATTGGCATCGATCTGGATAATACAATACTGGACGCCACCTCGGCGCATCTGCATTACTACAACAAGGCGTCGGGCTTGGCGTTTACGCCGGAGGACGTGAACGACTTTTATTTGTACCGGTTGTACGGGTGGGACGAGGCAGAACGAAATGCGATCTACGAGGCGCACGGGCACGACATTCACTGGAATTCCCTGCCTTTGCCGATGGCCGTGGAGGTGCTGCGGGAGCTGTTCGCGCGGCACCGGTTGTCTATCATTACGGCCCGGCCGCCGTTGTTCCGCGAGGTTACCGTCCGATGGCTCCGCCATCACGGCGTCGATTACCACGCGATCGCGCTTACCGCAGACAAGCTCCGTCACTGCGTCGATTCGGAGGTCGATGTGCTCATCGACGACGGCCCGCATTACGCCGAGCAATTCACCGCGGCCGGCATGCCCGTTATCCTATACGACCAGCCCTACAACCGCACCGTGACCGGCGCACATGTGCGCCGCGCGGCGAATTGGCTCGAGGTGAAGCAGCATATCGACGAAATAGTGCTTGGCAGGCGCTAAATATACTGCTCATGGCGCTTGGCGTTTCCGAAGTGGGTTATGGACATGAGGTACGCTATTTTAGAACATATGGCATTACTTCGTCAGTTGCGGACCAGCGCCGTTATTGCCCCTACTCTCCACCTTTTTGCCCCGCCCCGCCATCCCAGCCGAATTGGCCGATCGGGGCGTAGTCGCCGCGGTAGGTGCGCCCCGCCATCTCCATGCCCCAGCCGCCGTGCTGTCCTTGGCCGAATGACACATGGACGTTATTGACAGCCATCGCAGCCATCGCGTGCCGGGCCGCTTGCTGCTCAGGCGTGAGGCGGTTGGTAGTCATTAGCTCCCAGCCTCTTGAATGCTCTCCTCCAACTGTCCTTCGGGCGTTAACCGAAAGACGATATGACGTATCCAGCGGTCGTCGTCACGCTTCGGGTAATCGACCCGATAATGTCCGCCGCGGCTCTCTTCGCGTCGCAGAGCGGCTTTCGTAGTAAGCAACGCGCACGTAAGCAAATTGGCAAATTCATATTCTTCCTGCTTCGTTAATGCCCCGTCAAAGAATGCGACTTGCCGCTTCAGCTCGTTCAATCCGCGTTGGAGCCCCTTCGCATCGCGCCTTATACCGGCTTCGCGCAGCATGATTTTCTGCAGCTTAAGCCGCTTTTCCACAATCGACTGCCGCGGCGGTTCTTGCCGGTGCGTCGCCACGCAGAGCTGCTGCACCCCCTGGCCAAGCGGCGGCAGCGCTGCGATTCGCTCGATAATGCGGCGCCCGAACACAATCGCCTCCGACAGCGAATTGCTGCCCAGCCGATTCCCCCCGTGCACGCCAGTCGACGACACTTCGCCGCAGGCAAACAACCGTTTCACCGTTGTCTCCCCATACAGGTCCGTCTTGACGCCGCCCATCATGTAGTGTGCCGCCGGTGCAACCGGGATCCAGTCCGTGGACAGATCGAGCCCAAATTGCAGACAGAAGTCGTAGATGGTTGGAAAGCGGCGCTTGACGAATTCTTCCGATTCATGCGTAATATCAATGTAGACAAACGTCGACTTCGTTGCTTCCATCTCATCGAGAATAGCTCTCGCTACAACATCGCGCGGAGCCAGTTCAAGCTGCTCGTGATATCGGGCCATGAAGCGCTCACCCTTCATGTTGCGCAGGAGCGCACCCTCGCCGCGCACCGCCTCGGAAATCAAAAACCGCGGCGCACCCGGATAGCACAAGGCGGTCGGATGGAACTGGACTAATTCGACATCACGAATTTCCGCACCGGCTCTAAGGGCGATCGCGATGCCGTCGCCCGTAGCAATGTCCGGATTCGTCGTATAGCGGAACAGTTGTCCTGCCCCTCCGGAGCAGAGAATCGTGGCGTCCGCCTCCACCACAACTCTTGTCCCATCCGGCTTCTGCACAAGCGCACCGCGGCATTCGCCATTCTCGGTCAACAGATCGATCACATAATGGTCATCCCACAGCTCGATGTTCGGGTCTAGCTTCGTCCGTTCCGACAGCGAGCGTACGATCTCCGCCCCCGTCGCGTCCCCATGGGCATGCAGGATACGTCGATGGCTATGGGCCCCTTCTTTCGTCAAGGCCAATTCGCCGTTCTCCTCGTCAAATACGGTCCCCATTCGAATCAGGTCGCGGACGCCGTCCGGCCCTTCGTGCACAAGCACGCTAACCGCTGCTTCGTCACACAAACCCGCTCCGGCAACCAAGGTGTCTTGCCTATGAAACTCCGGCGAGTCTTCATCGGAGATGACCGCCGCGATGCCGCCTTGGGAGTATCGGGTATTGCTATCGAGCAGCGATTTTTTCGTAATCATTACCACCGACTTCGTCTCGCTCGCTTTAATCGCAGTAAACAATCCGGCAATCCCCGCCCCAATGACGATCACATCCGTCCGGACGCGAGGGAGCTTCTGCACATCGAAATCAACCAAATAGCGTGGGAACATTCTTTTGATACTCCGCCGATTTGCCCTTCATCAATGCGATGCGTACGAATGGCATGCCGCATTCCTCCTTCTCGTTTTCCCTTAGTCTTTTCCTCACGCTTACTCGGCGTGTTCGGTATGATTGAATCTATTGAATCTTAGCACGATGACGTCTATGCTAAGAATGCAGGCGAGTTCGTACGAAGAGTTCGTGTAAGTTCGTGTTATCGGGAGGAGAATAAATGGCTGGTAATCAAACGGAACGGATATGGCCGGAAGAGATGATTCGCAAACTGCGGCAGAGACCGGGCCCGGCCGGAAGGGCGAAGCTGCGGCAGATCGATCTGTCCAAGCGGATCGGGGTGGAGACAAGGACGATTCAGCAGTGGGAAAATGGCGAACGGCTGCCGAGCGCTCATAATCTGCAATTGCTGATTCAACTTTTTGTCGTTGAACAAAAGTTTCTTCGCGGTTCCGAGCGCGCGGAGGCTCAGTTGCTTTGGGAGACGGTCCGTCGATTCCATGACGACAGGTCAGGAAACAACCGGATGTATCCCCTTTTTGACGAACCATGGTTCGAGGCGATTCTCGCTGCTGCTTCTGCGGGTAGAGAGGCTGATGTTGACTCCGGAATCCGATCGGCAGGTTCGCCGGCACACAGGACCGATGAATCGCCGCGAAGTGCTACCGCACCATATGGAGCAACGAATCTACCAAGCAGAATGTCCTCATTTATCGGCCGCCTCGAACAGGTCGGGGAGATTCGGCAACATCTTGCCGATTCCCCCCTCGTCACGCTCGCGGGTGCCGGGGGAAGTGGCAAGACGCGCCTGGCGTATAAGGTCGCATCGGACGCCTGCCTTTCTTATCCTGACGGCGTGTGGCTGTTCGAGCTCGCTTCGGCGATGGATACGCTCTCGGCGCTGAGAGTCATCACGTCGGTATTGGGCGTCAAGGAACAGAAGGAAAGGCTGCTTATCGAGTCCTTGCTCGACCATATCCGGAACAAATGCATGCTTCTCGTGTTCGACAACTGCGAGCACTTGATCGATTATTACTCTGCTCTCATCGAGCGGTTGTTGTCGGAATCCCCTAAGGTCGCCATTTTGGCCACCAGCCAGGAGCCGTTGAACATCGGCATGGAGCGCGTATGGAGGATTCCGCCGCTTACGTTCCCCACGGAAAATGAGCTGCGGGATCATGCAGTGGATGACGCCATTCTATCCTGCGAGTCCGTTCAGCTGTTCATCGAGCGCGCGACCGCCCTATCTCCCACCTTCCGCGTTACGGAAGCGGACGTCAAGATGCTCGGGCGAATCTGCGAACGTCTGGAGGGCATCCCGCTGTCTATCGAGCTGGCTGCCGCCCGGACGGACGTGCTTAGCATCGAACAAATCGACGAACGGCTGTCCGATTTGTTTGCCGTCCTTACAGCTGGGAAGCGAACGGCTGCCCCCCGTCATCAATCGCTTCGAGCCACCCTGGAATGGAGCTTCGCCCTGCTGACAGAGCAAGAGCGGTTGCTGCTGCGGAAGCTGAGTGCTTTTACCGGAGGATTCGAGCTAGACGCGGTCGAACAGATATGCGCGGATGAAGAATCGGACCCCTCACTCGGACGGTTCGATCGTCAGGAAGCCTTAAGCTTGATTGCGAGCCTATTCAATAAATCGTTTCTATCTGTTGATTTGGTTAGTAGCGGACCTAGGCGCAGATATGCGATGCTCGAGACGATTAAACAATTTGGAAGCGAACAATGGGAGAGGCACTGCACGGACGAGGAACGCGAACGGCTGAACAGCCGCTTCGTCGAGCACTACTGTCGGTTCGTCGAGAGAGCGGAACGGGGATTCCGTAGTCGAGACCGGGATGCCGCATTCGTGGCGATTCGGCGGGAATACGCCAACATTCGCTCCGCGCTGAAACTAGCCTGCGATCATCCGCGGGAGGCGGGAGCTGCAATACGAATGACGTCCTGCCTCTATTATTACTGGCTGCATGAAGGGACTTTGCAGGAAGGATCCGCGCAGCTGCGTGCGGCTCTGGCGACGCACTGTCAAACTTCCGTTCAAGAACACGCGGTCAAGGCGAAGCATGGTCTGAGCGTGTTGCTGTGGGTCATGGGAGAAGTCGATGCAGCCAAAGACTTGGCCAGACAAAGCGCGGATGAAGCTCGGAAGCTCGCACATCCGGCGCTCCTGGCATCTCAGCTTCGCATGCTGACTCAGATGGCATCGCATTCGGGCTTAGCGGACGAGGCGATCCGGCTCGCGGAAGAGAGCGTGCTTCATGCCAGGAATTCAGGTGACGATTGGAGCCTTGCGTCATCCTTAGGTTCTCTGAGTAACATCCTGGTGGCGCAGCAGCAGTGGGAACGGGCGGAACCCTTGCTCGTCGAAAGTGCCACGCTATTCGAGAAAGCAAAAGACGACTTGGAGTTGTCGGGACCTTTTCGGGCCTTGGGATATATTGCGTTAAACCGGCAGAAACCCAGAGAAGCGTTGGCACTTTTCAAGAGAGGCATCGCCATCTGCCAAACGTATCCAGGAACGTGGTTCCTCGCGCGAGGAGTCGAGGGGCTTGCAAGCGCGTTGTGCGGGCTGGGAGAATACCGGGCGGCCGCTACGCTGATCGGAGTCTCCGAGAAATTACGAGCCAATCTTGGCTCCGCGGCCCAGCCCCAGTTTCAATGGATTTACGAGCAGGCGAAACGAACCTGCAGGCTAGAATGCGGCGATGCGCCGTTTAACGAGGCCATTGCGATTGGAAGAGGAATGACGAGAGAGCAGGCCGTTTCTTTTGCGTTAGAGGTGTAAGGGCATTCCTTGTTGCGCCGTTTGTCGAGCAACGCTTGGTATTTTCTTCTTCGGCGGCAGCGAGTCGCTGTCCGATTTTAATTCAGCCACTCCAACAAGCATTCTGCCACACAGGGCCACCATCTGTTTCGCCTCCCCCTGTAAAAAGGCTGACATGACCAAGCCCTCTAAAGTAGAGAATTTTAAAGTGGTTTATTGGCGTGGGTGTGATTGCGCAGAAGCTTAAAACGTGGGGGAAAGCGGTAGCCGATAAAGTCACGGCGATCATTAGCGAAGTTGAAGCTTGGCGGCCACAGGGCCGCCATTTGTTTTCGCCGATAGACCCGTTAAGCTGAACCGTATCATAAGTAGGGCGAAAATAATCGTCCTTAACCTCGTGGAGGGCGGAAATGTCATCTTTGAAAATCGAAACTATGCGATCGCTGTATCTTCAATGAGCTTTACAGTCGGTAGACACCGCGCGCCGGGAGGCGCGCTAGGGTCAATTACTTCTTCCCAACACATCCACTCTCTCCTGAAATCCCTCTAAAACTTCCTTCGGTATTTCCCTGACCTTGATATCTCCACCTAGGAAAAGAAGCCAATTTGTGATTTCGGTCAATTCATCCGGATGATGAACATTGATGAAGGTCTTTAAAATAGCTGTAGTTTGATAAGGATTCGTATATGAAATTGTAATTTTTAAAGGATGGTACTTTTTGAACTGGGCAATCGCCTTGGGACCAAGTTCGAGGACTAGGTTGATTGCTTCTTCCTGCTTGCTTAGTTGTTCTACAATCTTCTTCTTGCTTATTCTTTTTTTCTCGGGGTATGGTTTGACAGCGGTGAGATTGTCGACAGGAATAATCCGCCTCTTCTCCTCCTTTAGGTCGAAGCCTTCAATTTGCCAAGAGCTTTTCTCACGATATAGGCGCATGAGATAGATGGGATAAGACTTGATTTCTCTTCCTTCTTCGACGGAAACCACTAAGTAGCAGTCTTCAAGAAGGATCTGGATGAGTTGTTCTAACATAGGATGGGGCAGATCTGATAGATCAAGCAGGTCAGGATTGTGGGGGTTGGTACCTTCGAAGAGCAAGATTTGATTTAACAGAACAAGATCATCTTGCTGGTTTTGAGAGATGAGGCCGAGCAATTTTTCCGCTAAAGAGTGGCGGCTCTTGAGATAAGGGAGTTGCAGATTGCGTGTGGCCATGAAGGCGATAAAAAGAGCTTTAATCTCATTATCGGTAAAGCGGACAGTGGGCAGGAAGGAGTTGTTCATCACAAAGTAGCCCCCGTCCCTCCCGACTTCGGCGACTAGCGGCATTCCCATCGCTTCAATTTCCCTGATGTCTCGAATCGCAGTCGAACGGGAGATGTTAAACTCATGCATGATTTCCGAAATGGTAAAATGGGCGCGGTTGTTGATGTACCGCATAATGATGTTAATCCGTTCTACTTTTTTCATCGGGCCCTCTAAACAGTATCATATTTTGACATGATTTATCGTTATTATAAACCTATCAAGTAAAAAAACAAATGATTTAATCCAATCAAAAAAAGGAGGATGATGGCAGCACATACCCTTGAGGAGAAAGACTGCTTTATCGTTGTAGGTATTGGAATTGAACTGAAGAGCGAGTACACGGACTAAGACTCTAGTGGAAGTGAAATTAACGCCAGCCCATTCGCGAATCCGATAGACTCTTTCTACCAAAGACACTAATATTAGGTGGGTAGGTGCTGTGGGAGAGAACAATTGGTTGAACTCTAAACAGTATCATATTTTGACATGATTCAAGGTTATGATAAACCTATCAAGTGAATAAACAAATTAATTGATTCATTCAAAAAAGGAGCTGGAATCATGGCAACGTATACCTTTGAGGAAAAAGAAAGCTTTATCGTTCTTGGTATTGGAACGGAACTGAAGAGCGATTACACGGATTATGCAGGCATGAATAAGGAGAAGGAAAACTTTTGGCGGTCAGTGGAGCAGGATGGAAGGCTTGGCACGTTAAAGGCGATTGCTGCAAACGACTATATTTTTGCCGTAAACGAAGCGGTAAATCACAAGATGATGTATTATGCTGGCGTGATGACAGATTCATCGGTACCGGAAGAACACAGAGTGATCCAATTCCCTAAGGGACAATACCTCGTCGTTAAAGGCGAGGGGAAGTCGGCTGATGAGTTGAGTAGTATGCTTACTGGCATTGCCTTTGGTCAAGTCTTGCCAGCAGCCGATAATTACGCCTATGTTGGAGGGCCCAATGCAACGGTTGAGATGGGGCAACGAGACAGCCTTGTATATGGGGAAATGTGGATTCCGGTTGTGAAGAAGTAAACGAGATCAGTAGGAGGAATGAGGGAATGTCAATTATCGTTGATTTTAAAAATGTGTCTGCGGTTGGTCTGGAATCTTCGCCGGTAGCAGAAGCGCTAGCTGGTTTGCGTGCGAATGAAGCCCGTTACTTCATGAACAAATACAAGCACGAATTTAAGATCGTACCAGCGGCCGAAAGCCAGGAGACGCTTGATTATGTGAATCGAGTTTTGAAAGAAGAACGTGGTATTGAGTTTGCGGCCCAACCGCTGGAAACATCGTGTTTTCAAGTAGAAAATATCAAATGGGCCTTCGTCTTTTATGAGGACGGTCTAGCGGTCAACGTTCTGTATACGGTGGATGATCCTAAGAAGCGGGCCGTAGGGTTTAAGCTATCTGAGGGGATGGAAGTACCCAAGGAGCTGGAAGAGAAGAAATTCAAATTCGCAAGACAGAAGTCCAAACTTGCGGGGACCATTCGAGGTACGTTCTTCGTCATTAAAGGGGAATATTGAAGCAGTCAAGCTATCGAGACAATTAATTACCTTGCGGCAAGGAAACTGTTGACAAAACAGTAAATGGTGTCTAATTAGACTTTGAGGAGGAAACAAATGAGCAAGATAGTCGATGCGGTAACAAACTCAAAAGAAGAAGCCTATCCCCGGGGAAAAGTTGTCGCCTATTGGATTACAACTGCGCTGCTTGCATTCGTTGAGGGGAGCGGTGGAATTGGGGAACTAACCCATCAATGGGGAACGCTCGATACAGTGGAGATCGTAGAGTATCCGGTGTACTTTCTGACCATTCTCGGGATTTGGAAAGTACTTGGGACGATAGCCATCCTCGTGCCGCGCTTTCCGCGGCTTAAGGAATGGGCGTATGCAGGCATATTCTTTGGAATGACGGGTGCAGCTGCATCACATGCATTCGTGGGGGACTACGGGGCTTATGGGTACCATATTTGGAGCACTCTTGGTCTTGCAATCCTAGCTCTCGTCTCGTGGGCGCTACGTCCGAAGAACCGCAAACTTTAAGACTTGATATATATTAGATTTTCTTTCTCAAATGTTAAATTTCCTACATAGATGTATTGAAAAGTCTGGCGATTTTAAAGGCAATAAAGAGTATCATTTTTTGATACATTCAGCATATAGAATCAATCTTGTACAAAATAAAACCACAAGGAGAGAACAAAATGTCTAACTACTCAATCAAAACCATCTCGGAAAACTACAAAATGACTGCATTCGGTGTTACTTTTGAAGACTTCAACGACTGGGCAGGTAATGCAGCAAAAACGGCAGCGAAAAAAGCTGAAATCACCGAAAACGGCAAGCTTGCTGAGCTACTCGCGCTCGCTGACGGGCAAGAATATCAAATCAACTACATCATAGACAGCAAGGCTTGGCGCGGCTTCGGCGTGATGGGCGAGTTCGACGTGGAAGGCACGGTCGTCCTCGATTTCCTCGCTGGCGACTACCTTGTTGTGCCAGGCACAGGCGCTGACAAAGACCGCCTTGCTGACGAAATCACAGGCAAAGTTTTCGGCGGCATGATGCAAGAAATCACAGACTACAAATACATTGGTCCTGGTAACTCAACATTCGTCAAAGCAGCCGAAAACGGTGAATTCTACGGCGAAATGTGGCTTCGCGCAAAAAAAGTCGAAGGCTAATGCAAGCTTTTGGTGGCAAAGAAGGCTTCTCGTTTGATCGATTTGGGGATCGTTGGAATTATTCAAGAATAAATGAAAGGGCGCCAGAACAGGCGCCCTTTCATTTTGCGTAATAAGTGATACGGAGAACGTTATCATAAGTAGGGCGAAATCCAATCATTCTCAGTCACAATCGTCGAAAGTTAGTTGTTTTCCAACCCCTTGACAAGGTAAAAATATCCATGTATATTTAACTCAACGAATGCTTGGTGAAAAAAAGGAGGGCGAAATGGCTCCAGACATTGGCACAAGAAAAAAGACAAATCGCGATCTTCTGGCGGAGGAGAGGAGGCAGCAGATCCTCGATATCGCCAAGCGATTGTTCGCGGAGAAAGGGTTTCATGCGACTTCCATGCGCGAATTGAATAAAGAAATCGGAATGGCCGACGCGCTGACCTATCATTATTTTCCCGGTGGCAAACAGGAGATTTTACAGGCCGTATTGCTGAATGCGCAGGAAAAGCGAATGGCCAACATTCGTACCTCATTCGCTGATACGTTCCGTGACGATTTGCAGCTGCGGGAAGTGCTGCTGAACGCTATTCGCGGCTTTGATGAGCGATTTATGAACGACAAGGAATACTTTCAGATTTTGCTCCGTGAACGTAATCTGTTAGAGGAGCAGCAGATGGATGGGTTAAATCGCATGGCGAAGCAGCCCTCCGAGGCGTTGGTCGGCTTCTTGAGGAGTCGGGCGGAGCTCGGGGAAATTCGTCAGATGGATTTTGAGATGGCAGCGTCCCAACTTAGCTCGCATGCGGCGATCGGAGCATTTCAGAATATATTGTTTGGCAAAGAAAGAGCTGCGGAGCACCTGGAACGAATGGTTGACTACTATGTGGAGATATGGTCTATCTAGGGACCATTTTCTTTTAGGAATTTAACTCAATGAACGTTGGGTGAATTAATTATATGAGGAGGAATAATTATGGATAAAATGCAAAAGGGTGCATTATCTACGATCATTATCATGATTTTCAGTACGATCGTGGCATTAATGAATCAATCGGCGGTCAATACGGCATTGCATGCCATTATGTTGGATTTGGGCATTTCGGCGAACACGGCACAATGGCTGACGACGGCTTTCGCGTTGGTGACAGGGATCGTTGTGCCGGCAACGGCTTTTCTTGTTCGACGGTTCACGACTAGGCAAGTGTTCGTGACCTCGATGGGCTTCCTGATCGCGGGCACGTGCATCTGTGCAATCTCTCCGAGCTTCGGCTTACTGCTTACGGGTCGGGTCGTGCAGGCGGTAGGAGCGGGGATCATGCTTCCGCTGCTGCAGACACTTGTGTTTACGCATGTACCTGCCGCTAATCGCGGATTTTTCATGGGGATCGTAGGTTTGGCGGTTTCCTTCGCTCCGGCGATCGGACCGGTGTTATCGGGTTGGTTGGTGCAAACTCACTCCTGGCGCTTGTTGTTCCAACTCATGGCCCCGCTATCCCTTCTGATTTTTGCCGTCGGTTTGTTCTTGGTTCGCAATGTGACGAAGCAAGTCGCGATCAAGTTGGATGTGTTGTCCGTCCTGCTCTCTTCGTTAGGCTTTGGCGGCGTACTCTACGGATTCAGCATATCGGGCAACGTCGGTTGGAGCAGCTCGGAGACTTGGATAGCGCTCTTCATCGGCGCAGTCTCGCTTGGACTGTTCGGTTGGCGGCAATTGATGAAGGAAAATCCGCTTCTGGAATTGCGCGTATTCAAAAACAAGAACTATACGACAGGCACTTTGATCAGCATGATCTTGATGGTCGTCATGCTGAGCTCGCAATTGCTGCTTCCGATCTTCATGCAGATCATGCTGGGGTATTCGCCGCTGAAGGCAGGGCTTATGCTGTTGCCCGGTGCCCTCGTGAACGGAGTGATGTCGCCGATCGCCGGAAAGCTGTTCGACAGGTTGGGAGGGAAGGTCGTTATCTCGATCGGACTTGTCTTGACGATCATCACGTCGGTCCTATTCGCGCAATTGACGACGTCTACTTCTTACTCCTATTTGATCGTGGTGTACGTCATCCGCATGATCGGAATCAGCTTGTGCATGATGCCATCCGTCACCAGCAGCATGAGCACGCTTGCGCCGGCGCTTATTCCTCACGGGGTACCGGTCAACACCACGGTCCGGACGGTTGCCGGCGCGATTGGAACGGCATTGCTCGTGACGATTATGACGCACGGCGGCGGGACGGGAGGAGCGAGCGGCATGATTCACGGCATGAATGTAGCTTCGCTTGTAACAGCCGGAATGGCTTTCGTAGGGCTAATGCTTGCCATGTTTATGAAGGGGAAGGCTCCGTCGAAAGCACAGGCAGGGACGCCGGCCGGAACGGCGGCTCGCTGAGTTGAGTCATATGCCGATCGAATACCTGGTAAGGCTTTTATTTGGAGGTGGTGATATTCGAACGATAAGAAGCATGCGAAATACGAAATGATTAGCGGCAAGGAAAACGGCTCGGCACTTGGCAATAATAAAATTGAACCTAGGAGATGATTGTTGTGAGTACGAATTTGATTCCCTTTCTTGAAATGAACGGCAACGCGTACGAGGCTAATAGGTCCAACTTCTTTCCACAGAAACTGTTTCATGTGAAGATGAAAAACAACTGTTGACAAGACAGTAAATGGTGTCTAATTAGACTTTGAGGAGGAAACAAGTGAGCAAGATAGTCGATGCGGTAACAAACTTAAAAGAAGAAACCTATCCCCGGGGAAAAGTTGTCGCCTATTGGATTACAACTGCGCTGCTTGCATTCGTTGAGGGGAGCGGTGGAATTGGGGAACTAACCCATCAATGGGGAACGCTCGATACAGTGGAGATCGTAGAGTATCCGGTGTACTTTCTGACCATTCTCGGGATTTGGAAAGTACTTGGGACGATAGCCATCCTCGTGCCGCGCTTTCCGCGGCTTAAGGAATGGGCGTATGCAGGCATATTCTTTGGAATGACGGGTGCAGCTGCATCACATGCATTCGTGGGGGACTACGGGGCTTATGGGTACCATATTTGGAGCACTCTTGGTCTTGCAATCCTAGCTCTCGTCTCGTGGGCGCTACGTCCGAAGAACCGCAAACTTTAAGACTTGATATATATTAGATTTTCTTTCTCAAATGTTAAATTTCCTACATAGATGTATTGAAAAGTCTGGCGATTTTAAAGGCAATAAAGAGTATCATTTTTTGATACATTCAGCATATAGAATCAATCTTGTACAAAATAAAACCACAAGGAGAGAACAAAATGTCTAACTACTCAATCAAAACCATCTCGGAAAACTACAAAATGACTGCATTCGGTGTTACTTTTGAAGACTTCAACGACTGGGCAGGTAATGCAGCAAAAACGGCAGCGAAAAAAGCTGAAATCACCGAAAACGGCAAGCTTGCTGAGCTACTCGCGCTCGCTGACGGGCAAGAATATCAAATCAACTACATCATAGACAGCAAGGCTTGGCGCGGCTTCGGCGTGATGGGCGAGTTCGACGTGGAAGGCACGGTCGTCCTCGATTTCCTCGCTGGCGACTACCTTGTTGTGCCAGGCACAGGCGCTGACAAAGACCGCCTTGCTGACGAAATCACAGGCAAATTTTTCGGCGGCATGTCACAAGAAATCACAGACTACAAATACGTTGGGCCTGGTAACTCAACATTCGTCAAAGCAGCTGAAAACGGTGAATTCTACGGCGAAATGTGGCTTCGCGCAAAAAAAGTAGATAAGGAGCACCCGCAAGGCTGATTACACACTTGAACACAAATCGCGAATGGTCAGTCAACGAGGTTTATCAAGGCAAACCGTGGAATTATTTCGAGGTAGAAGCTCGTAAATCAGTGGCTGACGCAACGCGCATCATCGGGTTTCCAGAGAGCGAGTACATCGTGGTCGCAGGAAATGGCGACGGCACTTTCTACGGCGAATTTTGGGTGCCTGTGGTTAAAAAATAAGGATCCGCGAAAAAACTTGCCGTTACTTGTGATAGGGTTCTCCCGCACATCGCTCACTGGTACAGCAGATTTCATAAAGTAATCGTCTTCTGTAAACCAGAAGACGATATTCTTAATACTCTTTCTGGAACTGATCCGCTGTCAGTTCTTGTTTCAACTGCTTCTCAATGTTCGACTGCTGCTGTCGTAATGGTTCGATCTGTTTCAAGCGTAGTCACTATTCTTGCCAGAGAATTGAACCTTTCGCCAAGTGCTTGCTTTAACCAATCTGGACAACTGTCATGTGACATAGAAATCCCCTCCCAAGGTAAAAGTTCGTTCAGCACACCGTAGAAGGGGATTGTTTTCAATATCCAGTTTCGGATCAACCGCATTTTCACCAAACAAGCTCGATATTTTGCGATACTCTCAATTGCTCGATAAGAGCATGCCTTGTCGACCGTAAACTCTGAATTTCTTCGATGATTTCGCGCCGCCGATCCGTTGGCGTGGTCGCTCTGCCGTGTTCAAGAACGAGCTTGCAGTGTCGGCTAGCGACTTCTAACAATTATTCCGATGTCGTATCGTCCACATCCAGTCCAATTAAGGAATAGCGATTTCGTACTACGGTTTCATCAGTGGATATCGAAACGATATTTTCTGTTATAGCGTTCATAAGTAATTCCCCTAACCTTGATATAATGTTGGTATGATAGCTTGGAAGGGGAGTGTTCACAAGTATCTTTCTTCATGATAAAGAAAAGCTCAAGCATTGTACCCGCTTGAGCTTTTTCAGGTTATATTATAGGTAAATGTGGCTCCAAATCAATATTTTTTTACTAGCGACACACAACACTCCACATGTGTGGAGTAAGCAGAGTCAACACAAATCCCCCTCCATCGCTCCTAATTAACTGAGAGTCGAGGGCTATTTAACGCTCACTCATCATGCATTTCGAACCATCGATATTCAACATAGAAATAAAACAAGGGTTACTCCTCAAGCGGTTTGTTCGACCGCCCGCAGAGTAACCCGCCAGAGACCTGCGACTAAACTAGTCGAATTATTTAGTAATATATCCTTGTTTAATCATTCCGTTGATCCATTCCGCTACTAAGGTGCCTGGAATCGCGGATCGTATAGCAGAATGTATTCCCTCATGCTGTGGTAATGATGCCGTGTTAGCTGCTACCCAATGATACAAGCCAGCTAATCCAGAAGCAGTTTCTGTGCCTAATAAGGGGGTGATAGCTGCTTCGAAAGTCTCGACTGGAAGTGAGTAGAAATGTACATCCTGTTCAAGAGTTTGACTGAAGAGTTCGGCTAATTGATTACCAGTAAGCGCCTCAGGACCCGTTACATTTATGGTTGTTCCTTCCAGCTCGGGATGGTTACAAGCATAAACTGCATAGCTGGCAGCATCCTCTATACTAACCCACGCAATAGCTTCCTCCGCAGGTACGGGATAAGCCAGTGTCTGATTATTCAGAATACCTGGAATTAAAAAGTTCTCCAAGTAAAGAGTAGGCTGAAGAATAATGGACGGAACTCCACTTTGTTTGACATAGTCAATCAGTTCTCGCTTGAGCTCGATTGCGACCAGATCAGTGCGTTCATTCGGTACATAGACACTGGTATTGACCACTAATAGTTCGACATTTGCCTGCTTGGCTGCATCGACTGCATTACGATAATATTTTCGAGCGCGCTCCAAATTAAATTCCACTGGAATAGAGAGCAAAACAATGCTAACACCTTGGCTAGCTGCGACTAGGCTATCATAATCAGCCATATCTCCAATGAGTGCATGGATGCCCTGTTCTGCAAGCTGGTCGGCTTTCTTCTGATTCCTCGCAATGGCTTGAACAATATAACCCTCCGCTAGCAGCTTTCTTGCTGCTGCCCCTCCTTGTACACCTGCTGCTCCATATACGAGAACTTTATTTGTATTCGTCACGTTCATCATCCCTTCTTCGCTTCTAGATTCTTAAGTCCCTCTAAGTCCTCTACAGTAAAATCACTTGTAAGGTTTGTTTGCCTGTCCTTATACCTTATAATAGAATAAAGAAGTGATTCCTGTAAGTACGCACATTATTGATATATAGTATCCTATTTGATACTACCATATAAGGGGGGCGAGTAAGTTGAAGAAGTTAGAAGCACAATGTCCAGTGGAAGCAACCGTTAACCTAATCGGAGGTAAATGGAAGCTTGTTATCCTCTATCAACTAGCAACGCACGGTATCAAGAGATTTAACGAGCTCCGAAGGGTTTTTCCTGACATTACCCAGCGCACTTTGACCAGGCAATTACGAGAGTTGGAGAATGACGACCTCGTCCACCGTAAAATATACACCGAAATTCCACCCAAGGTGGAATATTCCTTAACAGAGACAGGTAAGAGCCTAATTCCATTGTTAATGCTGCTGAGCAACTGGGGCGAGAGTTACTTGGAGCGGGAGGCAGGGCGAGAGCAAGAGCTTGTCTAGGGAGGCAACATTATTCCTTATAATGGACTATTTTTTCGTGAAAAAGCAGCTGACAATCTCATTTAGTGAAGAAAAAAGCACCTCTGCTACCCATTAATAGAGAGCAAAAGATGCTTATTAGGTATAATTTTAGGTAAGTGTGGTTCCAGTCACTACTCACTCACCAGCAACACACAGCACTCCACTTGTGTCGAGTGCTGTAACTTAAACACCAATCTGCAAATTTAACATTTCCGCTTCTACGCGCAACTCTACTTTCTGCTGTACCAGTATGCGCGATACGCATCTCCGCGTTGTCTGTAACGGCAAGTTTTAGGGCCATTCCAGGAATGGCCCTTTCTTTGATCTTGCGTAAGTCCAATTATCATACAGCCATTAAACGATCTATCGTCCACCCTATTCTTAATTACACCTGTGAGAACCGCGAATTGAAAATGACCGAGAAGGCTTTAACTTGCTGATAGAAATAGACCGGTGAACCGTACCGGCGCGATAAGAGGCATAGGTGAGGGATGAAAAAGATAGGGCCCGATTAGCTTGTATTAGAGCTACTACGGGCCTTTACTAATAACTAAATTAGAGGAAAGGGACTCAACATGCTCAGCCGTAGCTTGGCAAATCCACAATTCGCCGTCGTCCATACACCCAACTTGAACTTAGAAAAGGTCCAGGAATGGATTTAAGTTTATCAACACCGGAGGCTAACCACTGATGTACGGATGGATGGACAAGATCCTCCCGCTACCCTTCTGTCGTTCGGATTATTCATTCTCTCGTAGGTTTCTAAACATTCTCTCGCTGAATTTTTGGAGAAAAATCGTCCATTTCTCTTGGAATTCAGAATCCGAAGGCAGATTCCCCGTTATCATTCGAGTCACTTCTTCAAAAATAAGCGGATAGATGGTCAAACTGGATATCGCTAAAGTCAACATTGCTGGATCCAGATCATCGGGTACAAGCCCCATCTCTTGCTTTTCTTTCATATCGTTATTATAGGACTGGAGTACGCTTTTTCTTTGTGCTTCCCCCATTAAATTGCCGGGGCGAGCGTCGATCACCTCTAACAAGGTAAATCGTAAAAAATCCAATAAGTGCTCCGAGTTTACTTTAAACCGGTGTTCCGCAATACGCACAGGATTGGCAGGAAGCATAAAGCCCTCTTGAGGGACCTGAGAGAGAATATACCCCATTACCTCGTCATACAACTCATCTTTCCCTTTGAAGTAATGATAGAGCAGTTGCTTTTTGACTTCAGCTCTTTGCGCGATTGATTCTATACGTGCTCCGGAATATCCTTTTTCGAAAAATTCAGCTTTAGCTGCATCAAGTATACACTTGCGCGTACGGTCCGCATTACGTATTTCCCCCATATTCGTTACCTTCCCATATGTAATAATAATGTTCATGGTAGATAGTTATTTGACTAATGTCAAGTTTAATTTGAATTTAGTAAAGTTATTTACTTGACATTTGTTAAGTTATAATTTACCATTTGTTATGTTATAACTTTCTTTATGGTAAATTAAAAGAAAGGAGAATACGACGGAAGAAACGGCGGCCGTTATCACATTCGTCTCTTCAGATCGAGCTTCATTCGTAACCAGATTCGAATATAGTGGAAGGAGCAGGAGAACATGCCAACATACAAAACCTTAATTGTTTACATTCTTGCTTTCGGTGTCTTTGGCATCATCAATACCGAAATGGGCGTAATCGGAATTTTGCCCCAGATTGCCCAACAATTTAACATTAGCGCATCCCAGGCCGGTTTACTTGTCAGTCTTTTCGCATTGGCTGTTGCGATTTCCGGCCCGGTTATGCCCTTATTGTTCTCAGGAATGAATCGCAAGACGGCGATGCTCATGGTCATTGGACTTTTCGTCATTACCAATGTGGTATCCGTTTTTGCGCCTAACTTTGCCACACTTTTATTTGCCCGGATCGTGCCCGCATTCCTGCACCCCGTTTATTTCTCGGTGGCTTTCGTGGCAGCAGCAAATACCGTCAGCCAAGAACAAGTCACGAGGGTAACGGCCAAAGTGTTCATGGGCGTTACCGCCGGGATGGTCATCGGCACGCCGATTACTTCTTTTATCGCTGACGCCGTTTCGCTTGAAGCCTCACTCTGGTTCTTTGCCATAGTCAACGCGATTACGTTCACAGCTATACTTATCTTCGTGCCGTCGATGCCGGTCAAGGAGAAACTAACTTACGGAGCACAGTTAAGGGTCTTGAAAAAACCCTTGGTTTGGCTTAGCATTGTGACCGTCATTTTGATTAACTCTGCGATGTATGCCGTTTATAGTTACTTCGCCGAGTATCTGGATGCGGTCACCCACATGTCAGGCAAACAAATAAGCCTAATGTTAGTTCTATTCGGTGTAACCGGCATAGTAGGCAATCTAGTGGCCGGCAAGACCCTTAGCAAAAAAGCGTTGCCAACAGCGCTAGTTTATCCCATTGTCTTCGGAGCCATTTATTTGCTCGTGTACTTCTTGGGTTATTACTCCACTCCAATGATGATGATTATCGCAGTATGGGGCATTCTGTTCACCTTGGGACTCAATATCTCTCAATATTGGATTACTTCTGCTGCGCCGGAAGCGCCCGACTTCGCTAACGGTTTGTTTGTAGCCTTCGCTAATCTAGGCATCACGGTCGGTACCTTTATTGGCGGGTCATTTATTGCAAATATGGGAACCCACTATGTCATTTGGGCCGGCTTATTATTCCTTGCGCTTAGCCTGGTGGCTATTGCATGGAGAGTCGTTTTACAGTCCGGAAAAAGCAAACTCCGACCAACGCCAAGCAGCGTAAAGCTTGGGTGAGCGGATTTTGTGAAGGGCAGCTCAATGATCTTGATCAAGACGAAGATCCTAGAGCATAGATCTAATACAGCAAGTCTGGTCGGAACATGATCTAACTTAAGAATAAATACCTTAAAAGTCGACTAAACTGTCGGCTTTTTCTATCGTACCCAAAAGTAATGGCAAGTTTTTTTGTAGTGTGTATTATGATACAGTGGTTTTAAGACTCGTAACGTTGTTAGGAAATAAAGAGATTAAAGGAGAGATGGAAATGTCCTATAGGGTTGATTTTAAAAATGTGTCTACGGTTGGTTTAGAGACTTCACCTGTAATAGAAGCGCTTGCTGGTTTACGTGCCAATGAAGCCCGTTACTTTATGAACAAATACAAGCATGAATTTACGGTTGTACCAGCTAGTGAAAGTCAGGAGACCCTTGATTATGTGAACGGAATTTTGAAAGAGCGTGATATTGAGTTTGCGGCCAAACCTTTAGAAACGTCGCGTTTTCAAGTGGAAAATATTAAATTTGCCTACGTCTTTTATGAGGATGGTCTTGCGATCAATGTCATGTACACGGTTGATGACGCTAAGAAGCGGGCCGTTGGTTTTAAGCTTTCTGAGGGGATGGAGGTACCACAGGAGTTAGAAGGGAAGTTTAAGTTTGCTAGGCAGAAGTCTGCATTAGCTGGAACAATTCGGGGTTCGTTTTTTGTAATTAAAGGGCAATACTAAAGTAAGCAAAAGCGCAAGTGGAGGAATCCAGCCCTACCATACATAGGCGAGTAGTTGATGCCATTCAGACGAGGGCACCCGCACGGGTGCCTTTCGATTTCGCTCTTTAGCTGTTACGTTGAACCGTATCATAAGTAAGTCGAAATTTCCGCCTGTCCTTGTTATAGGGTCGCTTTAACTTTAATTAATAACTTCATGAAGGTGTCGCTTTCTTCCGCGGTAAGGCCCTGGGTAATGCTTTTTTCAACTTCCATGAATATTTCGTTGAATTCTTCGACAAGATCGGTTCCTTTTTTCAATAAATATATTTTTTTCTGCCGTTCATTATCTTCTGGTATCACCCGTTTGATGTAACCTTTCTTCTCCAACCCTTGAAGCATACTGGTAATGGTAGCGCCTTTACGGTTAAAGTGATCAGCCAAATCCTTCTGGATTACGCCTTTGTCCTGTTTTTCAAAAATGTATCCCATCATCTGCCCTTGCTGAGTGTTCAGTCCCAACTCTGATAGTCGGGTATTCGCCATGCTTCTGATTTTCATTCCGACGTCTCGGATCAAATCCGAATAGGGGGTAAAGAAAGCTTGCTTCGTCATCCTGTATGACTCCCTTGTTATAGTTAGGATTCTAATAATAAGATTATCTTAGTTTTCGAACCTCATCTTGTCAATCTCTTATTGTTAGAAGTCATTTAGTTTTTATTGTTGACACTTAGAATTCTAACTGTTATATTTCAATCAATAACACATTATAATTACAGGAGGGAACGCAATGATTACAGCAATTACCAATGCGCGTATTTTTGATGGGGAGAAAGTAATTGGAGCCACAACGCTTCTGATCGAAGGTGAAAAGATCATATCGATTGGCGGAGAAATACCGGAACATGCGGTCATTATCGATGCAGAAGGAGGGACTTTGTTACCGGGACTGATCGACGCTCACGTTCACACTTCCGTAGAAGGCCTGCGAGATGCTCTGAAATTCGGCATTACGACGGAACTGGAAATGATGGGCGGGTTCACGAAAAGCGGCCGCGAGGCACAATTGAAAGGAGTGGAGGATATCGCCGATGTACGTTCTGCTGGGATGGGGGTCACGGCTCCTGGTGGACATCCCGATGAACTCATGCCAGGAGACGGGGAAATTCCGGAGTTCGTAAGGAAAGAGTTAGAGAAGATGAGCGAGGAAGACCGGAACGCCATGTTGGCCGCACATGCGCACGATCATGGAGAGGCGCCAACGGTAACGAACCGGGA
The DNA here is from genome assembly GCF_040812395.1 of Paenibacillus tabacirhizosphaerae. GTDB lineage: Bacteria > Bacillota > Bacilli > Paenibacillales > NBRC-103111 > Paenibacillus_E. The sequence goes on along the minus strand of NZ_JBFNXH010000004.1, from coordinate 289,774 downwards.
TGAAGCACTAGCATTCGTGGGTGAACAAGTCAAGCAGGGTGCCGATTATATCAAGATTATGATCGAGGAAGGGACTGTGTTAGCGGCACCCGGATTACCTGTCTTAAGTCAAGATATTCTGAGAACGGCTGTAGAGGAAGCTCATCGGCAGAACAAGATTGCAATTGCCCATGTATTGACTGTTGAATCTTCGCTGAAAGCGATTGAAGTCGGGGTCGATGGACTCGCTCACTTATTTATCGACCGCCCCGAGACCACCCCGGAGCTGGTGAGAAGGATTGCGGAGTCCGGTGCTTTTGTTACGCCGTGCCTCGTCTTGAACTCCTCAATTATTGGTAATCCCGCTGCGGAATTGGCGAGAGACCCGCGCGTGAGCTCCAAGCTAAGTCCGGAATGGATCGATACGCTGAATGCCAGTTTCGATACCTACCCGCAAGGCAGCATGGAGGACAACTATCGAAATGTGATGGACCTTCATCGTGCAGGTGTAGACATCCTGGTGGGTACAGATGTGTCTGTGCCGGTTCCAACGCTAGGTGGGCTTGCCCATGGCGCCAGCGTACACCATGAGATGCAGCTCTTAGTTGAAGCGGGTTTCACACCTATAGAGGCCCTTAAGTCTGCTACTTCCGTAACAGCTCGCCGATTCGGTCTGGACGATCGTGGACGTATCGTGCTGGGGGCTAGAGCGGACTTGGTCTTAGTTGATGGAGATCCGACGACGAGTATTGCAGATACGCTATCGATCCGTGAAGTATGGCAACGTGGTATTCGAAAAACAAAATAAAAAATACTTTTATTAAAAAATGGAGGAATGAATCATGGCAAAGGTTAGCGTAGGAAAAGAAAATGGAAATGTGATCGAGCTGCATTATGAGGATGTAGGTTCGGGCAAACCAATTGTATTGATTCATGGATGGCCGCTTAGCGGAAGGTCCTGGGAGAAGCAAGTCCCTGCACTGGTGGGCGCTGGTTACCGCGTAATTACCTATGACCGTCGTGGGTTTGGTCAGTCTTCTCAGCCGTGGAACGGTTACGATTACGATACATTCGCGCATGATCTGCACAAGTTGATTGTGCATCTGGATCTTAGCGATGTAACGCTAGTCGGCTTCTCCATGGGTGGAGGCGAGGTTGCGCGTTATATCGGCACCTACGGAACGAAACAGGTCTCGAAAGCAGTGCTAGCAGGGGCGATTCCACCATATTTATACAAATCCGCGGATAACCCGGACGGAGGGTTCGACGATGCAGCGATCAAAGGATTCCAAGACGGAGTGCAGGCGGACCGACTGGCGTTCCTAGACGCATTCACGACTAATTTCTTCGCCGCGGGGGACAGAACGGACTTAGTCAGTGAAGCGTTCCGCCTGTACAATCGCGATATTGCGGCCGTAGCATCGCCGAAAGGCACGCTTGATTGCATCTCGGCGTTCAGCTATACGGATTTCCGCGAAGATTTGGTGAAATTCAATGTACCTACACTTATTCTCCATGGTGATGCTGATGCGATCGTACCGGTCGAAATCAGCGGTCAGAAAGCGCATGAGCGGATCGCTGGCAGTCAGCTCGTCGTAATTAAAGGCGGTCCGCACGGATTCAATGCCACGCATGCCGAGGAATTTAACGAAGCTTTGCTGGGATTCTTGAGAGGCTGATGGATACCTGAAGAGAAATCCACTCCGTCATTGCCAATGCTGGAGTGGATTTTTCTTGCTGCAAGACCTGCTAAATTGGGATTACTGATTGCGGGGCGTCCATTTTAAAATCTATTTAACCAGTCCATGATTGTATCTACTGATTCCATATATCTCTGCCCTACGAGCACGCCGGTATGAGTTGTGTTCCAAAGCCCTTTATATTCAGCACGGAGATGTTCTGCTGTCACCTGACCCCGACGGTCGTCATCATCGCAGTTGACTGCTTTGATAACCAAGCACGGGCAAGAAATTGAACCGCTGTCTATGGATATACCCTTTGATTCGATTGAAAAGACAAAAGCGTTAAATGCCTTTGATGACTCCATTGTCAGATACTTACTTTGAAATTCAATGTCATCTGCCGTTTCATCTATGCTTGAAAGCTCTTCGCGGACTGGGGCAGGGATTATGAGACCGGGTGTCATTTGCTCTAATTCTTTGTAGGGTACGACTTCATGAACTTCCTTGCTTATGACGGAATCGATCAACACCAACCCGGCGATCTGGGCGGTTTCAGCCAATTTCTGACTCAAGATCCCCCCCATGCTAAATCCGATAAGGATCGGCGGAACACCACACTCAGCGATAACCTCTTTTATATCCTCCAAATAATCCTCGAAAGTTATCCTGGTCATATCCAGCAGCCTGCTTTTGTAGTGGCTTCTCAAGTTCATGACATAACATGTCCACCCCTCACCGATAAAGTGAGGAATGTATTTGCTCCACATCCAGCTTCCTGTGAAGGCACCGTGTACAAAAAGCAAAGGGGGTCTTTCTTGAGTTGCTTTCGTGAGGTTCTTCCCCTCGAATATCTCTATAAATAGATCGTTTTCCCCCAAGTATTTCTCGATATGATCGGGCAATTCTTTCGTAAAATCTCTCATGAGTAATTCCTCCTCGATATTTGGTTTGATATCAAACTATTTGCTGAAAAAAATTTAAAAGTTGTTGTATATCTTTTTTAAAACGTTCAGCAAATCTTCTTTTTCTTTTTCAGAGATGTTTAAGTAAAACGCGTCTAACATTTCTTTGGATATGGATTCGAAGATCGGTTCCAGTTCACTCCCCTTATGGGTTAAAGCAACATAAACAACTCTCGTGTCCTCTCTGTCCCTCTCCTTTGTCACATATCCGAGCCGGACCAACTTGTCAACAAGTGCCGTGACTGTGGATTTGTCCTTATTAATCCCTTTGGAAATGTCCGCCATGGTAAGTCTGGGCCTCTTAAATAGCGCATAGATGATATCGCCATGTGAAGTGCCAATACCGTCTACCCCATGCTTCACCATCTCTGCTACAATAAATCGATTAACTTTCTCTCTAATTTTGGAAATTAATGAAATGGCATCTCTATTTTGCATAGCCCTATTATAGTTTGATGTCAAACCAATGTCAAATGTTGGATTTTAATGTTCAGCGTTATAGGTGGAGCCTCGGATTTTTTCGTCAGAAAGTATATGTCGTCAGGTATGTGTGTGACGAGCTGTCAAAGCGGGGAAATTCCGCACGCATCATGTGCTACGAGCATTTGACGTGATAGGCGTAGAAAATCCGGGAGTGCGACAGCGGTTTGGATTACTCAATGCCGCCTCGATCTGCGAGAGATCGTGTTCTTGCACGGGTGAGCGGAACGTAGGTGCGTTAAGGGGCGGTATTTTCGGTTGTAGGGACATTTCGCGGAACTACCGTGCGTTATGAACAGGAAATGCTGGGGTTTAGACACAAATTCGCTGAATTAACGCACCCTAGTTCCTCTTCAGGGGGAGGAAAGGGGCGTTGCCGCGGAATAAGGCATCGTAGTTCCGTCGATATCGTTGTGCATGGGGAATAGGCGGTCCGGCAGTAGCTCCTCCGTTTTTTTACGAAGCTTGCGGAGGCGAAATGCATCCAGAATCGTACTCTTACAGGGGTGTTCAGGGGTAGGAAGACAGGTTAGTTAAAAGAAAAGTGGAAGTTAGCACAAAGTAGAACAGAAAAGGGAATGGGTATGGGGTGGAAAAGCGATAGCGGCCGCCTTTAAAGTCGTGTTCACACCCCTTGTCCAATCAAGGAACACGACTTTAACAGCGGTTGGAATCCCATACCCAGTTCCCTAGCCATGCTCCAACGTATGGGTTTAGACAAGGACCTGAGGCATGTTCATACATTAGCCCGGTAGTGCATGGGCGAGACGCCGACGTACTTTTTGAACAGGCGCGAGAAATAAAAAACATCCTTAAATCCAAGGGAAACCGCGGTCTCTTTGACCGATTGATGGGTGTTCAGCAGCATGTTCTTGGCTTCTGAGATTTTGAGCCGGTGCACGTATTCGTGGAGCGAGTAGCCGGTTGCTTTGTGAATCATCCGGCGCAGCGTCGACAACGAAATATGATGCCGCTCGCACACTTCAGCGGCTTCGAAGGGCTGATGAATCGATGCGGAGATGTCATCGAGCAGTGCCGCCATAGGGTCTGCGGCGACCGCTCGGAGCCTTGGCTGGCTGCTTAGCACGAGCTCATACAGCAGCGATTCCAGCAGCAAGGCCGCGCGATCGAGATTGCCAGGCTCGCCGCTTTCCATCAGCAGGAAGATGCGCTCGACTTTGCTTTGCTGCGCGTCATCCGTACTTACTTGCCGCACCCGGTCGGGTTCGGTTAGCCAGGTTTCCAGCCATTCTTGAATCCGCGAGCCCTCTATCGTGAAATAAAATTCATCCCATGTCTCGTCGTTTGCAGGCCCATATTCGAAAGAAGCGCCCGGGAAGAAGAGAAAGAAGCTGCCTTTGCCCACGCGCTGCTTCTCCCCGCCGTCTACTTGATACGTGCCAGAGCCTCCAGCGATGTAAACGACCGCGTAATGCGAGAATATGGCCTTGCGCCGATACAGCTTGCGATGCGGCAGATGGCCTACTGTCATGATGGATAATGATTTTACGTTCAGCTTGCTTGTATCCGTTGAACGGTCGATGATCCGAATGGGTTTCGAACTGATCTTATAATCCATGTAAGTGGTCATAATGGGCATTCTACCCCCTGGTAATTGCATGTTATTCTGATTGTATAATGCGAATGCTTAAGTCGCAACCATACATAGGAGGCTGGGCCATTCATGAGCGAATTGAGAACGAAGATTGGTGTCATTGGACTAGGATCCATTTCGGACCTGCATTTGCAAGGGTATCAGAAAGTAGGTCAAGCGGAGTTGCACGCCATTTGCGACATGAACCGGACAAGGGCGGAAGAGAAGGCGAAGCAATATGGTATTCCGCATGTGTATACGGATTATAGGGAGCTTTTGGCTGATCCTGAGGTCGAGGCTGTCAGCATTTGCACGTGGAACAATACGCACGCGGAGATCAGCATAGCTGCCTTGCAAGCTGGCAAGCACGTGCTGGTGGAGAAGCCTTTGTGCCGGACGGTCGAGGAAGCGCTTCAAATTGAAAGCGTTGTACGCGAAACCGGCAAGACGTTGCAGGTTGGTTTCGTCCGGCGTTACGATGCGAATGCGCAGCTCATTAAGGGGTTCATTCACCATGGTGATCTCGGCGAAGTCTACTATGCCAAGGCATCTTGCATTCGCAGGCTCGGGAATCCAGGAGGCTGGTTCGCCGACTCGGAACGGTCCGGTGGTGGTCCTTTGATCGATCTGGGCGTTCATGTCATCGATTTGTGTTGGTACATGATGGGGCGTCCAAAGCCTGTTTCTGTCAGTGGCAATACGTACAAAAATCTGGGGAATCGCGCCCATATCCGCAACTTGTCCTTTTATAAGGCAGCCGATTATGATCCGACGGTGAATGGCGTCGAGGATATGGCGAACGCGTTGATTCGTTTTGAAAATGGGGCGTCTCTGCTTGTGGATGTCAGCTTTACGCTGCATGCCAAGAAGGATGAGATTTCTGTGAAGCTGTACGGAGACAAGGGCGGCGCCGAGCTGGAGCCGGAGTTGACGCTCGTGACTGAGAAATATGATACGATCTTGAATATAGCCCCGCAGACGGATAGTAAAACGCTGAACATCCATGATGCATTTTACAATGAAGTGAATCATTTCGTATCTTGCTGCCGCTCAGGCGGTGTGCCCATCAGTCCGGTTGAGGATGGCGTCACAATGATGAGAATCCTTTGCGGAATATATGAATCAGCTGCCAAAGGGATCGAAATCCAGCTGTAACCAGCCAATTTTAAGGAAACCGAGGGGATCAACGATGAAATTGGGCGTCAGTTCATACAGTTTATATGGGGCCTTGAAGTCTGGCGAACTGGACATTCTGGGCGTTATTGACTGGGTTGCCGATCAAGGAGCGGAACATATTGAGATCGTGCCGGTCGGATTCGAGCTGGCGGGTCAGCCAGAGCTTGCGGATGAGATTCGCGAAAAAGCGCAGTCGCGCGGAATCGCGATATCGAACTATGCGATTGGGGCTAATTTTGCCACGGCCACAGAGGATGCTTATAAGCAGGAGATTGAGCGTGTAAAAGGGGAAGTCGACCTCGCCGCGAGGCTGGGTGTAACGCGGATGCGGCATGATGTCGCGCACAGCAGCGATAATTCAATTGGCAGCTTTCACCGGGAACTGGGCCGTTTAGTTGAGGCATGCAGGCAAATCGCCGATTATGCCGCGCAATATGGCATCGTGACGAGTGTTGAAAACCATGGCTATTTCATTCAAGCCAGCGATCGCGTGCAGGCCCTCGTCCAAGCCGTCGAACGCACCAACTTCCTCACGACGCTCGATGTCGGCAATTTCATGTGTGTGGATGAAGATCCTGTAGCTGCTGTGAAAAATAACCTGCCCTATGCGTCTATGGTGCATGTGAAAGACTTTTACCGCCGTTATTCCTATCACAATCCGGGAGAAGGCTGGTTCAAGACCGCTAGCGGCAATTATTTGCGAGGCGCTATTGCAGGTCACGGCGATATTGATCTGCGAGAGGTGCTTCGCGTGGTCAAAAGCTCCGGTTATGGCGGGTACATTTCACTTGAATTTGAAGGCATGGAAGAATGCAAGAACGGCACGAGAATCGGTTTGGATAATATGAAAAGATTATGGAGCGAGGTGTAAGGCTCATATGTATATTCAAAATCCCATCGGTATTATGGTTGACAGCCTGCGGTTGGAGTTGCGTGACGGATTGAAAAAGGCCAAGGAGCTAGGCGCTGACGGTGTGCAAATTTATGCGGTAAAAGGCGAGATGGACCCGGCGAACTTGTCCCCCGCCGCGCGGAAGGAGCTGAAGGCTTACATCGAATCACTGGGGCTGGAAATCTCAGCGCTTTGCGGCGATCTTGCCGGTCATGGCTTTCAGGACCATTTGGCAAATGTGAGCAAAATTGAGAAGTCGAAGCGCATATTGGATCTGGCCGTCGAGCTGGGCACGAACGTGGTGACGACCCATATCGGCGTTGTTCCGGATGACGTTAACGACCCCATTTATGAAACGATGCAGCGTGCTTGCGACGAACTCGGCGTTTACGCCAAAAGCATGAATGCTTATTTCGCCATCGAGACCGGGCCTGAACCGGCTGCACACTTGAAACAATTCCTGGATTCGCTGGGCACCAATGGGGTTTCCGTCAACTTCGACCCGGCGAACATGGTCATGGTGACCGGCGACGATCCGGTGCAAGGCGTGTATACTTTGAAGGATTATATTGTCCATACGCATGTGAAAGACGGTATCCGCTTGCGGGAAGTCGACCCGCGCGAGGTGTATGGGGCTCTTGGCTATAAGCCGATGAGCCACGACAATATCGCTGAAACCGCGACTACGGGAGCGAGCTACCGGGAGCTGCCTTTAGGTGAGGGACATGTGGATTTTGGCCGTTATTTTGCGGCGTTAAATGACATTGGCTATACCGGCTATTTAACGATCGAACGGGAAGTCGGCGAACAGCCAGAGCTCGACATCGGGAAGGCGATTGGGTTCATTCGTCAGTATCGCGGATAAACATACATTCATAAAGAGCTTAACCCCGTATCTAGTCTGCGGGGTTTTTTCTTGCGGTTTTGTTGTTCCCCTTTGCAAGTCCACGTATAATAATTTACGTCTGGGTGTGGGAAAGTTTGGAAAGGGGCAAGGAATTTGTTGTTTTTTCAATTGATTTTATACGGAATTGTATGCTGGTTCGGTCTATATATGTGCAATCGGGATACACGGAATGTAAAGCTATGGTTCTCAGGCCTTAGTTTAGTTATTTGCGCATGTGGATTGGGGGCGTGGCTGCTTGTCCCTTTTGCTCAAGAGGCACATCAAAGCGAGGTTGTGGGTAAGGTGCGGGACCTTTCCTTATTACTGCCTCTAGCTCTCTGGCAAGGCGTTATCGTGTCTTACAGTTCCTCCTTTGATTCTAAAAGAAGCGCGGCGTGGAACATTTGGAAGTATGTTTTTTTATCTCTTTTCCTCATTAGCGGCATCCTTTTAATGATTATTTCTAACGAAGGTCTGTATACAATTGCTTGTAAAATTATTTATTGCGCGACGCTCGCCCTTTGCGTGCTGTTCACTGTGGGTTCCGCTTTGGCAACTAGATCCCAAGCGTCGCAAAAACGCAGCTTGCTGATGTTTATACCGCTTATTGTGCATGTCTTTACAGTTGTGTTCGTCCTTTTTTTACGGGACGACTCATGGAAAGGGTGGAGTCAGGTCGGAAGCGGCATCGGCCTGCTTTTGTTTGCGGTCCATGTCATGGTGACTGAAATTAAAGCGCAGGGGGAATCCTGGCTGCCGGATTTTTTCCGTTCGTTGGATTACTCCGTCTTCTTCACGTTTTTGTTCTCGGGGCAGGTGGCGCTTGCGATAGGGTGGGCAGCAGGATTCAATTTCACATCGCTGATTCTGCTGCAGATTAGCATCGCGATATCAATCGCGTTTCAGGTGTTTGTGTACCCGATTCGAGCGATGCTGGATCATATCGCTTTTATTACCTTCCCGAAGCTGCGCCATGAGCAGACTCGCCTGCGTTTGGTCGAGAGCGTCCAAGTGCGGATTGATGAGGCAGCGGTACCGGATGAAATCAATGAGGAAGATTTATTTCGTTATACGCGTCGCGCACTGAGCAACTTTGGTGATTTGGAACGCTTGGCTTCGAATCCGTTGACGCAGATGAAATGGATTCATCATAGACTGCAGAAACGAGGAGTGGCGGATGAGGTGTTGGAGCGGGCCGTTGAGCTGAAATCCGTGCTGCTCGAAAGCATCGGTCAGTTGAAGCCCCGCAGTGACGATGAGTTCGGAACGACGGAAGAATGGAGACTCTACAACGCGCTGTATTTCCCGTACATTGTGGGCGTAAAGCCGTATAGTTTGCGCTATTCGGACGAGCATCTCGACAATGTGTCGCGTGACGCGCTCGAATGGTTTCGCACCAATGTGCCAGAGCGAACTTGCTATAATTGGCAAAATGCAGCGGCCAGACTCGTAGCCCTCAATTTGAAAGAAAAAAATGCGAGCTAGCTGCTGTTGCGGGGCGAGCCGAGTGCAACTTGAATCGCGAAGCGGGGTGAGGGTTGTAAAGGCCGTTTAGGGCGCTACGGAGTGAGCGACCGGCCGAAGAGGGGCCTAAGCGCCCATTTAGGCGCTTAGAGCCGAGTGCAACCTGAATCGCGAAGCGAGATGAGGGTTGTAAAGGCCGTTTAGGGTGCTACAGAGTGAGCGACCGGCAGTAGCAGGGCTTGAAGCGCCCTTTTAGGCGCTTAGAGCCGAGTGCAACCTGAATCGCGAAGCGGGATGAGGGTTGTAAGGGCCGTTTAGGGCGCTACGGAGTGAGCGCCTGGTAGAAGCAGGGCCGAAGCGCCCTTTTAGGCGCTTAGAGCCGAGTGCAACCTGAATCGCGAAGCGGGATGAGGGTTGTAAAGGCCATTTAGGGCGCTACGGAGTGAGCGGCCGGCAGAAGCGGGGCCGAAGCGCCCTTTATGGCGCTTAGAGCCGAGTGCAACCTGAATCGCGAAGCGGGATGAGGGTTGTAAGGGCCGTTTAGGGCGCTACGGAGTGAGCGACCGGCAGAAGTGGGGCTGAAGCGCCCATTTAGGCGCTTAGAGCCGAGGTCAACCTGAATCGCGAAGCGAGATGAGGGTTGTAAAGGCCATTTAGGGCGCTACGGAGTGAGCGACCGGCAGAAGTGGGGCCGAAGCGCCCTTTTAGGCGCTTAGAGCCGAGTGCAACCTGAATCGCGATGCGGGATGAGGGTTGTAAAGGCCGTTTAGGGCGCTACGGAGTGAGCGACCGGCAGAAGCGGGGTCGAAGCGCCCTTTATGGCGCTTAGAGCCGAGGTCGACCTGAAAAAGGGCCTGTTTTTCTCCGAAATGGCACTGTTTGGCAGTGGAAAGTATGGTTGTGGCAGTTCTTTTCGGGCTACGATGGCCCTGTAGACGAAAACACATCCACACTTAGGAGGAATTCCAAATGTCAAAAGCCATCATCAACACAGCAGTAATATTGCGCCAGATCGTTATCGGGCAGGTGCAGGCTATCCCTGAGCAAGCATTCGATCATCAGCCGGAGGGCGTTAGCAATACGATTCGTTGGAACACAGGCCATGTGGTATCGATGTTAGAGTTTTTTCTTTCCATGGGAATACCGTTCCGATCGGGCTTGCCTGCATCTCACGCCGGTTTGTTCCTCAAGGGAACGAAGCCCGCGGATTGGACGGTGACACCGCCATCTAAAGAGGAGTTAATTCAATACTTGTCCGCCCAGCAGAAGCTCCTCTCTGAGGTATCGCCGGTAACGTTGAATGAACCCCTGCAAGTTCCTTTCGAGATGGGACCGCTGAAATTGGTAACGGTTGGCGAGTTGTTTAACTTCGCGCTCATGCATGAAGCGATTCATCTCGGGATCATAACGAGCTTGGCGAAGCTGGCTCCAGTTAAATAGAGACATGTAAAAAAGGACACCCGACTACGTTTAAGTCGCGGTGTCCTTTTCCAATTTTATAAGGAGGCTTGACGTCCTCTTCGCTCGTACACATAGCTCGCCAGCGCTAGGGCTAGCCCTGTCGCCGTCAAAATAGAGCCGATCCACGGCAAGGAAGAGAGGCCTAGGTGAGTAATCGCCCAACCGCCGATAAAAGCGCCGCCTGCATTTCCGACATTAAGCGCGGAGTGCGTCGAGGTGGCGGCCAGCTCCGGGGCTTCTTTGGCCAGATTCATGATGCGAATTTGGATGCCCGGCAAGATGCCGAAGGCAGCTACTCCCCAAATGAAGACGGTGATAACGGCAGCGGCAGGCACTTTGTCCGTGAAACCGAAGATGGCAAGAATCAGCGCCAGCACCGCGAAATTGACGAGCAAGGAAGGCATCAGCTTCCAGTCTGCAAGCTTTCCGCCAAGTATATTCCCAAATGTTACGCCGAAGCCGAACAGCACTAAGATCCACGTGACATTTTTTTCGGAAAATCCGGTAATTTGAATGAGAATAGGCGCAATATACGTAAATACGGCAAACAAACTACTGCATGCTAAAGCGCCTGTGAGCAGTACGAGCAGCAGTTTGGGCTGGACTAAGGCTCGGAATTGCTGGAGAAGGCTCGCCGATGTCTGTTTTTGAATACGTGGAATGAAGACCAGGATACCGATTAACGAAATAATTCCCATAATGACAATTGAACCGAACGAGGCCCTCCAGCCCAGGTGCTGGCCGATGAAGGTGCCCAGCGGCACGCCAATGATATTGGCAATCGTCAGGCCTGCCATCATAACGGAAATTGCTGCTGCCCGTTTGTCGGGTCTGACGAGGTTGGCCGCGATGACCGATCCTACGCCGAAAAAGGTGCCGTGGGCAAGCGCGGTAATTAACCGGGCTACCATCACGATGGCATAGTTGGGGGCAATCATAGCGATGATATTTCCGAGAATAAACAGTGCCATTAGCAGGCACAGAAGCATCTTCTGTGGCAGCCTGTGCGTCGCCACGGCAAGGATCGGAGCGCCAATCGCTACGCCTAAGGCATAGCTCGTAATCAGCTGCCCGGCCTGTGAGATGCTAACGTGCAAATCATCCGCCACATTAGGCAAAATGCCCATAATGACGAACTCGGTCATGCCGATGGCGAAAGCGCCAGCGGTCAGCGAGAAGAGAGAAATCGGGAAGCGCCCACTAGCAGCAGCGTTCCCGCGTAAGGCTTGAGACGAATTCATGTTGAGTATGCCAACCTTTCTGCTTGCAAAAATACATAATTTACCGAGTGGACTTTCTATACTGTGTTCTATACCGTGCTCGCTAGTTAATTGCTGGTCTCTAATTCCTTCACGACGTCGGCAACGATCTCATAAGATCTAAGGCGTGCAGCATGGTCGTAGATTTGCCCGGCGATAATCCACTCATCGGCTGCTGTAAGCTGCTGCAGAGAACGAAGCTTCTCGCGAATCGTCTCTTTGCTGCCAGCGATGGAGAAGCTTAAGCTTTTATGCACAAAGGCTTTTTCTTGTTCGCTCCATAGCGCATCCATGTTGTCCACGGGAGGCTTCAGCAGACCCGGACGCCCGCGGACAATATTCAGGAATTGCTGCTGCTGCGAAGTTGCCAGCCGCTTTGCTTCTTCGTCCGTGTCGGCGGCGATAATGTTCACGCCGACCATCGCATGCGGCTTCGCGAGTGCTTCGGAAGGCCGGAAGTTGCTGCGGTACAGCTCCAGGGCCGGAAGCAAATAATCAGGGGCGAAATGGCTGGCGAACGCGAAAGGCAAGCCGAGTTGTCCGGCCAACTGCGCGCTGAAGCCGCTGGAGCCAAGCAGCCAGATGGGGATGTCGAGCCCCTCCCCAGGCACAGCCCGCACATTCGGCACTCCGGTGCTCATGGCGGGATTGAAGTAACCGCGCAGCTCACTTAGCTGCTCAGGGAAATCGCTGCCGTCGCTGCCCAAGCCGCGGCGTAGGGCACGGGCCGCGGGCTGATCCGAGCCGGGAGCGCGACCTAACCCTAGGTCGATCCGACCAGGGTACATCGACGCCAGCGTACCGAACTGCTCGGCAATGACGAGCGGAGCATGGTTGGGCAGCATGATGCCGCCCGAGCCAACGCGGATCTTCGTTGTGCCGCCGGCTACGTAGCCGATGACCAACGACGTCGCGGAGCTCGCAATGCCGGGCATATTGTGATGTTCGGCGAGCCAGTACCGGTGGTAGCCCCACTTTTCGGCATGCTGGGCCAAATCAAGCGAACGGTGAAAAGAATCTTTGGGCGTCCCGCCTTCAATGACAGGAGCCAGATCTAGGATAGATATGGGAACCATAACAGGATCAACCTCCGATTTTGAAATGACCCGCGTTGATGTTGTCGTCGCAGGTATCCCTTCATTTTAGACATAATCAGGGGATAAGCAAGTACTTACTTTGAGGTGTATAAGTATACTTGAAGTGAGGCGTCACGCCCCACCTTGGACCTGTGGATCGAGAGCTTTATCACTAATATTCCCTTGCTTTTGCAAAAAGGCCAGCAGTTATATAAAATTTCAAGGGAAGGCTAACGGAGAAAAGGAGAGATTAACGATGGACTTGCATCATAAAACAGCCATTATCACTGGCGCAGGTAAAGGAATTGGAAAAGCGACTGCCATCGCGCTCGCGAAGGAGGGCGTGAGTTTAGGGCTAATTTCTAGAAGCCGTGAGGATTTGGAAGCCCTTCAGCAAGCGCTGATGAGCACGTGTGGGGTTAAAGTATATGTGACCACGGCGGATATTTCGGACAAATTGGAAGTTGAGAACGCAATAGAAGCCATGATCGGGGAGTTAGGTTCCGTCGATATTCTGGTCAACAATGCGGGCGTTGCACAGTTCGGCACACTCCTTGATATGGATCCTGGGCATTGGGAGAGCATTATCCAAACGAACCTGATGGGAACGTACTATGTGACCCGCGCCGCCCTGCCATCCATGGTCGCCCAAAACAGCGGCAGTATCATTAACATTGCGTCAACGGCTGGGGAGCGTGGCTTCGCGACTGGATCTGCTTACTGCGCCTCCAAGTTCGCAGTGCTGGGTCTCACTGAATCGCTGATGCAGGAGGTCCGCAAATTCAATATTCGCGTAACTGCGCTTACGCCAAGTACCGTCAATACCGAGCTTGCTTTGAAAGCAGGGTTGTCCATTGGAGACGAGGACCGCATGATGCAAGCAGAGGATGTGGCGGAGCTCGTCCTGGCAACATTGAAATTGCCGCAGCGGGTCTTTATCAAAAACGCAGGAATTTGGACGACAAATCCACAATAGAAAAAAGGAAGCAGCCTCCCCTGTTCGGCAGTAGGGAGGCTGCTTCGCTATCCTCGCAAAAGCTCTTCCATGTTGATGTCCTTCACGGCATCCACCACCCAATCAGCGACAGATAAATTTTGATTGCCGGAATTCGGATTGATGTAGCCAATACACGTCATACCCGCTGCCTTCGCGGCGGATACGCCATTCTTAGAGTCTTCCAGCACCACACAATGCGCGGGATCTACGCCGAGTATTTTCGCTGTTTCCAGGTAGACATCTGGCGCGGGTTTCCCTTCATTCACTTCTTCGCCGCTTACCACGCAAGCAAAATGATTCGACAAGCCAAACTTCGCTAAGACTTCTTCTATAAATTTTCTTGGCGAGGAGGAAGCAATGGCTATCGGAATTTGATGATTTCGCAGCGTCTGCAAGAGCTCGGGGATGCCTTCGATGGGCTCGATTTGGAGGTTTTTCAGCAAAGCAATCTTCGTGGACAATTGATAATCAATGATTTCATCTACAGGGTTAGCCAACTTGTATTCTTGCTTGATTAACCGCCACATCTCCGGATTGGTCATGCCCACGTATTTTTCTAATTGTTCCTGATGGATATTCACGCCCAGATACGCCATCGTTTTCACGTCAACTTCAAAGTGGATAGGTTCGCTATCAATGATGACTCCGTCCATATCAAATATGAATGCTTTCATAACAGGCAGCCTCCTTCGATTTCTCCAGGAAATCGTTCGTTGTATTTTATGAATGATTCTCAAAAGATAGAGCAAGGAAGCAAGTCTCGATTTCCTTCTCCGTTGCCCAGTTCGAGTTAATCTTTACATTCCTCATCGCCGTGCAAATCTCCTCCGGCGTTCCACCAACAGAATTGCCTTCCATGGAAATAAAATAAAACTTGCCCTGCAGATCATCACTGCCGTAGCGCCCTAAAAGGCCTTAACAACCCTCATCTCGCAACGCGATTCAGGGTTCCACTTGACTCGCCCAGTAACAGTAGCTCCTGCGCCATTTCTCAGCTAACTTGCATTTTTTTCTTTCAAATTGAGGGCTACGAGTCTGGCCGCTGCATTTTGCCAACTATAGCAAGTGCGCTCTGGCACATTGGTGCGAAACCATTTGAGCGCGTCACGCGATACATTGTCGAAATGCGCGCTTTAAGGGCCTTCCAATGACAGTAATGTGATTGGAGGGCTTTTACGCGTAAACGAACCGTTGGGCATAAGTTTTGGTAAATTAAGGTAACTTTTGCGTGATTAAAGCGTCTAATTCCAATGAGGATTTTTAAGGAGAGAGGGGTAAGGTGATGGCGGTGAAGATGAAATTCCTAAGTGAACAATTTCGCAAAAATCCCCTGTGGTTCAAGTTATTAACTTTCGCTGTGATCGTTATTGAGGCGACGAGCATATTTTATGTGAAAAATGCTTATTGGCGAAGTGGTGCCCAATTTATAATGGCAATCTTTTTATGTGCGTGTGGCGTAAAAGAACGGAAGAATAATCCTACAATGTCTGCTGTCTATTTTGTGTTAGCCGTCCCGTTTGTTTTTATTTCGGCACAAACGTTATGGTTGCAATACACGTTTAAATAAAATTGACAGAATGGTTTGTTGTAGGGTCAATCCTTCACCAACCCTGTTCGCAATCCGGTTACGCCGAATTCCAACTACCCCTTCAAGCAGGTCAGCACAAAAACCCAACCTTCTTTATCGCTGGCGACCATTGGAACACGATTTTCTTGTTTACCTCCAATTCGAGCACTTTTATGTTCAGTTGCGCAAATTGTTGATTTTTGAAGGATCAACGCAGGCTTCATCTACTACAGGAGTACGGCAGGATACTTCAATAATAATCATTATTTACCAATTAATTAAATGGCTTTTCAGGTAAGATGAGCCATACATAATGAATTTTTCAGTTTAAGGAGGCGTGCTGGCATGAACAAATTGAAGGCGTTTAACTCGCTGCATGAATCAGGCGGGATTTTATTGTTGGGGAATGCATGGGACTTGTTCTCCGCGCTGTCTCTCGTGAATGCCGGATTCAAAGCAATCGGCACAACCAGTTGGGGAATAGCGAAAAGTTTGGGATATGCTGATGGTGAAATGATGGATTTTGACAGACAGCTCAGTGTTATAAAAACGATCGTGGAACATGTTCAAGTTCCCGTTACTGCAGACATTGAATCAGGCTATGGGAAGGATGACGAAACCATTGTCGGGAATGTGTTAAAGCTTGCTGATCTGGGGGTAGCCGGCATCAATATCGAGGATTCTTATAAGCATCAAGAGGGGCTCAAACCATGGAGTCATCAATGTGAGCTTTTAACGAAAATGAGGACGGAGTTAGAGAAGAACGGTTATAAAGATTTTTACATAAACGCAAGGACGGATACTTATTTGCAAAATAAAGATCCGCTGCAAGAAACGATCACTAGAGCGAAAGCTTATGTGGAGAGCGGAGCAAGCGGGATTTTTGTTCCTGGATTAAAGGATGACGCCGAAATCAAGATGATCGTATCCGAAACGGCGGCGCCTCTAAATGTGATGTCGATGCCTGGGCTTACTAGCTGCAAGAAGCTGAAAGAGCTTGGAGTCAGAAGGTTAAGTCTTGGGGGCGCGTTGTACCGTAAGCTCAATACGCTTTTGGAAAATTGTGCGGCTCACATTTATGAGTCCCAGGATACGTCGGTGCTATTTGAATGATAAGAAATGGATAGAGATTCAGATGCTTTCTGAATTCTATCCATTTTTTATTTACTTCACCGAACCATTGGATTCTTTGAAAGACGTGATCATGAGTGGGCTAGCGGGACTACGGTGCGTTATGGCTAGTCATATCGGCTTGAATGGGCGTTTCGCGGAACTACATTACGCTATGCATCAGAAATTTGGAGTTTCACGCTAGCAATTACCTGTTTAACGCATCATAGTTCCTCGTCATGGTAAAAAAATAGGGAATTTAAAGGGATAACGCATCGTAGTTCCGTCGTTATAGCTTAGCGATAGCCCGTGATGGAAAAAGAGAAGTGGAAGGTAACTCAAAGTAGAACGAAGAGGGGATGGGACTGGGGTGGAGAAGCGTTCGCGCCCGCATTTAAAGTCGTGTTCGCACCACCTTGTGCATGCAAGGAACACGGCTTTAACAACGGTCAGAACCCCAGTCTCAAATCCACTCCCCATGCGCCTACACATGGTTTATACCAAGGATGCCGCGAGGCGTTCTTCTTAACACGCTATGACTAAGAGCGAAGTGCGTGGCGGAACACGGGCTCCCCGCCCGCGTTCACATACACGAGCAGCTCCCCTTGGCGGACTTCCGCATAAGGGGCTGCTGCCCACCCGCCGGCCGCTTCGCGGCTAGCCGGCGCTCCGTAAACCCCGCTGACCAGCCACGCGACGCCTGGTTGAATGGACGTGCGCACGGTGGGGATCACCGTGCGCGGATGCATCAAGTTCGTGTTGGCGTTCGGCTGTACCAGCTCGGCCACGCCTCCACCGAACAGACTGGCAACCCCGCTGGCGCCCAGCGCGTTGACGGCCAAGAGGCTGCGCTCCGTCCGCTCGGTCTCCAGCGGTCCGGTCGACTGCCGGCCGCTGTCCGTGCCCAGCGCGAAGCCGCCCTCAGCGGCGTCCAAAACCCGCGCGGTCTCAATGCGGTGAACCCGCACGTGCCACGGCGTGCCGACGAGCAGCCACGTCTGCACATCCACGTCGGCCCACGGTTTCCACCGTGCATAGACGACGCCATCCTCGATCCGCGATTCGACGCAGGAGCGTTTCACGCGGTACAGGTTGTCGCCTTCGCTTAAGGCGAGCATCGAATCGAAGGCGCCCTGGGCGAGCCCCCATTCGGCCCGCGGCACGCTGAAGCCGAAATGAGTGGAATAGACGAACTTCTCATACTTCGCAGAAGTGTGGGTATGCTCGTTCGTCCCCATGTGCCCGGAGTTGAAAGCGAGCACATGCGGTGGGGTGCCGCTTGGGCTCTTACCGCCGTCGCCGTACCCGCTCGCGCTAACGCCCATAGCGCCGTCGCCGTACCCGCTCGCGCTAACGTCCATAGCGCCGTCGTCGCACCCACTCGCACTAACGCCTATAGCGCTGTACCCGCCCCCACCAACGCTCTTACCGCCCATACCGCCCCCGCCGGCACTTAGACGCTTGTCTCCATCGTCTCCGCCGTCGCGCCCACCGGCGATCCCGCCCTTGCCGCCTTGCCTGTTCTCCCTCACGGACCGGCAAAAAACCAAGTGCGGCGCCCGTTGCACCGCCACCGCTTCCAGCTGAGGCAGCGGCAATTCCTCCGCTGCCCAGAAGGGATGCTCGTCCGGCAGCGCCAGGACGAGGAAGGTCTTCATCGCCCAATAGGGGGATCCGGGCGCGTTGTAATTCTCGGCCATGACCAGATTCGGGTAGGCATACCCGATGGTCAGTACGCCGTCGGCTTGGAAGATCGGCTGCGCGAACCACCAGCGCAAGTTGCGCAATATAATCCCCTTCATCACGCCAAGCGGGAATGGCCCTACACCAGCGAAGACAAGAGCGCTCCAAAACGCGGACTGCGAGAAGCGATACGCCAAGCTTCGGCCATAAGGCAGCGCGCTGCCGTCTTCCGCGAACCAGTGGATGAATTGCCGGGCGAACTGGGCGGCCCTATTTTTATAGAGCGCGGAACGTTCCGGATCTTCATCCTCCATGAGCACGGCGTAAACCAGGCTATAGTAATGAATGGCGAATGGCACGTAGTAATCGCTATGACCGCCCACCCCATCGGTATACCAGCCATCTCCCAGATAGAATCGTTCTACTTCGATTAAAATCTCTTCCATCAGCTCGCGGCTATAGGGAAGGCCAGCTCCCTTGAAGCCGAGCTGCACCATCACGCGGAAGAACAGCCAGTTGCAATCGTACAGCTTGTGATCGTTGATTTGGCTGAGCCAAGCCACCAGACGTTGAAGCTCCTGCTCACTCAACTTTTCCTTCAACTTGCCGGGCACCAGTGCCAAAGTTAAACCGAAAGCGGCCATCTCTACCAGCCGCTGATCGTAGTCACTTACCTGCCCCCAATATTCTTCATGAGCAGGGTCAGTTCCGTGCCGGATGCCCTCTACATAGATATCCCATAAATCGCTCTCTCCACCGCCTGCGAGCAGCGGGGAAAGTCCCCAGAGAATCCGCGAGAAGCCCTCGAATCCGGCAACTTCATCCGTATAACTAGTTCCGGTTTGTCCCATATAAAGTCGGGCAGAGCCCTTGCTGTAATGCGGTTTCAGCGGCACCGTCAGCTCGTCGAATGCGCGGCGTAAATCTTCTTTGGCATGAATCGGGTTGCGGGTAATCGGCAGTTCCCATCCTTTTGTCATTATGAACCCCTCCATGTTGAAAATAGGTTATGAAATCGATTATACGGAAAGCCTGGGAGGATGTATCACGTTTTAGCCAAGTGGTCAAAATAGGAGACGGAAAAATCAAAATAACGTTATGGTTGCCTCGCATGATTTCTCTATAATGAGTCCATACAAGCTGCACAAACATCATGCCGAGAGGTGAACATAGACCATGCGTACAACAACTGAAGTGCTCGCACAACCGAAGGCTCGACATAGAAAAGGCGCATTACGCCGACAAGAAAGCTTAGCAGGATTCCTATTTGTTTCTCCGATGTTAATCGGGGTGACGATACTGACGCTGCTGCCGATCATCGCTACATTCGTGCTAAGTTTTGCCGACTGGAATTTCGTTGCAGGCCTGAAAGGGCTAAAGTGGATAGGCGTGGATAACTTCACCAAGCTTTTCGGCGACGAAGTGTTCATCAAATCGCTTTCAAACAACTTGATTTTCCTCATTACTGTGCCTGTTTACATGTTGATTTCACTCGTTTTAGCGATTCTCATTAATAAGCATGTGTATTGGAAAGGTTTTTTCAAAGTCGCTTATTTCATGCCGTATATTTCAAGCACAGTGGCCGTAGCCATCGTATGGATGGTGTTATTCCACCCGTCAGCAGGGCCGGTTAACCAATTCCTCATGTCGATCGGCATTCAAAACCCGCCAAAATGGCTGGCTGATCCGTCTTTCGCGCTAACGTCTGTCATGATGATTTCCGTTTGGGTGTCCATCGGTTTCAATCTCATCATCTATATGGCGGCTCTGCAATCGATTCCCAAAGACCTCTATGAAGCCGCTGAGATCGACGGCGCTAGCCCGTGGGTTCGTTTTAGCAAGATTACGTTTCCGCTGCTGTCGCCAACTTCCTTCTTCTTACTCGTAACAGGCATTATTTCAACGTTCAAGGTGTTCGAGCTGATTGCGGTTACAACATCTGGGGGGCCGCTTAATTCGACGAGCATGATCGTTTGGAACCTATACGATACGGCTTTCATTAATCTTCGCGTCGGTTATGCATCTTCCATGGCGGTTGTCCTGTTTGCGATGGTTATGATCATTACCGCGCTGCAATGGCTCGGCCAGAAAAAATGGGTTAACTACTGAGAAAGGGGACTACACAAATGAAAGAACCATTACAATTATCCAAGCTGATTACCACCATCGTCCTGTTCATCATTTCGTTGTTATTCCTTTTGCCCTTTTTCTGGATGCTGTCGACATCCTTCAAAGTGGAAGCGGATGTGTTCAAGTTCCCAATTGAATGGGTTCCGACGCATTGGAATGCCATTGCCAACTATAAAACAGTCTGGTTCGGGAAAGCGGCGTTCTATCTCTACTATTTGAACTCGATTAAAGTTGCCGTCATTACAACGTTCATCTCTTGTGTGGTTTCGGCGCTTGCCGCTTATGGCTTTTCCAAAATTGATTTTCCGGCTGGAAAATGGCTGTTCATGATCGTTCTTGCCACTTACATGGTGCCTAGCCAAGCGATTCTGATTCCTCAGTTCATTTTGTACCGCAATATCGGCTTGTTCGACAGCCACATGGGTCTTGTGCTTCTCGGCTGTTTCAGCGTCCTCGGGACGTTCATGCTGCGCCAATTTTTCATGGG
The DNA here is from genome assembly GCF_040812395.1 of Paenibacillus tabacirhizosphaerae. Classification (GTDB taxonomy): domain Bacteria; phylum Bacillota; class Bacilli; order Paenibacillales; family NBRC-103111; genus Paenibacillus_E. The sequence goes on along the minus strand of NZ_JBFNXH010000004.1, from coordinate 268,889 downwards.
GATTCATAATGAATTCATCGAATCGGCGAAAATGGATGGCGCAGGCCACTGGACGATTTTCTGGAAAATCGCGTTCCCGTTGGTGCGCCCAGCCGTAGCGACTTATGCGATCCTGCGGTTCATCTGGACCTGGAATGACTACCAAAACCCGCTTATCTTCTTGCGGACGGATAAATTGTTCACCATCCCGCTGGCGATGCAGAAATTCGCGTCGCTCAACGGCGAGTACTACTCTCTTATTATGGCTGGTGCGGTTTCCGCGATTGTGCCGCTCTTGATCATCTTCCTGATCGGTCAGAAGAGCATAATTGAAGGCATTGCCACAGGCGGGGTAAAAGGATAAAGTTCACCGGACCATTGGATTCTTTGAAAGACGTTATCATGAGCGGGCTAGCGGAACTACAGTGCGTTATGGCTAGTCATATCGGCTTAAATGGGCATTTCGCGGAACTGCAGTACGCTATGCATCAGAAATGAGGAGTTTCACGCTAGCAATTACCTGTTTAACGCATCATAGTTCCCCGTCACTGGTAAAAAAACAGGAAATTTAAAGAATAACGCACTGTAGTTCCACCGTTACAGCTGCGCGGTAACCCGTGATGGGAAAGAGAAGTGGCAGGCGGCTTAAAGTACAACAGAAGAGGGATGGGACTGGGGGGAGAAGCGTTAACGCCCGTATTTGAAATCGTCTTATTACCCTAGATGCTTATATTTCTGGGTAAACGCACTCATCCTGGAAGGACGGCGTAGCCGTTTATCCTTGGCGGCGAACATCGTATATAATGAAAAGAGGGGAAGAATTGTTTCTTCCTCTTTTGCCTTTCATTTCACGTGCAAAGGGGCTGCTGGCCTGGTGATTGCCAAATTCTCGATGAAATCTTTTCGCGGTAAGCTGACCGCCGCCTCAGTCGTCTGCATTTTACTGCCGGCCTTGGTTACGCTGCTCGTATATAACTATTTAACGCGCGACGCCGTCAAGGATCAAGCGGTCTCCAATGCGCAGCAAACGCTTCAGCTTGTTGACGATCATGTGACCAATACGCTGAAACATATGATTTACCTGATGAATTATATCCAAGTGGATCAGTCGGGCATTAGCTCGACGTTCAAGCAATTCATCTCCGGGGACTGGGGCACAATTAATCCTGTTTATGAGGAATTCAAAGCACGCGCCGATATTTTGACGAAAATTGAGAGTGCGACAGCAGCGGGGGAACCCAGCTATTTAACGGTGATTTTGAAAAATGGCACCTATTTCATGAATTACCGCAAGGATGACGACTATGACCCATCGCTCTTGATAGCGAAGCCATGGATTTCGAAAGTGCAGGAGATTCAGGGGCTTGATTCGTATTGGGTGGGGATTACGCCGACGGATTTCCGGAGGGATAAGGATGCGAGTCCTTACCAAATCACAGCGCTGAGGCAGCTGGACGGCCGCAACGGAGTGGTTGTGGTGACAATCATGGAACGGCAGATCGGCGACTATTTCCGGGAAATCGAAGCCGTGCAAGGACAAGAGGTGATGCTGCTTGATGAGCATGACCGCATCTTGTCTCATGCCGATGTTAGCCGAATTGGCTCAAGCTTTCCTTATCTGAATAAAGTCGATAATAACGACAATATTGTCCGAATTGATGGTGAGGATTATCTCATTTCCAAACGGGATATTAAGACAAACGGCTGGAAGCTCGTTTCCTTAATTCCTTACCATGCAGCGGTCTCCAATATCAATTCGATCTTCGAAAATGTGTTTATGTTCCAGCTGATCTCTTTCATTTTATTTTTCATAGCGCTTATGCTATTCATTCGCACCTTTACGAAACCGCTGGTGAAGCTGGGCAAAGTCGCAACGTCGGTGCAAAAGGGGGAGCTGCATTTGCGTAGCATGATCCGCGGTCAGGATGAGATCGGCCGTCTCGGGAAATCGTTCGATCAGATGCTTGACCGGATCTCTGAGATGATTAGCGAAGTGACGCGAACGCATGCGCGCAAGCGCAAGGCGGAGCTGGACATGCTTCAGGCGCAGATTAATCCGCATTTTCTGTTCAATGTGCTGAATTCCATCCGCATGAAGGTGCTGGGCAAAGGGGATCGGGAGAGCGCGGAAATGATCGCGTCCTTGTCGAAGCTGCTTCGCATGACCATTCAAGATAAAGGCAGCATTCCTCTGCACGATGAGGTGGACATTGTAATCGACTATGTGAAGCTGATGAATATGCGGCAAAAAGAGAAAGTGCATCTGGAGATCGATATCGACAGCGATGTTTTTCTGGAGCAAGTGCCGCGGTTTTTCCTGCAGCCTCTGATTGAGAATGCGCTCATTCATGGGCTCAGTCAACAAGCGGGGACGATTCGCTTGGAAGCGCACAGAGAATGGGATGACATCTGTATTCGCGTGCAAGACAGCGGGCAAGGCATGGATGCGGAGACGTTGAAGCGGATTCGCAGCAAGCTGTCTATGTTTACAGATGAGATGCTGCTGACGGAGCCTGAGAGGAAGAAAGGGTTCTCCTCCATCGGACTCCAGAACGTAAATGAACGGATGCGGATGACCTTCGGCGATGCGTTTCGCATGGAGGTCGACAGCGAACAGGGAGTAGGGACTACGATTACCTTATATATCCCGAAGCAAGGACAGCAGGAGGTGCATGAAGATGTATAAAGTGATGCTCGTGGACGATGATTACCCGGTGCTGGAGCTGTTGTCCAGCGCTATCGACTGGCATAAGCTCGGTATGGAAGTAACCGGGTTATATGAAAACGGCGCAGTCGCGCTTGAAGCCGCGAATAGCGAGATGCCGGATATCGTGGTAACGGATATCGGGATGCCACGGATGAATGGGTTGGAGCTCATTCGGGAGCTCAAGGAGAAGCAGCCGCGGCTTCGCGTCGCGATCCTATCCTGCCATAATGAATTCCATTTCGCGCAGCAGGCGATGAAGCTGAATGTACAGGACTATCTCTTGAAGGATACGCTGGACCCTGACGATTTGCAGAAGCTGCTGCAGCAGTTCAAGCTAAGCCTTGATGAGGAGAACAACTTGCAAGAGCGGCAAAACCATCTCCGCCAGTTGGTCGACCGCAATCGCGAGCATCACAAGGAAAGCTTCCTGCGGGCAACGATTCATGAGCCGCTTCTCAGCGAAAGCACTTGGATGAAGGAAGCGGAATCGTTCGGCCTCGGGTTCGCGGGCCGCAGCTGCTTGCCCGTTGCCTGCTACATTGACAGTCAGCGGCTGGCGAGACAGCGCTTTGTCAGCGACGATGTGCTGCGCTTTGCGCTCAACAACATCACGGAGGAAGTGCTGAGCAGTGAGGAGCCGGAGGCGGTACATTTTGCCTATGACGTACTGCGCTCGTTCATCTTCATCCCTTCGGTCAGCGGGATCAAGACGAATCCCTACGACAGAGCGCTTCCGCTGTTGGTGAAGCTGCAAACGATGGTCGAGAAGACGCTGAAAATCCGCCTTTCGTTCATGTTAGGTACAATTTGTACCACACCTACTGACATTAAGCACGAGTTGAACGAGATTTTTAGCGCCTATGGACAGCGCTTCTATATGAAAGCGAAGGCGATTGAGAAGAAAGAATCTGTCATTTATTCGCAGAAGGATTTGTTCGCCGTCTACGATGAAGCGGTAACCGCGCTGCGCGAAATGCTGATCGAGAGCAATCCAGGCAAGGTGCAAATGATGGTGAGCTATTGGATCTCCTATCTGAGGGAGAATCGTTTCCCGCCGGAGACAGTTAAGGACTGGATTCTGAAGCTTGTGCTGGATTTGAAGCTGAAGCTGAAGAGCATGCAGCTGTTCCGCAATCATTTTTCCGTCGAAATCCTGCATAGAGAACTGCTCGAAATGGATACGCTGGGAGAGATGGGCGAGTGGATGGTCTATTTCTTCACGTCTTTCTTTGTCGTGGCCGAAGAGGTGAAGGTGTTGAGCAAGCGGCCGGAAGTGCTGGATGCCTGCCAATATGTTTCGCTCCATTTGAACCGGAAAATTTCTTTGGATGAAGTGGCGGAGCAGCTCTTTTTGAATCCCAGCTATTTCAGCCGTTTGTTTAAAAAAGAGACGGGCGAAACATTCATTGAATACGTATCCCGAATGAAGGTCGGCAGGGCCAAGGAGCTGCTGGATCAGACGAATATGTCAGTTGCGAAAATCTGCGAATCGCTCGGTTACGACAATCACAGCTATTTTATCAAAATGTTCAAAACCGTCGCCGGTGTCACACCGCTTGAGTATCGGGGCTCTTCGGAATCGAAGGAGCAACGCGCCCAAAAGTAAAAATAACGTGGATAGTAGTCAATATCGCGTCATCCTTTCGTTTCAGCCCCTTGCTATAATGGGGTTGTTAATAAAGAAAGCGCTTCAGACTACACAAATCGGAGGGGCATATATGAAAAGAAGACTACTTACTGGACTTGTTTGCGGTGCTGTCACTATCGGACTCTTGGCTGGCTGCGGGGGTACGAAGCCTGAAGCAACACCAGCGGCAACGGCAGGCGGCGCGGCTGCATCCAAAGATCCGGTTACAATCAAGTTCCATGCATACGGCAGTGAAGCCCAACAGAACTGGAGCAAGATTATTGACGGCTTCCAAACGAAGTATCCGAACGTCAAAGTGGATCTGGTTAATCTGAGCGAAAAAGGCGACACGCAGGAATACTCGAAAAAGCTCGATCTTTCCGCAGCATCCGGTGAAGACATGGACGTTATGATGTTCAGTGAAGCTGGCATGTACTCACAACGTGTCGCGCTTGGCATGGTAGCCCCTCTGGACGATTTCATCACGAAAGAAGGCTTCAAAGAAAGCGAAGAATATAAAGTGGATACCCAATTGAACGGCAAATACTATGCGCTTCCTGGTAAGTTCAATCCGTGGTACGTCATTTTGAATAAAGATCATCTGAAAGAAGCAGGTCTTGAAGTGCCGAAAGAGTGGACTTGGGACCAATTCCAGGACTATGCGAAGAAGCTGACCAAAGGTGATGGCGCGACCAAACGTTACGGTACCTACTTCCATGGTCCTCAAGGCGGCGGCTGGTTGGAGTTCGCTCGTCTGCTGATGGCGAACCAAGCTGATGGCGCAGACTACTTGAAAACGGACGGTACGTCCAATCTGACGAGCCCGCTCTTCAAAAAATCGATCGAAATGCGTTACAACATGGAGAAAGTGGACAAATCCTCCACGCCATACACGGATATGATTTCCCAGAAATTGAACTACCGTCCGCAGTTCTTCAACCAAAGCGCAAGTATGGTCGTCATCGGCAGCTGGATGAACTCCGAGATCGGCGGAACCGAGCAGTACCCGCTTAACTTCAATGTAGCTGTAGCTCCATTCCCTAAAAACAGCGCATCCGACCAAGGCGGCTATTCCATGGTAACTACTGACTTCTACGCGGTTGCAGCGAAATCGAAACATCCGCAAGAAGCGTACAATTTCGTTCGCTACCTGACTACAGACGGCATGCTTGTACAAGGCAAGTATGTACCATCATGGAGCAAAGTGAAGAACGATCAACTGACAACGATCGTAGATACGATTCTTAAGGGCACCAAAAACCCTGAGAAAGTAGACAAAGACTCTCTGATCGCTGTGCTTACGAATGCGAAAGCATCCAAGCTGGTGCCACCGACTCCTTACCAAGCGGACGTGTATAAAGTCATCAACGAAGAGTATGAGAAATTGATTCTGGGCAAGGAAGACCTCGATACAATGGTTAAAAATGCCCAAGACCGTACGCAAAAGCTCATTGACGGCAGCAAAAAATAAATAAGCAAACGAATATAGGGAGAACTCCGGTTCTCTCTATTTCTCCATTTGAAGAGAAAGCAGGAACGTTCATGATTAACAGCAAATTTCCTGCGATTTGGTATGGCGGTGACACGGCCAAATCGACAATAGAACTTGAGGGATGAATGCGATGAGCAGATTAACTGATTTGAAGGATATGCTCTCTGAGGTGAAAAGAAGCCCCTCTCAGTTGGTGTTCGGAGAGACAACTTCGGCACAAATGCGAGATAGGCTGCTCCAGTCGGCAGTTAGTCTGCCGCTCATTGAGGAGATTCGTAAGGACGCCGAGCTGTTGCTGGCGGAAGATATCCCCGGACTGACGTTTGCAAGCTTCCGCCTTTATGCCGATACGGGCAATCGGAGCGAGTACGAGCGCATCTACTTCCGCAGAAGAAAGCGGCTGACCACCTTTGGCCTCATGGCTTGGCTCGAGCCGCAGCATGAAGGCTATGCGAATGCGCTGCAGGAAGCCATCTGGGCTATCCTGGATGAGTATACCTGGTGCTTGCCCGCTCATATTTTGCACGGGCCGGAGATGGCGGTCGCGGATAGCGAAGCATCGCTATGGCCAGTTTCCGACAGCAGGCTGACCGTGGACCTGTTCAGTGCGGAGACGGCCTTCGCGCTGAGCGAAATCGCGGCGCTTCATGGCGAAGCGCTGCCTCCACTGCTGCGCGGCCGCATCCGCGAGGAAACGCTGCGCCGCGTGCTGCGGCCCTTCGTAACGCAGCCTCCCTTCGACTGGGAGACAGCGACGCACAACTGGGCCTCCGTCTGCGGCGGTTCGATTGCCTGTGCAGCGATTTATCTGCTGCAGGGTGAGGACGAGCTCGCAGCTGTGCTGGAGCGCGCGCTTCCCGCGCTGGAGTCGTACCTGCGAGGCTTCGAGGACGATGGGGCATGTACCGAAGGCTACATGTACTGGCAGTACGGTTTCGGCTACTTCGCGTATGCCGCGGATTTGATCAAACGGCGCACGGGCGGTGCAGCGGATCTGTTTGCGCAGGAGAAGGTTCGGCAGATCGCTTTATTCCAGCAGAAATGCTTCATGGCTGGCAGACGGATCGTCAACTTCTCGGATGCGAGCAGCGAAGCGGGCATTTTCATGGGATTAAGCGCCTACCTCAGAAGCTTATATCCCGAGATGGAAATGCCGGAAGCCGCGCTGCGGGCGGGCTTCAGCGATGATCACTGCCACCGTTGGGCGCCGGCCTGGCGCAATCTGCTGTGGCTAAGCGAGGATGGGGAGCAGGGAGCGGGCTGGAAAACCGCCACCTACTGCTTGCCGGACGCGCAGTGGCTGGTATCCCGGCAAGTGCGCGCCGAAGGCAGCTATGTGTTTGCCGCTAAGGGCGGGCATAACGATGAGCCGCATAATCATAATGACATCGGGCAATTCATTCTCTATGCGGGCGGCGAGTCGCTGCTCACGGATCTGGGCAGCGGGCAGTACACGCGGGATTATTTTGGCGATGGACGCTATGATATCCTGTGTAACGGATCGCAGGGGCACTCGGTGCCAATCATTAATGGTGGCTACCAAAGAGTAGGTGGAACTGCACGTGCGCAGCTTATTGCGTATAGCCAGACAGATGAACAGGATATGTTTCATATTGAGTTTGCCAGCGCATATGAGGTTGAGACACTTGATAGCTTGCAAAGGCAGTTCGTTTGGGGCAAAGTAGGTCGTCCATCACTTGAACTTATAGATACGTTTCAATTCAAGGAATCGCCTAGCGCCATCTGTGAGCGAATGATGAGCTGGTTTCGGCCTGAATGTGCAGAGGATGGGCGCATTCGCATTCAAGGCAGCAAGTCAGGAGACCAGCTTTACATTGCTTACGATCAGGAAATGGTGGATTGGGACTTCGAGTCGCTGGTTCACCACGACCATTACGGCAAGCATGTTCCATGTTTTGCTATTCATTTTACCGTTAAGCAGGGTGCGCTTCGTAAGGAATTGGCGCTTTCATTTACGTTTTCATTTGAATAAAAAGGATAGGGAGTGGCAGATATGACTTTAGAAAAAGACTGGGCACAGGCAGCGTGGAACAAATCTGTTGCCAAAATTGGCAGAACCAGCAAGCGAATCAGAGATGGCTTCCCGCATGCGAGCGTGGGCGGCGAATACAAGCTGGAGCCGGCTTATTGGTGGACGGCGGGCTTCTGGCCGGGCCTGTTGTGGCTCGTGTACCGCGACACGAAGGATGAGCAGCTGAAGCTGCTGGCGGAGTCCTGCGAGCAGCAGCTCGATCAGGTCATCGCTGATTACTACAAGCTGGACCACGATATCGGCTTCATGTGGACGTTAACGAGCGTAGCCCGCTATAAGCTGCTTGGCGAGGAAGACTCGAAGCGCCGCGGCCTGCTCGCGGCGAATCTGCTGGCTGCGCGGTTCAACGTGCAGGGCAGCTATATCCGCGCCTGGAACCCTTGGCGCGAGGGCGAGGACAATGCCGGCTGGGCCATCATCGATTGTATGATGAACCTGCCGCTGCTCCACTGGGCCTCCAAGGTCACCGGAGACCCGCGTTACAAGGAAATCGCCGTGCGGCACGCGAATATGGCGGTGGAGCACTTCATCCGTCCGGATGGCTCCGTGAACCATATCGTGATCTTCGATCCGCACACCGGCGAGAAGCTCGCAGTGAACGGCGGTCAGGGCTTCGCCCCCGACTCCGCCTGGTCGCGCGGCACGGCGTGGGCGATCTACGGCATGAGCCTAAGCTATCATCACACGGGTGATGAGCAGTATCTGCATGCCGCTAAGCGCGCAGCGCATTTCTTCATGGCCCATTTGCCGGACGACTTCGTCCCGCATTGGGATTTCCGTCTGCCGGATGACATTACGGCATACCGCGATTCCTCCGCAGGCGCTTGCGCCGCCTGTGGCCTGCTGCTGCTGGCCGAGCAGGTGGGCGGCCAGGAAGCGGCGCTCTACCGCCAGGCGGGAGAGCGGATTCTGCACTCGCTCTATACGAATTACGGCGCATGGGACTCGGAGAGCGAGGAAGGTTTGATTCTTCACGGCACGAGCCACTATCCGGAGGGCAAGAATATCGACGTTCCGCTGATTTACGGCGACTATTATTTCGTAGAAGGCCTGTCCCGTTTGTTGGGGCATGGCGAGCTTTTTTGGTAGGCAACCATCAGTAAACCACACTTCAACAACCCATCGCTATGATCCGATGGGTTGTTTTTTTGATCCTCTTTGTAACAGGCCATGTAAACAGCTTAAATCCTTTGATTTTAGACAACAAGTACGGCGTGGTTTGTTCGCAGGGGGATATCCGGACGCACAGGCAGAATAGCAGGCCATTTCGTGGATTGTGCAGCCGTCTTTGGGCTAGTCAGAGTGGTAAAATAATGAGGACGAAAGTCACGCCAGGGAGAACACCTCCATATGGATTTACTCCAAATCATGAAGAAGGAAGTGAAAGCTCAGGTCTGGCGAGAGGTGTTCACCCTGACCAAGGGGAGGACATAACGATGAAAAAGATGAACTTGCAAGCTGAAATCCGCACGGACTTTAACGGCTCTGCCATTCGTCATTTGCGGAAGGATCGTAAAGTTCCCGCTGTCGTCTACGGCAAAATGACATCGCCGATCCCGATTGCACTGGATGAAAAAGACGTGCAAAAGGTGCTGCGCAATCCGAATGCCCTGATTGAACTGGAGTCGCACGGCGCATTCAAAAAGCTGGTTGTTCTGCAAGCTGTCCAACGGAATTCTTTTCACGATCAGATTCTGGCTGTAGACTTCCATCAAGTCGATCTGCACGAACGGGTGAAAGCGCACATCCGCATTGAACCGGTTGCAGCTCCAGACGGTAAAATGATCCCGTATCAAATGTTTTTACATGAGATTCAAGTAGACTGTTTGCCGGATCAAATACCGGAGTCAATCCCACTCGATCTGATTCCGGTCCGCGATGGGAACGCCATTATTGTTAAAGATTTGTCTATTCCCGAGGGTGTGAACGTGCATACGCGCGCAGATGAGGTCGTCGCTGCCCCGTTCCATATCCGAATTGAAGAAGCAACGGAAACCGAAAGTGTGGAATAGTTGTAGCCGTAGCTAAAGCTTAGCCATGGTGATGAAATTATGTTGACCGCAACAGGCTGTTGTTCACGTAGACCAAGCTACGTTGGGCGGCAGTCTTTTTCGTGCTATCTCAACCAGCGGCCGCCTTATTCCAGCACCTCGCGTCACTGGCCTGACTCAGCAGCAGCAGCTCGTGCCGCTGACTAGCGGTGCTTCTACCGCCAACGGGAGTAATCCCACTTCCCGCATCGTCCGACACGCTCCTGAACAGCAAAAAAGGAAACCGAAGGTTCCCTTTTCAGCTTGGTGTTGTGCTTTTATGTACGCTTCGATTGACCAGTACCCGCTGTCGACCACCAAAATACGGGTTGTACCGGATGACTTTGAGGAACCTGAGTACGCTATTTGGTTCTATTTCATCTAGATTAGCTAACTTGCGGAACGTCAGTTCGCTATTATGGATAAATTACGGTTTATTGACTCACATTCAGCTAAATAACGTACCGTAGTTCCCTCCTGGGGTTCCAAATAAGGTAATTCAGAAAATAGCGCATCGTAGTTCCGCTTTTCCAACTGCTGGCCATTCGCTCATATTCTCATATTTCGAAGCAAGCGATACTTTGATCGCGTTGAGGTCGGAACTATTCACATTTGTAATCAGATAGCCGATCAGGGGCGTGCCGTCTGAATTTCCCGGTTTCATTATGGCTGTAAAATAATCGCCGACGATGCCTTTGGCGGCTTCAGTAAGATCATTCTGTACCCCTGGAAGGGATATGCCTGTTCTTTCCTCAAGCGCTAGACTGGATTCGGAATTGAAGCTGTTGGCGCTAACAAAAGTAAATCTATGGCTTGTCATCACGATGAAGAAGAGAGGCTTTATTCCAACGCCGCCCGCCACTGGCTCAGCAACTGCTCGCGATGCTGCGCGGCGAGATCAAATCGATACGTGGCGAGCAGGTTTTCCAGCTTGACCGGTGTGAGCAGCGCGTTCACGGGGATATCCGGCGCTACAGGAAACGAGAAAGCCGTGTTCATGTAGTCCGTCTGCACCTCGCGGGACAGCATGAAATCGACGAACTGCTTCGCCGCCGCTGTGTTGTTGCCGCCCTTCAAGATCGAAACGGCGCCGATCTCCCAGCCGGCTTGCGGCGGAATCAGCGAAGAGATGTTGTAGCCCGAGTTCTTGAAGCGCAGTTGGTCGCCGAGGAAGGAGACGACCGTCGCGACTTCGCCTTCGGCCAGTCGCTGCGCGCTCGTAATGCCGGCGAACGTAGTCGAGGCGCTTTGCTTCTTCAGCGCCTGCATCAGACCGATCGCCTGTGTCTCGCCCCGCTGCTGAGCCAGCGAAGCGAGCAGCGTATACCCCGTCCCCGAGGTAACTGGATCGGGGATTTCGATCTTGCCCTTGAGCTCCGGGCGCAATAAATCCTCGTACTGCTGCGGCATCGGCATAGCCGCCAGTTGAGGATCCTGCCGCCAGACGGTTTGGTTTACGCCAATGGCGAGCGCGCCCATGTACATGCCCGTCCAATACCCTTCGCCGTCCTTGTATTTGGCGGGAATGCCGGAGGCGGCCGGGGACAGGTAGCGAAGGGACTTGCTCTTGGTCTTGAGCTGCTCATGCAGATCGGCCGGGCCGCCGAGTACAACATCGATGCCGGTTTTGCCCAGGGTCAGCAGGTGATAGCTGGCTTCTCCACTGGACATCCGGATGAGTTCATACGGCTGATCCGTCTTTTTCTTGAACGTTTCCAGCAATATTCGGCCCTCATCCTCCTGGAAGACGACATATACCTTGAGTGGCTGGTTGCTTTTCTTTTCCCCAAACAATTGTAAACCAAGGAAGACTAATGCAACCATCGTCAGCGCAAGCAATCCCTTTTTCCACATCGTCCGACACCCTCCTGAACAGCCAAAAAAGGAAACCCAAGTTTCCCTTTTCAGCAAGCTGCTAAATTCAATTATGTTTTTCTTTCGGTAAGCGTATGGATTTGACAATGCCAAGAGTTAGTTCCAGTAGCTGATTGCTGGTCAAAATGCCAACTAGCCACTATAATCCGATGGTTGAATCGGATAGTCAATAGCACTAGTAAGTGCTGCCTGAGGACTGAAGGGAACTTGAGTGCGTTATTCTGCTCTAGTCCACTTAAATAGAGCGACTTGCGGAACTACGGTTCGCTATTTCGGGGATTTCACTCTGAAAATCACGAGAAATCTCTCAATAGCGCATCCTAGTTCCGTTCAGCTCACGATTTGGCGTGATCAGCCAGTAATAGCGCACTGCAGTTCCTCCAGTTCCCTGGAGAGGGCAACTTTGCGAGCAGCCGTTAGACTTAGATACGTGGGTGCGCTCCAATGGTAGAAGCAAATCGCTGTGTGTCATCGTACCGCACTGCATCGCCTTGCACCACACTGCATCACTTTGCACCGCACTGCACCGCATCGCATCCCACCGCCTACCATCTCCCAAGCGTCGCATGGCATCACTTATCAGCGTGCATCAACGTTACAACTTCCGAAGTTCGAAGTCCAAGCAGCGTCGTCGCCAAGTTGAACGAAATCAGCGTCATTCAGCAGAGTGTGTCACGTTTCTTTAACGATTATGCAGAGTATATGCCACATTGTTTCTTATCCAGGGTTCTTGATCAAATGGATTTTGTCCGCTGCTGCGTTAATCGTAACGTTGCCTTGGAACTTCGTTTGCCCGATGTCATACGCATCGACGATCCATTCCTTCATGTTATCGTCGAGGATGAAATACCTTTCCTTCTCGCCTTGGAACATGGATGACTTGACGAAGCCCTTGACGAGGAAATCACCGCTGCCAACGGACCCATTGATCCTCATGGATTCGGGACGAATGCTGAGCAGCACCTTATCACCCACGCGGACATCCTCGTCGCTGTTTACGATTGCCGTCCGTCCGCTCGCGCCATATTCCACGGTGCAATGACCGCTCGCAGCTTCCCGCACAACGCCATCCACGAAGTTCGTCGTGCCGATGAAGTCGGCGACATAAGGCGTGCTCGGCTTGTAGTAAATCTCATGCGGCGTGCCGTACTGGTCAATCGCGCCTTTGTTGAAGACGACGATGTAATCCGACATCGACAATGCTTCAAGCTGGTCATGGGTCACATAGATGACCGTCAGGCCAAGCTCCAGCTGAATGCTGCGCAGCTCCACGCGCACTTCCTCGCGCAGCTTCGCATCCAAATTACTGAGCGGCTCATCGAGCAGAATGATCGGCGAGTTCATAACGAGCGCTCGCGCCATCGCCACACGCTGCTGCTGGCCGCCGGACATTTCGTGCGGATACCGTTCCTCCAGTCCGGTCAGCTTCACCTTGGCCATCGCGGATTTCACGCGATCCTGCACCTCGGCTTCGGGACGTTTCTGAATATCGAGCCCGTAAGCGACATTATCAAAAACCGTCATGTGCGGGAATAACGCATACTCCTGAAAGACCATCGGCGTTCCCCGCTTGTAAGGCGGGAGATCGTTGACGAGCTGGCCGTCGATCCGAATTTCTCCCTCATCTATCGTATAAAAGCCTGCAATCGAGCGCAGCAGCGTCGTTTTGCCGCAGCCGCTCGGTCCGAGGAAGGTAATGAACTTTCCGCGTTCGATTTGCAGATTGATTTGTTTGAGTACGTGATTGCTACCAAACACTTTACTTACATTTTCCAAATCGAGCAATACTTCTGTACCCATATGTCTCACTCCTTAGAGCTATTAATTAGAAAAGCTGGCTTCATTAGCATGACGTACGTTTAGAAATCGAAGATTTTGACCTTCGAGCGGAAAATAAGCTTCATCACACCGAGCGTTGCCAGTGTCGCACCCATCAAGCCTACGGCGACTGCCGCTGCCCAGTAATACGTGCCGGTCTCGGCATAGTTGAAGATGGAGACGGCGGCGACGACCCATTTGGGCGTAATCAAGAACACGATGGTGCTTAAGGTGTTCATGTTTTTCATGAAGGCGTAGACGAAATTGGCGACAACGGTCTTTTGCAGCATCGGGAAGACGATGGTCGTCAGCGTCCGGCGGCTGTCAGCGCCGAGATTCGTAGCGGCTTCCTCAATCGATTTGTCCACCTGCTTGAAGGAAGCGGTGAGACCTCTGTAGCCGACCGGCATCTGCTTCAGCAGCATGGCGACGATGATGAGGATCGCCGAGCCTTGCAGGACGATAGGTCCTGAACTGAAAGCGACGATCAGCGCCAGACCAACGAACGTGCCTGGCAGCGCAATTGGCAGAACGGCAGTGAAATCGAGCAATTTTTTGCCCGGAAAGGGCTTCCTTACGACGACATAGGCAAGAACGAGCGCGAAGGCGACGGCAAGCAGAGAGCTGACAAGCGACAGCACCAAGCTGTTCATGACGGCAGGACTGGAAGGGTTAAACACAATTTTGAAAATATGATCCAGCGTAAACGTATTGTCACGTCCGAAATTTTTGGTAAAGGCGAACAGAATTGTGATTGCGAACATCGATAAGATGAAGAGTGAGATGATGCAGTTGAAAATGAAAAGCAGGACATCGGTTTTACGAGAGGTGGTTACTCGATTCAAACCGGAAACCGGCTTTCCTGTAATGGTTGAATAGGAGCCTTTGGACAGCAGCTTGCTCTGAATGACGAACACGAGCAGGGCAGGGACGACGAGAATGAGGCCCATCACGGATGCAAGTCCGGGCTCGTTGTTCAGAATTTCTCCGTAGATTTCAACAGCCAAGAGGGAGTAATTGCCACCAATCAGCTTGGGATTTCCGAAGTCGGCAAAGCAGTTGATCGCGACCAGCAAGAAGGCATTGATGACCCCAGGCAGCGCTAGCTTGAAGGTAATGGTGCGAAAGAGCTTGAAGCCGCGTGCGCCAAGGTTCTGGGCGGCGATTTCGAGATTCGGCGAGATGGAGCGCAGGACGCCTGTAATGGTCATGTAGGCAAGCGGGAAATACGAGATCGTCTGGACGATCCAGAGACCGGGAAGCCCGTAGAGATCAAGCTCAACGTTAAACCATGCTTTCAGAAATTGGGACACCATGCCGCCTCTGCCGAACAAGAGCAGGAAAGCTAGGCCCGTCATGACCGAAGGCGCAAGAATCGGCAGGAAAGCGATAAAGCGGAAAAACTTTTTACCATCGATGTTGCTGTAATGGATGGAATACGCATAGATGAAACCGCAAACCGTTGCTGTCAGGGCAGATAAGGAGGAACTGACGACCGTGTTCAGCAGAGCCGTTCCATAACGGCCTTTGCTAAAAAACGTTTTCCAGCTGTCCGCACCCGGCAGCGCAACGACGTAAATGAGCGGGTAAATGACGAAGAGACAGAGAATGGCAAAACTGATGAGAACCAGGATCAGCGAAGATGGATCTTTGACCAGTCTGCTGAGCGACGCGCCCATACCCTTTTTTTCTATAATCATAGGGGGCTTACGACCACCTTCCGAATTCATTGTGTAAGTAGGGCAAAGGGCATTGCAAATAAGAGCGTTTGTTGTCTGGTTGTCATGCTGTCTGCTCTCTTGCAATGCCCTGCCATGGATTTCTTTGTTCCAGATTAGTTCAAGTTATTTCAGGTTTTTCAAAGCGTCCTGCAGCTCTTTGCGCTGCTCGGCTGCTTTCCACAAGCTGTAGGTCGTGTTGTACTTCGTTGTCTTGATATCGATGCCGTTCTTAGGAACCGGAACGCCTGGTTTAACGGAAACCGCCATTGCGGATTCGGAGTACAGGGTGCCAGGCTCATTCGTGAGCATGTAGTCCATCAGCTTTTTCGCGCCAGCGGTGTTTGCGCCGCCTTTGACGATCGCCAGACCGCCAACCTCATAACCTGCCGCTTCCGGCACGATGCTGACAATGGGGTTGCCTTGATTTTTAATTTTCAACTGGTCGCCCAGGAAGGTGATGCCGATGGTGTATTCGCCTTTTGCTGCTTTTTGAATCGGCTCGATGCCGGATTTCGGTCTTTCTTTCAGGTTCGGCAGGAGCTGCGCGACATATTTCAGCATTTCGTCTTTGCCCCAGACCTGTGCGAGCGAAGCGACTGCGGTGTAAGCGGTTCCGGATGTGGCCGGGTCGGACATGCCGATTTCACCTTTGAATTTAGGGTCTAGTAATTCTTTAAACGTTTGCGGATAAGGCGCTGTTCCGTATTTCTCTTTCCAACGCTGCTCGTTGACACCGATAGCAATCGGGTTCAAATAGAATCCCGTCCAGAAGCCTTCTTTGTCTTTCATGTTGTCAGGCACATCTTTGGCATTCGGTGTGATGTAAGCTTCGAGCGCACCGGCTTTCTTTAGCACTTCGTGGGAGTCTGCAGGACCGCCCATCAGGAAGTCGGCCTGCGGTTTGCCCATCTCATTTTGCACGCGGGTTACAGCTTCACCGCTCGGCAGACGAAGCACGTCGTAGTCGATGCCGGTTTCTGCTTTGAATTTATCCAGGATTTTGCGAGCTTCTTCTTCTTGGAAAATTGAGTATACCGTAATTTTACCTTTTGCCTTGCCGCCAAAAACGCCGGATTTGTATAGGAAAAATCCTGCAATCAACACAACGATAATGACCGACACGATCATGATGGTACTGTTATTTTTCTTTCTAGCCATTTCTACCAACCATCCCCTCAGAGTTGTTAGGAGGCGTCACTTAACTTGAAATAGGCTTTGTGGTTCGTTTCATCCAGCAAATCGAAAACAACGAAGTAAGCGTTGTCATACCGGTCAACGTGCAGCCAATGCTTCGAACTCTTCGCCTCATCGGTCAACTCGACGACGAAGTGGGCGCTAGGCCTTTCCGCCGTAAAATTGAAATGGCTGAAGTCGATGAGTCTGACCGACGCCCGCATTTGCAGCGTTAGCGCGTTTCGCTCCGCCGCGGATAGCGGTGTAAGCTGCCCGTTCTGCAAGCTGTACACCTCATGCTCCTTTTTCTCAATCGCCGCGCCCACGGTGTCCGCGGTCAGCGTCTTGTCGATGAGCATGTTTTGCAGCTTGCGGATCTCCGCGCTAACCTCCAGTGAATTGACCGAGTCGGAACCGAAGCGGAATCCGCTCGTGCCGATCTGGAACGGAACATCCTCCTGATCCAGGTAGGCAATAGAACCGGTTAACAGCAAACGGGAAGCGTTTGCACGATTCTGCTGCTTACCGGAGCTAAGCAAGCGGGAAAACGAAGTTTTCCATGCAATAAGCTCCTTCGGATCATCGATGGCAATCGTGCCGATCCCCGGATAGGTAATGTTCATGTGCATAGGCACGCCGTCGAACATATCGCGGCTGTTCGGTTCCTTGGGCACAACCCGCACTTCATCTACGTTGATACGGAACGCATAGGCGAAAATGCCGATGATTGTGCAGCCGATGACGATTTGCAACAAGATGAGACGCAAACATGAAAGCCCTTTCTTCTCCTCTTGCATGTAGATTACTCTCCTTTTATCTCAGAAAAATTGTTAGTTTGTATCAATTTTGTAACAGAATGCGCGGAGGCAACTGCTCGGTCAGGAAAAACAATTCAACATCGGTGCCTTGCCCCAATCGGCTCTGGACGGATAGGCGGCCGCCTTGCAGCTCCATCAGCTGCTTGCACAGCAAGAGGCCTAGCCCGTGCGACTTCGGCGAAATCGTGCGTGGCTGCTGCTGGTCAAGCGGGAGGAAGAGGGCAAGCACATCGGCTTCGCTCATTCCTATGCCGTTATCGGTGATGCGCACGATGCACTGGCCGTCGGCATGCTCCAACTGGATGCGCAGTTGCGTGCACTCGCTATGCTTGATGGCATTGTCGATCACATTGAAGAGTACCTGCTGGGTACGCTTCGGATCGATATACACCTCGCATGGATCGGCCTGCAAGGTGGTTGTGATGCTGGACTTGTACAGAGTCGGCTCCAAGATTCGAATGCTATCGCTCAGAATCTCCGCTAGATCCGCCCTTTCGAGCTGTACGCGCCACGCTTCATCGCCTTTGAGCGAGGATTGCAGCAGTTCTTCGACCATCTGGAGCAGCCGTGTGCTTTCCTTGCGGATGTAGACATTGCATGTACGAATATCGTCGATACGTTCCATTTTGTCAATGAGATCGGAGAATCCGATGATCGATGTGAGCGGTGTTTTCAACTCATGAGTCACATTATCATAAAATTTCTTCTGTTTCCCCTGCTCATAGTGGAGCAGTTGGATATGCTCTCGCAGCGCGTAGGACATCTGATTGAAATCGTCGGCCAGCTCCCGCACCTCGTCATGGCTGCGAACGACGATTTTCCGGCTGAAATCGCCGATGGCAACAAGCTTAAGCGCTTGTTGGAGAGCATGCAGCGGCTTCATGATGAAGAAGGAAAAGGAATAGCTCGCCAGCAAGGCAATGAGCAGGCAGCCGAGCGCAACGCCGATGAACCATTTGCGCATCCCGGCGAGTGTCTGTTCATGCTGGTTGAGATCGAGCAGATAGCGGAAGCCGCCAACGATTTTGCCCTCATACACGAAAGGAGAGGCGTAGATGAGCAGCTTGCCGCTCTCGCCCAAGGTAATAACGGTCGCCGTTTGGCCTTCCAATGCGGCATCGATATCGTTTCGCTTGAACAGATCCTCTTTATTGCCGCTATCTCCGATAATCGTGCCCTGCGGGTCGAATAGCTGGACTTGAAAGTTGCTGTTAGCCGCTAAGTGAGAGGCGATAAGAGGGGCGTATGTGCCCGAAAATAACTGTTCGATGCTAATTTTTTTATCGTTCACGATTTTCAAGGCTTCTATGCGATGCAGCGAGTAGTACTGGCTAAGCGTCTGTGTATCGCGCTCGATCATGCTTTTGCTCAAGGTGTAATTGACGATGACATACATCGCTGCGAGCAGCATGACGATTGTAATGGTGTGCTGAATGAACAGCTTATTGCGCAGCCTCATGGCTAGACCTCCAGCTTGTAGCCTGTCCCATGGACGGTTGCGAGCACGTGGCCGTGGGGCTTCATCTTCTCGCGCAGACGGTTCACCATCATATCGACAGACCGTGTTTGTCCGTAGTATTCATAGCCCCAGACTTGATCCAGAAGATGCTCGCGCGTAAAAACCTTCTTCGGATTTTTGCACAGCAACCAGAGGAGATCGAATTCCTTGCTTGTCGTTTTCACAAGGCAGCCAGCCACTTTGAACGTGCGCTCGGTTTTGTCGATTTCAATGACGCCGGCCTGAAGGATATCGGCTGCCTCGGTTGGTTCCGCTTTCATACGACGCATGACGGCACGAATCCGCAAGATCAGCTCCCGTGTCTCGAAGGGCTTGGTCAGGTAATCGTCAGCGCCGAGCTGGAAGCCTAGTATTTTATCGTTCATTTCATTTCTGGCGGTAAGCACAATGACGGGAATCTCCTTGTAGGCGATCTGCAGCGTCTTCAACAGTTCGAAGCCAGATTGATCGGGCAGCATCAGGTCGAGCAGGATAAGGTCCGTCGGCTCCGCCGCGAGATGCTCTAGCCCCGCTGCAATGGTGCCGGCTACAGTGGGGTGGAAGCCTTCAACTTCCAGGCTTAATTTAAGCAGCATTTGAATGCTGGAATCGTCTTCAATGATTAAAATATTCATGGTGAGGGTTCCTTTCCGCAAACCGTTCTTGTTAAAACCATTCGTCGCGTACAGGGCGAGTTCCTACGCACGCGCAAAAAAGGACCCTTAACAGGATCCTTCATGCGACCAAAGGTGACATTTCGGGTCAAGCGAATGTAGACGGTAAGATTTACGGCAGGTTTGATTAGGTATCTATCTTGGGTTTGGAAAAATACGCTGGACCATCTCGCTAAATTGTTCGAAGAAGCCGGCAACTGGCTTTCCTTGCCCTACATCTGCAACATAAGTATTTACGCGATTTACAAATTCAGGGTTTGTTGACACATAGACATTTTGAATATTTGGGTCTGTTGCCTTGACATGTTGGGCGATTTGACCCTCCAAGTCTCGAGTAAGTTCAGTATGGCCTGTGTTCACCACTGCTGCAACATAGGCGTTACGGTTAGTTACAAGGACATTCGCTGACTTAATTCCGTTGATCTGAGTAAGCTTATCTGCCGCTTGTTTCGCGACTTGAACACGATTATTGACGGTTCCATTCGGCAGGTATTGGTTCTGCTGTTGTTGAGCTCCTTGTTGCCTTACCAGATTACTGTTTTTATTGTTTGTGCAACCTGCGGCAATAACGATTAAAGTAACTAATACCAAGGCAATTCCTTTCGTCTTTTGCTTTTTTGCAAGCATCTATCTGTTACACCCCCATTGAATTTATGGTTTAGTATGATCCCAATTTGCCATATAGATTCAACGAATTTTTCGCCACTTTCATTGTTTTGAAGGGCTGACGGCTTTGCGGAACGTCTAAGATGTTAGTGTATTTGCATATTTTCATGCCGATGTAATGCACCTATTGATCCTTAATCTTTAAACCTCCGAGTGTTCATTGGTAATTCCCTGAAAATGGCATTTATAAAAATTACTTATATTGCATTTTACAAAAGGCGAAATCGCCGTTATGATGGGGAGGCTATGAGCAAGATCTATCCAAGGGTGGAACCCTTTTCATCCTGCTGCGTACTACAACGAGACGGAAACAAAAAAAGATCCGACAAGCATCGGAGAGGGAGTTCTATAAGAATGAGTTATGAAGATAAAGGCGGGTGGCGATCGGATATCGCGCCTTACGAAAGACCACATTTTAAGCACAGTGTGTGGCAGTTGATCAATACGCTTGTGCCCTTTTTTCTACTCTGGTATTTCGCCTATCTGAGTCTCTCGGTTTCATTCCTGATTACCCTGGTCCTGGACATTGTCGCGGCTGGATTTCTGATTCGGATCTTTATTATTTTTCATGATTGCTGCCATCGATCGTTTTTTAAAAATAAAATCGCAAACGAAGTCATCGGGACGATTACCGGGATATTGACCTGTTGTCCATACCATCAATGGCGCCATACGCACACGATTCATCATGCATCCAGCGGGAACTTGGATCGCAGAGGCGTGGGCGACATCTGGACGCTAACGGTAGATGAATATATCGGATTGCCGATGCTGAAAAAATGGGTTTACCGGATGTATCGGAATCCTTTTGTTATGTTTATCGTGGGTCCTATCTTTATTTTCCTCATTGATTATCGTTTTAACCGCAAAAAAGTGGGCATGAAAGAACGCATCAACACGTACGTGACGAACATCGCTATAGTCGGCTGCGCTGCGCTGCTGATTTGGGCAATTGGCTGGCAATCGTTCCTGCTTGTGCAGGGTCCGATTTTCTTCCTTTCAGGGGCGGCGGGCATTTGGCTGTTCTATGTACAACATCAATTCGAGGAATCCTATTATGAGCATGATGAAGAATGGGACTATGTGAAAGCGGCGATGCATGGCAGTTCGTTCTACAAGCTGCCGAGAATTCTCCATTGGATTACGGGGAATATCGGTTTTCACCACATTCATCATTTGAGCCCGAGAGTGCCTAATTACTATTTGGAAAAGGCTCATAATAAGAATGAAGTTCTTAGAAATGTACAGACAATTACGCTGCGCACAAGCTTGCAATCACTTAAATTCCATATATGGGATGAAGAGAGCAAGCGGTTTATGGGATTCAAAGAGGTTAAAAAGTTTGTTATCCAGAAGCAACTGGCCTCGACCATCAAAGCGGATATCTAGTAAAAGAAGCTGTCTCCTGAAGTAGAAAGTCTACTCAGGGGGCAGCTTTTTGTTTGTTAAAACGAACGAATAACCGTCCGTAAGAGCAGGCAACTCATGGCCTTTAGCCAAAACAATATTTGGAAAATATTTCTTAAAAGCAACCAATTTCCATGTATAATTATGACTGTAGTCAAATTATGACCGTAGTCATTTTTGGGGAAAGGGATCGTCCTTATGCTAAGAGCCGAACGAAAACAGGAATTAAAGGAGCACATCTTTGTGCAAGCTATGAAGCTGTTTAAGGAAAAAGGCTTCGATCACGTAACAGTCGAAGAGATTACGCAAGTTTGCGGCATCGCCAAAGGCACCTTCTATAACTACTTCCCAAGAAAAGAAGCGATACTCCTCCACCTTGGTCAAACACAAATGGAAGCCGTTCAGATTAGCATGCAGCGTTATGCTCATATATCCGATCTGAAAGAAAAGCTTACGCGCCTATTTCACGATCTATTTGAGCGGTATTCGGAGCATCCGGACATGATCAAGATGACGATCTCGGAGATGATGCGTTCAACCCTGCTTTTCCAGGAAGAAATGAGCATCACGCGCAAATTCGAGGAGGTTCTTACTGGCATGCTGGATGATGCCAAGACACGAGGCCAGGTTGACGAGCGCACAGTTACTTCAGATATTGCCGCTATCCTTGTGGGCTTATATTTTTATTCTGTTCTTTCATGGGCGTCTTCGGATCAGCATGCTCAGGGTATTGAATCTATATTTTTACGCAAGTTCGAAATCGTGTGGGAAGGCATTCGTAGGAGGAGGGATGAAGCATGATGACGGGATTGATCGGTTTATCGGCTTTGCTTTTGGCAGGGATCGGAGGCATCCATGTCTACTGGGCTTTCGGCGGCAGATGGGGAGGCAGTGTCGCTATTCCGACCGGTGAAGCGCAGAAGGCGGTTTTCAGGCCGGGTAAAACGGCTACGCTTGTTGTGGCAGGTTTACTTTTTGTAGCGGCTCTGCTTCTTATGCTTCAAGGCGGTTTGTTCGCATTCCCCCATGCCGAACGAATGGTGAGATGGGGGTGCTGGATATGCGCCGCTGTATTCGGCCTTCGGGTCATCGGTGATTTCAAGTATGTGGGACTGTTCAAAAGGGTGCGGGGATCGCGATTTGCCACGTACGATTTGTTTGTATTCACACCGCTGTGCTTATGGCTTTGCTTCATTTTCTATGCGGTGCTCTAGATCAAGTTTCAGCTCTCACACACACTACTGCCTTCCCTCTCGGGGGAAGACAGGTTATTCGAATGTTCAATCCGTCATCTTATTTCGGTATTCCCGATCTGGAATGTTCGAATTTTTATTTTCCGTATAAGCGGTGCTCTCTAGCGGAGGCACCTGAACTTCGTCGGCTGTTTTCACAATTTTAAAAGACGTTTTCCCAGACTTCTCGTGGCGTGCCCCTTTGATATCCGCAAGCCAATTTTCAATCTGGGTGTCACCGTTAATCTTGGCGTAGAAGGACGTATACAGCGTGCCGCCCTTCGTCAATAAGTTCAAATACTTTTGTAGATCTTCCGATAGCGTTTTCGTATACGACAAGATCCCGTTGTAATCGGTAATTACATCGAATAGTCCTTGATCCATGCCAAGATCCTCATCGGACATGTCGCCGAAAAACTTACCGGACGCATAACGGAACTTGTCGTTCTTCTCCAGTTCCTGCAAATCGACCGATTCCGGCTTTTTGAAGCCGATTGCCGTCGTGCGCGCCTTCCCATCCTTTTTGTAGTAGTCCTGCATGGCTTTGGCTTCCCCTGCGCCGCCGTCAAGCCACCGCTGTTTGTCCTCCAGACCGTTCACATGCTTTTCGAAATCTTCACCGAAATAATTCGAATATTCCTGCATCCCCGAGGTAATTGTAAACGAATTGTTCTCAAGCCTGTCATGGATTAACTCTTCCGCTCCCTCGGGGAGTTTCTCCGTTTGAAAAATTTCCTGAGTCAGCCGTTCGATCAGCTCTTTCACATCGATTTCGTCTTCCGGATGCTGCAGGTTATAGGCTTCGACAAGCTCTTTAATCTGCGGTTCAGGGTCTTCCGGTTCTTGGTCGTCTTCAACGTTCAGTTCTTGATTTCCTTGCGTTTCTGCGGCCAGTTCCCCAGTCTGTTCCTTTGTTTCTTCATCCGTACCATAAAGCGCTTCGAAATACGTTTTGATCAGTAGCCGGCATTGCTGTTCGATAGATTCTTTCGTTGGCGCAGTTGTGGAATCCGGGGGGTCGATGCCGCGCTGGATAACAGCCGCGCCTGCTTGGCCGACCTGCTGGCTCAATGAATGAGTAAGCAGCGATTGGACCCTGCGGTTCCCTAGCGTTCGTTGCAGCTGTAGAAGTTGTTCGGGCATCCTCAACATTTCGCCGTTGGCGCTCTGGGGAGCATCCCGCTGCAATTGCGGGCTCGGGGTACTTTGGTTCCCGCTTTTTCCTTTTCCTGACTGATAGGGTGAAAACATGATATTCCTCCTGTTTGCATGTGATAACTATTACATTCGCAAGCTGGAAGTTGAACTCCTTCCCATTAATTCCATTTTATCCTTTCGGGTCGGGTACGCTTTGGAAGATAAGGCGAGGAAGCGATGAGCCTTGAGTAAAGGGGCTCACCGCTTCCTCGCCTGCCCAGGCGTCAAACGCTTCTTTTTCCGCTGCTCATCCAATAAGCGCATCATGGCCTGCTGGATGCTTTTCGTTCGCTGCGACGCAAAAGCGGGATGTGCAAGATTCCTGGATTCCAGAGGATCCTCGGTTAGATTATACAGTTCATATTCGTCCGGGAGGGGTACGGTTTTCGTCGACTTGTATGGTCCTCCTGCAGGGTGGACTCCTATATGGCAGGTCTCATCCTTGATCCACGGTTGGCTCCAGAACTGCGGGTTATCAAAAAAACGGGAGAGCTTCCACATCTCTTGCTGCTGATTGATCGATAGGATGGCGATCACCGTTTCGATATGGTTCGGCTGCGTAACGGCTGGATAAGGCACGCCGATAAGACTGATTTGGCGCTGTCCGCGCAGCAAATCATCGTCCGTCATGAAGTAAACCGGTTCATTCGCTGGAGCGGATTCCTGCTGTCCCAAGAGATAGGGGGAAAGATCGCGTCCTACCAAGGGATGCACTTCACTGAATTGAGTCCGTAGGCGGTCTTGAATGTCTGCCGTATCGGCATTGGCCAGTCCCAGCATGGTCGGGAGCAGATCGAGGTGGCTTGTCAGTGCAGGACAGCTTTTATACGAAGGGAAGAGTTTTCTATTATGAAAGACGAGAGGGACATGCAAAGCCTCTTCATAGGCACAGTACATTTTCTGGTGAAGGTTGCCGTGAGCGCCAAGCAAATCTCCATGATCCGATGTAAAAATGACAATCGTATTGTCGTAAAAAGAGGATCGAGTCAGCGCTTCGAACACCTTGAGCATTTGCTGGTCGGCATTTTTTTGCAATTGGTAATAGAGCTTGCGATAAAAGGGATTATTCATAATCGGCTGCAAGGCGATCGGGTAGAGATTCCGGTAGCTTGCCTGGCAATGCGGCTTCGTGTCCAGAGGCTCGCTGAACGTGGGCGGGGGTGGGATTGGCGGGATATCGTCCGCTTCAAAATGAAAGGCAGGCTGGCTTTCGGCCAGCGCGCCGTACAGCACGATATCGTGCGGGTTCACGAAAGAAGCCACGACAAGCCAAGGCTTCGCAGCGGGATCGGCGCGTTTCTCGTGATCCAGCGCTTCGATGAGATCGACGGCTTCCGCCGAGTAAACGACGTCTCTCCCGCTTACGCCAAATGCGGCGGAGGAACCGGAGTTTCGGGGATTTACCCCGTGCGGCTCGGGGCCAATCCAACCGGAGAAGCCAAAGCTGTCCAGGTTGTCCGCGTGAGCGTATAAGGCTTCCTTTTTCCTGTCGGGCACACCTGTCAAGGGATCGTAGCTCGGGACATCCTGGTGCGTTCCAGGAACGACGATGTCTTCATAAGAGATATGCCATTTCCCTTTATAATACGTTTGGTAACCGGCCTCGCGAAAGTAATTGCCCATCGTAGGCACTGTGTTTCTACCGAGCCAGAACATATCGGAATCGAAAGCGCTCTTGGCGATGCCGTCCGTCTGGCTAACACCGTGAAGCGATGGATAGTGCCCAGTAAATAGGGTGGCCCTGCTGGGGCAGCACGCGGCGCTTCCGATGTAGTGCCGGTGGCATTCTAGCCCGTGGCGCTTGAGAAGCCCTTGCGTGATGAGATTTTTGTTGCGCCATTCCTGAATCTCTGAGTTTTCATAGAGGGGCGGATAACGCTCCTCATCCACGAGGAACACGAGGAAATTAGGTCTCTGAGCGTTACGGGAGTCGGAGGAAAAAGGATACATGGGCAGCACATCCTAACTAACGCTTTTACTCTAGAGTATGCAGTTTGGGCTGGGGAGAGTAGTGTTGTAGTGAATTTATAAGCATTATACTGCTCATTGGACATGTATAGTTTCTAGATCGATTTTCTTAAACACTACTGAGGTGTTCTAAATCGATGCTTTTCAGCATGCCCAAGCAGATAAAGGAAAACATATGCGGGTATTTTCATAATGGGGGCATTTTTTACTGCTCCGTAATCCTCGCTATTTTTCGTGACCAAGATGGATAAGTTAAGCTTGTCTTTCTTTGACCACTCGACTATTGCTTCGGACTCCTTCAAATTTGTATCATTCCGATATTTAACCTCAATTAGAATTTTACCTCTAGGGATGGATAACACGATGTCCATCTCTTTCTGAGTAGCAGTATCCCTGAAGTAACCAAGCTTTGGATTCATATTGTAATAAAACGTTTTGATATGTTTAAAAACCGCTGATTCAACGATCATTCCCATTTGATCGGGATCATGAACAACATCCTCACCATGACCAAGAACGGCATTCCTAATAGCCGAGTCTGAGAGATACACTTTAGGTTTTGCTTTCAGAATCTTTTTCCCTGTCATCTCGATTGGATAGGCAATGTATATCAAGTTGGCCATTTCGAGAAGAGACATATATTTATTGACGGTAGCGCGCGAAATTTCCATATTGCTTGAAATCGTAGTCGCTTCTATAATGTTTCCGGTTGTCATGCAGAGATAAATAAATATCTTCTCTAGTTCATCAATATTCCTAACATTAAAGAGCGAAACCATATCGCGTTTCAGCACTTTATCTACCACGTCTTCGCGAATAATTCGCTGCGCATAAGAAATATCATCGGTTCGGGCGATCTCTGGAAACCCGCCAACCAATAGATATCTGTGGAAGTGTTTTTCTAGTGACTGTAGGCTTGCCATTAGTTGTTTTAAAGTATCGTTATCTAGATTTATTAAAGATGTGGGACCAATAAGCTTATCGACTGATGGCGTTTTGATCTCCCTTAACTCTAAGTATTCAAAAAAAGATAGGGTAGGTATTTGAATTTGAATCCACCGACCAACCCCGCTTTCAGGCATTTTCTCGTGCAACATAGGGCTTGCAGAACCAGTAGCCATAACCCGATATGTGGGATTATTATCATATATGGTTTTCAACCAGCCATTCCAATCTGTCGCATATTGAATCTCATCCAAGAATAAATAAATGTCATCGCCAAGAGCAATATTGTTTATAAATGCTTTAATGATCTGATCCATATTGGACATTTTTAATATGGGATGGTCAAACGAAACGTAGATAATGTTTTTTGATGGAACACCTTTATCCAGCAAGTCATTAATAAATTGATACATGATCGTTGATTTTCCAACACGTCTAGAACCAGTTAGAATAACATGTCGACGAATATCAATATGCTCGAAGGCTTGTCTCGCTTCATAGTAAGCAAATCGTTTTATTGGTTTGGAAAACTCTTCGGATATTACATTCGTTTCCCACCATCTGTTGAACCCACGTAAAACTTGTAAAATGTTCTCCTCAGTAATCAGGTCCTTCATTATTAGGTTCACCTTCTCAAAATTGTTATTCTTATTATACATTATGCTGTGGATAATGATAAGTATACTTTGCATTTTATCGAGTTTATAGTGCTGAATTTCTGGGTTATGCTCGGGTGGAAATCAAACACGCGGACTTCGTCACCGCGAAGCGCTGCCTGTGGGGCATTATTTTGGATAGAGGTTCGACTCCGCTCAGTTGCTGGAACCCTTGTCCATGCAAAACCACAACTTAAGGATATGGAAAGGGGTTCACCAAGTCAAAAAGAGCTTCTTACTTATGTCAGTAGTGTCAATCGCACCTTGGTGGCACTTTTGACGCTTCTGACTCTTTTTTTGAAGATGTTAAGGAGCCAATTGATTCTGATATAATGCTACTGGTTGAAAGGTTAATAACGGTTTTTAATTATGGGGGGGTAGCTATGAAGATAGAGATCGCGGAATCGTTGATGCTGTCTTGGTTAAGGCACGCCAAGAACTGCCAGATTGTCCAACTAAACTGGAAACCATCGGCTGGTACATGGGAACTCTCAAATGAAACAGAAGTAGAAGCGATAATGAACGAGGCGGATGAATATTTTAGTAAGAGATACCAGGGAATGAATTTGTTCAAGAAAAACACTTATACGCAGCTTATGCAACAAGGTGAGATAGATGCTCTCGGTATAGAGCTAAACCAAGGTTCCGTTCGGAATATATACGCTATTGACGTGGCATTTCATGAAAATGGACTAAACTATGCATCACGTGAAGAGACAATAGCCCGTGTGCTGAAAAAGATGATTCGTTCCGCCATGATTCTGCACGGTTACTTAAACATGAACAAGGGAGAAATCATATTTGCTTCTCCTAGAGTTTATGAAATAATCAGTGCTCCATTAAAGCAGTGTCTGATAGAGCTTAAACAGATATTCGATAAGAAAGGATTGGATTTCAAATTCACGCTCATCTGCAATGAGGACTTTAGAGATAAAGTATTCAATGTCGTGACAGCGTTGGCGGGGGCTGTTTCCGATACTTCTGAGCTCTTCATGAGAAGCATTCAAATGTATAATCTTTTTGTCGATGAGCCTGTGCAGAGGGTTGAGAGGCAGAAAAAGGAGATTGTGAGAAAGCAGACATATACAGACTTTAAGGGATTTGAGGAAATGAAGATTGGTCTCTTGGTCAGATCGAGTCTCTCTCAACTTATTGAAAAGAATCTGCTTGATTCAATGGAAATAGAACGAATGACACAAGAAGGGTATTCGAAGAGAGTGTTTAATGTAAATTACCCTGTTCTTAAGGAATACGAAAAAACACGTCCGATCAATGTGCAGAGAAATGACCCTCTTGGTCACGCTAGATATTATGCAGATCCTTACCAAATTGGGGATAAGTTGTACTTGCTTTGTAACCACTGGGTCGAAGAACTTAGCAGAAGTTACTTTGAGGCATGGCTGAAAAAGTTTGATTGAGAACTCAAATGGAATCATTTCCGCGTCTGAATCAAGGGGAGGGAAGAATAGCAATGGCAAGTTTAAATAGCTTGAATCCGGGTAGGGGAAAAGCATTCCAATTATTAGTTCAGCAAGCATTGGCTGCATATTTTAAGAAGCCTTTTGTCATGGAGATTGCCTATCCAATTGGGAAGCCGGCAAAAGACCACAAGTTCGATTTAGTCTCCAGCGACGGTGGAGTAATTGTTGAAACCAAAAACTACACTTGGACATCGGGGAATAATGTGCCTAGCGCAAAGATGTCGGTTCTTAATGAGGCAGTTTTTTATTTACAACATGCTCCAAAAAACACTCAAAAAGTGTTGGTAATTAACTTGGATAGACACGCTGGCAGAAATGAAACACTTGCGGAATATTATGTAAGAACTTATCGGCATTTGCTTGACGATGTTTCTGTGATGGAGTTTGATCAGAACACAGGATTTTTAAATAAAATTGTTTAACTGAGGAGGAGAGCATGAAACAAGACATGAGATTAAAGGGCAGGATTTAGAGTGTATTGGCTTAATGTTGATAAGTAAACCTATGTCTTCAAATTGATAAGATTGAATGTCCATATTGTAATCCTAAAGAAACCAATCTGAATGGTATAGAAATCGAAAAATATGATGGCGGATGGTTCTCATTTAGTTCTGTACCGGAGGCCAAACAATTCCAGAAAACAGAGTTTCCAAAGGCAGTGATTTCGCCATGTGTGTTTGTCAAGCCATGCTTTTTTTCTGTGTTATAGTATTGTGAAGGAAGCGAGTGTCCTTCAGAGGTGGTTAGATGCGTTGGAAAGAGGTTAGAGAGCAATTTCCAGATGAGTGGGTGGTCTGTGAAGCTTTGAAGTCTCGTTCAGAAGACGGCTACTGGTTCATTGAAGAATTGGCACTTATTGATCGTTTTGACGATTCCGCAGTGGCAATGAAGCGCTATTACGAATTGCATCGGGAACAGCCTTATCGGGAGTATGGCTTTTTTCATACGTCTCGTGAAACGCTGAAGCTCCGTGAGAAATGGGCGGGGCTAAGAGGCGACGAACTGTAGATTGTAATCCTCTCGCCTCCATATCTACCCCAAAGACACCCTAACCGGTGTCTTTTTTTCTTTCTGCACAATCTATAAAAAGTAAACCTTATATCTAAAGTTCGCACATTGTAAGTGCTGCCAATTTCGAGCGATAATAAACACATCAAAAACAACAAAGTACATGAGGGGGATTTACAAATGGCTACGAAATATAACGCACTAAAGATCGTTATGGCGAGCACATTGGCAATTGGATTGACTGCATGCGGCAACGCGGCAAGCACCGGTAATGGAGACAAGCCCGCAGCGACGACGAGCAACGCAACACCTGAAGCGAAAAAGGCAGAGAACGTGACGATTACGTTCCAAAATATATATCCGGATCCAACCGATCCGAAAAACGGCATGTTGAAAAAAATCGTAAACGACTACCAAACGAAAAATCCAAACATCAAAATTGAGTTGGATTCGCTGAACACGGATCAACAAAAATTGAAGCTGAAAACGCAAGCTGCTTCCAAAGAAGTGCCGGATATCACCATCGTGAATCCATCCGCGCAAATGAAGCCTTTCGTAGATGCAGGCCTGTTCGCGCCACTGAACGATATGCTCGGGCAAAACGGTCTGAAAGATACATTTACAGGCGGAATTCTTGATTTTTATACATTCAATAATAACGTTTACGCTTTGCCGGACGGCAACAACATCGCCGTTGTTTACTACAACAAAGATTTGTTCAAGCAAGCAGGCGTAGAAATTCCTAAGACTTTCGAAGAGATGGTAACAACGGTGAGAACGTTGAAAGCCAAAGGGATTCAACCGATGGCGATTGGCGAAAAAGATAGCTGGACCGGCTCCTTCTTGTTCATGAATGTCTTGCTTCGCACCAATGGCGGTCCTGGCTTCCTGCAAGCTGTCGTTGACGGCAAAAAGACGTTCCAAGATCCAGCATTCACGGATGCTGTCAGCAGCTTCCAAGACCTGATTCAAGCGGGTGCATTCCAAGAAGGCGCAACTTCCTTCGACTACACCTCAGGTGAGAACTTGTTCAAAACCGGCAAAGCCGCGATGTACTTCATGGGCAGCTGGGCAACTGGCGGAATCGAAACTTCTTCGGTAAACGGCAAGGTGGGCGTGTTCAAATTCCCGACGGTTAAAGGGAAAGGTAACCCAGACGAGTACATGTTGGCTCCAGGCAGTGGATTCGCGATATCTGCAAACAGCAAGCATTTGAAAGAAACGAAAGATTTCTTGAACTACTACATGTTGAACTATCCAAAAGAAGCCTTCGCAGCAAAAGCGGCAGTCGGTGTCGCTCAGAAAGTAGAAGGCGACTTCAAAGCAGCTGGTTACTCAGATATGGCGATGGAAGTACTCAACCTGTTTAAGCAAGTTAAAGGCGGAGACATCGCGTTCGATAACACCATGAACCCAGGAACGGCGCAAGGCCACTTGACTAGCATCCAAAACCTGTTCGTACAGAAGAAAGATGCTGCTGAAGTAGCTAAAGAACATCAAACGGCTTACGACACAAATAAAAAATAGAGTAAGAGAGAAGCCAAATCGGAATTTATCTTTGACGCCGCGACGGTGAAGAAGGTAAGTTCCGATTGGTTCATTCAGAAAGGGAGGCGAGAAGAGTGAATGTGTTGAGAGTCTCCAAATGGACGATAGCTATGTTTGTACTGCCCTGTTTGATCATTTATGTGGGTCTCGTGTTTGTCCCGATTTTCGTTTCACTTTACAGTGGATTGTTGGATTGGAACGGAATTGGCGAATCGAAATTCATTGGCTTGCAAAACTTTCGTACGCTGTTGTTTGCAGACCCGGTCTTCTGGCCGTCTGTACGCAGGACATTGATGTTCGCTGTGTTCTCCATGGGTGAAATTCCGGTTGCGTTATTTGTGGCCATTTTGCTTAATCGATTCATTAAGAAGCCGAATTTTCTTGTTTCGAGTTACTTTATGCCTGTTATCTTATCCGTCGTTATTGTCGGCCAACTGTGGAAAACCATTTATAACCCTGCCGCGATGGGGGGAATGCTCAACCAAGTGCTCGAGATGCTGAATTTACAAGGCTGGACGAGATCATGGCTGACAGATCCGAAGATCGCGATGTATTCCCTTTACTTTGTAGCGATGTGGCAGTATTTGGGCTATCATACGCTGATTCAATTTACCGGGATTCAGAACATTCCCGCGGATATTTATGAAGCGGCCCGGATTGATGGAGCCGAAGGCTTGAAAGCCGACTGGCATATTACCTTCCCTATGAATATTCCGATTTTCAAAATATCGATTGTCCTCGCCTTTATCGGTTCCCTTCAAGCCTTCGACATGATTATGGTCATGACGGCCGGCGGACCGGCGCATGCTACTGACGTCATCTCGACCCATATGTACAACATGTCGTTCCTATCCATGAAATATGGCTACGGAAGCTCCATTGCAGCATTTCTTGTGGTGCTTTGCTTGATTGCTACATTGATCATCAACTTGATCTTTAACCGATTAGAGAGAAAATTCAACTAGGGAGAGGAGTGCCACTATGAATTCAACGTTAGCTGTATCCTCAGTGAAACCTGCCGCCTTAGTGAGACGCAAACGCCTCTCTATCGTGAAAGTGCTCGTGATTGTTCTTTTATCGGCTCTGGTCGTTACACAAGTCTATCCGCTTCTATGGCTGCTTATCTATTCTTTGAAAACGAACGAGGAAATCTTGTCTGGCCGATTCTTCGCGCTGCCGGCTTCCTTGCAATGGAGGAACTTCAGCGACGCTGTTCAGTCCGGACACTATTTTCAATATTTGAAAAACAGCTTGTTTGTTACATCGCTAACGATGGTTCTGGTCTTGCTGCTGAGCTCACTCACTTCGTTCGCTATTGCCCGATTCAAGTGGAAATACGGCCAAGCGGTTTTGCTCATTTTCCTTGTTGGGCTGATGATTCCGCTGCAAGCGACGCTGCTGCCGCTGATGATCATTTTCAAAAACATGCATATTCTGAATACGCATCTCTCGATCATTTTGCCGTATGTGGCGTTCCAGACGCCGATCGCCGTCTTTATTCTAAGCGGTTTTATGAAGTCGATTCCGAATGAAATTGAAGAGTCGGCGATTATGGATGGAGCCGGCGTGTTCCGGACCTTCCGAAGCATCATTCTGCCAATCTCCGTACCTCCGATGATGACGGTGTGTATCCTCACTTTCATTAGCATATGGAACGAGTACATTTTGGCGGCTACGTTCATCTCGTCCGAAAGACTGAAAACATTGCCGTTCGGCGTAAACAGCTTCGTCAGTCAATATTCGGTCAATTATGGAGCCATCGGCGCATTCCTTGTACTTGGCGCGCTGCCGGTCATTCTGATTTATTTCTTGCTGGCGGATAAAATTACAAAAGGTATGGTAGCGGGAGCGGTGAAGGGTTAATTCACCCCTCTCTCTTTTTTTGTTCCTGCGGAGACTAATGGTGTAAGATGGAGGTAAGGTATAACGAAAGGGGACCACTGCATTGAAACGGGGCCTGCATTCCATCCGCAATCGGCTTTTTTTGCTATTTCTCTCCTGTATGATGGTCCTGCTGTTGCTTGTAAGCTTTCTTTACTATCAGAAAACAACAGAGATTATTCACAGTAAAATTAGTGATTTGGCACAAAAAAATATTTCGCAAACCGTCGGCTTATTCGATTTGCTTTTACAAGGGTATGATAGCGTGACTAAATCATTGAATAGCAATTATGAAATGATTAGGCTCATTGAAGATCGCGAAGCGAATATAGATCCTGCTCTCAGCGTGATCAACGAGCGGACCGTTACCAATATTTTAGGCGCGATTTATTACTCGCGAGACGATATTATCGGGATTCACGTCATTACAAATTCAGGGAAGAATTATAACTATGAACGAAGGTTTGCTGGTGTCATCGACGCTAATTATTCGTCATCGGACTGGTATCAGAAACTCGTGAACTCCTCCGGTGAGATGGTGTGGCTGGGGCTGTTCCCAGGCTCGGTCATCAACCGGTTTAGCGAGGAGCCGCTCTTCATATTCGGCCGCAAGCTGTACGATTTAACTGAGCATCGGATGATTGGCGTCATCCTTATTGAGACGAATCCGCAGCCAATTCTTGCCGCATTGTCGAATGTGACCATTAGCCCGAACAGCCGTGTATACATCGTTGACCGGGAAGACCGTTTGATTGCTTCTACGGAAAGTGAGCAGGTGAAGCAGCCCTCCTTCAGCGGGCTTCCGCGCCCGCAATCCAACGAAATCATCGTGGATGACCGGACAGACCAGCTTATCGTTGCCGCCAATGCGAAGATGTCGGATTGGACGGTGCTTGGGCTCACGCCCAAGGGGGATATTAATGCCGAGGTCGTGAAGACGAGGGAGTATTTGTACCTTGTTATCCTGGTACTTATTATTTTATCGACCGTGCTGGCCAGCATTATTTCCCGGACAATTGCCAACCCGTTAAAGCTGCTGATTCGCGAGATGAAGCAGGTGGAGATGGGGAATTTCAAAGGCTCCGTGACCGTTAAATCCTATGAAGAGATCAACTCCATGGTTTCCTCTTTCAACCGCATGGTGCAGCGAATGGACGAGCTGATTGAGCGGATTACGCTGTCCTCCATCAGTGAGAAGAACGCGGAGCTGCAGGCGCTCCAGTCCCAAGTGAATCCGCATTTCTTGTATAACACGCTGGATATGATTTATTGGATGCTCGATGAACGCGAGAACGACAGGCTTGGACGGGTC
Source organism: Paenibacillus tabacirhizosphaerae (assembly GCF_040812395.1). Classification (GTDB taxonomy): domain Bacteria; phylum Bacillota; class Bacilli; order Paenibacillales; family NBRC-103111; genus Paenibacillus_E. The sequence goes on along the minus strand of NZ_JBFNXH010000004.1, from coordinate 234,123 downwards.
ATCTTGGCGCTATCGCATATGTTCCGTTACAGCAGCGACTGGGAAGAGGCCTCGAAGACAACGCTGCGGCAGGAACTTGATCAAATGAGGCATTATATGACGATTATTGAAAGTCGCTTGGAAGGCAGGGTCAGCACCGATATTCATGTCGCATCCGAGTGGTTGGATGCCATTCTGCCGAAGATGACGCTGCAGCCGGTCATCGAAAATGCCGTGAAATATGGACTAGAGCCGCTGGCGCAGCAAGGGATGCTTCGCGTCTCCGCAGAAGTTCATGAACAGGAGCTGCATATTATTATTGCGGACAACGGCGTCGGTATTGAAGAGAGCGTGCTGCGGCAAATATGGGACATGCTCAAAACGGACACACTGGAAGCGGAAGCCGGCTATCGCTCAGCCAAGGGAGGGCATGCTGGCAATGCCGCGGTGGAGATCTCAGATTCTTCTGCGAAAATTAGGCGCGGCATCGGGCTGACGAATGTTCACCGGCGCATTGTCCTCATGTACGGGGATAGCTATGGCCTAAGAATTCAAAGTAAATTAGGGGAAGGAACGACGGTCATCCTTGCGTTTCCGCTTCCTCGGAAAGGGGGGTAAGCTTTGGATATTCTGATCGTTGACGATGAAAATGTGATCCGCGAAGGGATTCAGCGGACTCTGAATAACAGGTTTCCTCAGTATCAGATCCATTTGGCAGCGAATGCGGAGCAAGCAATGACGCTGCTTCGCAATCATCCGATTCGTTTGGTGCTTACCGATATCTTAATGCCAGGCATGACGGGACTTGAGCTTATGAACATGTCGCGAAGCCGCCACCCTCATGTGAAGTGGGTGGTCATTTCGGCGTATTCGGAGTTCGCCTATGCGCAGGAGGCCGTTCGGCTCGGGGCGAAGGATTATCTGCTCAAGCCAATCGGCAAAGAAGTGCTGAGCGAGATGATCGAGAAGCTGAGCGAGGAGATTATACGAGAATCGGAATGGACAGAAGAAGCGCAGCTGTTGAAGACGAACCTCCGCTATTTGCAGGAAGCTGTCTTCCAGCGCTGGGCGCTTGGACTCGACACAGGCCGCATCGATATGCAGCCTTTTGTGGAGCAGTATCCCAATTTCCATCTGATCATGGTCAAAATGGAGAGCGATAAAGTCGTTCATCTCGAAAATTTCATCATCGAGAACGTCCTTCTTGAGCTGATCGAACGTTTTGGCAAAGGCTTCGTCACTATGCACGACAACAAAAGCTTGCTCGGGCTGGTTACACTGCCCCAAGGCGCTAGCGTATCGGAGCTGGTTGACGAGCTGCGCGGCCATCTGATCAAGTATTTGAAAGTTCCGTTTCAAATCATGTTCACAGAACGCATTGACCGGTTCCAAGCAGTGCCCGCAGAGGTGCAGCGCATGCGTCAAGCGTCTACCACACAGGTCTACGAGCATTATGCCAATGGCAGCGACCGCTCTATCGAAGTGGCGCAGCAGTACATTCGTACGCATTATCATGCGGATTTGTCGCTGGAGAAAGTCGCGGCCATCGTTTACTTGAATCCGGCCTATTTCAGCCAATTATTCAAGCAGAAGACGGGCCAAGGGTTCAAGGAATACGTCATTCATCTTAGGCTGGAGCAGGCGAAGCAGCTGCTAATGAACCCCAAGATGAAGCTCGCGGACATTGCCGAGCGTATCGGTTATCAAGACATGCGGCACTTCTCGCAGGTGTTCCGCAAGAAGTACGGCGTTACGCCATCGGAGTACCGTCAAGAGAACAGTGTGAGCACACTCGGATAAGTGCTTACATACGTGGTGGCACTGACGCATTGAGAGTGTCAAGGTGATCGTGCTCATGCATTTCTCATGTAATTCTAAGAATGGCGGATTATGCTAGGCAGGACATGGCTTTCTTCCATCGTCGGTAAATATTAGGGAACCTGATCTATGCTAAATTAATATCAGGCACAAGCCTAACACCACGATCAAGAGGAGGAAATCCAATCATGCAATCGATGAAAAAGAACCGCCTTAGCCAATCGTTAGTGGGGATAAGCCTTAGTCTTTCCTTATTGACAGCAAGCAGCCTGCTGCTGAATCCAACATCCGCTCATGCCGCGGCTAGTACCTCTAGTTCAACGGCTGCTTACAACGCAGCAAGTACAAGCGCAAGCCAGGCGGACCGCATCATTCATACAGCTGAATCCTATATCGGGAAAGTAACCTACCGATTCGGGGTCAGGGATACGAACCATTTACTCTTAGATTGTTCTGCATTTACGCAGATGGTATTCAAGCAAAATGGAGTGACCATTCCGTGGGGATCCAGCGCGCAAGCTAGAGTGGGTAAGGCCGTTTCGAGCAAAGCGAATTTAACCAAAGGTGATTTGGTTATGTTCAGCGTGGGTACGCCCGGGAAAATCAACCATGTCGGCATTTATCTGGGCAACGGGAAATTCATTAGCAACACGAAAAGCTCCGGTGTCGTGATTAACGACATGAACTCCGGTTACTGGAAGAACAGATACATTACAGGCCGCCATTTGTAGAACCAATATTGCCGCTTCCTCGGCATAAGAAAACGATCGCATTCCGGTAAATGACCGGGGGGCGATCGTTTTTTTATTGAATAAGTTGCTGAACTAAGCGTTAGGGATACCCATTCTAACACGCCAGAAAGCATACGCCGTCAGGTATGTATGTTTGGCGAGTTCTTGGAGTGGAGAGATTCCGCACGCATCGTGTAGTACGGGCATTTGACAGGATGGACGTGGAAAATCCGGAAGTGCCACAGCGGTTTGGAGTATGAAATGTCGCCCCGATCTGCGATAGATCGTGTTTTTGCACGGGTGAGCGGAACGTAGGTGCGCTAAGAGGCGGTATTTTCGGCTGTAGGGACATTTCGCGGAACTACCGTACCTTATGAGCAGGAAATGCTGGGTTGTAGGCACATTTTCGCTCATTTAACGCACCACAGTTCCTCTTCAGGGGGAGAAAAGGGACGTTGCCATGGAATAAGGCATCGTAGTTCCGCCTGTGCATGGGGAATAGGTGATCCGGCAGTTTTTGTTCATGATTTGCGGGAAGGAAACAGGATATTCATATCGAATACATACAGAAAATTACAAAATATAGGGAGAATGTAAACCATGTTAAAGATTTTTCAAAGGAGCATTCAGACCAAGATTCTAGCCACATCGCTATTTTTATTGCTCATTCCCATTCTGATTCTAGGCAGCACCAGTTACTATGTTTCTTCTAAAGTTACCGATTCTTTGATTGAAAAAGATTTAAGAAACACGGTGCAAATGTCCATCCAGTTGATTGAATCCTTCGATGCATCCGTGAAGACAGGCAGTATTTCGAAGGAAGAAGCCCAGGAAAAAGTAAAGGTTTTGATGCTCGGTCCGAAAAAAGAAGGGAAAAGGCCGATTAATCCTAAGATTGATCTCGGCCCGAGCGGTTATTTCTTTGTACTCGATAAAAAAGGAAACGAATTGGCCCATCCTTCGTTGGAAGGCCAAAATATTTGGGATAGGAAATCGAACGATGGCACGCTGTTTATTCAGGACATGATTCAAAAGGCAGAAACAGGCGGAGGGTTCACCACCTATATGTGGTCGCTGCCGGGTTCGAAGAAGGAAGGCATGAAAATCACTTACGCGGAAATGGACCCGAGTTGGGGATGGATCGTGGCGGCAGGCTCGTATATGCAGGATTACAATAGCGGGCAGACGCACATTCTGAACACGATTATCGTTACTTTTGCCGTATGCTTGGTGGTCGGCGTGATTCTCCTTGTTCTCTTCGCGCGGCATATTTCGAAGCCGCTCATTCAGGTGGAACGTCAGGCGAGCGAGATCGCAGTAGGGGACTTGAAGATATCGAATTTGAATGTGAAAAATCGCGACGAAATCGGCAGGCTGGCGGCCTCGTTTAATCAGATGAAAGCTTATTTGCGGCAGCTTGTTTCTCAAGCAGGATCGAGCTCCAGCGCGCTGAACAAAGAGTCGGTTCAATTATCGCATGCGGTTGATCACATGCTTCAAGCTGCTAACCATATATCCACGGCTATGCAGAGCGTGGCAGAAAACACGAATGAACACGCGCAAAGTGTTGTTGAAAGCGCGGCGGCGATGAAGCAGTTGTCGGACAGCATTCAGCATGTCGCGTCCAGCTCTTCAACGGCGTTTGGCTTATCAGCAAACACGGTGGCAGAGGCGGAGAAGGGCAACGCCTATATCCATCAGACAACGGAGCAGATGCAGGCGGTCAGCTCGACGATGGTCCATCTGTCAGGCCTTATTGAGTTGCTGCGCCAACGCTCGGCGCAAATCGGCGATATTGTGTCTATCATTGCCGACATTTCATCGCAAACGAACCTGCTGGCCCTGAACGCTTCTATCGAAGCGGCGCGGGCCGGGGAACACGGGAATGGCTTTGCTGTCGTTGCCGGGGAGGTTAAGAAGCTGGCAGCGCGCTCCAAACAATCATCGGAGCAGGTCGCTGACTTGATCCTTGGCATTCAAGGCGACATTCAGGGCGCCGTTAAGACCATGCAGCAGGGCGACCGAGAGATCTCATCCAGCGTCGGGACACTACAGGAAACCGGATTGGCTTTCGAGAAAATACATAAGGCCGTTAAGATGGTCTTGGAGCAGGTGCAGCAAACATCTTCTGAAGCCGGGCGCATGGCGGGAACTTCGCAGCAAGTCATGCTGTCCCTGCACGAAATGGAGCATTCGGCCAATCAATCGGCAGGCGCCGCGCAGACGATATCTTCTTTGACAGAATCACAATTGTCCAGTATTGATGGCATGGTGGATTCCGTTAGACACTTAAATGAGATGTCAGCCCAACTGCAAGACGTCATTCAAAAGTTCAAGGCATAAGAGAAGCTAGCACGGATTATCAAAAGAAAATCGGCTTACTGATGTAAAATGAGAAGTAAGGACTTCACGTTGAAGGTAGGTTGGGTAACCCGATGGATGATTACAAAAGAATCCAAAATGCAATTGAATTTATTGAAAACAATCTGCAAAATGATGTGCTCATCACGGATATTGCAGCGGAAGCGTGCTTTTCGGCGTTTCATTTCCAAAGGCTGTTCCAGGCTATCTCTGGCTTTTCGGTACATGAATATATGAGGAAACGGAGGCTCTCTGAAGCGGCAGATCTGCTGAAGGCAACGCATACAAGCGTCCTGGATATCGCTATTTCATTTCAATACAATTCCCAAGAAGCATTTACGCGCGCATTTGAAGGCTATATCGGCATGACCCCGGCTAAATTCCGGAAATCGGGGGAAGCTGGGTGCCGCCAAACGAAAATTAATTTTCTGGATTATAAAAATAAAGCGAACGGAGCGCTCCCCATGGACAAGCCAGCTATCCTTCAGCTTGATGCCACCCGTATCATTGGCTACGAATACCACACGAGCCTTAGCAATGATCAGTATTTCGCAGAGATTCCCGGGTTTTATCGTCAATTCGGGAGCGACGGGCTTTACTTGCGAATTCCAGATTCCATAGCGCCGAATATGGCTTACGGCATTTCTTGTCAGTTTCAGGACGACGGCCGCTTCTCCTTCGTGATTGGCGAAAAGGTGCAGGCATTCGTTGACGCAGTAGACGAAGGCTTTGTTCAAATGGAGATTCCCGAGGGGAAATATGCTGAATTTAAAGCCTTCGGTGCGGTTGGACGCGTACAAGAGATCAGAAATTACATTTACGGCACGTGGTTGCCCAATTCCAACTATGAACGCAGTGAGGGACCGGACTTCGAAGTGACGGATGTGATGAATTCAGCATACCCTCATGATTTGAGGATCAAAATTTACATACCCATTGCGTAAATGAAGAAAAGCCTTGGCTATCCGATTAAATGGAAGCTGGGGCTTTTTGTGTTATACGTGTGTGCCGCCATGGAGCGGTGCAATTCCCTTGATTTGACTGTCTTAAAGGCATACACTTACAATATCAGGTCAAGAAAGAAGGAATTCGGCAAGCACATGAAATTACGCTGCTTCATGTATACCGAGCCGTCCTGAATGAAAATCAGGACATAAGATGAGGCCGAGAAGGAGCCCAATCCAGTGGAATTCAAACATAAATTAAAGGAACTACGGCAGGGGCAGGATCTTACCCTGCGCAAGCTTGGTGAAAAAGCAGGGGTCAGCTACTCCATCCTGAATGGCATTGAGAACGGCAGAATCCAGCCCTCGGCAGATGTCGTTATGGCGCTGGCCGCCGCATTAAAGGCCGATAATCGAGAAGAACTGCTCGCGTTGGCAGGACATGGTTCTTCAACGTAATCGGAGCCCTTTCAAATAGTCGGATAAGCTCTCTATATTCATTCGCATATGCCGGTTGTCGCCTTCCAGTTTGCTCATCATGATGCCGCCTTCCATGATGGAAAGGGTGAAGGTGGCTAACGCCTCCATATCGAGATCCGATTTGAATTCCCCGCTTTGAACGCCTTGGGAAATGATTGCTTTTATCGTGTCCAGTGTGCCGGCCAGGCCACGCTGGGCTTTTTGGCGTAAGCCGGGATGGCCGTCATCGCTCTCAATGGCCGCGTTGAGCAAGGGGCATCCCCCGATAAAAGGCGGCGCTTCTACGACATTTGCGTACATGTGTAAATAAGCCAGCAATTTGTCGGAGGCCGTTTCCTGCTCGCTCACGGCTTGCCGCAGACGCTCCCCGACGACATGGCCAGCATAGCTGTAAGCCTCAAATGCAAGCTCATCCTTGCTGGAAAAGTGGCGGTAGAGGCCGCCCTTTTTGATGCCCGTCAGCTCTGTGATGTCGGACAGGGACGAACTTGCATATCCTTTTTGATTAAAAAGCTCGGCAGACTTCGCGATAATGCGTTTTCGAGTATTTTCCCCTTTTGGCATGATGCCACCCCCCGATCTTCGTTAGTCATGATCATTATTATACCAAATGAAAATGCAGGATTGAAAAGGGAAATAAATATGCTACAATAAAAAGATACCGAATGGTATCTTTTTTGATGCGGGACAGGGGGATGTTCAATGAACACGACATGGTTCAAGGAGCCGAAGCATGCATGGATTGGCTTAGGTTCGCTGTGGATAATCGGATTTATCGGGGCGCTGACGCGGTTTATCATGGCTTATTTTCAGGTGCAGATTGCCGAGGATCTGCAGATGAACAGAGGATTCATCTCGATGGCATGGTCCACCAACCTGCTCATTGCCGCTTGCTGCGCACCTTTAGGAGGCTGGCTCGTAGACCGATATGGGCCTAAGAAGGTCATGCTAATCAGCGCAGCTATGGGGATAGCAGGTACAGGGATTGTTGTGCTGGGCCATCATCCAGCCGTTTTCTTCCTTGGTTACGGGGTAATTTCAGGTCTGGTCGGTATCGGGACGACGACGACATATTTACTAATGTTCGACTGGTTCCAGCATCACCGGGCCAAAGCAACGGCACTGCTGACGAGCGCTTCTTCCGTTGGGTTGGCGGTCAGCACACCGCTTTTCGTCTCCTCCAGCTGGCTGACATGGAAGGATGCCTTCCTGGCCTCGTTCATTTTAGGTCTTGTTGTCACCTTGCCAGTCATCTGGCTGGGCATCAGGAGTCCGCGTCCACAGCCGAAGCCGAATGAGTCGGTGAACGGGCAAACGGGTGCGCCTGCTCACGTTGCCGACCAGCCGAGCATCGCCAAATCGCCACGCCTTGGTGCGGCGGCTCATCTGCCGATTTTCATCGTTGTTGGCTTTGCGCTGTTCACCTGCGGGTTCAATATGGGAACCGTTGAGATGAACTTGGTCGCCATCCATCAGCTCGCGAATGTGGCTCCGGGCATGATCGCCTTATCGATGAGTGTGCTGGGGGTCATGGAAATTGTGGGATCGCTTATTTTTGGCTATTTTTTGGATCGGGTAAATAAGATCGTTATGATGGTTATTTTGTATGGCATTCGGATCGCGGGCTTTGCACTGCTCTTCCTGCATGCGGGGTGGTCGCCTGTTCTTTTTGCGGCAGCCTTCGGCATTACCTATTTAAGCGCAATACCTGGCGGGCTTCTGATCGTTAACGATTTGGCCAAAGGCAAAGGTAAGCGAACGGGCTTCCTGCTCCTTTTTCATCAAGGGGGAGGTATTCTGGGGGCTTTGATCGGGGGCATATCCTTCGATATGTTCAGCAATTATCAGGTGTTGATCGGTGCGGATATCTTCATTTGCACGCTTGTTGCATTAGGTTATTTCTGGTTATATACAGCGAAAAGAAGACGCAATATCCGCTTGCAGCCGATACAAGCCTCCACCTGAAACCATCAGGGCGGAGGTTTTCGCCTTAGGCAGAGAATGAGGGCTTTTTCACGGCATGATAATCGTTTTGGAGAGAGAACGATCACGCGGATGCTCGGCAAGAATAGAACCGAGCAAATTTTCCACGACGGGGTGCTTCGATGATAAAAGCCGTGATTTATCCGCAAACTGTTCAGCTATCTCCCCTTTTTCCATGACAGCCAGTGTATCAGAAATGGAGTAAGCGGCTTTAATGTCATGTGTGATAAAAAGGTAAGAAAGGCCGAAGGCCGACTTTAACTCGCCAAACAAGGCCAAAACCTGCGTTTGTGTCACCATGTCCAAACTGCTGACCGCCTCGTCCAGTACGAGCAGCTTCGGTTTTAAGGAAATAGCTCTTGCAATATTAATTCTTTGCAGCTGTCCTCCGCTAAATTGATGGGGATATTTTCCCATATCTTCTGGTTTCAGCCCAACTCTTTCGAGCAGCTCTCCGATGGTTCGTGTTTGCTCCTTCACGGATAAGGATTCGTAGTTGTCCAGCGGCTCCCCGATAATTTGCTCCACAGTCATTCGCGGATTCACGGAAGAATAGCAGTCTTGAAACACAACTTGAAGATCACGGCGAAGCTGTCTGCGGGTAGAAGTGTCCGTGTGATAGAGATCGATGCCTTGAAACAGAACCTGCCCCTTCTGCGGCTTCTCCAGCCCCAGGATCACTTTCCCGAGCGTACTTTTCCCCGCTCCGCTCGTTCCAAGAAGCCCCAGACACTTGCCTTGCTCGATAGCAAGAGAAACGCCGGAAAGCACCGTCGTCTGCTTCTTTGACCGCCAGAACAGGCTTGATGCACCGTAAGTATGCGTAACGTCCTTGACCTGCAACAAGCTCACTTCTTCACCCCCTCTATTTTGGCATGCAGCAGGATCAGCAGCAGGGCAGCCGCTCCAATGGCCATGCAGCCGGCAAACATGATCTCGTAAGAATAGGCGTTCGCGAGCAGACTTAGCCCCCAAGTGCCCACTGATGTTCCGAAGTCAGCAGCAGCAATGAAAAGGCCGATCCCTCTGCCTCTAAACCTTTCCGGCACAATAAACGAAACATAGGTCAACAGTGTCGGGTACAGCATGGACAAAGCAATCCCATTGCAAACTGCAGCAATCAGAACAACAGGAAGCGTTTCAGCGATTCGAACCAGACTCACAGCAATCGTCATAAGAATGATAAGAATAGTAACCATGAGAAGCGGGAAGCGACCGTTCGTTGGAATCATTTTTCGGCCGAAGAAGCGCAGCAGGATCAGAACCGCTGTTTCGGTCAAGAAATACAATCCGGCAAATGGTAATCCGCGATTCTCCAGATGGAGAGGGAGGAAGGCAGCTACCGTTCCAATCATAGCCGAAGCCAGAAGCATGATGACGGAAGGGAGCTGCAGTTGCCGGTCTTTCCAACCGCTATAGGGTTCACTGTCCAGTAGATTCGCTTTTCCCAGAGGATCCTGACTTCGAAGCTCTGGTAATCTAAGGTTCAGCCCAATGAGCAGCGTCGCCAAGCTTATCGGGATCAGGGCCATAAAGATATAAGACATCGGCACTTTATCCGCAAAATACAGGGCGAGAAAAGGGCCATAGGTATAGGGCAGCATGGACGAAAGCGAGAAAAGGGACAGACCTTGCCCGCGTGCTTTCTCAGGCAAGACTTGGATGATCATGAGATGCAAGACCATGGAAAAGAAGGAAAGGGTCACCCCCTGCACCATTCGAAGCAGAGCGAAAACCCAAAGCTCATGAATGAGATACATGGATAGGATAACTACATTCATTATTAATGCTGTGGTAAATATTCGTTTTGTGCCGAACTTGTCGACAATTTTACCGGCTACCGGCCGTAAAAACATCGAGGTAAACATATAGGCGCCCATAATTAGACCGATCTGCGCCGGGTTTGCTCCAAGCGCGTGCGAATTCAGCGGCAGCAGAATCAGAAGGATATGGCTGGTGGTATAAAATAAGATCGATATGAGATAAATTTGGATCGCTTTCGACCCGAACACACGGTTCTGCGGAACCGTAACTTGAGGCTGCATAGCAGTCATGACAATATAAGCTCCTTGGTCTGTTGGTTGATTGGCAACGAGAGTCTGGCATCAAGGAGCAGTTTCGTATACGCATGCTGCGGATGGTCAAACAGATCGAATACGCCAGCTTTTTCGACGATTCGCCCATGCTGCATAACGGCGACCTCGTCGGCCATTTCTGAGATGACCCCCAAGTCGTGGGAAATTAACAGAATTGCCGTACCGTGCTCCGAGCGGATACGGTCCAGTTGGCGCAGCACCTGCAGTTGATTGGCTACATCCAGCGCAGTTGTCGGCTCATCGGCGATGAGCACAGATGGCTTCAAGCACATCGATAGTGCAATCATGACACGCTGCAGCATACCGCCGCTCAATTGAAACGGATACCGCTTCATAAGCAGGACAGGATCAGGCAAGTTCACATCATGCAAAAAGGAGACTGCCAGGTCGAACGCTTGTTTTTTGCTGAAATCGGTATGGGTACGGATCGTTTCAACGAATTGATGGCCAATCGTAAACACAGGAGAGAAGGCGTTCATCGGATTTTGCATAATCATAGCGATCTCTTTCCCGCGAATGCGCCGCATCTCTTCCGCTTTAAGCCCGTTCAGCTCACGGCCGCTTAATTGAATACTGCCTTCCACCTGCGTTGTTTTCCGGTCTAGCAGCTGCAAAATAGACAGACTGGTAACCGATTTCCCGCTGCCGCTTTCTCCGACAAGGCCAAGCACACGGCCAGGCTTCAGTTCGAATGCAATATTGTGGACAAGGGGAAGCGTTCCCTGCGCCGTTTTTACCTTTACGTGCAGGCCGCTTACCTGCAAAACATGGTTTTGTTCTTCTTTCAATGCGCTCATTCCTTTTCAAAACGTCGCTTAACACCAAACCGATCCGACAGCGCTTCACCCAGTAGATTGAACGAAACGACGACGAGAAGAATCATGATTCCCGGGTACAGCATTAATTCCGGATTGCTGCGGATAAACGATTTTCCTTCATGAATCATCGCCCCCCACTCCGGCGCAGGCGGCTGAATGCCAAGTCCAAGGAAGGAGAGGGCGGAGATATCCATGATCGCCCAACCCATTTCCAACGTTCCCATGACGATAATAGGGGGAAGCACGTTTGGAATGATGTGCTGCCTGATAATTTTCCATTGTGAGGACCCGCTTATTCTGGCTGCGGTTATAAAATTCCGTTCCTTCAAGCTGAGAACCATGCCACGGAACATCCGGGCGTAATAGACCCACTGGACCAGCATCATCGCTAGGATAACCTGCGGCAGTCCAGGTCCGAAAATCCCGACCAGCCCAAGAATAAGCACCAGATTCGGAAACGATATCACCCCTTCGCAGAACCGCATCAGCACAAAATCGATGAGTCCGCCCCTATAGCCGGCAATCGCTCCAATAAATAAACCAATTCCCAAAGAGGAAATGAAGATCAAGGATGCAAAGCCTAGCGAAACGCGGGCGCCATATAAAAGGCGAGACAAGATGCAGCGGCCCAAATGGTCGGTACCCAGGGGATAGCCCAGCGAAGGCGGATGCAGCTTGATCGCCAAATTCACTTGAATCGGATCATGCGGAGAGATCCAGGGAGCCAGAATGGCAAGAATGAATAGAACTAGCAAGAGACCTGAGCATACCAGAGCGGTCTTCTGACTCCTAAGGCCGGTTCGTATACTTGCGATCATAGGCCAGTTCTTCCTTTCCGGGAAATTCGCGGATCCATTGCCATCTGGAGAAGGTCTACGAGCAGGTTGCACACGATAAATAGGCAAGCGACAAGCAGCACGTAGCATTGGATGACCGGGATATCCCTGTTTAGAATCGAGTCAACAAAATAACGGCCGAAGCCGGGCCAGGAAAAGACGACCTCTACAATAATCGTACCGGAAAGCAGCTTCCCGATATTCATGCCCAGACCGGTTAGCATGGGCGATATCGCGATTTTCAGCACATGCTTGCCCATAATGATTTTTTCTTGGATACCTCTCGTTCTGGCGTATAACACGTAGGGCTCCTGCATCTGCTCCAGCATACTGGTACGCAGCAAGCGGGAATAGATAGCAACCAGACCCAAAGCGAGCGTTAAAGAAGGCAGAACCAGATGCGCCCATGTCCCTCTTCCTTGTACGGGAAATAGATCCAGCTTGACGGATAAGAAAAAAATCAGTAAATACCCGAGCCAAAATTGCGGAATGGAAGCGCCAAAAAAAGCGAGCAGCCGGCTGAAATGGTCGATCACGCTGTTTTTATAAACGGCCGATAAAAAACCAAGGGGCACGCTGATCAGCACGGCCATGAAAATGCTGCTGAAGGCAAGCTGGAGCGTTGCGGGCATCCGATGCACGACCTCCTGCCAAACCGGCTCCTTCGTAACATAAGATGTGCCGAAATCTAGTCGGCACATCTTCATAAGGGAATTTACATATTGGACAAATAAGGGCTGATCCAATCCGAATTCATGTCTGACCTCGGCAAGCAGCTCTTCCGTCGGATGAATATGAGCTACAGTGAGATAGACTTCAGCTGGATCGACGGGCGAAAGATGGATCAGCACGAAAGAAAGAAGGGTGGCAAAGAGAAAGATGGGAATGACGGCAAGGAGCCGTTTCCCGATATAGCTGCGCAAATCATAACCTCCCTGGCATTACTTTTTCACTGTATCAAGTCCAAGGAAAGGATTTTCATCCCGGTTTGCCGGGAAGACGAAGCCCTTCACGTCTTTTTGATAAACAGCCGTTTTCTTAATATAAGAGATCGGCAGAAATGAAGCCTGCTCCTGCAGTGTCTTCAAAATAGAACTGTAAAGTTGCTGGCGCTTGCTCTCATCGGTTGAGAGGAGAGCGTCATTTACTTGCTGATCCAGCTCTTTTTTCATTGGCAAGCCAGAGAGCGACTCCGAGATGCCGAATCCCTTCGTAGCTACAATGTTAATGAAAGAGTGAGGATCATACGGTGAGCCGTAGTTGCTCCAGAAGTACAAATCAAAATCCGCTGACCGCAAGCGTTTCACTTGTTCGGTGATCTCCAGGCTTGTAATATTCAGCTTGACGCCGATTGCTCCCCATTCGGATTGCAGCGTTTCCGCCATCGGTTTTAGAACTTGATCTGACTTTTCATACAACAATTCCAGCTCGAGCGGTTTGCCGTCTTTCTCGCGAACGGTTTTGCCCGCAGGCAGCTTCCAGCCCGCTTCTTCCAATAAAGCTTTCGCTTTATCCACATCGTAGGCAAGCGGCTTAGCGTCAATATTGGTATACGGCAAGTTTTTGGATAAAATGTTGTCTGCTTTCTCCTCTAAGCCGGCAGTAATCCCATCCACCATCGCTTGCTTATTAAAGCCGTGATGAAGGGCGAGTCGCACCCGCGAATCCGAAAGTATATCCTTGGTGGTATTCATAACCACCTCTCTTGTCGCGATAGGCTCAGAAAGGCTTGTTTCATATTTGCCGGAAGCTTTCAACTGCTTGAAGGCATCCAAGCTGATAACGCCTTCTCCGTAAATCAGATCGAGCTCTTTTTTCTCAAAAGCAAGGACGCGCGTTTCACCGTCAGGAATAATTTTGATGACCAGTTTATTGGCTTTCGGTTGGTCACCCCAGTAATTCGGGTTGCGGGTAAATTCCGCAGATTCATCTTTCTTGTAATCAGTCAGCATCCAAGGTCCGGTACCGATCGGTTTTTTGATGCTCTTAGAAGTATCCCCGTCATCCGGGAAGCCGGCTTCACCGAGAAAACGCACCGGACGGACGACCGATAGCTCCTGAATAGTCGGATAGTAGGGCTGTTTCAGCGTCATTTTGAACGTATACTCATCGACTGCTTCGGTCTTGTCGAGCACATTGATAAAACCGAGCCAGCTATGATTTTTTGAGTTCTTCATGATTGCGTCGAAGTTCTTTTTGACAATAGCGGCATTAAATGCCGTTCCATCCGAAAACTTAACATTTTTACGGATCTTGAACGTGTATTCTTTCCCGTCTTTCGAGATTTCCCACGATTCCGCGAGATGAGGCTCGAGTTTTCCTCCCTCTTTATAACTGACGAGCGGTTCGTAAATCATCGATTGCGCGATTAATTGCGAAGGATTGTATACATGTGGGTTCATCGTCCCAATATCTCTTGGCCATGATACCGTTATCGTTTTATCAGCTTGGACCGCTCCTTTTTCAGGTTCCTGTACGGAATTCTGTTTGGAGCATCCCAATAGAGCCATGGTTAGGATAAGCATCATAAGGAGCAAAGTTTTTTTCTTTGAAGCTAACATATAAGTGTTCCCCTCTTCTGTCATTATGTTATGATAATGATTCTCACTCTCGGTTGAATGGTACATGATATATTTGTGCTTGTCAAGATAGTCTGCTGTATCGAGATCATCTATAATCCATAGAAGGACTGTTTTAAAAGCATTAGTAAAACGGCTCTATTGTCTTTAGAAGGAAAGAAGGGGCTGCTAAGAATGAGGACACCAGGTCCGTTATCAATAGGTTTTGTTCGACTATATCTGCTTGCATGTCTTTTCTTTACGGCCAATGCTATTCTTACCGTGATTCTTCCGCTTAAAAGCGAGAAGGAGGGAGTCGGACAAACGGAGATTGGCGTTATGATGGGCGCTTACATGCTTTGCTGCCTGTTCCTGCGGCCATGGGCTGGTCAGGCTGTTGCCAAGTTCGGGGCGCTGCAGACCATGCGCATACTCCTGATTGTACATGCCTGCGGACTCGTGCTGTTTACGGTTTTTGGCGTGGAAAGCTATCTTACGCTGCGGGCACTTCAAGGAGCCGTCACTGCCTTTTTTTCAATGGCAATGCAAATGGGGATTGTAGAAACGCTTTCGGATCGAGATCGGGCGCAGGGCGTTTCACTCTATAGCTTGTCTACTATGCTTCCTCAGTTGTTTGGGCCAATTGCGGCGCTATACTTATGGGAACATGATCAGATGCCTGTCTTAGGTATCATCCTGATCGTGCTTGGCTTGCTGACTTGGCTGTGCGGTTTCTCCGTTCCGCTCCCTGCCTCATCTTCGCAAGGGGCTTCAACAACGGTAACGGATATGGTGAAATCGGTATCTCAACTGTGGAGCAATCGCGTGCTGCTCATCTGCTCATTGGTCATGCTGGTCGCTTCCATTACCTATGGCGCGATTATGACTTTTTTACCTTTATATTTGAAAACGATTGAAAAGGGCGACGCCGGCCTTTATTTAATGATTCAGGCCGCTGTAGTCGTGGGTTGCCGGTTTACACTGCGCAAGAAAATTCCTTCCGATGGCCGTTGGCATACGGGGGTGATAGTAGGTTTGCTGTTGTCAGCCGCCGTAGGCTCGCAAATATTGGGTATTCTTCAAACCGCAGGCCCTCTCTTATACATAGCCGCCGTTTTCAACGGTGTTGCCGTTGCCTTGATTTACCCGACGCTGATTACCTATCTCACCTTTGTTTTGCCTGCACAATCTCGCCATCTATTGCTGGGTCTGTTCATTTCTTCCTATGATCTTGGTTTTTCGCTTGGCGGGCTGATGATGGGGCCTCTTGCAGAGTGGTTCTCCTACTCCCAAATGTATACTTGCTGTGCTTGGTTGAGCGTGCTCGTTCTTCTCCTGGTTATTTGCAACAAGAATAAGATGACCAGATCAGAGTGAACCTGGCTGACCGCTACCTAATTTTCCTTTGACATGTCTCATCATGGATGTAGTATGAAAGGTAGGCGGTCATTAAGGATGCGGGGGGCCTTACGGATACTGGCGTATCGTCTTGGCGTACAAGAAAGCTAACACGCCGAGCGTCAGCATCCCGGTGCCCGTGCAAGCGAGTATGAGAGAAGGGCCGAAGCGATCAGCGCCGATGGAACAAATGGCGATCCCTAGAGGAGTCGCTACGCTGCTAAGCGAGCCTAGCGTTCCGAAGAAGCGTCCCTGCAGGCCAGGGTCTATTTCTATCCGCAATATCGTTTGAATAATCAGTGTGCTGAATGAAAACAGAAAGCCGGTCACCAGAATCAGCGGCAGCCCGTAGGGAGCGGAGGTCACTTGGGACAGCAACAAGTAGCATGGCCCCATGGCGATCAGGCTGCCTACGATCCATTTGCCGCGATGCTTCAGCCTGGCCCCCATCAACAGAATGAAGCCTGAGCCTAGCACGTAGCCAAGCGGAATGAAGGCTTCGATGAGTCCGAAGCTGAACGGGTGAGCGTGCCAGACGCGAACCGCCATCACTTGAATGAGCATCAGCGATGACAGGAAGAAGAGGAAGATGCTCGGTAGAAGCAGCACAGCGGATCTGGCAAAGGCATGCTGCCAAATGTAGCGAAATCCACTGATGAAATCTCGGAAAAAGGGAGTGCGCTTGCCCTTCTGCGCGGGAGAAGCAGCAGAAAGAAAGGAGCCTGCGCCGAGAAGCAGCAGGATCGAAATGAAGTACGTGAAGGCATCCAGGGCAATGGCAAAAGCGCCGCCAAATGCCGCAACGGCAATGCCGCCAAGCGCGAAGCCGGAGATGCGAATGATGTTATCGGCGATGGAAATCGTACTGATCGCCTGGTGTATCCGCTCTTTGCCAACCAAGACGCTTAATGACGCTTGGAAGGAAGGGGTATAGAATAACCCCGTGAAGGCGGACAAGGCCGTCAATACGAAAATAAACGGCAAATGGTTGCCGGGAGTGAACATCAGCCATGCAATGCCGCCGACCCATAAGCATCGGCCGATATCGGAGATGAGCATGAGCGTTCTCCGATTCATCCTGTCAGCGACGGTGCCGGCGAAGGAGCCGAAGAGCATGTTCGTTATCAAATGGATGATGAGCACGATGGACATGAGCTTGGCGCTTCCAGTAGTTTGCAGCACCCACAAGTTTAGCGCAATGCTATGAAATGTATCGCCCAGCAGCGATACACAATAGCTGGCGAACATACACAGGAATGCGCGATTGCGCCACAGTGACTTGTTTGGTGCGGAACCTGGTGTGGGAATGAAATTACTGTTCGATGGAAATGGTGAAGCTAATTCACTCATGGGGATCCTCCTTTTTTGGAGGGGACCTTAAATTGACCCCTCACTTTTGGTATTGTCACACGATAACTTAAACGTTTAAGTTGTTAAAAATAAAAGCAGATTACTCTGCTTGAACACGAACTGCAACGCGTACATCTTTGTTCGGCGGTAAACTAGCTTGATCTTCGAGAAGCTGTATCATGAGGCGGAAGGCGGCAGAAGCTTTGGTCTCTGCAAATTCGATGCGCCGCACCCCTTTCGGCAGAAGGGCGGGGACATTTACCGTGCACAGCACAATCAGGCTGGCTGCGTCTACATATTTGGAAGCAACGGTTCCGAGACATTCATTCAAAATAATGCCCGTACGATGGGCATTCCGCTGTAAAAATACGGCTAGGTCCTTTTCGTTATCCATCACATGAATGAGTTCGTCCGGCAGTTTCGCACTGCTTTGTATAGCAGCCTGCAGTTCAATGTTGTTGTAAGGCTCCATGACAAGGTAATACTTGTCGAAACCCTCGGCTTCGGGAATAGGGGCGGCATCGAATATAAGGTTGAGATCCGTAATTGCGCTCTTCATAGCGGTCTCATAATCATATGTGATATTGTAAAAGAGCGTGTCATGAATTAAACTATCGACAACAAGGAGTGGGACACCTGCCGGGAAGCGGCTTGAGATGGTATAGAAATTCTCTTTTTTGACGTCTAGCAGAAAGACGGCATCCAGATTCCTTTCGGCGATAATATCAAGCTTCGGACGCAAAGGATCCAGCGTGGCGACTATCACATGAAAGCCCCGTTTCGTTAAATACTGCTCAAGCTCATTCGCGAACGTGCTACTAGCTAGCTGTCTCCAAACTCCGTCGCTCTCTGTACGATTGATCAGTACGCCGATGAGTCCGCTTCTCTGCTTCACAAGGGATACAGCAGCCAGATTCGGAACATAGTGGAGATTCTCGGCAATTTCGAGTATCCGGCAGCGCGTCTCGGAAGGAATGGTTTGGTTCGGGTTGTTATTCAGGACGTAACTGACGGTCGCTACAGAAACATTTGCCTCTTTGGCAATATCTTTAAGCGTCGCTTTCTTCATGGCGAATAGCTTCCTTCCAAGCTGTGACTTAATCGTTTAAGTTATTATGGCATGCCGACTCGCCATTGTCTAGAGTGGGGCTTATTCATTTTTGGAGCTGCCTGGCCTCTAAAGCGACAAGGGAGCCTGGTTCCCTGTAGGAAGTGGTAGCACAATTTCGAATCTTTTTAGGTTAACATTTATTTACAAATGGTGGAATGAGAAATCCAATTCATGGAGGTAAATGAACATGATCAATGAGGTCTTTAGTGCTGCCCGTAACGGAGAGCTTGGCGTATTGAGGGGATTTTTGGACAGTAAACCGGCACTTGCAAATACGGAAAACGAGGATGGTCTTACGCTTCTGGGATTCGCCGCGCATTTCGGTCAAACGGAGGCCGTAAAGCTTCTTTTGGACCGCGGAGCTGACGTCAACGCTGTATCACATTCCAAAGTAAGCTACATCCCCTCGAATACAGCGCTGCATGCCGCTATCGCAGGAGAGCGAAGCATGGACGTCATTAGGCTGATATTAGCGCATGATGCCGATACTAACCTATTTGATAGTAATGGTCATACCAGCGTGCATGCCGCCGCATTCCATGATCACAATACGGAAATGATCCAATTGTTAATCGATCACGGGGCAGATGTCAACGCCAAGGTTGAAGGTGGTGTCTATGCGATAGCTCTCGCCAAGGAACAGGGCAATCTCCGTGTTGCCGAGCTGTTAAGACAACAAGGAGCCATCGAATAGGTTTCGATGGGACGGCTTAACGGTCTTGCACGACCGTAATGGAACCTTCATTGCCGATATATAATCGGTTGGTTCGGGCGTTAAGCGTCATGTTCCCGGCAGATTGGCCTACGCGAAGCAAGGCGATACGAGTATTCGTGCGTCCGCTGTATACGTACAAGTTGCGATTCTCGGTATTGCCGACGAAGAAATGATTTGTCTGCGGATTGACGAGGAGCGAGGAGAACGTCGGAACCTGGAGCGTTTTTAGCGCTTTATTCGATTGCCCGCTTAAAATGATGAGACGGCCTCTTCCTTCCACCTGAGCGCTTGTGACATAAATCCGGTTGGTGAGAGGATTAACGGCTAACTCGCTTTGCAGGTGGCCGATCTGGATGGGAATGCTTTTGCGATTCGTGCTCCCATTAATAACGGAGAAGTAACGGCTTAAGTTGTTCCCGATATAAACCCGATTGGTCCGTTCATTGAGTCCCGGTGCAATAATGGGATTACGCCCAACTTTCACAGTAGTGATAACCGTTTGGGTTTGGCCGTTGATGACATGAACCGAGTCGCTGGCGGTGTTGGTCACGTAGATTCGTTTGGTGCGCTCATTGGTGCCCAAAAGCGAGGGAGCTCCGCCGACTCGCAGCGTCTTCACCACACGGTTCGTACTGCCGTTAATGATACTGATTGTACCGTTGGAGTTAGCGACATAAATGCGGTTGCTGCCCTTTAGAATGCCTAATCCGTAAGGACGCACTCCAACAGGAACAGTTGTAATAACTCGATTTGTTTTTCCGTTAATGACAGAGACGGTGTTATCACGAAAATTAGTCGTATAGATACGATTGGTACGAGTGTTCACAGCTAGAAAAGTTGCTCCTTTGCCCACTTGGACATAGCCAATAAGTTGATTAGTTAGACCGTTCAGCACACCCACTTGATTCTCGTTATGAATGAAGTAAACCTGGTTCGTGACTGAATTCGCTTTGATATCGCCAACTGCCCCCGTAACGGGAACGATCTTAACGACCCGGGGTTGAGTTTGACGTATCCCGACTACAGGGCATTGCTTTTTTTTGCTCATGGAGTTCCCCTTTCCGCACTTGTTATTTACCAATATATGGGCAAGTGGCAAATGGGGGACGCCCATTTCTTATATGCATGGGAGTGGCATATTTATCGGTGGACGATCCAGGAGCGTTCGTCCAGGCAGTCAACCGCTTTCGTGCAGATTAACCCAACCAGGGGCGTTCAAGAAAGCCTCCCTTTCAGGTAAATTCTCTGATCCCCATATATGCGAGGAGTCGTGTTCATGTCAAAAAAGAAATCGTTTACAATCACTCTCTCTACAATCATTCTTATTGCTGCAGCCGCAGGAATTTGGTTATACCGAGACGCACCGTCTCAACAAACAGCAGGGGGAGCGTCGACCCCCGCAGCTGTGATTACTGCTCCGCCTGCCTCCCCTGCGGCCGCAGCAACCACAGCTCCGCCTAAGCAAAAAAGCCTAGCGGACCTCATTCAGGAGTTCGGTTCCCTCCCGCTCGCCGACGCGCATAATCACGATGCAAGTGGTGGCGCTTACAGCCGGATGCTGAACACTTGGAAGTCGTATAGCATGGATCGAGTCGTCTTATTCGGCGACGTATCTGAGCGCAGCGCAATCAAGACCGATGAGGAGGCGTGGCGAGCCTACATGGATAAGCCGGATTTCTTCACGCCGTACTTCTCCGGGTTTGATCTCCATGATAAAGGAAGCCTCGACGTCGTGAGAGCGAACTTGGAGAAGGGATTTTTCGGACTAGGTGAAATTGCCGCCGCTTCAACCTATTCCCCTGTCGTTTCGAAGGTAGAATGGAAAGCGAACGACCCGATGGACGGGTTTTTGCCGCAAATTTATGAACTATGCGCGGAATACAAGGCCCCCATTCTGCTGCACATCGATCCGCCGAACGGCATAGTTATCGATAAATTGGAGGAGGCGCTGACTGCGCACCCGAATACGATATTCATTTTCGGACACGCCAACGCCAATAATTCCCCTGACAATGTGAAGAGGTTGCTCGAGAAGCATCCGAATCTGTATGCAGATTTCTTCGCCGGGTTTACTGTCCTGAGTCCTCAAAGCACCAACAAATTGGAGGACTTTATCCCGGTGATGAAGCAATTTCCCGATCGCTTTATGCTGAGCACCGATTCGGGTTATGGGCTTTCGAATGAAGCGGCAGCGATTTTATCTATGTATCGCGTGCTTGATGCTTTGGGCGACCCTGATGTTGCACGTAAAATCGCCTATGAGAACCTGGACACGATTATCCGGAACGAGCCGGCGACGAAAACACAAAAAGATGCGATCCTCAAGCAGGATCCGGCCCGCGATACGGCCAAACTGTCCAAGCTGGAGGCTGGACGCATACTTTGGGAGAAAGGCAAGTAAGTGTCGACGAGAAAGCTTGGCCTTAGATACAATGGGATTAGAAGCATATGAGGGAGGGAATGCTATGGGATTGTTTGGCGGTTTGATGGGCAACGCCTCGGAACTGAATTTGCAGGAAGTGAACAAGGAATTTGCCCATATACTCGCGTCTACGGAAACAGTCGAGAAAGCGTATAAACTCATCCGCGACCTATTCATTTTTACGAATAAAAGGCTTGTTTTGGTGGATAAGCAAGGTGTAACCGGCAAAAAAATGGAGATTCATTCGATTCCGTATCGAAGCATTACGCATTTTAGTATCGAAACCGCAGGCACATTCGATCTGGATGCCGAAATGAAAATTTGGATTAGCTCCACGCACTCGCCAATTGAGAAGAAGTTCAATAAGAGCTTGAATATTTACGAGCTGCAAAGCGTCTTGGCGGAGTATGTGTTGAAGTAAGGAACTAAGCCAACCCAGCTGTATCGGTACAGTTGGGTTTTTCTTGCATTGCGGCAGATTGCCGCACCAGTTACGATGGGAGCATACCATCAACTACCGCGTGAAGGAGTGCAGCCGCATGGAACATCAATCTTCAACAAAAGCGTACATTTCCGTTATCCTGTACACAATCATTATAGGATTATCATTTCTATTTGTGAAAATGGCGATGACAGTAGCAGATCCAATTCAGACATTAGCGCATCGCTTCACGATAGGGTTCGCCGTCACTTTGATACCTATCAGCATGAAGTGGGTTCGGCTCAAAGTAAGACCCAAGGATTTGCTGAAAATCCTTCCCCTAGCCCTTCTGTACCCTGCAATCTTCTTCGCTACTCAAGCTTATGGGTTGCAGAACGCCACATCATCGGAGGGCGGTATCATTCTAGCTACAGTACCGATTTTCACGCTGCTGTTTGCCGCTTACGTTTTGAAGGAACGGTCTTCCTTATCTCAGAAGCTGTTCATGCTCCTCTCTGTGGCAGGTGTCGTGTATATCTTTGCCATGAAGGGCATCGATGTGCAGCAGTCTCATATGGCAGGTGCTCTGCTGCTCCTCCTATCAGCGATCTCGATGGCGGGGTACAATGTGTTGGGCAAAAGGTTGGTCAGCCAGTTTCCGCTCATGGATATTACCTTTGTCATGCAAGGCTTCGCGTTTATTTTTTTTAACGCCGTTTCTGTCATTCAGCAGCAATCGGCAGGCACGCTGACGCTTTCACACTATTTTGAACCGTTTGCCAGCCCTGTATTTGTCGGTTCTATTCTCTATTTAAGCATTCTGTCTTCGATTGTATCCTCTCTTTTGTCCAACTATACACTTTCGAAAATGAACGCTTCTAGAGTCAGTGTTTTTACCCATTTGTCTACGTTAGTGACTGTCTTGGCAGGCGTTCTCTTTTTAGACGAAAAGCTATTTTATTTCCATATCATAGGCGGGATTCTGGTCATTGTCGGCATTATTGGAACGAACTATAGCAAGAACAGGGCACGCCAACTCCCTCCCTCTATTAAAAATCTGGATCAATAGACGGTCTGCAACGGCGTGCAAACTCATTTGGCGCTGATAATCTTTATTACTTAATAGGGAGCTGTAAGTCATCTGATTACAAGGAGGTCGCCACGCATGAATAGGAACCTCGACTCGAGCGCTTATGCACGGAGGTCTTGTACGGATTGACTTTTACAAACAAACGCCTTATATTGTAATTAAATAACTAATTATTTAGTTGTTTCAAATATTTGCGTGAGATTGCATGATGATTTGGAGACGATAGTGATGGCAAGCAAGGATACGACCCAGCTTGAGGTTAAAGTTCACCAACAATTGAGAGAATGCAGCGAAATATTTCTCGCCTTGGCCGATCCGGTCCGTCACGATATTATTATGATGCTGACGAAACACGATACGCTGAACGTTGCCCAAATTGTAGAACGATCCCCCATGTCCAGATCGGCGATTTCGCACCATTTGAAGATTTTACGGCAAGCGGGCTTGATTTCATCGAATAAAGTAGCTACGGAAATATTTTATAGCTTGGACATTGAAGCGCCGGTATTGCAGCTGAAAGCTTTTATAGAAACGACAGAACAAATTATGGCATGGAAAAGTGCAAATGAGGCTGAATAAGCCTTCTTTTATTGATTTAAATAACTAAATAATTAATTGTTTGAGTGATTAATTATTTAAATATAAACTTGTAGGAGGTTTTTATTTCATGAAGACGGTTCTAATTACAGGCGCATCAAGCGGCATTGGCAGAGAGTTTGCGAGGATTTTCGCTAAAGAAAATTATCGTGTTGTTCTGGCGTCACGGAATGAAGAAAAGCTGATTGAGCTATCGCGGGATTTGGAAAAACAGTACCGCGCAGAAACGCTGATAATCCCCGTTGACTTGGCTCAAAGCTCGGGACCAGAGCGGCTATATCGCGAGTTGAAGAATAGATCCATTGATGTAGATGTTCTTATCAATAACGCAGGCATAGGGTCGTTTGGGGCGCTTCATGAACAGGATGTCAAATCAGAATTAGCGCTTATCCAGTTAAATGTGAACTCGCTGTCCCACCTTATGATGCTATTCCTGCCGGATATGGTAAAGCGGAAAAACGGGAAGATCCTTAATGTCGGTTCGACAACCTCCTTTTATCCGTGCCCTCTAAGCGCAAACTACTCGGCTTCGAAGGCTTTTGTACTATATCTAAGCGAGGCGGCAAACAATGAGTTAAAAGGAACAGGCGTTAGCGTGACAGCCTTGTGCCCCGGGGCGACGGGTACTGAATTTTTCCGCAGCGCGAATATGGACCGTCAAAAAGTCGCAAAAACGGACGCTCTCATGAATCCAGAGCAAGTAGCTATGATCGGCTACAAGGCGTTGATGCGAAAAAAAGCCTACGTCGTGCCCGGTTTCCAAAACTGGCTGCTGATTCAAGCTCCTCGCATATTCCCGAGGCACATGGTTACCAACATCACGCGCAAGGTGCTTGAGCAGGGGTTGTAAAGCTGGCTGCTACAGGCGAAGTAGCGAAGGAAAGTTCCCGAACGGCCGCTACAGGTAAAGTAGCGAAGGGAATGCTTGCTGTAAAGCCCGAAAAGGGCGTTACAGCCGCCCAACCCAGCCTCCAGTGTGAAACTGGTGGCTGGAAGGGCCAAAATGGCCGCTACAGGTAAAGTAGCGAAGAGAATGCTTGCTGTAAAGCCCGAAAAGGGCGTTACAGCAAGCCAACCCAGCCCAGCCTTCAGAGTGAAACCTGGAGGCTGAAAGGTCCAAACCGACCGCTACAGGTAAAGTAGCGAAGGAAATGCTTGCTGTAAGGCCCGAAAAGGGCGTTACAGCCGCCCAACCCAGCCTCCAGTGTGAAACTGGTGGCTGAAAGGTCCAAACCGGCCGCTACAGGTAAAGTAGCGAAGAGAATGCCTGCTGTAAAGCCCGAAAAGGGCGTTACAGCTACCGAACCCAGCCTCCAGTGTGAAACCTGGAGGCTGAAAGGTCCCAAACGACCGCTACAGGTAAAGTAGCGGAGAGAATGCTTGCTGTAAGGCCCGAAAAGGGCGTTACAGCAACCCAACCCAGCCTCCAGTGTGAAACCCGGTGGCTGAAAGGTCCCAAACGACCGCTACAGGTAAAGTAGCGAAGAAAATGCTTGCTGTAAAGCCCGAAAAGGGCGTTACAGCTACCCAAACCCAGCCTCCAGAGTGAAACCCGGTGGCTGAAAGGTCCAAACCGACCGCTACAGGTAAAGTAGCGAAGAGAATGCTTGCTGTAAAGCCCGAAAAGGGCGTTACAGCAACCCAACCCAGCCTCCAGTGTGAAACTGGAGGCTGAAAGGGCCAAACCGACCGCTACAGGTAAAGTAGCGAACAGAATGCTTGCTGTAAAGCCCGAAGAGGGCGTTACAGCAACCCAACCCAGCCTCCAGAGTGAAACCCGGTGGCTGAAAGGGCCCAAACGACCGCTACAGGCGAAGTAGCGAAGAGAATGCTTGCTGTAAGGCCCGAAAAGGGCGTTACAACTACCCAACCCAGCCTCCAGCGTGAAACCTGGAGGCTGAAAGGTCCAAACCGACCGCTACAGGTAAAGTAGCGAAGAGAATGCTTGCTGTAAAGCCCGAAAAGGGCGTTACAGCTACCCAACCCAGCCTCGAGTGTGAAACCTGGAGGCTGAAAGGGCCCAAACGACCGCTACAGGCGAAGTAGTGCGATCTGAGGGGGTTCTTTCTCTAGTGAGTTTCCGATCAAGGCATTTTCTTCATGATTTGTATAGCCTGTTTAAGTCTCCGTGCGTGGGTGTAGTGAGAGTGAGCGAGAGGAAGTATACGTGCAATCTTGTATATTCTAATTTGTCTTTTCCTGAGACATCTACAAACCCAATTCAGACAAGTCTAACCAGCTCAGCACGTTGTTACCTTTCAAATGCTGTTCATTGATCTTAGACAGTTACTGACTATCTAGTCGCTATCTATTCTATTTATCTATCTATTCTATCTCCCTATCTCCGAACCCATCTACCTACCCATCTATCTATTCTATCTATCTAATTTATCTATCTAGTCACCACCACTGCCGATTCAGTCGCTATCTATTCAGTTTCCGCCGATCAGCTTCCCTGTTTGGCGGAATATCCCTCCCTATTAAGTTCATGCATCAACTGTAGTTTCTCCAACTACTGAAGCTTCCGATTATGGACATGTACACTATGAATTGTACATATAACAGGAAGCGATTATTCAAATATAAAAGCCTCTTGAGGTCTTCCTCTCAGTAAAGCAGCGCAAGACGTGGCATGCAGTAGCGCCACGTAAAGACGATACAGCAACAAATGTAAATTTAGTCCCAACGTGGAAAGACGGGATGGCACAACATGCAACGTGCAACATGCAACTGATGGGCGTCACACTCCAGTCACAGTCCCGTCCCTCCTATCCGCGTTAGGCGCCCCACCAGTCCTTCCACACCCTCCCAGCGCCCCGCTGAAGGTGCGTGGCTAGCGCAGGTTCGCCCGCTTGAGCAAACGCTGGATCGAGCGGTTCGCTTCCGGCAGGACGATGTCTTTATCCACCGTCCGCATGATCCGGTTCTCCATGACGATCTTACCGTTAATGATCGTCGTTTCTACATCGGCGCGGGTGGCGGAGTAGACGATGCGGGAGATGGGATCGACGTCGAAGGACGGATAGACGTGGAAGTTGTTCAGATCGAGAATCGCGAGATCGGCTTTCTTGCCAACTTCGAGGCTGCCGATCTCCTTCTCCATGCCGACCGCCTTAGCGCCACCAATGGTCGCCATGCGGAACACCGTTCTCGCGTCCATCGCCGTAGGGCCGTGGACCGGTTTTTGGATCAGAGTGGCTAAACGCATCTCGTTGAACATATCGAGATTGTTGTTGCAAGGCGCGCCATCAGCGCCTAAGCTGACGGAGATATCAAGCTTCAGCATCTCGGGCGTCTCTGCGATACCCGAAGCCAGCTTCAAGTTCGAGCCTGGGCAGTGGCTGACATGAACGCCACGATCATGAATGATTCGTTTCTCTTCCTCATCGAGCCAGATGCAGTGGGCGAGAATGAGACGCTCATTGGCCAAACCGAGATGATCGAGGTAGACGACATTGCGCATGCCGGTCTCGGCCTGCACAATTTCGATTTCACCGAGGTTCTCGGACGCGTGCGTATGCACGTTCACCTTATACTGTTCCGATAAGCTGCGGACTTCGCGCAGAAGCTCTTCCGTACAGGAAATGACGAACCGCGGAGAAAACGCATAGCGGATGCGGCCGTCGTCGTGTCCGTTCCATTTTTCCAGCAAATCAACGCTTTGTTGAAGCGACTCAGAAGTTTTCTCCTGCAGGGGGAACGGGACCTCGTCGCCTTTATCCATCATGACCTTGCCGGACAGTGCGCGGATGCCGCTTTCGGCAATCGCTTGAAAAGCATGGTCGGTATGATGTACGGTTTCCATATCGACAATCGTTGTTGTGCCGCTTTGAATAAGTTCGCCGATCCCGAGCATGGCCGAGTAGTAGATGGATTCCTCATCGTGGGAAGCTTCGAGCGGCCATATCCTCTTTTTTAGCCAATCCAGCAGTTCCAGATCGTCACCTTTCCCTCGAAACAATGTCTGGCATAGATGAATATGGGTTTGAACGAAGCCAGGGATGATCGTACGATTCCTCGCATCGATGGTTTTGTCGACTTGCGGGGGATTCAGATCAGGGCCGATCGCCGAAATCCGATCATTCTCAATAAAGATATCGCCTGTAAAGATGTCGCCGTCGCCGTTCATCGTGATGATTTCCGCATGTTTAATTAACAGATTTGCCATCGTACGAACCTCCTATTTCCTTATCCTTATTTGTATGGTTCTCAAGACATAAAAAAACTAGCTATGAAAAATATGCTTGAGACGCACATTTTTCGTAGCTAGAAATTTACGGTTTCTAAGTAGAGACCCTTAATCCAATTATTAAGGTTATACGAAAGTTGGTATTTAGTTAGCTCTAGCGTAAGCGGAAAGAAAACAATTGTCAATATGATGTCAGGTTTTCTTACTCGGATGATTGCGCGTGCTGTTGTCTACAGAGAAAGGCGATGTGATGCCTTCATACAAGAGATGCATGGACATTCCTGCTGTGGTATGCGTGAGATTATGGCAATGATCCATCCACAATCCGGAATTGTTCGCTATGAAAGCTACTTCATACGTTTCGCCGGGGCTCACATTTAACGTATCCGACCACCAGGGGCTGCCAGTTGATGGCTCCCCGTTCCGCGACAGCACAAGCACATGTTGACCATGCAGATGCATCGGGTGGTCCACATTGCTGCGATTCACGATGGTGGTCTTCACCAAATCGCCTTCCTGCACCATGAACATCGGCGTATTCGGGAAAACCTTGCCGTTCAGCGTATAGAGATAATTGAAACGGCCATCATAGAAGCCAAGTTTATTATCTAAAATCATCGTGAATTCCCGGGGGAATTGGCTATCTGCTCCAAAGGCAGCAGCAGTGGGACGACCATACCGCAGCGGTTCAAACGCCGTCGTCGCCGGAATACTAGGGACGGCCCCATTGCCGTCAGGGGTCATGAAAATCCCCAGATCACGCCTGCTATCGACGCTCAGGAATACGGGGTGCTCCGGCATGATGAAAGTAATATCGTAACGCCCCCCTGAGGCTAACTCCAAGTGCGTGTTTGCAAGCACATCGGGTTTATTTAAATCAGTCCCGTCAATAGCTGCCACTTCGAAATGCGTGCCGACTAGCGTGTACGTTTGCTTCACCCAATCATCGGTATTAATGAGTCTCATGCGGACCGGTGTTCCCGGAGCTATGTTCATGCGTTCGACGGTGTCAGTTGCGCCAATGGCGAGCCCTCCCCTCTTCCAATTATGCGCTAGCACGGTGATATCTTTCTCCTGCGTCTGAATCGCCGGTTGTTGGGGTTCCACAATCAATGATCCGAATAAGCCCATGCTAACAGCTTCCTGGGAGTCTTGATGTGAATGGTACCAGAATGTTCCGACTTGTTCAGCGCGGAAGCGATAAGTGTGCGTCTCGCCTGGCATGACAGCATTTTGCGTGGCCCCTGTGACGCCATCCTCCGCATTCGGTACATCGAGTCCGTGCCAATGTAAGGTAACGCCCTGCTCGATGTCTTGGTTCACGAGGGTGACTTCAACGAGCTCCCCTTTCTTCACTCTCAACTCAGGACCTGGAATTTGGCCATTGTAAGTCCAAGCCTCTACCTCCTTGCCGGAGCTAAGCTTGGCGGTCTGTTTTTGAGCCGTTAGCGTATACTGGCGATCCGGCGTTTCCGTCTGCGGTCCTGTCAACTCGGTTACAGATACGAGTTTGGCTGACGAATATGTCGTATTGGTGACGGTATCCCCATGGCGATGATTGGCACGCATAGCAGCTGAAGCTGTCTGATTGCCGTAGTCAGTAACGCCGCTGGCCATATTCAGTTCTGCAGGCAGATAGCTTTTATTCATGGCAAAATTAAAAAGGAAACCTACTGCTGCGGCAATCACAGCTAATACACCTAGCGTGGTGAGTGCGCGTTTCCAGAACGCGGGAGGCGTGTAGACATCGGATCTGCCCACCATGTTATGGCGAAGCGTGTGTCTCCACCACAGACCTGCTGTGACCAGCAAGAACGCGGCTAACGGTATCGAAATGGACAGCCACTGGAAAGGCATCTGCGGGACTAAAGCGAAATATAAGGCGGTTAGAGCGCCTAATGCAGACATTTGGAACGGAATTACGAGTCCTGGCTGAGCAGCGCTTTGGTATATCGAAGTTTCTATTGAAGCGCTAGCCCCCTCAGTTGGTTCTAGAGAAACTGCCTTTTTAAGTGCTCTCCGCAGCTTCCAAAGCTTAGGGACGGCTACGAACCAGATGGCTAGTATAGGCACCACAACGAGCGGTGTATGGATGTACAGCCGGTCTTGCCAAAATAACGGATCGAATGAACGCTGCATCCAAAAGGCAACACCGCCAATCGCTGCGGCTGGAAAGGCAAGAAACCAAGACCAGAAGAGCAGCTTGCGCGATTTGCGAAGCATGCGTTCACCGTCTCGACTGTAAAGCAACCGAGAAGCTTTTACACCGGCAATCCATGCAATAATCGTAAAAAATAACAAGAGCATCAGCTCTGTTTGAACTAAGATGTTGTACAAAATAAACCCTCCTAGGCTATGCGGTAATTCATGTTTCTATTGTACGATTGAGGAAATGGACGGCAAACGGTCCGGAGACTAAGTGGGAACCTAGACCAAAGTTGGGGAGGCAGGAAGTCAGGTGGAAAGCGTGAATAAGCAGTAACCGCTTACTTGATAAAAGGTGGGCAATATTTCTTTTTGTTTTAGCGTGGATAAAGTTTGCGTTTTCAAAATTGATGTGGTAAGATGAAATCAATCGACAAAGAACCTGAATTCACATATTACAAAGGGTTAATATTGTGTGATGGAACCTTTTGTAATGTGTGAATTTTTTTCTGTTGAAGAATAAAAAAACATGTTAATAAATTTTTGGAGGTATTTTCAATGCAAACAGGTACAGTTAAATGGTTTAACGCAGAAAAAGGTTTCGGTTTTATCGAAGTTGAAGGCGGCAACGATGTATTCGTACATTTCTCCGCAATTCAAGGCGAAGGTTTCAAAACTTTGGACGAAGGCCAACGCGTTGAGTTCAACGTAGTTCAAGGCAACCGTGGTCCACAAGCAGAAAACGTTGTAAAACTGTAATAACAGTTAAAAAAACTGCCCTTAACAAGTATAAGGGCAGTTTTTTCAATTAAAGGAGGTTTATCATGTATTCCAGAAAAAAGTCGCTTGAAGAGATGCCTCTAGAAAATGTGACGATATGGTCTTGTGAAAAAGAAGGCTGTAAAGGCTGGATGCGGGATAATTTTGCATTCGAACATGTGCCGACCTGTCATCTGTGTCAGTCTACCATGGTTCGTAGTGTCAAGATGCTTCCTTTGGTGAATAACACAAACGCAGATCAGAAGACGCTCAAAAAGGGCGTGCAAATATAAAGTAAGAGGAACCCGGAGACGCTGATGTCTCCGGGTTTTGTATGTTAATATAGACGCATATACATAAGAGGGACAAGTCAATCTGGCTAGGGAGGTAAATGTGTCGTGAAATCACGAAAGCAGCCCCATTGGCTTCTTCTGCTTAGTTCATTTGTATTGGCTGTTTGTTTGGTTGTATTTATAGGTGAATCACGTTGGTCCGTGATTTCCTCGTATGTACGCCAGGCTGAGTCTCCTGTGGTGACGCCAACACCCACGCCTACGCCGCCGCCAAGAGAAGCTATCGAATTCCGCATGACGGATTTCGACCACGGCTGGGTTCGCTATGCGGACGGCACGGTGAAGACGGAGGACGGAGGAGAGACCTGGCTGGATGCGGGTGGTGTTCTGCCAAGCGAGAGCCCATCGAGTACAACAGCAGTTGACAAAGTGATTAATGAGCTGATGAACTTAGGGGCAGGAAGTTCGAATGCTACGGATAACCCGCTTGCGATCACAATGGATACGGGGACGTATCCGGTCAAGCAATCACAGTTCCTGACTGCCCGGATTGGTTGGGCGCTTCTGGCAGATCCCAAAGATGCTGCGAACGTCAAGAGTCCGCTGCTCGTAACGGCGGATGGCGGTCAAACGTGGAATGAGCAGATAACGCCTGCGGTAAAGGATGCGTTACTGAAGGAAAAAGACCGCCTTCAGAAACTGAAGAAGGAAGTGGCGCTCTATGCATCGGCGGACATTGCGAAAGCGGTCATCGGGTCCAAGTGGAAGCTTGTGCCGGATACCGCTTCTCCGGGAGATGTGGTGCTTGTTCGGCGCGACGAGCCGGGCAGTGTGACTTGGCTAGGCAAGACGTACACACTTCAACCCTTTGGGGCGGGCTATTTTACTTATTTACCTATTACGATGCAGGCGAAGCCAGGGAAGTATCCGATTAGCGATGAAACGTTGACAATTCAAGCGAAGAAATTCGATACGCAGTATTTGAAAGTGACGGAGCAAATGGAGAGCATGAAGCAGGACACGGGCCGCATCCAGGCCGATCAGAAGAAGATTGATCTGGCGCGCAGTAAATCGGAGCCGGAGTTTCTGTTCAGCGGGCCGTTCGTGCAGCCGATCGAAGGAGTTTTGACGACGCCATATGGATATACGCGGTATGTGAACGGCAAATACGACAGCTCTCATATGGCTATTGATTTGGCCGCCAAGGAGGGCACTCCGATCAAGGCGACGAACGATGGCGTTGTGGCGCTGGCGGACGCTCTGTATCTCACAGGCAATTCCATTTATATCGACCATGGGATGGGGCTGTTTTCGCAGTACGCCCATCTGTCCGAGCTGCGCGTGAAAGCGGGCGATCGGGTTAAGGTGGGCGACATCATTGGTCTTGTCGGCACGACGGGCTTCTCAACAGGGCCGCACCTGCACTTCACCTTTTGGGCACACAATGTGCAGGCCAACCCGAACCTTTTTTTCAATACGACACCGTTTCAGTGGCAGAAATAGAGCGGGTGCAGCAGAGCGATTTATGTTCCAATCATTGTTTTCTGTTGTATCTACAAAACTAGAATGCTTAACATGTTCGGAATATCGTCAGCTAAGGCAAGTGTTTAAAGTAATGATCAGTTTGGAAGTTTGGCAATGTTATAACCGCAGACATATCCCTTGCAAATTCTTGCGGAAAAGAACTCCCTTTTAATTCAATCGACTGCCGTGATACAATAAGGAACAAATGTTCTTGGACGGAGAAATCAGTGATGACGGATTTAAAGGAACCGCAGGATGCTATCCATATATCTGTGCGCTCGCTAGTTGAATATGTGCACCGCAGCGGAAGTATGGAGTCCGGATTTCGGACTAGCACGACTTTGA
The DNA here is from genome assembly GCF_040812395.1 of Paenibacillus tabacirhizosphaerae. GTDB lineage: Bacteria > Bacillota > Bacilli > Paenibacillales > NBRC-103111 > Paenibacillus_E. The sequence goes on along the minus strand of NZ_JBFNXH010000004.1, from coordinate 201,160 downwards.
CCGAGGGCACTAGGGCGCATCAGAAGGTGCAAAAACAATACGGCGAACAGGATCAACGCGAAGTATATGTATCGGCGGAGATTGCTTATGGGGGGCTCCCTTTTGTCATTGACGGGCGATGTGACGGCCTTCTATTCGATGCGGAAAGTGGAGTCGTGACGGTAGATGAAATCAAGTCGACTTCGTCGGACATCGGGATGATCTCGGAGCATTCTTATCCTGTCCACTGGGCGCAGGCGAAGTGTTACGCCTACATGGTAGCCGCCAATCAGGGGCTGAGTCGGATTCATGTTCAACTCACCTATGTGCAGGTGGAGACGGAAGAGACCAAACGGTTTATAGAGGAGGTTTCATTCGAGGAGCTTGAGCAGTTCGTGCACGATGTTGTGGAGAAGTTTCATCCTTACGCATACGCGAGAAGAGAGCATGAACGGCGCAGAAATGAGAGCATCAAGCAGCTTCCGTTCCCGTTTGAGGCGTATCGCGAAGGGCAGCGCAAGCTTGCCGGTGCTGTGTACCAAACGATTGCGGATGGACACAAATTGTTTGCCAAGGCGCCGACAGGCATCGGCAAGACGATATCGACCATTTACCCCTCAGTCAAAGCTATTGGTGAAGGCGTGCTGCAGCGTATCTTCTATTTGACTGCGAAGACGATTACCCGTACAGCTGCTGAGGAAGCTTACGCGCTGCTTCGTGCCAAGGGGCTGCACCTGCACGTCGTGACGATTACAGCGAAAGAGAAGGTTTGTTTGAAGGAAGAGATGCGCTGTTCCAAGGAGCACTGCGAATTCGCAGACGGTTACTATGACCGAATAAATGAAGCGGTGCTCGATTTGCTCCGGCAGGAGACGGCAATGACGCGTCCGGTGATTGAGGCCTATGCGAGGAAGCATCGCGTGTGTCCATTCGAATTCTCGCTGGATGTCGCTTATGCGGCAGATGCGGTAATTTGCGATTATAATTATATTTTTGATCCACGAGTGAATTTGAAGCGATTGTTCGAGGAGCAGAAGCGGCAGACGGCGCTCTTAGTGGATGAGGCGCACAATTTAGTGGACAGGGCACGGGATATGTATTCAAGTGCGCTGCAAAAGTCGGATTTCCTGAATGTGCAGCGAGAGTCCAAGGCTGTTCGGATGGAGCTGCATGAGGCTGCGAAGGCGGTTAACCAACATTTACTCGCGATGCGCAAGCAGCTTGGCGAGAGTAACATGCAGGTTGAACATGGTCTGCCGGAGGCGCTCATCGACCTGCTTGAAGTGTTCATTGCTGTGGCGGAGAGAGAGCTAGTCGCATCGCGTTCAGGTGAGCCGAATGCACTGCTGCTTGATACGTATTTCCGTGCGCAAAATTTTGTCCGCATCGCTAAGCTGTATGATGAGCGCTATGTGACATTTACCGAGTGCGTGAAAAGCGAGGTCACCGTTAAGTTGTTCTGCCTCGATCCCTCCCACCTGCTGAAGCAGGCGGGGAAGGGGTACCGGGCGCATGTGTTTTTCTCGGCGACCCTTTCGCCCTTGTCCTATTTCATGGACACACTGGGGGCAGGCGAAGATGATTTTTCCGTGTCCATACCGTCGCCATTCTCTAAGGATCAGCTGGAGGTAATCATTCAGCCTATCTCTACGCGCTATCAGGATCGCGAGCGCAGCAGAGAGCCTATTGCTCGTGCAATCTACGAGCTGGTCGCTGGACGGTCGGGCAATTATTTGGTGTTTTTTCCATCGTATGCTTATATGAGCAGCATTTATGAGGCATTTACGGAGCTGGCTGATGAAGGTGCGGACAGGATTGGAAATCCGCTGCAGATTCTTATACAGCAAACGCAGATGCCGGAAGAGGAGCGGGAAGGCTTCCTTGCGGCTTTTGCAGCGAATCGCGGAGATACGCTAGTCGGTTTTGCTGTGTTGGGCGGCATTTTCTCTGAGGGCATCGATCTCGTTGGCGATCGGCTTACGGGGGTAGCGATTGTCGGTGTCGGTTTGCCTCAGCTCGGTCCGGAGCGTAACATCATCAAGTCTTATATGGACCGCATCGGCAAAAATGGCTACGAGTATGCGTATGTTTTTCCCGGCATGAACAAAGTGCAGCAAGCCGGAGGCCGGCTGATCCGCTCCGAAACGGATCGCGGTGTCCTGCTGCTTATCGATGACCGCTACTTGCAGCCCTTGTATCAGCGTCTGCTGCCTGAGGAGTGGCGCCAGTAAAGCTTTTATTGCAGTTGAGCGGCGAGCGGACTGTACTTCTGGCCTCCTAGTATATGGCTATAAGGTTACATTTTAATATGGCTTATGTAACTTTTTTACATATTGCGCGTCTATACAGAAGTTGATTCTGATAAAGGACGTGAGTTAATGTTGCAAAAAATGGCGTTCTCCTGGCTGATCATCCTGTTCGTTGTCTCCTTATTGCCAAGTGCAGCCGGGGCGGCGAGCGGAGCTGTGAAGGTGCAAGTCGCCGATTTTCCCGTGAAAGTGAATGGGAATTTGATCAATAACGGGCAAAGTGAATACCCGTTTATTGTCTATAAAGATATTACGTACGCCCCCTTGAATTGGGATACGCTGCAGGAGCTGGAGATCTCTTCCGAGTGGAGCGATTCGGAGGGCTTAAAAGTATATAAAATCTGCTGCGCTACCAATTACGGGATTTATCCTGCTCTGGAGAAGGCTCCCTATTCGCAGACCCTAACGGCGCATAACGCATCGAACCGCGCGTATACGGCGCATGTCGCCGATTACCCGATCGAACTGTGGGGAAGCCCCGTGAAGAATGAGGAGGAGACGTACCCTTTTCTGGAATTCCGAAATGTGACGTATATGCCGTTGACCTGGGAGTTTGCGCATACGAGGCTCATGATGGATTTGCAGTGGAAGGATGAAGACGGTCTCGCGGTGTGGAGTGGTCAGGATCAGGTCATGCAGCAAATCGTTTATGACGATGATGAGGCGCTGTACATAGATACAAGTGTGATAAGGGATAAAGTTCCGCTTATGATGAAAGTCTCCAAAACCTTGCAAGGCAAGCCGGTTTGGCTTCAGCCCGATCAAGCTTCCGCCATACGCGACAAGGTGGAGAAGGCCGCTCAGACCCGGGCGGGTCAAGGGGTGTCGGTTACGGTTGAGAGAAAGGACAATAAGCTGATCTACCAAGGTTTGGAGCTCGCAGCGCTGCGAGAGGAAGAGCAGCATATTTTAGGGGAAACGACACTTCGAATCGAAGGCACTTTATACGAGATTGATGACAAGCGGAAGCTGCTTGGCGTGTATACCTATTTTCCTATCGCGGTGATTGGACCGCCGCCTAACAGCCGCTATCAGCTATTTTCGATCATTGACGGGAAGGTAAGGGCTGTAACGGAGTATCCTTATTTACCGCAATTTGTACAGAAAAATACGGATGGTACGGTTTGGATCGCGAGTGAGCGCAAGCTTGGCCGGCACTTTTTCTATCGGGGGTCTGGTTTGTTGGCGTTGATGGATCAGAATGGGGAGATCAAGGTCGCCAATGATGCTTGGAACGAGCAGGACGTGTCGCCGATCGGACTTACGAGTCCGACCAGGAACCCGGTGGATCCAGACGGTCGGATGATCGTGCGGCTGTATGGGAAACCGCAAAGCAAGGAGGGGCCGATGAGCGTAGATCCATCAACGGGAAGATTTCCGATGGCGACGGAGCCCGTAGATGCGGCCAAAGACGGCTTGTATGAAGTGGATAAAGACTTGCATCTGAAACGTCTATCGAACGCCCCGGATGATAGAGATGGCAGTTTCATCTACAGAGACCGAGCAGGCGATTTATTCACGATTAATCCCTTTAGCAATACGATTACGAATTGGTCCCACAATGGATCTCGGACGTGGACGGATGTTGAATTGTTGAAGCAACAGCCTTAATAATGGCTGGAGCTTAGCTTGTGGAAAATAGAAACGGAGTGCTCAGGCCGCTGTTGCGGCCGTGCACTCTGTTTTTTTTAACCGAATGGGTTAAATCCTTTACAGAACTAAAGCGTGAGGGATACCTTCTCAAGCGGATAAGCCTACGTCGTCATGTCTGTGTGTGTGACGAACTCGCAGAGCGGAGAAGTTCTGCACTGATTGTGTGGTACGAGCATTCGACAGAATGGACGCAGAAGATCCGGAAGAGCCACAGCGGTGTAGAGTATTGAACTACCGCTTTGATCTGTGATAGATCGTCTTTTTGCATGAGTGAGCGGAACGTAGATACGCTATGAGGCGGTATCTTCGGTTGTAGGAACATTTCGCGGAACTACCGTGCGTTATGAGCAGGAAATGCTGGGTTTTCGGCAGATTTTCGCTTATTTAACGCACCCTAGTTCCTCTTCATAGGGAGAAAAGGGACGTTACCGTGGAATAAGGCATCGTAGTTCCGTCGATGTCGATATCGCTGTGCATGGCGAATAGGCGGTCCGGCAGTATCTCCTCGGGTGCGCGTTGCGTCGCCGCTGCATGGCGGCTGTCTCACGTTTTCACGGTTTCTTGCGAAGCTTGCGGAGGCGAGATGTACCCGGAATCTTACTCTTACAGGGGCGTTCATTGGTAGGAATGCCGGATGGAAGTTAGGATAGGGAAAAGAGAAGAAGGCAGCACAAAGTAGAACAGAGGAGGCAATGTATATGGGGTGGAAAAGCGATGGAACCCCGTATACATTACCTCCCCATGCTCAAACGTATGGGTTTAGAGAAACTGGCCGCAGGCTAGCTTTTTCTTACGATTACAAGGACATGCGATAGATGGCAATGACATCGTCGCGCGTCAGCTTCTTGAAGTTGCCGAAGTCGCCGTATACCATCGCTTTGTCCGCCATCAGCTCGATGGTGGAGTCGTCAATGTCGTAATCAGCGAGCCTGGCCGGTGCGCCAATAGAATTGAAGAACTGGCGAAGCGCCGCGATGCCTTCCTCAGCCACTTGGCGGTCTGTTTTGCCTGCGGCGTCGATGCCGAAGACATGCTGGGCGAATTGCTTGAAGCGCCCGACATTCGCATCCAGCGTATGGGTCATCCAGTTCGGGAACAGGATGGCCAAGCCGCCGCCATGCGGAATGTCGTGAACCGCGGACACCGCATGCTCGAGGTTATGCGTCGCCCAATCGCCGCGGATGCCCATGCTCAGCACGCCGTTGAGCGCCATCGTGCCGCTGTACAGAATGGTTGCGCGCTCCTCAAAGTTCTGCAAATCCTGAAGCAGGCGCGGCGCTGTATCAATGACCGTGCGCAGGATTGTTTCGCTGAAGCCGTCCTGTACCGGTGTGTTGGATCCATGGTGGAAGTACTGCTCGAACACGTGGGACATGATGTCGACGATGCCATAGACGGTTTGATTCGCAGGCAAGGAAGCTGTATGAGCGGGATCGAGAATCGAAAATTTCGGGAACGCGTATGGACTGCCCCAGCCATATTTCTCTTTCGTTTCCCAATTGGTAATCACGGAGCCGGAGTTCATTTCCGAGCCCGTTGCCGCGATTGTTAACACTGTGCCAAGTGGCAGTGCACCTGTCGCCGCAGCTTTGCGCGTGACGATGTCCCAGAAGTCTCCTTCGTATTTGGCACCCACAGCAATCGCTTTGGCGCAGTCGATAACACTGCCTCCGCCTACGGCCAGAATGAGGTCGATCTGCTGGCTGCGGCACAATTCCACACCGCGATGCACGGTGGTTAAGCGAGGATTCGGTTCAACGCCGCTAAGCTCAATGACGTTTGCATCTACGCCTTTTAGCAGCTTTAACACGTTCTCGTAAATACCGTTCTGTTTAATGCTCCCGCCGCCGTAAACGAGCAGCACGTTCTTTCCATATTTGGGTACCTCGGTTGTTAATTTCTCCAGTTGGCCACTGCCGAAATAGAGTGTTGTTGGATTATAAAAGGCAAAAGTGTTCATTGAAATCCCTCCTTATTTTTAGAAGCTGCCTAGTCAAGACTGGATAAAAGCCGCGTATACCGAATCGGTTGGAATAGCTTGTGCAAGCGCTTGAAGATGTTCCTGAAGCTTATGAAGGATCGTTCGGCCTTCCCAGTTCTGAGGCAAAAGCTCTCCCGGAAGCATGGGATCCGCCAAATACAACTCGCTGATGACTTCGCCCAGATGCAGATAGGCGGTGAAAAGCGTTAACGGCTCTGCATGCTGCTCATGCAGGGCTTTTTGCACAGCAGGCTCGAACTCCGCCGTGAACCAAGCCCATTTCTCACGATAAATGGCGGCTACCTGCTCTAAGGGCCAGATGGAGGCCGCTTCGGCATCAGTAATCGAAGTGTCCAGCATGGAGCCATGGAACTGCGTAGCCTGACCGGACAGACCATGTTTTTCGATGAGTTGAGCGACCTCTTTCCTCAATACCCAAGGCGAGATATAGACGCTATTATAAAGCAGACCAAAGCCCGCTTGGACGATATCGGAGCGGAATTGGTCTCTCTTTTTGCGCTCGGACTCCGGAATTTGCAGCATAACCAGATGCCAAGTGTGATCCCAAGTCTCTTGGTAAAGCTGGGGCTTTTGATTAATGGACTGAATGAAAGCACGTCCTTCACCGGTGATCTGGTAGCGGGAGCGCGAGGGGGTGCTGGCAAAACCCTCTTTCTTTAATTTAGCCAAACCATTACGGATATATGGGGCGGAGTAGCTCCTTTTCTCATAAATGCGAATAAGCTCCTGCGCGTCCATGCTGTCCGTGCGCGACAACAAGAACAGCAGCTGTTTTTCGATGGAAAGCAAAATAAATTCACATCCCTTATTGACATAGGATCAAATTAAATATAACATAAAAACACACGATCGTGATAAAAACAATTATAAAAAACTTGTTGAGGCTTTTATCTATTTTACCTCAAAAACAAGAAGAATGGACAACCAAACTTTGAAGGAGTGGAAGAAGATGAGATTAAAAAAGGAAATGTATCGTTCTATTGTTACCGCGTCACTATTGGTGTCAGTTCTGTTGCCGGCCTATGCTGCGGCGGAGTCGCCAGCGGCTGCGCCAACTGAGCCCAAGAAAGATGTAATGAGCAATGTGAAGGGTTATTTGAAATGGAACACACCGGTTACGATCCAGGTGGATGGCAAGGCTCTTCCCGTTCAGGGGGCAATGATCAACACGGAGATTTTGGTTCCGCTTCGCGCCGTATTTGAGGCGAAAGGCAGCGAGCTCAAGTGGGATGCGGAAACGAGCACGGCGCAATTGGCAGGCGAGGGCTTCACGGTATCCCAGCAGCTTGGACAAGCGACGACCATCGTCAATGGGATCAGCTATGAACTGGATCACGAAGCTGTTATGATCGACGGGCATCTCATGGTCTCGGCGCGATTGCTTTCGCTGGCGCTCCATGCTGAGCTTCGTTGGGACTCCGCGAGCAGAACGCTTTCCGTGTCCTCAACGCATGGCAAAGGTGGTATTCAGCTGCAAAGCGATGCTTTCTCCGCTTATGCGGATATCCCTGTGAAGTACGCACACGGGGGTGTAGTCGGCGGTCAAAATATAAGTTTGCCTGTAAGCTGGAGCCATGCGCCGGAAGGTACGAAGTCTTTTGCCGTTGTGATGTATGATTTGCATCCGATAGCGGATAACTTCATTCATTGGAGCGTGCTCAACATCCCGGTGAGTACCCATGAATTGAAGGAGGGGGCGGCAAGCGCGCTTCCAGCAGGGAAAGAGCTGAATGCCTACTACGGGATGGAGCCTCCCCGTTATTCGGGAGATCATCTGTATCGCGTAGCCGTGTATGCATTGGATACTGAGAAGCTGGAAGTGGGCGCGACGCCGACCTTTTTCGAGGAATTGGAGCCGCAGTTGCTCCAACATACGCTTGCATACGAGGAACTGGACGGCTTCTTTAAGCAGTAAACCTGCGGAGTTGCTTATCTCTCCCGCGTGGCTACACTAAGTCCGTACATTTACAGCAGCGATGCCAGAAAGCATGCTGAGTTTTACGTGAAGGCGCTTGGCGGGGAGATTGTCAGCCTCTATCGGATGGCTGTGTGGTGAAAATGCCTTTCGAGCACATGTTCTGGGGAACGATGTTCGGTTAAGTCCTTCGCGAATAAAGTCGGCCTATTCGAATAACCTAGAAAAACTGCCCTCCATTGCATAAGCATAGAGGGCAGTTTTTTCGTTGCTATAGATTAATTGTTAGCTGAGTAACCAGGTGTATAAATAATAGAAGCGATTTTGTCAGCAGCTTCCGCATAATACTTATCGGCATCTGCTTGTGTAGCGTGATTCATGGAAACTTCGAATTGAAGATCTTGCTTGACGTTATTCAGCATTTTGTCTTTGAGTTCGCCAGCGTCCAAGGAAGCAGCGGAAGCGACGAGCGTTTTGCCTTGATGAAGATCATCCAGAACGTCTTGCACATCTTTATTTGCATAGAAAGCCGTATCGTTGATAATACGATCAATACGAACCGATACGAGTTTCTCTAAATCAGTGGCAGCAGGCTGGGCTTTTTCTGGCTGATACCCAGGCGTGCTAATGATGTTGGAAATTTTAGCAGCGGCTTCCGCGTAGCTCTTATCGGCATCTGCTTGTGTAGCGCGATTCATGGAAACTTCGAATTGAAGATCTTGTTTGATGCTATTCAACAGTTTGGCGTTGAGTTCGCCCGGGTCCAAGGAAGCCGCGGAAGCGACAAGCGATTTGCCTTGGTACAGATCATCGAGAACGTCTTGCAAATCTTTATCCGCATAGAAAGCTGAATCGCTGATAATACGATCAATACGGGAATTTATCAGATTTTCCAAGTCGGCAGGAGCGGGTTTATCTTCTTCGGATTGATAGCCAGGTGTACTAATGATATCTGAAATTTTGGCAGTGGCTGCGGCATAGCTCTTGTCGGCATCTGCTTGTGTAACACGATTCAAGGTCACTTCGAATTGAAGTTCTTGTTTGATGCTGTTCAACAGTTTGGTACTGAGCTCGCCCGGATCTAAGGAAGCCGCAGAAGCGATCAGCGTTTTGCCTTGATGCAGGTCATCCAGGACGTCTCTCAAATCTTTGTGGGCATAGAAAGCAGTATCATTGATGATATGGCTGATGCGGCTGCTCACTAATTTGTCCAAATCTGCTGGAGTGGCTTTCTTGACAACAGGTTGATAGCCAGGCGTATTGAGGATGTTCGTGAGTTTATCGGCTGCTAGAGCGTAATATGTATTAACGTCAGCTTGAGAAGCGAGATTCATAGTCACTTGGAATTGAAGTTCTTGTCTGAGGGCATTCAGCATTTTGCTTTGCAATTCGCCTGGATCAAGTGAGCCTGCGGAAGCGACTAGGGATTTGCCGTAGTGAAGATCGTCGAGAACATCTTTTGTGTCTTTCTTGCCATAACTAGCGGTGTCTACAATAACGTTATTCAAACGATTGATTACGATATGTGCAAGAGCAGCGGTGCTGTTCTTAGAGGTTGCTTGATAGCCGTTAGTGTCGATGACTTGGCTGAGTTGCCCCGCAGCTTCATCTTCGGCAGCTTTAAATTCGTCGGTTGTAATCAAACCGAAGCTTTGTGCTTGGTACAGATCTTCGTAGATGATTGGCGTCAAACCATTCAGGATGTCTTTGCTGGTAAGATTCGTCGCTTGGATCAAATTATTTCCATTTGCAAGTGCGCTTTGGATATCGCTAGTTTCTTTACCGGATACGAAAGCAGCATCTTGAGCAAGATTAGAAAGACGGTATTGGATAAGTTGGCTGGCGAAGGAGCCTGCTTGCAGAGTGGCCTTTGAAGCGGATGCTTCAGCGGCAGAAGCTTTACCTGCAGAAGCGGCAGCTCCGGACAAAAGAAGTACAGTGGCTAATGTGCTTGTTGTGAGAATTTGTAGTGATTTTTTCAAGATGGTCATCTCCTCTTTGTATGTAGGGAATTGCAGTAATTAATTTACTTACTGTATTTAACGTTAACAACATTGTTAACGATACTAAATATAAGTCTCATATATTCCCATGTCAATCCTTTGGGCGAAATGTTGCACAATGTTCACAAAGTCGATGTTTGCCAAAAATCGTCATTATGTTGACTGTCGTTCTGTAATTAGTCTATGATAATGTTACGTAATCAAAATTTCTTGTCAGCAAGGGAGAGTAAGGGATGGATCAACATGAACAAACTTTCTCTGAGTGGAAGCAGCATATAAGCGATTTCTTATCGTTGAATTATGAGAGTAAAGGCTTCAGCCCTTTGGTTGGCAAAATATTTACGCAACTCATGTTTGCAACGGGGCCGCTTAGTTTGCATGATATTGTGGAACAGCTAGGAGTCACTAAAGCTGCTGTAAGCGTTCAAATACGCCATATGGAACGACTGGGTATGTGCCGGAAAATGCCATCCAGCAATGACCGCAGAGACTATTACTATATGTCCGAATATTACAGCTTGAATCATTTTCGTCGCATCCTCACTGATTTAGAAAATTATCATAATTGGGCCGCTAGAACGCTGCAAGAATTATCTGGCATTGAAACTTCCGGTTCTGAAGAGCAAGAGTCGCTCAAGCATTTTCAACAACGATTTTCCCAAATCGCTACCATGTACAATATGCTGCTCCCTATGATCAAGGAAGTTGAAAAAGAGTGGGAGAAATGTGTATCGGTTCATCGGAATAATTCGAATAAAAGTAACCAAAGCCTGTCATAATCCGTAGAGAACGGATATGTCAGGCTTTTTTGTTTTGTTTACATTCAGTTTAAATTGAATGTGTATGATTCGTTTATAAGATCAATCATACAAAGAGACGGACCTGGAGTCCGCTCGGGTAAAGGAGAAGAGTAAAAATGGCTGCTGCAAACCAATCAACAGAGCGATCGGGCAAGGGCAACTGGCGCGCATTCCTCCGCCTGCTCATTCAAGCGAATCCGCCTAAACTAGTGTTAAGCATAGCGCTCGGATTAAGCATTATTTCTACATTAGTGGGACTGGTGATCCCGCTGTTTACCAAAAATGTCGTCGACAGTTTCTCCATTAGCTCCCTGAGCTGGGGGCAGATTAGCGGTATGGCGATTGCTTTTGTCGCACAGGCGATTGCCGCAGGAATCTCGGTTTACCTGCTGAACTATGCAGGACAGCGCGTCGTGGCGGGAATTCGAGACCGCTTGTGGAAGAAGCTCCTCGTGCTTCCTGTCGGTTATTACGACAACCACCAGACAGGGGATACCATCTCCCGGATGACGAACGACACCTCGGTGATCAAAGGTCTCATCACGGAGCATATGTCAGGTTTTATTACAGGAATTATATCGATCATTGGATCGGTCGTCGTTCTGCTTTATATGGATTGGAAAATGACACTGATCATGTTCAGCGTATTTCCGCTGGCGTTCCTCATTCTTTTTCCGCTAGGCCGGCAAATGTTTAAAATCTCCAAAGGCCTGCAGGGGGAAACGGCAAGCTTCACTTCGATACTGAATCGGGTACTCTCCGAAATTCGTTTAGTTAAAGCCGCGAATGCGGAAGCGCTCGAATATCAGGAAGGAAGCTCGGGCATTCAGAGGTTGTTCCAATTTGGATTAAAAGAAGGCAAAATTCAAGCGTTGATGGCGCCGCTCGTTTCATTTGTCATGCTGATGCTGTTGGTCGTGCTCTTCGGTTATGGCGGGATGCGCGTTTCCTCGGGAGCTATTACAGCGGGTCAATTGGTCGCTTTCATGCTGTATTTGTTCCAGATTGTGATGCCGATTACGCAGATTACGCAGTTTTTCAACCAAATGCAGAAAACGATGGGCGCTACCGACACGATCCTGAAGGTACTGGACCATGAAGAAGAGAACCCGCATGCCGGGAATGCTGTTAGAAATGCTTCGCTGCCGCTTCACCTGGATCAAGTGAAATTCAGTTATAAAGAGGGCGAGCCTGTTCTGAAAAATGTCAGCTTCACCATGGATGCGGGCAAAGTCACGGCGATTGTTGGGCCAAGCGGCAGCGGCAAGACAACGATGTTTTCGCTGCTGGAGAGATTCTACGCGCCTCAGGAAGGGACGATTCGTCTCGGCAATGAAGCCATTGATCAGTTCTCGCTCATTTCCTGGAGAAGCCAAATCGGCTATGTTTCCCAGGAAAGCCCGCTCATCGCCGGCACCATTCGCGATAATATCTGCTACGGCATGGAGCGAGAGGTGTCCGAGGAGGAGCTGCAGCGCGCTTCGCAGATGGCCTATGCGCATGCCTTCATCGAAGATTTGCCGGAGCAATATGACACCGAGGTTGGCGAGCGCGGCATTAAGCTTTCTGGCGGGCAGCGACAGCGGATCGCCATTGCGCGGGCCTTGCTGCGGGATCCGAAGATTTTGATGCTGGACGAAGCCACATCAAGCCTCGACAGCAAGTCAGAGGTCGTTGTGCAGCAGGCGCTGCAAAATTTGATGAAAGGACGCACAACGCTCGTCATCGCACATCGCCTGTCTACCGTTGTAGACGCGGATCAGATCGTCTTCCTTGATAAAGGCAAAGTAACGGGCACAGGAACACATCAGCAACTGCTTGAGTCGCATGAGATGTACCGGGAGTTCGCCACGCAGCAGCTTCAGCTGCAAGATCAGGCGCGCATGGGGGATCTGGCAGAACAAGAGACCGCCAGCAGCGCAGTTCGCGCACACTGAAGCACGCATATAAAGGAAAAAGGCATTTCATACCTAACTCTTAGGTGCTGAAATGTCTTTTTTAACATTATTGGAGACGGCCATCCTAAAATAAATCTTTTTCGCAGATAAGAATGGTTAAATCCTTTGCAGAACTAAAACATTAGGGATAGGGATCCTCTTTCTAACACGCCAGAAAGCCTATGTCGTCAGGTACGTGTGACGAGCTAGCAGAGCGGAGAGATTCCGCATCGTGTGGTACGCGCATTTGAGATGATGGACGTAGAAGATCCGGAAGTGCCACAACGGTTTGGAGTATTGAAATACCCCTCGATCTGCGATAGATCGTCTTTTTGCACGGGTGAGCGGAACGTAGGTGCGTTAAGTGGCGGTATTTTCGGTTGTAAGGACATTTCGCGGAACTACGGTACGTTATGAGCGGGAAATGCCGGGGTGTAGGCACGATTCTCGCTCATTTAACGCACCCCAGTTCCGCCTCAGGGGGAGAAAAGGGACGTTACCTTGGAATAAGGCACCGTAGTTCCGTCGAAATCGCTGTGCATGGGGAATAGGTGATCCGGCAGTACCTCCACCGTTTTCTTGCGAAGCTTGCGGAGGCGAAATGTACCCGGAATCTTACAGGGGTGTTCGTGGTTATGAATACGGATGGAACAGGTTAGGGAAAAGAGAAGAAGAAGGCAGCACAAAGTAGAACAGAAAGCACCTTGAACGCCGGATTGTTCTTTTCAGCGAAGGAGGCGGCTCACTGGTGTCGAATACATATGTTTAAGGAACTTTACCAGGTAAGGGTGGCGAACGAGCGTGTATGTAAAATAATGGGGTGGGTTTTGCTGACCGTTGTGGGTCTATCCATACTTGATCGGTGTCTATATACCACGGGACACGTCTTAAACCGTAGCAGGTTTAATCAGGGTAGTATGGCTATCCACGATAGGTTTGTTATACGTAATTTACGCCCGTTTGGCAAAAAAGCTAATCTATAAGCGGAGTACGATGTCCTGGATGGTCAACCAGATTCCGGGTGTTTTTTTGCTACAGATGTGTATGGGAAAATTATTTATATCAATGAAAGGGTGCGCCAGCTCCTCCAATCGATTCTCCATAGGAAAGAGCAGGAATGGATCGGACTTGACGTGCGTAAGATCTTCGCTTGCTGCGAAAATGAAGAATCCTATATCCTGTGTCTGTATGTCTCAGCATTGTACAGAAGCATGGAGGCAAATTGGAGACGAAATCGGTAGAGGGCAAGGGAACGACTTTCATCGTCATTTTGCCGGTACATAATAAATCAATGGAGGTTAGCGTATGGATACAATTCGGTGGGGGATTATAGGCTGCGGAGATGTGACGGAGGTGAAAAGCGGTCCTGCGTTGCAGAAAGCAGAAGGCTCTGAGCTCGTCGCAGTGATGCGGCGTAGCGGGGCGTTGGCGGAGGATTATGCACGCAGGCACCAGGTTGCCGCATGGTATGACAACGCAGAGGCACTCATTCAAGATCCTAACGTGAATGCGGTGTATGTCGCTACGCCGCCTGCCTTCCATCGGGAGTATGCGTTGATGGCTGCGCGTGCCGGGAAGCCCGTTTATGTGGAGAAGCCGATGGCGAGAAACTACGCCGAATGCATCGATATGATGAGAGCTTGCGAAGCGGCTGGCGTGCCGTTATTTGTCGCGTATTATCGAAGAGGCTTGCCGCGCTTCAACCAAATCAAACAGCTGTTGGATAGCGGAACCATCGGCGAGATTCGCTTGGTTCAATCTGTGCAGCTGCAAACGATGAGGGCAACCGCAAGCGATCAATCCATCCCTTGGCGGTTACAGCCTGAGCTTGCCGGTGGCGGGTTATTCGTTGACTTGGCGAGTCATACGCTGGATATACTCGATTACCTAATAGGCCCAATCGGCGAGGTGAACGGTTTCGCTGCCAATCAATCGGGCCAGCATGCTGTGGAGGATTTGGTGACCGGAACGTATAGGTTCGAATCGGGGGTTATCGGCACGGGGGCGTGGTGTTTTAGTTCATACACGCGCAGCGATAGCAATGAAATTATCGGGAGCTGCGGGAAAATCAGCTTCTCTACCTTCGGGGAGGATGTGCGCATCGAGCTGGCGGACGGGCATATAGAGATGTTGACCATTCCGAACCCGGCGCATATTCAACAGCCGCTGATTCAGTCGATCGTGGATGAAATGAGGGGGATTGGGCGCAGTCCGAGCACGGGAATTACAGCAGCTAGGACAAATCGGGTCATGGACGAGCTGCTCAGAAATTTCTACCAACAGGGATAAAACGATTGACGGAAACGCTTTACCGAATTAAACTAGGGTTAATTAATAATTGACCTTAGTTTGATTGGGCCTGCAGTACCCCATATATCTGCGCTTTGCCGAATGAAAGCGTTAAAGGGATAAGCGGTGTAGTGTCCAAACGACTGATGGGAATAAAGAGAGGGGTCTTACAGTTGAAAAAGAAAGCATTAGTTACGCTCGTTTTATCCGCGGCGCTTGTCACTCTGGCAGGTTGCGGACAGAAAGCAGAAACAGTCAACCCGGCCGCAAGCGGCACGCCAACGGCGGCACCTGCTGCGACTAAGACTTACAAAGTGGCCATTTCCCAGATCGTGGAGCATCCGTCTTTGGACGCCACACGCCAAGGGTTCATCGCCGCGCTTAAAGATGCAGGTATCGTTGAAGGAACGAACCTCAAACTTGATTTCAACAACGCGCAAGGCGATCAAACCAACAATCTTTCCATCGCGCAAAAAATTGCCTCCGGCGACAACGATTTGGTTCTCGGTATCGCGACACCATCCGCACTTGCTGTTGTGCAGCAAGTGAAAAAAGCTCCTGTTTTATTCGCAGCCGTGACAGATCCGCTTGCAGCGAAAATCGTAAGCAATTTGGATAAACCGGGCGGTAACGTTTCTGGCGCATCCGATACGAATCCGCAGGCTGTCTCGCAGTTGATGGATTTCGTAGCGGCTAACCTGCCGAAAGTGAAAACAGTCGGTCTCGTCATTAATGAAGGAGAGCCGAATGCGGTCATTATGGCCAAAAATGCGGAGGAATCGTTAACGAAGCATGGCATCAAGCTTGTAAAAGCGCCGGTTACGAACACGTCCGAAGTGAAGCAAGCGGCTCAATCCCTTGTCGGACGCGCAGATGCTTTACTGATCACGCTCGATAATACGGTTGTAAGCGGTGTGGATTCCATCATTCAAGTTGCGAACGATAAGAAAATTCCGTTCTTCTCCAGCGACCGCGACACCGTGGAAAAGGGCGCTTTTGCAACGGTTGGCTTCAAATACTATGACCATGGCTACCAAGTCGGTCAAATGGCTGTAGACATTCTAAAAAACGGCAAAAAACCAGCAGATATGAAGGTTACTGTTCCTGATAAACTGGATCTGATCTTGAACCTGAAAGCAGCGAAAGCGCAAGGTATCGAAGTAACGGATGCAATGAAAAATGCAGTAAAAGATAAAGAGAAGAACATTATTCAGTAACCCGGCATTGCCACAGAAGGGGTGAGCGAGAGCAATCGTTCACTCCTTTTGTCCATTGCGGGGACGGGTAGGTTCATTCTGATACCACGGAGGTTATCACATGTTGGATTCATTAATGGGAGCCGGAGAGTTAGGTCTTCTATATGCGCTTATGGCGCTTGGCGTCTACATCACGTTCCGTATTCTCGATTTCCCAGATTTGACTGTGGACGGCAGCTTTACGACTGGAGGGGCCATCGCTGCAATCATGATCTCGCATGGTTATGCGCCATGGATTGCTTGCGTAGCTGCTTTCGCTGGCGGTCTTGCAGCAGGTGCTTGTACGGGACTGCTGCATACGAAGGGAAAAATTAATGGGCTATTATCCGGGATTCTGATGATGATCGCCTTGTATTCCATCAATATGCGCATTATGGGCAAGCCGAACATTTCACTGCTTGGTTCCGATACCTTGTTCGGTTCGATGTCGCCCATCGGTGTTGGGCTCATTGTCGTTATCATGTTCAAATTGCTGCTGGATGCATTCCTGCATACAGATATGGGACTGGCGCTGCGAGCGACGGGCGATAACGCCCGAATGATCCGCAGTTTCGGCGCAAACACGGATAATACAACGATCTTAGGTGTTAGCTTATCTAACGGTTTGGTCGCGTTATCCGGGGCGCTTATTGCCCAACAATCCGGATTTGCCGACATTTCCATGGGTATCGGGATGATTGTAATTGGTCTAGCCTCGGTGATTATCGGGGAAGCGATATTCGGTGCGCGCACCGTATTTCAGGCGACTCTTGCTGCGGTACTAGGTTCCATCGTGTACCGGATCGTCGTAGCGCTGGCGCTGCGGGTGGAGTGGTTAAGCGCATCTGACTTGAAGCTCATCACGGCAATTATCGTAATAATTGCGCTTGTACTCCCATCCGTGCAGCGCTCCATTAAGCAGAAAGCGATGGCTAGGCGGCGCTCTGCCGAGTTAATCGCGCGGACTTTACAATCCAATCAGGGGGGTGAGCGGTAATGCTTCAGCTCTCGAACGTTTCCAAATTATTCAACCCTGGCTCAGCCGATGAGAAGATCGCGCTAATCGGCATTAACTTAACGTTGAAGCCTGGCGATTTCGTTACGGTGATTGGCAGCAACGGCGCCGGCAAGTCGACGCTGATGAACATCATCTCCGGCGTGATGACGCCGGATGCCGGCGAAGTGCGCATCGATGGTGAAGGTATTCACCATCTGCGGGAGTACGAGCGCAGCCGCTGGATCGGCCGCGTCTTTCAAGACCCCATGGCAGGGACCGCTCCTCGCATGACGATCGAGGAGAATCTCGCTATGGCGTATGCCCGCGGCAAGAAGCGCGGGCTCGGCTTCGGCGTCACCGCGGCGAAGCGCGCGGTGTTCCTGGAGCAGCTGAAGCGCCTTGGCATCGGCCTGGAAGGCCGATTGCGCGCCAAGGTCGGGCTGCTCTCCGGCGGCGAGCGGCAGGCGCTCAGCCTGCTCATGGCCACGTTCACCAAGCCGCAGATTCTGCTGCTTGACGAGCATACCGCCGCGCTGGATCCTGCGCGGGCAGAGCTGATCACACGATTGACCGAGGACATCGTGCGCGAAATGAAGCTGACCACGTTGATGGTCACGCATAACATGGAACAGGCGATCCGGTTAGGGAACCGCCTGATCATGATGGATAAAGGCCGCATCATCCTTGATGTGAGCGAGGAACGGAAGAAGGATCTCACCGTGGAGCAACTGCTCGGTGAGTTCGAACAAATCAGCGGCAGCAAGCTGTCGGACGATCGGGTCGTGCTGGGTTGAAACAGCAAGCCTCCAACGAAGGAATGGAATGTCCTTCGTTGGAGGCTTTTTGTGCGCTTGGTAGCGCGGTAAATGTCAGATGTATTCAGAGGCATTCCACCTCGCTTAGAGGCCTTGGTTAAATTTAGCGGGAAAACGTCCAGTTAATTTTATTTAACTTTCTTACTGTATAAGCGTTACCGGGAAAAGCTCCATCTAATTCGCTCGGCTATGAGCGAATCAATCGAATCTGAGTAATATAGCGGGAGGTTCTCCCGTTATATTACGTAAAGTCGCTAAAAAGCAATGATTAGCTGGATATTTTCCAGCTAATCTCGGCTTAGCGCCGAGCCAGAGCAGCCCTGCCCGGTTGAGGCAGAGCAAGCCCCGCCCCGCCGCGCGCCTACTGCTCACCGCATCAGCGCTCAGCCGCTGCCCGCCGCTTCCGCTGTATGCTCTGAGCCCGCAGCGTTTTAATCGACAACATTATGCCAGTCGCTGTAAGCACAATCATCCCAAGCGCCGTGAGGTCGATTAGCCATTTTACATTAGTCTGGCCGATTTTACCCTCGTGAAGGCCCTTCACAATGCCGATAAAGCTTGTATTGCCGCCACCTTCGCGGTCGCCGCCAAACTGCGGCCGATTTGCTTGAGCTGCCGATTTGTCGTCAGCGCTGGTTTGTCCGGCATCGCCGTTACCGCTATTCGCCGTTGTTGATCCATTCATTCCTGCAACAGACTGAGGAGGTCTCCCTTCCATGCCTTCGCCCAAGCCGAGCAGTGCTTTTTCCGATAAAAGCAATCCTGTAATCGATTGTAAGAGAATAAATACGGAGCAAATTAATCCAATCCATAAGTGTAGCTGGCGCGTTCTTTTCATGTTGAAATCCCCTTCGCTTGTTGTAGTCATTGTCAGTATAAAAGCGTTGGCTGAAAGTGGTCTGAGAACAGGCTGAGGGTTCACTGAAATCTAGCAATGGCCATTCAAAATATGCCCAGTATTTCGGATGAGTTTGTGTTAGTGTCTCCGAGCAATTTGGCAGGCAGGCTACACGGCTGACCCCCACGCTAGACAGCTGCCTCAAATGTTTCATTAACCTGAATGGTTCTTCTGCCGAATCCCTGAACTAAAAAAACACCCCAGAACCAATAGGTCCTGGAGTGCACTTATGCGCCGGTATCTTGAATCAAAGTCTGGATCTTCTGCAGCCGGATATATTCCGATTTCTCCAGTTGCGGACGGAAGTAAGCGTACAGATAAGCAGCCTCCTGGAAAGGCAGCCCAGGGTAACAAACAACCTCTTGCACCGCAAGGGGGTTGTCCAGAATAACCTGCCATTCGCCGCCGCGGTCGCTTGCGGAAACAGTCTCGAGCACGCCCTTCTTGGCTGCAAGTGTTGCTTCGAGCTCCGGCCATATGCGCTCCCATGATGGGCTGAATAGGACGGGCTCGGGAAAGAGACGGCGTGCTTTGCCAATGGTGCGCTCCAACTCTTCGATCTCCGCATCCATCGCTGTTTTAAGTGCTTCCGTGAAGCCGTCCAGCAGGCTGCGGAAGCCGGAATAACCCGCTTGCAGCAGATTGTGCTGGAAGGCTGTCGCTTCTTCTTCGGTTTGAAGCTTTTCAAATACATCAAATACGTTGTTCATCATCGCGTCTTTGACCACCTTGAATCGGTATGTATTCTTCTTCCAAAATGTAACATAAATGACTTTTGAAAAAAAGCGCAACTTCCATCGCAAGCGTCTACTCGGTTTATATTCCGTTTATAAATATCCTTTATGCTAGTCTCATCGATCGAAGTCTGTATGATGAGCATCGTGGTGAACAAAGATGCAGCAGTGCAGCAAACGGGAATTCGTTTAACGGCTGCTTATAAAGTATGCTAAGATGTATGACAAACGTTGGAAGACGGGGGTTTGATCCGTAATGGCGCAAATTATGATTGTCGATGATGATCCTTATATTCGCGAGCTAGTGCGCGTCTTCATGCTGAACGAGGGCTTCGACGTTATCGAAGCCTCCGATGGTGTTGAAGCGCTTAAGATGCTGGAAACCATTCAGGTTGATATGGTTATCACGGATGTCATGATGCCGAATATGGATGGTTGGGAGCTTTGTAAGGAGCTGAGGGAGCATTATGATTTTCCTCTGCTTATGCTCACGGCCAAAGGCGAGACTTCGCAGAAGGTCAAGGGCTTTGAACTGGGCACGGACGATTACCTCGTCAAGCCGTTCGAGCCTGTAGAGCTCGCGGTGCGCGTAAGAGCGCTGCTCAAGCGGTACAAAATCGCTTCGTCCCAAACGGTGCAGGTCGGGGATCTGACCATGAACCGCAAGACATACGAAGTAACGATCGGCGCCCAGAGCGTTACTTTGCCGCTCAAAGAATTCGAGCTCCTGTATAAGCTTGCGAGCTACCCGGGCAAGACCTTCTCGCGGGATCAGCTCATTGAGCAGATCTGGGGCTTCGATTATGAAGGCAACGAGCGCACGGTGGATGTGCATATCAATCGGCTGCGGGAGCGGTTCCCGGAGGAGCAGCACGCTTTTCGAATTAGCACGATCCGTGGACTGGGGTATCGGATGGAGGTGCTGCGCGCATGAGCGGGAGACGCCCGAAGGGCATGAACAAGAAAAGCCGCGGAGAACACTTTCGCGGGTTTCTTTTGGCGGTATTCATATTTCTATTGATCGTTGGTTTTTGGTTGGCGACTTTCTATGCCACGGGATGGCTCTATGCCTATATCGATAAACGTCCGTACGAGGTGGTCGTTCAATTGATCAATTCGCTAGGCGGCATGCTGTTATGGGGAGTAACCATGTCCTTACTGGGGAGATACTTCCGCTCCAAGCAGATGGATTTTTTCCAGGCGATGATTGATGCCATGAGGCGCATGGCTCGGGGTGACTTCAATGTAACGGTAGAGAATAGTCCGCATAACGGCCACTTTGTGGAGCTGATCGACGGGATCAACCATATGGCTGAAGAGCTGGGCCAACTGGAGAAAATGCGGCAGGAGTTCATCTCCAATGTGTCTCACGAGATCCAGTCACCGCTGACCTCGATTAGCGGATTTTCCCGCGCGATGCAGAACGATGCGATTACGCCGCAAGAGCGCAAGCACTACCTTGAAATTATCGAAGCGGAGAGCACCCGATTATCCAAGCTAAGCGATAACCTGCTCAAGCTTTCGTCATTGGAATCTCAGCACCACCCTTTCGAGGCCACAAGCTTTCGGCTGGATAAGCAGCTGCGCAATCATATTCTCGCATGCGAGCCGCAGTGGGTGGATAAAGCCATCGAAATGGACATCGATCTCGCCGTGGTAAGCCTCACAGCCGATGAAGATTTGCTAAGTCAAGTGTGGATCAATCTCATTCACAACGCGATCAAGTTCACACCTAGCGGGGGAACGATTGGCGTCCATTTGACCAGAAACGGAAAAGAAGCCGCGATTCGCATCTCCGATAATGGCGTCGGCATCACAGAAGAGGATCAGTCCCAAATCTTTGAGCGCTTCTATAAAGCGGATAAATCCAGAAATCGCGCTTCGGGAGGAAGCGGGCTAGGACTTTCCATCGTGAAGAAGATCATCGAAATGCATGATGGCTCTATCTCTGTAACGAGCCAGATTGGCAAGGGCACGACGTTCACCGTTCTTTTGCCGGTATCAGAATCAGACAACGCAAATAGGGATCCCGCTTATCCAAGATAACCGGCGATCCCTATGCGCAATAGTTCCTATTCAATTGTAACCAAGCACGCTCCCATCGAACAACTGACGTTGCATAATTAAACTGTTTAAGCCATCCTTTCCTCGGATATACGCCTCTGGTGAACTTCTCATTCCCACATGCCCCAAGGTTGACGAAAGTTTCGGGCACCTCTTTCCTTCAAGTTTGCAGGTATCGAGGGCATGCTTCGCTAACACGGTCCATTGGACTATCCCCTTTCCTTTTGCTTGTTATGGATATGATGCCGGCTCATTGCTCCGTAGTGCTGCTAAAAGCTTGTCCTGCAAGTGAGCCTGAATTCAATATACTCTATTATTATAATATTGTAAATATTCAGAATATTTAGATATAAGTGAATGAGGGGATATATCCTAGCCCATTCTTTCGTTTTCTCTTGTATTCTCTCAATTACAAAAAATGAGAGGGTTCGCTATATTAAAAACCAGTCAGTTTGTCATATAATAGGACAATAGTCATACTTCTTAGAATGGAAGCGAGTTGGTTAGATGGGGAATATGCAAGGTCATTTTAATGGCTGGATTGTTTTGCTTTCTTTTGTCATAGCGGTATTATCCTCCTATTCAGCGCTTAATTTAGCGGGGAAGGTTTCACATTCTCATGGCAGGAATCGAGTCATCTGGTTGATCGCGGGCTCTTTGGTCATGGGAGTTGGTGTTTGGTCCATGCATTTCATAGGTATGTTGGCCTATCATATGGATACGAATGTAACCTATGATGTAACCATAACGATAGTATCTTCACTTGGGAGCATATTGGCATCTTTTATTGCTTTTCAACTTACCGCGAAGAGTCATTCTGGGCCTTGGGGGTATGGACTGGGCGGCTTATTTATGGGGTGCGGTATCGTCGCCATGCATTATACAGGTATGTCCGCGATGAGTGGGACCATGCTAATCACCTATGATATTACGCTGTGGCTTCTATCAGGGGGAATTGCGCTTATCGCTTCGTATGCGGCATTATACTTGTTTCACAGGCTACGGAATTATCCTGATTTCAGTCTCTGGAAGCTGATCTGTGCGGTCGTCATGGGCATTGCGATTTGTGGTATGCACTATACCGGCATGGCAGCGGTTCAATTTACATATAGCAGTGATGCTCATCAGGTTATGGCAGGCGAAGGGCAATCGCAACTCTTTTTGTTAATTGGCATAGCGTTGTCCACCTTTTTCATTTTGGCTGTTTCGTGGGGGGCAATTTTCTTCGATCGCCATGTATTAGAGAAGATGGCTTACAGCGACCACTTAACGAATCTTCCGAATAGGCACGATTTGCAGCGTTACTTTAACGAGCAATCAGACAAGATTGTCAGCGGCGCGCTTCTATTTGTTGATTTGGACCGGTTTAAAACGATTAATGACACGCTGGGGCACGATATCGGTGATATGCTGCTTCAGCAGGTAGCGGACAGACTGCGAAGCTGTGTCGGTGATAGAGGCACGCTATTTCGGCTGGGCGGCGATGAATTTTTGGTCATTACTAGAGAAGCTAACACTGGGAAAATCGAGCAGATTGCCCAAACGATTTTAAATAGCATTAAGGAAGCCTATTTCATAGAGACGCATGAGCTGTATATGACGGGAAGCGTGGGCATCAGCCTTGCCCCTCAGCATGGTACGGATCGTTCCACTTTGCTGAAAGCATCCGATGCCGCCTTGTACAGCGCAAAGAATGCGGGTAAGAATCGGTATCATTTTTTTGACGAGGAGATTAATCGAAGCCAGCAGCGCAAGCTGCTGTTGGAGAGAGACTTGTGCAAGGCGATGGTTCATGAGGATTTTACGATCGTGTATCAGCCAAAGTGGGATCCAGGACTGAATCAACTTGTAGGTCTGGAAGCGCTGCTTCGTTGGCAGCATCCACAGCTTGGACTAGTGATGCCCGGAGAATTCATTCCTGTGGCTGAAGATACCGGAATGATTGTGCCGATGACCCGCTGGTTATTGAAAGAGGTCTGTTTGCAAAATAAAGAATGGCAGGATCGAGGTCTCGTGCATGCGGGAATTTCGGTAAACATGTCGATTCGTATTTTTGAAAGTCATGCTCTTTACGACATGGTTCAGGAAGCGTTGGAGGTATCAGGTCTGCCAGGCCGCTATTTGGAGGTCGAAATTACGGAGTCGATTGCTATGAATAACGTGATCGATACGATTCAGCAGCTGCATACCATTCGCGAGCTCGGCGTGAAAGTAGCGCTGGATGACTTCGGTACGGGTTATTCCTCATTAGGCAGCTTGGATGAGCTGCCCCTGGATACATTGAAGATCGATCAAGCTTTTATCCGGAAGAGCGAACTTCCCTCCAAGCAAGCCATTATTAGCAGCATCATTGCAATAGCTACGAATTTGAACATGGAAGTTGTAGCCGAAGGCGTAGAGACCATGGAGCAAATTGAATTCTTGCAATCGCGAGGCTGCCATGTGATGCAGGGTTACTACTACGGCGATCCTATGTCCATTGCAAGAATTAGCGCTTGGCTTGAAGAAAGAAGAGTGAAAAAGCTCGTTTAAGACACGAGCGGCTTGATCAAAAGTTCCAGCCTACAGAAATCGTTTGACGAACCGATATCCCGTTTCTTGATGCCTAAGTGTCTGGTTCGAGGCATGCGTGCCATTTTTTTGCTCGGAACCTGCAATCCACCATATGCCCGTACAGGCATGTTTGCTGGCAAGCTCTTCCGCATATTGCTTCAATTTATCGGAAGGGTCCGTCGATCCATTGGTTTCATCA
Organism: Paenibacillus tabacirhizosphaerae; assembly: GCF_040812395.1. Taxonomy (GTDB): domain Bacteria; phylum Bacillota; class Bacilli; order Paenibacillales; family NBRC-103111; genus Paenibacillus_E. Next base: position 176,778 of record NZ_JBFNXH010000004.1, on the reverse strand, counting down.
AAAGATATAATCGACACTTCGCTTATTTTCACATCGGTACCCTCTTCAGGTCGAATCCGAAAACCGAGTGTGCCGAGAATCTGTTTGTTCTCTTCATACACATACAGCATTTCATTAGGGTGATTACGCATGAAATGCAGCCTGTTTTCGATATGAAGCGGGAAGATTGCTTTACCGGTCAAGTTCGTAATGAACATGCTGATAAGCGTTGTGTCTTCAGGAGTTGCTAGGCGAATCACATGGCTCATATAATTCCTTCTTTCTGGAGGTCAACCTGCGAATTTCTGACTATGCCGTTAATTATACCATATATTGGAACAACTGTTCTATACGTATCAAAATGGATGGGGCGCCGGGCAAGGAATGGGCCGAAGGACATATACCCCTTATGAGACAATGTGAAAAAGGCTGATCCGAAAGGGTAGGGTGGAATGAATCAGTCCCGAAATTCAGAAGCCGCTAAAACCACTCAAAGTGGAGATGGCGGCTTCTTTGCTGTTGATCCATACTCCAGTGGCGTGTAATAAAATTCAAATCCGGCTTTTGGGGCAGCACGTTATTTCATGCTTTCAGGTAGCCCATCGTCGAGTTAAAACATGGCGCTTTTAAATCGCTGAGCGGAACGTGGGTGCCTTATTGATAGCCACATTCGATTATGTGGTTATTTCGCGGAACGTCGGTACCTTATGCATCAGAAAATAAGGGTTTTCTTGTGAATTTCCCCTATTTAGCGCACTGTAGTTCCGTTTCGTAGTTCAAAACAGGGCAATTTAGCAGAATAGCGTACTGAAGTTCCTCATTTCTATTTAATCGAAGTCGGATCCGTTGAGTCCCGCGGGCTGATGCCGGATCCCGAGTGCTCAAGCTTCAAACCGGGTAAGCCCTAAAGTGCATAACCCCTAATGTTCTGTGAAAATAGAGTATTAGACTGAACCAAAAAACGAACCAGCAGTAGCCATGGACTAGAAAATAAAGTCCTAGACTGCTGCTGTTTTATTGAACAAACGTTCCCCGAGAGATCTGTGCCTAGCAGTACATGTGTACAGCATCTCTGATCAGGCTGAGGTCAGGGTTTTACCTGCCTTCGTCTATCAGTCACGAAAACGGCCCGACGGCAGTTCGGTTCCATCCGGTGAAGTGAAACAACTAATATTCACGAATTGTTTCTCCAGAAACGCTCGAATGGAGGGATCCATGCACAATCCGATGGCCCGGCTATATGCGGCGCGGGCCTCCTCGAACCTCTTCATCCTTTTGAACAAATAGGCGCTCAGCGCCCAATAAGGCTGATAGCTCTTGACCGCTTCTGCCGGTATTTCATCCAAGAGCGCCATCCCGGTTTCGGCGCCGCGCGCTTCGGCAACAGCTGCCGCGCGGCCTACGATGGCGCCGATCGTTGGAGCGATGCCTACCAGCCCCTCGTATAGCAGCGCGATTCCTTCCCATTCCGTACGGCCAGTCCGGGCACGCTGCGCATGCACGGATTGAATCGCCGCTTCAAGCTGGAACCGCCCGATGCGGTTCCCTTGAGCAGCAGTGCGAAGGCAATGCTCCGCTTCCTCGATCATCCCGATCGACCAACGCGAATGATCCTGCTCGGATATGGGCACATAGCCGCCTGCCTCATCGCGCCGCGCCTGGCGGCGCGCCTCGCAATGCAACATAAGAGCCAGCAAGCCCAGCGCTTCCGGTTCCCCCGGCATGAATCGCACGATCAGCCTTCCCAGGAAAATCGCTTCTTCGGCCAGCCCCTTCCGGCGCGGATCGACGCCGGCAATATCGTCCCAGCCGCTTCCATAGGCTGCATAGACGGCTTCAAGCACGGCATTAAGGCGCTCCGGCCATTCGTCCTTACCGGGTAAGTCGAATGTAATGTCGTCGCTCTTTAGTTTCGCTTTCGCGCGGGTAAGGCGCTGCCCCATCGTTGCAGGCTTAACAACGAAGGCAGAAGCAATGCGGGCTGCGTCAAGGCCAAGCACGGACTGGAGCATGAGCGGTGTACGCACGGCTGGATCAATTTCGGGATGGGCGCAAATAAACAGCATTTTGAGCCGTTCATCTGAAAAAGACGCTTCGAGTCCGGCCCATTGCTGCATATTTTCCGCCATTGCGATCAAAGTCTGCTCCGCACCGGCATGCACGCGGGCATGCCGGGTATCGTCGATCAGTCGGCGCTGCGCAGCAGTGACCAGCCAGGCCTCGGGATTATCCGGCACTCCGGTCGCAGGCCATGATTCCAGCGCAGCCAGGAAAGCGTCGGCAAGCGCATCCTCCGCTGCAGCCGGGTCACGCCAGCGCACAGCCAGAAACGCAACCAGACGGCCGTAGGAATCACGGGCCGTCTGTTCAATCATTTGGTGAGCATGCATGGCGCTCATTTCGAAATCGGATACAAGGTAGGGCGGACCTCAACCGAGCTGCCGGGACAACGTGCCGCCCATTCCAAGGCGGTGTCTAGATCGGGCACGTCGATGATGGCCAAACCACCAATATGCTCCTTGGTTTCGGTGATCGGGCCATCCTGAACCAGCAATTCGCCGCCCTTCCGGCTGAGCGTGGTTCCCGTCTCCGGGGACTGGAGACCTGCGGTGCTTATCACAATGCCGGACTCAATCATCGCTGTGACATAATGTGTCCAGCTTGCGACATATGCCTCCTTGTGAATCGGATCGATTCGTTTGGCGAAATCCTCCGTCGATTCATACATAAGCAGTGTGTAATTCATGGTTATTGCTCCTCTCAACACTCATAATGGGGTTGTTTCATGTCTTCACTATAAAGACGATTCAGATCCATGAATTTCTACATCAAGCGAAAATATTTTTCTGGTCTATTACTTTATTTTCTGCAGATACCTAACCCATGAAAGCGCATAGAGCCCAAACCACTCAAGCCCGGGCAAGGATCGTGTTCAGCGTTGTGCGGTCGCTTGCCTGGACAAGCTTGATCAGCAGTTCCTTGGCAGCTGCGTAATCGTCAACGTGCAGAATCGACGCCGAGGTATGAATATACCGGGCGCAGACGCCGATAACGGTGGATGGTATGCCGCTGCCTTGCAGATGCACTTGCCCGGCGTCCGTACCGCCGGCAGAGATGAAATATTGATACGGAATCTTATGCGTCTCCGCCGTATCCAGCACGAACTCGACCAGCCCGCGATGGGTAATCATCGTGGGATCAAAGATGCGCAGCAGCGCGCCGCGGCCGAGCTGGCCGAACGCATTGCGGTCGCCGGTCATATCGCCGGCGGCGCTGGCATCCAGCGCGTAGAACAGATCCGGCTGGATGAGATTCGCCGCCGTTTGGGCGCCGCGCGCGCCTACTTCTTCCTGTACGGTCGCTCCGGCGTACAGGACATTCGGGAGCTTCGTTCCATGAAGCTCCTTCATGAGCTCAATCGCGAGGCCGACGCCGTAGCGATTGTCCCAAGCTTTGGCCATAATCCGCTTCGGATTGGCCAGGGGTGTGAACGGGCAGATGGGCACGATCTGCTGCCCGATGCGGACGCCGATGCGCTTGGCATCGGCTTTGTCTTCTGCGCCGATGTCAATGTACATCGACTTGATATCTGCGGGCTTGCCGCGTGCGGCCTCGTCCAGCAGGTGCACGGGCGTCGAGCCGATCACCCCGATGATCGGCCCTTGCTCGGTCATAATCTGCACACGCTGTGCAGGCAGCACTTGAGAGAACCAGCCGCCGAGCGGCTGGAACTTGATGGTGCCGTGTTCCGTGATGCCGTTCACGAGAAAGCCGACTTCATCGAAGTGTCCGGCAACCATCACTTTTGGACCGTTTTCATCGCCGCGCAAAATGCCGAACAGGCTGCCTAACCCGTCCTGGATGAACTCGTCCGTATATTTCTCCATTTCGCCGCGAACGAACTTGCGAATGTCCCGCTCAAAGCCCGGCGCAGCTTGCATTTCCGTCAACGTACGAAAAAGCGCTAATGTTTCTGTATTCACGTGGGTACCCTCACTTTATGAAAATAAACCAGATTAGTTGGTTCAAACGTATGACTTATTTTACCATAGATCGGATGAAAACTCCTTTGATCTGAGGGAGATGGAAAATACCCCCTTGACTAAACTAATGTTATTAGTTATTATACTAATATAAATAGTAAACGGGAGGCGTTTTAAATGAAATTGACACGTATTGGCGGTTTGTATCAAGTAGCTTTTATGCCGAGGTTCTTTCCAGTGAACTGTTACTTGGTGGAGGAAGAGCAGGAATTGACATTGATTGATGCTGCGCTTCCATTTAGCGTAAAGGGAATTATGGAAGCCGCTGAAAAGATTGGAAAGCCCATTACGCGCATCGTGCTTACACACGCCCATGGCGATCACATCGGTGCGTTGGATGGCTTGAAGAAAGCATTGCCGCAGGCGACGGTGTACATCTCCCAAAGAGATGCCAAGCTGTTAGCGGGAAGTATGGAGCTGGAAGCCGGCGAACCTAATACGCCGATCAAAGGGGGCGTGCCGAAACCGGGAGCGGTGCAAACGAAGCCCGATGTGCTTTTGCAGGATGGCGACCGGGTCGGCTCTCTACAGGCTGTTGCCGCTCCTGGGCATACGCCGGGGATGATGGCGTTCCTTGATGTGCGCAGCCGTGCGCTGATTGCCGGCGATGCGTTCCAGATACGCGGCGGCGTTGCCGTGTCCGGTGTGCTGAAAGCGTGGTTCCCTTTTCCCGCCATGGCTACGTGGAATAAACAAGTGTCGCTGGAGAGCGCGCGTAAGCTTAGAGATCTGAAACCAAGTGTGCTTGCTGTCGGGCACGGGAACATGATTGAGAATCCGCTGCCAGTTATGGATAAAGCGTTGGAAGAAGCGGCAAAAAAGATTAATATAGAAGTAGCAAGTATTTAGAGATGAGGGGCAGACATGGCATACCGACAAGGGTTAGATGCAGAAACTGTATTACAAGCGGCTATCGAGCTCGCTAACATTCATGGGGTTGAACAGGTGACGCTAGCCGCGCTGGCTACTAATTTGAACGTTAAGACACCTTCCTTATACAACCATATTAAGGGCTTGCCGGGTCTTAAAAGAGAACTCTTCCTGATCAGTTTAATTCGGATAAAAGAAGCGATGGTGGAAGCTGTTCTCGGAAAGGCCGGTGCGGATGCGCTGCTAGCCGCTGGCTTCGCCTATGTGACTTTCGCGAGGCAGCAGCCGGGATTGTATGATGCGATGGCATCTCTGCATGATAATGGGGATCCGGAATTGCAGCAAGCGAGCAGTCAAGTGGTAGGATTCATCTTGCGTCTCTTGGAGCCGTACGCGCTCAGTCAGGATGATGCGCTGCATGTGGTTCGCGGCTTTCGCAGCATCGTGCACGGCTTCGCCTCTTTAGAACTCAAGAACGGATTTCGCATGGAGCTTGAGCGCGATGAGAGTTTGAGGCGACTGCTGACTACTTACCTGCGGGGGCTGCATATTGCGGACAATTAAAAAAGCGCAAGAGGCTGTGTGGGCTTCTTGCGTTTTTTTTGTGGGAAAGAGCTGTAGCGCCCATTATGGCGCTTACAGGAGAAGCGGGCTCCAGCAAGGGGAGCTGGATGGAGCTGAAAGGTCCATTTAGGGCGCTACGGTTCGAGGAGCGCGTAGAAGTCTGGTCTGTAGCGCCCATTGTGGCGCTTACAGGAGATGCAGGCTCCAGCAAGGGAAGCTGGATGGAGCTGAAAGGTCCATTTTGGGCGCTACGGGTAGAGGAGCGCGTAGAAGTTTGGTCTGTAGCGCCCATTTTGGCGCTTACAGGAGAAGCGGGCTCCAGCAAGGGAAGCTGGATGGAGCTGAAAGATCCATTTAGGGCGCTACGGGTAGAGGAGCGCGTAGAAGTCTGGTCTGTAGCGCCCATTATGGCGCTTACAGGAGAAGCAGGCTCCAGCAAGGGGAGCTGGATGGAGCTGAAAGGGCCAATTTGGGCGCTACGGGTAGAGGAGCGCGTGGAAACAAGGCTGTAACGCCCATTGTGGCGCTTACAGGAGATGAAGGCTCCAGCAAGGGGAGCTGGATGGAGCTGAAAGGTCCATTTAGGGCGCTACGGGTAGAGGAGCGCGTAGAAGTCTGGTCTGTAGCGCCCATTGTGGCGCTTACAGGAGATGAAGGTTCCAGCAAGGGGAGCTGGATGGAGCTGAAAGGTCCAATTTGGGCGCTACGGGTTAAGGAGCGCGTGAAGACGGGTCTGTAGCGCCCATTGTGGCGCTTACAGGAGAAGCAGGCTCCAGCAAGGGAAGCTGGATGGAGCTGAAAGATCCATTTAGGGCGCTACGTGACAAGGAGCGCTTGAATACGGTGCTGTAGCGCCCATTGTGGCGCTTACAGAAGTGAGGTGGCGTTCCAAGGCTGGGAAGCGCAACCAGAGACGGAAAAAAGACTGCTGAACGGTAGCTCCGTACAGCAGTCTTTTGGTAAGTTGATCAGGTCCGTAATCCCGTGAGTTAGCGGTTATGCACCGACACCCAGTTTCTGACGCCGTTATCCTCGATAATGCCGAGGGTTACGTCTGTGATGTGCGGGTCAAGCAGCAGTTTCTCGCGGATTTTGAACTTGATGTCGTCAGCATCGGCAAGCGATAAACCGCGATCCAGCTCAATCAAGCCTTCCACGTGGTAGTAGCGTCCTTCTTGCAATACGCGCATCTGGTAAATGTCGGTGACGGTGGCTTCGGAGAAAATAATTTGTGCGACTTTATCTTCTACTTCCGGAGGAGCAGCGACTCCAATCAATCCGACCATATTGTCGTAGCCGACCCGGAACGCGACGCCGACCATCAGAACGCCGATCACGATCGTCATGATGCCATCGAGGACGGCGAAATTGGAGACGGAAGTGACAACGACGGCGATTAAAGCGAGCAATGATCCTGTCGTTGCGACCAAATCCTCATAAAAAACTAACCGGGTCGACGGCGCAGCGCGGTTGATATTTTTGAAGGAGGCAGCAACTTTGGCCAATCCGTGAGCTTCAACGCGGGCTTCGTGCACAACCTCTTTCATCGCTTTAACTAGCACGTAGCCATCGACTGCTATGGATAGGAGGAGTACGGCCAAATTCAGCCATAAACCGGATGAATGAACAGGGTGTTTGAGCAAATGAATGCCTTCTTTAATCGTTTCGTAAGCCATAATCGTGACCACGATAACCGCGATCATACAAAATATATGAATCACACGCCCGAAGCCAGTCGGGAATCGACGTGTGGGTTTCTTTTCGGAAAGTACGCTGCCTGTAAAAACAAAAGCTTGATTCACGGCATCGGCTACGGAGTGCATCGTTGAAGCGAACATTGCGCCGTTACCTGTCATGGCGGCTGCAATGCCTTTGACAATGGCGATGAAGGTGTTGCCAATGGCTGCATTGGCGGATGACATGTTGCCTTTCTTCAGTAAGCTCCAAAAGCTGGTGTGTTCGGGGTCCATTTGTTCTAAAATCCTCCTATGATGATTGCTTATATTTCGTATATTTCATGTATGTTATACGCGCAAAGCGGTCATTTGGTTTCAATACGTGAAACAGGCTGCGCGCACAAGGCAATAGGGTGGAAGGGTTTCAAAGGAACCAATAACCATTGACACGGGGTGTCGGGGTAGATAGAATGGAAATAAGTTCATACATGTGACGGAGAACAGGAGACTCACGCAGATTGCCAAATGAATAATTCGGCGATTTTCGTGAGTCTTTTTGTTCTGGAATTTCACGATACGAAATGGAGACGAACATCATGTCGTTGCAAGAGCAGCGTATTTTACCGGCCATTCGCAAAATCAAAGATTTAGAAAAGCTGTTTGCGTCAAGCTACACGTACATTGTGCTGCTCGATAGTCATATCGGCCAGCTCAAAAGCATTGTCGATCTTGCGCGAGCAAACGGAAAGAAGCTGCTGCTGCATGCGGATTTGATCGAAGGCTTGAAAAATGACGAGTATGCGGCTGAGTTTTTGTGCCAAAGCATACGTCCGGCAGGACTGATTTCTACGCGGGCAAATGTGATCACGAAGACGAAGCAGAACGGACTGTTGGCGATTCAGCGGCTTTTTCTGCTCGACAGTTCAGCTTTAAATAAGGGCTATGCACTGCTGGAGAGGACGAAGCCTGATTTCATCGAAGTGCTGCCTGGGGTCATTCCGCACATTATTACTGAAGTGAAGGAACGCTCGGGGATTCCCATTTTCGCTGGCGGCCTCATTCGCACTGTTAACGATGTAGATCTTGCGTTGCAGGCGGGAGCGACAGCGGTTACGACGTCCTATACGGAGCTGTGGAAGCATTACGAAAAAAGTTCTAAATAAGGGGGGGACGTGCCAATGAACGCAACCTATATGCTGTCTTTGGATCAAGGTACGACAAGTTCCAGAGCCATTTTATTCAATAAGCAAGGCGCTATCGTGCATGCAGCACAGCAGGAGTTTCAGCAGCATTTCCCTAAACCGGGCTGGGTGGAGCATGATGCGAACGAAATTTGGGTCTCGATACTGGGCGTGATTGCTAGGGTGCTTTCGGAAGCGGGCGTGCAGCCTGCAGAGATTGCTGGCATTGGCATCACGAATCAGCGTGAGACAACGGTCGTGTGGGATCGGGATACTGGATTGCCGGTGTATCATGCGATTGTATGGCAATCGCGGCAAACGGCCGATATCTGTGAGGAGCTGAAGCGGCAAGGCCTGAATGATCTATTTCGAGAACGCACAGGGCTGCTGATCGATGCTTATTTTTCCGGAACGAAAATCAAATGGATCCTCGATCATGTCGAAGGCGCACGCGAGAGGGCAGTCCGGGGCGATTTGCTTTTCGGGACCATGGATACATGGCTCATCTGGCGTTTAACCGGAGGGGATGTGCATGTAACGGATTATTCGAACGCTTCACGGACGCTGCTTTACAATATTCATGAGCTTCGGTGGGATGAGGAGCTGCTGCGATTGCTCGATATTCCGGCTTCTATGCTGCCTGAGGTGCGCTCTTCTTCGGAGGTATATGGATACACGCAGGAAAGCCATTTCTTTGGAGCTTCTATTCCTATTGCAGGCGCAGCGGGCGATCAGCAGGCGGCTTTGTTCGGGCAGGCTTGCTTCGAAAAGGGGATGGCCAAGAACACATACGGCACGGGCTGCTTCATGCTCATGAATACAGGCAATCGAGTAATTCCCTCGCGCAGCGGATTGCTGACGACGATTGCTTGGGGCCTGAATGGGAACGTGGAATACGCGCTGGAAGGCAGCATTTTCGTGGCGGGCTCGGCAATTCAATGGCTGCGTGATGGACTTCGGATGATAGAGTCTGCCGGGGACAGCGAAATGTATGCGGCACGTGTAGCTTCGACAGATGGGGTATATGTCGTTCCGGCCTTCGTGGGGCTGGGGACCCCCTATTGGGACAGCGATGTGCGTGGCGCGGTCTTCGGGCTGACGCGAGGGACGTCCAAGGAGCATTTTGTCCGGGCGACGCTGGAGTCGTTGGCGTACCAAACGAGAGATGTTTTGCAGGCGATGCAGGATGATTCAGGCATTGAGCTGACGAAACTGCGTGTGGACGGCGGTGTCGTGAAAAATGATTTCCTGATGCAGTTCCAAAGCGACATGTTGAGCGTCACGGTCGAGCGTCCGCGCATTAATGAGACGACGGCCTTGGGGGCTGCGTATCTAGCTGGTTTAGCCGTTGGCTTCTGGAAGGATCAAGCGGAGATTGCGGCGCAGTGGCAGGTGGAGCGGGCATTCGATCCGCACATGGACAGCGAGGTTCAAGGCAGGTTGTATAATGGTTGGAAAAAGGCGGTTCATGCCGCGATGGCTTTTAAATAAAGGCAGTCAATGTTATACTGATGACAAGTTCATATTCGGTTGGAGAATTGGAGAAACCACAGCGGGCCTATGCGTGCAGACGTATTAGGAATGTTGTGGTTTTTATTTTTACCTTCGAAGGGGAGAGAATGCGATGACGATGCATAAACATGGATTTTCGGGATTGAATCGAACTGCAAACTTGCAAGCAATGTCGGATCAAACGTTTGATTTGATCGTGATTGGCGGCGGTATTACAGGGGCGGGCATTGCTTTGGACGCGCAGAGCAGAGGCTTGCGGACGGCGCTTGTCGATATGCAGGATTTTGCGGCAGGTACGTCCAGCCGTTCGACGAAGCTGGTGCACGGAGGGCTGCGTTATTTGAAGCAGCTGGATGTGAAGGTTGTTGCTGAGGTAGGCAAGGAACGCGCCATCGTGTACGAAAATGGACCGCATGTGACAACGCCGGAGTGGATGCTTTTGCCTTTTTATAAAGGGGGGACGTTCGGCAAAATGTCGACGTCGCTCGGTCTGCGAGTGTACGATTTCTTGGCTGGCGTGAAGCGTTCGGAGCGCCGCCGCATGTTCGATCCGGGGCAGACGTTAGCCCACGAGCCGTTATTGAAAAAAAATGACCTCAATGGCGGGGGCTACTACGTCGAGTACCGGACGGACGATGCCCGGTTGACGATCGAGGTGATGAAAAAAGCGGTTGAGCTTGGCGCTGTGGCGGTGAATTATGCCAAGGTTGAGGAATTGCTCGTGAAGGACGGCAAGCTGGTCGGCATACGGGTGGTCGATCAGATTGGGGGTTCGCAGGCGGGGTATGGCAAGGAGCAGTCTGGACGGGAGTATGGAGGGGAGCAGGGACTAGGGCACGAGGAAGTGGAAGAGCAAAGGCAAGAGCACGAGCAAGGGCAAGAGCAAGGGCAAGAGCAGGAGCAAGAGCAGGAGCAAGTGCAAGTGCAAGTGCAAGTGCAAGTGCAAGTGCAAGTGCAAGGACAGGAGCAAGAACAAGGGCAAGAGCTAGAGCAGGAGCAACGGCAAGAACAAGAGCACGGATTAGGTCTGGGCAAAGACCAAAGCCAGAACAATGGTCAAGGCGCTTCCTACTCACTCTACGCCAGCAAAATCGTCAACGCCGCAGGACCGTGGGTAGATACGCTGCGGGAAATGGACCATTCGAAGCATGGCAAAACGCTGCATCTGACCAAAGGGGTCCATCTGGTGTTTGATCAGAGCCGATTCCCGCTGCGGCAGGCGGTTTATTTTGATACGCCGGATGGGCGCATGGTCTTTGCCATCCCGCGGGATGGCAAAACCTACATCGGGACGACGGACACGAACTACAACGGGGAAATCGTGAATCCCCGCATGACAATGGCGGATCGCGCCTACGTGCTGCGCGCGGCCAATGAGATGTTCCCGTCCCTCGGGTTGACGGAGGCGGACGTCGAATCGAGCTGGACCGGGCTGCGCCCGCTGATCCATCAGGAGGGCAAAGACCCCTCGGAGATTTCGCGGCGCGACGAAATCTTCGTCTCGGACTCCGGCCTGATCTCGATGGCCGGGGGCAAATTGACCGGCTACCGCAAAATGGCGGAGACGGTCGTAGACAAAATCGCCGGCATGCTGACGGCAGAGGGCAAGGCTCCGGCGGCGCTGACGCCGAGCCGAACCCGCACGCTGCCGATTTCCGGCGGCGATGTGGGCGGCTCCGCAAAGCTGGCGCCGTTCTTGCAAAGCAAGGTCAGCCAAGGCCTGCGGCTGGGGCTGACCGAGGCGGAGGCCGCGCTGCTCGCGCGCCGTTACGGCTCCAACGTGGATGCCGTCTATGAGCGGCTAGAGCAGCTTCGGGGCGAAGCGGCGGAGCGCGGCCTGCCCGCCGCGGTGCTCGCTGCGCTCGCGTACGCGATGGAGTGCGAGATGGTCGTAAAACCGGCGGATTTCTTCATCCGCCGCACGGGCGCCCTCTTCTTCGACATCGCGTGGGCCAACCGGTGGAAGGCGCCGGCGATCGCCTTCCTCGCGGAGCGCTTCGGCTGGGACGAAGCGCAGAAGGGCGCCTACACCGCGGAGCTGGAGCAGCTGCTCCATGAAGCCGTGAACCCCATGGAGGCGTAAGCTCCTGAGTCAGATCAAAGAAACCAGACGAGAAATCCAACTGGTTTCTTTTTCCATGCAGGCTCGGTTATTTCTATGCTATCATGCCTATAAGGTTCTTTTCAGCCGATTAGGAGTTTAGCAGAAGTAGGTGTAGGTTGGCATATGGGAGTTTCAGAACTGTTGTCTTATTTGACCGAAGAAAATTTAATGCTGTGGCTGGAAAAGTACCGCGCATTGGGTCCCTTTCCGGGCATTTTTCTAACCTTTATGAAATCGTTCGTACCACCGCTCCCCACTCTTGTAATTATTAGTGTGAATGCGGCGGTGTATGGGCTGTGGCTCGGGTTTTTGTATTCTTGGATCGGTATTGTGAGCGGATGTGTAACGACGTTTCTTCTCATCAAGAAGCTAGGCAAACACCGCTATTTGGAGCGCTGGATTCTGAAGCCCAAGGTGCAAAAGGCGCTCGTCTGGGCCCGTCGCCAGGCGTTTAGCTATGTGTTTATTCTCAGCTTGTTTCCCGTAGGGCCTTTTGTTGTGGTCAACATGGCGGCGGCGCTTGTGGGGATGAGGCTGCGTTCTTTCTTGATTGCTGTGGCGCTTGGCAAAGGGGTTATGGTGCTGTCGGTTTCTTTTATCGGCTACGATTTGAGACGATTTATTGAGCATCCGTTTCAAATCCTCTACGTTGTTTTGTTCGTTGCGCTTTCCCTCGTCATCACCAAGCAAATCGAGAAGCGATTTGTGTAAGTTTAACGGAACGACAATCCGCTATCGGGTGGAAAATGTTCTACTCTTGTAAACTGGCGGAACGTGGGTGCGTTATCGGCGGGAAAAAGGGTGTTTGAACCCGAAAATCAATGGAATAAGGCATCACAGTTCCTCCTGTGCGTTGATTCAGCGTTTTTTTGGTAAATAGCGCACTCTAGTTCCGCTAAGTTGGTCTAGCAGGCTAGCTACTTACCCGCAGGCGATCTGTTTTCGGTTGTCGACTTGTTCGACAGCCTATTTTTGCTGTCCAGACGCGCCTAAATAACTTGAATGTGCAGATTCGGGTAGGCCTTGGACACTTCAGCGATTTGATTGTGCAGGACCGCTAGATCGAACGTTGCATGAAAAATGTCAGGATCCGGCAGGAACGTGATGCTCGTTCCGGTTTCTTTGGTCACGCCAACAGTCAGCAGATCGCTCTGCGGAATGCCGTGCTTGTAGTGCTGTTGGAACACTCTGCCGTTTCGGCGGATTTCGACGGAGAGCTCTAGCGAGAGGGCATTGACGACGGGCATGCGGATGCCCTTTTCACCGCCGGGCGCTAAGAACGAAGCGCTTGCGCTGAGACGGTTCATGTCCGTGAGGATCGTTTGAACGCGAGGACTTTCGCAGTCAGGGAGCGCCTCAACGGGAATGCCCCGACCGTTGTCCGCAACGGTTACGCTACCGTCTCCGTGCAGGAAGAGGCTTATCTCGCTGCAATAGCCGGCCTGATGCTCAAGGATGGAATTCTCAATGACGGCCCATAGCAGATGATGAGGATCGTACGACTCCTGCGTGCTGCCGAGGTAGTCGCCAGCGTTATTTCGGGCTTCCGTCATGTCCATATAATCGCTCGTATCCAGTATGTCGGAAGCGGCCGCAAGCAGCAGAAGCAGGGGCAGCGCGCGATGGGCAGGCAACGAATAGGCACCGCCTCGTTCTTCTTGGACAAGCAGATCGGCGCCTAGCAATGCTTTCATATGATGGTATAGCTGGCCTGTCGTCCCCATGTTCAGACGTTCTACCAACTCAGGCCCTGTCAAAGGCTCTTGCAGTACGGATCGCAGGATATCCAATCGCTGCTTGTGCCCTAGTGCAGCTAGTATTTTCGCAACCTTGTCGCTGTCCACGTGCAGGAGCTGGCTGATACGCCTTTCCTGAGGCTCCCATCGCAAGCTGGATTGTCCGCTGCGGTACTGCCCCGAATAAAACACGCCTCCATTATCGTTTTCCGAGACCTGACGCTGGATTTTAAGCTTGCCTGCCTCTTCCGGCTTATGCATGAACTGTCTGACCAGTTCTTGAAGTTCATTCAATTGCGCTTGCATGCGATCTAGTTCGCTTCCATAGTCCCGTGATGCGCTCAAAAGGATCACCTCTTGTAAATTATTTAAATACGTAATTACGTAAATAAATAATAACATAAAGTTTACTGTCTGTAAATGGTTTCGAAATGCGAAAAAGCACCCTCCTTCCAGGTTGCAAGGGTGCCGTCTCCGTACATTTATCAAAAGCTAGACCAAGGATTGTTTGTTCTTTTTCTGATTAGAAAGATTCGAATACACACGCACATGCTCATGATCATCGATCGTGGCTAACGCGATATCAGGAATGTGATGGTCAGCGGCATGTATGATGGCCTCCAGCCATGCGGAATTTTTGCCAAGCTGATGAAGTAGCCTGTGATCTACCGTACCGTCCATAATAATCGGCCTCACCAGAGTGAAAGGCGATGTGCTTATGTTCATATCTGACGCGGTCACTGGCTGGTGCTGGGGTTCTATGAATAGAGATATCGTCCCGCCGGGCTCCCATAGGGCTAGAGCAACGTTTTGGATATTCTCGACTTGCTGCTTGCGCAACTCGGAGAATAGGTGGTCGATCGAGATTTTCGCTTTCAATAGATTATTCATTTGAATTTGACCGTGTTGAATGAGCGTGAGCGGCGGCGGATCCAGGTAATGCTGCAGGAATTTCCATTTCAGGCTAAGCCATGAAGTCAATACATACAACATAATGAGGACGATGGTTGTTGTCATCGATCCTGCCAACCCCGAATGTTCATCCGAAAGCGGATGGGCGAGAATGTTCCCAAGAATCAAAGCAATGATGAAGTCTAAAAAGCGGAGCTGGGAGATTGAGCGTTGGCCCAATGATTTAGCGGCGATGAGTAGAAACAAATAAGCGACAACGGCTCTCAGCATCCACTGGATTGTCGTTAGGGATTCTTGATTATGGAAAAAGTCCAATGACGGTCACATCCCGGAGTTAAATGTGAAGAAACACCATTTAGCATGGATGGATATTCCAGATATTATCCATAAACTAAATATTGGCATACACGCCTAATTAGGACTTAGCTATGGTAAGGATGATGGGGATGCTTGATCGGTCGTCTGTGTGCTTTCGAATAGAACGAGAAAATCCTATTGAAATTGTTCCACAACCACTTTTCCAATTGTTTTACCCGACTCCACGATCGCATGAGCCTTGCGCAAGTTGACGGCATTTATTGGTGCGAGCCGCTGGGAAAGGGTTGTTCGCAGTTCGCCTGCATCGATACGATCCGCAATTTGATTCAGGAGGTGATGTTGTTCAATCGTGTCAGCCGTTTTATACATGGATCTCGTATACATAAGCTCCCAAACGAAGGTTACGCTTTTATTTTGAAACAAATTTAAGTCTAAAGGCGACTTTGTGTTTGCAATTAAGCAAATTTTACCCTGCGGGGCGATAGCCTCAGCCATACTTTTCCAATGCGCTTCTGTTTGATTCAAGCAGAAAATATAGTCGACAGTGCGATAACCGAGCTTTTCTAATTGCGGCAAAAAGGGTTCGAAATGATTGATCGTATGGGTGGCGCCGCGCGTTAAAGCCCATTCGGACGATTCCGGGCGAGATGCGGTACCGATCACGGTTAAACCGGCCGCGCTTGCCAGTTGAGTTGCGATTGATCCTACACCTCCGGCTGCGCCGATAATGACTATCGTTTTGCCGGTATTGTCAGCTTGAACTTGCGAGATGCCGAGTCGGTCAAACAGCCCTTCCCAAGCTGTAATTGCGGTCAATGGAAGCGCCGCTGCCTGCGCAAAGTCCAGGGTCAGGGGCTTTCTGCCGACAATCCGTTCATCCACCAGATGAAACTCGCTGTTACCGCCCGGTCGAGTAATGCTTCCTGCATAAAACACCTCATCTCCCGGTTTAAAAAGTGTGCAATCGGCTCCGACAGCTTCCACGACGCCTGCGACATCCCAACCGAGTACGCGCGGATGCTCCTCAATAGTTTCTTTTGGTGAGCGAACCTTCACGTCTACGGGGTTTACAGAAACGGCCCTCACTTGTACAAGCAAATCCCGCCCTTGCGGCGAAGGTTTACTTACTGCAACATCAACCAAACTTTCCAGATGATCGATCGGTAAATACTTATGTAATCCAACAGCTTTCATGAGTGTCATGTTATTCCCATCATCTCTATTATTGGATTCGACCCCATTATATGGGATAATACTCATATTAGTAAGTACGCACATTTCTGATATGTAGTATCAAATAATATACTATGGAGAAAGGAAGAGATAGATGCGAGATCGTAAAAGTGGATACGAGGATTGCACGAATGAGGAAGGTTGTCCTGTCGAGTTTACGCTTGAACTTATAGGGGGGAAATGGAAGGGGATTCTTCTTTACCATTTAGTTGGGGGGACAAAGCGGTTCAACGAATTCCGCAAAATATGTCCGCATATCACGCAGCGAATGCTCACCCTGCAACTAAGGGAACTCGAGAACACTGGCATCGTTCACCGTGAGGTCTATCACCAGGTGCCGCCAAAAGTGGAGTACTCGCTAACGACTTTTGGAAGAACGCTGGAGCCGATTATCCTTGCCATGAAACAGTGGGGCGAAACGTACAGAAGTAACGTCGAAGTTCATTCAGAGCTTGGAAGGAAATGAATCATGCCGAAGAGTAACATGCCAAAAGAACCGGAAAACGATCTTCCGGTCAAATTAGCCAAGCCTGCGCGCCGGGCGCTTATTGGGGCGGGATACTTGTGGCTGGAGCAGTTCGCTAAGCTTAACGAGAAAGAGATATTGCAGCTTCACGGCATGGGGCCAAAAGCGCTGGGACAGCTCCGTCGGGCGCTAGTCGCTAAGGGTCAATCGTTCGCAGACGGATGAGGAGAGCGATCCCTTATGAGATAACCAGGTCTGGGAGCGATCTCCGTGAAACCGGACATGCTTCGTAATTGGAACAGAATGGGCTGGTTGCTGCCGATGAGTATGATATTCTGAATGTCCGCGCCGCCCTCCGAGGGTAAGGAAAATGATTTGGTATAAGCGAATTCCTCGCCCAGTGTCGTATGCACAGCGTTGATTAGCTGGTCGTTCTGCCCTTTCCCCATCAGGTTCATCAGGATAGACCCCTGGGAATCGAGTTTTTCACGAGCTATCGCGAAAAATTCTCTGGAAATTAGATGTGGCGGAGTTCCCTTATCGCTGAAGGCATCCAAAATAATATAGTCATACGCGCCGGGCGCTTCATGCCCGAGTATGTACCTGCCATCGCCTACAAGTACATTATCCTGGCTGTACCCAAAATACCTCCTGCTGAGCGCCACGACCTTGTCATCAAGCTCGGCTACTTTAAAGCGCTTCTCCGAGAAGTGGCTGGCAATCGTCCCAATTCCGTGGCCGATGACAAATACCTTTTCGAATGAGGGGTTGTTAGCCTCCATTAAGTGTATAATCGCCCGCGGATATTCAAACACGATTCGCTGCGGATTATTCATATCCAGTGCACCCTGAATAGCCTGGTTGGAAAACTGCATCACTCGAAATAAACCCTTCTCCCCATACAGCTCCGTTGTTTCATAAACAGTGATTTCCTGATTGTCACTGAATTCCCGTATCAGCAAGCGCAAGTCATTAATCTCCTTCAGTGAACCTAAGTATTCTAGTGATGACCCTCGCGAAAGACAGAAAGTTGCTAGTTTCAAAAAAGAGCACATCTCTGTGCTCTTCGATTTCTCTTGGGTACTTTCTAAACCAACGGCTGCATGCCGCGCTCCAGCCAATCCTCGCGGGTCGGGCCGTAGATATCCGGCACGCGAAGATCGGCTTGGCGCATTAAGACGATCATTTCGCCGCGATGGTGGATTTGATGGGAGATGAGGATACGCAGCGTAAGGCTGTTAGGCCACATCTCTCCGTACATATCACTGCTTTCAGCTAGCGTTGCATCCGTCCACTGCGACTGAATGGCATCCACCAGCGCTGCGGAGGCGGCGCGGTATGTATCTGCGATCATTTTTGCAGAAGAGGGGGCGTGTTCTTCGCCTTCAGGGAAATTGAGCTGGAGTCCGGTACGCGACAGCATTTCCGGAATGGTGGTGGCAATGTGCCACCCCAATTGCCCCAATGCGCGGAAATTGGGAGCAATCTGCTGGCTGAGCGAAGCATCTGTTAACGTTTCCAGGACTTTTAGTGTAGCTGCGGATTCAATGTTCCATTCATCGATGAAGGAAGAGATCGTTGTAAACATGAGTGAAGCCTCCTTTGATTGAAAAGCATAGATCTATCATAGACTAGCACTGCTGACAACATACTGTCAGTGTTCCTTGGTATAGATCTCGACAATTTGTTGAGCTCTATCTTTTATAGCCTCGGCAATATGGGCAGGTTCAATAATGCGCAAGTGCGGACCGTAGCTCAGCAGCATACCGTACAGCCACGATTCGTCCGGTTGAACCGAGGTGACCAGCAAAGTGCCGTCGGGCTGCTCGGCGATTTGTTCAGGCTGGAAGTAATCCTCCACCTGGGCGCGTGAAGCCGGTTGCACCTGAAGCACGAGTTTGACGAAATTGTCGTGATCTCTTTTGCCCCAGCCATAGTGAAGCTGTTCGATCGTTTCTGCTTTGCGTTCGAAGGTTCGGGAGAGCACTTCAATCTCTTTCATCCGGGATAGCCGAAAGATGCGATAATCCTGGCGAAGCAGGCAATATCCGTACAAATACCAGCCAAATCCTTTGACGACGATGCCCATAGGTTCGGCAGTACGCACAGAAATCTGGCTCTGCGAGGTGATGTATTGGAAAGAAATAAGCTGGGATTGCCGGATGGCAGTTCGCAGCGTATTGAGCTTCTCTTTGTCTGCGCTGCCTTTACGCCATGGGTTTATATCGAAGATGAACTGGTCGTTCAAGTTGGCAACTGTGTTTTGCTCCGATTTGGCGACAAGGGCGCCAACTTTATCGAGAAGGTTGCCCACTTCCTGTTCGCCAACGGTGGAGCGGATGCCTTTGAGTCCGACGATAATGGATTGCAGTTCTTCTAATGAAAGAAACTGGCGATCGAGCCGGTATTGCTCCATGATCTCATAGCCGCCGCTTGTCCCGGCGTAGGAGGCAATGGGGACTCCAGCTTGGTTAATCGCTTCTACATCGCGGTATACCGTTCTTAGGGAAACTTCAAAACGCTCGGAAAGCTCCTTCGCGCTAATTCTTCTGCGGTTCAGCAGGAGCATTGTGATAGCGAGCAGGCGATCGATTTTCAAAAAAAGCACCTCATTCATACATTACTCTTCGTGTAAAATTCGATTGCGCGGGGAGGAATTCCTTTAATGTAAGCCGATCCGGATTGCAAATTCTCCATTCGCCGCGCGAGTGGCTCCGCATACATGATGGAAATAGTTGAAATAATAAGGCGGATTTGAAATCCAGCCGAAGCGAGTTGAGTACATTGTTTAGAAAGACTGCAAGAACCGCCCTGCACACGGCGGCAATCGGTTTGCTTTTAGTTGGGCTATCCATGTGGGGAACGAATGTCCATGCAGCCGAAAATAAGGAGGAGCTGCCTCCGGTGGGACCCAATGCCTCGCAGGGACAACTCTTGCAAACCCGCGAAATTGATGTCACTGGCGACGGCAAGCCAGACAATGTGGCACTCTTCGGGACGAAGCAAGATAACGCTAGCCCTTATTTCACGAAGCTTTTCATCGTTGTCTCGGGTCCGTCGCAGACGCAGGTCGTTATTCCGTTGGAAGGCGGTTATAATCCGCAGCTTGGTTTCTGCGATGTCAATGGAGATCGCGTGCCTGAGATCTATGTGTCCGCCGAAACAGGAGGTAGCGGGGGTCTCTCCTATTACTATCTGTATACGTTAAAAAATAACGTGCCGACGGCGATTCCTCTCCCTGATCCGCTGCACGTCCAAGCGACGTTTAAGAACAATTATGTCGTGAAGCTGAAAATCGGGGAAACCGGCAAATCCTACAAAATCGATATCAAAGATAAGAAAGCGGATTACGACCGATTCGGCGTGTACAAAAATGGCAGGCTGATCAAGCCGATCATCGTTGACGTCAATCCGTATGGTTTGCTTCAACCCATCGACACCAACGGTGACGGCGTCTGTGAGCTGAAAGGGATTCAGCGGATCACGGGAATTGCCAATGCCGATACGATTGGATATGTGACTTCCCTCTGGAAATGGGAGAACGGCAAGTGGGTGCTGCGTGAATCTACGATTCAGAAAAAACTGCAGCCTGGTCACGCAGGGCATCAATAAACAAACTTCGATCGATCATGTACGTAGGCTAATGAAAAACACCGCAGTGTTGCCCAAACTCGATGGGAATTCGAGTTCTGTGCAAACAGCCTGCGGTGTTTTTTAAGTTGTCACGCCCAGTTGCCTTTGCGGAACAAAGGCTCACGCGTGCCATCAGCCTTGATTCCATCGATATCCATCTCAGCTGATCCGATCATGAAGTCCACGTGAATCAAGCTTTTGTTGTAACCGTTCGCGGCCAGTTCTTCAGGGCTCATCGCGGTTCCGCCTTCTATGGTGAACGGATAGGAATTCCCTAACGCTACGTGACAGGAGGCATTTTCATCGAACAACGTGTTGTAGTAAATAATGCCTGATTGTGAAATCGGCGAATCGTAAGGCACGAGCGCAACCTCGCCCAAATAGCGGGCGCCTTCGTCCATGTCCAGCATCTTGTTCAGCACTTCTTGACCGACATCTGCAGTGGCGCTGATCACTTTGCCGTTCTCGAACGTCAGGCTGAAGCCTTCGATGAGGGAGCCTTGGTAGTTCAGCGGGAGCGTGCTGCGAACTGTGCCATTCGTGCCGTTCCGGCGCGGCATCGTGAACACTTCTTCCGTCGGGATGTTCGGCACGAAGAAGATGCCGCTATCCGTGTGGCTTCCCGCAGCGACCCAGAGATGCTTAGGTGCAAGCTCGATATAGAGATCGGTACCAGGCGCTTGCAGATGCAATTGCTTGTATTTTTTGCCGTTCAGCATATTCTGCTTGTTGTTCAAAAGCTGGATGTGTGTGTCCCAAGCCGCTATCGGATCGTGGCTATCTACGCGAGTAAGCTTAAAGATCTGCTCCCACAGCGCTGTAATTTGTTCAGATGCGCTGAGATTCGGAAATACTTTGGCCGACCATTCGGCAGTCGGATAAGAAATCATCAGCCAGTTCACTTGATTGCTGCGCATATATTGCAGGAAGCCTTCACGTGCAGTAGCGGCTGCTTTGCCTGAGACGGCAACCCGTTCAGGGTCGATGCCTTTGAACAAATCGGAGTTTGGCGCATAAATTTGCAGGAACGCCGCGCCGCCTTTGGCTAGCTCCTCTAGTCCGTTCGCCCGCCACATTGGATACTCGCGAAGCGTGGATTCCGGAGCATGCTTCAGACGGAGTGCCTTAACCTCGTCGTCGTCCCAGTCGATAACGACATCTTTGGCTCCGGCGTCGTAAGCTTTTTTCGTTATTTTGCGCACAAAGTCTGCACACGAAATTGGCGTCATAATGACGACGGTTTGGTCTTTCTGGACGTTCAGTCCAACCTTGATGGCTAGCTCTGCAT
Source organism: Paenibacillus tabacirhizosphaerae (assembly GCF_040812395.1). Taxonomy (GTDB): domain Bacteria; phylum Bacillota; class Bacilli; order Paenibacillales; family NBRC-103111; genus Paenibacillus_E. The sequence continues at coordinate 155,263 of NZ_JBFNXH010000004.1, read as the reverse complement.
ATTGCTCCAGGCACTGCTCAAATGTCTTCATCTCGCTAGCTCCTTTATATTTTAGTAAGATTTAGTGTATGATAGAAAATAAAACTTGAACCGTGGGAGAAAGGCTGGCAAACAATGGATACGAAAACTGCACCAACGAGCACTCCATCTAATTTCATTAAAAACATTGTAAACGAAGATTTAAATTCAGGCAAAGTCAGCCAGGTTATCACTCGATTTCCCCCGGAACCGAACGGATACCTTCATATAGGTCATGCCAAATCGATTTGTCTCAATTTTGAGCTTGCGGATGAGTTCAAGGGGTTAACGAACCTGCGCTTTGATGATACGAATCCGGTGAAGGAAGACGTCGAATATGTCCAGTCGATTAAGGAAGACGTCGCTTGGCTTGGTTTCCAGTGGGACGGTCTGTTCTTTGCTTCTAATTATTTCGATGAAATGTACAATCGCGCCCTGGTTTTGATTCGCAAAGGGCTTGCTTATGTAGACGACCAAACGGCTGATCAAATCCGTGAAACACGCGGAACCTTGACTGAGCCAGGTCAAAATAGTCCGCATCGCGACCGCACGGTGGAAGAGAACCTTGGTTTGTTCGAGCGCATGCGTGCGGGCGAATTCAAGGACGGCGAGCGGGTGCTTCGCGCCAAGATTGATATGTCGTCGCCGAACATCAACTTCCGTGATCCGATTCTTTACCGTGTCGTTCACGCGCATCACCACAATACCGGGGATGCTTGGTGCATCTACCCGATGTACGCTTACGCGCATCCGTTGGAGGATGCGATTGAAGGCGTCACGCACTCGATCTGTACGCTGGAGTTCGAAGATCAACGTCCGTTCTACGACTGGGTTATTCGCGAGTGTGAAATGCCGAACGTGCCTAGACAGTATGAATTTGCGCGCTTGAATCTAACGAACACCGTGATGAGCAAAAGAAAGCTGAAGCTTCTCGTTGATGAGAAAGCTGTGGACGGTTGGGACGATCCGCGGATGCCGACCATCTCCGGGCTTCGCCGCAGAGGCTTCACGCCAGAAGCCATTCGCGCTTTCGCCCGCGAAATCGGCGTTGCAAGAAGCAACAGTACCGTTGATGCGAAGATGCTGGATCACTTCATTCGCGAGGATTTGAAATTGAAGGCGCTGCGTACGATGGGTGTCCTGAACCCGCTCAAAGTGGTGATTACCAACTATCCGGAGGATCAGGTTGAGATGCTAGAAGCGGAAAACAATTCGGAGAATCCGGAGATGGGTTCCCGTCAAATTCCGTTCTCGCGAGAAATTTATATCGAGCAGGATGACTTCATGGAGAACCCGCCGAGCAAATATTTCCGTTTATTCCCCGGCAATGAAGTTCGCTTGAAGAACGCATACTTCATCAAGTGCAACGATTTCATTAAAGATGAGACCGGCAAAGTGGTCGAACTGCACTGTACGTACGATGTCGAAACGAAGAGCGGCAGCGGCTTCACCGGCCGTAAAGTCAAGGGAACGATCCACTGGGTGGACGCGAAAAGCGCGGTGCCAGCGGAATTCCGCTTGTATGAGCCGCTGATTCTGGACGATGAAGAGAACGAAGGCGCGTCTTTCTTGGAGAACTTGAACCCGAATTCCTTGCAAATCGTGCAAGGCTTCGTGGAAGAGAACATGAAGCAGGCGCAGCCGCATGATAAGTTTCAGTTTTTCCGCCACGGTTATTTCAACGTGGATCCGAAATATACGACGAACGATCGATTGGTGTTCAATCTGATCGTTTCGTTGAAAAGCTCGTTTGTCGTCTAGCCGGAGTGGCAAGATGGAATCAAACGCAACAAGAATCCTAGTGTAAACTAGGATTCTTTGTTGATTGCGGAGGCTGTGCGCCTCCCGCTTTCGGGAGTGAACAGCAACCAGCCGTGTGCCACGCGCGAGCTGAAAGGCCCTTTTTGGCCGCTACAGGTGAAGTGTAGCGGGAAGGCTGCTTTGTAAGGCCCGAAAAGGGCCTTACGGGAGTGAAAAGCAACCAGCCGCGTGCCTCGCATGCGCTGAAAGGCCCTTTTTGGCCGCTACGGGTGAAGCGTAGCGGGAAAGCCGCTTCGTAAGGCCCGAAAAGGGCCTTGCGGGAGAGAACAGCAACCAGCCGCGTGCCTCGCAAGCGCTGAAAGGCCCATTTTGGCCGCTACAGGTGAAGCGTAGCGGGAAGGCCGCTTCGTAAGGCCGTAAACGGGCCTTGCGGGAGTGAAACCCAACCAGCCGCGTGCCACGCAAGCGCTGAAAGGCCCTTTTTGGCCGCTACAGGTGAAGTGTAGCGGGAAGGCTGGTTTGTAAGGCCGTAAACGGGCCTTACGGGAGTGAAAAGCAACCAGCCGCGTGCCTGGCAAGCGCTGAAAGGCCCTTTTTGGCCGCTACGGGTGAAACGTAGCGGGAAAGCCGCTTCGTAAGGCCCGAAAAGGGCCTTACAGAGTGAAAAGCAACGAGCCGCGTGCCACGCACGAGCTGAAAGGCCCTTTTTGGCCGCTACAGGTGAAGCGTAGCGGGAAAGCTGCTTCGTAAGGCCCGAAAAAGGCCTTACGGGAGTAAAAAGCAACCAGCAGCGCAGCGCAAAAAGTTCAAAGGAGTGAGCCAAATGACAACCGTACTGGTCGTGGACGATGATCCTAATATTTGCCGGATTACGAAGCTGTATCTGGAGAAGAGCGGTTATGCCGTTGAAACCGCCCATGACGGGGAGCAGGCGCTCGCGCAGTTCGATGCGTTGCAGCCTGATTTTGTGGTGCTGGACCTCATGATGCCGAAGCGTGACGGCTGGTCCGTTTGCCAGAAAATCCGTGCCATGAGCGACGTGCCCATCCTGATGTTGACCGCAAGGGGACAAGTGGAGGAGCGGATCGAGGGTCTGCATATGGGCGCTGACGATTATTTGGTAAAGCCTTTTGACCCGAATGAAATGGTGGCGCGCATTACGACAATTCTTCGCAGAACGCTTCAACGAACGGATAGGCCGATCCAAACGAATCTTTACGAAGTGGGCAGTCTTCGGCTGGATGCAAGTTCGCATGAAGTTTCCGTAGAAGGGAAGCAAGTGGCGCTGCCCAAAAAGGAATACGAGCTGCTGTTGTTCCTCGTGCGAAACCCGAATCAGGTGTTCACACGCGAGGATCTCATTACGAAAATATGGGGCTGGGACTTCGAAGGCGAGGATCGTGTCGTCGACCTGTACATCAAGCGACTGCGGGAGAAGTTGTCCGCCTTGACGGAGAGGAAGAAGGACTGGAGCATCCGCACGGTTTGGGGTGTCGGGTATAAGTTCGAGGGACCAGACATATGCTGAACTCTTTTTATCGTAAGCTATTATTCATCTATATAAGTATTACCATTGTTTCAATTCTGGCGATTTCCGGTACAATTGGCTACTCCATGCATCAGATCACCTATGAACGCAGCGAGACGCTTCTTCTGGAAAAGGTGGAGCAGGTGGAGGCGCTGGCCACAGATTTGCTCGATAACGCGATGCAGCAGAAGGATTTCCGCAAACAAATCAATACGATTGAGAAAACGTCCAAAGTCCGCGTATCCGTGGTCAGACATCCGAAACTGAATTCGGACAAATTCGTTTCGGTGGGCGAGGTGCCTGCACGCAAGGAATGGGTTGATCAAGTGCTGGGCGGGGCGCAGGTAACTGTAGAAAGCAACTTTGCACAGAATAGCACGGTGAAAATGCTGATTGTCGGACAGCCTGTCCTGCTGAATGACAAGGTTGTCGGGGGCATCTTTCTGTATACGCCTATCGAGAACATTGAAGGATTGACGGATGGCATTAACCGGGCCATTTATCTGTCTGCTCTGCTCATCTCGATTCTGGCGGTGGCGGTACTGTACTTCGTTTCGCGCCACTTTGTGAAGCCGATACAGCTCATGAGCAAGAGGGCCGAGGCGCTGGCGGAAGGTGATTTTAGCGGGAGAGTCACGGTCCGTGGGAACGACGAAATCGCTTCGTTGGCAGGCTCCCTTAACCGGATGGCGGGTAAATTGGAAAAGGTGGAAGTCAGCCGCAAGCGCTTGCTTTCTGAAATTTCCCACGAGCTTCGGACACCGCTTACAACGCTTCGGGCATCGCTTCAAGGTATCGTAGACGGCGTTGTCGAACCCCGGGATGCGCACGATTTTATCCAAGTCTCACTGGGTGAAACGATGCGATTAAGCAACATGGTGGACGACCTGCTGCAACTCTCCTCTTTTGAAGAAAAGCAGGTGAAGCTGGACATTCAGGAGGTCGATGTCACGGAATTGATGACGCTTGTCGTCACGCAGCTGAAGATGAAGGCAAAAGCGAAGGAAATTGAGCTGTCGGCTGAGGAAGGGGAGCCATTCATCGTCCCTGTCGATGCGGACAGGCTGAGACAGGTGTTCATCAATCTGCTGGACAATGCGATCAATCACATTTCGCCTGGATCGTCGGCAGGAATCCGCATGCGTGCGACGAAAAATGACCGCTGGATTGAAGTATGGGACAACGGCCCTGGGATTCCAGCGGAAAAGCTGCCGCATTTGTTTGATCGCTTCTACAAAGCGGATGAAAGCCGAAATCGCTCCGGCGCAGGGCTTGGACTCACGATCTGCAAGCATATTGTGGAGGCTCACGGTGGTACGATTCGCGTGCAATCGGAGCCTGGGAAAGGGACGGTTTTCTCGATTTTCTTGCCTGTGCCAGCATGACAAACTTATGACATATTTCTCCTGTAGGATAAGGTTCGTAAGCTAAATGAGAAGAAATCGAGGAGTGAACCTTATGTTGAAAAAGTTAACTGGATTCGCTTTGGTCAGCGCAATCGTATTGTCTGTACCGGCTGCCGCTTTTGCCGAGTCCGCTCAAGGCGCTGCATCTGCAACCACCAGCAGCTCGTTTCATCCGGGCAAACAGCTTTTACAGGACAAAGCGCAGTCCCTTGGCATCACGACCGAAGGAAAAACGAATGCACAAATCAAAGCAGATATTCAAGCAGCGGAAACCGCCCGCCAAACGGAGCGCTTGAATAAAGCGGCTGCGAAGCTGGGAATTAGCACGGAAGGCAAAACAATCGACGAGCTTAAAGCTGCGATTAAATCCGCAAGTGAAGCTAAGCTCCAGGCTAAAGCCCAAAAATTAGGAATTAGCACGGATGGCAAATCCAGTAAAGATTTGAAAACAGCGATCCAAGCAGCTGAGCTTGCCAAACTGCAAGAAAAAGCGGTCAAAGCGGGCATCTCTACAGATGGACTGACGGCGAAGCAGATCCGCGCTGCGCTAAATCAAGCCAATGAGGCGAAGAAAGCGGAGAGCGTGGCCAAAAGAGCCGGGAAATTAGGCATCAGCACAGAGGGCAAAACGACGGAACAGATTTTCGCCGAAGTGGAAAGCGCCTTGAAAGCGAAATGGGCTAAGCGGGCTTCAAACTAATCCGGTTCCAACCAACGAACCTCGGGGTACTCCCGGGGTTTTCGTGTTGCACATCTAGAGGGAGCTGATGGTTCAGCTCTCTTTTTGCTGTGTGCTTAAACTAAAGTTACAATAAAGAGAAGCAAGGGGAGCAAGGAGGCGAATTTGTGATTTACATTGGACTTGCCGGTTGGGGTGACCATGAGCTGGGAGAAGGCAGTAAGGGGAAGCTGCGTGAGTATGGGGCGCACTTCCCCATTGTAGAGGTGGACACTTCGTTCTACGCCATTCAGCCAGAGCGAAATTATTCGAAATGGGTGCAGGAAACACCGGACGGTTTCGGATTTGTCATTAAAGCGTACCAAGGCATGACGGGACACCTGCGGGGAGAGAGTCCTTTTGCCGGTGGTCTGGAGCAAATGTTTCAGGCCTTCATAGGCTCGATCCGCCCCGTGCAGGGAGCGGACAAGCTTAAGGCAGTACTGTTCCAGTACCCACCGTGGTTCGAATGCAGTAAAGCGAATGTCGATGTGCTCCGCTATGCCAAAGCCAAGATGGGGGATATCCCCGTGGCGCTGGAATTTCGCCATCAGAGCTGGTTCACGGAGGAAATGCGGGAGAAAACAGTCACTTTCATGCAGCGAGAGGGATGGATGCACAGCATTTGCGATGAGCCGCAAGCAGGAATTGGCTCCGTGCCGACGGTGCTGCAAACGACGCACCCCGATCTGGCCATTGTACGCTTTCACGGTCGCAACGTGGGCGGTTGGGTGCAGAACAGCGAGACGAATTGGCGCGAGGTACGGTATTTGTACCGCTACAATCGCCAAGAGCTGCTGGAGTGGAGGGATCATCTCCTTAAGCTGCAGGAGCAGGTAAAGGAGATTTGTGTAATCTTCAATAACAATTCAGGCGGCCATGCGGCTGGCAATGCGAAGGAATTGATGGCGCTGCTCGGTTTGGATTATGAGGGACTGGCACCGAGACAACTGGACTTATTTTAAGCTATGCAAAAACAAGGATTGACTCTCACACTAATGTCATCGTTTATGCTGAATGAAACCTATAATAATTTTCACTCAGGAAAGGAAGCGGGACATGAACATTGTAGCGATTTCCGGAAGTCTGCGCACGAATTCTTCGAATACGAATCTCCTGCGGGCAGTTGCCAAGCTGGCATCTTCGGATACCGAAGTGACGCTCTATGAAGGGATCGGGGAGCTGCCTCATTTTAATCCGGATATAGACGGAGATGAGTCGCCAGCAGCGGTGACAGCGTGGCGCCAGCAGCTAAAAGCAGCAGACGGCGTTATCGTTTGCACGCCGGAGTATGCCGGCGGAGTGCCTGGCGTGTTGAAAAACGCGTTGGACTGGCTTGTCTCCTCGGGAGAATTTCTCGACAAGCCGACAGTAATTATTAGTGCTTCGCCTCTGCAGACGGGCGCTGAGCAAGCGCATGCTTCTCTTTATATTACATTAAAGATGATGACAGCCAAGATAACAGGGAGGCTCACCGTCCCCTTGGTGAATAAGAAGATAACCGCAGAAGGGACGATTACGGACGCTGCCCTGGAAGAAGAAATGGATTGTCAACACTAAACTGTACAACTTTTATAAGGGCATACTTCTAGCCTCGGCAGGAGTAAGGTAGCCGAGTGTTCCGTGAATTCGGTGATGATTATACCAGTGGACATAATCACGAAGTTCGAGGTCGAGCTGCTCAGCGGTTAAAAAATGAGTTTGATTCGCGAATTCCGTTTTAAAGAGTTTGAAAGCCGCCTCGGCTACGACGTTATCGTAGGGACAACCCTTCCTACTAAGGGATCTTGTAACACCAAATGTTGTCAATGCTTCAGAGATGAGCTTATTGCCAAATTCTTTACCACGGTCGGTATGAAACATTTGAATGCGATTGAGCCGTACCTTGATGCTTGCTAACGCCTTGTAAACAAGCTCTGCATTCTTTCTTGGACCGCTGCTAAAGCCAATGATTTCCCGGTTAAAGAGGTCGACAAACAAGCATACGTAATGCCACTTGCCAGCTACTCTTACGTAGGTAAGATCGCTGACTACAACGGCGTATGCTTCTTCTTGATGAAATTCACGTTGTAACTCATTCTTTACAGCAGACTCATTAGAATCGCTTTTTGAGGGCTTATACTGGGCAACTGTGTAATTAGAAACTAACCCATGTTTGTTCATGATTTGGCCGATCTTACGGCGTGAAACGTCAAGGTTTCGCTTCTTTAATTCCACCTTTATCTTGCGTGTACCGTAGTTATTCCGACTAGCAGTGAAGATATCTATGATCGCATCCTCTAGGCGCTGTTCCTTTTCGTTCTCAGCCGGTTCAGGCTTGTAGTAATAGCTGCTTCTTGGTAATTGCAGGACTTCACACATTGCTGATACCGAGTACTTGTGTGCATTATTGCGAATCACATTTACCTTCGTCCCATGATCAGCGCGGCTTGCTTTAGAATATCATTCTCCATTTTTAGACGCTGATTTTCTTTCCGTAAAGCAATAAGTTCATTTTCCTCTGGGGTTCGATTGGCCTTCTCCTTAAAGGATCCTGAGTTTTGGCTTTGTGAAATCCAACGATCCAGGGCAGACGCACTCAAGTCATATTCCCGAACAATGCTCGCCCTTGATTTTCCATTCTCAAATAGCTGTACCATCTGCTGCTTGAACTCTGCTGTAAATGTTCGTCTTTGTTTTGGCATAGTAGATTCGCTCCTCATCTCTAATTCTATTCTACTAGCCCTTATTTTTTCTGTCTAACTTAGATTAGCCGATCCAAAATTAAGGCATTGTTTATACAAATGGTACCATAGAACTAACACTATCAGAGCCTGCCCAATGAACGTGGGGGGCACTGAAAAAGTCCATTAATGAAAAGGTACAGCCTCTCATTATTTTGAGGGAGCTGTGCCTTTTTTCTTGTATACTTTAAAGTAATAATACGTCGGAAGGGTGAAGATCATGTTCCAGCCTCAACTTTCATTTGCATTAAGCCCGTACACAGCGCTATATGACCTCATCGTGCCGAAAGACAACATGCTGCGCCAGATAAATGAGCTGGTTGACTTCTCCTTCGTCTACGACGAATTGAAAACTAACTACTGTTTGGACAACGGCCGTAACGCTATCGATCCGTTGCGGATGTTTAAATATCTGCTTCTGAAAGCTATTTTCGAGGTGTCGGACGTGGACCTGGTCGAGCGCTCCCGGTACGACATGTCTTTTAAATACTTCCTTCAGATGGCTCCAGAAGAAGCCGTCATCGACCCGAGCTCCCTTACGAAGTTCCGCAAGTTGCGGTTAAAAAACATGGATCTGCTGGATCTGCTCATCGGCAAGACAGTTGAGCTGGCTACTGCGCAAGGGATTTTAACGAGCACGTCCATCATCGTGGACGCGACGCATACAAAAGCCCGTTATAACCAGAAATCACCGAGGGAGATTTTGCAGGACCGTTCCCGTAAATTGCGAAAAGCCATCTACTCCATCGACGACTTGCTGAAGGGGAAGCTGCCTGCCAAGAACGCCGTGGATACGCTCGAGGCCGAGATCGACTATTGCCAGAAGCTCATCGAAGTAACCGAAACTGGGCTTGGTATCGCCCAACTGCCTAAGATTACAGAACCGTTGAACCTGCTAAAAGAGACCGTCGAGGATGACATAGAACAACTGCGCATCTCGCAAGATCAGGATGCGCGCGTCTCGGCCACAAGAGCGCAGATTCCTCGTTTTTTGGCTATAAGACGCATATCGCCATGACCGAGGAACGAATCATTACGGCGGCAATTGTAACGACCGGAGAGAAGAACGACGGCAAGCAGTTGCAATCGCTCATCGAGAAAAGCAAGGCTGCGGGCATGGAGGTAAAGACGGTAATTGGCGATATGGCCTATTCGGAAAAAGAAAACATCGCATACAGCAAGAGAAATCAGATTGAACTCGTCTCCCGGCTTAACCCGCAAATCACCCAGGGTATACGCAAAAAGGAAGATGAATTCGAATTCAATAAAGATGCAGGCATGTATGTATGCAAGGCAGGCCATATGGCGATCCGGAAAGCACGGACAGGAAAAAAGGGAATCAGCAAAAACCAAAAGGACACTTACTATTTCGATGTGGAGGTATGCAAACGATGCCCCTTCAAAGAAGGATGCTACAAGGAGGGCTCCAAAAGTAAAACGTACTCGGTGAGCATGAAATCCGGTGAGCACGCCGAGCAGATGGCATTCCAGGAAACGGAGTATTTCAAAGAGAAGGCGAAAGAACGGTACAAAATCGAGGCCAAAAACAGCGAACTTAAGCACCGGCACGGGTACGATGTAGCCACGTCCTCGGGTCTGTTAGGCATGCAGATACAAGGAGCTATGGCCATATTCGCAGTAAACTTAAAGCGGATATTGAAACTGGCTGACTAAAAAATAGCGTAAAGCCCTATGAAAAATGCGGCACCCTCCGGGAAAATCGGAACAGGTGCCGCATTTTTTGCCTAACGCTTGGACACGTAAGTTCTTCAGTGGCCCCCTTTTTAGTGGGGGGATTTTGTTTTAACCCTGAAGACCTTGCGTATGGTTGTAACGGATTGTGAAGAGAGGATCTAGTTGATAAGCAAATGTTACAACTTTGCGGTTCACATTTGGAAGGTCATAAACAAGTTCTGTAATTTCCTGATTGTTGGTATCTTTACCATTCGTACCATTGGCATCTACCTCTGCGAATCGCGGTAAGATAGTTGTAACTTCTACACGGCTACCATTTGGCATTCCGAGTCCATCGAATGGGACACGAATCTGCAATTCATAGGTGTTCGGCAATCCTACGTTGTTTAGTGGAAAGATTTTGTACTCATATGACAATTCATACAAGTTTGTTGAGCCAGCTACAGGGGTAAGTGTAGATTTCTTCAAGACAGACAGCAGAAGTAGTTTAGCAGCATCTTCTAACGTACCAGTTGGATTTCCATTAAGAGCTTCTTGCTGAATGTCCTCTGTACCCGCTAATAACGTGCTTGCTCTGAATGGCGTTACCTCTAGGTTCTGTAAACGAAGGAAATCAAGCAATGCAGGACTTGCAGTAACACCACTTGGAACATAATACTCGTCCAAAATTGGCTCATCAGTTTTGATTGTGGTTTTAACAAGCACAGTATCAAAAGAATTATTATTATAACGTGAAGTACCATTTACAAAAATCATTACGTCTTGCAAGTTAATATTGGGCATAGGAAACCTCTTTCATAAGTTGTAGTTTTTAGTAACTTATCATGGGCTTGTCCATATCCATTCATTGAGTACAGCATCCAATAGCTACACGCATTTCTTAATGTAAGCAGAACTTTATTATTGCGTGTATTGAACTGGCCAGCTATTATAAAGAATATGTATTCGTTGAATTGCCAAGGATTCAGTGTTGCAACCACTGAACCATATTGGTAATTGAACAGACCCACGATAAGCGTGTTGGTAAAGAATGCATCACGGATGAAGACTTTCAGAAGTCTTCTTTTTTATTTCTCTTTTCTGATACCCCTGAAAGGGGTAGGGCTGCTTGTCTTTTGGTCGAGTATGCGACCAGTTTCTGTGTCACGTTTCGTCCAATTTCCATTAGGGGCTTGGAATTGGCTACGATTAGAGACTTGTCCGATACGACCACCACCTGTGGGTCCGTTTTTTGCCATTATTGCTTCACCTCATTCTCCAAAGTGGCTGGCATTTGTTTCTATGTGTTAATACTAGCATTAATCCCAAATGTATGTCAAGTATTGCATTACATTTTATTTTAATTGCGCAAAGTTATATGTAACACATTGCATGTTTAACGTGAAATAATGGTATTTTTTAAATATATGTATCGTTTAATTATACATATTTATTTACTTGTATAATTTGTTCCTGATTACAAAAAAAGTGTTCACAATTAGACTTGACTTTTACTTTTTATTTTGTTTGCGTTATTGACAAAAATCTTGGGTATAGAGGATACTATAAGTATCTCATAATAAACATAAAGGATACTTTAAGGATACTTTATGTAAATATTATGAAAATGGATGGGGAATAACGATGATAAGAGAAGATGTCATTTATGAGGAAATTGGTAAACGAATTCGAGAAGCAAGAGAAGTTAAAAAGTGGACGCAAGAAGAACTGGGCAAACTTGTTGATTTGACACGTACGTCTATTACAAATATTGAACGAGGAAAACAAAAAATACCTATTGATGGTTTGTATAATTTTGCTGACATACTTGGTGTAAGTGTGTTTTCATTGCTTCCACATGAAAGCGTTTTGCTAAATAATATTGAGCTTCCAGAAAACGAAAGAAAATTAAGTGAAGTTGAACAAGAAGTAATTGATTTTGCAAAGAAAGTTTACGCAAATTTCAAAAGAAATGAGGGAGAAAAATGAGTGTCCGTTCTGCTGAAAAACGTGCTGAACAAATTTTGAGCGAATTTGGAATAGTCTGCCCTCCAATTAATCTGGAAAAAATAGCGAAAGAAATGAAAATTCATATTCAATATGAATCATTTGATGGAGAGCTATCAGGAATACTTATTAGAAACGAAGAATTAGGCGAGTATGTGATTGGTGTTAACAAAGAACATGCTGACACTAGAAAAAGATTCACAATCGCTCATGAAATTGGGCATTTTTTGTTACATGAAGGAAATGAAACCTACATAGATAGGTCAATTAGATATAATTTTAGAGATGCTGATTCCTCACAAGGTACGAATATGGATGAGATGGAAGCTAATGCTTTTGCAGCTACATTATTAATGCCTGAAGAAATGATTGAAGAATATATTGAAAACAATCATGGCTATATTGATTACAATGATGATAAAGAGATAAGAAAAATGGCTGAAACATTTCAAGTAAGTGTACAAGCTTTGATGATAAGACTGGCAAAACTTCGGAAGTTTGATTAATAAAGTAAAAATAATAATTCTTGGAGTAATTAGAAAAGATAACCCCGAAGTATATGCAGAAGATGTTATTCTTCAAGTTGATCACTTATTCAAGTCACTTAAATGTAATTACAAAATCGAAAAGATATCCAATGGAGAGGTCCAAGTAACACTTTTTAATAATAAAAATAAAAGCAAGAATATCTTCTCAAAGAGGATAACTCTTGCTTTTTTTCTTTAATTATAGGAATCATGAAGAAATATGCAGGAAATTGTTATAATATCATAATTAAGTATTTTTAAAGTAGGTGTATTAATGAAAGATCTTACTGTTCCAATAAACCATAAAGAACGCTTAAATTATGTACTTGAATTAGCTTGGAATATATTCATTAGGCGATTATCATTGGGGCGTATTAGGGTTAACAAAGAGTCCTCAATGCAACTGCTGTGTTTACTATTGAGTTGGAACATTCGTATCAAAGTAAAAATATTGATATTGTTTGTTATTATAATGACATTAAAGCTGCTGTTGAATTAAAGTGCTTTAAAAAATCATCTAATCGTGCGACTGATAATGATATGTACGATGTATTGAAGGATATTGAGCGTTTAATGAATTTCGATGATTTTGCAATTAAACGTTTTGTTTGTTTAACGGATAATCCCTATTATGTCCATGTTCAACATTCTGGTCAGGCTGAAAATGTTAGCACTAGACATGGGACTATATATTTTAATGACAATCCTATTGTTCCAGGGTGGATCGGCAGAAGACGAGATACAAGTAGGGACAGAACTTTGAGTTTCAAACAAGATGTTGGGTTTGAGTGGTTTCAAGAGGATAATTGGTATTACTTGAACTTGACGTTGGAGTAAAGTTAATTGTACATGAATACATATAGTTTTGAATGCATTGCCATAACAATAATTGCAACAAAGCAAAGCACCGATAAATATACATGGTAAACCATGTATATTTATCGGTGCTTTATAATTGGAATAGAAGAATTGGTAAATTTGACGTGACTTAATCATTTGCTTTTAAAGATTTAATGTAACCTTCTGCTGTATTCAACAATTCATCTGCTTGCTTCTCAAATTGAGATGCTTTACCCAATTTATCATCCAAAATTGTTTTTGTTTTATCTACTTCAGACTGAGCGGAATCAAGAATTTTTTTATATCTTCTGGATTGTAGTTAGCTGTTGGGCTTCCTGTTGTGTTTTTTGAAACAGCAGTTTTTAAGTTATCCCAACTTTGCTGGATATACTTCGTTCCATCTTCAAGCCCAGATATATATTCATTGAATTCATTTTCTATTGAATTAATAGTATACCTATCTGAACTGATATTGAATCTATCACTGTTCATATTGTATACGTCTGAATTGCCTTGATATAAATCATCATTTGTTAATGGATTTTTTGAAGTATGGGATTTAAGTTTTTGAAAGTTGTCTTGCATACTTTTCCAATGAGTATTATAACTCGTTAAAATATCATCAAATCGTTTAACATTTACACTGTTTTTAATGCTATTGGTAAGCACACCAATATTATTTGCAAGTTTTTGGTTTGCATTCTTAACAGCATTTTGCTCAGTCGATAGTTTATCTGCTTGTGCCTGAGCTTGTAAGGCTTGTGCCTTTTGTATATCAGTACGTTGATTGTCATCAGCTACTTTATTTTGAATGTTAGAAACGGCAGTATTGTAGTCTTCAACTGTAGATGGTTGGAATACAAACGTGTTTAGTTTTCCCTCCTTGTTTGGAATTATTAAAGTCAGATTCTTATCTTTAAGGGTTCCTGTCCACGTGTTACCACCCAAACCGTCTGTCCAAACACTCCCTGTGAAATTTAACGAGATATTTTCTTTGTCTATTACACCTGTAAATGAATGAGTCGAACTGTCATTCTGTTTTTTGTCTTTATTTATTTGGGTGAAAAACATTTGGAGTTGTCCCGATAGCTGTTTATCTGCTTCTGTCCAACGTATAAAAAGCACCTCTGAATTATTAACCAATAAATAGCCCTTCGGTGAATCAGATTTGTTTGCAGTTGGTGTAGGTGTCGGAGTCAGTGTAATATTCGCTGGAGATGTTGTATCTGGAGATTGTAATTGGGTATTTTGTATATTTTGCTTGCTACAACCACTAATTGCAATTGCTATACATAGTGCTAAAATAATCTTGCCTTTCATAAGACACCCCTACCATTTATGGTTTATAGTATGAACGAACTATAATTACCTTTAATACGTAGTTCGACACATGGTGAAATTTTCCTTTTATGGGGTGTGAGAATCTGAGTTTCAGATGGATCGTCAAAAAGGGAATTGAGTCGTTCGATATTTCCTTATCTTAAATATAACTATACTTTACATAATTCCAGCAAAAGTTAGATTTTTTTATACTGTAGATTGTGCAACTAATACAGCCACTTTTATTAAATTAATTGACAGAAATTGTTCTGATTCGGAAACGAAGTTTAAAACTTATTACTTTTATCCCATTTATTTCCACCTATTAATGGGATACAATGGAAAAATCATAGGACTCATATTTTCAAGAGTTTATGATTTGAATAGCTGGCCAGCTTTCAAATTAATAGTTTTTAATTTATTTAAAATTCACAAAGGTGGAGGTAAACATGGAAACACTAAATTTTATTAAAAGAAATAAATTCTTGCTGGTCGCATGTTTTGTTACTTTTATGGTAACATTTGCAGCTACATCTTATGCTACTACTTACTCATACAAATGGTATAATGTAGGCGGCGGATGGATATATTTAGCAGCGAACGGTGATAATTTGAGTAGTGATTATACAGGAAATTCAAATTTCGATGCAGGCATTAACAAATGGTATAGTAGTGGTGGACCTATTTCCATTGGTACCACAAGCTTCTCTAATTCAGATGTTGATTTCTTAACTGTATCCTCAACAACATGGAATAATAATGGATGGGGGAATGGAGAAGCATGGACTCAACCATATTCATCATCTGGTGCTTGTGTATCAACTCCTAATTTTGCGAATCCTGAAACGAAATGTTCTAATGCTACGATTACTTATGCAGCTATTTATACTAACGGTGGGAATGTTTCGACATCTGATTCTCGAAAGAGAGCAGTACTTGCGCATGAAATTGGTCATGCCGTTGGATTAGCACATCAACAATATATTCCTGCTCAAGGAAGTTCTATAATGACTCAAAATCTTGGCGGAGGTTACAATGTATCATCCTACGATATATCAGAGGTAAAAAATAAATATAATTTTTAACGGAGGTAAGCAATGTATAAAATGAAAAAATGGAAGACTGTCATTACAATTATTGCTCTCTCTACAAGTGTAATTGTTGGTTCTACTGTAGGGTTAGCTTATAATAATTCAGGAAAAACACATATTGATAATAACGAAAGTGTAAGTCCTATTACCTCGAGTTTAGAGGAAGAATTTTGGAACGTTGATTTAGTCATTAAAGGAACAGTTATAAGTCAAGAAGATTCTTACAAAAAAGATTCGGGTGTAGCCACAAAGCAAAGTTTTCCATTGGACGTAACACCAGCTACAGTTAAAGTAGATAAGGTCTTGTATGGAAGTATTGATTCTTCTTTACTTACTTATTTACAACATGGAATATCAACAGACAAAGAGGCAAGTAAAAAGTTTGTGAAACAAGGCGAGGAAGTTGTTTTGATATTGACTAAAACAACTGATGGTAAATATTGGTCGTACAATTTTGACGATGGTCAATGGAAAATTAAAGATGGGAAAGTTAATTCAGATGCTACTTCAAATAGATTATTGAAGTATAAGAATTATACATCAGATAAGTTTATTAATGAAATCTCAGAAATAGCCAAAAATAAGAAAAAGAACAAAGAATATAAGCAGTAACTAAAACGGGTACATCAATGGATTTTAGTCCACAGTGTACCCGTTTATATTTGATAGTGCGGAATTTCAGTGTATTCTGTTTAAGAAAAAGTATAAGAAAAGTGAAAAATAGAAAAATATATGAAAATTAAAAGTATAAACTTTGCTAATACCGCTCGTCGGCAATTATCTGATGACCTTATGGCTCTCACTCATTAACCCATCGGCACAGCCGCACCGAAATACTCAATAATATCGCACAAATATAAAAAAGAACAACTGAAAACCACAGAACCTAAAAAAGGAATTCTTAAAGAGTTCTCTCAAAAGGTTAAATCATTCTCAGAGACATAAAAAAATGGCACTTAATTGTTACAAGTATCAGAGGTAATTATGGAACAGATGTCCAATCTCATTTAATAATACGAAATAAAATGAATATAGCATAGAATAAAGACAGTAGATGATATTTTATATCTGTATTTTTTTGGGATAATAACAATAAATTACAAAGAAGGAAGTTACTTTAAAATAAATCAATCTTATTGAAACTTATTATGTCAAGTATCATTACTGGAACAAACTGAATTCAAAGAAGAGAGCAAGGTAGGGGGAGCAAATTAATGAAGAATAGAATGAGAAAGAGAAAAGCGACCCTCGACTTTAAAATTTCCAAATTTGTTGAAATCTCATTAGGCAAGATGGTAAGAGAAGACAATTTACCTTATCCTGTTGTGATATATCCAAATCACTACGGGACGTTCTTTGCCTTTTCCAAAGATGAGAATTCATCTCCTGTTCTTTGTTTTTGCACCAAACCAGCAGTTATCAATTACATAAACCTGATGAAAAGGGTGCCAAGAGAACGTAATGCAGATAAATTAAGAGAAGCAATATTGGATTCTTACTATTTTCCAGATGTCATTGCTGAAAAATCACTTTCTGCTCCTGATAATCCAATTTCGATATTAGAGTTTGTTGATGGATTGTGTCATAGATGTAATTTGCGTACCCCTTCATTGCGTTATTGTCATGAAATGTATGGTGGTCAATTCATTCAGAGTTATGGTTGGTATGTTAATCTGATGTACTTCCATTTGGGAATTATATCAACATCATTCCAGTACTTACCTGATGTTTGCCCTGAAGAATATCAGCAAGATATAAAATCTTTAATTGAAATTGGGGAGATTGCACAAAAAGAAGAACAGAGGCTAATGGCAATTGCATCAGGGGAGAAGCGAGAGGATATTGCTGATGATGAACCGACATAGTGGAGTAATGTCCGATTTGAAGAAGCCGAAGAAATGAAAAGACTGAGGCGATTAGCAAGTCAGACAAGCAGGGCGTTTACCAAAAAAATCGAAAATATTGTACGTCAATAATTTGGCTTTAGAAAAGTGGGTGAAGGTTGGGTATCGGAAACATTGCTTTATCAAATTGTCTGTAATCTTCATCCTAATGAAAAGGTATTACGGCACCACAGACCTGGATGGTTAAATGGATTGGAACTTGATATATTCCTACCCAATAAAAACTTTGCTATTGAGTATCAAGGGCAACAGCATTTTCACCCCATCGATGCTTGGGGTGGTGAGGAAGCCCTTGAAAAGGTTCAAGAGCATGATTCCAGAAAGCTGGATATATGTAATCAAAAAGGAGTTCAATTAATTACTGTGGACTATATGGAGCCACTTACAGAGGAATATATTAATAAAAAAATCTTATCATTTAATACTGTATGAAATCCTAGATTGTTGGGTTCGCATTTTCAATGCTTTCATATGTAATTATATGAAAGCATTGAACTTAGTTTGGTTCATTTACACTGTTGTTTCTGTCGTGAGTAAATTTTTTGCTGTTTGATAACTCGATGAGGAAGTCTATCAGGGGCATTACACGTGGACTTATTTTTAGTGAATAGAATGGACAAGGTAGAGGACTATAGTATCATACCTAAAGGTATGGTAGGAATGACTGTGCCAAAACGCAATTATGTGGAATACCCGCATAGGGGAAACGTGGATAGACAAAACATCAAAAAAACATTTAATGATGCTTTGGTTTGGTGTTCCTTTGGTTGGATACTATGTATTATTCCCAAACGAGGAAATTACTTGATGGGAAAAATATGTGCAATATTGATTGTAAGCAGAATTTTATATTTTCTCAATAAATTACGTACACACAAAATTCCATTCAACCAGAGCGAAATTATTCGAAATGGGTGCAGGAAACACCGGACGGTTTCGGATTTGTCATTAAAGCGTACCAAGGCATGACGGGACACCTGCGGGGAGAGAGTCCTTTTGCCGGTGGTCTGGAGCAAATGTTTCAGGCCTTCATAGGCTCGATCCGCCCCGTGCAGGGAGCGGACAAGCTTAAGGCAGTACTGTTCCAGTACCCACCGTGGTTCGAATGCAGTAAAGCGAATGTCGATGTGCTCCGCTATGCCAAAGCCAAGATGGGGGATATCCCCGTGGCGCTGGAATTTCGCCATCAGAGCTGGTTCACGGAGGAAATGCGGGAGAAAACAGTCACTTTCATGCAGCGAGAGGGATGGATGCACAGCATTTGCGATGAGCCGCAAGCAGGAATTGGCTCCGTGCCGACGGTGCTGCAAACGACGCACCCCGATCTGGCCATTGTACGCTTTCACGGTCGCAACGTGGGCGGTTGGGTGCAGAACAGCGAGACGAATTGGCGCGAGGTACGGTATTTGTACCGCTACAATCGCCAAGAGCTGCTGGAGTGGAGGGATCATCTCCTTAAGCTGCAGGAGCAGGTAAAGGAGATTTGTGTAATCTTCAATAACAATTCAGGCGGCCATGCGGCTGGCAATGCGAAGGAATTGATGGCGCTGCTCGGTTTGGATTATGAGGGACTGGCACCGAGACAACTGGACTTATTTTAAGCTATGCAAAAACAAGGATTGACTCTCACACTAATGTCATCGTTTATGCTGAATGAAACCTATAATAATTTTCACTCAGGAAAGGAAGCGGGACATGAACATTGTAGCGATTTCCGGAAGTCTGCGCACGAATTCTTCGAATACGAATCTCCTGCGGGCAGTTGCCAAGCTGGCATCTTCGGATACCGAAGTGACGCTCTATGAAGGGATCGGGGAGCTGCCTCATTTTAATCCGGATATAGACGGAGATGAGTCGCCAGCAGCGGTGACAGCGTGGCGCCAGCAGCTAAAAGCAGCAGACGGCGTTATCGTTTGCACGCCGGAGTATGCCGGCGGAGTGCCTGGCGTGTTGAAAAACGCGTTGGACTGGCTTGTCTCCTCGGGAGAATTTCTCGACAAGCCGACAGTAATTATTAGTGCTTCGCCTCTGCAGACGGGCGCTGAGCAAGCGCATGCTTCTCTTTATATTACATTAAAGATGATGACAGCCAAGATAACAGGGAGGCTCACCGTCCCCTTGGTGAATAAGAAGATAACCGCAGAGGGGACGATTACGGACACTGCCCTGGAAGAAGAAATTAAGGCATTGTTTATACAAATGGTGCCATAGAACTAACGCTATCAGAGCCTGCCCAATGAACGTGGGGGCTCTTTTTTTATGCAAATGGTTGACAAGAGGGTTCTAAAGGACTAGGATAATGCAAGAGAATGAGAATCATTATCACATCATGAAGGGGATCAAGTTTATGCAAATGAGCAGATTGTATACAAGCCGTTTAGGGGCCAAGCTTCTTATTCTGGCAACAGCGGTGATGCTTCTGGCAGCAGGTTGCGGACAACAGACAGATACCGCAAAGAAGGATATCGCATCCAGCAAGGATACACAGACAGCAACCCCGCAGGCGAGCACAGGGGAATATTCGGTGAAACACGCTATGGGTGAAACGAAGCTCAAGAGCGCTCCAAAGAAGGTCGTTGTATTAACAAATGAGGGCACTGAAGCCGTGCTTGCCTTGGGCATTAAGCCAGTTGGCGCGGTGAAGTCCTTTACCATAGGGGATTGGTACGATCATATCAAAACCGACATGGCAGGCGTTACGGTCGTCGGAGACGAGAACCAGCCGAATATGGAGCTGATCGCGTCCTTGAAGCCTGATCTGATTCTCGGCAATAAAGTTCGTCAGGAAAAAGTGTACGAACAATTGTCGGCTATCGCACCGACGGTATTTTCGGAGAGACTGTCCGGGGATTGGCAGATCAACTTCAAGCTATATGCCGAAGCGCTGAATAAGAAGGCGGAAGGCGATAAGATTATCGGCGATTTCGAGCAGCGGATTACCGCATTCAAACAAAAAGCAGGCGATAAGCTGAATACCAAAGTATCCATCGTTCGCTTCATGCCCGGCAAAGTGCGCATCTATATGAAGGATACGTTTTCTGGCGTGATATTGAAGAAGCTGGGTTTCCAGCGTCCGGATCCACAGAATCAGGATAAGTTCGCGGATGATTTGACGAAGGAACGGATTCCGGATATGAACGGCGATATTATGTTCTACTTTACGTGGGACAATGAGAAAGGCGAGGCCAACAAGATCGAACAAGAATGGACGAATGATCCGCTCTGGAAAAATCTCGATGTGGTGAAAAAAGGCAACACCCATAAAGTGAGCGATGCCGTGTGGAACACAGCAGGCGGTATCAAAGCAGCTAATTTGCTGCTGGATGATCTGGAGACGTACTTCCTGAAGAAATAAGAAAAAATGACCAGAGCGGATAATCGCTTTGGTCATTTTTGTTAAGTGCTAATCGCGTGTAATCGTCACAAGCTGCGTATCGTTGTCGAATTCGACTTTCGCGCCCAGTTTCTCGGCGATAAAACGAATCGGGACATAAGTTGCGCCATGTCTAAGTACAGGAGCACTCTCTAGCTCAACGCTGGTGCCGCCAACTGTGGCGGTTTTACTGCCGACGGTCATGATAATAGTCGTTCCTGTTGATGCATCTTGAACCGTAACCTGCTTTAAGTCCTCATTCCATTTGACCTGGGCGCCCAACCGCTCGGAGAGGAATCTCGCAGAGACCATTGTGACTTGCTCATCGTTGATATATGGCCGAGGCGGACCGTAATCAGCATAAAGATCTCCATCTCCATTGCTGTCATCCTGGCCTTCGACGATGAAATGGATTTCTTTCCGGGTAACTTTCAAATCATCTTTCAAAAGCTTGTAGAACTGCGAGTTTTTATCGAAGTTGTTGAGGAACGTAGTGCTATCAAATGTAGGATCTACGCTCAGCACCCCGCCAGAAATATCAATGGTATCCGCAGTAACCGGTTTGTTGATGTTCCAGTACTCGAAGGCAGCCGTCAACTTGAAGGCAGCTATGCCGGAATCGGAATTGCTGATAGGGAGCTCTAGCTGGTACTTCGTTTTGCGGACCTGTTTATCCTGATCGATGTACAAGTCTGCGACAAGTGAGGTTTTTTTGCTCAGTACAGCTTGCAGTTGTTCACTGTTAGATGACGAGAGGGTGTCTTTTGCAACCGTATCGAACTGATCGACAGCTTTTTTCAGAAAGATTTGAATGGTCGTATAGGCGAATTCTACACACAAGGTTTTATTATCCATATAGGCCATCGCCATTTCAGACGGGTCGAAAGATGACTTCAGCTTCGGAGATTTCTCGCCGACCGCGGATTGTAAAGTTTGAACCTGTTCTTTAATTATCGGCATAACAACATCATACAACTGGCTGAGCAGTTCTTTCAGCCCTTTTTCATCAGCAAGAACGCTGGTCAGAAATTGCTTGAGGAGGCCGGTAAGCTCAGTCCCGTCTATTTCAGCGTGAACCTTTTGCAGATTTAATGTTTCGTTATACACTTGCTCAGTGACGCTCGATACGGATATTTTGTTAGGATTCGGTGCATTGTTTATGAAAAATTTAAGAAGTGCCGGCTGTAATTGTTCGGAGCTTTTCATTAATTTTTCCTGGATTTCCTGGGATAACGGGCTGGCGGCTCCGCTTCCGGCTAATGCTTTGAGATCAAAGACGATCGGTTTCTTTCCACCAGCGATGGAAATGGTGTATTTCATATCGTCGAGGACGATTTGGAAGGGAACCTTTCCTTTCAAATACTCAAACTCGCCGTTAACCGAGACATGCCGTTTGTCCTGCATTTTGGCATCATTGATGGTGATTTTGGTGTTTTTCAGCGCTTGCAGCAGCGCTTTTTGTTCGGGAGCCAGTTGGTCGGTATCGCCAGGGGTTAGCTCCAGCTCAAATGAGCCTCTGGACTCGAGTGATTTGGCAGTCGAACTATTTTGCAAAGCTTGCCCAATTTCGAGGCCTTGAACAGCCTGACATCCCGTCAGGGCGAAGAGCAGTAAGATAAGTGCGGTGGCGGTCCACCATTGCAAGCGTTTTTTCGGCATTACGTTAGATCTCTCCTTTAGTAGTTTTATAGAATCTATGAACGCGTATGCTATATTATACATGAAATGCAAAAGATGGGGATTAAGAATTAACAAATTATTGGGTAAATCACCGTATCATTAGTTGCTGGGCATACGCTTTCTTGCTAAGATGAAAACAGATCATGAAAAAGGCGGATGGCCGATGAATCGAATCGAGGCCGAATGAAATGTGTCCTATTTTTCATAAGTATGGTGCTGTTGGCACTTGGTAGCGAACCTGCCGGAGACTAACCACTGCGAGACGAGTCAACTGGATTCCTTGGAAAAAAAGGAGCGGAAGGCCTGTTTTGCGGTGGTTTTTTGCTTGAAAAACGGTGAAATGCGCAGCAGTTCGAGTGAAAGGCATATCTAGAATGAGGCGATTCCGAAAAAGCAAAGGAGCTGGTTGCAATGGGGAAAACGAAACATAATGGACCTGTCAAACTGCCTGCCAAGCCGGATCCGAAGCTGTGGGTGAGCAAGGTACCCTTCGGTCTGGGCAAGATCAAGCCGCACCATATCCGGGAAACGGCCAAGATTGCCTGGCAAAATCGCGATAATCTGCCTTATGCGTACCGCATTCTGACGCAGGGTGTCTGCGATGGCTGCGCGCTTGGCGTGTCGGGGCTGTACGATCAGACGCTGGCGGGGCCGCATTTGTGTACGACGCGGCTGAACGTGCTGCGGCTGAATACGATGCCCGCGATCCGCGAGGAGCTGCTGCACGCGGATATCGACGAGCTGCGCCGCATGAACAGCACCGAGCTTAGAGCGCTCGGGCGCATTCCGTATCCGCTCATCCGCAGGCAGGGAGAGCGTCGATTCAGCCGCGCTTCCTGGGAGGAGGCGCTGGACCTGGTTGCCGCGAAGATTCGGGCGGTTGACCCGAAGCAGATGGCTTTTTATTTGACGGCGCGCGGCATTACCAACGAGTCGTATTACGTGGCGGCGAAGGTGGCAAGGCTGCTCGGCACGAGCAACATCGATAACGCTTCGCGCATCTGCCACTCGCCGTCGAAGACGGCGTTGAAACGGTCGGTCGGCGTAGGTGCATCGACTTGCAATTACAAGGACTGGATTGGCACGGATGTCCTTGTGTTCTGGGGCAGTGTGGCTGCGAACAACCAACCGGTCTCGACGAAGTATATGTATGCTGCCAAGCGCAAAGGGACGAAAATCCTTGTCATTAATCCGTACTACGAACCGTCGATGGAGCAGTACTGGATTCCTTCGATCGCCGAATCGGCCTTATTCGGCACGAAGCTAGCCGACGATGTGTATCAAGTGAACATCGGCGGCGATATCGGCTTCATGAACGGCGTCATGAAGGTTTGGTTTGAGATGGAGGCGCGCGAGCCAGGCTCCGCCATCGACCACGCGTTCGTGCAGGCGCACACGAACGGCTTCGCGGAGCTGCGCGCGCACGTGGCGCAGCAGGACTGGACGACGCTAGAGCAGTCGTCCGGCATGACCCGCGAACGCATACGCGAGTTCGCGGAGCTGCTGGCGCGTGCCAAGAGCGCGGTCTTCGTGTGGAGCATGGGGCTCACACAGCACCGCTTTGGCACGGACAACATTTCGCAGGTGGCGAATCTCGCCCTCCTGCGTGGCTTTCTCGGCCGCGAGCATTGCGGGCTGATGCCCATCCGCGGCCACAGCGGCGTGCAGGGCTCCGGCGAGATGGGCGCCGATCCCTTCAGCCTGCCCGGCGGCGAGTTCAGCTCCGCCGCCGACCGCAAGCGCATCGAGCAGCTCTGGGGCTTCGAGCTGCCGGACTGGCAGGGTGACATCGTCGGCGTCACCCTCGAGAATGCGCTCCTGCCGGAGGAGCAGGAGCGCAAGCTCCGGATGTTCTACACATCCGGCGGCAATTTCTTAGAGACGATGCCGGATCCTGAGTTTGTCCGGCAGGCGCTTGCAAGCGTCGATGTCCGTGTCCACCAGGACATCATCCTGAACAGCTCCACGCTCGTTGACGCGCGGGAGGCCGTGGTGGTGCTGCCCGCGATGACGCGCTACGAGCAGCCCGGAGGCGGAACGTCCACCTCGACGGAGCGGATGGTGTACTTCTCGCCGGAGATCGCCGGCCCGCGCATCGGCGAGGCCCGCGCGGAGTGGGCGATCTATGTTGATCTTGCCCGCCGCGTGAAACCCGAAGCCGCGGCACTGCTCGGCTGCGGAAGCGCAGAGGCGATCCGCGCGGAGATCGCGGTTGCCGCGCCGGGCTATGACGGCGTCCAGCACCTGCGGGAGCGCGGAGACGTGTTCCAGTGGGGCGGCGCGTGGCTGTGCGAGGACGGCATGTGTCCGACGCCGGACGGCCGCGGCGCGCTGCTGCCGATTGAGCTGCCGGAGCTGCGCCGGCCGGAAGGGCATTTCGCGGTGACGACGCGCCGCGGCAAGCAGTTCAATTCCATGATCTACAGCGATGTCGATCCGTTCAATAACGCGGATCGCTATGATGTTTTTATCCATGAGGACGATGCGAAGGCGCTGGCATTGGCAGAAGGAGAGGCCATCGTTGTTTATAATAGCTACGGTCGCATGCATGGCAGGGTGAAGCAGGCAGCCGTGAAGGCCGGGAACATTGAAGTGCACTGGCCCGAGGGCAACAGCTTGATTCCAAAAGGCGTGTATGAACCACATGCCGGAATTCCGGAATATAACACGGCGGTCATTGTGGAGAAAGCAGAGACCTACCATGCGCACAAAGATACGCGTTATGTCGAGAAGCGAATTCAAGAGCTGGAAACCGAGGTGGAGTGAAGCGGATGGCTGAAGAGGAACACGGTTTTGAAACGGGGCGTGCGACCACAACGTGGAACATTCGCCGCTATAATGGCACGGACATGCTTGAGCAGGAGGACACGATCGCTACAGAAGCTCCCCTTACCATTAAAATTGCCGGAGATGAATTCGCGACTTTAGTCTGCACCCCCACAGATGTGGTTGACTTAGTCACGGGTTTCCTGGCTTCGGAGGGAATCATCCGATTCGTGAATCAGATCGAGACGCTTTCTTGGGAAGCGGATCGCGGCTTTGCGTATGTGAAGCTGCGCCATCTGCATCAGCTTAATCAAGCGATGGTGTCGAAGCGGTTCATTGGGTCCTGCTGCGGGAAAAGCCGCCAGTTTTATTTTCATAATGACGCCCAAACGGCCAAAACGGTTCGAACACCGCTGTGCATGACGACTGCGCAGATCTTTCATTTAATGGAAGGCATGCAGGAGCAGTCGGCGGATTTCCGGGCCACCGGGGGCTTGCACAATGCAGCTTTGTGCACAGCGGATAAGCTGCTGCTGACAAGGTCGGATATCGGACGGCATAATGCGTTGGACAAAATCTATGGACATATGCTGCGGCACCGCGTCCCCGCCCGCGATAAGCTCATTGCGTTCAGCGGGCGGGTGTCCTCTGAAGTGGCGCTGAAAGCCGCCAAAATCGGCGTAGGCATCCTGCTGTCGAAATCCGCGCCTACCGATCTGGCGCTGCGGCTGGCGCATGATTTGGGGATTACGATTGTTGGTTTTATCCGCAGAGACCAGCTTACTGTTTACACACATCCGGGGCGGGTGACGTAAGGGGCTAGAGGGCCTATTTTTATGGAAAAAGTTGTATTATTCTTCGTTCTTCATTATGCTAGATTCTAGCTACTGCTAACATTTGCCAAGAGAGGAAGACTAGAATGGGGAAATGGAATAGATTTACGAAGAAGGGGATCGCCGCGGTAATCGCCGGTTTCTTGGTACTGTCCGTAGCGGGCTTACAGCCAGCTTACGCTGCCGAGGTCAATACTGAGGTTCCCAAAGTGATAGAGAAGACATCGCCGTCCGTTGTGGCTATTATCGGTAAGCCAACGCAGACGTCGAACAAAACACTAGAGAAAAACCGCTTCAATCTCGCACACGGCACCGGTGTCATCGTAGAATCGGGCGGTGTCATCGTGACGAATGCCCATGTGGTCAAAGATATGAAAAATATCGTTGTCGTCACCTCAGACGGCACTACCTATAATGGCCACGCCACGAACATCGACGAAGAGAGCGATCTCGCTTTGGTTAAAATCAATGCAACCGGCTTATCGCCAGCGAAGTTCGCAGCTTCCTCCGATATTAAGGTAGGGGAAACCGTGGCGGCGATTGGCACACCGATTTCCTTCGCTTTGCGAAATTCAGTAACGGTGGGTATCGTCAGCGGACTGGACCGTTCAGTCAACTCACAGTATCAGCTCATTCAGACGGATGCGGCCATTAATCCGGGTAACAGCGGCGGCGCGCTGATTAACATGAATGGCGAAGTGATCGGGATCAATACGATGAAATATGCCGATATCGGTGTTGAAAACCTTGGCTTTGCCATCCCCGTGGATACGGTGAAGTATGTCTTGAAGCATTTCCAACTGTACGGGAAAGTGAAGCGCCCTTATATGGGGCTGGAGCTGGAAGAAAGCTGGGAAGCCGTTGTAGGGCTGCCAAGCTCAACAGGCTTGCGCGTCGCTTATGTCGATCCGGATTCCCCGGCTGCCAGTGCGGGCATTAAGCAGGATGATTTCATCACTTCGATCGGCAACGGCAGCGTAAAAACAATGGTGGACTACAACGAGACGCTTAAAAAATATTTGCCGGGCGATTCGGTTAGCTTGACGATTCAATCGGGAAGTTCCTCCGTGACGAAATCGATTACGCTTGGAGAAGTGCAAAGCCAGGAGACGAAGTGGGCGCAAGAAGCGGATGGCGCCAGTTTGGATGCAGACCGCGGTAAAACCAAAATCGGCGACAGCCATCTCGGGTGGTCGATGAAATATCCGGCAGGCCTGATCAAGAATCATCAATCCGAGGAAGGCGACGCCGTCAGCTTCGTTGATGCGAAGGGCGAGTTTTCCTTGTCGCTTAATGTGGAAAGCCACCAGAGTGACAAATTGTCTCCGTCAGCGCTGCTGGACCGGTTGGCGAGTGAGAATGACGACGATTACGATTACGACAGCGTGCCGTTTACGATTCTGGAGCGTCAGTATGTGAAGCGCGAAGGGGTTTCCTATGCGAAGGTTGTCGGTCGCTCCGGGGAGAAGGGCTACGTTCAAACCCGCGGGTATTTGCACAATGGCAGCCTGTACACGCTGCAACTCTTTGTGAGCAAAGAGCACTACAATAATGATTTTAAACAAAACAGCTATAACGATTTGCTGGACAGCTTTCAGCCTTCTTTTGACCGAAAAGATGAGTCTCTGAAAGATATTTCGGTATTTTCCGATGGCAATACGACGTATACGAACGAGTACGGCTTAACCTTCAATCTGCCGGCCAATTGGCAGCAGGAAGGGTATTCGGGCGGCTCCTCCTTCTACAGCGACGATTATGCGCAGGCTTTGCATGTAAAAGTGACATCCGCTTCCTCTGGCGATACGCTTAAGTCTTGGGAAGAGCGTCAACGCAAACAATTTGAAGAAGTTTATGTCGCGAAGTACCGCAGTATCAAAGAGCCTGAGGAGCTGACCATCGCTGGGGTGCCTGCTTTGAAAGTCGCTTACGCAAGTTCACTTGGCAGCCAGTGGACGGCGGGGTATTCCCTCTTTTTCATCAAGGATAAGTACAAATACGAGGTAGAGCTTACGTATCCGAAGGAGACAGATCAAGAGGATGTGAAGAGCCTTTTGGAAGGGTTGACTGCATCCTTGAAGGTAGATAAAGACAGCATGGACCGCGAGCTCGGCTTCATTCAAGATCTGGATGAGCTGAGGGATCCGAACCGGGCAGTTCCTTACCTGAATGAGAAGTACAAATATACGCTGCAAGTTCCTGAGAATTGGTCCAGCAGCAAGGCGTATGGCGGCAAAGATCCGGCGAGCAAGACATTCCTCTTCACAGGGGGGCAATTGGCCATCCAAGCGGATCTGAAATCCACCTTCGAGGATCTGGTGAAAGCGGAAGACGCGGCTCAGAAGAAGAGTTATGAAAAAGATAACGAATATAAGTACACGGATTCCGATGTGACGCTGTTTGATGATGTGAATGCGAAGAAATATGTCGTTCATTATACGAGCTACAAAATACCGTATCAGGAGACAATCTACCTGTTCCAGAAAAATAATATCGCCTACACCGTCACACTTCGGATTGATGAGGCCGTTCAAACCGAAGCCAATGAGGCGCGCTTGAATCAAGCTTTCGAATCCATGAAATTTGTGGATGGCGGGAAAAAATAAGCCCAGTGGAACGAATCGTAGTTTCTTGGGCGAACGCGCTTCTGAACAGCAGAAGGCTGCGGTGGATCATGTGGCTGCTGTTCGCAAGCTATACCAGTTGTTTGCTGTACTGGATGTTTCTTGGGTTCGGGCGAGGGATTCATCGAGCGGATTCGTTCATGTATAATGTGATTCCACTGCGAACGATTGGTCACTACTTGTTCCATATGCATGCTTTTTCATGGCGTACCTGGGTTATCAATATGTTTGGCAACATTGGTGTTTTTATGCCCTATGGGGTATGTTTGCCCTTCTTATTCCGCCGCGCCACTGCTTACGGGACGTTCATCCTGATGTTCGGCTGCCCGCTGGTCGCCTTGGAAATTTTGCAGATGCTGCTTCACGTAGGGACTTTCGATGTGGACGACATTTTGCTCAATGGACTTGGAGCCAGTGTGGCATATGCCCTTTTCATGGCTGTCAAAAGAAAAATTGTCGCGGCGATCTCGTAAGCTCTTGCATAAAATTGATGGAATTTCCTCACCATAGCCGTTGTAACGAAATTAAGCAATGGCAGGAGGTTATCTACGCATGACGATTAAGGATTCCAGTCTACAGACGCAAAACCCGCTTTCCTCGGCGCAAAATTCAATAGGCAATGTGCATTTCGCGGTGTCTCATGCATTGTCGCATCCGACGGATCAAACGATTCATGAAGCGCAGAATGCCATTCTGCAGGCAGAGCGGGCAATTGCGCAGGCACAGTCTCATTCCGATGAACCGGCCGTGCAGCAAGCCAGGCAAGAGCTGGACGAAGAGAAGTCGAGACTGCAAGGTCTCCATTAAAAAGAGCAGCCCCTGTCCGTTAAAGGACGAGGGCTGTTTTTTAGATAAGCATGCATATGTTTTGCGGGAAAGGTTGAAGCGAATTGGCATGCTGAAGCGGTTCATCGACCTTGGGTGTTCTTTGAAGGATGTTATTTCCGCGTGTGCGAAGGGAACTACGATGCCTTATGGCTTGCCTTTTTGGCTGCAATTGTCATTTCGCGGAACTACAGTGCTCTATGCATTGAAAATCATGGTTTATTTGCTGGCAATGACCTCCATAACGCACGGTAGTTCCGCGAACTCGGTTAAAAACGCGCAATTTGAGAAAATAACGCACCGTAGTTCCGTCGTAAAAGCGGGAGAATGGGAAGACAGCCTTGACGGAGTATTCCCATTTCTACTACAATGTGTAGTGTAGGGAGTGTTCACGATGAAAATGCAAAATTTCAAGTTTCAAAGCAGCGGGCTTGGCCGCTTTTTTGGACCGCTCGAAGCCAGAATCATGGAGGTTTTATGGAGCGCTGAGTCGGAAATTACGATCAAGGATGTGCACCATAAGCTCGATCAGGAGAAGGCAATGTCCTTCAACACGGTCATGACGGTGATGAACCGGCTCGTGGAGAAAGGGATTCTTCAGAAAAGATCCCACATTCGCTCCTTTGTCTACCGCCCTGTGATGACGCGGGAGGCCTTCATGGAGGCGCAGTCCAAGGAATTGACGTTCGACCTCATTGAAGAGTTTGGCTCCCAAGCCGTTGTGCATCTGGTTGACGCTTTGGATCAGGTGGATCCTGAACTCTTGGATCGCTTGGAGCAGAAAATCAAAGAACTGAAAAAGGACAGATAAATGATGTGGGAAACTCGGTCCAAATGGATGCTTTACGCTTCTCTTGCAACGGCAGGCTTCATTTTGCTTCAAATGACCTTCTTCTCTTTACACTTGCTGTTCGGCATTCGTATTTCATTTAATGTGTTCAAGGTATGCTTTGAGCTGTTTCGCGTGCTGCGGACTCCTTGGGTATGCGATATTTTCCATATGCTTGTTCTCTATACGTTCACTGCATGTTTCTGGGTCATTGGCAGACAGACGATCGTTTCGATCCGATCCAACAAGCGGCTCCTTGCCTGCCAGGATGAACAGCTGACCCAGACGTTCACCAACCAATTTCAATTACGTCAACATGAACTTACCGTCATTCATCATACGGCGCCGGTTGCTCTTACGCTCGGCGTCATTAAACCGCGAATCGTTGTCTCTACAGCGCTCCTGCGAATGCTCGACCCCAAGGAACTGGAAGCCGTCATCGAGCATGAGAGGTTCCATCTGCATCACCGCGATCCGCTGGCGATTTTCTTATTGGGGATGCTCTCGGTCTCGATGTGGTATGTCCCTTTATTCAGGTGGGTGCTGGAGAAATACAAAATTATTATCGAGATTATGGCCGATCAATTCGCCGTCTCTACTCTGTGTAATAGAGCGGATTTGGGCAGCGCCCTGCTGAAAATGCTGAAGCGGGGACAAGCGCCCCACCCTTTAGTTTCTTACGCTTCATTCGCTGAAACCTCAATTAACTTGCGGATCATGCACATCTTGGAGCCGCAAACGCAGCTTTCGCTAAAAATGCCGATTATCCGCACGATGATATCCATAGTGGCTCTATTGATTCTGGTGACCTTCACCTGAATCTCTTTTTCGGAAATTAAACTACACTTTGTAGTTTAATATAAAAAAGATGATGAGGAGAGAAATAATGGACTACATGATCAAGAACGCGCACTTTATTTTTACGCATTTTCCAATTGCTCTACTAATCTTCAGTTTGGTTTTTGATTTGCTTGCGCTTATTGCCAAGAAGCGGGAATGGCATGCAGCTGGTTTGCTCAGCCTGATAGTAGGGACGCTTGGCGCTATCGCATCGGTCATCACAGGACCGGAACAATCCCGCAACCCGCTCGTGCAGACGCATGCGCTTTACGCTTTTCTAACAATGTACGCGGCAATTGTGTTAACAATCGTTAGACTCGGGCTTCTGATTTGGAAAAAGAAAGAGATCGGCCGCAATCCGATCTACTTGATAGGGGCGCTTGTCGCTGTGATTCTGGTTTCCTATACGGGACATGTGGGCGGCAAAATGGTGCATAGGCCGATGAATGGCGGCCCTATGATGCAGAACGGCGGATCAGGTCAAGGCGGTCCAGGCCAAGGAGGCCCGGGTCAGAGTGGGGCTCGCCAGGGCGGATCAGACGTGCAAAAGCCGCAGGATGCGCAGGCTAGTCCCGCAGCGAAATAAGCAAGGTCAAACAGATGCAAGCCCAAAACCCTTAAGTTTGAAGGGGGTTGGGCTTTTTTCTGCATATATGAATGCTTAAGTTCTTTACAGAACTTAAGCATTAGGGTTACCCGTTCTAACGGAGAAAGCATATGTCGTCAGGTGTGTGTGTGATGAGCTCGCAGAGCGGAGAGATTCCGCACGTATCGTGCGGTATGAGCACATGACAGGATGGACGTAGACGATCCGGGAGTGCATCAGCGGTTTGTAGTATTGAAATTCCGCCTCGATCTGCGATAGATCGTGTTTTTGCACGGGTGAGCGGAACGTAGATGCTCTAAGAGGCGGTATTTTCGGTTGTAGGGACATTTCGCGGAACTACCGTGCGTTATGAGTGGGAAATGCTGGGTTATAGTGGGGTTTCAGGCACATTTTCGCTCATTTAACGCACCCTAGTTCCTCTTCCGGGGTAGAAAAGGGACGTTATCGTGGAATAAGGCTTTGTAGTTCCGTCGATATCGCTATGCTTGGGGCATGGACGGTCCGGCGGTGCCTCCTCTGTTTTTTTACGAAGCTTGCGGAGGGGAAATGTATCTGGAATCTTACAGGGGTGTTCATGCATAGGAATACCGGATGGAAGACAGGTCAGGAAAAGAGAAGAAGGCAGCACAAAGTAGAACACAAAAGGGAATGGGTGTGGGGTGGAAAAGCGATAGCGGTTGGAATCCCACACCCAATCCACGCCCAATTCCCTCCCCATGCCTGGACGCATGGGTTCAGACAAGGACCTGAGGTACGGCCTCTACGCAAATAGGAGGCGCCTGGGTTTATTCCGCCAAGATTGGCGATACGACGCTTAGTCCCGTTTTGCAAGTTCCAGCTCCTCTAAGGAGTAACGGTGATCCCACAGAAATTCCATATCATAATTCGTCGAATCCCGGCTGATAAATCGGGCAATAGCCATAAGTGTGCCGCCCATAATGACGGCGAAAATGAGGATCCAGCCCAGCAAAGCGAACACCTGATCAACCATGTGAATCCTTCCCTTCTGTATAACCCTTTACTCCAACATATGCCGAATAATTATGAAACATGTGTGACATTCGAGGGGGAAGATGACAGTTGATTATAGGTATTCTCTCCGGTTGACACTTCAAGGGGAGGGGTGTTAAGATCACTTTTGTAAAGAGAAATAGACAACTTTTGGAAAAGGAGGGATTACTGATGAATGTGATTAGGATGGATCGGGGCGCTCATCATGGATTTAGCGGCATCAACCAACCAATTTCATATTCAGTAACCCGTCCGACAGCTGACATGCGTTGATTGTATCTAACAAGGCTGCTGCGGCATCCTCAAATACGCTTATCCGAAAGCGCGGGTTACGAAGAAAGTTCGTAACGTGCGCTTTTATGTTTCATAGAAGGCATATCGCTGCGTGCGGTGTGCCTTTTTGCGTGAACAGAGATGCTGAGATTACAGGCTATGCGGGCAATTCGGGCAATTTGAGAGGAGTGACGATAGATATGTTTACGGTATTAAAAAAATTAAGCTGGTTCTTCCGAATGAATTGGCAACGGTATACGTTAGCCGTCGGATTATTGATTTTCGTCGGTTTCATTGATGTAATTCCGCCGAAGCTGATCGGCTACGCGATTGACGGTATACACACAGGGACGTTAACAGGCGTGAAGCTGTTCCAGCTGCTGGCTTTTTGGGGCGCACTCATCGTTGTGGGCTATGTGCTATCCTATGTCTGGCTGTACCAGCTGTTTGGCGGTGCTTTTGTGCTGGAGCGCATATTGCGGTCCAAATTAATGAGACATCTGCTGCGTATGACGCCGACCTTCTATGAGCGTAATCGTACAGGAGATCTTATGGCGAGAGCGACGAACGATTTGCAGGCGGTAGCTACGACCGCAGGCTTCGGTATTTTAACCTTCATTGATTCCACGCTGTTCATGATGACGATTCTCGCAATGATGGGTTTTCTCATCAGTTGGAAGCTGACGCTTGCCTCGATTTTGCCGTTGCCGATTATGGCGGTTGCCATAACAATGTACGGCGGTCGCATCCATGAGCGGTTTATGCGTGCTCAGGACGCTTTCGGAGCGATGAACGACAGAGTGCTTGAGACGATTGCGGGTGTTCGGGTTGTCCGCGCTTTCGTCCAAGAGAAAGCGAGTCAAGAAAGCTTCAAAACGATGACGGACGATGTGTACCGCAAAAATATTGCCGTCGCACAGATCGACGCTCTATTTGAGCCAACGGTCAAAATCCTTGTCGGCCTCTCCTATTTAATCGGGCTCTGCTATGGCGGCTACATGGTGTTCCGCAGTGAATTAACGTTGGGCGAATTAGTATCCTTCAATACGTTCCTCGGCATGTTGATCTGGCCGATGTTCGCGATCGGCGAGCTGATGAACATTATGCAGCGCGGGAATGCCTCACTGGATCGTGTGAATGAGACGCTCGGCTACAAGCCTGACGTCAAGGATGCGCCTGACGCGACAACACTCCTGCTGCCGAATTCTATAGCTTTCAAAGGAGTTACATTCCGTTATCCGTCGTCTTCGATCGATAACCTGGTGAACATCAGCTTTGACCTGCAGCGCGGTCAAACGCTCGGGATTGTAGGCAGAACGGGAAGCGGCAAAACGACGCTGCTCAAGCAGCTCCTTAGAGAATATCCGCTCGGGCAGGGGACGATTGCTGTATCAGGTACCCCTGTTGAGCAGTTAACGGTCGATACGCTGCATGGCTGGATTGGCTATGTGCCGCAGCAGCCGATCCTTTTCTCCAAAACCGTACAAGAAAACATCATGTTCGGCCGCGATGAAGGAACGGATGCGGAACTTAACCAAGCGCTGGAGCTGGCGGCATTCCGCAAGGACGTGGAGTTCCTGCCGGATGGCTTGCAAACGCTGGTTGGCGAGAAGGGCGTAGCCCTGTCCGGAGGGCAGAAGCAGCGCGTATCGATTGCGCGCGCCCTTTATGTGGACCCGGAAATTCTGATGCTGGATGACGCGCTTTCTGCGGTTGATGCCAAGACGGAAGCGGAGATCATTCGCGGCATACGAACCGAGCGCGCCGGCAAGACGACGCTGATTACAACGCACCGCCTCTCTGCCGTCCAGCACGCAGATTGGATCCTTGTGCTCGATGAAGGCTATATCGTGGAAGAAGGCACGCATGAGCAGCTTTTGGCGCTTGGCGGTTGGTATAAGGAACAGTACGACCGGCAACAGCTGGAAGAGCAAATTGAGGCGTAGAAGGATAGCGTTCTAAACCATATACAGAAAAGAAGGTGAAGCCCTCTTATGAGACATACAGGCAAGCGATTATTCCAATATGCGACTTTGTTCAAAAAACCACTGTTGATCGCGCTGCTATTTCTGGCCGTAGCGGTAGCAGCCGAGCTGGCGGGACCTTTCATTGCGAAGCAAATGATCGACCGTCACATTCTGGGCATTGAAAAGCCGTGGTACGCGCTGGCGACCGTGAAGCAAACCGACAAAGCCGTTCCGCATAACGGCATATGGTACAAGAGAAGCGATCATTTCGCGGAAGGCGAAGCGAAGGGGAAAGAGGTTCGCATTTTGCAGGCGGGCAGCCAATTCGCTTTTGTCGAACAGCCGATAGACTTTGACGGCGTGAGAAAGCTGTCAGACGGGAAGCTCACGATCACGCAAGACGGCAAACAGGCGGTGTATCCGGCGACGAAGCTAAGCCTGCAGGAGCTTTACACCTTTTATGAGCCGGAGTTTACTGGCTTGATGAGGTTGGCAGCGATTTATTTGGCGCTGATTGTTGTGGGGGCCGGATTTACTTACGGGCAGCGGTATTTGCTTCAGGCGGTGGCAAACCGCATTATTCAACGCATGCGGACCGATGTGTTCGCCCAAATCCAGAGGCTGCCGATTAACTATTTTGACAATCAGCCTGCCGGCAAAGTCGTCTCCCGCATCACGAATGACACCGAGGCCGTACGGGATCTATATGTTCAGGTGTTGGCGAACTTTTTTACAGGCACGATCTATATCGTCGGCATTATTGCCGCTTTGTTCGTGCTCGATTACCGGTTGGCGCTCATTACGCTGCCGATTATCCCGATCCTCTATGTGTGGATTATCGTGTACCGCAAATTCGCATCCCGCTATAATCATGAAATTCGAGAGCGCCTCAGCTCCATCAACGGCATGATTAATGAGTCGATTCAAGGGATGACGATCATTCAAGCGTTTCGCCGGCAAAAGGAATCGATCGAGGAATTCGATCAATTGAACGATGAATATACGCGGTATCAGAACAAGTTGCTCAGCCTGAATTCGTTCACCTCGCATAATTTGATGAATGTGATCCGGAATCTGTTTTTCTTCGGACTGATCTGGTATGTGGGCGGAAGCTCGATGAATACATTAATAAGCGTAGGCGTCCTGTATGCTTTCGTCGATTATTTGAACCGGATGTTCCATCCGATGGTCGGTATCGTGAATCAGCTGCCGAATCTGGAGCGGGCGATTGTGTCGGCGGATCGCGTGTTCGAATTGCTTGATGAGCAGGGCACTGATGTAGCTGAAGGGAAGGCCGACCGTTATTTAGGCAACGTTAAGTTCGAGCGCGTGCGTTTTGCCTATAAAGAAGGGGAATACGTGCTGAAGGATATTTCTTTTGAGGCGAGGCAAGGACAGACGGTGGCGCTGGTTGGGCATACCGGTTCGGGCAAAAGCTCGATACTGAATCTGCTGTTCCGCTTCTATGATGTGCAGGAAGGCTTGATCACGGTAGACGGCCGTGATGTGCGCGACATGCCCAAGCAGCTGCTGCGCCAGCACATGGGCATCGTACTGCAAGACCCGTTCCTGTTCACAGGGACGATCGCGTCCAACGTTAGCTTGGACGATTCGTCCATTACCCGGGAACGGGTGGAGCAGGCACTCCGCGACGTGGGCGCCGCGGAGATGTTCGGGAGCTTGCCGCAGGGCATCGACGAGCCTGTGATTGAGAAGGGCAGCACGCTGTCCGCCGGGCAGAGACAGCTGGTTTCTTTCGCCCGGGCACTGGCGTTTGACCCGGCGATTCTGATCCTCGATGAGGCGACAGCCAGCATCGATACGGAAACCGAGGCCGTTATTCAGGCCGCGCTTGATGTGTTGAAGAAGGGGAGGACCACCTTCATCATTGCCCACCGCCTGTCGACGATTAAGAACGCCGACCAGATTCTGGTGCTCGACCATGGCGAGATCGTCGAGCAGGGCAATCACGATGAGCTAATGCAGCTCAGCGGGCGCTACTACCAGATGTACCAGCTGCAGCAGCAGGGACATCGGGAAAGTGCCGCCACTGTAGCGGAATAGGATCTTCAGGCGGCGTTTCAGGGACGAAGCTCGTTAATAGGGCTAACGATTGTTCGCAGCGGGTATGCTACAATGAAAGCGATTGGCATTCCTTTATCCGAAATGGAGGAGAGCTTCATGCGATCAGATACGATTCGCATCCTAAACTTGCTGCAAGTGCTGTCCGAAATCGGCATCGGCATCGGTTATTTGCTAGGCCTTATTCCTTTCGTATATGTGTGGTCGAGTACCTGGGTGATCCCGCTCGTGTTTGTGAGCTTGGTGCTTGCACTGCTTGCCCGCAACGGTACGACGAATATGACGATCATCAATGTCGTATTTTCGTTTTTAAGTTACATTCCGGTGGTCGGCTACCTGTTCCGGGCTGCCGGAATTGTTATTTCATGGATGAACATCCGCACAATCACAGGCAATAGCAGCAGAGGCACGTATTAAGGACGCTGTGAATAGTTGCCAAAATGAAAGCCTCGCGAGAGGCTTTTTGTATTTACGTCGTGAGGACGAACGGAACTACGATGCGTATATGGCTAGTCTTTTCGGCTGCAATGGTCATTAAGCGGAACTACAGTTCTCTATGCTTTAAAAGGCATCGTATTTCCGCGAATCCGGTTAAAAACTGGCGGTTTTAATGAAATAGTTAAAATGAACAAAACCGACTGCCACTTTGCGTAACGTAGGTTAATTTTGTGAAGAATGGATGATGTTATCGAGACAACAACCCAATCTTTCAAAATCAGAGCTAAACACAAAAGGAGTCGGTTTACTATGAGTATTGCCGTAAAGTATGTAGGTTTAGACGTATCCAAAGATAAAATTGTGATTGCCATTGCAGACGAAGGTCAACCACAATGATGTTCATATTAAAGGGACTACAGTCGAACCAATTGATTATATTGGCTTACCGTCAAATGTGTATGCTTCACATGCAACCCAAGGCAATGCAGGTTACTTGAGAGTTGAAAACGTAACAGCTTAAGGCTGCAATGACACTGCTATTCGTGCAGTAGTTTACATTACCCGAATTCGTCACACGTTGGCTAACGATTAGGATCTAATCTGTTCCCATTTATTTCTTGCCTTTTTCAAATAAAATTTCATTATAATGTGAGTTGGTTTTTGAAGAATTCCTACAAACCTCAAAGTAGCTTTTGGGTCATACTCGCGATTATTAAAATATTTGTTTGCCCAGTACAGGCCATATTCTTTTTCAGAGGGGAAGTGTAAAATTTTAAAGTTTTTGTCATTTTCTTGTATGTTACCTTTACCGAACATATTTGTCCAGACTCGCTTGCATGTATCATTAATATAGCTACCCTTGTAAGTGTTATTAAAATTTACAGATAGAATTTGTGATAGATAGTGTTCTTCTGTATAAAATTCTTCAACTTTTCCGTAAATGTTATTGAACTCTGCTAAAAATGGTTTGATGAAGCGACCTCGAAAACCTACTGCCTCTCCACCAATTGTTGTAAATTTTTTATCCATTTTCATTAAATTAACTCCATGAAACGAGGACTTTTTTTTCATTTCTTCTGAAATGTCGTAAGCGAACCAATCAGAGTCTTTATGAGTTTCAAAGTATTCTTCAAGAGATGCGTTGATAATTACGTCATTATCAAAAAATAAGAAAAGGTCATTGTCAAATCTATTTGAAGAGTCTGCATTTTCAAAGTGAGATAAAGCATCAAAAAAGTACATAGAACCTGCCCATTTTTTTGTTGGTTTTGTGTAATGGGTATTTTGTTTTATTATTTCAATGTTGTTGTCATTACAAAATTTCAAAAAATCAAATCCACGAATAAAATTTAGATGTTCATTCTTATTGCAAATGAAATAATGTTTTGCAGATGGATTGAAATAAATGCTACTTTTAAAGAAATTCACTATGCAGCGAAAATAATACTCGTTTTTCTTTTGATAGTTTATTTCTTTCATATTTCCATACTCGCTCATCTTGTCCTCTGACTCAAGGTAAAAATAATTTACAATGTGTAACATGATGATTCCCTCCAAAGGTTTTATTTTATTATTTGTGAATTATCCGATGTGGTTCTAGTGGTGATTAATTTTAAATCATTTTGTAATCCTTTTCGTACTAATTCTAGTATTGCTACTGTGCGATTGGACAAAAATTCCTTTTCTTGATAATCGTCAATTAGTGCGAGCAAGGCAATTGGAATATTCATATCGACTCTTTTTGTTTCCATCAGTCTAACCGTCCTCTATACTGGTAATATCCGTATCGTATCACATGATACAATACGTATCAACCATTTTATGGAATATTTTCTGACACCATTGCATACCCAATTCCCCGCCCATGCCTGGACGTATGGGTTTAAACAACGACCTGGCCGTAGGCGAGGTTTTTATAATGTTGTGATTAAAAAGACCTACATTCATTGAATTAATTATAGTCGTTTAGAACTATAATTGTTTGAAAATATTGTCGTATATAAGCAACGATGGTAAAGTATCCCTGTACTATACAGCGAGGGAGACGATAAATTGAAACCAATGAAGTTTATTTCCAAGGCAATCATCCTTATGTTATGCGTCTTTATTGCTTTACCGAGCTTTGCGCTCGGAGCTTCGAGCAATAGTTCGACACCAACTGACATTAACCGTCATTGGGCAGAGAAAGAAATGAAAAAATGGATTGATAAGGGTCTTTTAAAAGGTTATTCGGATGGGGTTTACCAACCTGATCACAGCATTAGCAGAGCGGAATTTTTTACATTAGTTAATCGCTCTTTCAACTTTACCCAAGCAGCTTCCGTCTCGTTCACCGACCTTAGTGCTTCCCACTGGGCATCTTCAGAAGTTGCCCGTGCGAAAGCGGCAGGTTATGCGTCCGGCTACCCGGACGGAACGATTCACCCTGATCAGCAAATCACTCGCGAGGAAGCAGCCGTTGTACTGCGCAGCGTGTTGAAGCTGCAAGAGGATACTGCGCACGCAAGCTCCTTTAAAGATGCGGCGCAATTCGCAAACTGGAGTATAGGCTCCATCGGCGCGCTAGCCGCAAAAGGGTTCCTGTCCGGATATGAAGATGGGACATTCAAGTCCAATAACGCAATGACTCGCGCAGAGATCATTGTCATGCTGGATAAAGCTATTTCCAGTAAGGCAGCTACTACAACCTTTGATCAGAAGGGGACTTACGGTCCTGAAACAGGTACAACTACGATCCAAGGCAATGTAGTCATCAGCGCTCAAGGAGTAACCTTGAGGAATACAGTCGTAGAAGGGGATCTTCTTTTAGCTGAGTCGATTGGCGAAGGGGATGTCACTTTGAAAAATGTAACTGTAAAAGGATCCACGACTGTGAATGGCGGCGGTTCTCACTCGGTTCATTTCGAAGATTCTGTGTTGCTTACAGTTATTGTGAATAAAGCCGACGGCAGCATTCGTATCGTAGCCGAAGGGTCTACGAGTGTGAAGCAAATCACCGTGCAATCCAGTGCTTTGTTGGAAGCGAGGGGAACTGGAACGATTGCGGATGTTGTGTTGTCCAGCCTGCTTCCAACGAATGCTGAAATCTCTTTGGCGGGACAATTCAATACGTTAAGCGTACAAGCTACAAGCATTCGAGTTAACTTAAATGAAGGTGCGATCCAACAGCTGACGGTTGCGCAAGGTGCAGCTAACTCGACTATCCAGGTTGGGGCGGGAGCTTCCATTGCACAATTGATTTTGGATGCAGCAACAACGATTACCGGCAGCGGAACGGTTGAACGTGCTACGGTGAATACGAATGGTTCCACTTTTGAACATTCCCCTACGCACATCACGACTGGAGATGGCGTATCGGTAGGCAGCTCATCCGGCGGCTCTTCAGGCGGGGGCTCTTCTAGTGGAGGTGGCTCCACGGTTCCAGGACGCGTTTACGGCTTTGAAGGAAGAATTGTTGATGTCAATAACCAACCGGTTAGTGAGATGACGATACTTTTCCGCAGGGGTCTGGGCAATACAGATGGAGAAGTGGTTGCGACAGCTGTAACCAATGCCGATGGTCGGTATTCGGTCATCGTAGCACCCGGAATTTATTATGGCGAACTTAAGAAGGTTGGGTTCATCACTACTTATCTAGTGGGTGTTTCCGCAGATAATGTCCATAACACCAATGAAAATGAAACGGCTATTCGCGTAGCGGCTGCCAATGAAATACGTGTTGTCCTGACCTGGGGCGAACGGCCATTTGATCTGGACTCGCATCTGGTAGGTCCGACACCGGATGGCGGCGTCTTCCATACTTGGTATTCAAACCGTAAATACGAAGTGACAAATGTCGTTTACGATGATTTAGATCATGATGACGTTACTTCTTACGGTCCTGAAACGACGACGATTCGTAAGACCGTCGATGGCACGTACCGCTTCTATGTGCATAATTACTCCGGCAATCCTAACATGAGAACTTCAGGAGCCCATATTGAGGTATACGTCGGTTCTACGACAATACCTGCAAAAGCCTACGATATTCCTTCTACGGGTACAGGCGCAGAGCTTTACTGGACAGTATTTGAAATGAATGTTTTGAATGGAGCTATTAGCCAATTCATCGATGTTAATCAGTTCTATACGAGTGCAAGCGATGCGCAGGGAAGTCTTGCAAGTACGATTTCTAACGTATCGGTAACGTCCAGTGTTTATGGCGTCGATCAAAATGTGAATGAAATTAACTGGGTAGAAGCAAATACGCCAGTTGTGAGCTTCAAGGCAGGACTAACGCCATCTCGAGGCGCGACACTAGAGGTTTATGAATCAAATGGCATAACGGTTCGTAGCGGTTTTGTGATGAATGGGGATAAAGTCATTGTATCCAGCTTGGATGGCCTTTGGAAAAAAACGTATACAGTTGCTATAAGAACTGTGCCTACGGCGGCATCTCTTACTTACACGCCTGCTGGTCCAATTGTTTTCTATGATACAACACC
The DNA here is from genome assembly GCF_040812395.1 of Paenibacillus tabacirhizosphaerae. GTDB lineage: Bacteria > Bacillota > Bacilli > Paenibacillales > NBRC-103111 > Paenibacillus_E. Next base: position 113,117 of record NZ_JBFNXH010000004.1, on the reverse strand, counting down.
GATAGGCGTGCGGATTATTGCAACGGCTCTTACTGGAGCCGTAACCGATGTAACCTATGACACAGGTACAAGCTACTCGTCAGATCATGTTAGTATTGCTACGGTAGGTCAAGACGGCGTAATAACAGCCCTTGCTTCGGGTTCGACCGTGATCAATGCTGTGTACGGCGGACTGACCAAAGGCATTCCGGTCACCGTTATATTTACACCCGTTTTAACCTTAACCAATGGAAATCTGTCAGCTGCAGGACTTATTCCTGGCGCTGAAGTGAAACTGTATGATGCTGTAACGAATGATCTTGTAGACGCTGCTACTACTACAGCAGGGCAAGAGGGCACTGTAAGCATAGCGATACAATCTCTTGCAGTGGGCAGCTATTATATAACACAATCCTTTCAAGGTGTGACAAGTTATCATTCGAATCAAATCGAAATAGCCATACAATAGAAATGTAGCCATACAGGTAAAACACCCCATTAATCGTAAATGCTGCGATTAATGAGGTGTTTTTGCGTTAGTAGGCAATTCCCACACGGCATCTGATGTATGCGCTGCTTAGCGCCTCGTTGTAAGTAAACGCAGCAGTGTCGCCTACAGAGATGGACGTGCCGCCCTCTGGCAAGCAATCCCGCTCAGCGCGGTAGGTGCCTAGCGGAGGGCCGTCAGGCAGATAGGTTGGACAGATGACTGTCCAATCGAGGCTCGAGGCGGCGAGGAGCTCCCACGCCTTCCGGTGTTCTTCCGCTGCGCGCGTCGAGGAACGCCTGGTGTTAGGGGCTTCGTAGCGAAGCAGCCCCGGGTGCTCGCGGCTTTCTAAAATGCCGGCGGTTCCGACGGTCACGATACGCTTGATCCCTCGCGCCGCCATAGCCTTGATGACAAGCGGGAGGCTTTCCGTCAAGACGGTGCCCCCGTCTGTGCCGAGACAGCTAATGACCAGCTGCGCATCGCGGATAGCATGCTGGATATCTTCTTCGCGGCAAGCATCTCCATGGCAAAGAGTTAACCCTTCTGCGCTTACGCCGGCAAGCTTATCTGGATGGCGAAGGAGCGCCCGGACTTCATGTCCTTCCAGCAGTGTTTGATTAAGGAGAGTCCGGCCCACTCTACCGGTGGCTCCTAGTAAAAGAATGCGCATGTTTGTCCTCCTGTTGGAGCTATAGTATGGCTTCATTATACCTGAGAGTGCTCCCCGAAATAAAACAGCCCCTCGCTATAGGCGATGAGGCTGTTTGGGTACTCTCGATAACTAGGTTTTTGCGATGTACGTAAAGGCAATTTGTCTAGTAACGGCAGTAGGATTAAACACAGTAGTGATCCAAGTCGTATCGTTTTGGGAGTAGTTGCTCGTTGCATAAGCAGGTAAGGAATTTTGGCTGGAAATGAACCAGCCTCCGCTTATAGGCTTCAATGCGCCGCCATTGAAAGTGAATGTGAAGAAGGTGTTGGGTGTAATGGTTCTGAAGAAGACGAAGCGAGTAAAACCTCCGCCCAGGTTTTGTGTGGCGCTCGCGCCTTTCGGACCTGCTTTCGCTCTTTTGTAAGTGGGTTTTGCTTTAGGCCGAACTTTTTTAATTCGAAGTGGTTTACGAATCATTCTTAATCCCTCCTTTTCTACTAACAGTAAATGCTAGATTTAGAGAAAGAGATTGGATGAACAGTCTGATGAAGCTGTCTCAAATTTTTCTGAAAACCGCATTAGTTTCCCTATACGACTTGAACCGGACGTGCGAATCCAGCATAATAGTGCTATAAATAAGCAGCGGCATCATTTCGGCATAGAAGGGAATTTCCCAGTCATGAGAATTAATAAGTTTATTAGCGAGACCGGCGTGTGCTCCAGACGGGAAGCGGACAAGTGGGTCGAGGCGAAGCGGGTTACCATTAATGGCGAAGTCGCGGGACTGGGCAGTGTTGTGGATCCTGGCGATGAAGTGCGTATCGACGGCAGACCGATTGGCGCGAAGAAAGAGCATGTCTATATTGCGCTTAATAAGCCGGTGGGCATTACAAGTACGACCGAAACATATGTTAAGGGAAATATTGTGGATTTTATCGGGCATGCGGAGCGGATTTTCCCAATCGGGCGGCTTGATAAAGATTCAGAGGGACTCATTCTTCTGACCAATAACGGCGATATTGTCAATCAAATTCTGCGTGCGGAAAATAACCACGATAAAGAATACATCGTTACGGTGAATCGCCCTGTGACTCCGATGTTTTTGCAAGGCATGGCGAGCGGGGTCAAAATATTGGGCACGACGACCAAGCCGTGCGAAGTGAACCAAGTGGGAGATCGCGTGTTCCGCATTATCCTCACACAAGGGCTCAATCGTCAAATTCGCCGGATGTGCGAGGCATTCGGTTATCGGGTTGTTCGCTTGCAGCGCGTACGGATCATGCACATTCATCTGGGAAATTTGAAGCTTGGCAAGTGGCGGGACTTGACGCAAGGGGAAATGCAGGACTTGATGCATACCTTAAGCAAAGACAAAGAACGTTCCCGGACAAGTCCGTAATCCGAATATATGGAAACCTAAACTAGTAGCATTTGAATACGAGGAGCAGAACCATTGAAAGCTGTTGAGGCATTAGAATCAGTACCAACATGGAAAAAGCTTAGTCTGTTCGCGGTCACTTGGCCGATTTTCGTCGATTCCGTTCTAAGAATGATGTTAGGGTCGGCCGATGTTTTTATGCTCAGCCGCATCTCGGATCAAACGACAGGTGCTGTCGGTTTAGCGAATGAAATCATCGTGTTCTGTATCCTGATGTTTGGTTTCGTAGGCATTGGCACGAGCGTTGCTGTGGCTCAAAATCTTGGCGCTGGGAAGGCCGGAGAAGCCAGTCGCATCTCGGCGCTTGCGATTACAATTAATTTATTGTTCGGCATTATCATCAGCATTGTATTGGTCGTCTTCGGAGAGTCCTTAATGCGTCTTATGAATTTGGCGCCGGATCAGGTCCAGATTGCCAAAAAGTATCTGAGCATCATTGGCTCGTTTATTTGGATCGAGGCGTTATCGTATGCGGTCTCATCCGTTCTTCGTTCAAACGGTCAAACCAGGGATGTTATGTTTGTTACACTGGGCGTGAATCTGGTTCATGTAGTAGGCAATTACCTGCTGATTTTCGGGCACTTCGGCTTTCCGGAGTGGGGGGTAACAGGCGCTGCGGTGTCCACGGTTGTAAGCCGTCTGCTTGGACTAATTGTTTTAATCATCATCTTGTATCGCCGTATTCCAGTACCGATTCGCCTCAAAGACTATGTGCGATTCGATAGCCGCAATTTGAAGCAAATACTGAGCATCGGACTGCCCGCTGCGGGGGAACATCTGTCCTGGCAGTCGCAGCATATGATGATCGTCAGTTTCATTAATATCATTGGCCAGACGGCATTGAGCACGCATGTGTATGTGATGAATGTCTCGAATTATTTCATGGCGCTGGCTATGGCAATCGGAATGGGAACGGAAATTATGATTGGCCACATGGTGGGTGCCGGCGAAATGAAAAAAGCGTACCATCAGTTAATTCGAAGTCTTCGGATTAGTTTTCTTGTGACCTTCGCGGTCGTAGGCGTCGCTTCCATTTTCCGTAATAACTTGTTAGGGCTATTCACGAGTAACCCGGAAGTGATTGCAATCGGCTCAGGCATCCTGCTGCTTTCGTTAGTACTTGAGCCTGGTCGAACCTTCAATCTGGTCGTCATTAATTCACTTCGCGCTGCGGGAGATGCGAGATTCCCTGTCATCATGGGCGTGCTCTCCATGTGGGGGGTTGCGGTGCCGCTAGCCTACTATCTCGGACTACGGTTGGAACTGGGGCTGTTTGGCGTATGGGTAGCCTTCGCGGTTGACGAATGGCTCAGAGGCTTGCTGATGCTTCTCCGATGGAGGAGCCGCGCGTGGGAACGTAAAGCGCTTGTGAAGCCCGCTGTCAGCATGGAAAGCGCAAGTGCCTCCTAGATAAGTGAAGAAGGAGCCAAGCTCTATGAACAAAATAAAAGGCGGTCTAAACTGAAATGGAGGTTTAGGTTGCCTTTTATTTTTTGTGCAGAGCTATCCAAGAGATTGAAAATTGATGGATGTGCCTTGCTTTTAGGGTGACGCAGATCGGCTGGAGCTATTTTAGAGTCAAGGAAGTGTAGAAAATTTCTAGAGGGGAGCAACTTTTTTCCAACCTCTGACGTTTAGAGCGTAGCAAAGCAAATGCATATAACGCCAAGGAGGAAGATGGTATTGAAAATGCTTAAACAAGTAGGGACGCTGGCAGTAGCCTCAGCGCTGCTCCTCGGCGTTGTTCCTCAAGCGTGGGCGGAGGAAGCCGTCCTATCAAGTAAAGCTGTTAAGCTGCCGGTTGACCCTGCCCAAGGGGATGGTAAACAGCTGGAAACAAACATTACGAAAGAACGCGCTATGGAGTTAGCGAAATCTTATGTGACCATACCGGCAGACTATAGCTTGCAATCAGTCAGTCTCAACTCGCAGTATGCAAGCTATGGCCGCAATTATCCGACGTGGAACCTGAATTACATTAAAAAAGTGAAGGATCAGAACTATGGATATCTGAATATCTCCATTAATGGGACAGACGGTTCGTTAACCTCCTATTCCTTGAACGGCAACGATCCGGATCACAAGCCAAGCTATCCGCCGAAAGTAGACTACAAAGGCGCGAAAGAACTGGCTTCTGCCTGGATCGCCAAAGTCAATCCCGAGAAGCAGAAGGAATTGCTTTATAACGATTCCGATGAAAACTCATTCCGTACCCCGCTGGACGGTAATTACCAATACAACATTCGCTTCGACCGGGCGGTCGACGGCATCCCTTTTTTCCAAAATGGGATGAATGTAAGCGTGAATGGTGAGGGGCAAGTGACCGGGTACAGCTACAATTGGGACAGCGATGTAACTTTCGAACAGGGCGTATCGCCGATATCCAAGGAAAAGGCTGCGGATTTGTTCCGTGAGAAGGCCGACCTATCGTTACTTTACCAAATCCCGCAGGCATCGAAAGTCAAGAAGACGCCGATTATTTCTTATAATTTTAATGCGTTTTCTTTAAATGCGGTGAGCGGCGAGCTTTGGAACCCGGGTAAAGGCTCAGCCCCATCAGCAGGGGGGGAGAAGCCTTTGACGGATAAACCGTTATCGGACAAACCGGCGGATAACTTGAATTTGACGAAGGAACAAGCGGCTCAGAAGGTAGTTGACGCCTTTCATCTATCCTCCGATTTGAAGCTGCAGGAAGCTACCTACAATGAGTCGACCAATATAGAAACTGGGAAGGTCGAGTCCAACTGGAGTCTCAACTGGACCGAGCCTTCGGAGAAAGATCCGAAAGGGAAAATAGCCAGCGGCAGCACCTGGGCTAACGTAAACAGTAAAACAGGTGAAATTATAAACTTCAACAGCTTCATTCCTTACAATTCGGACACGGATAAGGATGTAGAGGCCAAGGTTTCCATGGACGATGCGAAGTTGGCGGCAATTACTTTTGTGAAAAAGCACCTGCCTGCTTACACGGATCAATTGGTGCTGGATATGCCGGCGGCCAAGGATTACTCGGATGAGCAGCTGAAGCGGTTGCGTAACTGGGATATCCGATTCCAGCGCGTGATTGACGGCGTGAAAGCGGGCTACGAGAATGTGAGCGTCAATATTGACCGGACGACTGGGAAGATTGTCAATTATTATTTCTCACTGAGCGACTTGCCTTATCCGAAGCAAAAACCAGAGGTGCTCGAAATCGATAAAGCCAAGGATATTTTGTTTACGCAGTATGACATCAAGCTCAATTATGTGCTTGCAGGCAATGAAACGATCGTTGGCATACCGATGGAGAAATACAAGGTCATGATAGCTGCCGGGGACATCCCAAGAGGCGAGCTTGCAGAAGCCAACAACCAGAAACTCGAAGCTAAGCTTGTCTACTCGCTCGTATCGAAATATACACGCCAATCCTTCTTGCTGGATGCGCAAACCGGCCAATGGAAAAATGCGGACACGGGCGAAGTCATCTCCCTGGATAAAGTGAAAGTGGATGATATCGACAATCACTGGGCGCGTAACGAGCTTCAATTAATGCTCGACTATCAGGCGCTCGATGTGAAGGATGGCAAGGTGAATCCGGATCAGACGATTACGCGTGGAGAATTAATTAAAATGCTCGTGATCGCCATGAATGGCGGCAATGGCGGCATTTATTACAGTGCGGATCGCGCAGCTTCCTTCAAAGACGTGAAGGCCAGCTCGCCATTCTTCGCTTATGTGGAAAATGCCGTGGATCGCGGACTTCTCGATCCAGGAGCCGACTTTAATCCTGATGCCAAAATGGATCGCGAGGATGTAGCCCAGCTCATCGTGAAGGCGCTTGGTTATAAAAACTTAACGAAGTTTGATGGCATCTTTAACAGCAACTTCGCTGACAAAGCGGATGTGAACAATGTCGGTGTCGCTGCCATCGTCTTGGGTCTCGACATCATGTCGTTGAATGGCGACAAATTCGAGCCGAAGCAAGAAGTGTCCAAAGCCCAGGCGGCCAGCGCATTCTTCCGCTTCCTGCAGAAGCGGGCTGAGCTGCAAGACCAGCCGCGGTACTACTACTAAGGTACGATTAGCATGCTGCTTCGGCAGCATGTTTTTATTTTTTTCCATTAGCGATTCTATGTCCCGAATATGCTACAATATTCTTTAAAACTTGAGTGCCGATGCACAAGGGAAAGGGTGTACAAGAGTATGGGTTATCCGAATCAAGTAGGTTTGGAAGATATCATTAAGGCGAACCACGTGCTCAGCCGAGTGATCGAGCCGTCGCCTTTGCAGCGCAATGAGCAGCTTTCCAATTTGTACGAATGCAACGTTTATCTCAAACGTGAAGATATGCAAATCGTACGCTCTTTCAAAATTCGCGGAGCGTATAACGTCATTCAAAGCTTATCCCCGGAGGAACGCGCTGCGGGTGTTGTTTGCGCAAGCGCAGGCAACCATGCGCAAGGAGTCGCCTACTCCTGCAAGCAACTCGGCATTCAGGGCAAGATTTTCATGCCAACCACGACGCCCAGACAAAAAATTGCCCAAGTGAAACTCTTCGGAGGCTCGTTTGTGGAAGTGATATTGACCGGCGACACCTTCGACGACTCCTCGGCGCAAGCCAGAGCCTTTTGCGAGAAGGAGAACATGGCGTTCATCCATCCCTTTGACGATGTTCGCACCATTGCTGGACAAGGCACAGTCGGCCTTGAGATTATGAATCAAATCCCGGAATCGCCGGATTTCATTTTTGCTACAATCGGCGGCGGCGGACTGGTCGCAGGGGTGGCCACTTACCTGGATAGCGTTTCGCCGCAAACGCGAATCATTGGCGTTGAGCCTGAGGGCGCGGCCAGCATGCAGGAATCTCTGCGAATGGGACAAGTCATGAAGCTTTCGACCATTGATAAGTTTGTCGATGGAGCAGCCGTTAAACAGGTGGGGCAGCTTACCTTTGACATTTGCAAAGAAAAGCTGGAGGATATCGTGGTCATTCCTTCCGGCAAAGAGTGTACGACCATATTGGAGCTGTATAACAACAATGCGATCGTTATCGAACCGGCAGGCGCGCTTCCCGTTGCGGCCCTTGATGCATATCGGGAACAAATTCGCGGTAAACATGTGGTTTGCATCATCAGCGGCGGCAATAATGATATCGATCGCATGCAGGAGATCAAGGAGAGATCGCTAGTCTATGAGGGGCTCAAGCATTATTTCATTCTCAACTTCCCTCAGCGTGCGGGAGCACTCCGTGAATTTCTGGAGGAAGTGCTGGGGCCGACAGACGACATTACGCGATTCGAATATACGAAGAAAAATAATCGGGACGATGCTCCTGCCTTAGTCGGCATAGAGCTGAAAAACAAGGATGACTACGACGGTTTGATAGAGCGACTCTCTCAGAAAGATTACGGCTACATAGAAATTAATAAAGATCCGAAGCTATTTAATCTACTCATTTAAAAAGAGAAGAATCTATTAGCAAACGAACCGCGAATATGCTATAGTAGACTGGTTCCTTTAATTTCCATATTCCGTAAAAAGGCAAACTTATCGAAAGGTAAGGACGCAAAGCTACAGGTCTAACGCTGTTATGCGGCTAAGGCGGCTGAGCTGCCGAGAGGTTGCACATTTTCCTGCACAGGTATACCTACGGCTATTCCAATTATGGAATAGCTTTTTATTATGAATTTTTGGGGGTAGCAAGCATGAGCAGCACGCAGTCGTCCAAATGGGTACAGCATATGAAAATGTATGCTTGGGTGTATATAAGTTTGATTGGCATCTGTGTGTTGACAGTGAATCTGCTTGTGGCTGCTTCCTTTTCGTATACGCCGCTTGTACTGGCCTGCATAATCGTCCAAATTCTCTTATGTCTCGTTTTTGCCTTCCGATTACGGTATGTATTGGTGATGAAGCGTCAGTACCAGGAGCAAAGCAATGAAATGACCTATATGGCTTATCATGATGCCCTGACAGGTCTCCCGAACCGCCGGCTGTTCGAGGATCGGTTGAACCAAGCGCTGCTTCACGCGCAGCGGAGCGGACAGATCGCAGCCGTGATATTCCTAGATCTGGATCGCTTCAAGAACGTTAACGATACACTTGGCCATGCCTGTGGCGACCGCCTCATTCATGATACCGGCCAGCGGTTATTGAATTGCTTGCGGGGAGTGGACACGGTATACCGCCAAGGCGGCGACGAATTCACGATTTTACTGGAATCGATTGCGAAGCCTGAAGATGTGGGTGTGGTTGCGACGCGCATTCAAGCCGCATTAGAGGAGCCTTTTCTGCTGCAGGACACGCAAGTTAGAGTAACAGCGAGCATGGGTATTGCCCTGTATCCGCTAGATGGTGAATTGCCTGACCAGCTCATGCGGCGAGCTGATGAAGCCATGTATGCGGCTAAGGAGCGGGGGCAGAATCGGTTTCAATTTTATGCTGCCGAAATCGAAGAGATGGTTGCCGGCAAGGCTTATTTGGAAAAGGAATTGCGCATTGCCTTGCAAAATGAACTTTTCGAATTAAACTATCAGCCTTACTACGAGCTGTCTACTCGTAAGTTAACCGGGATGGAAGTCATTCTTCGATGGTATACGGGCGAGCATACGAAAATACCGAATTTGGACTGGAGAAAAGCAGCGGAAGATACAGGTCTCATTGTACCGCTGGGGTTATGGACGCTGCGCGTGGCGTGCAGACAGCTAAGAAGCTGGCACGATGCGGGTTTTCCTTCGCTTCGCTTGACCGTCGGCATGAAGTCGATTCCGTTTATAGATAATGATTTTATGGATAAAATTACAAGTATATTGAAGGAAACAGGTCTGGATCCGAGCTGCTTGGAGCTCGATTTGACCGAAAGTATGAATTCGCGCAACGTCCAGGAGTTAGGCGAGAAGCTTTTTGAATTGAAAGAACTTGGCGTTCGCATCGTTATGGATGACCTATGCATAGGCTTATTTACGCGACGGGGCTCAGACGAAATGCCGATTGATCGCGTCAAGTTGGATAGAGCGTTGATTAAAGATCTCCCCGGAGATGAAGAGAATCAAGTGTTGGCTGAGGCTGTTATTCGAATTGCCCGCCGATTGAAGCTGAGCCTCATTGCAAAAGGCGTCGAAACGCGAGAGCAATTGGAGCATTTGCAGCATTTGCAGTGCACGGAAGTACAGGGAGACTTCCTCAGTCCTCCTCTGCACCCTAAAGAATTCATGGAACTTTTGAAGGCGGAAATGGGTTAGGCGAGGCTTGGAATTATTGACCACTGGTAGTATAATGAATAATTGCGTGTGGAACTCACATTGTTGATAATGACAATGACTTTATGTTAGCTTGTATGACATAACAATTATGCGAATTCCGGAGGAACCTACTTTTCTCCCATGAATTAAAATGATACAATTGTACATGCAAGGTCTTACATAATTTCGTTTATCGTGGTCATACTACGAGGTGGATTCCATGGTAAAGGTCAAATTTTAATAAATCGGGGGGTAATACAAATGAAGAAAGTGCTTTCTACAGCTCTTATGGCTGTAACGGTTACGGCAATGGCGCTCACTGGCTGCGCGAAGAAAGAAGAAACGAAACCTAGCGCATCTGCGACGCCAGCTGCTACTGCAGCGGCAACAGCTTCCGCAGCGCCTAGCAATAACAGTGGCAAGGATTTCAAAATCGGCATGGTTACCGATATCGGTGGCGTGAACGATAAATCCTTTAACCAAAGCGCATGGGAAGGTTTAACGTTGCTCAAGAAACAAACAGGAGTTAACGTGAAGAACATTGAAAGTAAAAGCGATGCGGATTACACGCCTAACTTGAATCAATTCGTGAAAGATAACTATAGCTTGACTTGGGGCATCGGTTTCTTGATGGGCGACGCTCTGAAAACGGTAGCTTCACAAAATCCGAATGCTAAACTTGCGATTATCGATAACGTTGTTGAAGCCCCTAACGTAGAATCCGTAACATTCTCTGAGCAAGAAGGTTCCTACCTCGTGGGTGTAGTAGCGGGTCTAACGACAAAAACGAACAAAATCGGTTTCGTAGGCGGCGTCGACATCCCGGTCATCAAACGTTTCGAAGCTGGTTTCGTTGCAGGGGTAAAAGCAGTAAATCCAGATGCGAAAGTCCAAATCAACTACACCGGCGCTTTCGACAAGCCTGACCTTGGTAAAGCGGCTGCAGCTACCATCTTTAACGATGGCGCGGATATCATTTTCCACGCATCCGGTTCCACAGGCAACGGTGTGTTCAACGAAGCGAAGGATCGTCTTAAATCCGGCAAAAAAGTATGGGTTATTGGCGTAGATAAAGATCAATCCTTAGAGTTCGGTGATGATGTAACCCTGACTTCCATGCTGAAGCGTGTTGACCAAGCGGTTGTGCGTGTATCCAAAGACGTCATCGACAACAAATTCCAAGGCGGTAAAGTGGTTGTGCTTGGACTGAAAGATGATGGTGTAGGACTTCCTGAAACTTCCAAGAAAAACGTTTCGGCGGATATCTTGAAAAAAGTGGATGAGTACAAAACGAAAATCATCAGCGGTGAAATCAAAGTTCCAGAAAAACCTTAATGCGAATAGCGCTTTAATCGTTGGAACATGAAGTTTGCTTTTGTTGACAAGGCTAGTTACATTGACTAGCCTTGTTCTTTAGTTATAAGAGGTTTTTTTAACAAAGTGGGCATTTTAAGATTGCCTCTAAAAAAATTGATCAGTAGGGTGATCCGATGAGTGAATTAACCCCTGTTGTTGAGCTTAACCAAATCACAAAACGGTTTCCAGGTATCGTCGCCAATGATTCTATTAGCTTAAAGCTGTATCATGGTGAAATTCATGCCTTGCTGGGTGAGAATGGCGCAGGCAAATCAACATTGATGAACATTTTGTTCGGCTTGTACCAGCCGGATGAAGGCTATATTAAAGTGCAAGGCAAAGAAGTCAGCATTGACAGTCCGAATCGCGCCATTGAGCTCGGGATCGGCATGGTCCATCAGCATTTCAAGCTGGTTCAGCCTTTTACAGTAACCGAAAATATTATTTTAGGCATGGAGCCTAAAAAAGGGATGAACGTAGATTACCGGACTGCTCAGGAAAAAGTGCGCAAGCTTTCTGAACAATATGGATTGCGTGTAGATCCTAAGGCGAAGATCGAGGATATTTCCGTCGGCATGCAGCAGCGTGTAGAAATTTTGAAAACGCTGTATCGGGGCGCGGATATTCTTATTTTTGATGAACCGACGGCGGTTCTGACACCGCAAGAAATTAGCGAACTGATGGAGATCATGCGCAATCTGGTCAAAGAAGGCAAATCGATTATCCTGATTACGCATAAGCTCAAGGAGATTATGGAAATTGCGGATAGCGTGACGATCATTCGCCGTGGCAAAGTGATTGATTCGCTGGAGTGCGCAAAGGCGAATCCGCAAATTTTGGCGGAGAAGATGGTCGGGCGGGATGTATCATTTAAGGTTGAAAAGAAGGACGTGGAGCTTGGCGAACCTGTGCTTCAGGTGCAGGATCTAACAGCGCGCAATCAACAGGGTCTGGCTGCATTGAAAGGCATTAATTTCGAGGTGAAAGCAGGGGAAATTCTGGGGATTGCCGGTGTTGACGGGAATGGACAGAGTGAACTGATTGAAGCATTAACAGGTTTACGTTCCATAGATAGCGGACGTGTATTATTGATGGGCAAAGAAATTACGAATGAATCACCGAGGGAGATTTCGGAAGCAGGCTTGTCCCATATTCCGGAGGATCGGCATAAACACGGATTAGTTTTGGATTTTTCAATGAGCGAAAACATGGTGCTGGAAACTTATTTTCACCCTGCATATAACCGAGGCGGATTTTTGAATTATGAAGCAATCGATCGCCATGCGGAAGCGTTGATCAAGCAATTCGATGTGAGGACGCCAACCATTTATAACAAGGCGCGTTCCTTGTCGGGAGGCAATCAGCAGAAAGCGATTATTGCCAGGGAAATAAACAAGAACCCGAACCTGCTGATTGCAGCGCAACCTACGCGCGGTTTGGACGTTGGAGCGATTGAATTCGTGCATCGCCAATTGATCGAGCAGCGCAACAAAGGCAAAGCGGTGCTGTTGATTTCTTTTGAACTGGATGAAATTATGAATGTCTCCGACCGGATTGCGGTTATCTATGAAGGTCAGATTGTGGGAGAAGTGCTGCCTCAAGAGACGAACGATCAAGAGATCGGTTTGCTCATGGCTGGTAGTAAGCGTACGGAGAAGGGAGCTCCTCATGAATAAAGTAGCGCGCATTTTTACAAGTGAATCGGCAGTGAACCCACTCGTGGCGATTGTGCTTGGTCTCATATTCGGAGGGCTCGTTATGCTGGCCGGAGGTTATAATCCAATCGCTGCTTATGGTGCGCTATTTTCCCGGATTTTCGGCAATTCGTATGATATGGGCGAGGCTGTACGTGCGATTACGCCGCTTATTTTAACGGGTTTATCCGTTGCATTTGCTTTTCGGACAGGCTTGTTCAACATTGGAGCCGAGGGGCAAGTTGTGATGGGGATGACCGGAGCCACATTCATTGGCGTGAAGGTTACGGGACTTCCTTGGATGATCCATGCTCCGCTTGCTGTGATCGTTGGAGCGCTTGTAGGAGGTCTTTGGGGAGCCATCGCCGGTTATTTGAAAGCGAAACGCGGTGTGAACGAGGTCATCACCACGATTATGTTGAACTGGATCGCATTGTTCCTCTCCAACTACATCGTGAATCAATTTCTTCTGGAGTCGAAACAGCAGCGTTCTTATATGATTCAAGATTCAGCTTCGCTTAGCATCACTTGGCTATCAGAGCTCCTTAATCATGCCAGAGTACATTGGGGTACGCTCATTGCGCTGCTCGCAGCTACTGCCTTCTATGTGATCCTGTGGAAAACGAAGATGGGCTATGAACTGCGCGCAGTTGGTCATAATATAGATGCTGCGAAATATGCAGGAATGAACGTGAATCGCAACATTGTTAAAGCCATGTTTATTAGTGGGGTTTTCGCCGGGCTGGCTGGGGTCTTCGAAGTCCTCGGGGTGTTTCACTATCAAGTGGTGGCGGCAGCATCGCCGGGCTATGGCTTTGATGGTATCGCGGTGTCCTTGCTGGGTGCTAACAATCCCATTGGAATTGTGCTCGGCGCGGCGTTGTTTGGCGGGCTAAGTTACGGTTCCGCAGGCATGAGCTTCGGCGCAGATGTTCCGCCGGAAATCGTTCGAATCGTGATCGGTTCGGTGATATTCTTCGTGGCAACCCAAGGTATTGTCAAATGGGTACTTATACCGTTCTACGGCAAACGCAAGAAAGAGGGGGCGTCGTAACATGGACCTGCTCACAATCATTAACTCGTTCCTAACCAAATTTAGCGAACTTATCAATACAACGCTTGTTTACTCCACTGCGCTGATCTTTGGCGCCTTGGGCGGGATATTCTCGGAACGCTCCGGAGTTGTCAACATCGGGATCGAGGGTCTCATGGTTTCCGGAGCTTTCGCTTCAGCGGTGGGGGCCTACTATGCGGAAGAAGCGAATATGGGAGCTTGGTCCCCGTGGATTGGGCTGCTGACAGCGATTCTGTTTGCACTGATTTTCGCGCTGATTCATGCTGTCGCGACCATTTCATTCAAAGCAAATCAAGTGATCAGCGGCGTAGTCGTCAATTTCTTGGCTGCTGGCGTTACCGTATATTTGGTAAAAGTTTTGTTCGATGGCGCTGGCCAAACCGAGACTTTGAATGATGTATTCTCCAAATTCGAGATTCCGCTATTGTCCAAGATCCCCTATCTGGGGTATGCGATCTTCACGGCGTATCCAACAACGTATTTGGCTCTGATTCTGGTTGCTGTCACGTGGTATGTGTTATTCAAAACGCCATTCGGCCTACGCCTTCGTTCTGTTGGGGAACATCCAAGCGCGGCCGACACGGTAGGGATTAAAGTAAAGCGAGTCCGCTATATCGCGGTATTGATCAGCGGGGCATTTGGCGGGCTGGGCGGGGCGACGATCACCCTGACGACGACCAGTACGTTCTCGCATAACACGATCTCCGGTCAGGGTTTTATCGCCATGGCGGCCATGATTTTTGGTAAATGGCATCCGGTTGGCGCGCTGGGCGCAGCTGTATTTTTCGGGATGGCGCAGGCGCTCAACAACTTCATGCGGTTGTTCGATTTCTCGAAAAATATTCCGCAGGAATTCCTCTACATGCTGCCATATGTACTGACGATTCTAGTACTCGCAGGCGCAGTAGGACGAGCCAAAGCGCCAACGGCGCTCGGGGAGCCCTACGATCCGGGTAAACGCTAAAATAATTAAACCATGCACATGCTGGGGGGATAGTATCATGTATCCCTCAGACGTGCATGGTTTTTTACTTAGTTGGAACTTCGGTTTTCATCAAGTAATCTGACACCCGGGCTGCGAGAATATAAGCTTCCGCACGGGTAAGCAATCGTTTCGGATGAAGGAGCCCCTCCGCATCCCCTTTCACCCAACCTAAGCTAGTTGCAAGGGCAAGCGAATGGATACCGTCTGCATCTGCCGTATCGGCTGTATCGGTGAAATGGAGATGAAGCTGGTCGATTTCCTCGCCAGTTACCTCGCGTGAAGGACCGTAAAGCTTGACGAGTTCATCAATCGCCACCCAGCGTTCGATGGAATCTTGGGAAGCGGTCTGGGGGACGAAGGGACGAGGAGCGCCAGCGGCTAGAAGAACTTTTCGCCACCCGTCCGAGTCCATAGGCTGATCTAAGCGTGAAATGGTCGGTGCATCGTTCACCAGGGTGGATGCAATTTGCTGGAACGTTTGGCGTTTGGGATAGCTGCGCAGTGCGCTTTTGACCTCATCGGATGACCAGTGATGGTCAGGCCAAAGCGCATCATAACCTACGGGCGGGCCATACTTTTGAATGATGCGATGCGCCATTGAAATTGCTTCTTGATTCGTTAGGGGCGCTTTCGGATGGAATTGATCCTTCACAGAGCTGTCTAGAATGCCTTCTCGGAATGCAATATAAAACAAGCCCATCTGTTTATCGCTGATTTGCGAAACGTCCGTTATCGTTTGGCGTGGGTCCGGATCATTCGCATCCCATGAAGCGTTCAATGTGTGCATCGACAATAATTTGATCATCCCTCCGACAGCGTCTTCCTTGCGAATTTGATTTTCAGTATTGAAGTCATAGACATAGGCTTGAAGCAATGATTGAAGCTGGTCTGCCTCCTCTGGAAGGCGTACAGATAATTTTAAAAGTGTCGCCCAATTCGGGATTGAAATCGGTTCTTTCAGCTTGAGGGTGTTCAGTACATCCTTGCTAAAGGTGTCCCATTCTTCCTTGGAGATAGGCGGCTGGCCGTTTGTAATCAACCTCTTTGCAGGAACAATCGATTGTTTGAATGGCGCTAACTCGTTATTGATCCAGTCCATATTCGCTTCATTGGCATGAACTGCCGCCGGGATCACAGCCGCCAGCAGAAGCGCAGTTAAAGCTGTTTGTTGAATGAATTTATGCATCAAAGAAACGTCGCCTCCTCATAAAAAGTCCAGTGCCTTATAAAGTTAGACGAAGAAAAAGTAAAAAAGTTCCATGATAAATAAAGCGCTTCCAAAAATGTTCCGTGGACAATTCCCGCTTAAGCTCGTACAGAGAGAGTTTTTGGCGCGTGGAAGCTTATGGTAAAATCAGTTACAAGGATTTGATCTGGTTTCGGTATTCGCTTGGCGATACGCCGTACCAGCGGCGGAATTGTTTGGAGAAATAAAGCGGATCATAAAAACCTACAGAGGCTGCGATTTGCTCAATGGTAAGCTCCAGCCTTTCCCGCAGCAGCAGTCTCGCTTTGTCTATACGCAGCTTCAGCAGAAAAGTAACAGGGGTCACTTTTGTATGGCGCTTGAATATCCGGGACAGATAGGCGCGGTTATAGCCCAAGCTTTCGGCCATGAGTTCAATCGTGATCGGCTCTGCGTATTGCGTAGACAGGTAATGGATCGCTTGCTGGACAATCCGGTCGCTTTCGCCATCCGCAATGATGCCGGGTTGTGTTGGAGCCGACAGGACTTCGCAGTATTCGCCGAGCAGAAGCTGCAGATAACCGCAGGCTTTCAGTTGAGCATTGGCTTTCTTCGTCCTCAGGGCCTGTTGGATATGGTGGTACAACACGGGAATATGGCGATTGCGCTTCATCGGAATGATGGGCAGGAGCGGATTGAACCCGGTGGAAGCAACAAGCGGCACAGCTCCGGAACCGGTGAAAGCAATCCAGCAATAATGCCAAGGATCGGCTGCGTCCGAGACGTAGCTAATGAGCTGCTCAGGCTCAATTACGAAGCTGTCTCCAGCGCCAAGCTCATGTTCTTGTCCATGACAGGAAAAGACGCCTTTGCCGGAAATGATATAGTGAATTAAGTGATAATCGTACACTTTAGGCCCCAGCCTATGTTCTGGTTTTGTCTGGCTTTCCCCGGCGAAGAGTACAATCAATTCGCGGTTCTGGACAGGCAGCGGATTAGAAACAACGAAATAGCTTTCCGGTTTCACCTTGGTTTCCTCGCAATCTCATCACATGGTCTAACATCACTTTAGCATACAACCCTCAAAAGTGAAATTACCAAATCACATTTATCCATGTAATGATAACATCCCTCCATAGCCAACATGACGTGCTTCTCTTATACTAAGCATATAAACAACCTTTTAAACACAATCTCAAATACACAAAAGGCGGTGCCAGCATGGCAGATTTGCAAGCGTTAAAAGACACATTTATTGAAATTTACGGGGATTCAGCAGCAACGATTTCGGCTTTCCATGCGCCAGGACGGGTGAATCTGATCGGCGAGCATACCGACTATAACGGCGGTTACGTTTTCCCGGCTGCGCTCACTTTTGGAACCACACTGTTGATTCGTCCGAGACAAGATCAATCGATGGGGTTCGCTTCTACAAATTTGCCGCTGCGCAAACAAATTTCCATAGATAGTTTGTCCTATGAAGAAGCTGACGATTGGATCAACTATCCGAAAGGGATCGTCGTTCACTTAGGCAAAGCGGGCTTTCCTGTTACGAAAGGCTACGACCTGTTGTTCCACGGCGAAATTCCGAACGGATCCGGACTCTCTTCCTCTGCTTCCATTGAAGTCGTAACGGCTTACGGCTTGCTGACGCTGGAAGGCCATCCTACGGATACAGTTCAAATCGCGCTGCTCGCCCAGCAAACAGAAAACCAGTTCGTCGGCGTCAACTGCGGCATTATGGACCAATTTGCAGTAGCGAACGGGAAGAAGGATCATGCGATTCTGCTTATGTGCGACACCTTGGAGTACAGCCATGTACCTTTCAAGAGCGGCAGCTACAAATTGGTTATTGGCAACACGAATAAGCGCAGAGGGCTCGTGGACTCGGCTTACAATGAGCGCAGAAGCCAATGCGAGCAGGCGGTCACGTACCTCCAGCAGCAATTCCCGGGCATTACGCTGCTAGGGCAAGTTAGTCTAGCGCAGTTTAACGAATATAAGCACCTGATTCCTGACGAAACTGTGCGCTGCAGAGCACAGCATGTTATCGAGGAAATCGACCGCGTGCTGAAGTCGATTGAGGTGCTGAAAGCGAATGATCTGGAATCCTTCGGCAAGCTTATGATCGGCTCCCATAACTCGCTTCGCGATCTTTATGAAGTTACGGGCGCAGAGCTGGATGCGATGGTAGAAGCAGCGCTCAAAGTACAGGGCGTGTTGGGTGCTCGAATGACAGGTGCAGGCTTCGGAGGCTGTACGGTCTCCCTGGTGCATGAGGACAGCGTGCAGACATTCATAGAGCAAGTAGGCAAAGAGTATACAGAGAAAACGGGACTGATACCAAGTTTCTACGTATGTGATATCGGAAATGGTGTTGAACAAATCGGGGAGGCGTTGTAAAATGGCGATTTTAGTAACAGGCGGGGCAGGATATATTGGGTCGCATGCGGTAGCCGAGCTGCTCGCAAAGGGCGAAGATGTAGTCGTTGTGGATAACTTGCAGCAAGGACATCGCGATGCCGTATTAGGTGGCAGGCTGTATGTCGGCGACCTGCGTGACGGTGAATTTCTGGATACAGTCTTCAAAGAAAACAATATTGACGCTATCATTCACTTTGCGGCGAATTCTTTGGTCGGCGAGAGCATGACCAATCCTGCGAAGTACTATCATAATAACGTATATGGGACACTTTGTTTACTGGAGAAAATGACGCAATACGGCGTGAAAAAGATTGTCTTCTCTTCTACCGCGGCAACTTATGGCGAGCCTGAAAATATTCCCATCCTGGAAAGCGACCGCACGCTGCCTACGAACACTTACGGCGAAACGAAGCTTGCCATGGAAAAAATGATGAAATGGTTCGATACCGCGCATGGCATCAAATACGTGTCCCTTCGTTATTTCAATGCGGCCGGCGCGCATGCCAGCGGTAAAATCGGCGAAGACCACAGTCCGGAAACCCATCTGATTCCGATCATCCTGCAAGTTGCGCTAGGTCAAAGAGCGCATATCTCCATCTTCGGCGAGGATTATGCAACCGAGGACGGCACTTGTGTTCGCGACTACATCCATGTCAGCGATCTTGCCAGTGCGCACATACTTGCCGTAGAGAAGCTTCGCCAAGGCGGCGAGAGCAACATCTATAACCTTGGGAATGGCAAGGGGTTCTCGGTTAAAGCTGTTATCGACATCGCCCGCGCCGTAACCGGGCATGCCATTCCAGCTGTTGTGGAGCCGCGCAGAGCGGGCGACCCGGCGGTTCTGATTGCTTCCTCCGAGCGCGCAAGAGCGGAGCTTGGCTGGAAACCGGCGCACGATTCGCTGGAAGCAATTATTGAGAGCGCGTGGAACTGGCATCAGAATCATCCCGGCGGTTATGAGAAATAAATTCATCGAAGGCTAGAGCAGAAAGGATCTGGGCAAATGGAACGGACATTGACAGCGCCGCAACATGCGGCGTTAACCATCGAGAGATTACTGCAGTTTGCCAAGCAAAATGGACTGATTGAACACCTCGATGTGTATACTTCTCGGAACAGCTTGCTGGATTTATTCGGGATCGCGGAGCCTTATCCAGGCGAGGTGCCGGCAGAAAAACTGGACAGCCCGGCAGATCTGCTTGAACAGCTGCTAGACAACGCGTACGAGGCGGGTTTGCTTCAGGACAACACGACCACGTATCGGGATCTGTTGGATGCGAAGATTATGGGGCTTTTAATGCCGCGTCCTTCGGAAGTGGTGCGTCATTTCTGGAATATGGCCAAGACAGTGAATGTCGAGGCGGCTACGGACTATTTTTATAAACAATCGATAGATTCCAACTATATACGCATGGATCGCATCCGCAAGAATGCGTACTGGCTGGCGGAGACAGGCTATGGCGATCTGGAGATTACGATCAACCTCTCCAAGCCGGAAAAGGATCCGAAAGAGATTGCGCTGCTCAAGACGCTGCCGCAAAGCAGCTATCCGAAGTGTCTGTTGTGCGCAGACAATCTGGGCTATGCAGGCCGCGTCGATCATCCGGCGAGACAGAACTTGCGCTTGATTCCTCTGGAGCTGGACAACGAGAGATGGTACTTCCAATACTCGCCATATGTGTATTACAACGAGCACAGCATCATCTTCCATGAACAGCATATTCCGATGAAAATAACAGCGAATACGTTCTATAGGCTGCTTGATTTCATTGATCAATTCCCGCATTATTTCATCGGGTCGAATGCGGATTTGCCGATCGTGGGCGGTTCGATTCTGAACCACGATCATTTCCAGGGCGGGCGCCACAAGTTTCCGATGGAGAAAGCGCCGAGCGAAACGGCCTTCTCGCATCCTGAATTTGCGGGTGTGAAGGCTGCAATCGTCAAATGGCCGATGTCGGTGCTTCGTCTGAGCGGTCACAACAAACAAACGCTCTTCAAGCTCGCCAGCAAGCTGCTTGACGACTGGAGAGCTTACAGTGATGCGGAAGCAGACGTTCTCGCTTATAGCGAGAAGGACGGACAGCGAATCCCACATAACACGATTACGCCGATCGCCCGTAACAATGCACGGGGCGAGTACGAGCTTGATCTGGTGCTGCGCAACAACCGCACCAGCGCAGAGCATCCGGATGGGATCTTCCATCCGCATCAGCACTTGCACCACATCAAGAAGGAGAACATCGGCTTGATTGAGGTTATGGGGCTCGCGGTGCTGCCGGGCCGGCTTCAGGCGGAGCTGGCGGATATCGCGGTGCTCCTGACCGGCGAAGCCGCGCGCAGCGAGACGATTCGCGAGGACGCGAATCATCCGCTGCACAAGCACGCCGCGTGGATCGAGGCGCTGCTCGCGAAGTTCGGCACGGCGCTAACGCCGGCCGAGGCGGACGCCGCGCTGCAAGCGGAAGTCGGCGGCACGTTCCTGGACGTGCTGCTCGACGCCGGTGTGTTCAAGCGCAGCGAAGCCGGGCAAGCGGCGTTCCAGCGTTTTCTTGCCGCATCTGGATTTACGCGGCAATAGGTATGAAAAAGAACCAACTCATGGCGTCCTCTGGGCGCGGAGTTGGTTCTTTTCGATGTTCTACCTAGGTCGGAGCAGCAGCTTGGGGAACACAGATGCCTTATGGTTGGATGATTCCGCTTACATTTCGTGTTCGCGGAACTGGAGTCCTCTATTCCTTTAACAATGCTTGTTTTGCGGGTAAAAGAAACGAAATAAGGGATCTACGATCCTCAACTCTAGCAAAAAGGGGATAACTAATCAAAATAAGGGAACGACGTTCCGCGTAGCGTAGGGGATTCTCGTTCACCTTCTCTCGATGGCACTCTCTCATTCGTACTCTCTTGTCACCTTCTCTCGATGGCACGCTCACGTTCGTAGTCTCTTGTTCGCATTCTCTCGATGGCACGCTCACGTTCGTACTCTCTGTTCAAGCCTTCTGTTCAGACCTCTCGTTCTGATCTCTCGTACGCATTCTCGTACGCACTCTCATGTTGCATCCGCCCCCATATCTCCATTGTTCTGGAAATGTTCGGCCGATGCATGTATTTGACTCAATCGATGTAAGCATTATCAAGCAGCAGATGAAGTCGTCATGCAGCATCACAACGCACGGTTAGGACTTGCGTGAGTTGGTCGAAAATGACGCCAGAGCGTAAATTTAGTAAACTGGTTGAGTGAGCGGAATCAGGTAAGGAGATATTTTTGATTTTTGGAGGACGAATCGTTAAGGAGGCGCAGAATGGACAGCTTTAGCGCGGTAATTGTGAATCGGACAAAGGAATCTTTTGCCGTAGAAGTGAAGGAACTGAGGGTCGATGATTTGTCGGCAGGTGAAGTGATGGTCCGGGTGGCGTACTCCGGCATTAATTATAAAGACGCTTTGGCTTGCAGCCCAAATGGACAGGTCGTACGGACGTTTCCCATGGTACCCGGCATCGATTTGGCAGGAACGGTGGTTGCTTCGACAGATACCCGCTATCGTGAAGGAGACGAGGTGCTCGTCACCAGCTATGAGCTGGGCACGGGGCGCTATGGCGGGTTTAGCGACTACGCGCGCGTTCCGGGCGATTGGGTCGTTCCGCTGCCGCAAGGATTGACGCATCGCGAGGCGATGATTCTGGGTACAGCCGGATTCACGGCGGCTCTTTCTATTCATCGGCTGGAGGAAAACGGGCTTCACCGCGATCAGGGCCCCGTCCTTGTTCGTGGCGCAACTGGAGGCGTGGGAAGCAGCAGTGTGTCTATGCTTGCGGGTCTTGGCTATGAAGTCGAGGCGAGTACGGGGAAGGCGGCCGACCACGCTTATTTAACGGAACTTGGCGCAGCGCGCGTGTTGACGAGGGAGGAGTTGTCTCCTGAAAGCAGCAAGCCGATTGACAAAGAATACTGGTCTGGCGCCATCGATCCCGTGGGTGGCAGTTCCCTTTCCTATGTATTGAGTAAATTAAAATACGGGGGCTCTGTGGCCCTAAGCGGCCTCACAGGAGGCGCGGGATTCACGGCTTCCGTGTTTCCTTTCATCCTTCGCGGCGTGAATGTACTGGGTATCGACTCCGTGTACTATCCGATGGCTGACCGAAAGCGGTTATGGGAGCGCTTGGCATCTGATCTCAAACCGGCTGACCTAGAGAAGACGGTATTCAAAGAAATAAGGCTGGACAGCGTGGCTGACGCAGTTGGGGAAGTGCTGCGCGGGCAGGTTAGAGGCCGAATATTAGTGCGCCTGAACGACTTGGTGAACGATGAGGTAAAGGGGAAATAGACGATGAAAATGAGAGTTTCCGCGGTGCAATATCACCTGCATACGATACATAGCTTTGAGGAATTTGCCGCGCAGGTGGAGCATTATGTGAAGACAGCGCAGGAATTTGAGTCGGATTTTGTGCTGTTTCCGGAGTTGTTTACGACACAGCTGATGTCGATTGGCGATGGGACCGGCAAGGCGCTATCGATCGAAGCATTGCCCGCATTCACAGAGCGGTACCGTGCGTTGTTCCAAGGCTTGGCGGCGCAAACGGGCATGCATTTGATTGGCGGCACGCATATTACATCGGAAGGCGGCAAATTGTATAACACCGCGCATTTATTTTACCCGGATGGACGCATTGCGGAGCAAAAGAAGCTGCATATCACGCCTACGGAAGTGAAGGAATGGAATATGGGCGCTGGCGACAGCTTGCAGGTGTTCGATACGGATAAAGGGCGCATCGCCATTCTGGTGTGCTACGATGTGGAATTTCCGGAAATCGTGCGGATGGCCAGAGCACGCGGAGCCGATGTCTTGTTCGCTCCTTCCTGCACGGATGACCGGCACGGTTTCCATCGTGTTCGCTATACCTGCCATGCGAGAACAATCGAAAATCAAATCTACGTCGTGACGACCGGTACGGTCGGTGCGCTGCCGACGGTTGATTTCATGCGAGGGAACTTCGGGCAGGCGGCGGTGATCACGCCCAATGACGTGCCTTTTCCTCCAAAAGGGATTTTGGTGGAAGGTGAAATCAACGGCGATATGGTCGTGACGGCCGATCTGGACTTGGAACTGCTTGCATTGGTTCGTGAAAAGGGTTCCGTCACCACGTGGCGTGACCGCAGAACGGATTTGTATACCGACTGGTCCTAACAGGTTGAGGGAAAGGGAAGGGAAAGGCTCATGAATTCGCTTTATTTCAAGCAACTGTATGTCTTTGATGGAGACAAACCGGTTGCGGCTATTGTTCGTAACTATACAAGCTCAGACTTTGAAGGGCTTATCCGTGTGCAGCAGGAAAGCTTTCCCCCTCCTTTTCCATCCGAGCTTTGGTGGAACGAGGAACAGCTTCGCGAGCACGTCACTCGCTTTCCCGAGGGGGCGCTGTGCGTCGAAATCGACGGCGAAATTGCTGGGTCTATCACTGGACTTCGCGTGCAGTATGATCCGCTGCATGCGTCCGATCACAGCTGGTCGACACTGACGGACGATGGATATATTCGAACCCATCAGCCGGATGGGGACACGCTCTACATCGTAGATATTTGTATTCGTCCCGTTTACCGGAAACTTGGCCTTGGGAAATGGCTGATGCAATCGATGTACGAGGTTGTCGTTCAGTTGGGGTTGATTAGACTGCTGGGCGGCGGGCGCATGCCCGGCTATCACAGGGTTGCCGCCTCAATGAGCATCGAGGCTTACGCGAAGGCTGTTATGGATGGCAGTTTGAAAGATCCTGTCATCACATTTCTGCTGCGCTGCGGGCGGACACCTGTGCAGGTTGTTCCGAATTATTTGGAGGATGAGGAATCCCGCAACTACGCTTTACTGATGGAGTGGCGCAATCCGTTTGTATGCCGTTAAAACGAAAGGGGCGATAGAGGAGCTATGGACTATATCCGTATAACAAATATTGAGCATCCGCTGTTCCGTGCGATGCATGATTTGATGAAAGAGGTGTTTCCGCCAGAGGAAGTGCTGGAGTTCTCTCTTTGGAAAGAACCGCTGGAGGACCCGGGCATAAGAGTGTTCGTTGCTGTGCATGAAGGCAAAGTTGTTGGAACGACGGAGTATCGCTACTATGATGATTTCCAAGTGGCGATGACTGATTTCACAATTATTGGGCAAGCCGGTCTCGGCATCGGACGATTCCTGGCCCGCAAGCGCTGGGAAGATCTGGAGGCGCTGGCTGCTGCATCGGGTAAGGAGATGCTGGGCATGTTCGCTGAAATTTACGATCCGTATCGGATCCAGGATCACGCCTTTGGCGGTGTAAAACCTATGGATCCGTTCGTCCGTCGCGAGGTGCTGTCGCATTTGGGCTATAAACGGTTGGACTTCCCTTATGTCCACCCGTCCTGGGAAAATAACGGGGAAGCGGTCGACGAGCTCGATCTCTGCTTCCTGCCAACGGACGAGGCGCGTGCACAGATTCCCGCACAGCTCGTCGCAGCGTTCTTGACGCGTTACTACGCGGTTCTGGCGAATAAGCCAGCCAAGTGGGACGCGATGGTGGAAGAGCTGAAGCAGCGTGAAAGCGTAGCGCTGCTGCCGATCTAGTGAGTGAGCTGCCGGGCATGCCGGCAGCTTTATTTGGCGAAAAGATGAATATACACATTTAATAGCTTATCAAGCAGATTCCCGGACATGTATAATGAAAGCAGGCAAGTCCATGAGGAAACGGGAGGAATTGGCTTGAAACAAGGCGTATATGCAAGAGCCGGGTTATCTCCCCAAGAGCTGGAGGAGGTCAGGGCGCTGTGGAACATTTGCAATGACCATGAGCAAATTCAAATCAAACTCAACTGGAGCACGTTAACGAACCGCTCCAAGGGAATAACGAATGACTTTTTATTTTATGAAAAGGGCCGTTTAGTCGGGTTTTTAGCCATATACAGCTTTCTGTCGACAGAAGTGGAAATTAGCGGAATGGTTCATCCCGAAGCTCGCCGCCAGGGGATTTTCAGTCAATTGGTAGAAACGGCGAGAGCGGAATGCATGCGCAGAACGATTCCGAAGCTGATCTTTATTAATGAGCGCGGCTCTGCGAGCGGCAAATCGTTTTTGAAAAGACTAGGGGCGCGGTATAGCTTCTCAGAGTATGTAATGGAGTTTCAGGAGGGGGAGGTCGATCCTTTTCCGATATCCGGAGAAATCGTGCGCATTCGCCCGGCTCATCGCGAGGATGGGGAGCTGTTGGTTGCGTTGAACGTATCCGGGTTTGCGATAACGGAAGAGAATGCTCGGGAATATGTGCTGCAGACGCTGGGAGCTGAGAGGGAACTGACATGGATCGCTGAGGTCGGCGAGGAACATAGGCCAGTAGGGAAGATAGGGGCGTTAGTGGAGGCAGTGGCAACAGGGAATAACAGCTTTATTTATGGCTTCTGTGTGGACCCAGCCTATCGGGGGAAAGGGATTGGACGCCGGGTGCTGCGTCAAACCATTGAGGAATTGAAACAGCAATTCCAGGCGAAACCCATCAAACTGGAAGTATCCGTAGAAAACGAGAAGGCACTGAGCTTATACCAATCGTGCGGTTTTCAGACGCAAAATACAAATGATTACTATGAGTTTCTGATCTTATAAGGATAAGCCGGGCAAAAAAAGATAGGGCTAGAGGAGACAGTGAAAGATCATCTTCTCTAGCCCTATTTGTTAGTGGAAAATCAGCTCGGATGAACCGCTGATGATGGTGCCTGTGTTCTTGCCTTCGCAAATCTCCTTCATCGAGCCTGGCTTGTCAAAGTTGAAGACATGAATCGGGATGTGATAATCCCGCGCAAGAATGAAGGCCGATTGATCCATCACTTTGAGATTGTTCCGGATAACATCGTTGTAGTGAAGAGATCTGTACTGCTGTGCTTCCTTATAATGCTTCGGATCGTTATCGAAGACGCCGTCCACGCCTTGCTTCGCAACGAGGATGGCTTCGCAATTTACTTCAATAGCTCTCTGGACGGATGGATAATCCGTCGTAACAAAAGGTTGTCCATTCCCGCCGGCGAATATGACGATGTACCCTTTTTCAAGATGGTGAATGGCTCTTAGTCTTATGAAGGGCTCAGCCACAGAGGCGATCGGAATGGCCGTCATGACGCGAACCTCGGCTTCTGTCTTCGCTTTGAGCACGCCTCGCAGCATCAAGCTGTTGATGACGGTAGCCAGCGTACCGATGTTATCGGCTTCTGCTTTCTCGATTCCCCAACTTTCTCCCATATTCCCGCGGAAAATGTTGCCTCCGCCAATGACAAGACAAACTTCAACACCAAGATTGACAACGGTCATAATTTCATTGGCGATGTGATCCAACTGGGCTGGATCGAAACCAAACTCACTTTGGCCTGCTACGGCTCCGCCGCTCAATTTAATGAGCACTCTTTTGTAACGCATAATGACCGCTCCTCTCCCTGATAAAAATTTAATATCGTGTTGTTCCATGATGCGCCCCTAAGCGAAAAAAAACACTAAAGCAACTGAATGCTTTAGTGTTTCAATGAAAAGGAAATAGGAAAGAGCCGAGTCGGAATGGTCACACGCTTCTTCACAGACACCTTCATATCCCTCACACCTTCCAATTTGGATTAGTAGTATTTTACCTAATTTGGGGAGAGATTGCAATTATTGCGGTTTTTTCGGCTTGCTCATATGCACGAATAGCCCGATAATGACCAGTACAAGCAGCGAGGCGAGCGCAAGACGGCTGGCCAGATTGCCTGAAGCGGCAAGCGCCCACGTGATGGAGCCGTATAGGGCAGGCCCGACGATGGAGGATACTTTGCCGGAGAATGCGAACAATCCGAAGAACTGGCCGCGCTTCTCTTCCGGCGTCAATTCGACAATGAGCGTACGGGATGTCACCCACATCGCGCCCATCGAAACGCCATACAAGCTGCCTGCGACCCAGAATAAGCTTTTACCGGTGGCTAGGGACGCGATGGCAATGGCGATGATGAGGATGAACGCAACGGCTGTGACAGCCCTTTTCGGGCCTATGGCCCGCGTCACGTAGCCGAAGAGGAAAGAGCCGATGATGCTGGAAATTGTGGAAACCAGATACAGCAATATGAATTGTCCGGTTGTGAAGCCTATGACCGTATTGGCATAAACCGCCATGACGGCAATAGCCGTCGCAATGGCATCGTTGAAGAAAAAGTAG
Source organism: Paenibacillus tabacirhizosphaerae (assembly GCF_040812395.1). Taxonomy (GTDB): domain Bacteria; phylum Bacillota; class Bacilli; order Paenibacillales; family NBRC-103111; genus Paenibacillus_E. Next base: position 85,426 of record NZ_JBFNXH010000004.1, on the reverse strand, counting down.
GCAATCATGAACTGGAAAGCCGCCTGATAGTTTCTGGCTTCCTTGAAGGTTGCCCAAATCTCGCGGTAGCCGCTGATTAGCGACTTTTTCGCGGTGACTGTTTTCACGGGTTTTTCTTTATACAGAAACATAATAGGCAGGGAAAAGATCAGGAAAAGAAGCGCGCTCGGGATGAAGGTGTTTTCGTAATGCTTGCCGTCGATCAGAGGGAAAACCACAAATCCGGCTAACGTGCCGATGTAGCCTACTGCGACGCCAATACCCGAAATAATCGGCAGCTCGCGTGCGTTGCCCAAATCGGAGATCATGGAATCGTAGAAGATCAGGCTGGAGTTGTAAAAGAATTTGGCAATCATAAAGAAGAAAATAACGCCGAGGACCGAAGTGCTCAGTCCCATCCATTTCCAGTCGGTATCCCAAATTGCCGAAACGCCCATAAGGAGTGTGGCGACGATACAGATGAGCGTGAAGAGGATCAGGTAAGCTTTCTTCTTCCCGGTACGGTCAATCCATACCCCGAACAAGGGGGAAAGCAGTGCGAGAAAGAAGCTGGATATAGCGTTGGAGTACGTGATGAACGTACTTGCAATCTGATTCATCTGTTCGTTCTTGCCTAGCGTTTCGCTCAAATAAAACGGATAGAAGACAGTGACGATATTGGACGAGAAAATGGTATTCGCGAAGTCGAACATTGCCCATGCGAAGATGGGCAGGGAAAAGAACAGCGTCCATGCTTTTCGCGCGTGCATTTGATTGGAAGCGGTTTCAAACTGTGCCATTCAGTTCACACCTTTCCTGGATTGTTTGTGTATACAAGGTGTTCGGATTTCTGGAACAATTGGTTCCCTTATACTTCCTTAGGAGTGGTGGTTAGCGGGAAAACCTGCATGTAATGGGTACGAAAATACCCTTGTGTTTAAATGAACTGGAATTCCTCCATCTAATTTCGGCTGTCCCCGATGGATTCTTCAAAATCGGTTGTTTTAACGGGAGATTTTCCATTTACATATGGACTGGCAAGGTCAAGAATGCAGATTAGCAGGAGAATTTCCATGTATAAAATGGTGAGGCCTGTTACTGGAGTCCAGAATTACTTTACTAGTATATTGGCTGCGGAGCGGGGAAATCCCTCTAGTTTGACAAGAAAAATAATCTCAACCACTGACGGGGAAAAATGATGGATGTAGACCAAAACCGTTTGAGCCTCCGTGCAGTCTAATGTATCAGTAGAGAATCAGCAGGAGGAGAGGCTAGCTTGAAAACGAATTTGCTCGTGAAGGCAGCTCAGAAAGGCGATGCATCTGCATTCACCGGGCTGATCGAGGAGCACCAAGGCAAGTTATACCGAATTGCATTTGCTCATTTTCGCAACGAACAAGATGCAAGATTATCCTGTGCCTTTGCGGCAGTCTTTTAAGGTAGAGGTAAAGTAGGGGCGGCTACCTGCGATCAAAAGCCATGCGTGCCAGAGCATGTAAGCTGCCCCTGCCCATTTGGCGGCATCGTAGGCCGATGGGACTGCAAGGAAAAGTTCACTGGGAAGCTTCAGGAACTTACCCCAATTGTTGAGCTGTACCGCCAATTCGGCTGATATAACCTTAGTAAAAAGAGGCTGCCCAAGGTGGAATGAACTGTAACCCGAAAGATAGACACTTTAGAAAAAGGTGCCCGTTTTTTGGGTTATAGTTCAGGGAATTGGGGTCAGCCTCTTTTTTGACAAATAAGAATGTTTGTCGTCAGGTATATGTGTGTGACGAGCTCACAGAGCGGAGAGATTCCGCACGCACGTGTGGTACCAGAATTTTACAGGATGGACGCAGGAGATCCGGAAGTGCCACAGCGGTTTGGAGTATTGAAATACCGCCTCGATCTGCGGTAAATCGTCTGTTTTGCACGGGTGAGCGGAACTACAGTGCGTTAAGAGGCGGTATTTTCGGTTGAAGGGACATTTCGCGGAACTACCGTGCGTTATGAGCAGGAAATGCTGGGTTTAGGCGCCACTTTCGCTCATTTAACGCACCCCAGTTCCGCTTCAGGGGGAGAAAAGGGACGTTACCGTGGAATAAGGTATCGTAGTTCCGTGGATATCGTTGTGCATGGGGAATTGGCGGTCCGGCAGCACCTCTTCCGTGTTCTTGCGAAGCTTGTGGAGGCGAAATGTACCTAGAACCTTACAGGGTGTTCATGGGGAGGAATACCGGATAATACTGGTTGGAAGCCCATATCCAGCTCCCTATCCATGCCTGGAAATGTGGGTGTAGAGAAGAACCTGAGACACAGCCTCAGGTTCTTCTTGATAACCGTCTACTCCTCCACCCACTCGCGCCGCAGCGAGAACAAGTCGCGAAGATCGTCGGTCGACAGCTCCGTGATCCAGTTCTCGCCGGAGCCGACGATTTGCTGGCTGAGGCCGAGCTTGCGCTCGATCATCTCGTCGATGCGCTCCTCCAGCGTGCCGAGCGTGACGAACTTGTGCACCTGCACGTGGCGCGTTTGCCCGATGCGGAAAGCACGGTCCGTGGCCTGATTCTCGACGGCGGGGTTCCACCAACGATCATAGTGGAACACATGGTTCGCTGCCGTCAGGTTCAGCCCGATGCCGCCGGCCTTCAGCGAAAGAATGAATACATTCCGCTGATTCTCCGCCGGCTGACTGGCGTCTTGGAACGTAGCGATCATTTCATCGCGCGCTTGCTTGGACGTGCCCCCGTGCAGGAACAGCACGGGCTCGCCGAGCTCGCCTTGCAGCACATGCTGCAGCAGCGTGCCCGTCTCCACAAATTGCGTGAAAATCAAGCATTTGTCGCCTTCCTGACGGAGCTCCTGCACCATTTCGAGCAGCCGCTCCAGCTTGTTCGAACGTCCGCTCCACGGGGCTTTCGGGCCCTCTTTGAGCAGCAGAGCAGGGTGGTTGCACACCTGCTTAAGCTTCGTCAGAGCGGCAAGAATGAGACCGCGCCGTTCCATAGCGGAGAGTTTATCCAGCCGGTCGAACATGTCTTGGATGTAGTTCTCGTACAGCGAGCCTTGCTCTGCTGTGAGCGAAATGAACGTCTTCGACTCGTTCTTTTCCGGCAGATCGAGCAGGATCGCGGGATCTTTCTTCTCCCGGCGCAGCAGGAAAGGGCGGATCAGCTTTTGCACCTTGCCGATGGTCTCGTGATCGCGCGTCTTCTCAATCGCGTTCACATAGCGATGCGCGAACTGGCGGATCGAACCCAGATAGCCGGGGTTCGCGAAGTCAAAAATCGACCACAACTCGGTAAGCCGATTTTCGATGGGGGTTCCTGTCAGTGCGATGCGGTGATAGCCATCGAGCCTGCGAATGGCGGAGGCTTGCTTTGTATAAGCATTTTTAATATTTTGCGCTTCATCGAGACAAATCGAGTTCCAAGCCACGGAGGCGAGCTCATCTTCATCAAGATGAGAAAGTGTATATGAGGTTAAGACCAAGTCCACTTTGCCGATCGCTTCTGTAAAAGATGGCCCCTTGAAACGCTGCGGCCCGTAGTGCAGATGCACCCTGAGCGACGGGGCAAAGCGCTTCAGTTCCATCTGCCAGTTGCCGAGTACGGACGTCGGGCAGATCAAGAGCGAAGGTGTGCCAGGCTGCTCCTGTTCTTTCACGGTGAGCAAGTAGGTAATCCATTGGATCGTTTTACCAAGACCCATGTCATCGGCCAGGCAGCCGCCGAGACCGAAACGGCGCAGGAACAGCAGCCAAGAGATGCCGTCCACCTGATAATGGCGCAGGGAGCCTTGGAAGCTGGGCGGCGGCTGGACTTTCGGAATGGATTCCGTTTGTGTCAGCTGCTCGACCATGTGGCGCAGCTGCTCGTTCAGCTCGACCTCCATCTCGATGTAGCGCAGCTCATCAGGGTCATCCTCCGCTGGCAGCAGACTCCCGGCATCGCCGGCAAAGTGCAGCTCAAGCACATCGCGGAAGGAGAGGCCCTGCTTCTTCTGTACCTGCTTCATAATTTGCTCAACCTGCGCCATGAATTGCGGGTCGAGCTGAATCCAATTGCCGCGTATCTGGATCAGCTTGCGCTTCTCCTCAAGCAACTGACGGAACTCCTCTTCCGTCAGTTCCAGATCCCCCACAGCCAGCTTCCAGTCGAACTGCATCAGCTGGCTGAGCCCGAACATCGTCTCCCGTCCCGAGAGGGCGGAAGACTTGATCTTTGCGCGCAGCTTCGGCCGCAGCTTGCGGATGCGATCCCACCAGGCCGGGAGGAACACACTCGTTCCGGCCTCAACAAGCCGGACGCTTCCCTCTGCGAGGAAGCGCCAGGCCTCTTCCTCCGTCAACGAGAGACGGAGGGATGGCTCGCTCGCGGCGCTGTCCGCAGCTGCCGCGCCAACGGCCGACGCATCCAGCCATGGCAGGATGCGCAGCCATTTGGCCGCGTCGCGCTGGACGCGGCCCAGCTCCGGCTGCCACGCCTCCGGCAGGGGCAGCTCGCCCGGCACGGGCGTGCCGTCCGCCGTGACGGTGCACAGCACGTCCGGCGAGAGCCGATCCTGCAGCACGATGCGGAGCTGCCAGCCCTGGCTTTGGGCCAGGTCGGGCTCGACGAGCTGCAGGCACGTGCGCATCGGCGTCCGGTCTTGACGCCAGCCGATGGCGACGAGCCAGTCCTCCTCGTCGAGCCAGATGTCGGCGCCGAGCTCGCCGCGGCGCATCAGCGGATATGCCGCCTCAAGCTGGCGCAGATTGTCTTTCATGACGCCGTCCGCATCGACCCACTCGGGGATGAGCGCGTGAATCCAGCGGGAGACGCTTGGCGTTTCCAAAGTTTGCAGTTCCTCGGGAAGTTGTAGCTTCCAACCGATTTCGCCTGCTTTCCATTTCTCATAGTCGGGCATGAACCGGCCTGCTGCCAGCGCTTCTTTGACGGCCGGAGCAAGGCGCAGCAGCCCGGCGCATTCGGTATCCCAGCTCAGCTGGAGATGCTGGACAGGCTGAGGATCGCTGAAATAGTCGAGGGCTTCCAGCGGAAGCAGCTCGATGCCTTCGCGATTTTGCCACTCGCTGGGCTCCATGAAGGTGCCGTAGAACGAAGGCCTGTGCCAGGCGAATAGCATATTTTTCAGATCAAGAGCGTCCCAAATGCCGCCGTTCTCACGGGTGCCCCACAGAAACAAAGAACCACTTGGTATAGAGCTAACGTGAACCGTCAGTGCGCTGGTTTCGATCATCGAATCCATTTTCCTTTCTTCAGCTCCTCTTGGAAAGCGCGCAAGCGTGAGAACTTATCCGCCAAGCGATAAATGTAGTGCTCCCAGCGATCGTCCTGCCCAAGCTGTTTGTAGATCGCATGCAGCTTCTTTAATAATCTTACGGCTGTCTTGTAAGAAGCGCGATTTTTCTCGAGCACCGCTCGTTCGGCGGCATGGTGATACAGCGGCAACAGCAGTCCTGCGTCGTGATCTTCAATGGCACGCAGCTCCATCGCATACAAGCTTAGCGGCGAAATCCGGTTCGCCAGCTGCAAGTCGACCCATTGCCGGTAGCGTTTCGTCTGCAGCAAATAGGCCGTGTAATAATAGTAGGAGCGGGGCAAAAGAGATTCCATGACCTGGACCCATTCGCTGTCCGATTCCAAATGCTTGGTCGTATCCAGCCAATACTGGCAAAATGTCCGAAAATCATCGTGATGGGCACCTGCGACGGCGCTTAGCAGCCAACGCAGCCAAACCAGCGTTTGTCCCCACTGCTGCTTGTTATAATAATAGTTCAAATAAAGGAAGAAATCCTTGGCGTTCGGCTGCGTGAGCTGTTTAAGGCGATTGAAAGCGGCATCGGTGTCGCCCTGCATAATGTCGAAATGGGCTCTTGCCACAATCAGCGTATCCTTTTTGCGGGGGGCTGTTTCCTTCTTGGCCAGCAGCAGCTCCAGACGCTGCATTTCATCTTGCTGCGCCTTCGGGTGCTCCGTTATTTTCCACCAGATAAAGCGGTATACAAATAACCAGTCCGTTGGGCTTTCTTTGCCTTGCAGCGCGAATTCGCCGAGCATTTTCATCGTTGCTTGCCAGTGGCTGGGTTCAGCGGCGAAAGATAGGTTCACATCCATCTGCTCTACGAATTCGACCAGCTTATCCTCGCAATTTTTGGCAGCGACTTTGCAGCCGTTCTCATGATAAAAAGACAAGTAGGAGCTTTTTGTATCTTGATAAAATTGCTCGATCTTCCGCATCATGAAGAGCGCGATGTGGAACATATACAGCTCTCTGATCGAGGCCCGCCAGCTTGCGGCGTAACCCGGCAGCGTTTCTAACGCCGACTCGTAAAAAGTTTCAATCGAATGCTGATGGGAGATCGAGAATCCATGAAATTTGCCTTCAAAGAAACGATGCCACTCTACCGGCATAGCCTGTTCAAGCGGAGTAGTGGCGTTAGCAGCCTTGCGATCCGGCGCTGGAGCGGCCCCCCGAGCGGGTTTCTTGCGTGTATGGATAGCTTGCTTCAATTGCTGCAGCAGCAGCTCTGGTCGGCCGTAAGGCGCATACAAGCTGAAAAAAGCCGCGGCTATGTGTTTGCAAAAACCATCATAGGAGCAGCTGCATTCGCTGTGAGCGAAGTCTTCCAAGTTCAGTGCGGCTTCGTATATTTTGTCGCCACGAACCTTCGCGTGAATGCTAGTGCCGGCGAGATCGATATTGGCCACTCGGCCTTTATGATAATATTCCCAGCCTCTTTCCAATACGACAGCGTCGTAATGCTGCTGGATTTGCTTCATTAGGTAGTTCATTCGATTTTTGGGAATCTGCAGTTTCAGCATGATTGCTATCCTACCTCCGAGCGGTGCATTCCTTCTTCCATAGTAACAGATTTTTTCCGAAATTGCCCATTCCCATAGTGTAGGCTAATGGCAAATTTTTTATCCAGTGCGGTTGGCATGAAGGGAGATCCTCCTGCTTTTCTGCCTGTAATGTGATAAAGTTATGTTATCAGTTGGAATTATGGTGAACATAGGGCGTCTCGAAAGGAGAACTGCGAATGGGTATTAAATTTGGCAGGGAATATAAGGATATCGTTGCTGATTTCATGCGCGGGATTGCGCTGGTGGACGGCTTTTATGATTTATTTGAGATGACCGAGGAAGAGTGGCAGGAGCTCTCGACGGAAGAGCAGGAAGAATGCCTGCGCACGCTCGCTGACGATATATTTTATGGACTAGGCTCCGCGCCTGTGATGGAGGTAGGGATTGGCTCGGTTCGCCATGACCCGAACAATCACGTGCTCAAAGTGCACGATGGCGAGAAGGTCGTTTCGGTCATTTATTTGGTTTAGGCGTTTAGGAGCGGCTTTATTCGTTATTGGGGAACTACAGTTCGCTATTGCGGGGAAAAGCGCCCTGCGTCCAGCATTTGCGGAACAGGAGTGCGTCATTTTGGGGGAAATAGGGCTCTTGGATGCTGGGATATACGAAATAACGAATCCTTGTTCCGCGTGACCTTGCATTCTGATGGTTTTGGGGCAAATAACGCACTCAAGTTCCTCCAAGTGCCTGTAACCAAGTAATAAAACAGTAAATTCAAGGCGACGAACATGGTTTTCGTTTAACATAGTTGGCTATAGAAAGGTGTACAAAGCTATGCTCTCTGAAGCAAGAAAAGTTCTACAGCAGGTTTACGGCTATCCGGAGTTCCGGGAGGGCCAGAAAAATATTATCACCAGCCTGCTGGAAGGTCGAGATACGCTTGGCATTATGCCGACGGGCGGAGGCAAATCGATCTGTTATCAGGTGCCTGCCCTGCTGATGGAGGGCGTGACGCTCGTGATTTCACCGCTCATTTCGTTGATGAAGGATCAGGTGGATGCCCTGGGCGTACTTGGGGTGCCGGCAACATTCATTAACAGCACCTTGGAAGCGCGAGAGGTTGAACAGCGCATGCAGGGCGCTATGCAAGGGAAGTATAAGCTGCTCTACATTGCGCCGGAGCGGCTCGAATCGGAGAGATTCCGCGCGCGGATGGCTGCGCTCAATCTTCCTTTTGTGGCGATTGACGAGGCGCACTGCGTGTCCCAGTGGGGACACGATTTCCGGCCGAGCTATGTGTCCATCGCCCCATTCATTCGCGAGCTGCCGAACCGGCCGATTGTCGCGGCGTTTACGGCCACGGCCACGGCTGAGGTGACACAGGATATCGCCAGATTGCTGGAGCTGGATGAAGCCGGCATTTATATTAACGGCTTCAGCCGGGATAATCTGGAGCTGACGATCCTGCGAGGCGAGAACAAGCGCGACTATGTTCAGAGTTATGTGAAAGAACATACGCATCAGCCGGGCATTATTTATGCCGCGACGCGCAAAGATGTGGAAGATCTCTATGAGCTCCTGCGCAAAAAAGGATACGCCGCAGGCAAGTATCATGCGGGCTTATCCGATGAGGAGCGCTCCTACATGCAGGAGGCTTTCCTATATGACGACATTCGCGTGATGATCGCGACGAACGCGTTCGGGATGGGCATCGACAAGTCCAATGTGCGCTATGTCATTCACTATAATATGCCGAAGAACATGGAGGCGTACTATCAGGAAGCCGGTCGCGCCGGGCGTGACGGCGAGCCTTCGGAGTGCATTCTGCTGTTCAGCGCACAGGACATTATGACGCAGAAGTTCCTGATCGAGCAAAATCAGCTCGCGCCGGAGCGCAAGGCGAACGAGTACAAGAAGCTGCAGACGATGATCGACTACTGCTATTCTCCTCGCTGCTTGCGCAACGTGATTCTGCACTATTTCGATGAGAAGAACGTGAAAGATACGTGCGGCAATTGCAGCTCCTGCAAAGACGATCGGGACAGCGTGGATATTACCGTGGAAGCGCAAAAAATCTTCTCCTGCATCCGCCGCATGCAAGAACGTTTCGGCATTTCGATGGTGGCTTCAGTTCTCAAAGGATCCAAGGCGAAGAAAATCGTCGACTATCGGTTCGATCGTCTGCCGACGCACGGCATTATGCGGGATTTGCCGGAGAAGGAAATCTCCGACCTGATCAATGTGCTGATTTCTGAAGGTTATCTTGCTTTGTCTGATGGCCAATATCCGGTTGTAAAGCTGATGCAGCCTGCTGCGGAGGTGCTGCAAGGCAAGCTTCAGGTGTACCAGAAGGTGCGCAAGCAGCAGCAGCGGGCAGCCGCTATCGACAATACCTTGTTCGAGCAGCTAAGACTGCTTCGCCGGGAAATCGCGCAGCGCGAGAAGGTGCCGCCGTATCTCATTTTCTCTGACAGCACGCTGCGGGAGATGAGCGAAGTTTGTCCGACCACAGCAGCTAGCATGCTGAAGATCAAGGGTGTCGGTGAAGTGAAGTTCCGCAACTATGGCCTGTCTTTCCTCGAACTGCTGCGTACGTATGCCGGTGAAAGTGAAGTTGGCGTTGCCGCTTATGAATTCGAGTAGTTTAAAGGGAGGGGAAGCGCGTGAAACTGACATCTTCCGAGATCGATGAGAGGCTTGGGATAGAGACGATGTCCGGGTGGAAGACTGACGATCATAAATGGATCGTCCGCAAATATCGCTTTGCTGAGTTTCTGCAAGGAATCAGCTTCGTGAACGAGGTTGCCCGCATCGCCGAGGAGAATAACCATCACCCGATGATCGCCATCGATTACAAAATGGTTACGCTGCGCTTAACCTCCTGGCACGCAGGAGGCTTGACCGAGCTGGATTTCAGCACAGCGGCCCAGTTCGAGGAGGCCTACCTACGCGCCGATGCGCCCGACTAGATGAGTCATTCCTTGCAGTTTATCCGCTGTATACCATGCAGTGAAATTCCGCGATTCCCGTTGGGGTGTTCCTCTCATACGTATCCGTGATGGCGAAACCGGCCTTCTCGTAAGTTCGGATGGCCCGGTCGTTCCAGACGAGTACCTCCAGATCAATTTCGTTCTGCGGCGCTCTGCGCAGAGCCTCTTGAACGAGCAGCTCCGTCAAATAAACGCCAAGTCCTTTTCCTTTGCCGCATAAGTTGGGGCGCAGTCCAAGGCCTAAGCGTGTGACGCCGACAATCGGGAAAAATTGAGCGTATCCGCACAACTGCTCCCGCTCGTCGAGGGCAGCCGCATATTGCTGAGCACGAATGGACAGATTGGCGAATTCAAAGTCATCGCGCAGCATGGTTTCCCAAGCGGGCCAATTATAAATATCATAAGGCTGCGGATAGTTCCATCTACACAGTTCTTGTCCCAAGGACTCTGTGAGTGGAACCAAGCGCCATTTCATAGAGTGATTCATGGTTATCCGGTCACCCTTCTTTGTCAGATGGAGGTTTATATGGTTTTGCTTGATATACTGATCAGCACGTTTACGAAGTTCTCCATGCTCCTGCTTGGACTTAGTCTCTTTCGCATCCCATTGAAATCGAAATGGCCGTTTCTGTTACTGGCTATCTTTGGATTATCTTGCCTGAGTCCTTTATTTACCGTCTTGCATGCCGAAGCGTTTAATCCGTTTGTGTTTATCCTGCTGCAAGCTGTTATTGTGCATGTGATGTTCCGTGTACGGAAGCTCCACTCGCTTATGGTAGCGTTTCTGGGCGCGCTTGGCTATACGATTTATTTAGCCATCGCTCTATTTATGGCAATTCGGCTGACACCTGTACCTTTGCATGATTATTTTTATGGCGTGAATCTATTGTCTCATCTATTGCTCAAACTAATAGCCGGAACGCTCGCCTGCCTGACCAGTTACCTGCTCGTTAAGAAGAGATTAGGGTTTACGGTTCGAATGGAGCCCTTTCACAGCTCGCGGAGTCTTCGGACGAATGCGTTAATGATTGTATTTTTTATTAGTTTTGTGCTCTTTTCCTTCACCTATTACGCGGTCACGCTACACATGGCTGCTCTGTTTTATTTTGCCGGATGTTTTTGTATGCTGCTTATTGGGCTGATCTATCTGCTCTATAAAAAAGAAATGGAAGAAAGGTAAAAGTGAGCATGTGGACGAGTGCAAATTTTCTGACGATTCCTCCATTCAAAGTGGGTTGAAATAGCGTACAATAGAACTATATCCTAGATTGGAATAGGAGGTCATAGCGATGACCCAAGTAACAATTCGAGAAGCAACGATGCAAGATGTCACACCGTTAAAAACGCTGATGCTCGCTTATATTGTCGACTTTTATGAATATAGACAGCCTGAGGACGAGAAGCTGAACAGCTTGATCCATACCCTGCTGGAGCAGAAAGAAGGCCTTCAGTTCGTAGCTGAAACGGAAGAAGGCACACTTGTTGGCTTCGCCACCTTGTATTTCACGTACAGCACGCTTCGCGCCTCGAAAATTGCGATCATGAATGATCTGTATGTGGCTGCGGCGGAGCGGGGGCAAGGTGCCGCAGCGAAGCTTTTCGCAGCATGCAAAGGTTACGCGGCGAGAAACGGCTATGCGAATTTATCCTGGACCACGCATAAAGAAAATTTCCGCGCGCATAAATTTTACGATAAAATGGGTGGAGAGCTGGGCGAATGGTTAAGTTATTCAATTAATCCGACTATTGGCATCGGCGACTAATTATGTAGGAAGGTGGCCTTCATCCTGTGGAAAATATCGTAAGTCATTCTTGGCTGCTCGGCCAACTGGGCGACGCGAATATCGTGATCGCGGATTGCCGTTTTGCGCTAGGACAACCGGAATCAGGCAGAGAACACTATTCGAAGGATCATATAACCGGAGCTGTATATGTGGATTTGGAGAAGGATCTCTCCGGTTCCAAAATGGCGCACGGCGGCCGTCATCCGCTGCCGGATCTAGGCGCGTTCTCAATCTTTGTCGGCAATCTCGGCATCGATGGGACGAAAACGGTCGTCGCCTACGATGATCAAGGTGGAGCGATGGCTTCGCGTCTATGGTGGATGCTCAAATTCCTTGGCCATTCCGAGGTATACGTGCTCGATCAAGGGTATACCGCATGGAAAACGGCCGGCTACCCAGTCACTGATGAAGTGCCGGCGGCATTCCCGCGCACCTTCTCGCCGAAAGTGAAACGCTCCATGCTCGCGAGCATGGATGAAGTGAAGGACAAGCTCGGCCGCGAAGGGACGGTACTCGTCGACTCGCGCGAAGAGCGCCGCTACCTTGGCCTCGAAGAGCCAATTGATGCGGTTGCTGGACACATTCCGGGAGCGCGCAACTTCTTCTGGAAGGGCGTACTGGATGAGACTGGCGCATGGCGCACAGCCGAGGAGCAGGAGCAGCATTTCGCAGCGCTTCGCGATGCGGAAGAAATCATCGTGTACTGCGGCTCCGGCGTGACGGCTTGCCCGAACGTACTCGGGCTGACGGAAGCGGGCTTTGCGAACGTGAAGCTGTACAGCGGAAGCTGGAGCGATTGGATTTCTTACAGCGAGAATCCGATTGCGACGGGCGAAGAAGAAAAGGCGTAAGACCGCATCGAACGCGGGTTGAGGGCTGTGACAGGTTGTGAGTAAGTGACCTGTTGCGGCCCTTTTTGGGTTGTTCTGCAAACAGCTTGCAAACAAGAACTGGAAGAAAGCAGTTCCAAGAACCCTAGAACGAGCCATAGTCGATTAGTCGGGTCGGGTAGTTGTTGGACACTTGTCGGTTGTGCTTCCGGTCATCCACAAACAGGCGCGGTGCAGCCTTTCGTGCGGAGCAAGTGGACGATCACCTTGGGAGCAATTAGCTTCGCTTTCCTTGGCTCGGAGAAAGATGTTGAAGAATAATCAAGCGGATGATGCAAGATGACCGCAGCGGAAGTTAAACGTTCGCGTGTTGCTGTCGAGTGTGTCATATGAATCACTCCTCTCAAAATGGGTGCAAAAAAGCCACCAAAGGATGGCGGCAATGATCTGGTTCATATATAATAATAAAATCTGGGAATCCAAGCGGACAAGGTATAGAGCCACACTAACGGTGAGATTTAACTGAGAAAGGATGTAATCATGAAGGTAATAAGGTTATGCGGTTCAACAAAATTCAAGGATGAGTTCGAATAAGCAAATTCATTTCTAACACTTCAAGGGATCATACATTTTAGAAAAATTGATATTTCCGACGAAATATTCGTTATCGATGTAGATGGTTATATAGGTAACAGCACAAGTAAAGAAATTGAGTATGCCCAAAAGCAGGGGAAAGGAATTCGCTACTATTCTGATGGTGAGATACCCTCTCAATATTCAGTTAGAACGATAGTTTGATTATGATGGTTTGCAAACAACCATTCAACACCTTGCAAACAGGCCCCTCTCCAGCAACGGTCACAAAATTGGTATCAATTACATGCCAGTCTAGCCCCATAAAGAAGTTACTCGCGATCGGGTTTACAAAGCCCATTTGCGCTACGTTTAACAATGTACCGGAAGGAGAATATATAAAATGGCACTAGAGAGCACTGACCCAAAAGTTACACAGTACATCGAAAACTCTGAGGATTCTGCCAGACCAATCCTCAATCATCTTAGAGAGCAGATACACAAAAACTGCCCTAATGTAGTGGAATCAATTAAGTACGCCATCCCACATTTTGATTACAAAAACGATTTCATGTGCGTTTTAGCTTCATCTAAAAACCACTGTTCGCTCACATTCATAAAATCTGAGTTCATGAGCGATCCCCGATTTGCTGGTGGCAAGAAGGTAAAGCCAGGCCAGCGATTTATGAGCAGAATCACGAGTATGTCTGAGCTGCCATCAGATGAAGAACTCGCAGGCTTTATCAAAGAAGCGATGGATTTAAATGACCGAGGGGTGAAACTTGACAAGACAGCCAAAGCAGCGCCGGGCAGCAACCCAGTGGAAACTCCGACATATTTCCTAGAAGCACTATCGAAAAATCCTACTGCTCAACAAGTTTTTGAGAACCAATCACCGTCATTCCGCAAGAACTACATCGTATGGCTTGAAAGCGCAAAGACCGATGCCACACGACAACAGCGAATAGATGAAGCCCTGGAATGGATCGCCGAAGGCAAAGGTCGATTCTGGAAATACGCAAAGTAAAAGAGCGCCTAACCTCGCGATCGGGGTTTCGAATCCTCATCCCTAGCCAGGCTACGATGATCCGTAAACTCAACTAAGAGTACAGACAGCCTCCGGCGGGACAAACCCGGAAAAGAAGGTAAAACCCAGGTGAACCATGCCCTTGAATTTTATAAGGCATCATACGAGTGGCTTGGTCGGCTTGTCAAGGTAGATATGATCGACGTTCTAGGCGAGATTCGACAGAGATTATTCATCCACAAACCTAGTCCGCCCACAACCCAGCCCCTCTCCCCTTCGGGTGCTACCTTGCTTTACTTGGGCCTTTCCTTGGCGTTGCGTTCGGCTTAACCCAGCCACAGGTGGATGGCTCGCCTTGGCTCAAACCAAATTGTTCCGACAGCCCCGTCGCCTACAGGCTTCTTGCTCCCAAAGTGCTCCCAAGCGTAGCTAAGGGAGGCCGTTGCACATGAGCGCTGGCATGTCCTCCGAAACATTCCCGCCGGGTGGATAGGAACCCCCACCTTTTTGTTTCGGAACCATCTGAGCATAGGGGTTCGTGGGGGGATAAGCAGCTGGAGCGATTGGATTTCGTGGTCGGAGAACCCGATTGCGAAGGGTGAAGAAGAACAGAAAGACGTATAGCAGAACTTTCTCAATGAATACATCGCTAGGTCGCCCATGCGCTCTGGCGATGTATTATTTATGTCTTCATCAATTCGCAATCACATTAATCCATCGGTTCGATTGCCGCTATGCTGACTTATGAAGCGAAGTCGGTTGACATTCTGGAAATTTCTGATTTATAATTAGGATGCTAATTATATTAACACGATCTCAGAATGGAGCCATACCGCATGTCTCAATCCATCCTTTACTTGAAAAGAACTTATATTATTATGCGCAAAGAGCTTGACGTGCGGTTAAGCACATTCAATCTGACGACTTCGCAATTCGAGATCCTGGGCTATTTGGCCCAATCCAGAGGGTTGGAGCAGCAGAAGCTCCAGCATCATAGCGGGATTACATCCGCGACGTTGACCGGCATATTAGATAAGCTGGAGGCTCGGTCATACATCTCCCGTAAGCCTAGCCATACGGACGGAAGGGCTAACGTTGTGACGCTCACGCAGCAGGGCAACGAGGTGTTCGGTAAGTTGGTAGATCTTATTCTGGAATTCGAGAACGAGATGCTTAAAGGGTTCACGCAAGCCGAGAGAGATTTGCTGGGACAGTGGCTGCAACGAGTGGCCAAGAATCTAGGGGATAAGGAATATTATTAACAGGGGCTTTAGCCTTCAATTATAGCTAGCATCCTAACAATCGGAGAGAAGGTGAGTGTAATGGTGCGTGTATAAGGACGAAGATGAATAACGTTTGTTTTATAGCTAGGATACTAACTAATGTGGAGGGATTATGCGAATCGTAGTTACGGGAGGAACAAGCGGAATCGGTTACGGGACGGCACGCTTGGCCGCGGAACGCGGTTGGAAGGTGACGATTGTCGGTCGAAATCGAACCCAAGGCGCAAAGATTACCGCCGAGCTGGGGGTGGACTACCTCCATGCAGATCTGTCTAAGATGTCGGATATACGTCGATTAGTGGAACAGATAGAAGGACCAATTAATGCGTTAGCGCTGTGTGCGGGAGGAATATCTACCAACAAGGAGGTCCGGCTGACTAATGAAGGGTTGGAGACGACATTTGCAACAAACTATTTGAGTAAATTCGCGTTATCGGAGATGCTTCTTCAGCAGAACAAAATCGTACCCGACGGATGCATCGTTATGGTAGGTGGCAATGGCGTCCACAAGAATGCTTCAACCGTTTGGGCTGAGCCTCAAGCCGGTTTACAGGCCGCGATGAAGGCAGCGTTTGCGGTCGATCTCTATGCTTCCGAGCTCGCCAAGCGACATCCGTGGTTGCGCGTGCATACTTGCTATCCGGGAATGGTTCGAACGAATCTGTTCCAAGAGGCGCCATTGCTGTTCCGTTTGTTGTCTCGAATATTCGGCCAGCCGATAGCCAAAGGTAGCGCTTATCTAGGCCGACTGATCTTGGAGAAACATTCGGGGGTGCATTGGAAGCAGGATCGCCCCATGCGTTTCCGCGTTCCTTTACCCGAAGGCCAAGAAGCCGAGGCGCTATGGGCATATAGTCGACAATATATCTGACCACATAACAAAGGGGGTTAAGCATGCGCTATAAAGCAGGTTGGCTGGTGCCAAATCATATTTTGGCGTTAACGCATTTTGAACCGGTGGTAACAATGGAGGATTTCCGGGATATTGCTATGGATGCGCACCTGGCATTGCAAGAGGCGACGCAGCCCTTTCACCTTCTGATCGATAATCGGTTTATCGTCGAAAAGACGGTCGTCAATCTGGATTCGATGTTGAAAGCTCTGCCGATCCTCGAACATATGCACTTGCGATGGATTGTTGTTGTGCTGCCTGAAGCCGTTAAAGAGACTGCGGCAGTTAGACAAGTTCAGCGGCATGGGTCGATTCAATTAAAATTCGTAGACAGTCTGACTTCCTCATTCCAGCATCTCGCCCGTGAGGACGACCGTATAGACGGGGTGGCTGGCATGGAATTGAGTTGGAGCGACTGGATTAGTTGGGAAGAGAACCCGATTGCGACGGGCGAAGAGTAAGAGCTGAGAAGCCGCGTCGGACGCGAGTTGGAGGGCTGTAACAGGTTATGTGCAAGTAACCTGTCACAGCCCTCTTTTGGTCTTTTGCAAACAAGCTTGCAAACAAGAATATGTTGAAAACGTTGCGGAATATCCGGAAGTGATCAAAATCAGGCAATCGCAGTAGATGAATTTATGTCATGATTATGATAGAATATGGAAAAAATGAAAGGGAGTTACTTATGAGCTTATTAAAAAAAGTTTGGAGCTGGATAAGTTCGATAGGAATTGCTTTTATTATCACTTTATTTGCTGGTATATTTATCGTTCAACCATTCAAAGTTGAGGGACATTCTATGGACCCGACCCTATACGATAAGGAACGAGTGTATGTTTCTAAACTTCCTCACACTTTTTCATACTTACCTAATTATGGGGATATCGTTATCATTGATAGCCGTATTGACAGAAAGCGAACCTTTATGGACGATGTTGTGGAATATCCCTTGTTTCAATTAGTAATGAATAATACGGATGAAGTATTCTTCGTGAAAAGAGTTATCGGCAAACCGGGAGATGTTCTAGAGTTTAAGGATCAAAAGGTTTATCGGAATGGAGAGCCATTAAATGAACCCTATATAAAAGAGACAATGAATGATTTCTCGAATAAAAAATGGGTCGTGCCAGAAAACCATATATTTGTCATGGGTGATAATCGGAACTATAGCAAAGATAGTAGAACGATTGGCTTTATTCCACTTGATCATGTTATGGGCAAAAAATTTCCGTAATATTACTCAAAATAAGAGAATACTTGATGTTGTAGTGCAAGCAAGTTGCAAACAACTTCCATCGGTTCATCTCACCTATCGTTTGATGTTGTTGGCGTTCACAGTTTTCTCTAGGGTGCTTGTTGCATTTCGTTGCCCTCCGGTTAGGATTGGCTTTGGCTCGATAGGCATATTGTTCCGAGCCGCGTTTTCTATGGGCTTCTATCTCCCTAAGTCTTCCCAAGCGTAGCCAAGGGAGATAGCTTCACATAGACTTTGGCATATGCTCGGATGCATTCCCTCTGCGTGGATCGGAACCCCCATTTTTTAGTTTTGGAACTATTTTCGAATAGGGGTTCGTGGGGGAATACGAAGCTGGAGCGACTGGATTAGCTATGCGGGGAATTCGGTGGCGGTTGGAGATGAAGAATCCTGAAAACATAGCAGTATCCGAATGACAAATATGCCGCCATGTAGCCCGAGGGCCAAGGCGGCTTTTTGTATATGTTCGAAGTCAACACGAGGTCAACGGCTCCGGTCTGGCAGTCACTCTGTAAGTACTGACAGAGTGACTGTTTCGCACGAACGTACGCGTATATACAGACAAAGGGCCGTGACGCTCCACCATAGCGGTATTGCAAAACCTAGCTTTCTTGTCGCGAAACAGCCCTCCACTGCCCTGCCTATTATGCTTCCGATCCGCTCGCTCGCTTTTTTACCGGGATCCAGATCTCGCTCCGAAACGCTGGCGAGCTCGTGTCCTTGCTCACGTTCCGCAGCATCTCCGGCCCCGCCGCCAGCTCGTAGCCGGACGTCGGGAACCACTCGGAATAGATGCGCCCCCACACCGATTGCAGCGCCGTCGGGAACGGACCGACCGCCTCGAACAACGCCCATGTCGTCGCCGCCACCTCCAGCGCCACGAACCGCTCCGGGCAGGCATTCGTCGTCGCGGCGCCGATATAATAGTCGAACTCGCCTTGCTCCTCCATGAGTCCCTCGGAGAAGTTCGCCGATGCGCTGACGAGTCCCGCCGGCTCGACGTCCGACAACCGTTCCAAGCGTGCGAATTCCTCTTCGTCCAGCGAATTCCACATCGCTGCTATGTCCGGGTTCACGCCATGGAATACAATTGGCACCCGTTTGCTGTAGCCGACGATGCGGAACGCTGCTTTGTCTACGATCCGATAGTTCATCTCGTTTCCTCCCTGTATCGTTAATCGGAAGGTCATCGGCGGATAAGCTTTCAGCATCGCGCCCGGCCTCCTGGCTTCAGAAGGCGTCGAACCATGCAACTGCTGGAACGCCCGCGCAAACGCGTCCGGCGACGAATAGCCGTACTTCAGGGCCATGTCGATCACCTTCGTGTCGCTTTGCCGCAGCTCTGCCGCGGCGCGCGTCAGCCTTCTGCGCCGGACGTACTCGGACAGCGGAATGCCCGCCAGGAACGAGAACATCCGGGTGAAGTGATACTCCGAGCAAAGCGCGATCCGCGCCGCCTCGGCCATATCGATGTCGTCTGTGAGCCGCGCTTCAATGTACGCCAGCGCGGCGTTCATGTGCTTCAGCGAATCCATATTTGCTTCAGACCTCCTCTCGTGAACAGAATAACAGGAAGCACGAAGATGTATCCGACTTTCGTTGCACCATTATGCAGGGCTGGTCTTGGGCGGACTTTGCTTCAGAGAGAGCCATGGTTGTGGCCGCGAAGCGTTCTCCTTGTTGCCGAACTCCTTTATACAAAGATTAATCTAGTAAGCATTCTCGTTTGGTGACTATAATTCCTTTTTATTCTAGAAATTTATGGAAAAAAACACAACAAATTATGCTTTTAATTTCAATAAATTTATGGAAAAATAAGGTATATATAGTGATGCGCCACATGTATACAATCCGTTCCACCAACCGTTGAATACCCGCTAACGAATGTAGGCCAACCTTAATTTACGATCAAGTGAACCCGTGAACACTGCTTGCAGACTGTTCAAACGTATTAATAACTATAGGCAGAATGTAGGTGTAATCAAGGTGTCACTCCGGTATGCAGAGATTTATGAGGTTATCAAATTTATCCACAGGCATATCGATGAACCGCTTTCGCGATTAGCCCGTTATGTATCCTACAGCCCTTTCCATTTTACACGCATTTTTAAAGAAGAAACGGGACTAACGCCGCAACACTACATCTCATCCCTCCGATTGCAAAAAGCCAAAGATTTGCTGCTACGAACGAATTTGAATGTACGTGACATCTCATTGGAGATAGGACAGCAAAGTTTGGGGACGTTCACCACCCGATTTACCGAACGGGTAGGCGTAACGCCGTTCAGCTTCCGGAGTCAGGCGCTGCAAGCCGACAACCAACTGGGGTCCTTAAAAAAGCTAGATGAATTGCACGCGCCATGGCCTGTCGTTAATGACATCGCATCGATAAAAGGGACGATCCGAACGGAGATTCCTTTTGAGGGCGTCATTTTCATTGGATTGTTTGCGAAACCAATCCCCGAAGGGCTTCCTTTGCACGGAACGCTGGTATTCGATTCGGGTGAGTTCTCCATTGCAGACGTTAATCCCGGCACCTATTACCTTATGGCTACATCAGTAACGTGGGGGATGAGGGCTGCGGATTTTCTTCTTCCGCACACGACTTTACGGGGGAGAAAGAGGGAGCCGATTTTCGTATATCCTTTTACGCCAGTACCTCATCAAGAGATTCTGCTTAGCGCTCCCCGATTGGACGATCCCCCTATCTTGATCTCCCTGCATGTATTAATGAGCAATTTTCTACAGCGAACTCGGCAAAATAGCAATCGATAAGAAATCGCGTCGGTCGGAACAAGCTATGCTAACAGGAAAGGAGGAATTACATTGAAAATGCTGCTTGAGAACAAGAATGCTGTGATTTATGGAGGAGGAGGGGCGATCGGCGGTGCCGTTGCCCGTGCTTTCGCGCGAGAGGGGGCAAGAGTGTTCCTTGCAGGTCGTACGCTTGCCAAGCTTCAGGCTGTCGCAAGTGAAATTACGGCTGCGGGAGGCGTAGCCGAAATTGCTGAAGTCGATGCGCTTAATGAGCGATCAGTCGAGCAGCATGCAGATGCTGTGGCTGCAAAAGCGGGTGGCATTGACATTGTTTTGAATGCTGTAGGCATTTATCATGTTCAGGGGACGCCAATCGCGGAACTTTCTCTGGAAGACTACGTGCTCCCCATCACGGCTTACACCCAAACTAATTTCATTACAGCGAAAGCCGCAGCGAAGCATATGGCAAGGAATGGAGCTGGCGTCATTCTTACGCTATCGACGCCAGTCTCGCTCATGCCGGGACCAGGATACATGGGACACAGCGTCGCATGCGCGGGAGTCGAAGCATTCTCCCGCCATTTGGCAGGAGAGCTTGCGCCAAGCGGTATCCGCGTCATCTGTCTCCGATCTCACATGATCCCCGAAGCGGAGGCGTTAGGCTCCCACACGCGGGACATTTTCGGCCCGGTCGCCGAGCTTGGCGGCATCAGCATCGAGCAGATGATGGCCGGCGCAGCGGCAGGAACGCTGTTGAAACGGCTTCCCACGCTAGCCGAAGTTGCCAACACTGCGGTGTTCATGGCTTCGGAGCATGCCGGTGCGATGACAGGTACAGTGGCTAACCTGACCAGCGGTTTTTTATTGGATTAATCAGCGAAGAGAATAAGACTGCCAGACTTGGTGGTGCGATCAGACGAATTTTGAAAGAGACGTATAGAGTAAGGGTTCTTGAAGCTGTAAGGCCGCGTTGGACGCGGGTTGGAGGGCTGTGGCAGGTTATGAGCAAGTGACCTGTTGCGGTCCTCTTTGGGCTTTTCGTTCAACAGCTGGCAAACAAGAACTCGAAGAAAGCAGTTGCAGGAACCCCGAGCCAGGCACAGTCCGGCAGTTGAGATAGGTTGTTGTTGAATAAGAAACGTGATGGCACTAAAGGGGGAATTATTGACAATATCATCAACGTCGGTTAGTATCGACTCATTGCTTTACCGTGGTAGAGAAATAAAGTAATAAAGGGAGGGTTTTTGTGAAAATAGGCATTATAGGTGAATTTAATCCGACTTTTATACCGCACACAGCAACCAACCAAGCGATTGTGCATTCATGTACGCAGCTAGATGTTTCCATAGAAACAGAATGGATATCAACCGAGAACGCAGAGCATGATTTTGATAGCATTATCTCCCGTTGTAATGGGTTCTGGATTGCTCCCGGAAGTCCATATAGAAGTATGAGGGGGGCACTGAATGTCATTGAATATGCAAGAAAAAACGGCCGTCCTCTGCTGGGGACATGTGGGGGATATCAGCATGTTGTTATAGAGTTTGCTCGAAATGTATTACAAATCGATGATGCAGACCATGCTGAATACGATCCTTACGCATCTAAATTAGTGATTAGCAAGCTTGCCTGCTCGTTAGTAGGGCAAAGATTAGACATTCTTCTGAATGATAAGCAATCCATCGTTTATAAAATTTTTCGGAAGGATCGAATAGCCGAGAATTATTACTGTAACTTTGGATTAAACCCAGATTATCAGAAGTTATTAGATGAGAATGGATTAAAGACTGTAGGAGTGGATGAGAACGGTGAGTCGCGAATTGTTGAGTTGAAAGATCACCCCTTTTTCATAAGCACCTTGTTCGTGCCTCAATCCCGATCTACTCAAGAGAGCCCACATCCATTAGTCTCATCATTTATTCAGCATGTAATTAACACTAGATAACTGCGTCGCAAACAAGGGTTCAACACTGTGCAAACAACACGGTTGCAATTCGATCCTTCCGGGTGCTACCTTGCTTCACTTGGCCTTTTGTTGCGTTCCGTTCGGCTTGACCCAGCCACAGGTGGATTCTGCCCCTTGGCATATCCTCCGAGACATTCCCGCAGCGCCCCTGATCGGTCACCCAACGCATGGCATTGAGCATTTTTTGATTGCCGGTGGCCGGACGTCTGCTATGCAGTTTGCATTCCGACGGCAGCAGGTGTCCGATTCGATCCCGCTGATCATCGCACATCTCTATCGTCTTTTCATCATGAATAATTCAATGTCTCAGCAGCGCAAATGCAGATCCTGACGATTGTAACTGAATTTCGCTAATTACACATGCAAGCATGATTGATTCTTGCAGGCGGCTTTGACGAATGTCACCCAAATCAACAATGATTGTCCAACCAAGATCTTTAAGCAGAGTTCTAACCTGATCTTTGGATGGTTTATCGTTCCCGGATACAAACATGATCGGCGAACCTTCTTTAAAATTTGGATGAATCATGATCTTGTCGCTTATTGTATTGAGTGTCTTAACAACATGACTTTCTGGCAACAACTCTTGGACGATGGCACCGGCTGATGTATCTTCCAGCAGTAAGCGTGGTCCATTGTCAAAATATACGGCATTGCTGACATCAATGACCGTTTTATTTTTCAGAGAGACAGGATCAATGGTTGCAAGCACATTTTTTAAACAGGACCAGGGAAGTGCTACAATAATAAGTTCGCCAAACTGGGCGGCATCCTCGAAAGATGCTATGTCCCCCGACTCACCAACTTCTTGCTTCCAAGGAGAATGTTTCGGATTATGGGGTTCTCGGCTGCTGATGAGTACGCGATAACCTGCCATAATCAATCCTTTCCCTAAAATTTTACCTGCATTTCCCGCACCTAATATTCCAATTTTCATACATTTCCACTCCTCTCTACGAGTGATTATATAAACTTAAAATATGGAGTACAATTAGGCACTTTTTAGTATCCAAACTTGTAATTATGATAATGTATAATTGTTGAAAAGGGGGGTGGGGAAAATGCCCGTTCAGTTAAATGATTGTCCGGTTGAAGTTGTATTTTCTATGTTAAGCGGCAGATGGAAAATTCCAATATATCGATACTTATATAAAAATAACGAACCGATACGTTATAGCGCACTGCTACGGCATCTGCCATCTATATCGAAAAAAATACTAACAGAGCAACTCCGTGAGCTTGAGCGTGACGGGATACTTGAAAGGCATTCATACCCGGAGCCTCGCCCAAGAGTGGAATATAGGTTGACTCCCTCTGGACGAGCAATGATTGAATTTCTTGACAGTATGAGCGAGTGGGGAGAAAAGTACATCCTGCCGGATCGTAAGGGGAAGAACCCGCAATCTTCCATTCATGTTTAGTTCGCCATCTACCCATACCAGTTGATCGTTTATTTTATTTCTGAATTTCAAATATATCGACAATTTCAGGCGTATCCGCAATGACATGGGGAGCGATCGCATGGTAGGACCAGACGTGAACCCAAGCGTTACCTGATCTTAGTGTAAGATAGGACTTAATGATTCCAGGTCCTACGAATTGCAAAAACACCAGGCTAATCGAGATTATAGCGTTTGTTAAGGAATCGTAAGCCGTCCAGTATTCGAAGAGATGAAATCCGGCATATGTGAATCCTCCCAATAGGGTTGTAGCAAGCGCTGAGCCTGTCAATCTATAAAACCTTGGCAATAAAAAGCAATAAATGATGAACATTGCCGGCAAAACAGTACCTAAAAAGTTCAATATAAATGCAAGCATGCCACCAACGACCATTTGATGGGGTGAAAGCTTAAAAAATTGCGCATTTACTGAAATTTCCCATAAAGACTCAAGAATTAGAATAACTAAAATAAGGAAAAAGTCACGCCCGCGATTCATTGATTTTAGATTTAAGGATTCATGGGAATATCCACGAAACCTAGTGTACAAATACGGAATAACGAACAGGAAAACGAAATTATATGACGTCCACCCGATCATTTCATTCGGTGAAACTTGGTCATGATCGGTCAAGCCATAAAAACTGCCATGCATATGCATACCAAAACCATGATAGCCCATCAACTTGCCTAGGTAATGTCCGATCAATAGCACTGCAAAACTGTACACAAGGATCAGGAAGGCTTCTTTTTGCGAAACGGACTTTTCAGGAGAACGGCTTATAAGATCAGGCGCTGTTTTCTTGCGGGTAAAAAGGAATGTTACGCCTATCAAGACAAAAATCCAACTTAATTGGACATACTGCCCGATTAATACGCCAATCGCAGTTGCCCCTTGAAACATGGGCCTCTTATCAATCATCTCTTGATTGCTAAATACAAGCACGCCCACGGTACTTAAAATCAAGAATATTAAAAATAATACAACTGTTTTCCTATTTTTTAGAAAAGCCATCTTATCTCTCTGCCTCCTTTTTTACCATATTTCTATACCAGTTGACCGTATTCTTAATCGCTTCTTTGTGTGAAGTAGTCGCAAAATTCCCAAACTCCCGAACGAATTTGCTGTGATCGACAATAAAAGGTTGTTCAAACTCATACAAAATTTCTTTAATCTCCCTCATCATCGGATGAAATAAGGATAATATCGAAACGATGCCTCGCGAAGAAGCCGTAACTTTGCAATCTTTACCCAATTCATGGAATAGGAGCTGCAGCAGCTGCCTTGTTGTAATCGTCTCTGCGCTCGGCATGTGCCAAACTTCCCCTACTGCGCGATCCTCTAGTCCCAGCGTAGCCAATCCCCTGGCAAAATCGTCGATATAGGTATACGTATGCGGCATATCCAAATTACCAAGCACATCAACTGGCTTTCCTTTTAAGGCGAATCCAAAAACTCGCTCTCCCATAAAAGACTGCAATACCCCGGGACCGTAATAATCGGATGCTCTCCCGATGGCTGCGCGTACCTTCCCGGTTTGATGTGCCTTCATAACTTCTTCCGCCATTTTGGCCCGAGTTATTCCCTTCTTTCCCTGAGCTTTGTGTGGAAGATTTTCATTCAAAGGTGTATGCACTTGACCATACATATATAAATTGTCAGCGTAGATGAGCTTGGCGCCAGCAGCGGCCGCACCCTCCAATATTCCTCTTGTTAAAGCTGGGAATTGTGTTGGCCAATTCAGGTAACCTGGCTGTGCGCAGTGGTAAACGACAGATGCATCTTTACAGATGTCTTTCGATATGGACTCCTGCGACGCATCGCCTTGGATCACATAAACCCCTTTGTTATCGCCAGACAATTTGCCGCTACGATTCACAATGCGAATGTCTTGCACCCCGCGCATTTTTAATTCACGCATTACAGCCATTCCCAGTGGTCCCGTACCAAAAATTACATGAGCCTTCGACGTGTTATTCATTATCTTCTATCTCCCTTCAAGATCAACTATCCACAGGATAATGTCTAACGTAACAAGAGAGTCAAGCGTCTATTGCAGCGATTACATATTTTTTAACAAAGGGGGAGTTAGCTGCACTGGTGTCCCCCGGCCTTAACATGGAAGATATAATTAAATTGACCGATCGTTCCAATTAGGATATAGTAAGCTCAAGAGGTGGATGAAACGTGGTTCGTACCAAAGAATTTGAACCTGTAGACGCGCTTGAGAAGGCGATGAAGGTTTTTTGGAAAAACGGTTATGAGAAAACATCGGTAAATGACCTTTTGAAGGAAATGGGAATCAATCGTGGAAGCATGTATGATACCTTTGGCGATAAGCATGCGTTATTCATGGCCTGCTTATCCAGATACAGCGAAGTGTATATGTCCCAAGGTCTTTGGGCGTTATCGCAAAATACTCCCGTCTATTCTACTTTGATGCATTTGTTTCACAATGTGGTTGACCGCCTTCATGAAGATCAGAGAAGTTGGGGCTGCTTGATGGTTAATACAGCTAGCGAGCTGAGTCTCCACGATGCCGTAGTCGCGGAAGCTGTTACGAAAAATTTTCTGTCGTTGGAGCAGGCATTTGCGCTATTTCTGGAACAAGGAAAGAAAAAAAATGAAGTGCCTGCAGAGCTTGATTGTCGTCAAACAGCTCAATATCTAACAAGTTCTTTTGTGGGGATAGCGACCCTTGCCAAGACGAATCTTCCGCCGGATTTTATAAGAACCGCGATTCAAGTCTCGTTAAGAATGTTCGAATAGCAGCCTGTCTTACTAAAAGGGATGGGCTATTTTTTCGTCGATATTGGAACGATCGTTCAAATAAAAAGGGGGTGATCAGTCTTCATTTAGTAGCTTGCTGTATGTTCAAATAACGGAGAAGGATGTGTAGACATGCCAGTCATAGACAAAGCGGAAAGAAAAATAGCCGTTGTAACGGCGTCGTATTCCGGACTTGGTACTGAGTTATGTAAGTTGCTTGCCGCAGACGGCTTCAATTTGGTCCTAATAAATAGGGATTCTGCAAGGACATTGGTTCAGATTCAGGAGTTGAACGCGATTGCGCCATGGATAACAATCAGCTCGATAACCGCTGATTTATCGAATCAGGCAGCGATACAAGATGCCGCAAAGAAGTTATCCGAGCAGTATTCACGAGTTGATCTGCTTGTGAATAATGCAGGTGTTGTGCTCGATCGTTTGCAGATTTCTCCTCAAGGAAATGATGTTCATTATGAGGTTAACACGGTAGCTCCCTATCTTCTAACGAAGTTATTGCGCCCCCAATTGGTTGCCGCTAAGCGTGCAATTGTTATTGTTGTTGGATCAAGCGCGATGAAGATGGCGCGAAAGCTTGAACTGGGCAGACTTCGCAATCCCGGGAAATTCAAAAAGTTTGCACCTTACGCGCAATCGAAGCTCGCTACTGCGACTGTCTTTTTTGCTATGGCTGCATCGTTTGCAAAGGAGGGGATACTGCTTCGTATCGTTGATCCAGGGCCCAATCAAACTGCAATGTCAACGAATCAAGGGGTACCTGGGTGGTTTAAAATGTTTCGGCGGTTCTTTGCTCTGCCTAAAATAGGAGCCAGACGTATCTATGACGCGGCCATGGATCACAAATTCGGCGAACAGAGCGGTATTTATATCGAACGGGGCAAAGTTACTCGTCCGCCAGTGCCTGTCCTCAAAAAGGAGATGCAGGAAGGGATTCTCGCACTGCTCCATGAGACAACCGCGATCTAGACGGAGGGGAGAGTAAGTAAGCAGCTGTAGGAACCCTGAAGCCAGCTACAGTCCGGCATTTGGGGCTGAATGGAATCGCACGTTGTGCTTCCGTCCGTTCTCATGAAAATAGACAAGCCCACATACAACCATGCGGCTTGTCTATAAACTAATTCAACAATCGGATGTTAACTGTAAAAACATTTCGGACCAATTTAACTACGAGCACAGACTCTTCTTTTTCCGTTAATAAAGAAACGATAAGTTTTCCGGTCCGCCCTGTTCCGCCAAAAATTGCGATCGACTGGTTCATCTTTAATGACTGCTTTTCAGTCGATCGGGGACTGGTTTTAACTGATCTCCCCATACATTCCAGAAGAATTGATCGGCTACATGCTGGTCTGCAGCAAAGTTTTGGGCTGATTTAATTCGGCCGTTCTCAATCTGGTAAACAAGAACCCAGTTCATATCCACTTTATGCTCTCCGTACTCTCCCCAGCCACGGTGTACATCAACCACATGATTCTCACTGGCGGAAAGTGAAATAACCTCGGCTTTGAAGTTAGCTTTGGCAATGGTCGCAAAGTAATTAATAATTTCATCTGCGCCTTTCTTAATACCTGCCAACGGATGGTGGCCTGGAATGATCCAAGTAACATCTTCAGCCAATATTTCACGTTTCATTGTTTCTAAGTCACCACTCCCATAACACTGGAAAAATCGTTGAACCAATTCTAAATTCTTGTTTCCTTCCTCAGCCATTTTTACGCATCCTCTCCATAGTTTATAAAGTCTTTGCCTGGGTATTTCATGTTGTTATTTTAGTATAAATTTAACATTTCTCAGTGTCTATAGTTAGGATGAGTTGAAAACATTCCGTTCTTAAACCCTCAACAATGCGGTTGCCAAGGGTGAGGAAAAGAGGTATTAGATCAGCATAGTGGCAAGCGAGTTTTTGAGTATGCTAACACTGTACGATCTATGCGTGTATGCAAAGAAGGCTGGTAGATCCGCTCTTTCGAGCAGCTGCCAGCCTGTTAGGTGTACATCTAATTCAAAGTTATAATGACATTCCCCTTTTTGTGTCCTTTTTCAACATACCTATGAGCTTCGACAATCTGCTCCAGTGGATAGAACCTGTCTATGACCGGTTTGATCTGCTCAGCCTCAACAAGCTCTTTGATGAAGATTAGATTGTCTTTATTCTGCTTTAGGCCCGCGGCCACAAACATGGCCTTTTTGCCGCCACTCTTTGAAGTCCTTAACATTTGAAAAATAATGGACAGCGCAGGGACCGTTGAAAGATAGAGACCTTTTTGCTTTAGCGAGCCTTTACAACGTGAAAATGAACTCTTGCCTACGGCATCGAGAATAATGTCATAGGTCTGACCGCTTTTGGTAAAATCCTCTTTGGCATAATCAATTACCTGATCGGCTCCCAGCGATTTTACTAATTCTAAATTAGCAGTACTGCAAACCCCGGTAACTTCTGCCCCAAAGTATTTGGCAAGCTGAACCGAATACGCGCCTACCGATCCGGAAGCGCCATTGATAAGGACTCTTTGTCCCCGTTGAATATTTGCCGCATCTCTGAGGAAAATCAATGCAGTCAATGCCCCGTCGCAGATGCCGACGGCTTCTTCATAGCTCATATTGGCTGGTTTTATGGCCAACGTGTCGTTCTCAGACAGGCATTTGTACTCGGCATAGGTACCAAAGCTAGTTGGACTTATGCCAAAAACTTGGTCACCTTGTTTGAATGATTTCACATCTTTGCCTACTGTTTCGACTTCCCCGGCCAATTCCACCCCTAATATATTTTTTTTGGGTCTTAGGAGGCCATAAAGAAGTCTGATAATAAAGGGGTCGGCCTTCCGGAAGGCGCAGTCTGATGGTGTTACAATTGCCGCATGTATTTTTACCCGTATTTCATTGTCCTTGGGGGTAGGTTGTTCTACCTCTTTGAGCTGAAGAACATCCGGTGTTCCGTATTTTGTAAATACAATCGCTCTCATCCTTATTCCTCCTAGACGTCATCTTGAATGGAAGGGCTGTGCGGTTTACTTTGCATCTTCTAAAAAACACTTCTTCCAACGGTAAGATTGGAGTAAACTTATATATACATAATGTAATTAAAATTATACATAATGTCAATAATACTTTACATTAAAAAATGCCCTTTTTGACAGTTTCAAAAATGATCCTACCTTACGAAAAAGGCACGATGATACAAAAAAGTGCGTTCTGTTCAAGTGAAAATAGAGAGGTTACCCTGAACACAAAGGAGCTGAGGTGTGCCATGTCAGAATATTGGATAGCTCTGGGAAGCCGGAGCATTGTATGGGGAACGCGTATCGATATCGATGAGCTAATCGGTGAAAAAGCCGTCTACGCGTCTGAGTGATTGCTGGAAAAAGGGGAGCGGGGTCTTCCGGATGGCATCTATCGTGCGAAGGATATCGTACGTGAATTAGACACGCTGCTTGCAGCGATCAGTGTGCAACTTGGCGAGGCTGCCGATTCGGCGGCGCTCTTAGATAATCCCCAAGCCAACCTTGCAATTGTGGGGAGAGAATCAGTCCTGCCGCTTGGCTCTTTGGCTCTTGGAGATCCAGCAAGAACGGAGATCGCCGCTCAAGCGCAAAACATAGGCGAAGCCTTAACGAATTGGGCGCGCGAGTTCGACTCCCAAGAATGGGCGCTTAAGCTTTATGGCGAGGCTGCTCTTGGCAACCTGACTTTGAGGAGCCGCTGCGACCAACATCTGTGGACTCACGAAGTTGCCGATCTACTGATCGGACCGGCAACAAATTGCGGAGAACGTACGCTAAGGAAAAATAAAGTCAGCATTGCATGAAAATGCGTACGCTAAGACACTTTGAAATAGGGGTTCGTGTAGCAACGGAACAGAAAATTACAACGAAATCCCATATATCCAATTTATTTTACGCCTTTTTTTCTATGATAAGAAAACTATTTCGTCCGGATTAGCCCCTTGTAGAGATACTCATTGATTTGAAAAGTCCTTTTCTTCCTACCTTTACGGTCAACGACCACCAAGCGCTTAAAATCTTATCTGATTATGGGATCCGCAAGCTCACTCACTCGCAAACCATCCATTAATAGCCTGTAGACGATTGCTATGTTTCGTTTTTAGGACCCCCTTGATTATCAAGGGCTTGTACAGTGAACAGTTATAAGGAAACACTATTATTCATGAGACTTGGAGTCAAAAGCGCCACTGTGGATAGAAGATTGAAAAGTGGTATTATTTCAGTAGCCAATACGTTGAAATTGTGAAAGATTATTTGATAATGGGGTTGCGCTAGTATCTATATTGTAATATTGATAAAAAATGTAAAAAAATGTTGATGAAATATTTGGTGATATAATATAATAATAGAGGTATTAAACCAAATTATGGGAGAGTGATCGAAATTGTCATTTAAGAAAAAAGGTTTGCTATCTCTGTCCGTTGTTTTACTTTGCAGCTCAATTATGTCATCTATTGCATTTGGTGCAAAATCGGATGAACCGAACGAATTTATAATCAAACCCGGAAATATGAAGATTCAAAAAGACCCAGCGGCTTCCAAAGAAGAAATTGAAAGCATAGTCAAAAAACTTCAAGAGGATTTTAATAAGAAAGCTAAAAACTATAAGAGAGCGGAAGAGGTACAAAGGTCAATCGAAGATATCAATCCCAATAGTATAGCTGCTGCAACAGGTTATGATGAAAATAAAGCGAAATTAAGACAAGCAAATTACATCGAATCCGTTCTTGATACAAATGAAGGAATGACAGGTTATCAGATTTTCCTAGTAGGTGTCCTTCATGCGAATGCAGCTAGAGATGAAGCCTTATCAGAATATCCCAATGATGTCATGACAAGAGATGCTTACAGACACTATACATGGAACTTTAGAGCAACTAAAGATAGTGCTGTAGGGAAAACTAAAACTAGAACTGCAACTATTAATCATGAATGGGGAGTTCTTTTATTGAACTTCGCTTTAAATTATTATGATCAACAATATAATTCATATATTAATAGCGGAAAATCCGATTATGTAGCTGCAAATCAGGCATTTTCTGATGTTACCTTATGGATGCCGGAACTTAAGATGCAGTTGATTAGTATATTTAAGTCCAACTATAGTAAGTTTAAAGGCTTCTTCCAAGTATCAAATATTATGGATTTAACAAATAATTGTTGGGGGAGATCTGGCCCTACCGATCATAGTAACTCAACTCCAAAACAAGCTTTTGCTTTAGATAAAAACAATTTGATTTTGAGTGAATCATCGGTCTATGACTACCAATACAATATAGTCTGGCAGAACCAGTGGTATACTTATTAAGAAATAAAAAGAAACCTTGGACTTTGTTCTGAGGCTTTCTTTTTATTTGTTATAATAATAAGTAAAAAGGGGGGGCTGGATTATGTTTTATAGAATTTGGATCACATGCACGTTGTTATTATCTATTTTTGGGGTTGTTAGATTTTGGCCAAATCATGTTGATGATGAATTTCCTTTATTCAATGACATAGCCACTTTATTATTTTTTTTACCTTCTGCCTTCATACTTGGTTACGGTATACTCCTTCATTTTGTCCATATTAAAACCAAAGATAAAATGATTCGAATGTGCATATTCATTTTAATTTTATGCTCTTTCCCTATATTCATCTATTCGACAATAGGTAACTTCTCATTAATAATTAAGTTAATTTTAACTTTTTTTTATGGAGCAATAGGATTGGCTTTTTATTTATTTACCACATTTGTAATCAAGGACAATTCAAAAATGAGGGTAATGTGAGGGGCTTTTGAAGAATACATGAGGAAAAAACGTGTTACGATAATAGCGTAGAAATCTATGAAGACGGCTGTCCTGTATACAGGCTGCCGACTTTTTGTTTCAAAGGGGGGTATGAAGGACATTAAAGGGATTGAGATTGTTGAAGGGCAAACAATAGTAGTCCATTGGGAAGACGGAGAAAGCGAAGGAAGCACAGGCGTGGGTAATGCCTGATACGACAATGGAATTATGAATGTGACGTGGTGAAAGAGGGCAAGAAGCTCGTCTTTGTTCGCAAGGACAAGGGTACAAAGCTCTGTTGGTCTATGAAAGTAGACGACTTTGTTCTAAATTAAACAACTCTATTATTAAGCGACACTATGTACACAAACGATACTGTGAAAGGGTCATCCGAGGTTTCAGCCATGATGGAAGGACTGCTCCGGCATTGTACTGATATGAAATTTAAAAAGGGTTTGTACTACATAGACGGAGAATGACAGGCGTTCCTAAAGCCATTAAATAGTATCTGTTTTGGATCAATTGCTCCGCTATCTTCTCCTCACTACTGATGTTACCTCATTTCGTGTATAGCTTCTAATTCTTTTTTTTGGCATGCATGTTCCGACTGAACCCACGCGCTCATCGCAGCAAAAAAAGGTTGGAGACGCCGTCCTCGCTCGGTGAGCTCATATTCGGCGTTCAAGCTACATGATTGGAGTCTATGGTTCGATCTTGATTCTCTTTATTTGTTATCTGAACAATAGTTAATGTTCGTTTGGGGATCAGTCGCGCTTCTTGATATACGGCTTCGACGAAAATGAAGTTACGGCTTCTGCCATACGGTTCCATTAGCTTGCGCGATGACCAATTCCCCATCAAGAAGCGCCCATCCCCGATACTGCTCCTTACCGTCATCCCCCCAAGACGTGCGAAAGAAACGAGCCGTTGCTTTGCTTAGATTGGAAGTCAATTTTATTTCAGCAGGTGGAGGGACAGGACCGCCAAACGTCTTGGAGTATGCTTCCATTGTGAATCGGTATAGCTTATCTCCTTTTACTGAGATCGCTGTCCCTCTGCGAAATGTGGGGTCAAGGTAATAGGCTGATGCATGCTTGACATTTCTGTGGCTGTTCTGAGATAAAGCCCAAGTTGTACCTGCGTCAAAAGTGGTGTAATACACCATCTCTTGCTCAGAACCCTGGATGATCTCGACAGGCAGCGTCCATGTAGAATCATTCTCCTCATCAAATACTGGCGAATATACATTCGCCGTATAAGCCCCTTGGGAGACATCAGATGGCGTGGCGAGCTTTTCTTTCGTCCAATGAACGCCTCCATCTGTCGTACGATAGAGAAGAATATCGTCTGTTCCCTCGCTACAAGTAATCCAACCTTTTTTGTTCGTAACGATTGCAGCGCCACTCGGTTCGCATATCACTTGGTCGGTAATCTCTCCGACTCTCGTCCATTGATGGGCATTGCTTGAAATCCGATACAAGGACTTTTTAGAAGCGGATGTGATCAGGAGCCACCGGTCCTCACTCACCATATGAGTTGCGAAAAGGAGGTCGCCAGTCAGCTCCCATTTTTCTTGGGTTGGAAGCACCGATTGCTTCCACTCGCCCTCCGGGTCGACAGAATGCTCGTAAACGTCGATTTGCGAAGAGGTTTGGCGGAATGCAAATACGTTACCCCCATAACCGGCAGCGGTTAGCCGGACGCCTGAAGGTGTCATATCTCTCCACTGTTTGCCATTATTATCAGAGAAGAATACGGCTCCTTGGCCGAAAGCCCAGAACGATTCGCCGTTATTATAATACAGAATTGAATCTAGACGCTGTTTATGCACTTGGTTAACTGCCGGAGTGCTCTTCACAGGAATTGGTGCAGCGGTTGGGGCGGCTGTATGTGTTGCTTTCGGAGTCGGAGAGTCTGAAGGTGTAGTTTCAATTTGTGGTACGGGCGTAGCTGTAACAACATCCGTATTTGTTTGTTTAGGAGTGAGAGTCATTGTTGGTGTCGCGCTAGGTGTGATGGTGGCAGTCGGCTCTTTTTCAGGTTCCTCTGAGCAGCCAGTAACCAGACATAGAACAAAAACAGCTAATAAAAACAACGGCTTTAAATGCATACAATCCCCTTTCAAACCATTTATTTCCTGTTATTTAGACGTGGTTAAAGGGGGAAGGGTTACGGCTCTCTTCATAAAAACTATATTAATGGGAGAGGAGCAGGATCTCGAACTATGAAAGCCCGAGTTCCTTGATATATTCTTCCGGCGATTTACCAATCATCGCTTTGAAGTTTCTAATGAAATGGGACTGATCATAATACCCCAGTTCCTGCGACAATTTCGCCCAGTCCGGAATGCCGCCTTTCTCCAGCAGCTCAGCAGCCTCTTGGAGACGGAAGCGCTGAATAACCCATTTCGGACTAACTCCGACGTAACGGCTGAACAGACGTTGCAAGGTCCTTTTGTTGATGCCAAATTCATGAACCATGTCCTCAACCTTCGTGATGTCTCGATTTTCAATGACGGATTGCACGATCCGATCGAGCAGTTCGACGTTCTCGTCCTGTTCCGGAAGCTGTTCCCGAAGGAATTGTTCGGCCAGAAGGACCATTTTCTCTCCATCCTCTTGAGCAAAAATTTGCGCTTCGATATCCTTTCCGCCTGCCCCAAAAACATCTTGGATGCTAAGTATTCGGCCGGTGAGGAGAGATAGGGGATGTTTCCAAAACGGATAGAAACCGCCGGGCCGGAATTTAACGCCCAGTGCTAAGCCTTCATCTTGCAAATGGCGGGAATAGGTGTTTTTCGGTACGCCGTAAACGCCGCTGAAGATGCCGTTATGGTCTTGCTCGAACGCCAAATTGACGTTGGGGTAGGACAAAATGACTTGGCGATAAGGAGCATGCTCTCTAAGATCCCACCGAACCACCCAGTATTGTTCGATAAAAAAAGCCAGATCTTGAGCAGGCTGAAAGCGCATGAGCGAAAACTTCTGCCTGCCTGCAGCCGCTTTCAGGATACCCTTATCGGACTCTCGTGCATTCGATTCCATAAACATTCCTCCCGATAGTTGCGAACGTAAGATTGTCGCGTTTTTACAATACTTTCCGTTTCCGCTAGCTTATATTTGAGACTAGCAGTTTGAAGCTGTTTGCGCAATTTATATTACAGGAATGAGCGGAGGATAATTCATGGATCTCAAGTACGAGCTTTATATTGGAGCAAAGCCGGAAGATATTTGGCAAATATTCGTTTCACCCGAAGGGACGAAAGCGATATTTTTTGGAAGCATACTGAATTCGACCTTCGAAATCGGCGCGCCATACGAGTATGTAGGCCCAGGCAACGATGGTGAGGAGACTGTTCATGTTTATGGTACGGTGCTGGCATTCGAACCGAATAAGCTCATGAGCTACACAGAGCATCCGGGACCGTCCTATCGTGAGAATCACGCTGAACTGGAAACGAGGGTTACACTTAGCCTGGAGACGGTGGGCAATTGTACGAAACTCACGCTGGTTAACGATTTGTGGCCGGAGAATCATCCTTCTTACGAAAGTACCAAAGCGAGCTGGTCGATGATCCTGAGTAATATTAAGACCTACGCGGAAACAGGTAAAACATTGGATTTCGGCTGGTAAATAACGGTTTGCATAAGCTTTTCACGTAAGATGGAGGGGTGTGGCAGGTTACGTTGAGTAGCCCGTCGCAGCCCTCTTTTTGGTATATATTGACAAAGGAACGTGTGTTCTGTATTGTGTAGATTATAAGTATACTAAATGCTGGGAGAAAAAGCTATGGCGACAAATCCATTTAAACGAGAATTCGAGATTGAAGCAGACAAGCTGTCTTGGACCTTATGTGACGATTTAGACCATTTTGAACTAGGTGAAACAGGAGCTTATCCAAAAGTTTGGCGTGGCCGTGAGGCGCTTTATATGGATCAGATGAACGCTGTTATTTTGCTTCGCGATGAGGTGAAATTCAAGTCATTCCGCCTTCAGGCCGAGGTTGCGATTCCCGAACAAGTAGGTTTTGTAGGACTTGTCTTCGGAGCCCGTGATGCTTCTAACTATGAATTGGTTTATCTTGCTCCAGAGGAAATTCAATACGATCCCGTGATGAATGGCTCAATGACATGGCAAATTTATAATGGATCGTCTTACCAAAAGCCGCTGACCACTACGACTGGCGAATGGAGGAAACTCATCTTAGAGGTTCAACCAGACGGTGCTGTGGTATATTTAGACGATAATACGGAGCCTCAACTCATTATTTCAAACCTCCAGCATAGGGGAAATGGCAGTAAAATAGGGTTTTGGAGCTATTTACCCAGTTATATTCGCAATCTCTCTGTGGAGGAAATTGAACCGGCTCCAATTATTAGAAGAGGTACCGATTTGAATCAACTAGCCTCAGAGGCATTTGTAACGGAATGGTTGATTTCAAGGCCCTATTTGCAGGGTGAACAACCAACTATGGAGCACAATTGGGCCAAAGTATGTGTAGAAGAAAATGGGACCCTTAATATAAATAGAATCTATCCAGCGGAGCAGGGTATTGCGGTTCAAGTAAAGAGCGTCTTTGATTTCCCTGAGGAGAAAGAAGCCCTACTCGCTTTCGGTTTCAGCGACGGTCTTCGCTTATGGGTCAATGAGGAAGAGGTCTTTGCTGGAAATTGGAATTGGAACCCACCGGTAAGCGACGGGCGCATTCGAACCAGCTTTGCGAGTGTTCCTATTCGCTGGAGAGCCGGCTCCAATACGATTCGTGCTGAGATAACGAATACCGAGTTTTTTGGCTGGGGCCTGAGTGTGAAATTAAAGGAGCAGCACCTATGTCCGTAAGCAAGAGTATAGTTGAGAATTACGGAGCGATTACCATTTGGGCCATTAGATTGGCGGAGCTACAGGATTCCACCTGGTTTAAACCTATCGCTGAAGGGAAAGCCTCCACCGCGGACATCATTTCCCATCTCAAGAATTGGGATCAGTATCTCATTACTAACGTAATTCCTTCTGTTCGAAGCGGAAACGGCGTTGAATTCCCGGACTTTGATCCGTTTAATGCGGCGGCATACGCATATGCAAGGTCGGGTGTAACGCAAAATGAGCTGCTGAATGAATTCTGTGCAACCCGTAAGGCGCTCTGCAAGCTTCTATTGGAACTAGGTGACGAGGTTCTTAAAAGACATGTAACTGCAAATGGGGTGAAATTATGTCCGCATACAGGGGCTCCCTATACCTTGTTATCTATCATTCAAGAATTCACGGATCACGATAATTATCATAAAGGTCAAATCGAACAGGCTTTATCGGAAGTATAGAGTGTTCAGGGGTGTGGCAAATCCGCGTAGGCTGGAATGTCGCAGCTCTTTTTTTACATGGAAATAATCAGATATTGTCAAATTTTGTCGCGACATCAAGCAGGAAAATTAAAACAGAAAGAGAAAAATAATTACATATAAATAATAAATTGAAAGGCATGACAGACATGACTAAAGGTGATATTGCTTTCTTGAGTTACGTGAAATTCGACGATAATCATGACAATGGCTATATGACGAAACTATGTGAGGCCCTAAGCCGGGAAGTAAGGGTACAGACGGGCGAAGATTTCACGATTTTCCTGGACAAGCAAGATATTAAATGGGGAGAGCCGTGGCACGAGCGAATTACGCAATCTTTGGACGAAAGCTACTTTTTGATTCCGTTAATTACGCCGTTGTATTTCAAAAGGGACGTCTGCCGTGAGGAATTTGAGCTGTTTCTAGAACGTGAAAAAGCGTTGGGACGCCATGATTTGGTCCTTCCTATTTATTATATTCAATGTGATATTCTCGAATCTGAACAATTACGCAGCGAGGACCCCTTAGCCCAGGAAATCGCGAAGAGGCAGTATTTCAACTGGAGAGACTTGCGTTTTGAAGCGTTGGACAGCAATCTGGTGCGTAAGAAAATTTTCGAGCTTGCCAGTCAGATTTGTGAGGCTAAAAAACGGATAAAAGCTACGGTATCCTCTGGCGGAAATGCCCATTCACAGACGAAGGGGACCAAAGTCCACCTTAAAGCCGCGGAAGAAGGGAAAGGCTCACTGGAATCAACGGAACAAACGTTAGAAAGAAAAGACGTAACGATCCATATTGTGGATCCTCTTCATCGCGGGAATTTCTCTAAAATCGGAGATGCCGTTGCTGCAGCCAGGCCAGGAGATATTATTCATGTGATGCCAGGTTTTTACAACGAATCGATTAAATTAGATAAGCCCCTTGAAATCATTGGGAGAGGACCGCGGGATGAAATTGTTGTTCAATCTTCGGGTGAGAGTGTATTAACTTTTGACAGCAATTTCGGTCGAGTTTCGAATCTGGTGCTCCGGCAGAAATCGGGAGACAAGGTGTTTTGTGTCACAATACGCCAGGGGCGGCTTATGTTGGAAGATTCTGATATCAGCAGTCAAGTGTTGTCCGCAATTGGTGTTTATAACGACGCGGATCCCCGCATACGCAACAATCGAATTCATAGCTCCAAGGAGAGCGGTGTGTATTTTTATGGAGACTCCACGGGAACGCTGGAGGATAACGAGCTGAGCGGGAATACGTTGTCTGGAGTGGCTGTCAGCGGAGGGGCCAACCCTGTCATAAGACGGAATAAAATTTGGGGAAATGATGTTGGAATATCTGTTTATAATGGTTGCAAAGGGCGATGCGAGGAAAACGAAGTCAGCAATAACCGAATTGGACTTACAGTGAAGAAGAAAGCGAATCCAATCGTTCTACGCAATAAATTTCAACAGAATGATCAGGCAGGTGTATATGTGTTCGATGAAGGTGCTGGATTGCTTGAGGGGAACACGATAAGTCATAATGGCTTGTCCGGCATTGAAGTGAAGAATTCCACGCAAACCACATGTAAGGATAACGAGATTCACGACAATAAACAAAGTGGGATCTATATGAATACTGATGGTGCTGGCACATATGTAAACAATTACATTCACCATAACGGGTACAGTGGCATTAGTCTGAAAGGTGCAACTGCTCCACTATTCCGACACAACAGAGTTTCAAATAATGCTAGACAAGGTATTATTCTTAACGGTGGCAGCGGTACATTTGATAACAATGAAGTAGTTAAGAATCAAGGTATAGGCATTCAAATACAGGAAGAGGCTGAGGTCACACTTACTGAAAATGAGGCGACGGGAAACATGCAGGGCGGGGTCTCCATATCTGCGGGGTGTGAGGTCAAAATGACGGGAAATAAAGTTTCAGACAACACGGGATATAACTTGAAGAGTCCATCAAGCATTGAAGGTATTATGAAAAACAATCAAATTGCCGAGCTTTAAGTGAAGTGAACATTGGGCAAAGCCCCCTTGTATCCAATTGGCTGGATACAAAGGGGCTTTGTCGTCAATGCGAGGCAGCGAAGCCTTCGGCTTCCGCCTCCGCGGTAGGATTCATCTTCTCTTTGCCCATGAGAAGAGAGGCTACGAAGGCCAATATGGCAGGGATGAGACCCCAAGCGAAGGTGATGGCAATGGAGGAGGAGAGCCCTCCGGTGATCATGCCCAATACCTGCTCAGGGAATTGTGCGCGTGTAGCGGGATCAAGCAGCGCATGCGGATCGCTGAAGGAAAGGCCCTGCGGCGCTGTGTTCTCTCCACCGAAGGCATTTGTCAAATTCCGCGTCATCGAATGGCTTTGAATGATGCCGAAGATCGTAATC
Organism: Paenibacillus tabacirhizosphaerae; assembly: GCF_040812395.1. Classification (GTDB taxonomy): domain Bacteria; phylum Bacillota; class Bacilli; order Paenibacillales; family NBRC-103111; genus Paenibacillus_E. The sequence goes on along the minus strand of NZ_JBFNXH010000004.1, from coordinate 45,583 downwards.
CCCAATGTCATGCCGAGCGAACGAAGGAAATTAAGCGTAGAACTCGCTGCCCCGCGTTGCCGGATGGAGAAGGAGTGAATGGCGGCATTGCTTAATACAGAGAAGGAAGCCCCGATACCGAGTCCGATCAGAATCATATAGATCGTAATGGTCAGACGCGACGAATCCTGCGTAATGGTGGTAAGAAGAGCGATACCCACGACAAGGATGAGAAGCGTCGGCATCATAATCGCCCTAAAGGACCATTTGTTAAGGAGAATTCCACCTGCGGTTGCCGTAACAACGGATCCCAGCATCATGGGCAGCAACACCAGTCCGGAATTCGTGGCGCTTCCTCCCAGGACGCCTTGAATAAATATCGGAATGTACATAGATGCAGTGATGAAAGCTGCGCCTCCCAGCATGCCGATGGCATTGCTTGATGCATACAGGCGGTTCCGGAACATCCGAAACGAAATAATAGGCTCAACGACTCGTGTTTCAATATACAGAAACAGCAGGGATAACACGACAAATCCGGTGAATAAGCCCAATATTTGTGCAGATCCCCATGCATACTGTTTGCCGCCGAGTTCCATGGCGAACATGAGGCAGACAATTGCGCCAACCAGCGTGGCGGCGCCGCCCCAATCGATAGGTTGCTTCGAGTGCGAGTGGGACTCCTTGTAATAGAACGCAATCAGGAAGAAGGCGATAAGCCCGATGGGCAGGTTGATGTAGAAAATCCATTCCCACTTCACATAATCGGTGAGATACGCGCCAAGCAATGGACCGAAAATACTCGACATACCGAATACGGCTCCGAACAGTCCGCTGAGCTTCCCGCGGTTCTCAGGCGAAACGGCGTCGAACATAATGGTGAACGTGATAGGAATCAACGCGCCTCCGCCAATGCCTTGAATCGCACGATAAATGCTCAATTGCACGATGGATTCCGCGGTCCCGCAAAGCACGGAACCAAGCATGAACACCAGGATGCCAAATACGAAAAAGCGTTTGCGTCCATACATATCGGACAATTTGCCGAAGATCGGCATGCCTGCCATCTCCGCGACCATATAAGCGGATGTCACCCAGACGAACTTATCCAGTCCGCCGAGCTGCCCAACGATTGTTCCCATAGCCGTTGCGACAATGGTATTGTCCATGGAAGCCATCAAGATAGCGAGCAGCAGTCCAGCAATAACAATTCCGGGTTTGTTTTGAGACGTTTTCATTCTTCATATCCTTTCCTTTTGTGTTTCTAATTGAATTATAAACGAACAACCCTGACAGCATTATGTCAGGGTTGTGAGGGCATTATTTTTTTATGTAGAAAGTTCGTCCTACTCAAATGGGCTCATTTATCTGTGACATTCGTCTATGCGCTGCATACTTTAATCTAGACGCTAGGTAAATATCCAGATTTCACGCGAGGAGGAAACAAAATTGAGTTCAAATATAGACCTAAACCTGAACGCAGGATTAGTACCGTTTCCATCAGAAGATGATTCGCAAGGCCAATTCTCAAACTATACGGCGCCGAGGCCTCTCGTTTTGCCGGCCGAGATTTACAATCAAGTAAAAGATCTCGAACAAGAAATTACGGTCCTGGAAGGTCAGGCGGCTGAATTAAACCACGAGGGCAATGTGTACAGGAACAGCTCGAATCTGGACACAGCGAACGAAAAATGGGCGGAAGCAGCGCAGAAACAGCAAGAAATCAATGCCAAGCATTATCAAAAAGCAACGATCATCGCACCTTATATGATTCCGCCGCGCGCATTCGGAGGAAATCCATTCGGTCCGGGCTTCCCAGGCGGTCAGCAGGGTCCGTCAGGATTTCCTGGTATGCCGGGCGGCGGGTTCCCGGGAACACCCGGATTCCCAGGTGCGCCAGGCTTCCCAGGTGGTGGATTCCCTGGCGGCGGTTCGCCTACCATGCCTCCACCAGGGCCGTCGGCGGGGGGAGCGCAGCCACCCTCATCGCCACCGCCTTCTTATACACCGGCCAAACCTTTTTCGGCAACGGGCGCTGTTACATTCGTAGATCCAGGTGCGATCTCGCGCTGTCTGTTCAGATTCACCTACGTCTGGCTGCATAATGGCAGACAGTTCTGGTTCTTCCCGATTTTCGTCGGGCCAACCTCGGTGGCGGGCTTTAGATGGGAAGGATTTACTTGGAGATACTTTGGCATCGATTTGCGTTCGATTGAATCATTTACTTGTTAATGCCAAGCTGGCGTTAGTCGAGTAACGCGAGCGAAACCACAGAGGTTGCAGCAGATCAGCATCGGGCTGAACGGCTGCAGCCTCTTTTTTCATGCAAATCAAAGCTTTCTTATAGAGGGCAAAATCCGGGATTGTGCATACATAGTTCCTGTGTAAAGGACGGATTCAGCCTCGAGAGATCAGAGAAATAATTGCCAATGGCGTGATTAGCGGCAATGGACCCCTTTTGGAAATCCAGTTCGTATCCCTTTTTTACATGGATGTAGTGATAGGTTTGATCGGTCTTGGGAGATCTGTAAATGAGCGGCGGCAGCAAGGGGACGAAATCGTGAGCGTTATAGATGCGGTGATGGCCTGCAATGAGGCTGTTGAATGTTTTGCTAAAGGCCAAATTGCCAACGCGCGGTGATGCATAGGTGTAGACCGATGGGCATTTGAACTTGGTATTGGCGGCGACGTCGACCGCGCTCAGCGTAGACAATCCTCCGCCGAGGCTATGCCCGGTGATCCAAAGCTCTTTTTTTGACGAAAGTTTATTTAATGCCGTGAGGATCTTCTTTCGCGGGGACTCATAAATGTGCAGGAAGCCACGATGAACCATACCGCTGTTTCGTAAATAGGGATATTTATCTTGACTTGCAATGGCATCGGAGATCCAATCTGATCTCGTGTTCGTCCCCCGAAAGGCGAGGACAATCGTATCGCTGGATTCCAGAATGAAACCGAAATCCTCCTCCTGCCCTTTGTAAGAAGCCGCTTTAAACGTCGTCACGATGGTATACGATCTGGGAACGATGAACGCACCATTTTCAAATTGACTGTAAGTCTGAGCACATATCGCTGCCAAAAAGATGGCCGTCCGGTTGTCAAAGGCATATGCACTCATATCGCACCCCATTTCAACATGCTCTTACTACCTATATATATGGAGAGAGGCTAGGAATTGCTTTAGGGCATTTCACCTGAAAAATGGCAACCATAGCTGAAATTTGGAGCCTTACAACGCCCTGCGGAAAGACATACAATGAGTAATATGAAAAAGCTTACAACAAAGCGAAAGCTACGGAGGTGCGGCCGGCATGAACACAGAGGCGGATATGCCCATTCCGAGTCAAAAGTCAGCCATTGCCAAAAGATCAGCCTCACGGCTGCTCGGCAAATTATACGCGCAGCGTTATTTGCAAGTGATGGCGCTGCTCGGCGTCATATGGATGATCGTTTTCAACTATGTGCCGATGTACGGAATTCTGATTGCCTTTAAGGATTTCAATATTATCAAACCGATATCGGAAGCGCCATGGGCGGGCCTTGAGCACTTCAGGGCATTTATGGATGATGAAAATTTGGGCGGTGTCGTTAAGAATACGCTGGGGATGAGCGCACTCAAGCTGTTGATCGGCTTTCCGCTGCCCATTCTGTTTGCTCTGTTCCTGAACGAGCTCCGCGCTGCGCGCTTCAAAATGCTGGTGCAGACGATCTCGTATCTGCCTCACTTCCTGTCTTGGGTCATCCTTGGCGGCATCTTGGCAACATGGCTGGCTGACGTGGGAATCATTAACAACATTCTGATGGCGCTGAATATCGTCCATGAGCGAATCAGCTATTTGGCGGAGCCCTCTTATTTCTGGAGCATTGTGATCACCTCGGATATTTGGAAGGAGCTCGGGTGGTCCGCGATCATCTATCTGGCTGCGATGTCCGCCGTATCGCCTGAGATGTATGAAGCGGCGACGATTGATGGCGCAGGCCGCTTTCAGAAAATGTTTTTCGTGACGCTGCCATCGATTAAAGGGACCATCACGATTCTGTTCATTCTTGCCGTGAGTGGTATTCTGAACGCCAACTTCGATCAAATTCTCGTACTCAAAAACCAGCTGAATGAGAGCGCCAGCAACGTGATCGATGTCTATGTGTACCAAGTAGGCATCAATCAAAGCCGGTTTTCTTACGCGACAGCGGTAGGGCTGATCAAGTCGCTCATTTCACTTGCGCTGCTGCTATCGGCGAACTTTATTACGAAACGCCTCAACAACACCTCTTTATTCTGATGCTTGAAATCCGAAATGCCAGGAGGCGACAATAACCATGCTCTCCCTGAACCGCAGAACGTCCAAAGAGTTTGTATTCGATTACGCGAACGTTCTATTGATGCTAGGCATATGCTTCATCACCCTATACCCGATCTGGTATGTGCTCGTTAATTCCTTCAATGAAGGAACGGACGCCATGCGAGGCGGCATCTATTGGTGGCCGCGCATCTTCAGCCTGGATAGCTACAAGGCTGTCTTTGCCAATGACGGCATCATGCTGGCCATGGGGATTACTGTCGCGAAAACGCTGGCAGGCACAGTGATTCATGTGCTTTTTACAGCCATGGTAGCCTACTCCTTCTCTCGCAGAGAGCTCATCGGCCGCCCTGTCTACATGCTTATCGGCACCATTACGATGTTTTTCAGCGGGGGGTTGATTCCGTACTACCTGCTGATTCGCGACCTGGGCATGCTCGACAGCTTCTGGGTATACATTATCCCTGCGATGTTCAGCTTTTTCGACCTCATCATTTTCCTGTCCTTCTTCCGGGAAATTCCCGATGCGCTGGAGGAAGCGGCGAAGATTGACGGCGCCAATGATTTCAAAATCTTTTACCAGATTATTCTCCCGGTTTCCATGCCCGTGGTTGCGACGATCGCCCTCTTCCATGGCGTGTATCAATGGAACGATTACTTTACGGGAATGATTTACATGAACAAAAGCGACCTCCAGCCGATTCAGACGTATTTGTACCGCGTTGTCGCCCAATCCAGCTCGAACCAAATGGCGGCTGCGACGACAGGGAGTGTGGCCAAAACCGTGTCCTCCCAGTCGATCAAGCTGGCGACGATGGTGGTGACGACCCTGCCGATTGTGATTGTGTATCCGTTCTTACAGAAGTATTTTGTAAAGGGTTTCATGATCGGTTCGGTAAAAGGCTAACCTGGATGTAGACCCATTTATAGGTGACCAGCTCTGTCTTTTGACAGAGATTGTACATACCATTATGATGCAGAAAAGGGGAAACGCAGATGAATAAACCACGCAAAACAGTAGCCACCTTGCTTGCTTTGTTTACAGCCGTGTCGATCACGGCCTGCTCCACGGACAAAGGGACAAGCAGCACGAGCAGTGCGCAGCCGACTAAACCAGGCGAGGCAGCGGCCCAATCCGCAGCTCCGGCGGCAACTAGCAATGAGCCCGGTTGGAAATCCGATACGAAGCCGATTACATTCGATTGGTACCTGAACTTTTCCTGGTTCCCGAACAAATGGGGCGTTGACCCAACCTCTCAGTACATTACGAAAAAGACCGGCGTGAACATCAATTTCATCGTGCCTGCAGGCAACGAAAACGAGAAGCTGAACACGATGATCGCATCAGGTAGGCTGCCTGATTTCATTACGCTCGGTTGGTACGATGATGCCGTGAAGAAGATCATTGAAGGCAATATGGTGCTTCCGCTGGGTGAGCTTGCCAAGCAATACGATCCTTATTTCTTCAAGGTGGCCGATCCGGCCAAAACCGCATGGTACACACAGAAAGACGGCAATTTCTACGGCTATCCGAACGCGTCTTCCTCACCAGAGGACTACAAGAAGTACGGGCAGAAATTCGTCTCCAACGAAACGTTCATGGTTCGTAAGGATATCTATGAAGCGATCGGCAAGCCCGATATGAGAACGCAGGAAGGGTTCCTGAACGCGCTGAAGGCAGCAAAAGAGAAGTTCCCTGAGGTGAACGGCCAACCGCTGATCCCGCTCGGTTTGCATGAATTTCACGAATTAGGAAATCCTTCGCTGCTGGATGTCGGCAAGAATGGCTCCACGCTGCAAAACTTCCTGGCGATTCCTTATGAAAAAGACGGCAAGCTCTATGACCGCTCAACCGATCCGGAATTTGTAGGCTGGCTCAAAACGTTCCGTAAAGCCAACGAGATGGGTTTACTCGCGAAGGATATCTTTATCGATAAACGCCCGCAAATGGAGGAAAAAATTGCACAAGGCCGTTACTTTGCCATGATGTATCAACGCACTGATTTGACGCAGCAAAATATTTCTCTGTACCAAAAAGATCCGAACAAAGCCTATATTGCGGTGGATGGCCCAGCCAACGCGCAAAAAGACGCGCCCATATTGCCAGGCCCTGGGATTTCAGGCTGGACGGTTACGCTGATTTCCAAAGACGTGAAAGATAAAGCAAGAGCTATTAAATTCCTGAGCTACCTCATTAGCGAAGAAGGCAACAAAGACATGTACTTGGGCGAGAAAGGCGTCAGCTACGATGTCATCGACGGCAAGGACCAGTTTAAGCCGGAGGTGTTAGAGCTCATGAACAAAGACCGCGCAACGTTTGATAAAAAGTACGGTTCCTCCTACACCTTCTGGATGCTGATGGATACGAACATGAACCTGCAATGGGCTCCGCCAAGCGTGGAACCGATCAAACAGCCGGAGGAATGGACGAAAGGCAAGTCAAGGAGCTTCTCGCAGTATGAAAGCATCGTGCCTACGGGGACATCGGAAGAAGGTATCGCCAATACGAAAATTGCGCAAAATTGGGGCAAAACGTTGCCGAAACTGCTGCTAGCCAAATCCGACGCGGAGTTTGATCAGTTGTTCGACAAGTATCAGAAAGACCGGAAAGCGGCGGGACTGGATAAAGTTCAAGCCTACGAACAGAAACAATTCGAAGCGAACAACAAGAAGATTGCTCAGTTTACGAAGTAATCCATAGGAAAGCCCGGGAACCCGATGTATGCGGGTTTTCGGGTTTTTCGCTGCAATTCGTTCCCGCATCCGGCGCATTTTATATTAAACTAAGGCTAGGAATAGACAGACGGGGTGTGGGGCCATGAGATCTTTACTCCGAAGATGGAGAATGCGTTTCGTACAGATAACGAACCGCATTTCGATTCAGACGAAACTAATCGGCGCTTATATTGTTATTATTTTAATTCCAATTATTTTGGTCTCCTGGTATTTATTTAACGGATTTTATCAGAATACGATTCAAGATACGGTGAAGAAGAATCAATATGCGTTAGAGAACGAGAAGGTCAGTATTCTTGGCAACATTGAAATGATGGGGCGTGCGGCACAGCTTTCACTTTCTGATCGAGAAGTCTTTAATTATTTGTATAATGCCAGCGAACCGGAAGTGGCCGATTTAGTTGATTTTAATATGAATACGAATACAAACTTTCAACGGCTCCTGTTTAACAACCCGAATATTGCCAATGTCCGCCTGTTTACCGACAATCCGAACACGAAGGAGATTTGGCCGGTTATTTTTAATGAGAGCCGTATTGCGAATAGAGCTTGGTACAAGGATGTGCTAGGGGGCAAAGGCGAGACCCAGTGGAGGATCCTGGAGAACGAGAAAGATATTATGAATCGTTCCAACACAGACAATGATACCAGCTCGACGTATGTATCACTGCTCAAGGAAATTAAATATCCGACAGATACGCATGTCGCTATTCTTGAAGTCGATATGCTGATCGATAAGTTTTTCCAAAAGACGTTCAGTCCCATACAGGACGGGCAATCGCATATGCTGGTCGTTGACCGGTCGGGCGGGATGTTTACCGGAAGCGGCGATGCTTTTTTCAAGGGAGTGGATTTGGGGCAGCTTCGTGAAGCGTGGGAGGCCTATCCGCACCTCGATGGATCGAATTTCATTTTTAACGTCAAGGATACGCCTTATCTAATCTTAACCGCGCCCATTGATAATCTAGGAGCATTCTTACTGAATGTGGTGTCCCTAAAAGAACCGTTAACGCAAATTCAGCGCACCCGAAACTTATTTATCGCTGCGGCTGTCGTACTGATTGCGGTGTTGTCTGTTATTACGTATTTCCTGCAGGCTTTGATATTGAAAAAGCTGCACATTTTGCGAGATTCGATGAAAAAGGTGCGCAGAGGCGACTTTAATGTGCATATTGATATGGATGCCGGCGGAGAAGTTGGCGAGCTGGCGCACCATTTCCGGCAAATACTCAAGAAGGTGAATGAGCTGATCGTTGAAGCCGTGAACAAGCAAGCAGCCACGAAGGAAGCAGAACTGAATGCGCTTAAGAATCAAATTGATGCCCATTTCCTCTACAATACATTAGAAAACTTGAAAATGATGGCGGAAGTGGAAGCCCAGTACGTCATCTCCGACTCACTAACGTCTCTTGGCGCGATGATGCGCTACAGCTTGAAATGGTCGGGCGAACATGTCCGGCTGCGGGACGAAATTCAGCATATACAGAATTACATCGCCATTATGAACATTCGATATGACAATAAGCTGGAGCTGAAGCTTGGGATCCCGGAAGCTTACCTGGATCAGGATGTGCTGAAGATGTCTCTGCAGCCGCTTGTCGAGAATGCTGTTAAGCATGGTATGAATAGCGAGAAAGCGAGGAAAGACGGGATAGCCATCTCCATTCGGGCAAGCCAGACGGAGGAAGGCATGCTGCTCGAGATCGCGGATAATGGAGCAGGAATGACGGCTAATAGGCTTGAAGAGCTGCACGCCAAAATCAACATGGAGGACGATCAGTTCCGCCACAAATACGGTTATCATTTTAAGGGAGAACAGGATGGCAGCGGCATCGGTCTGCGCAATGTGACACAGCGGATCAGGATGTATTACGGGTACGAGTACGGGATTCATGTGGTGAGTATAGAGGGAGTGCTGACCAAGGTGCTGATGCGGCTGCCTTATTTAATTTTAACCGGAGGAATGTCTGCTGATGAGAAAAATGCTTATCGTTGACGATGAGAAAAATATCCGGCTCGGTTTGAAGGCAATGATTGTGCGTGAGTTTCCAGACGCCTATGAATTCGACTTCGCTGAGGATGGGGCGGAAGCTTTGCGGCTCTTGGAGAGCTTGCCCATCGACATTGTTATTACGGACATACGCATGCCCGTCATGGATGGCATAACGCTCATTAACCGGATTCAGGAAATGAATTCGAAGCCTGCTATCGTGATTTTGAGCGGGCATGATGATTTCCAATATGCGAAGGAAGCGATTCGCTGTGAAGTGAAGGAATACCTTCTGAAGCCAATTGTCCGTGACGAACTATCCCGCACGTTGACTCGCATCGAGAAAGAAATCAGCCTGAAAATGCAAATAACGGAGCAGTTGACCCACTCGCTGCAGCAGCGGGAAGCCTTTCAGGAAAGCCAACTAAGCTACATGCTCAGGCACCCTCATATGGATGGGGAAGCGCTGAGCAGTATGCTGAAGCAGATTGGCATGGAGTGGATCGAAGAAGGCTTCCAATTAGGCATCTTGCAGTATAGAGGCGCGGTTGGAGGAATGAAGCATGCTGAGTTTGTGACGCGAATCCAAGCGGAGATAAGCAATGCGCCGGAGCATTACCGCAAGCGGCGTGCGCATGTTTGGGATAAGGAGAATCAATTGGTGCTGATTGCGGAGCACGGGGAACTGTTTCACTATTTGGCGGAGCGAATCGCCGGAGCGGGTTATTTCACGTACAGCATGGGATTGAGTGACTGCACGCGCAGCGGATTGCAATTGCAGAGTGCTTATTTAAGTGCCCAGAAGGCATTGCAATATACGTTTCTGCAGTCTATGCCAGGCACTGTTCACTATGATAGCATTCGTCACAAAAACACGGATTTCATTGTGCCTGTAGAAACAATCAAAAAGATAACCAACATGCTCGGCTCGGGCCGTGACAAGGAAATGATGGCCTTGCTGCTGGAAGTGCTGGATATGAAAACCGTTGCCTATTACGATATCTCTTATCTGAATGCGGTCAACAAAGCTTTGAACGAGCTTGTGTTCGATAAAGTTTTTCATGTGTACGGAGGCGAATCGGTGGAAATTCTGCGGCATTTCAAAATGGTCGGAGATATTTCGAATTTTCATTACTTCCACGATTATTTCCATACGGTCGAAAGTTTGCTGAGTCGGCTGAACGACTATGTCAGAACGATGAAGACGCTGCATATCGATCACAAGGAAATGAAGAAAGCCGTGCAATATATGCAGGCGAACTATCAAAAGGATTTGAACATGGCAATCGTTTCGAATCATGTGTCTTTGAACTATTCCTATTTCAGTCAAGCTTTTAAAGAATACACCGGGGAAAGTTTCGTGAATTATTTGAAAAGACTGCGTATTAGCCGGGCGCGCGAGCTGCTCGCAACGACGGATTACAAGGTATACGAAATCAGCGAGCAGGCGGGCTTTGAGAATACGAAGCATTTCAGCCGTGTGTTCAAAGAGATGGAGGGCGTAAGTCCGCAGGAATATCGCGACCAGCAAGAGGTTATGCGATAAGCGAATAATAGGGAGGCTCCCCACAGTTCTTACTATCGGTTATAATGGGCGGAGGAAGGTGGGGCATATTTATGTTGCGACGGTTTTTTTCGTATTATCGACCTTATAAGCATTTATTTATTTTGGATTTTACCTGCGCAGTCGTAGCGGGGTTATTGGAACTTGGATTTCCACTTGCTGTTAATCAAGTGGTGGATAAACTGCTGCCAGCGGGGAATTGGGCATGGATTGTCTGGGCATGTGTCGGGTTGCTGGCTGTGTACGGGTTGAATACGCTGCTTAACTTCGTTGTCACCTACTGGGGTCACATGCTAGGCATTAATATCGAAACGGATATGCGCAAAAAAATGTTCGACCACTTGCAGAAGCTCTCGTTCCGTTTCTACGACAACAACAAGACGGGGCAATTGATGTCGCGTATGTCCAACGACCTGCTGGAGATCGGAGAGGTCGCGCATCACGGCCCGGAGGACTTATTCATCGCGGTCATGACCTTGTTTGGCGCACTTGCACTGATGTTAATGATTAACGTGAAGTTGGCTTTGCTGACGTTCATCATCGTGCCGTTTCTGCTGTGGATCGCGGTTTACTTTAATCAAAAGATGACGAAGACATTCCGCCGTATGATGGGGGATTTGGCCGATATTAACGCTAGAGTAGAGGATAACATCGGTGGGATTCGCGTGGTGCAGGCGTTCGCCAATGAGTCCTACGAGAAGAAGCTGTTCGAGACCAACAATGGACGCTTCCGGTTGACCAAGCTGCTTTCCTACAAGATTATGGCCTGGAATGTATCGCTCAGCTATATTCTGATGCGTCTCGTGACGGTCTTTGTCCTGATCTGCGGAACCTGGTTTGTGATTGACAAACAGATTACCTATGGGGAGTTTATTGCTTTCGTGCTGTTAACGAACGTGTTTCTCGGGCCTATTCAGAAAATTAATAATGTGATTGAAAGTTATCCCAAAGGGATCGCCGGTTTTAAGCGGTATGTGGAAGTGATGGATACTGAGCCCGAGGTGGCGGATCGCCCTGACGCGAAGTCTGTGAGCCATTTCGTTGGGGATATTGCTTTCAAAGATGTGTCCTTCGGCTATGGTGATGTCGGGGGAGCGAAGGTGCTGAATAACATCGATTTAATGATCCGCGCCGGAGAGACCGTAGCCTTCGTTGGTCCATCCGGCGCTGGGAAGACGACGATATGCAGCCTGCTGCCCCGATTCTACGATGTAAGTGAAGGCAGCATCTCCATCGACGGCATGGACATTCGCAGCATCCGGCTGGAATCGCTGCGCCGCCAAATCGGCATCGTCCAGCAGGACGTGTTTCTCTTCGCCGGCACGATGCGCGAGAACATCGCTTACGGCAAGCTGGGCGCGACGGAAGAGGAGATCTGGCAAGCCGCCCGCCGGGCGCGGCTGGAGGATTTCATCCAGTCCCAGCCGCTGGGACTGGAGACGGTTATCGGCGAGCGTGGCGTGAAGCTCTCCGGCGGCCAGAAGCAGCGCCTCGCGATTGCGCGCATGTTCCTGAAAAATCCGCAGATCCTCATCCTCGATGAGGCGACATCGGCGCTCGACACCGAGACGGAGGCTGCGATCCAGCAATCGCTGGCCGAGCTGTCTCAGGGCCGCACGACGCTGGTTATCGCGCATCGGCTCGCGACGATCAAGAATGCCGACCGCATCGTCGTCGTGACGGAGCAAGGCATCACAGAGCAGGGCGGGCACGATGAGCTCCTTGCGGTCGGAGGCATTTACAGCCGGCTGCATCAAGCACAGTATCGCGCTTAACATAGAATACTGCCAGTTAGCTTAGGCTGACTGGCAGTATTCTTTTTTGCATAGAGATGGCAGGAGGGAGTGTCCTGGGTTGATGTTGCAGCAGGGGTATGGAACGAATCGTTTGTGGAACACAGATCCTCTATTTTAAATTGTTAGCGTTTACAATTTGGTTTCGCGGAACAGGAGTATCTTATTTCTGCGTTTTGCTTGATTTTCCGCTGAGAAAAACCGAAATAGAGGAACCACGATCCCTTACACCTTAGAATAGGTGGCAAATGAGAAAAATAAGGGAATGACGTTCCGTTTAGATGGATGCCGCGATCCTTCGACCCTTCCTCGCGCCAACCTCCCCCCCCCCCCCCCGTGACTACGTCCCCCTGATCACCGTGCGCCAATTCCCCGTGGCTTCGTCGCCCCGTGTCTTCGTCTCGCATCACCGCGCGCCACCGCCCCGTGGCTTCGTCCCCTGATCACCGCGCGCCAATTCCCCGTGACTACGTCCCCTGATCACCAAGCGCCATCCCCTTGCCACAAAAACTTGACTGGATGAAGATAGGTTGCTCCGTTCGAAAATTTCAACAAAACCGCCCACACCACTTCAAAAACACCCGCAATGACCAAATACAACCAAGCCAACCTGCTCATCTTCTTCTGTCGCCCTTCTCGAATGACGTGGACTAGGTTTACCAGGAAGTCCGTACTCACGCAGCACATCACTTCACTCGGTTCCTATCGTCATGCTTGTCACAACAAAAAAGAAAAAGCCTGGAAGCCGTATCGCTTAGCGATAGGACTCCCGGGCTTTTTCCCCTCCGTGCCCACAGTGTATGCACGGTGCGTTTTCTCGCGGACCCGTCTGGCGCGTAACGCCACCCACGGAAACCTAGAAAACAATATATGGTTATTATAAATTGCGTTGTATGGTTAGAACGTAGTAGGGAAATCAGGACTATTTACGGCGAATGCAAAGATAATGACGAGAACGACAATGATGATTGCGTATAAAGCCGTTCCGACGATGCCGCAGACCAGGCCTGTGGTAGCATAACCCTTGCCTTGCTCACCGCGCTGCTTGATCTCTTTTGCCGCGATTCGTGAGAAAACGATTGCAATGATTCCCAGAATAAAACCAATGTACGGAATAATGATCGACAAAATGCCGAGCACCATCGCGGCGATTGATTTGCCATTTGTGGGTGGTGTAAACGTTGAAGGTTGATAATTAGGTGTTTGATTCAGATGTGGATCCATGTAGGAACCTCCTCAAGATGATATATGACCCATTATAACCATATCTTGCCTATCATTCTAGAGGAAAATAACTTCTTTTACGTATTGCGGCAGGGGCTGCTGCGGCGGGAATGAATAAAAGCCCTGAAAGCGGCTCTTCCAAGCGGCACTTTCAAGGCTTTATTCATAGGTATTACGATAAAATTACTTGGATTGGACAGCAGTCAATTGATTGTAAATATCATCCCAGAGCACACGTCTGGCCGATACATACCGCTTCGCGTAATAAGATTCGCTCAGCTTGTTTTTTACAACGCCATTGTTGGTAGCGGAGTGAATGAATTCACCGTCTCCCAGGTAGATGCCTACGTGAGAAATGCCTTTACCATCGGTGTTGAAAAAAACGAGATCGCCTTTTCGAAGGTCGGATTTGTCAACCCAGTAGCCTTCTTGGTCTTGTGATTTGGAGCTGTGGGGAAGATCGATACCGAATTGATCGAACACATACGAGGTGAAGCCGGAGCAATCAAAGCCTTTGGTTGTGGTTCCTGCGTATTGATACGGGGTTCCAACTAAGCTATCTACCGTTTCATCCAACTGTGACTGTGCTGCGAAAACGCTTCCTGCACCAATGCTCAAAAACAAAACAAGACTGAAAACGAGAGCAACAACCTTTTTCAACTGCTTGTCTCCTTCCGGTGCCTACGAGGTTAGCTGGAGGGTTCGGTTGAAGGTTCCCTATGATCCCTGTCTAGCAAGATCAATTCACCCGGAGTGGTTCCCCCGTTTCCCACAAAAATTGGGAATTCGGCATGAAATATTTGGTTTTTGTGTTCTAATCTGAATAATTCGCCATAAACATCGAAATTCCTCCTTCTCTATGCGCTATTCTATAAAAATATGTGAAATAGTTCTGGAAATAGACAAAAAAAAGCCCCTTTTTCAAGGGGAAGCGCAGATTACATGAAATTTGGGCAACATTCGCCTATTTTAGTTGTTAATTTTGGCAGACCAGAGCTGATATTGCGAGGTAATCGCCCACATGTGCAAAAACATGTTGAATAGCGGAAACAGCTGATAGATGAGCAGTGCTGCCAGACCTGCCCAGATATAGGTCGTTGCCGCGGTTACCCCCGCCAATAGTCCTGATAGGAGCAGGAGAAGAAGTGCCAGCCCTATGATCGGAAGCGAATGGCGAATAAAAGTGATTAATGTGGCAAGGATGCCGATTCTTGTAGCTATTGCGAATTGAATGTGCATAAATACTAGATGCAAGAGAAAACCGTAACCAAGCAAGCCCAGCAGCCAAGGGAGCAGCCCGAGGACGACATCCTCATAGGAGGTTGTGTGCGTAAAGATGTGCTGCACTTTTGAGATGAGCCAGATGAGTGGCAGCGAGGACAGCGCTATGCGGATGAAATAGCTGAGCAGGAAAGGGAGGGTCAGCTCCTTTATGCCTTTGAAAAAGCGGTAGCCGGCATTCTGGTGACGATGTGCGAGCGAATAGTAGACGCCGGCGTTGAGCATTGGCGTAAGCAGCATGCGAGCGCTCAGCAGCAAGGCCAGCCACCAGAAATAAGAGTGGCTGAGATCGGTTTTGAGCAGCTGGAACTGGCCCTCGGCCAGAAACAGCTGCAGTGCCTGCTTAGGCTGCTGGCCGCCGGGGAAGCGATGCATAAGCGGAACAAGTACGGACTGGATCAGCTTATACAGCAGCACCCCCCAGCTCATTTGGTAAAGGAATAGCACAATGACAGCAAAGGGCTGCTTGAGCGCCGTCAGAAAGCCGATCTTCATATAACTTTTCACGGGGACCCCTCCTAAGAGTTTTCCTTTAGGAAAACTGGCATCGAAAGCATGATCTGAGCTTTCCTTTAATTTCACCAAGCGACCCAACTGAATACGGTTTGTAAGAGTTGGATAATGCCAAGATTCCAGCGGATTTTCCATTTGGCATCGACATTCGTTTGCATGAAATTGTTGATGTGTTTGTTTTCAAGCACCAATGAATAGTTAGGATCGATGCGCACCCAATCGATGGGGCTGCCGTGGGTTAAGGTATATTCGATACGGCCATCGGCGCCATCCCATGTTTTATCCAGCGAGGTCCCGTCGGTGAAATGGAACTGGATGGGCACCGCTGGGGAGTCGCCGCCGCGCTTGACAATAAGAATCGTACTTTCGTAGGATTCCGTGCCTTTCGCTGCGATAGGCTTGACGCGAATGCTTTCGACCGCATAATCCATCATCATGCTGCCGTATACGTATTGGTCGAAGAAGTCATCCCATTTCGTTTTGGTCACATCCTCAACAACCTTCTGGAAGTCTCTCGTGGAAGGATGTTTAAACTCCCACCGCTGAAAGTAGGTGGTCATAATGCGGTCCATGGTTTTGGTGCCGACCTGCTTTTCAATCTCCCTCAAAACCAGCTTGGCCCGTGTGTAGACGTTGTCGGCATATTCATCGTGGCCTTTGTATTCCCATGCATTCAATTGGAGCGCATTAGGCGACGTGATATAGCTGGCCTCTACAGGCAAATTGGCGGAAACGCCATATTCGGTTTCCATGACTTTGTCTTCTGCGTAGGAGGTAAAGCCTTCGTCCAGCCATGCCTCTTCGAATTCGTTCGTGGCAACGAGTCCATAGAAGAATTGATGTCCGATTTCGTGGACGACGACGCGTTCCAGCTCGAGATCGGGATTTTTGTCGCTCGCTCCCCAAGCGGTGACCAGTGTCGGATACTCCATGCCGCCCGCGCCGTTGCCTTCTGGAGGCGGGACGACGATGGAAAGCGTGGAGTACGGGTACGTACCGTACCACTGGCTGTAGCGGGCCAGCGCTTTTTTTGCGGCAAACATATAGCGGTCTTTCAAGTCTTTATGATTCGGATCGAGATACAGCTTAATTTTGACGCCGGGAACTTGGGGCGAGGAGAACGGCTCTTCCGCATAGACGAAATTGGGCGAAGCGGACCAAGCAAAATCATGGACATCCTCGGCATAAAATTGATAGGTTTTTTTGTCATTCTCGGTTACGGCTGGCTTGACCGGGAAGCCGGTGGCGGCGACGGTATAGTTCGAAGGAACTTGAATTTTCACATCATACATGCCGAAATCCGAATAAAACTCGGAATTCCCATGATATTGGTGCAGATTCCATCCTTCGGTCGTGCGGCCGCGGCTGCCCACGGTTTCATAAGCGGCGACTTTAGGGAACCACTGGCCTGCCATGACGAAGTCGTCGACATAGCCCATTCTTGCGAAAGCGACGGGTAGCTTGACTAGGAATTCCGTTGTGAGGGTCACACGCTCTCCGGCCCCGACTGCTTTGGGGAGAGGGATTTTTAATAGGGTATGATCATCCTTGTTGCCGTCATCGGGCTGAACAAATTCCATGCGTTTCGTGAGATCAGTGCCATCATCCGCCTTCACCGACTGCAGATCGATGTTGCCGACACTTCCTGCTTTGGCTTCATCCTGCCTGAGCTTGCCTCCCGACTCGCGCATGAAGGTGGTCTTCTTGGATGCAAAAGCATTCGGGTACAGATGCATGTACAGTTCTTGTACAGGAGCTGACCCTGGATTTTCCCACGTTAACGTTTGTTGTCCCTTTAATTGCTTGGTATCTGCCAAATAGGCAACATTCATATGATACTCGGTAATCCGATAGCTGAGCGGCTTCGCGGCCCCGGTATCAAGCGGTTTGGCAGAGTCAGGCTGCTGCATGTCCGGCGCGGGCGCAGACGGTTCTTCCCGGGAGACGGCTATAGTGGGATGGAAAGAAGATGGGAGCAAAGATTCAGACAGCAGGACAGCGCCTGCTGCAAGGAGCATGACGACAAACCATTGCACCTTGCGGCTTTTGAACAAAACACTCATGATTTTCACCCCGTTGACAAGCATCTACAGCCATATATATGTAGACAACCTGGGGAATATTTCTGCAATTTGATTAATTGCTGCAGATCGCGTATAATTTACCTAACTAATATTAGTTAGGTTGTGGTGGGATGAGTGCCAATCGGATACGTGAAGCGGCAATTGAGCTTTTTGCCAAGATGGGCTATGAGAAAACAACGCTCGGCGATATCGCGCGCCAAGTAGGAATTAAGACGCCTTCTATTTATGCGCATTATGCGTCTAAAGAGGATTTATTTTTAGCGGCGACCGACGAGGTTATCACCAAGGCCGTGTATATTATGCGGGATCAGTATGGGAAGGAAAGGAGTGCAGATCCAGAGAAGCAGATCGCGTTGTATTTTCACCAAGTGACAGGTACGTTTAAACAGGATTATTATCACTTGTTCTATAAGCGATTTATCTTTTTCCCGCCGGAGGCGTTGAAAGAGAAGCTCCTTGCGTCCTTTTTGCAAGGGGAGGAAGAAATGACGGTCAGTTTGACCCGGATATATGAGGCTGGCGCTGAAGCGGGCCAATTCCGCCAGATGGAGGCGGCTTCGTTCGTAGCTGCGTTTTATTGCGCGGTGGATGGCCTTTTTATGGAATACCAATTGTATGAAGAAGCCGAATTTCAAGTAAGAAAAGCGCAGGTTTGGGATTTTTTTATGGCGGGCTTGCGGAAGTAGCAGGGAGTGAAGAAGATGAATAAATACTGGATGTATGTCATCCTTTCGGGAATCACGGAGATGTTCTGGGTGGCTGGCTTAAAATATGCAGCATCTTACTGGGGATGGCTTGTTGTCATAGCCTCGATATCGTTAAGCTTTGTTTTGCTGCTGAAGGCTTGCGCCGCGCTGCCAACAGGGACCGTTTACGCTGTATTTGCCGGAATTGGAACAATCGGAACCGTGCTCACGGAAATGATCGTGTTCAAGGAGCCATTCCATTTGGCGAAAATTGCGATGATTCTTCTTTTATTGGTAGGCATTATCGGACTTAAAAGAGTTACCGCTGAATCGAAACAACACACAGAAGCATCAGGATAATCATCAGGGAATAGAGGTGTCGGGCAGCATGGCGTGGGTATGGTTAGTCGTGTCTGGATTTGGAGAGATTTTTAGTGTTTACGGCTTAAATAAGCTGAGCAAAGGGTTTAGCCTCAAGGGGCTCTTGTTCATGATAGGGGGCTTATCGCTTAGCTTCTATTTATTGTCCATCGCTTTGCAGACCATTCCGATGGGAACCGCATATGGCATATGGACAGGAATCGGGACGATCGGTGTTACCTTGACAGGCATGCTCTTGTACGGAGAATCCCGGGACGTGCGAAGGCTGCTGTATATCGGTATCATCATGGCTTCAACGATTGGGTTAAAGCTGGTGTCGTAGTCGTTGCTCTTGTTCTCCGGAGTTACTTTGGCTACAATAAAATGATAGTGCATTTTATAATGAAGAGCAGGACGGTGTTTCGGATGGAAGCGGATAAAAAGAAGCTGGCTTTAAATATAGTAAGCTCCAAAGTGAATCACAAGGGCTTCGGCGCAGGTGCGATCGACTTGAGTAGTGTATCCAGCATCATTATCGATGGCGAAGAGGCTTATCTGGATGAGGGAGCGCTTCATGCTAAAAGTAAAATCGAGAAGGGCATCAAATTCTCGATGAACAAAGAAGATGTGCCGAACGGCCGTAAAGCTTGGATCGTTTGGGTTGCGGTTGATCGTACGGAAGAAGGCGCCTACTACGCTGGACTTAGCGCTTGCGAGATGCTCGTGGATACCGAAGCGCGCAAAGGCTGGAAAATCCTTGCCGATCACGTTAACAAAATGGATGCGGCGATGAAACGCAAATTCATCCTTGACGGCTTGGATGGGAAGGAGCGCGCGGCGCTCAAAAACCAGCTGGTTGCGCACAACGAAGAATGGTGGAACCGCTCGGATCAAAGCCTCAAGGATGCGCTTTCATAAGCATTTATCCTGCCTATTCAGAAAATATGAACATTATGTGTCATCCATTGTGACGGTAGGGGTAACCGAGTATACTAGACCCTAGTGTATGTTACCTCATATACTAGGACAGCAAAAAGGCAGACTAAGACGCGCTTAGTTCTGCCTTTTTGTGTTGTCCGGAAACCCTGTTTGCTACTCGTTCCACCAGCGTTTCAGATCGTTCCACCAAGAGCCGTTTTGCCCTTTCGGCGTTCCTTTTTTGTCGCCATTCGGCGGTTCCTTGGCAGGTTTGCTCGTGCAATACGTCGTCGGTTCTGTACCTGCCAGGAAAGTCTCCATGCGAGAGCTGGGGCAATCTTCATTCGAAAGCTTCCCGCTGATCGGATCGATGTACACGCTGGCTACGCCCTCTGGAATGGGGAACAGCTTGGGCGGAATCGCATCCAGGGTCGTCTCGGTAAATTCTGCAAAGATCGGCGAAGCCAAGTGCGACTCCACGTTGCTGATATCGCGGTCTTTGTCATAGCCAACCCACACTGCGGTGGCCAGCTCCGGCGTAAAGCCGACAAGCCAAGCATCGGTGTCGGTGGTTCCCGTTTTCCCGGCAATCGGCCGTTTGATTGTGCTTGCAACGCGGTTGCCGGTTCCGCCCTCTTCGAACACGCTTTCCATTAAATTCGTCATGACGTAGGCGACAGCCGGAGTGATAACTTTCTCGGCGTTCACTTTCGCTTCATATAAAATCTTGCCGTTCGCGTCCTCGATTCGTTCTATCGCAGTCGTCTCATTGTGCACGCCTTGATTGGCAATCGTGCCGAAGGCCGAGGCCATTTCGAGCGGACTCACGGGAAAAGAACCAAGCGCCAGCGACGGAAGTGGCTTCATGGGCGATGCGATTCCTAGCTTGCGCGCCAAGTCGATGACCTTCTCGGGCCCCACATCGAGAATCGTATGGACAGCATAGATATTATCCGATTTTGAAATGGCCTGACGCATATCGATATTGGCGTTCACATATTGATCATTAAAGTTGCGCGGTGTATACGTCTGGCGGCCTTGATCATAGGTGAAAACCGTAGGCTCGCTCTTGACTAAAGTCGCAGGGGTATAGCCATTCTGCAAAGCGACCATATAGACGAGCGGTTTAAACGAAGATCCGGGCTGTCTTGTATTGGAGAGCGCGCGATTAAACTGATTGTCCGCATAATCACGTCCGCCGACCATCGCTTTAATGGCTCCCGTTCTAGGGTCGATAGCGACGAGTGCGGCTTGAATATCTGGCTTGTCTACTAATTGCTTGGTAATCACATCTTCAGCAACTTTTTGCGCATTCATATCCAGCGTTGTGAATATTTTGATGCCGCCTTCATCCAACTGATCTTCAGGGATGCCAAGCTTATCCGTCGCGAGCATGCGAATGTAATCCCGGAAGTAGGGGGCGGAAGCCGGCTTTTTCTTCATTAAGGGTTGAATCGTCAGCTTCTCCTTGGCTGCCGCGTCTGCTGCGGCCTGTGTAATGAAGCCACTTCGCACCATGGTTTGCAGCACAATTTTTTGCCGGTCCATCGCGTTGTTGAGATCATAGTAAGGCGAGTAATAGCGAGGCCCCTTAGGAACGCCGGCGATCATAGCGCTTTCCGCCAGCGATAGCTCGCTCGCATGCTTGCCGAAGAACAGTTCAGAGGCAGTTTCTATACCATAGGTCGAATGGCCGTAGTAGATCTGATTCAAATAATCCGCGAGAATTTCATCTTTGCTAAGCTGCATTTCCATTTGAATGGCATAAACCGTTTCTTTAATTTTGCGCGACCACGTCCGGTCATGATTTAAATATAAATTCCTGGCTAACTGCTGCGTAATCGTGCCTGCGCCTTGTACTTTGGCCATCGCCTGGATATTCACCACGGCCGCCCGGGCCACGGCTTTCACATCTACCCCAAAGTGATCATAGAAATGCTGATCCTCTACAGCAAGCGTTGCATGAATAAGGTAGGGTGAAATATCCTTAAGCGCTACGACTTGGCGATTTTGGCCTGAATAGAAAGTATCGATGAGTTCGCCGTGTGCGTCGTACATTTGGGAAGTCTGGAGCATTTTCGTAGCCGGCAATGTTTGAGAGCGTAAATACACAAGGAAAACAGCCGTGGCGATGAGCAGAATTATGAAAGAGGAGAACAAGAACGAGAATGTTTTTTTTATACGGCGCATCCAGCGTCGGGAAGGCAGCTCCTTCGCCGTTTCGGGCGATTTGGCAGGCGAGGGGCGTTTGTTATCGGACATATATGCCTCCTCCTTTCATGAATCCTTCATAAGTCATTACTACTCAGTATGGAAAAGCATGGCAAACGATATTCAAGGAATTGTAAAAATATTTTTGTGAAATATGTAAAAGGCCTAGTAAAATATTGCATTTTGAGGGGGATGAACTATAATAATGAGTGGCTCAAAAGTCTGCTCCTTGCACGGAGGCGGCTGGACGAAATGCGGCGTATCTTTTTGCATGACATGTCCACTCGGTGGAACACTGTAAGAGATGGAATTTCAGGATTTATTCATCCAATATAGAAGCGAAAGAAGGCATAAACATGGACTTGTGGTACACAGAGAAACAAACGGATAGCTTCGGCATTACAGCGAAAGTCAAAGAATCCTACGTCAGAGAACAAACGGATTTTCAAGATCTGGCGATGATCGAAACGGAAGAATGGGGCACGATGCTGACACTCGACGGCATGGTCATGACAACTGTAAGAGACGAGTTCGTTTACCATGAAATGGTGGCGCATCCTGCGCTCGTTACACATCCGAATCCAGAGTACGTGCTTGTTGTAGGCGGCGGCGACGGCGGCGTTATCCGTGAAATTATGAAGCACCCGAAAGTGAAAAAAGCGGTTCTGGTTGATATCGATGGCAAAGTCATCGAATACTCCAAAAAGTACCTGCCGACGATAGCGGCCGAGCTTGATAATCCGCGCGTTGAAGTGATCGTAAACGATGGCTACATGCACATTCATGATCACAAAAACACCTATGACGTCATTATGGTCGACTCCACAGAACCGGTTGGTCCTGCTGTAGAGCTGTTCTCCAAAGGCTTCTATCAAGGGATTTTCGACGCTTTGAAAGAAGACGGCATCTTCGTTGCACAAACCGACAACCCTTGGTTTAAAGCGGATTTGATCCAAACCGTGAACCGTGACGTGAAAGAAATTTTCCCGATCGTGCGCGTATACGGCGCGAACATTCCTACCTACCCAAGCGGTTTGTGGACATTCACACTGGGCAGCAAAAAGCATGATCCGCTACAAGTAGAGGAAGCTTCGATTCCTGAGTTCCCAACGAAATACTATACACCGCGTTTGCACAAAGCGGCATTCGTGCTGCCGAAATTCGTAGAAGATCTTGTGAAATAATTCCAAACCATTCAATGTAAAATAAAGCGCGTCCTCTTTATGGAATGTAAAGAGGACGCGCTTATTTCCGTTTTATCTGTTCATTTTGTACAACAAGTTCACTCTATCAAAACTCTTATTTCAAATGATATAATAGAAAAACATGGAAGGATTACCAATCTCTTTGCGTTGTAACCTTCATATCGGACTCGTGGGCATCAATTTGCAAACGTTTGCCTAAACTTGAATCTGTTGGAGGTATGAGATATGCGAATTATCTTGAAGCAAAGAACATCCGGGGTCGTGGCAGCATTCATGGCTTTATTTCTTGCATCTGCCGGATTTATAAGCATAAAGCAGGGTTATATAACGCTTTCCTTAAGCCAACTGCAAAATATCAAGATAATCTTTATGAGCATCATTTTAGAAGCATTACCCTTTGTTCTATTAGGTGTATTTGTATCTTCTGTGCTGCAAATTTTCGTTACAGAAGAAACCGTGAGGCGCTGGACGCCGAAGAATCCATTTTTAGGTATCTTATTTGCCTGCTTGTTGGGCATATGCTTTCCACTCTGTGAATGCGGCATGATTCCTGTTGTTAAGCGGCTGATACATAAAGGGATGCCGATAACAGTTGGCGTTGTCTTCATCCTTGTTGGCCCCGTCCTGAACCCTGTTGTTTACATTTCTACACGTATGGCCTTTCAGACATACCCTGCCATGGCTTACGCCAGGATGGGACTCGCTTTCGCGGTGGCGATTGTACTGGGACTCCTCATTCATTTTCTAGTCAAAAAAAATCCTCTGCGTCTTAGCCTCTCTGTGAACCATACAGCACACAGCAGTCACCAACAAGACGGCCATCACAAGCTTGCTCATCCGCTTCGTAGTTACGAGCAGCTTGGAGCTAAGCTGATTGCGATATTCAAACACGCTTCTGTGGAATTATTTCAGATGGGCACTTATTTGATCATTGGCTCGATCCTCACCGCTTTGGTTCAGACTTCCTTGTCCAGAGACGATCTCATCGGAATCGGTTCTCAATCTTTCGTTAGCTCCTTCTTTATGATGGGCTACGCGTATATATTGTCGTTATGCTCCACGTCAGACGCCTTTGTCGCTTCCTCTTTTGCAACGACGTTCAGCAAATCTTCGCTGCTTGCCTTCCTTCTTTTCGGACCTATGATTGATTTGAAAGTAACATTGATGCTCCATTCTATGTTCAAAACACGTTTTGTCCTGCTGCTGATCGCGTTAGTTGCCGGGCTAGTTTATGCAGGGACACTGGCCGTGCATTATTTAGGTCTAATCGTATAAATTTTATTTTTGGAAAGGGAGACGCAAAATGCAAACCCATCGCGCAGCAAAATTGTATGCTTGCATTCGAACACTGATTTTATTTTTGTTCGCCTATTATATTTCAGACCTTGTAAGAACGACCCATATCGAATATTATTTGGCACCAAGCATGGTTCGTTATGAAAAATGGGCCGTCATCGTACTTTTCATCGTCGCGCTAGTTCAATTGTATGCTACACTGTCTTTGTTTTTCGGTGAATCCAAGCCTGCTTCTTGTGAATGCGGACATGACCACGATCACTCTGAAACTTCGTTTTCGCTTAAACAGGTCCTGGTTTTTGCAGTGTTTTTGCTCCCGTTAGCTGCAGGATTTCTCATGCCGGACACGGAGCTCGGAAGCGCGATTGTTGCTCAAAAAGGCATAAGCCTTGCTGGTGATAACGTTTTGTTGGGGGTCTCCTACGGTGAAACGTCGGCGAAGACGCCAATAGACGCTTCCATCTCTGAAAAAGAGAGCGGCGAAACGATAATTGAGGAAAAAGACTTGCAGCGAATGTTTCCAATTCGGTTAATGGAAGTGTTCTCCAAGTTCGGTATCATGCTCTACCAGCAACCGGTCATTGAAGTAAGGGACGGGCGGTACATGGAGACACTGGCAACACTTAATTTATACTTGGATAATTACGTTGGCAAAGAGATACAAATATCCGGTTCTGTATTTCGTTTGGGAACGCTGGACAAGAATAAGTTCGTGCTTGGAAGGCTGGGCGTAAGTTGCTGCGCGGCAGATGCGAATCCAGTCGGAGTCGTGGTCGAAGATGCGAATGCCAATGAGTATGCTAATGATGAATGGCTTACAATTAAGGGGACTATCTCGAAAACAACGTATAAAAACCAAAACGTTCTCATGATCAAAACCACGAACATTACGCGTATATCTATGCCAACGAAAGGCTTCTACGTGTATCGGGATAGCGGATTTTATATCAATCAGTGATGAGTTATTGACTTTTAGGAGGAAGATAGGGTGAAAGCTAAACAGGTTGTGTTTGCCATTATTGGGATCATTGTTATTATCATCTGTGTGAGAATGTTTGAAGCGCCCAACAAACTGGGGCTTAGAGTAGCGCCCACCCTCGTCCCCCCCGTTATCGACAACAGTAAGGTGGAGAAAAATGATCAGGCAACCAGCAATTCTCCCACTACGGATCAATTCATTGCCAAATTTAATGAAGCGACCAAGGAGAGAGGCATAGCGTGGACCATTCAAGGCGCCAATATTGAAGATTTAGGGGACCATAAAGCTTTTGAATATGCGTTGGACGCCAATACAACCATGGTGGCTGTGATTGGCAAGAAAGAGTCCAGGATCCAAACAATCAGTGTGATCGGGCGAATTGCGGACGCGGTAGATACAACTTCACAGACCATGCTCGATCCGGTCATAGAAGCAATCGACCCGAGCCTCTCATCAGAAGAACGGACCAAGGTAATCCAGCAATTACATATTTCAGCCAATGCTTCATCAAATGAATTACAAACGGATTTGGAGCAAAATGGAGTTGCCTATTCGGTGATCGAAAATGATGTGGTCGGTACGATTTTTACGGCTTCTTTTAACGGAACTCGTTAAATTCAGCCTCTACTTCGATTTGCCAGTTCGATTCATAGGAACACATTGAATTCGCAGACCTTATATTATACACTAATACCTAACTTGCCTTATCTTGACATAAGGCGCTAGGAAGTCCATAGGAACAGGAGAATGTCGGACGATGACGGCTAAGAAGCGTGTACGGATCCGGATCGAGAGTCGAAGCGGAAGCGAAACAACAGTGCAGAAGGCGAAGGGCGAGCTCTATATCAAAGGCGAGCATATCTACATCCGCTACGAAGAAGAGCCGAATGAGCTTGGACGAACTGTGACGCTCATCAAACTGGAAGAGAATCAAATACGGATCATCCGGCAGGGCGATGTGCAAGCGGAGCAACCGTTTGTGCCAGGAGAGAAGCGGATCGGCTTTTATCAAACGCCTCAAGGAAGATTGGAACTTGAAATTGAGACTCACGAGCTGACATCGGAGGCTGTGCAGGGCATCGGCATTACGAGGTGGAGCTATGATTTATATGCATCAGGCACGCATGCAGGACATTATCGGATCAAGCTGTTGATTCAGGAGGAGTAACACGAATGAATGTATTAAACGAAGTGAAAACGACCGTCAAACAAGCGATTACTGAGGCTGTCTTGGCCGCAGGTATTGTTCAGGCGGAGCAAATGCCTGAGATCATATTGGAGGTGCCTAAGGAAAAGGCGCACGGAGACTTCGCGACGAATGTCGCCATGCAGCTTACCCGCATCGCGAAGCAGAATCCCAGACAAATTGCTGAGCAAATTATCGCCAATTTGAATAAAGAAAAAGCGAATATCTCAGAGGCGGAAATCGCAGGGCCAGGATTCATTAATTTTAAAATGAACAAAGTTTATCTTTATCCGGTCATCGGAGAGGTGCAGAGCCAAGGCGAACGCTACGGGTCCACCAATGTCGGACAGGGCCTTAAGGTTCAAGTTGAGTTCGTGAGCGCGAACCCGACAGGGTCCCTTCACTTAGGACATGCCCGAGGAGCAGCGGTAGGCGATGCGCTGTGTAATGTGCTTGATCTCGCTGGATATGACGTGTCCCGAGAGTACTATATCAATGATGCAGGAAACCAGGTTGTGAATCTGGCCAAATCCATTGAAGCCCGTTACTTGCAAGCGCTAGGGCAAGCTGCCGAAATGCCGGAGGATGGTTACTTTGGTGAAGATATCAAAGGCTTTGCCGCTGAACTTGCTGCCCAAGAAGGCGATCGCCTGCTAGGCTTGCCCGAAGAGGAACGCCGTGCGTATTTCCGCACTTACGGACTCACGAAGGAATTGGATAAAATCAAGCGCGACCTTGGCCGTTTCGGCGTACAATTCGACAATTGGTTCTCCGAAACGTCGATCTATGAAAATAACCTCATTCCTGGCGTGCTGCAGGAGCTGCGCGACAACGGGCACGTGTATGAGGAAGAAGGCGCAACTTGGCTGAACACGACGCCGCTGGGTGACGATAAGAACCGCGTTCTCATCAAAAACGATGGCTCCTTCACCTACTTGACGCCGGATATCGCTTACCATCGCAACAAATTTCAGCGCGGCTACGAGCGCTTGATCAATATTTGGGGCGCCGATCACCATGGTTACATCCCGCGGATGAAGGCTGCCATGACGGCGCTGGGCTTTGAATCCGATCGGCTCGTTGTGCTGATTGCGCAGATGGTTAGCCTTTTCCAAGCTGGGGAAAAGGTGAAAATGTCCAAGCGTACCGGCAAAGCCGTGACGATGGAGGATCTCATGGACGAGGTCGGCGTCGACCCGATCCGCTATTTCTTCACGATGCGCAGCATGGATTCGCATCTGGATTTTGATATGGACCTCGCGGTTTCTCAGTCTAACGAGAACCCGGTGTTCTACGTGCAATACGCGCACGCTCGGATCTGCAGCATCTTCCGCCAAGCGGATGAGCAGAACATCCAAGTGCTTCCGCTGGAGCAGGTGGACCTGTCTCCGCTTACGTCCGAAGCGGAGTTCGACTTGCTGCGCAAGATTGGCGAGCTTCCGGAGGAAGTCGCCATTGCGGCTGAGCAGTATGCGCCGCACCGGCTTATCCGCTATGTCTATGAACTGGCGAGCCAGTTCCATAGCTACTATAGAGGCCACTACGTCATCACGGATGACGCGGCCTTGACGCAAGCGCGCCTCGCGCTGCTCGGCGCGCTGCGCACGACCCTTGCCAACACGCTTCGCGCGGTTGGCGTGTCAGCGCCGGAGCGGATGTAACATCCGCTTCCAGCCTATGCTCGCAAAATAAAAAGGATGAAGGAGAGCGAGAGCTCTCTTTCATCCTTTTTTTGCGCGGCGAAGCCTGCGCGAGATTTCGCCAGCTCTAACGCCTCAAAAGGGCGCTACAGAAGCTCAACCGGATGTTCGCACTCGTGTAACGCCCTAAAAGGGCGCTACACAGCTGAATTCCAAGCCTGCGCGAGATTTCGCCAGCTGTAACGCCCCAAAAGGGCGTTACAGAAGCTCAACCGGATATTCGCCAGCTGGTAACGCCCCAAAAGGGCGCTACAGAAGCTCCACCGGATGTTCGCTCAGCTCTAACGCCCCAAAAGGGCGCTACAGAAGCTCCACCGGATGTTCGCTCAGCTCTAACGTCCCAAAAGGGCGCTACAGAAGCACACTCGGATGTTCGCTCAGCTGTAACGCCCCAAAAGGGCGTTACAGAAGCTCAACCGGGTATTCGCACTCCTGTAAGGCCCCAAAAAGGCGCTACAGAGGGCTCACCTGGATGTTCGCACTCCTGTAACGCCCCAAAAGGGCGCTACAGAAGCAAACCCGGATGTTCGCACTCCTGTAACGCCCCAAAAGGGCGCTACATAAGCTCCGCCGGATGTTCGCACTCCTCTAACGCCCCAAAAGGGCGCTACAGAAGCACACTCGGATGTTCGCACTCCTCTAACGCCCCAAAAGGGCGCTACATAAGCTCCGCTGGATGTTCGCACTCCTCTAACGCCCCAAAAGGGCGCTACATAAGCTCCACTGGATGTTCGCACTCCTCTAACGCCCCAAAAGGGCGCTACACAGCTGAATTCCAGGCCTGCGCGAGATTTCGCCAGCTGTAACGCCCCAAAAGGGCGCTACATAAGCTCCACCGGAACTTCGCTGGAACTCCGCTCGCCCCCTACCGGAGCTTGGCATTCGCCATCTCTATTTCAGCGCGCTGAGCGCGCGCCGGGCATTGATCTGCCCGGGCCGCCAGCGCGTGCTTTCACGCTTGCTCAGGCTGTTCGCGCAGCGCCTCACAATGCTTTTGATCTGCATCGGCCCAAGGCTAGGCTTGATGGATAACATCAAGGCGATAACGCCGCTGACATGGGCGGTGGCCATCGAGGTGCCGCTGAGTTCATGGTATTTGCCATGGAGCCAGGAAGAATAGATGCGCTCCCCTGGTGCGTACACATCAATTTGTTTTCCGCGATTGCTGAAGGGAGCGATTTTGCCAAGGCGGGTCGTCGCACCTACAGAAACAACCTGTGGGAACCGGGCAGGGTAGTCCACCGTTTTGCGTTTCCCATCATTGCCCGAAGAGGCCACAATGATTTTACCCTGATAAAAAGCATTAATGACGGCATGCTCCAAAGAACGATTATAGGTTTTCATGCCGAAACTCATGTTAATTACATCGAGGTCGTTTTGAACACACCAATCGATACCTGCGATAATGTCGGACACATAAGCGCTTCCGTTGTAGTCAAACGCTTTGACCGGATGGACGATTGACTTCGGAGCGACGCCGACGATGCCCGAATTCCGGCTTGCGGCAGCGATTGTCCCCGCAATATGTGTGCCGTGCCCGTTATCGTCAAAGGGCAGCATGTTGCGGTTTAATAAATTGATGCCGTGCGAAATGGAATTCCGTAAATCAGGATGATTATAGTCGATTCCCGTATCAATCACCCCAATTCGCACGCGCTGGCCTGATGATTTGCTCCATGCTTCGGGCGCGCCGACCTGATTGACGCCCCAAGGGATGATTTGAGAACCGGCATAGATGTTTCCGCGTTTTACGGCCGATTTCTTGCTAATGATTTGATGAACAGTAACCTTAGTGTCCTCTTCGATAATATGGGCGCCGGAGATAGACTTCAGTTTAGTGTCAGTGCGCAGCGTGCAAGAAAAAGCATGAATGATACGGAGGTCGCGGACTTTGGAGAGGTGGACGAGGGTGGACTTCATTCGCTTCAGTTGTGAGCTGCAAGCGTAGTAATCCTTCGCCGCCACGAAATGGATAATGTGCTTTTTGCCAGAGTGCTTGGTGAGGCCGATTTCCTCATGAAGCATATGAAGAAAGGTGGCTGTATCCATAGTGCCATCCCCCCGTGACAGCGTAGATTCGAATCTCCCCTATCTTATGTACAGGTCATTATGCCTGACCGTGTCATCGCCTTTTTGTGAAATAAATGGGTTCGAAGCCGTGTCAGATGCGTAGGTTTTACATAGGATGAATAGAGAGGCGCGGCAGGAGTGTCTCTTTCTCAGGTGGTGGAAACGGATGCGCCCCCTGGCGCACCGATTCCTGAGGATACAGTCGCAAGCGGAGGGGGACCTTCGCTTGTTTTATTTTGCCTGCATAATCGGGGATCCTTCATGGAGGTTCCTGCTTGGCTTTCTTACAAGTGGATAGTTGCAATTTTAGAAAAAATAGGTTTTACTTAATGAAGATAATGGATATGATAGAATCTTGAAGATGACGTTCGAAGGGATGTGCCTTAGATGGCTAGCGAATATACACTTAAAATCAACGCAGAACAGGCGCGCGAAATGCCAATGGTTGATTTGGCTTTTGAATTGCTGAAGTCGGCGAATACGCCATTTTACTACCGTGACCTGATGGCAGAAATTGCAAAAATTAAAGGGCTCTCTGACGATCACGTCATGCAAGTAATTGCCCAATTATATACAGAAATCAACATTGATGGTCGGTTCGCTTGCGTAGGCTCTAACCTGTGGGGGCTTAAACGTTGGTACCCGGTTGAGAAGTCCGACGATGCTGTAGGTAACGCGAAGCGTCCTAGAATCATTAACGACGAAGATGATGATTTGGATGAGGACATCTACGCGGAGGAAGAAGAAGATACCTACGCGGAAGAAGAAGAGTACGATGCTTTCGGTACCGAAAATGAAGAAGAAGCCGAAGAGGATTCTGAATTCTTCGAGGACGAAGAGATCGAGGAAGAAGATCTCGGCGATTCCGGCATCGAAGAAACCGATGAGGAACTCGAAGAGGAAGAGGAAGAGGAAGAAGACTTCGACGATGAGGATGAAGACGACAAATAACTTGTCTTGACAGTCCATGTCCGTTCAGAGTAAACTATTGCATGGGCTTTAAAAGAATCTTAACAAATCGCGACAGCGTTCGAAAAGTGCCCCGTCACTACGGGTGTCACTTTTTTTGTTTTTTTGTAGGAGTTTCTTGATGGTTTTAACATGAAACCCTTTTTTTTGCAGACACTAAATAACAGTCATAACTTTGCGTACAAAGCCAGATGTCTGGCATTAACCTTAGCAAATACTTACAGAGGTTGTTTAAAAAGTTCACTTTGTCCACATCAGACGATCTTCTGATTGGCGAATAAACCTACATCTGAACGCGGTCGCTCCTCTTCGAGTGACTTCGATATAGGTTTATCTCATAACGAAGTCATTCAGGAAGCAACTCGGCATCGAATCTTGGACGAATCCAGGAAGTCCGGTACTCACGTAGCAAATCACTACGCTCCGTTCCTTCTTCTCCGGACATCGTCCAACCTTCTCGGTTCTGAAAGCGAACTTTTTAAACTCCTACTTAATAAAGTAAGTGTTTGCACACACTAAAATCTTAGGAGGCGTACATAGTGACAAAATATATTTTCGTTACGGGAGGCGTAGTTTCTTCCCTTGGCAAAGGAATTACGGCAGCTTCCTTAGGCAGACTGCTGAAGAACAGAGGTCTGAAAGTTACGATTCAAAAGTTTGATCCATACATTAACGTGGACCCAGGGACGATGAGTCCTTATCAACACGGAGAAGTATTCGTAACCGATGACGGCGCAGAGACGGATCTGGATTTAGGCCATTATGAACGTTTTATTGATATTAATCTCTCCAAAAGCTCCAACGTAACATCCGGGAAAGTATACTCTTCGGTTATTACCAAGGAGCGCAGAGGCGAGTACTTGGGTGGAACCGTTCAGGTGATCCCGCATATTACGAATGAGATTAAAGATCGCGTCCTGCGCGCAGGTCGTGAAGCGCAATCCGACGTTGTCATCACGGAGATCGGCGGTACCGTGGGTGATATCGAAAGTTTACCGTTCCTTGAAGCCATTCGCCAGATGAAAAATGACATCGGACGCGAGAATGTGATGTACATTCATGTTACGTTGATCCCCTATATTAAAGCTGCAGGCGAAGTGAAGACGAAGCCGACACAGCATAGTGTAAAAGAACTGCGCGGACTGGGCATCCAGCCTCATGTCATCGTTTGCCGTACCGAGCATTCCCTTACAGAGGAAATGAAGCGCAAGCTGGCGTTGTTCTGCGACATTGACCCGGCAGCTGTCATTGAATGTAAGGATGCAGAGACCTTATATGAAGTGCCTATGATGCTAAGAGAGCAAGGGCTTGACGATTATGTCGTCAATCATCTGAAACTCAAAACGAACGAACCTGACATGAGCGAATGGGAAAGTCTTGTGCGCAAGGTCAAATCCCTTACTAAGAAAACAGAGATCGCGATTGTCGGCAAATATGTCGCTCTTCATGACGCTTACCTCAGTATTGTGGAAGCGCTGGGTCATGCGGGAATTGACAATGAATCAGAGATTAACATTCGTTGGGTGAATGCTGAGGAACTGTATGATCATAACGTGGATGAGCTTCTCGGCGGTGTGCAAGGTATCCTTGTGCCTGGCGGATTCGGTGACCGTGGAATTGAAGGTAAAGTATCTGCCATTCGCTATGCGCGGGAGCAGAAGATTCCTTTCTTCGGCATTTGCCTTGGGATGCAGGTTGCCGTAATTGAGTATGCGCGTTCCGTTGTTGGGCTTGAGGGCGCGAATAGCTCCGAGATTAACCCGACGACCGCTTATCCGGTTATCGATTTGTTGCCGGAGCAGAAGGATATCGAGAATTTGGGCGGCACGATGCGCCTTGGTCTATATCCTTGCAAGCTCGTTCCCGGCTCGCTGGCTGCCGCTTCCTATAATGACGAGCTTGTCTATGAAAGACATCGCCACCGGTACGAGTTTAACAATGAATACCGCGAGTTGATTGAAAAGGCGGGCCTGCGTATCTCCGGCACATCGCCGGATGGCCGATTAGTGGAAATGATCGAAGTTCCAGACCATCCTTGGTTCCTGGCGGTTCAATTCCATCCGGAATTTACATCGCGTCCTAACCGACCGCAGCCGTTATTCCGTGAGTTTGTGAAAGCTTCCATGCAGCTCTAGCGCTAATTAATCGTCTGCTTATCAGGTTTCCTGAAAAATATCTTATTTGTAAAAGTTTTCAATAAAATAGGTTTCCGAGAAGGAAAACGAAGACGGATAGCGAATATCATACATTCACATAGAAGTAGGGAGTCGTTATTCGTTTTCGGGAGGGAACCGAGCTTATGAAAAAGAAAGTACTGATTGTCGATGATCAAAACGGAATTCGCGTATTGCTTATGGAAGTGTTCAGCAACGAAGGATACGATACCTATCAAGCATCGAACGGTAAGCTGGCTTTAGAGATTGTTAAGAACTCCTCGCCCGACATTGTTTTACTGGATATGAAGATTCCTGGTATGGATGGTCTGGATATTTTAAAACATGTTAAGCAAATTGACCCATCCATCAAAGTCATCATGATGACGGCCTACGGAGAGCTTGATATGATCAAAGAAGCGACGGACCTTGGAGCGATCATGCATTTCACGAAGCCTTTTGATATCGATGAACTGCGTATGGCCGTAAACAAGCAATTGAATAATGAATCAAGCAGTGGTTTTGCAGTGGGATCCTAATTTTAGGGTCTTTTTTGTTTGTATTTCGTATGGGCTTGGTTATCATTTGAAAATTTATGTGCTATAATACTCAGGTATGACAAAGAGCGGTTTACGCATCTACTACAGGTTCTAGGAGGAAGAGAAACATGGCATTGGTTTCAATGAATGAGTTTTTACCTAAAGCAAAAGCGAATAAATTTGCGGTGGGCCAGTTCAATATGAACAACCTCGAATTTGCTCAAGCGATTGTTGACGCAGCGATCGAACTTCAATCCCCATTCATCTATGGTGTTAGCGAAGGCGCACTGAAATATATGGGTATTGAGTATACGGTAGCTATTGCCGAGGCAGCAGCTAAAAAATCCGGTTTGCCGATTGCTCTGCACTTGGATCATGGCAGTTCTTTTGAAGTGGCTATGAAATGTATCCGTGCAGGAT
This sequence comes from Paenibacillus tabacirhizosphaerae, assembly GCF_040812395.1. GTDB lineage: Bacteria > Bacillota > Bacilli > Paenibacillales > NBRC-103111 > Paenibacillus_E. The sequence goes on along the minus strand of NZ_JBFNXH010000004.1, from coordinate 11,429 downwards.
TCAGCTCCGTAATGTTTGATGGTTCCCACTACTCTTTCGAAGAAAACATTCGCTTGACTAAAGAAGTTGTTAAAGCTGCTCGTGCAATGGGCGTATCCGTTGAGGGTGAGCTTGGAACAATCGGCGGCGTTGAGGATGACATCAGCGTTGACGAAGAGCATGCAAACCTTGCGAAACCAGAAGAAGCAATCCGTTTCTATGAAGAAACAGGCGTTGACTGCTTGGCGATCGCTGTAGGTACAGCACACGGTATGTACGCTGGCGAGCCAAACATTCATTTCGATATTATCGAAGCAGTTTCCAAAGCGATTCCAGTTCCTGTTGTATTGCACGGCGGATCCGGCGTGCCAGACGAAATGATTCGTAAATCCATCGCAGCTGGCGTTGGTAAAATCAACGTGAACACAGAGAACCAAGTAGCCCTCACAGAAACAATTCGTGAAGTGCTGAACAAAGATGCGAAAGTATACGATCCTCGCAAGTATCTTATCCCAGGTCGCAAAGCCATGTTAGACGTAGTAAAATCCAAAATTCAATTGTTCGGAAGCAGCAATCAAGCTTAATTCCAATTGTATAGATATTGTGGGAAATGCATGCATACTCAAACGGACGACGAACGACTATTGTCGTCCGTTTGAGTCATGTTATTGCGTTTCCCTCTTCTGTTTTTTTCAAGGGACAGTTCTGTCCTATTTCACAGACAGCAGGCACCTGATGTAGGGGGAGAATCATGTTGGAGAAATTGATGGTGGTCGGAGGCCGTCCACTACGGGGAACGATTCAAATTAGCGGAGCTAAGAACAGCGCGATCGCGTTGATTCCGGCTGCGATTCTTGCGGAAACGTCGGTGACATTGGATAATCTGCCGCATCTTAGCGATGTGGCTACATATACAGAAATTTTAACGGATTTAGGCGCAATGATTGATTGGAACGAGGATCGGATGACGATTGATCCGAGTGCAATGAAATCTCTGCCAATGCCTAACGGCAAGGTGAAGAAGCTGAGAGCATCCTATTATTTGATGGGGGCGCTGCTTGGTAGATTCGGAGAGGCGACAATTGGGCTGCCCGGCGGTTGCAATTTTGAACCTCGTCCGATAGATCTGCATATTAAAGGCTTTGAGGCTTTAGGCGCCGAAGTCAGCAATGAAAATGGCGCATTACGAATTCGCGCCAAGGAATTGCGCGGGGCGAAGATATATCTGGACATGGCGAGTGTAGGCGCCACGATTAATATTATGCTTGCGGCATCTCGTGCCAAAGGCTCTACCTTAATTGAAAATGCGGCCAAAGAGCCTGAAATTATAGATGTGGCTACCTTGTTAAACTCAATGGGAGCCAAGATTAAGGGTGCGGGGACGGAAACAATCCGCATCGAAGGCGTTACAGAAATGCATGGTTGCCGCCATTCGATCATCCCTGATCGCATTCAAGCGGGAACGTATATGATAGCCGCGGCGGCTACTCGCGGAGATGTGACGGTGGACAACGTCATCCCTAAGCATATGGAAGCTCTTACCGCTAAATTGCAGGAAATGGGAGTCCACATTTATGAAATGGATGAATCTATTCGTGTCGTAGGACAGCCTGAATATGAGAGTGTGGACGTAAAAGCACTCGTTTACCCTGGATTCGCAACGGATTTACAATCTCCAATGGCTACTTTGCTTACGCAGGCCCGCGGAGTCAGCATATTAACGGATCATGTCTACAGCAATCGATTCAAGCATATTCCTGAATTAGTGCGTATGGGAGCAAAGATGAAGGTTGAGGGTCGATCTGCGATCATCGAAGGTTCTCAGCTTAGCTCGGCCAAAGTAAGGGCAACTGACTTGCGCGCAGGCGCTGCGCTTGTAATTGCGGGCCTCAGTGTTCGCAGTGGCGGCATCACCGAAGTTTCCGGTGTGGAGTTCATTGATCGAGGCTACGAGAATTTAGTCTTTAATCTGTCTTCGCTGGGAGCAGAGGTTTGGCGTGAAAGCGAGGAATAAAGTTCCAAGAGTCAGGCAATGCTAGAATCCAATTGAAAATTTAATAGTTTGGTGGTTGAAAAGGAATGAGCATGCAACTTGCTGAGCTTGAAGTCCTCAAGCTTACCGATTTATATAAGCTGGCCAAAAAGCACCAGATTCCTTATTATGGGCAGCTTAAGAAAAAAGAACTTATTTTTGCTATTTTGCGAGCGCAAGCTGCTGAGAGCGGTCTGATGTTTATGCAAGGTGTCCTTGAAATTCTTCAGGAGGGCTTCGGTTTCTTACGACCGATTAACTACCTTCCGAGTTCAGAGGACATATATATTTCGGCATCTCAGATCCGGAAATTCGATTTGAGGTCCGGAGACATCGTGTCAGGCAAATGTCGGCCTCCAAAGGAAAATGAACGGTACTTTGGCCTTCTACAAGTAGAAGCGGTCAACGGCGAAAAGCCGGAAACGGCTGCGGAGCGTCTCCATTTCCCAGCGTTAACACCACTTTACCCGCAAATCCGAGTGACACTCGAAACGGCCCCTAACAAGCTTTCCACGCGTATTATGGATTTACTGGCACCAGTTGGCCTTGGCCAGCGCGGTTTGATCGTAGCCCCCCCAAAAGCAGGGAAAACGTTGCTTCTCAAAGAAATTGCCAACAGTATTTCCACCAATTACCCGGAAATTGAACTTTTTGTATTGCTAATTGACGAGCGGCCGGAGGAAGTTACCGATATGCAGCGCTCTGTCAAAGGGGAAGTGGTTGCCTCCACGTTTGACGAGCTTCCTGAGAATCACATCAAAGTGGCGGAACTTGTGCTTGAACGCGCTATGCGATTAGTTGAACATAAGAAAGATGTCGTCATCCTTCTCGATAGCATCACGCGGTTGGCTAGAGCCTATAACCTCGTTGTGCCGCCAACTGGCAGAACGCTGTCGGGTGGTATTGATCCTGGTGCTTTCCATCGGCCGAAACGGTTTTTCGGAGCGGCCCGCAACATTGAGGAAGGCGGCAGTCTGACCATTTTGGCTACAGCATTGGTAGAAACAGGATCGCGTATGGATGATGTGATTTATGAAGAATTTAAAGGTACAGGAAATCATGAAATCCATCTCGACCGTAAAATGGCGGAACGCCGTATTTTCCCGGCTATCGATATTCGCAGATCTGGAACGCGCCGTGAAGAAGCGCTGCTTGGCAAGGATGAGCTTGAGAAGATATGGGCGCTGCGCAAAGGTATGAACGACTCGCATGAATACACAGAGGCTTTCATCAAAAAATTGGGTGATACCAAAACCAATCAAGAGTTCTTGGACTCATTGGCTTCACCTTCCGCCGGTTCATCCGCAGGAAGCAGCAAAGCTAAAGAAAGCAAAGTCAAGAACTCCGCATCATAAGTTTAAAAGCATACGTTGTGAAGAAAGCTCTCTTACGAAAGCTCGAAGGAGTACCCGCTATGAATTTGGTTTATTCAGATCCACAAGGCAATGTATTCGACCATCCGGATTATTTGGCACTCGGTCGAAATGCAGAGATGATTACGGAGATTTTGGAAGAAGAGCTCATTCCGCTCCCGGAAGGGGCAACGCTGGTGAGTCTTCCATTTACCCGCCCGGTCGGCATAGATGCTGAGACGGGGGATATGAAGCTAGTTGAAGGAGATTACCACGCGGTGGGCGCTCTCCTGCCTCAAGGTTTCACACGACTGTTGCTTCCAGGTTACGTCAAATCGGACAAGACCAAAGTTCTTCCGTTGTTCGGCTATACAGCGGTTGTCTGGAAAGAAGACGGCTTTTATGTAGCCGCTCGCCAGAGCGATAATCCGTACTACTGGAATCCGGTTCACTGTGATCAGGGCGAACTGGAAGTTGAAGTCAATCGCCTAGTTGCGAAGTATCCGGAGAACAGATTGTACAAGCATCTTTCCAACTGCGCATTAGGGTATGAGTGCTTAACGGCCTCGAACACCTTCCTGCAACGCTGGGAAGGTGCGGTCCCCGTCTCGTATTCCTGCAACGCAGGCTGTTTCGGCTGCATTTCTGAACAACCGGACGACAGCGGCTTCCCAGCTCCCCAAACACGGATGAATTTCAAACCGGAGGTAGAGGAAATTGTGCAGATCATGCTCGAGCATTTGCGAACGCCCGAGAGCATCATCTCCTTCGGACAAGGCTGCGAAGGCGAGCCAAGCACACAAGCTGCGATTATCATCCCAGCGATGAAGCTGGTGCGCGAGCAAACGAAGATGGGCTACATCAACATCAACACCAATGCCGGCCTTACGGATCACATCCGCGGCATCGTCGATGCAGGGCTTGATCTGATGCGGGTCAGCACGATCAGTGCGTTGGACGACCACTATAATGCCTATTACAAGCCTAGAGCTTACACGCTCAAGAACGTGGAGAAGTCCCTGCGATATGCAACGGACAAAGGAGTTATCACCTCTATCAATTATCTCGTATTCCCAGGTGTCACAGACCGGGAAGAAGAAGTTGAAGCGATGATTGATTTTGTCCGCAGAACGGGATTAAAACTGATTCAAATGCGCAACTTAAACATTGATCCCGAGAGTTATCTCGGCATTATTCCCAAGGCGCAGGGTGAATTGCTCGGAATGAAGACAATGCTGGAAATTTTCGAAGAAGAATTGCCCGATGTGGTTATAGGCTCTTACACCCATACCCCTGAGTTTTATACGAGGGAAAGGTCGCTTTTGGCCAAGCTGTAACCACCGCTTTCCTTATGGATTGTTATTGCATGTGGACTTACCGGCATGATATAATGCTGACTGTATGTTAATTAACTCTGTTTCAGCAAATGATTCAGGGCAGAAAGAGGTGAACCTAACATGAAAGCAGCGATTCATCCTACTTATCATGTAACCACAGTGACTTGCGCATGTGGTAATGTGTTCGAGACTGGCTCCATCAAGCAAAATCTTCGCGTTGAGATTTGCTCGAACTGCCATCCGTTCTACACAGGTAAACAAAAGTTTATCGATGCAGGCGGTCGTGTCGACAAATTCAAAAAGAAATACGGCATCTAATTGGCATCAATTACTTGATCGTCAATCAGCATAAGACAACCTCCCTTGGTCATCCTAAGCTTAGGCTTAGAGTCCATAGGGAGGTGTTTTTGTGTTCACTGGCATAGGAAAGCTGGCGGCATCGGCCTTGCTGATGCTGGGACTTGTCGGTTGTGGCGCAAACAGCGGCAGCCGAGCTGGGCAAGATGGTTCATACAAGGCGCAGTCATATAAGAACGACGGTTACTTGGGGCTTACAAGTGTGAATCCTAACGACCCTTTAAATCCGACCTTTCATCATTATGATGATGACACCAACCTGATGAAGGCAGTTCTCGCTCAGCTTCCGGGGATTGATAAGGCGAGCATAACGTTCAATGGACCGGTAGCTCGTGTGAAAATAACACCAAAGAACGGTTTGACAGAAGCCCAAGTAGACGAGCTGCGCTCTCAGGCGCAAATGGCTTTAGATACAAACATGCCGCGCTATAATGTGAAAGTGAAAATCGTTCGGTAAGGGCAGGCATTCCATATTTTTCGGTAGGTTTTCCCTTCGGTTGCTATTTACTATCGAATCAGCTATACTTATTTTACCGTGCTAGACGGGGAGGTAGCGGTGCCCTGTAACTCGCAATCCGCTGTAGCGGGGTTGAATTCCTGTTAGAGGTACTGTGATGTGTGGTCTGGCTTTTACACGTGGTGTTGAGAGTCAGGTCCTTCGCAATGAATGCTTGTGAACCCGGTCAGGTCTGGAAGGAAGCAGCCGTAAGCAAGATGTTTCATGTGCCGAAGGGTTGCCTGACTTGAGCTAACGATAAGAGTACGCTCGTATCCCTTTATCAATAACAGGTGCACGGTTTTACTTTTTTGATGCATTCTCATACGAAAAACAACAAGACGCCAAGAAATTGGCGTTTTCTTTTTTGGTTGTGAAGGAAAAATTTGTATGAAAAGAGAAAGAATATAGCATTGTAATTTTTTGTAAACGCTTGCATAATCGATGATAGAGAAGGGGGCTGCTGAATTGTCAATGGATGACGCTCAACATTACATGATATCCATGGAAAAAGTTCGAAAACTGCTGAACCACAGTGTTCAAAGCTCTTTGCTCATTGTGGATGAAGAGGAAAAAGTGGTGCAGGCAACATACCAATTATTGAAATTCACAGGATTTTCAGCAGAAGAAATTACGAACATGCCCTTAAGCCAGTTGTTTAAAATAAGGGCGCCTCTGCGTGAGGTGTACGACGTTTATTTCGGTGATGAGTCAGGTCAGGCAGAATGGCCGCACGGGTACCTTGTAAACAAGAACGGTGAGTTAATCGGGTATCAATTTTCGATAATTAAACTTGTGCACAACGAAAAGCTCATGTTCGTGATGTTCTTGAGGAATCAGACGGAGGGCGCTCAGTTGAATTTACTTCAGCGGTTTTCCGATGCCTTTTTGAAGGATGTTAATTTGGGCGTCTTGTTAATCAGCATGAACTTCACTCTAGTTGATATCAGCGATATGGCTTGCCGTATTCTTGGCATGGATCGCGAGAACATTTTGAATATGTCTTTGGATGACGTGTTCGCCACAGTCCCTCCGGAGCATCGCTTGGTGGAGCGTACGATTTTGAATGGCATGGTAGTTCGCAATCACGCGGTTTCTTGGACGAATAATCATGAGCGCTACGAGCTTCTGCTTGATTCTAGTGTGCTCAAAGATAATCAAGGGAATATGGTGGGGGCATATATTATTTTCAAAGATGTAACCAATATGCGCTCCCTGGAGGAAATGGTTCAAAGAAGCGATCGTCTTGCGATGATCGGGCAAATAGCCGCGGGGACCGCGCATGAGATCCGGAATCCGCTGACTTCGATCAAAGGGTTCCTTCAGGTGCTTCGCCGCACGCTCGACGTGCAGGGGATGAGCAAGGAGAAAAGCTACACCGAGGTTATGCTGTCTGAGATCGATCGGATTAACGAGCTAGTGAATGAGTTTCTGCTGCTAAGCAAGCCGAAGCATGTTTCCTATGAGCGCATTGACGTTGCTGAGGTGTTGCGCGGCATTTTACCCATTATTAATAACGAAGCCATTCTCTATGATGTTCATTTGCAGTATGAGGCCTCCTATCATCTTCCGGAAGTTATTGCGGACCAGGAACTGTTGAAGCAGGTGTTTTTGAATGTGTGCAAAAATGGCATCGAAGCCATGTCGGATGGAGGGATATTGACGATCACAGAGAAAGTAGACACGGCCGAACGCAATGTCTGTATCGACATTCATGACACGGGTACGGGGATTCCTATGTTTGTCATTGATAAAATTTTTGATCCGTTTTTCACGACCAAAGATACAGGGACCGGATTGGGGCTCTCTGTGTGCCAACGGATCATCCATGATATGGGCGGAAGCATTCGCGTTTCATCCAAAGGTTACGGGACAACATTCACGATCAGCATCCCGTATGCCTGATCCTCTATTTCATCCCTGAAATGGTTATAGTATAATAAGTTCAATAGTTCTATGCAGGATTATTGGAGAGGAACTTTATGGCACATATTGCTCTATACCGAACTTGGAGATCCCAGACGTTTCGTGAAGTCGTAGGACAGAAGCATATTACGCAGACGCTGCAAAATTCCCTGAGAGAAAATCGCCTAACACACGCTTACTTGTTCAATGGACCACGTGGAACCGGTAAAACGAGTACAGCCAAAATATTAGCTAAAGCAGTCAACTGTGAAAAAGGGCCTGCTGAGGAACCGTGCAACGAATGCTCTGCCTGTCAGCGAATTACGGAAGGAGCCGTCATGGATGTCGTTGAAATCGATGCAGCCTCTAATCGTGGCGTTGAAGAGATTCGTGACATCCGCGACAAAGTCAAATATGCACCGACCGAAGTGCGTCAGAAGGTATACATCATCGATGAAGTGCATATGCTCACGACCGAGGCTTTTAATGCCTTGTTGAAAACATTGGAGGAGCCTCCGGCTCATGTCATGTTTATACTTGCGACCACGGAACCGCATAAAATCCCGGCGACCATTATTTCACGCTGTCAACGTTTTGATTTCAGGCGGGTTTCTATGGATGAGCAGGTTCAGCGCTTGCAATACGTATGTGATCAGGAGCATATCGCTATTAGCGAAGAAGCGATCCATTATATAGCACGGCTATCCGATGGAGGGATGCGGGATGCACTTAGCTTGCTTGATCAGGCTGCATCTTTCGCTACGGGTGAAGTGCAGCTCTCAGACATTTTATCCATCACTGGCGGTGTGGCCTCAGATCAATTTAAGAAGCTGGTGCTTGCCATCAAAGATAAGGATCTTGGCGCTGCGCTAGAACTGGTTGACACGTTTATGCAAGAGGGCAAAAGCGCGGATAAATGCATCGAGAACCTTATCGATTATTTCCGGGATTTGCTCATGGTTCGTATGGTGCCCAATTCACCGGTAATTACAGAACGTGTTTTTGATATGGGAGAACTGCGAGAAGTTGCGAACCGCTTCACTCCAGCTGAAATGATGGCCAACATCGAAACGTTGAATCATTATCAAAGTGAAATGAAGTATTCGGTACAACCCCAGACGCTGTTGGAGATTTCAATTATGAAAATTTCCGGTGGCCACAATGAAGCTTTAAGCGGCTCTCTGAATGCCGTGAGTGCCGCTAGTACAGGCGGATTGCCGCAGGGTGATGTCCTGGCACAAATGACCAAAAAGCTGCAACAACTTGAAGAACAGATAGCAGGACTGGTAAAATCGGGGATAACGGCTTCGCCAGACGCACTTGCCAAATCGTCGCAACCGCAGAGACCTACGCTGGCGCCTGTTCCAACGAAAAAATCCGGACTCAAGCTGGACGGTTATCTAAAAGCAGTTGATTCGCCTGAGACGAAGGCAGCGCTGATGAAGTGGAGCCAAGTGCTTGGCCAGGTCAAAGAAAAGAAAATTACAGTTCATGCATGGTTTGTTAACGGCGATCTCGTTTCTACGTTAGAGGATGCGGTTCTAGTCGCGTTCAAAAATGAAATGCACCGTAACACCACAGAAAAACCTGAAAACAAGCTACTCATTGAGCAGGTCTTGACCTCCGTGCTTGGGAAGCCGTATCGCTTGCTCACCATCATGCGCAAGGAATGGGATGATGCTCAGAATGAGGCTGCAGCCTCACCTCCAGAGATTATGGAGCTTGAGGCAGAGGACGGTACTGGTACCGTCGCCAAAGAAGAATGGATTTCTGAAGCTATTCAGCTGTTTGGTGAAGATTTAGTCACCATAAAAGAAGATTAATAACGAGGGAGCTACCTACAATGAATAACATGAACCAAATGATGAAACAAGTGAAAAAAATGCAAGAACAAATGATGAAAGCGCAAGAAGAACTAGGAACGAAGTCAATTGAAGGAACAGCTGGCGGTGGCGTCGTTACTGTCATCGTGAACGGTCATAAGAAAGTGCAAAGCATTACGATTAAACCGGAAGCTGTAGATCCAGATGACGTGGAAATGCTGCAAGACCTCGTGCTTACTGCTGTTAATGACGCGATGACCAAAGCGGAAGAACTAGCGAACAAAGATATGGGCAAATTTACTGGCGGTATGAACATCCCAGGATTATTCTAGGGCAGCCAGAGCAAGATTCTGTTTGATGAAGGAGAACTTCCGTTGTATTACCCCGAACCGATAGCCAAGTTAATCGATGCCTTCTCACGCTTGCCGGGGGTTGGTCCCAAAACGGCGGGTCGTCTAGCCTTTCACGTCCTTCGTATGAAGGAAGAGGATGTGACCGACTTCGCCAAGGCGCTAGTCAACGTGAAACGTAACCTTCACTATTGCTCAGTTTGCTGTAACATTACGGACATCGACCCCTGCCGCATCTGTCAAGATAAAAGCAGGGATGGTTCCGTCATCTGTGTCGTGCAAGAGCCCAAAGATTTGGTAGCATTGGAGCGAACCAAAGAATTTGAAGGCTACTATCACGTGCTGCATGGCGCAATTTCCCCGATGGAAGGGATAGGGCCTGATCAGATTCATATCGCAGAGCTTCTCAAACGACTAGGCGATGAGACCGTGCAAGAATTAATTCTTGCCACCAACCCGAATATCGAGGGAGAAGCGACAGCGATGTATCTGTCGAGATTAGTAAAGTCTTTTGGACTTCGTGTCACTCGCATCGCACATGGGCTGCCAGTCGGAGGCGATTTGGAATACGCGGATGAAGTTACGCTGACGAAAGCCATGGAAGGCCGTAGGGAATTATAAATCAACACGTTGTATGACCAGGGAGCTGAGAAGCTCTCTTTTTGCTGTTTAGAAAAGTGGAGCTAGAGTTCTAATCTTGTTCTGCCTTCAGTATTTATTAAGTAATAACTTATGAATGCTAGAATGGAGGAACGAGATCATGAAATCAATGCTGCAAGGAACCGGGAAGCCATGGAAAAGGAATCCATCAACAAAGCATGAACAGGAAGCAATTAAGAAGGACAAGCAGATGCTTATTCAAGAAATACGTACTGCTCATCAGAGCTGGGTAGCGGCACAGGCGCATTTCGAATTTGCTTTGGATAAAGATCAAGTGGATTATGCTATATATGCATTAGAGGCCGCGGAGAAACGATTTGAAATGTTAATTAAGCAGGCGAAAAAGCAGAAAATTAATTTGATAGACAATGATCGGTTAATGGAGGTGTGACCGTGTATCTCAAATATGTGATGTGGGGATTGCTGGCGCTCTCCTCTTTAATGCTTGTGATCATCTTGTTTAGAAATCGCCGTGCAGGCAGATGGTTGTCCGCAATTGGACTGAATATTGCTTTTGCTGCTTTCATTCTATATGTAATGAGCTTGCTTAGTGCTTACACGAATGTGGAATTGCCGATTAATACTGCAACATTAGCAACAGTAACTGTACTGGGGGTGCCTGGCGTCCTCATGCTCATATGTTTGAAATTAACGGTACTCTAGTGGGAGAAAAATACATTCGGATTTTGGGTTGACTCGCCTACGCTATCTGTGGTATCTTATAAAAGTTGCCGCTGAGAAGCAGGCGAAAGTAACTTGAGAAAAACAAGTTGCAAAAGAAATGTTAGCATGGTATATTGGTCTTCCGGCTTTCGAAAGAGGGCGGGAACATCAGTAGAAATTGTTCTTTGAAAACTGAACAACGAGTGAAGAAGCACGAACGAGCAATCGTTCAAAAATGAGATGCAAATCTCGCTAGCAAGTCAATTGAGCTATTGAGCTTTCAATAAAGGTTTACCTTTTTGGAGAGTTTGATCCTGGCTCAGGACGAACGCTGGCGGCGTGCCTAATACATGCAAGTCGAGCGGATTTGTCCTTCGGGACAAGTTAGCGGCGGACGGGTGAGTAACACGTAGGCAACCTGCCTGTAAGATCGGGATAACTATCGGAAACGATAGCTAAGACCGGATAACTGGTT
>NZ_JBFNXH010000003.1:0-561837 GCF_040812395.1 Paenibacillus tabacirhizosphaerae | reverse complement strand
GTACAGCCTCCTCCATTTTCTTGAAGGACTGTACCTTTTTCGTATGAAAGGACTTTTTCAGTGGCCTCCTAAAAAGGCTGCTGCTCCTTTTCTATGTGCCAAGTAAACGTGATTAAGCGTGATAGCTGCCCATCGGTTCATTGAGCACCCATTCGAGCATGTCGATCATATCCGTTAGACGTTCATTTTGAACGTTGAGTGCTTCACGTTCTGCGGGAGCCCCCGCAAGCGCTATCCGCGTTTCCAGAGCTTGTTGTTGCTGACGCAGCTCATTTTGTTTCCGTTTAATTTGGCTTTCGGTTCTCACTGTAAGGCACCTCGACGTGTTTTTAATCTATCATACTCGTAATGCGAGCGGAATTTCAAATACGAAAGCGAGGGCACCACTCATTGAAAATTATTCTCAATAGCATTGACAGTCCAGTATTTACAGGGTATATTTGGAAATATAACAATAATGATAATCATTATCATAAGATGTGAAAGGTTGCTTTCTTCAGGAGAGCGACAAAAAGAATCGGGAGGTCAAATGTTCTTATGAATGGTAGAAGCAATAGAAGCAAGAAACAGATTTGGTTTTCAGCTTGGCTTGTTTTCATTTTTTTACTAACGGCATGTTCGAGTCAACCTGCCGCACAAACGACGGAAAAGCCGAAAGATGGGGTAGAAAGCAAAGCGAAAGATAAAGAATCGCTTGTTATTGCGCAATCTTCGGAAACACGTGATTTAACCATTATCGATCCGTTGCAAAAAGATATCTCTTTGCCTAGAAGCATGGTATTTGACACATTGATCGAGCGCAAGGCTGACGGCAAGCTGGTGCCCGCTTTAGCAGACTCGTTCGAGACCAAAGACAATATCCTTCACCTGAAAATCAGGAAAAATGTTGCGTTTCATAATGGAGATCCGCTGACAGCCGAATCCGTGAAGGCAACACTCGATAAAATCTTAAGCAAAGATGTCACAACTTCCTATAAATCGGGGTTTGCAGGCGTCGAAGAAATTAAAGTTATTGATGAGTTCGCTGTGGATATTATTAGCAAGCAGCCCAATTATGTGCTGCCGAATTTCTTGGCGGAAGTGCCCGTTCTTTCCGCAAAACAACTAAGTTCGGGAGATGCCTATAAAACGCAGTTGAACGGAACGGGTCCCTACCTGCTGGACGAATGGAAACGCGGGGAACAGGTAACGTTAAAGCTCAATACTAAATATTGGAGAGAGAAGCCGGCCTTTGGGCAGGTTGTCATTAAAAATGTAGCGGATGAGTCAACTCGCATCGCGGAGCTGCTCAGCGGGAAAGCGGATATTGCTTCTGATATCCCGGCGGCATCCGTTGAACGGATTAAAGGCCAAAAGGATTATCACGCAGTGTCTGAGCCTGGAGTTCGGGTAACATGGCTTAGCTATAATTTTAAAGCGCCTTTCGATAATCAGAAAGTGCGTCAGGCGATTTACTATGCCATTGACCGGAAGGGATTGGCGAAAAATTTATATGGAGATTTCGCATCTCCTGCGACAGCACCCGTGATTAAAGGCGGCGCAGGGTATGTGGAGGCGTATCCGCTATCCGATTTCAATGTGGATAAAGCGAAAAAACTGATCGCAGAATCTGGTGTTCAGACGCCGCTTGCGATTGATCTCGATGCACGTAAAGTGGATCTGGATATTGCCCAAATTACACAGGCGCAACTCAAGCAAATCGGCATTGAGGCGAAGATTAATACGATTGATGCGGGCACATTCTTTGATCCAGCTCGTTTTGAGCAAAGAAAAACCGGCTCCATCCTGCTCTCCACCAGCTTCGATAATCCGGAGAAAGAGTCATACCGATTGTTCGGCACCGCTTATTCCGGGGAATCCTTCTTCAAAAGATACGGTTATAAACCTCTGCCCGCTGCGGATGCGCTGATCAAAGCTTATATAGCGGAACCGAAAGCGGAAGCCCGAGTGGAAGATGCCAAGCAAGTATTGGCGCTATCCAAAGAGGACGCTTCTGTGCTATGGCTTATGCATCCGTCCAATATTTATGGCTTGTCAAACGCCATCAATTGGACACCCGATGGCACAGGAAGAATCGATATCCATCAAATTAAGGTGAAATAAGATGATACATGGGTTACAAAAGGCCGTCCAACGTTTCGTTGGCGGTCTCTCCGTCATTATAGCGGTCTCGATTTTGCTTTTCTTTGCCAATGAAACGCTGGGAGATCCGATATATGCCCTTCTTCCTATGGACGCCACGGATCAGCAGCGGGATGCGCTGAGAGACTCGTTAGGGCTAACCGATACTTTGCGTTCACGGTTGGCAACCTACCTTTCACTTACGCTGAGAGGCGAGTTCGGGATTTCTTATAAGCTGCAGGAACCGGTGTTAACGGTGCTTCTTCCCTATTTGTGGGGGACGGTTAAGCTGATTGGATTAACTTTGCCACTTGGGATTGTCGGCGGCATATTCCTTGGTTTTCTTAGCCTGCTGCTTTCTTCGAGACTGGATCGTTACCTCAATAAGTTTCTTCTCATCTTGCATGCATTGCCCGGATTTGTTCCTGCTATTTTGGCGATTGAGCTGTTTGCCGTCCAGTTGAAGTGGTTCCCGCCTTCCGGCAGCCAAGGGTTGGCTTCGCTTGTCCTCCCTGTGCTATTGCTTGCTGGGGCGGAAGCGCTCAAAATCGGCATATTGCTTCGTACCAAGTTCGCAGAGATTCTGAATGAGAAGTTCATTCTCACCGCCAGGGCGAAAGGTATTGGAAACATCCGCTTTCATATCCACTATTTGTTGCGTCCTGCATTATCCTTGATTTTTTCCTTCGCAACGATCCAGATCGGCGTCCTCTTGAGCAGCGTTGTCGTAGTGGAAAGCGTATTTTCTTATCCGGGAATCGGCAGTCTGGCGATTCAGGCTTTAACGAACAGGGATTTCCCGCTCTTGCAAGCATGCATTGTGATGACCACCTTGTTTTTTATAGGGTCCAGATTTTTGCTGGATTTGTTTCATCCATGGCTCGATCCGCGCTTACAGCAATCCGCTGCTTGGGAGAGATCGTTATGAGAACATTCAATTTGAAAAAGATCGCATATATCCTTGTAATTCTTGCATGTATGATCGTGTTAGCTGTTGCTTTTAAAGGACATTTGTACGATCCGACAGCCCCTTTTGTCGGTGCCAAATTGACGAAGCCGTCTGTATCATTCGTGATGGGGACGGATCATCTGGGACGTGATGTGTTTAGCCGATTGCTTTATGCTTCGGGAATCACGATCGGCTTGTCTTGTATAGCGGTTTTGCTCGCTATGCTCATTGGGACCATCATGGGGATGCTGGCTGGCTTCCATGTTTTTCCCGTTCTCACACCGATTATTTTATTTATCGGACAAATATCTGTCGTGTTTCCGATTCGGTGGCTCCCCATGATTGTGGTCGCTTTGTTTGGCAACGGAAGCACGGGGATGGTGCTCTCCATGTTTTTTGCTCTTTGGGGCCAGTTTTTATGGATCGTTTATGATGAAGCCAGAGGAATTCGGGGACGCGGTTTCATCAAAGCCGCATACGTCTTGGGCGGAACCAAACGGGCCATACTCCGCATGCATGTGCTGCCTCATATGATACCGGTTGCGCTCATTCTGAGCACCTTCTCCTTTCGCACGGCGATTGGCATTCTGTCTACGTTAAGCTTCTTGGGCATTGGCTTACAGCCGCCAATTCCGACTTGGGGCTTGATGATCGCTGAGGGTCACCCGTATTTTCTGCAAGCATGGTGGACGGTGTTCTTCCCAACACTCACTTTGGCTTGCTCGGTGCTGGCCGTGAATGCATGTGGCAACTGGTTGGAGCGAAGATGGAAACGCCCGGATTCTAACGAAAGGCAGGAGATATTCCATGAACAAACGCAGGCCGTTCTTTGAGATTAATGAACTGCGAACCTCTTATGCTGCTAGTCATACGGACCTATTTCCAGTAAATGGAATTAGTTTCCAATTGGAGAAGGGAGAAACATTAGCGATCGTAGGGGAAAGCGGCTGTGGGAAAAGTACGCTGGCCCATGCTATTCTCCGTCTGATTCAAAAACCGGGAAACATTCATAGCGGTGAAATTTGGCTGGAGGACCGAGACCTCCTGAAGCTATCGGAGCGGGAGATGAGAACCTTGCGCGGGCGCGACACCGCCATGGTATTCCAGGATCCGATGAGCGCATTCCATCCGCTGATGCGGCTCGGCGATCAATTAACGGAATCCATCAAGGAAGGCTCTGCCCATTCGAAAAAGCAAATGGCGATAGAAATGCTGGAGTGGGTCGGGCTCCCGGACCCGGTAAGACAAATGAAAAGTTACTCTTATGAACTCAGCGGAGGCATGCTGCAGCGCGTAATGATTGCGATGGCGCTTCTGAACCGTCCCAAATTGCTTATTGCGGATGAACCGACTACCGCCTTGGATGTTACCGTTCAGGCCCATGTTCTGAATCTGTTCCGGAAGATGAAAGCCTCATTCGGCATGGGGATGCTATTTATTTCTCACGACTTAGCCGTTGTGGCGGAAGTGGCTGATCGTGTAGCGGTCATGCATCAAGGAAAGATTGTGGAATGTGGAAAAGTACAGCAGTTGTTCCGGAATCCGCAGCATGCTTATACGCGCCATTTGTTAGAAATGGCTCCTGTTCTGCAGGATGCGCGGGAAGAGAAGCAGGAGAAAAAGAGACAGAAAGTGGCGTTGTAAATGCTGGCTTGTCAACATATACATAAAAACTTCATCAAGCATAAAGGGCTTTGGTCAAATACCGCTGTCCATGCCGTAAGCGGCGTTTCTCTGGAGATCAAGCGTGGAGAGACGCTAGGGTTAGTGGGAGAGAGCGGCAGCGGAAAAAGTACGCTGGGCAGGTGCTTGGCTTTTCTTGAACCATTGACGGAAGGAAAGATATTTTGGGGCGAACAAGAGATTCATAAGCTTTCTCGTGAGCAAAAAAGAGAGCTTAGGAAAAAAGTTCAGGTTATTTTTCAAGATCCCCTTGATTCCTTAAACCCTCATCTTACAATTGAACGCATCGTGATGGAACCTCTTATCTATTTTGGCATCGGCAGCCTGCCAGAGAGACAAGAAAAGGTTCGAAGAATGGTCGAGAAGGTCGGCTTGCTGCCAGAACTGCTTGCTCGCTACCCGGGGCAACTGAGCCGAGGCCAATGCCAGCGGGTAAATATTGCCCGAGCGCTCATTCTGGAACCGGAGATCGTCATTTGCGATGAGATTATTTCTGCGCTGGACGTTTCGGTCGGAGGGCAGATCGTCAATTTGCTCGCTCAATTGCAGAAGGAACAAGGGTATGGTTACTTGTTTATTTCGCATGATTTGGCCAGAGTCGCACAGATCTCTCACAGGATTGCCGTCATGTACATGGGGAAAATTGTGGAGGTTGTGAAGGGGCCCCAGTTTCATCTGGAAGCATGCCATCCTTATTCTCAAACCTTGCTGGCTGCCATGCCGAGGTTATGGTCGGATGGTCAGATGAACAGGCCGATGCCCGAGGTCGCCCAGCACCTCGCTGACCCCGTTCAGCCTCCTTCCGGATGCCGTTATCATCCGAGATGCCCTTATGCGACAGAGCTTTGCCTTGCCAAAGAGCCGGAATTAGCCATTCGCAACGACAATCATCTGGTTGCCTGTCATTATCTGTTATAAGACGAAAAAGCCGACTACTCATTGGAAAGCGGAATGAATGAGTAGTCGGCTTTTGTATGCTAATAGCCAATGTGCTTGTTTACGACGTTCTGTAAAGGAAGCCCGTAGGAGAGTCGATCCAGATTATCTGCAAAAATGCGCATGGCTCGCTCCATCGTCTGGCGGGAAGAAGCAGAAATGTAGGGAGTTATCAGGACATTCGGCATATCCCATAGCGGACTGGTATCCGGCAACGGATGCACGCTAAATACATCTAATCCAGCTCCTGCAATCCAGTTTTTCTGCAAAGCCTTTATTAACGCCCCTTCCTCAATGACCTGCCCCCGGGAAATATTCAAAACGTAGGCGGTGGGTTTCATCATCATGAATTGTTCTTCCCCGATTATTCCTTTCGTTTCTTCCGTTAATGGAAGGCAAATAACGACAAAATCAGACTTCTCTAATACATATTGGAGCTGTTCCATAGGGTACAGACGTATATGTTCTGCTAAAGCATCTGGCAATACGCCCGATGAGGCACGTCGCAAAGCCATAATATTCATTCCCAAATGGTGCGCTTTGATCGCGAGTTCCTGCCCAATGGCTCCAAGTCCGACTATGCCCAGCGTGAGCCCTTCGATTTCGAATCCGCTGCGCAGGCTCTCGCGCTGCCAGTTCTTTTGAACCTGGGCTCGTACAGATCGATGAATATTCCGCGAAAGACCCAGCAGGAGCGCCAACGCATGCTCAGCAACTGGTTTCGCATTGGCTCCTTTGGAATTGGTCACGATGACATTGCTGGCCAGAATATCCGGACCGAGCAGCGGCTCCATGCCGACGCTTATGGCATGCAGAAGTTCCAACTGGGGACAGGCGGCGAAGATGTTTTTCGGGAAAAACATGCCCGTACAGCAAAGCACTTGGCTATCTGACACTGCTTGAATAGCCTCATCTTCATTGGTGCATGGCAGCACGTGAATATGAGCAGGGAGAGGAGGCAGCTTCTCGTAATATTCCCTTGCGTTATCTGCGTATAATACGGCCTTGATGTGGCGCATTAGGTAAGTTCCTCCTCCATCATACACCTACAGTTGTTTTAGCAAGTGCCTGGTCAAGGATCGAAACGGCTTCATCAACATCACTTTTCGAAATAATGAAAGGAGGAAGAAGACGGAGTGTCTGGTTTACACCCGCTCCAAGCAGCAGACCCCGATCGCTTGCTAATTGCGCAACCTGTTTGTTGTTTGCAGAGAGCTCGACTGCTATGAGCATGCCGCGTCCGCGGATATCGACGATTGACGAATGGATAGACTTCAAGCTCTGCAACTGGCCCATGAGATAGCTTCCGATCTGCCGGACATGCTCGAGCAAGTTTTCGCGCAAAATGGTTTCGATTGTGGCTACGCCGGCTGCGCAAACAACAGGATTGGCTCCAAATGTAGCCCCATGGTCACCGGGACGGAAGGCGGAAGCCACCTGGGAGGAAGCTGCGAATGCCGCATTCGGCAAGCCGCCGGACATCCCTTTGGCCATCGTGAGGATATCAGGCGTTACACTTTCGTGCTGATACGCGAAAAAGGCGCCTGTCCGTCCGAGACCAGTTTGAATCTCGTCCCAAATCAGCAGTGCTCCATATCGATCGCAGAGCGCTCTAGCCCCTTTTAGAAAAGAAGCCGTACCGACATGCGCTCCGGCCTCCCCCTGTACCGGTTCGAGAATAACAGCGCAAACCGTTTCATCCATCGCTTGTTCCAAAGCATTCAAATCGTTGAACGGGATATAGCTGAATCCGTCCAGAAGGGGGCCGAACCCTTCCTGCATCTCAGGTTTACCGCTTGCCGTCAGCGCGCCAAAGGTGCGTCCGTGGTAGGAACGAAGCGCGGTAATAAATCGCGTTTTGTGAGAATTCCCTTGCCGATAGGCATATTTCCGGGCAAGCTTCATCGCGCCTTCCACGGCTTCCGAGCCGCTGGGGCAAAAAAATAATTGATCGCCAGCACCTTGTTCAACCAGCAGTTTTGCCAGACGCACGGCAGGTTCGTTGTAAAACAAGTTGGACGAATGGATGAGATGATTCATTTGCTCGGATGCTGCTTTTACGACATTTGGATGACAGTGCCCAAGCGTATTCACCGCAAAGCCGCCGAGAAAATCGAGATATGGCTTTCCTTCCATATCCCAAACGCGTGCCCCTTCACCGTGAGACAGAATGAGGGGACTGCGGTTGAATGTTGGCATGAGATAACGTTCACCTTGTTGGTGAAGTTCATGCGAGGCAGACATAAGATCAGCTCCTTAATCGAGTAGGCATTTGGAACTTAATGTAAAAAAATGAATTGACAAATGATATTGATAATCGTTATCATTTATTATGATAATCGTTATCACTATCAAAATCAATCCTAATTTTTACAATTTTTGTAGATCGTGAGGAGGTGAAAGGTTGGAGGAAGATACCGTCCTTTATCTGACGATGGAAGATGTTCGAGCCTGCAATGGAGAGGATGCCAGTGCAGCACGCGCAGATGTTTCCAAGGCGCTTGCTATTCATGCAGGCGGAGAAACGGCGCTTCCGCCCAAAATAACGTTGTCTCCCCCTTTCGGAGAGCAAGAGCATTCCTCCCATTACGTGGTGATGCCGGCCTACGTTGGCGGAGACGTCCAAATGGCGGGCGTCAAGTGGGTCAGCGTCGGACAGGAATGCGATTCCTCATCCATTCCGGCAATTCCTTCGCTTATTCTACTGGTCAACCATGGTAACGGTCGGCCCATCGCCATTATGGATGGAACGCTGCTTACCGGAATCCGCACTGCCGCTGTCACTGCCGTTGCTGCCAAAGCTCTGGCTAATCCGCAAGCAGAAGTGCTTGGCCTGATTGGGGCGGGATTTCAAAGCAGGATGCATCTGCAGTCGCTCATGGAGGTTCTGCCCTGCTTGAAGGAGATTCGCATCTATAACCGGACGCATCTTAAAGCGCAAGAGCTGGCTGCTTGTTACAGCACGCAGTTCCATGGCAGTATCCGTGCTGTCAGACAAGCGGAAGCGGCTGTGCAGGGTGCAGATGTGGTCGTCTCCGCGACCTCATCTTTAACGCCGATCATTCAACAAGCATGGCTCAAGGAAGGTGTTTTTTATGCCCAAGTAGGGACGCATGAATGTACGTTCGAAGCTGTTCATGATTTTAACAAAATCTATGTAGACGATTGGGAACAAATATTGCGAAGAGGCGTTCAGACGTTAGCCATGATGGCCAGTCATGGGCAATGGGACGGGAGCCGTCTGCACGGAACCCTAGGAGACTATTTGAATGGGCAAATTTCAGGCAGAGAGTCGGCAAGTGAAAAGATCATGTTCTCCGGAATCGGACTCGGTGTGACTGACATTTGCATGGCAGAACGAATATATCGAACAGCCGTTGCGAAAGGGATTGGAAATAAACTGCCCTTATGGGGCAAAGGAGAGATCATCCGTACATGACGAGACAAATTCAAGAAAAAGGCGCCGTGAGGAAACCGTTAACGGAAATCGTGCACGCCGGGGAAGAGATTCGGAATCCTTACGGCAGCATTACGACACCTATCGTACAAACCGTTAACTTTTATTTCCACAGTACTACAGAATTAGCTGAGTACTATCAGGAGAAAAAGGGACTCAGCAATGCGGAAAAGGAGCGTTACCCCCGTTTTAAATACGGACGAACCGGTAACCCCACGCAACAAACGGTGGAAAAGAAGCTGGCCGCTCTGGAAGGAGGCGAAGCCGCACTGCTCACCGCAAGCGGCATGAGCGCAGTGTCAGTGGCTCTGCTCGATTTGCTGTCCGCAGGCGATCACCTTGTTATCGTAGGCGACCCTTATTTCCATATCAAAGAATTCGCAGATAAGTATTTGACCAAATGGGGAATCGGAACGACCTATGTGCAAATCAATGATTTTGCCGCGTTGGAAGATGCGGTCGGGCCGAACACAAAAGTGATTTTTGCCGAAACCCCAACTAACCCGCATTTAAGGGTTATCGATCTGGATAGAACCGTAGCCTTCTGCAAGGAAAGAAATTTGTATTTTATCGTTGACAGCACGTTTGCCACCCCCTACAATCTGCGCCCGCTTGATTACGGAGCGGATCTGGTGATTCATAGCGCGACTAAATTTATGAGCGGGCATAACGATGTGATTGCCGGTGCGCTGGTGGGCCGAGCGGATGATATCGTGCGCATGCGGGAAAGCCTGGAAATCATGGGCGGCACGATTCAGCCGACTATTGCCTATTGGGTCGCCAGAGGGCTCAAGACGATGGGGCTGCGGATGGATCGACATAACGACACGGCACAGCGTGTCGCGGAATTTTTGGAACAGCATCCGAAGGTGCAACGTGTCTATTTTCCAGGGCTAACCTCTCATCCGGATCATGAAATCGCTACTTTGCAAATGAAAGGTTTTGGCGGCGTTGTTACATTTGAAGTGGGGACCTTGAAGCAGGCAAGGGATCTGGTTGACGCAATGACTATTCCCAAAATCGCCAGCTCTCTAGGCGGTGTAGAAAGTCTGATTAGTGTAACGGCTATGAGTGCGATGGCCTATTATTTCATGACACCGGAGGAGAGGGCGGAACGCGCGATTCCGGAGGGTATGATCCGTTTTTCGATCGGGATCGAGGATCCCGACGATCTCATAGACGATTTGGCGCAAGCGCTGGCGCGTATATAGCCTTTTTAAGGATAATAAGAGGAGGTAATTATGGGAAAAGATCCGTATGCGGGAGGATTATTAACGTTTAATCCTTTTGCCGAACGAAGATTATTGACGGGGGAGATTGTGACGGTTTTGGATGGCAGGCTATTGAATCGCGGCATAGAGCTGCTTCATGCCCGGTCTCGAGTCCTGAAGAAGTATGAAATACATGAGCTGATTTTGACGCTGGAACCCGGTGCCGAACCTGGCACACAGGTGAACCGGGTCTGTTATCTTGGTTTTTTTGAAGTACAGCAAGGCGCCGTTATTGTCGCAGGAGATGAGGTCCGCATCGGTGAGAAATGGCAGGGTAAAGTCGTCGGATACGATGAAACCCATGTCCCGAATCATATTAATATTGTTGTCACCGGAGAAGAGGAGAAAACAGGTCTGGAATTACGGCTCCAAGTTGGAGACAGGATACAGTTTATTCCAACAGGTGAACGCAATGATAAGAAATGAGGAGACGTTCGCTAAGATCATGGATGCCATTGACCTTGAAACCTTCTTCGTATGCCGGGACGAGTCCGAGGCCAAAAGCTTAATGCTTTCCCTGTTCTCACAAATTGGCTTTGCGGCGGCGGATGTTGTTTTTATCCAGCATGAGGGTCTCGGAGCTCGCGTGAGAGGGCGCGCTTACATACACGAAGCGGACTTAGGCGTACCTCCTTATTTTCTCGCGAATGGGGGAGAAAGATGAAAAATAGCGGGCGACGGGTACTGCTGGCTCCTCTTGATCCTGTCCATGATGTGGGAATTAAAATGATTCGGCGAGCCTTGGATAAAGCAGGCCACCAGACGGTGCTGCTGCAGCCGGATTTGACGGTGGAAGAGATTGTTGATCGGGCCATGGAGGAACCCTTTGATTGTTTGCTCATCAGCCGAACGATCGGTTATGGCGTGGAAGATTTACTGGTCCATCTGATGAATGTCATACAGGAAGCTGGACTGCGTGACAAGGTGAAAGTAGGCATAGGGGGCATGGGCATACGCCCGGAGCTCGCCATGGAGCTTGGCTTCGATCAAATCTTTGGTCCAGGAGCAACAGCCGAGGATGCGCTTGCTTTTGTAGAAAATAGGCCTGTCGAAGCGGTTAATCAACGTGTGCAACGAATAAAATCTGACATGACACAGGGATATTCCTACCAAATGAAGCATGATCGGATTGGCAAGCTTCTAAATGAAATTGCTTGTGAAGCGATCGCCTGGACCCTAGAGCGGACGACTGCTGCCGTAGAGAGGGCCCAGATTCGGCAATTGGCCTTCCTTCAAGGTGGTGCCAAAGAAGGATTTTCTTTGAAGCATGCACTCCGGAAGGAGTACGCTTCCTTATGTGATCCACTTGTCCGTGACTACTATTTGCAGCAGGTGTACCCCTCTATCGTGCAGCCGATTGAACCCGAGCAGTTGGAGGCTGTCACTGATTTTTGCCATATGGCGGATGAGCGTGCGAAAGGTTTCCATGTTCGCCATACAAGAGAAAAACCGACGGTATTTATTCAATACGGGACGGGCTCCTTGTTTATGGACGTTTCTCATATGAAAGTTTCGGAAGCCTGGGGAGCGGAGGGCGTCATTCATTTCGATCCGGCCTGGGGAGCGCGTGCTGAGGGACTGCTTGAAGGATACGTGAATTATAAAGGCGACGGTACCGTCATTACGCCTCATAACCTATTCTTGCTTCGTTCGTCGCTCGATCCCGGCACGCTGTTCCAGGTCAGGGCGCACCGAGGACTCAACTCGCCCGAAACCGTACTTCTCGCAGGCGAGGCTGGAGCTGATTTAACGAAAATTAATATCGCGTATGGATCGCTCGGAGCAGGGACAGACCCTGCTCGTCTCACCGTGGATGGCATTACCGCTATGAAATATGCAGCTGTCTACAAGCTGCCATTCGACATTGTAACGAATGAAGAATTATGCGGCGTGCCAGCTTATAAAGCTTTTGCAGGCATGTTGATTAATTGCCAAATCGGTGTTTTGCTCGGGGGCAGGCCAATCCTCCAGCCTTTGTTTTGCCATTCGCCCGATGCCATGATTACGGGGAAAATGAAGGATAACTACATCGATTTCAACGCCGCCAAAGTGAAGGCTTTGCGAGCCATCATCGATGCCCCGATTTGGCCTGGCGCCCCGATCGGCTTCATGACGCATACGGAGGATCGCGTGCAATCCGCGATCACAACATCGCTCCACGCTGCGCTTGGAGCATCCTTGCAGGTCGACGGCATCACCATCGCCTCTTCGGACGAAGCTTATTCTGGTGGCCCCATAACGGCCCAAGCCAGAATTGATACGCTTCGGGGAGTCCGGGAAACATTCCGGTTTCTCGGACGGGGAGAGATCACGGCAACGCCTGAGGCGGGCAGATTGGCGGAAGATTTGGTCATGCAGATTGAACAGGTGCTTGAGCAGGTCAAAGAAGCTGGCTTTGTAGAAGCTCTCTATCGCGGCATCCTTGGCAGTCCAGCAGATGGAGCCTATCCTGGACGGGCTGGCAGGGGGACAGTCAAGGAGTCGGTGTACAAACGATGAGCGGCATCAGTTTACCGGCACGATTATGGGTCATCTTATCCGGATTCTTTTTTGTCAATTGCGGAGCGAATATGGTGATCCCCTTTTTTGGCATTTATTTGACCCAATATATGAATTTGAATGCGGCGCAAGCGGGATTCGTGTTAACCGTAACAGTAGGAACGCCTAGAGCGTTAGCTTTGTTCGGAGGCTCATTCTCAGATCGGTTCGGAATTCGCCGTTCCATGCTTCTTGGGCTTTCCATACTGATTGTGTCCTCCATCGGATACGCATTTTCTCATTCTCTTTGGTTATTTGTTCTGTATGCATTCATTTCAGGCATCGGTTATTCCCTGTTCACGCCCGCAGGCAAAGCGGCGGTTTCCGCCTATGCGACGGAACAAACAAGGGTCATGGCGTTTTCTTTCCGCAATATGGCCGTTAATCTGGGAGTCGCCGTCGGGCCGATTGTCGGGATGCTTATTACGATACAGGCCATGTCGATCACCTTTTTACTTACCTCAGCGGTATACCTGGTTTTTATGATCTTGCTTTTAAGGTTTTTACCACAAAATCCGAAGGAGTCTTCTGCTGCTTCCACAAGCAAATCTCTGTATAAAAATCTCCTTTTTGTTTTTCGTGATCAGAGATTGCTCCTCTTTTCATTACTCATCATTACATTCTATATCATGCTTGCTCAATTTACGCTTGTGCTCCCTTTGTATGCGGTGGATCGATTTCAGGCGCAGGATCATGTCGGCTTGATTTTCACAGGAAATGCCCTCCTGATGATTGGACTTCAGTTTCCTGCGTTAGCATTCATATCGCGCTATTTGTCATCGGTGCAAACGGCATTTCTTGGGGTCGTCGTAACGATTATCGGGATTGGGAGCGCGGGATTTGCCGACCATTTCGTTTTCCTGGTTTGCGTGACATTGGTGATATTTACGCTGGGGCAGCTTCTCATTATGCCGTCTATCGATGCGGTTGTTGCCGAATATGCGCCAGCCGGTTTCGGTGCAAGTTATCAAGGTTTTTCCGGTTTGGCCGGTGCTGTAGGGGGGATCATCGGCAATATGTCAGGTGGAATCCTATACAGTTGGGCTCGCAATCATGACGGGCTGACACAGGTATGGCATATGTATTTTATACTTGGGATCATGATTTGTGGGCTGTATCTTATCTTTCATCGTATGGTTCATAAAGGAGTTGAATAAATCTTTGTTTTCATCCGTACAAATTGCATCCTTTCCTAAAGTAAATCTGGAATCAGGCAAGCAGCTCGAACATGTGCGGGTTGCCTATGAAACCTATGGAACATTGAATGAAAGTCGGGACAACTGCATTTGGATATGCCATGCTTTGACAGGTGACGCACATGCCGCTGGAGGCACGGAAAGCCGGGGTTGGTGGGAAGGGTTCATAGGTCCAGGCAAGGCGATAGATACCGATTACTTTTATGTCGTATCTTCGAATGTCCTGGGAGGCTGCATGGGGACGACAGGGCCATCTTCACTCAACCCGGAGACGGGCGAACCGTATGGACTATCCTTTCCAGTGGTGACGATTCGGGATATGGTAGAAGTTCAAAAAATGCTGTTAGGCAAATTACAGGTAACGGATCTTGCGGCTGTTGTTGGCGGCTCGATGGGCGGTATGCAAGCTTTGGAATGGGCGATCATGTTTCCTGAAATTGTGCATCAGTGCATCTTGATCGCAACCACCCTTCAATTCTCGGCAATGGGCATCGCCTATAATGATATCGCACGTCAAGCGATTATCTCCGATCCGGAATGGCGGGAAGGCAATTACTATCGCAGTGCGGGTCCAGTTAAGGGACTTTCAATCGCCCGGATGTTGGGCATGGTGAAATATGGGACCCGAGAGATTTATAATCAAAGATTCAGTCGAGCGTTGGCTGGCGAGCAGGATGAATTGGATTTCTGGAGCACCTATCAGGTGGAAAGCTATTTACGGCATCAGGGAGAGAAACTGGTGCAGCGTTTTGATGCGAACAGCTATTTATATTTGCTCAAAGCCATGGATACGCATGATATTTGCCGCGGAAGGGGGACTCTTGATGAGGTTTTGAGGAAAACCCAATCTTCATTTATCGTCATAAGCATTAATACGGACAGCTTCTATCCATCGAGAGAACATCAGGAGCTTGTTCAGAGGCTACATTTATTGCAGAAAAGTGCGGAATATTTCGAGCTGGAATCCGCCTTTGGTCATGATGCCTTTCTCATCGAGACGGTGAAATTAAGTCAATTCATTCGTCCGCTGCTTTTGAATCAACCGATTGCGCCAAATGTCTGCTGAAGAATGAACATACGAAGGGGCTTGCCTGAAATGCTCAGGCAGCCCCTTTTTCTCTAGAATGTTATTAGGACACCCATTCTAACAGACGAGCATATGTCGTCAGGTATGTGTGTGTGACGAACTCGCAGAGCGGAGAGATTCCGCACGCATCTTGGGGTGCAAGCATTTGACAGGATGGAGGTAGAAGATCCGGGAGTTCCGCAGCGCTTGGATCTTCCCATACCGCCCGCCTTGATCTGCGAGAGATCGTCTGTTTGCACGTGTGAGCGGAACGTGGGTGCGTTATGCGGCGGTATTTTTGGTTGTAGGGACGTTTCGCGGAACTACCGTGCGTTATGACCAGGAAATGCTGGGTTTTCGGCAGAGTTTCGCTCATTTAACGCATCCTAGTTCCGCTTCAGGGGGAGAAAAGGGGCGTTGCCGTGGAATAAGGCATCGTAGTTCCGTCGATATCGCTGTGTATAGGGAATGGGCGGTCCGACAGTACCTCCTCCGTTTTCTTGCGAAGCTTGCGGAGGCGAAATGCACCCGGAATCTTACTCTTACAGGGGGTGTTCATGGATATGAATACTGGATGGAAGACCGGTTAGAGGAAAAAAGAAGAAGAAGGCAGCTCAAAGTCGAATAGAGGGGATGGGTGTGGGGTGGAGAAGCGTTAACGGTCGTAACCCCATTCCCAATCCACTCCCTATGCTCAACCGTATGGGTTTAGTCAAGGACCTGCTGCACAGCATCAGGCAAATCATATCAAAATTGAAAATAGATAAAGCTACTGTCGCCACTTCGCAGCATGATGATAAGTACAACAATGAGAATGGTATAGCAGGCCGCCCGCACAGGCGCCGGGAAGAATCGATGCCATAGCTCGGAGATGCGCAATCGATGTGCAAGCAGCCAGTGTTCAA
Organism: Paenibacillus tabacirhizosphaerae; assembly: GCF_040812395.1. GTDB lineage: Bacteria > Bacillota > Bacilli > Paenibacillales > NBRC-103111 > Paenibacillus_E. Next base: position 545,715 of record NZ_JBFNXH010000003.1, on the reverse strand, counting down.
GAAGATGCAATCCGAACAGCAAGATGGCCGCCAACAAGTAAACGAGCATGTAGGAGGGGACGTGAAGCGCATCTCGCGATAGCATTCGTCTCAGCAATATGATCACCATATGGCGATCGTGAATACGGAACATGACCCAGCCTATGCAGGTCAAATGGAAAAATATGAGGATCGTGAACCAACGATAGACCACGGATTGATCCCATTTTTGCAACCCAAGTTTATTCTTGCTTAGGCGGTAAAGATTGTGGGCAATAAGCAGAACCCCGTGATACATCCCCCAAAGGATGAACGTCCACAGCGCTCCATGCCAAAAGCCTGAAGCTGTCATGGCGATGAACAGAAACAAATATTTCCGGAACGCGCCATGACGCGAGCCTCCCAGAGGAATATAAATGTAATCGCGAATCCAGTTGGAAAGCGTAATATGCCATCTCCGCCAAAACTCTGTAGCGTTGCCGCTTAGATAGGGTGTCAAGAAATTTTGCGGCAGCTCTAGCCCGAATAAGTAGCCGATTCCGATCGCCATATCGCTATAAGCGGAGAAATCGAAATAGATTTGAAACGCAAACAAATAGGTTGTAATCCAAGCGGCGGAGCCTGTCAAAGAGCTGGGGTCAGCGAACAATACGTTTACTCTGTCGGCGATGGGATCGGCCAGCATCATTTTCTTCATCAAGCCTAACGTTAAATAAAAGCAGCCCAGCCTGATGTGTTCAGCCTTCCAACGCAAGGTGGCCAGCTTCTCCACTTGAGGCAGAAACTCATTTCCCCGCATGATCGGCCCAGCAATCAGATGCGCAAAAAACGAAATGAACATCCAAAATTCAAGCAGCGAACGCGCAGGTTTGATTTTACGTTTATAGATGTCGACAGCATAGGAGATGAATTCAAAGGTATAGAAGGAGATCCCGACAGGCAGAACAATGGCGAGCCAGAAGGAATCTTCGGTTAGCAACTTGACGGACAGCACTTTTTCGATGTTGCGGATCATAAAGACGGAGTATTTAAAGAAGCATAAATTGCCCAAATTCACAAGGAGGATGCCCAGCAGCACCCATTTCCGGTAAGCTCCATCAAGATAGCGGGCGCTATAAAACGTGAGCACAGTCATGATAGCAAAAAGCACAAGCATGCCGACGCCGCTCACGCTATAAAACAAAATGTTCGCAGCCGTTAGCACGTACAGACGCTTTGCGGGAAACGCGTAGTACAGCGCCACAGTAAGCAGAAGAAGTATCATAAACTCAGGGGTATGAAAAAGCATGCAGGCTATCCTCCGTTGCGTTTAGCATGAGTAAAACGTTCGCCGTTAGAAGATGGTTAATCCCCATCATCTTTCAGCAGCTTATCAGCCAGCTGCCGATAGCCTTCAGGCGTTAAATGTAAATAATCCGTAAACAAGGAATCAGGAATCTGTTTCTCCAAGTTGATGTAGGTTAACGAGCTGTTTCGCATGAAGGCATCCAGCGCTTGCGCATTCGCAATGAATGCGGGGTCTTCCACGTATTTCTGCATGAGTGTATGGTTGGTGCCGGTCATGACGGCCGTTGTTTTCTTGCCTTGTTGATGCAGCATGATTTTATGCAGAAAAAAGATATCCGGGTTTGATTCTGTCAAATTAAACGGTTTGAGATCAAAGGCGGCCTTGACATTGGGATCATCAATTCTTCCATAAGCATCTTCCTTTTCCGTCCAAGGTCTCGGATCGCCGCCTTCCAAGGTGTCGTCGGGGGGAGGTTTCTTTACCAATTTCAGAGCAAGCTGCACCGCCCATTTGTCCCAATAATCTTTGTATAAATACGGTACGAAAAAAGGCAGGACGTGCTTGTTTAGATTCTTTTTCGTGGACGTATAAAAGGTAGATGGGCCTGCATGCTCTTCAACATCCGGCAAGGAAAGCATATGGCGATAGGCTTCCGGGTCTAATTCGCGCAGATCATCTTGGAACCAGGAGAGAACAGGCTGCCAGTAGTTCCTTTTGACAAAGCTGGAGTAGCGGATATTGAACATGAGATGGTCGCTGGAAATGCCGAGCTTATCCATAAGCAGCAGCATCGTATACAAATCACCGATCTGAGAACCGGGAAATGATAAATTGTAGATCGGCAGCCCGTAGGAAGAAGCCATATAGGCGTTCACATTCTGATTGGAATTGCCCGGACTTCCATACATGACGGAATCGCCAAGTAGAATGAGATATTGCGTCAAATGCTTGCTCTCAATGTCTCTATGAACAGCATCCAGTGTGATTAGAAAATCTTGATGATTATCTTTGGCCCGCGAATAATCGATGCGATTATGATAGAACACATCAGTTGTAAACAAAGCTGGGAATGAAAACTGAATGATGCTTACATAGATAAGCACAAAAATGACTGTTTTTCCTGGAGATTTCCAGATGCGCTGCTTCATCGTTCGATCCCCTTTTCGCTGGTATAAGGTTAAAATATGGCGATAATTGTGTGATTCTACTAAATATTCTATCTCATCTCATGGAAATCCTTTCCACCAATTCGTAGAAAAACTACAATCATCCATATGTTCGTCTATTTTCTCCATAGTTTTGCAGTGAAACGCGTAAGATAATGGGATGAGGAGGGATATCATGAATATTTCGTATGAACCGTTACAAGGGTTGTTTCACTTGCACAATAATAAAATGAGTTATGTCATTCAGCTCGTCAAATCAGCTTACCCCGCGCACGTTTACTGGGGGCGGCCGATTCGGGACGGACAGCTTGGCTCCATCATACAATTTCAAGAAAGGTGCTCATTCTCGCCAAATCCGGTTCCAGAGGATCGCAGCATTTCTCTGGATACGTTGCCGCAGGAATATCCGGCATATGGAACGAGCGATTACCGTGAACCAGCCTATCAAGTGTCGCTGCCAAATGGTTCAACCATTTCGGAGCTGCTGTACGATAAGCATCGTATTTACAAGGGGAAGCCAGCGCTTGAGGGGCTTCCGGCTACGTATGTTGAAGATGAGAACGAAGCTCAAACGCTTGAACTTGAATTGGTTGACCGTGTGGCACAGCTTCGGGTTGTGCTTAGTTATACTCTATTCGAACAGCATGCGGCGATAACGAGATCAGTTCGTTTCGTGAACGAAGGGAGCGAATCGCTCAGATTGCTGAGAGCGCTCAGCATGAGTGTCGATTATCGGCACAGCCATTATGATCTGCTTCAGTTGTCCGGCACCTGGGCAAGTGAGCGAAATATGCAGCGCAGTCCGCTTGCGCCAGGAAAGCTGACCGTCGAAAGCCGGCGTGGCGCCAGCAGTCACCAACATAATCCATTCATAGCCCTGCTGACGAAAGATGCGACGGAGGATCATGGGGATGCTTATGGGTTCAGCCTTGTATATAGCGGCAATTTTGCCGCTCACGCGGAAGTAGAGCCGTATGGCGCGACGCGCATATCAATGGGGATTAATCCCTTTGATTTCAGTTGGTTGATGGAACCGGGTGAACAGTTTCAAACCCCGGAAGTGGTGATGGTTTATTCGAATGGCGGTCTCGGGGATATGTCCAGGACTTATCATAAATTGTACCGGACCAGACTTTGCCGCGGCGAGTTTAGAGATCGCACAAGACCCGTGTTGGTCAACAATTGGGAAGCAACCTATTTCCAATTTAACGCGGATAAAATCGAAAGCATCGCTCAGGCCGGCAAAGAGCTCGGCGTCGAATTATTCGTCCTTGACGATGGCTGGTTCGGCAAGAGGGACAGCGATAACAGCTCGCTGGGGGACTGGTTCGTAGACAGGGCTAAGCTTCCTCAAGGACTCGAGGATCTTGTAAGCCGGGTCAATGGCATGGGGCTTCAGTTTGGTCTATGGTTCGAGCCTGAGATGGTTTCGCCAGACAGCGAGCTATACCGCAAGCATCCTGATTGGTGTTTGCATGTGCCGAACCGCAGGAGAACAGAAGGGCGTCAGCAGTTGATACTGGACTTCTCGCGCCAAGAGGTTGGGGAAGCCATCACCCAAATGCTTCGCGATATTCTGAGCAGTGCGCCAATCACCTATGTCAAATGGGACATGAACCGCAATATGACGGAAATCGGCTCGGCCGCCTTGCCTCCGGAGCGTCAAAGAGAAACCGCTCACCGCTATATGCTAGGGCTGTATCGCGTGCTGGAAACGCTGACTTCCGAGTTTCCGCACATTTTGTTCGAAAGCTGCTCCGGCGGCGGCGGCCGCTTCGACCCCGGCATGCTGTTCTACATGCCTCAGACCTGGACCAGTGATAATACGGACGCAGTATCCCGTTTGAAAATACAGTACGGCACAAGCCTCGTCTATCCGGTCAGCTCGATGGGCTCCCACGTATCGGCGGTGCCTAATCATCAAGTTCATCGCTACACTTCGTTGGAAACGCGAGGCAATGTTGCGATGTCCGGTAATTTCGGCTATGAGTTGGATCTAACGAAATTTACCGATGAAGAGAAGGAAATCGTCAAGCAGCAAATCCAGACTTACAAACAAATTCGCCCTCTCGTTCAGTTCGGAGATATGTATCGGTTGCTCAGTCCCTTCGAAGGCAATGAGACTGCTTGGATGATAGTCTCCGAAGATCGCACTGAGGCGATGGTCGTCTACGTCCGTGTCCTTGCCATACCGAACGGGCCTCTAAGCTGGCTTCAGCTTAAGGGGCTAGACCCTGCCTTTGATTATGAGGTTGCGGGCATGGATGGAAGCTATCCCGGCGATCACCTGATGTACGCGGGGCTGCCTGTGAATGGCCTGCATGGCGACTATCAAAGCAAACTATGGATACTGAAGCGTAAGTAAGCTAGCTCTGAATATGAAATTCTTTCGCATTCCCCTCCGTTAGGATATGATAGAATGGATGAAACGACAGAGGGGAGAATGAATCGATATGCCGAAGCGGCCTGAAAGTCATGAATATGCGCCATACTTTTCAACGTACATTGATGTTGTTCCAAATGAAGATTACAGCCCGTTTCTTCGGAACCAGCTCACTGCAATCACAGCATTGTTTACAGGGCTGACAGAAGATCAAGGCGAGGGACGCTATGCCCCGGGGAAGTGGAGCTTGAAGGAAGTTCTGGGACATATGACGGATACGGAGCGTGTGATGAGCTACCGGATGATGCGTATTGCACGCGGTGATACGACGATTCTCCCAGGATTTGATCAAGATGTTCTGATCGAAAATGGGAACTTCGAGCAATTTTCGCTTCAAACGCTGCTTGCAGATTTTGCTGCTGTTCGACAGGCGACATTCTCATTACTTGCGACAATTCCGGAATCAGCGTGGCTGCGAAGCGGGAATGTGAGTGGCAGGGATGTAACGGCCCGATCTCTCGCATACATCATTGCCGGGCATGCACAACATCATCTGAACATTATCCAAGATAAATATCTATGAAAAAAGGAACGCTACCCCTTAGGGCAGCGTTCCTTCTTTTTAACTATACATCGTTTAGTAGAGTGACAAGGCGAGCGAGTCACGTTCATTCAGGGAATGCAGAATGGCTTCGCAGCCGACGATTTCTATGGAGATGATCGAATCCAAACATTTCTTGATTGCGTTTCTTCCTTTGGTTACTTTTGCTTCCAACGCAGACTTCAATAAGTTGAATTTCTTTTTATTTTTCTCATCGGAGTAAACAGGTACGCTTTTGTTGTGAATCGTAATAAACATTTTCATAGATTTCACCATCCTAAGATTTGGATATATGAGTAGCATATATGATAAATATTAATCTAACATTAAAATAGTTTTACAATTTTGAAACAATCCAGTTAAGATAGATTTTCGTAGATTCCCTCCTTTTTTAGTCTATTTGCTGCCTAGATCTTCCTTCTCTTTTCTTATACGAGTAAAAGAGTAGAAATGTTTCAGTCTTTAAGCGCTTCTCCGTCAAGAATTCGCAGGTTGACGCGAATGTCGATGGGGAGGTCTTTAATTCGCTGCTGCCAGTTGGACGTATCCCAGCCACGCTGACGAAATTTTTCGCCGATCCCGAGGATATCGATGCCTTCATTCGTGTTTTTCTTCAGCAAGTCGGTTATCTTTTTCGCCAGGCTATCGGATCCGTTTTTTTCAAGCTGCTGCACTTTTGCCATCGGGTTTTCGATGGTGCTCTCCACGATGTTACCTGAAATGGTGTAGGTCAGCGTGACGTGATTAGGCGCATAGTGATCTTTGCGTTGCACACGCTTAATAAGGAAAGAGGTATCCTCAGCATCGTTAATAAAAAGGAGAATATTTTTCCATTTTTTATCCAACAAAATGTTGACGCCTCTGGTCTCCTTATAGTTCAAACTAACTTTCAGTTTATCCATTTTCATAAAGGCTTCGCCTTCAATAGCGAGCGTATCATCCCCTAAACGGACACGATTAAGGAAGGTGCTCTCTAGAGGCGTTTCCATTCGGGAAAGCAGTTGCCATAAGTACGATGGTATGAACGTGGGCAGGTACTTGTATCCCTTTGTTGTGAATTCCAGGAGTTTTCCGCGATCGGCTTCAAAGAGATCCTTGACCCGGGCTTCGGATACGAATAGCTGGGTAGAGAGGTCGAGCTCATTGGATCGAACCAGGAAATCTTTATAGGGGATAAGTCCTTTTTTGGCGAGCTTATCGCTGAAGACGATATAGGAAACCTTATTCAATGTCAGTTTCTTGAATTGTTCGGTGCGCAGAATGCGAATGCACTCCGATATATTTTTACCTGTTGCCGATTTGACAATTAAAGGCGTGGATTTATCTGGCGACGCTTGTTCGGCTCCGCCATTTTGAATGTTAATTTCCGCTAAACTGACTTCAATCTGATTGTTTTCTGCTAGATCAATGCCCAGACCCACTATAAAAGATTGTTCACGAAGCTCGACAATATCCATGCAGCCTGAACACCATAATAGCGTGCAAATGACGATACAAATGAGCCATCCTTTCCGAATCAATGTGCTGCACCAACCTTTCTTCGAAAAAAGCCGGCTATCCACATGTAGATAGGAGGGATTATGAAAATAAAGAGATAACCATACGTCCAGTATGGGTAAACTTTCAATATTTGCGGTAGTGAGACTGGCCAAACCAATATTGCAATCGCGACTAGCGTGATGGACACATAAATGAGCCTCTCATTTTTGATTCCCATCCAAGTACGTATGCTTTGGGCGCAGCAGTAAAAGGAGATCACCATCATGATAACCAGCAGGAAGAGAAAAAACATCGGTGCCATGAAGCTGATTTTCTCAATAGGCAATAAGTATAAAGGAACGGTTTCCATGGATTCTGCATATGGAAATGAGAATTGAGCTGCCGTGCGGGCGCCGAAGACTGCTATTGGCAGTATGAATGTGGGCAGCACTTGTATAAAGGCGAGAAGGAGGGCAAAGAGGGAGATTCGGTATATCCGTCCGTTATCTTCCACGTGAGGCCTTAGAAAGTAAACCGCTAAAACACCTTTAAACATAAGCATCCCGTGAATGCTCAGTGTGCTATTAAGTTTGCTCACATCCAGATCTGTCAACGGCAGCAGACGGGCGAAATCAGCATTGCTCAGTTGAGGCAGATTCAACAGTGGAATAGAAGCCAGCATGAAGAAGCCCAGCAATTGCACCAGTCTTGACCATCCCTCTAAGCCACTCAGCAGCAGATATGTAATTACAAGCATAAAGAAGATCGCGATTATGCTTACGGGAGTGCTTTTGAGCTGCACGTAGGAAACAAAGGACCAGTTTTCCCAGAACATTAAGATCCCCAGTAGGAACGATTCCGCACTGACGAAAAGCGCGTAAAGGCCTCCTATCCACCTGCCCAAATATCTTCTTGAAATCTCGATTAAATTTTCATTGGGATGACGTTTCAACAATTGAAGTGCAACGATGAGATTGAACATGGCGATGAAAAAAGCAATTACAACGATCATCCAGGCGTGCTGATCCATGGTCTGAATCGCATGTGCCGGAAAGCGGAGCGAGATCATGTCGATGGACGCCAGACTTTGAATGAAAAAAAACTGCAAATGAGAAATTCGTTGATATTTCATTAGTGATCCGGGTCTCCTCGCTGTCTGATTTTATTTTGGGGATGAAAAGTTTCATCCCGTTCGTTCTGATTGCTCATATCGGGCTCGAACAGTGAGCTTCGCACGGCCTTGTAAAGGAACGGCGCGAGCGGAGACATGTAAGGAACGCCCAGCGATTTCTTGCTGCATAGGTGTCCTAGCATGACGAGAGTCATTAGTGAGATTCCGTAAAATCCGAATAGCCCAGCCGATATCATCATGGGGTACTTCCACAAGCGCACCGCGTAGGACACTTGGTAGGAGGCGATAAATGCGCCAATGGACGAAAGGGCCGCTATGATAATCATAAATTTGCTGACTAAGCCAGCTTTGGCGGCAGCGTCACCGATGATTAAGCTTCCTACGACATTCAAAGCAGATCCGACATTGCCAGGTACAAAGGCCATTGCTTCATTGAGAATGTCCATGACCAGCATCATGACGAAGGTTTCGAAAAAGCTCAGATAAGGAATGCCTTCCTGATCTTTGGCGATCGAAATGGAAAAGGATGTTGGCATAATGGATGAGTTGACGGACACGAGAGCCAAATAAATAGCAGGAGCATATAGGGCAATCACAAAAGCCAGCATCCGAATGAAGCGCACAAAGGTTGGAATAAGGGTACCTTGGTAAACGAATTCAGAGCCGACAAAGCTGGTTAACAGCGTAGTTGGCAGGAAAGCGACAAATGGCGAACCTTCCACAAGGATGCCAATTCGTCCTCTTGTCAAATTAATGGCTGATCGAATGGGGAGTTCTGTGAGCTCGTAGATAGGAAATACAGAGTTGTTCTTGCCGATGATAAGCTCCATGACTTCCTTATGCGTGGATACTCGGTCGATATTGATTTTTCTAAGATTCGTTTCGATTTCTTCGACCCACTCCGGTTTGGCGATATCTTTAATGTAGACGACCGAGACTTTCGTGCGGGAACGTTCTCCAATAGAGAAGAAATGGAACACTAAATTAGGGTCTTTGATTCTTTTCCGCAGTAAGGAGGCATTGGTATCGAAATCTTCTACGAACGATTCCTGCGGGCCGAGCAGCACCTTCTCTAATTGCGGCGGTTCGATAGAACGACCTTTGTCTATTCGTTTGGGAGAAGCGATGGCTTTCCCTGGCAATCCGTCATGGAAAAGAATGACGCACCCAAGCAGAATACTGTTAATCGTCTCGGCAAGGGAGTCGATAATCATAGCCTGCGGAAAGAAAATGCTCCATTCCTCAGGCGGTTTCTCTAGCCAGAGCCGAATGCGTGGAACAATATCTTGTTGCAGCCGTTCTGAATCCACAAGTGTGTTCAGGAAGAGCATGCCGGCGCCTGGGTTTGCGAAGTGGGCGCTCGTCAAATCATCAGTCACCAAGATCTGTTTGATTTGATCAATCATCATGACGCTGTCTTCGGCTAGTGGATCTGTCATTTCATCTAAAGAAACGGTATTTGTATCGGGTTTTTTCCGTGTTTTCCAGCGCTGCTTAATAAACGCCATGTGATCACCTCATTTCGACAAGAGTTACGGCTTTACCTAAGAGTATGCAGCATTTTCCATAAACTTATGTATGGCAGCTTGCTTACATAATCTACCACTGTGTGATATCTTAGTAGGGATAATTCCATGAGGAAAGAAGGTTGCCAGATGGCGCAAATTAAAATTTATGGCATCAATGAAAAATTAAATCCGATAAAAGGGCAATTGTCAGAGGTGATTCATGCCTGTGTGGTGGAAGCTTTTCAATATCCTCCTGACAAAAGATTTCATCGGTTTTTTCCGATGAACGAGGAAGACTTTATTTATGCCAACGGTCGTACGGAAGCCTACACGATTATCGAAATCAGTATCTTCGAAGGCAGAACAGTGGAAGCGAAGAAATTACTGATCAAGCTCTTATTCCAAAACATTCACGAGACCTTTCATATTTCTACGGATGATCTTGAAATCACGATATTCGAAACGCCAAAGCATAATTGGGGAATTAGAGGCGTACCGGGTGACGAGCTTCTCTTGAATTACAAAGTTGATGTTTAACTGAAGCGGGGAATCCGCCTGTAAGCAAAAATGTCGCCTTCCTTCAAAGAAGAAAGGGCGACATTTTTAGTTTTGCGAAGCCTGCTGGCGAAACAGCTTGGGCGAGATGCCGAATTTAACCTTAAAGACTCGATGGAAGTAAGGGTAGCTCCCGAAGCCGCAGCTTAGGGCGATTTGCTCCAGCGACATGGAGCTGTCGTGCATGCGTTCCACGGCGCTTGACAGGCGCACTTCGAGTGCGTATTGCACCATGGTCTTGCCGAAGCATTCCTTGAATAAGTGCACAGCCCTCGATACGCTTAGCTCAACATGATCAGCGACGTCCTCGATCTTAAAGGTCGCAGTCGCATGAGCCTCAATAAATCGCTTCATTCGCGTTCCGGTGAAGGGGCGTCCCTGCAGAGTTACCGTTTCTGTTGCCGCGCGCTCCACGTACAAGCAAAGCGCTTGCAGCAAGTAGCCGCTAAGCTCGCGGTTCTCCTCTTCCATGCGCCGTTTCTCGAGAATGAGCTGCCGCCATAAGGAAATGAGCCGCGCATCCAAATCGATATGGCTGCAGGCCGGTTTCGTGCTGCGGTTCCACCAGTCGTCGATCCAGGGCCCCTTGCAGAACAAATAATAGTCGCCGCTGGCGATTTTGCCATTATGGTCGCCCGATTGGCTTTCAATTCGCAGCTCATAAGGCTCGCCGGGCCGGTACAGAAGCAAGTCGCCCGCTTCGATTTTACGCAAGCGACCTTGAACCAAAGCTTCGCATGTGCCTTCTGTTTGCAAACGAAAAAGATAAGAATTGAGTCCGCTTTTGGCGCTGACATCAAACCTTTCCATATGGAAAGAATAACCACAGGTCAAGATTTCCGAATGCATAATTTACACCTTTCGTAGCCAAATAGGAGATGTTTTGATTATATCGTGAATGGTCTTATTAATTCAATATCCGTTATAATGAACCCATCAACTCAAAATTGCTTTCATGAAACGGAGAGAACAGAATGGCACGAATTCAAATTGGTTTGCAATTGTACACCCTAAGAGACAATATGGCTCAGGATATGGAGGGCACGCTTCGCCATGTAGCGAAGTTAGGATATGAGGGAGTCGAATTCGCGGGTTACTACGATATGCCTGCAGCGCAATTAAAGCAGCTCTTGGACGAGATCGGCTTGAAAGCGATCGGAAGTCACGTGAGTTTGGATAATTTGAGAAATAACCTTCAGGGTGAAATTGACTATCTCCGCACGCTTGGAGCAAAATACATCATCTGCCCATTCGTTGTTGAAGAGCAGCGCCAAACAGCTGAACAATGGCAGCAAATCATTACGGATTGTGAAGGTTTTGCGGCGGAAGCGAAGAAACAAGGTCTGCAATTCCTATATCACAATCATGATTTCGAATTCCATGTCCAAATCGACGGTCAATTCGTATTTGACGCGATGTATGCGAATGCAGGAGATCAGGCGATTGGCGTAGAAATGGATGTATGCTGGGTTCAATTCGCCGGTCAAGATCCGCTCGTGTACATTGCCAAGTATGCGGAACGTCTGCCGCTCGTTCACTTCAAAGATTTTGCCAAAGACGCCGAAGGCAAAATTATTACGTTGGAACTCGGTCTTGGCAACGTAGATCTGGAAAAAGTAATTGCAGCAGCCGAGCAAGCTGACGTGGAATGGCTTATCGTGGAACAAGACCACTGCCAGAAGCCACCGATTACGAGCATTGAGAACAGCTTGAATTGGGTTAAAGAACATTACACGAGCGTGAAGAACTAATAAAAGGAGATTATCACACATGAGTAAAATTAAAGTTGCCGTTGTAGGATGCGGCTCAATTTCCAAACACAGACATATCCCGGAGTATGGCTGGAATCCAAATGTTGAGTTAGTTGCTTTCGTAGATCCAGTGATCGAAAGAGCGGAGCACTACGCTCAAATCCACGGCGGTAAAGTTTACAGCAGCTACACGGAAATGTTAAAGCAAGAAAAAGTGGATGCAGTCAGCGTATGTACACCGAACTATCTGCACGCGGAGGTTACCATCGCAGCAGCTAATGCTGGCGCACATGTGTTAGTTGAGAAACCGATGGCATCCACTGCTGAAGAAGCGGAAGCGATGATTGCAGCAGCGAAGAAAAACGGCGTATTCTTGATGGTTGGACATAATCAAAGGCTGATGCCTCCGCACGTGAAAGCCAAAGAAATTTTGGACTCCGGCAAACTTGGTAAAGTATTGACGTTCCGTACGTCTTTCGGCCATCCGGGACCTGAAGGTTGGAGCGTTGACGGTAAGGAAAGCTGGTTCTTCCGCAAAGAAGAAGCAGTTATGGGCGCTATGGGCGACCTTGGCGTGCATAAGTCGGATTTGATTCGTTACTTGTTGAGCGATGAAGTCTCAGAAGTGGCTGCTTTCGTCGGAACGATCCACAAAGAAGGAACACAAGTAGACGACAACGCGACCTGCGTACTGCGCATGAAGAGCGGAGCCATTGGTTCTCTCGTAGCGAGCTGGACGTACTACAAAGGTGAAGACAACTCCACAGTGCTTTGGTGCGAGAACGGCGTGATGAAAATTGGCACGCATCCTGAGGATCAAGTGATTGTCGAGCTGCGCGACGGTTCAGTCGAGCGCTATAAAGTAGGCGAGATTGCGACGAACGAGAAGCAAACGACGAGCGGCGTTATCGACGAGTTCGTTGCAAGCATTCAAGCAGGGCAAGCGCCGCGCATCTCTGGCGAAGAAGGCTTGCGTTCGTTGAACGTAATTCTTGCTGCATTTGAGTCGCAGGCTACTGGCAAAATCGTATCGTTATAATTAGCCGAAAATAAGTAAGAGAAGCCCATCCGTCATAGGATGCGGCTTCTTTTTTGGTTAAATCCTTTACAGAACCAAAGCGTTAGGGATACCCATTCTAACAGATAAGGCATATGTCGTCAGGCATGTGTGTGACGAGCTCGCAGAGCGAGGAGATTCCGCACGCATCGTATGGTGCGAGCATTTGACAGGGTCGACGTGGATGATCCGGAAGTGCCACAGCAGTTCCGATCATCGGAAAACCACTTCGATCTGCGATAGATCGTCTTTCTGCATGAGTGAGCGGAACATGGGTGCGTTATGCGGCGGTATTTTTGGTTGCAGGGACGTTTCGGGGAACTACCGTGCGTTATGGGCAGGGAAAGCTGGGTTTCAGGCACGTTATCGCTCATTTAACGCACCAGAGTTCCGCTTCAGGGGGAGAAAAAGGACGTTACCGTGGAATAAGGCATCGTAGTTCCGTCAATATCGCCGTGCATGGGGAATTGGCGGTCCGCCAGCACCTTCTCCGTTTTCTTGCGAAGCTTGCGGAGAAACGCGCGGCAGTTATTCGCGCGCATTGGGAAGCGAAATGTACCCGGAATCTTACAGGGGTGCTCATAGATAGGGATACAGGATGGAAGACAGGTTAGAGAAAAGAGAAATTGAAGGCAGCACAAAGTAGTACAGAAAAAGGAATGGGTGTGGGGTGGAGAAGCGCATGCCTGGACGCATGGGTTCAGACAAGAACCTGAGGCGCAGCCTCAAGTTTGCTTGCGTCGCTGAATAGAAGTTCTTTATTAAGCTTTCGTGTTTTCCTTGAATATGGGAAAAGGTTGTGATAAATTTTAATAATTCGATATTCTTAGAATTATAAAATGAAGGAGGTTGGCTATCGAAATGACAACCCAAACTGTTGAAACACCTGCTGCCGTTCAAACCGATACAGCTGTTTTGAAAGAAAGGCTGGTACTCGGACTATGGAGTGTGGCTGTGATGCTGATCGTCATGAACACGACGATGTTTAATGTAGCTTTGCCGCAAATTATGAAAGATTTCGCGTTGTCTTCAACAACAGCCTCTTGGATCGTAACCGGTTATTCGATCACATTTGCGATTTCGTCTATCACATACAGCCGTTTATCTGATTATTTGCCGATTCGCAGGTTGTTTATGATTGGGGTTCTATGTCTCGGTGCGGGCTCTCTGCTCGGGGTGTTCAGCCATCACTTTGTGATGTTGTTGTCCGCGCGCTTACTCCAAGCTTCTGGCGCTGGTTCGGGCGTTGCGCTAGGCATCGTGCTTATAACCCGATTTATTCCTCTCAGCAGAAGAGGGAGGTCGATGTCGGCGATTATCTCCACCGCTACGTTTGGCATGGGGCTTGGCCCTGTGGCAGGTGGCGCCATTACGCAATATGTAGGTTGGAACGGATTATTTGTTATCACGGGCTTGATTCTCTTCTTACTGCCAATCTTATTCAAGCTGCTGCCGAAGGAAGAAGCCATTCATGTGCGTTTCGATTTTGCGGGAGCCTGCTTTATCGGAATTGGAGTTACCGGCTTATTGCTGTTCATGACAACAAGCTCCATCTATGCGCTTGCAGCCGGCATCATATTTTTGCTCGCGTTTTGGATTCGCATCAAGCGAAACGATCTCCCCTTCGTCCAACCGGAACTGTTGGGTAATGTGCCCTACATGCTGCTCACCTTCATGGGTTTTGCCGCATACGCCGCTCACTTCGCCACTTTGTTTCTCATGCCGCTCTTGCTTAGGGATCTTTTCGGGCAAAGCGCGGCGATGACGGGATTAATGATATTCCCGGGAGCGATTTTATCGGCCTTTCTATCCAATCCAATTGGCAGATTGATTGATCGCTATGGCAATCATCTTTTTCTAAGCGGAGGCAGTTTTCTTATGCTGATCGGGGCTGTTCTGTTCGCGTTCTTTAACAGCATTTCGCCATATGCCATTCTGTGCATCTATGTGCCATTAAGCCTTGGTGTGACGATGCTGTCAACGTGTTTATCCAATGAAATGTCACGGATACTGCCGAAGGGGCAGATTGGCGCAGGGATGGGCCTTTCACAGTTGATCCAATTCGTTGGAGGCGCCTTCGGCGTGGCGTTGACCGGCAAAAGCATCGCTTGGCAGAAGTCGCTTCCGCTTCCTGACGTTTTTGCAAATATTTATTGGGGAGCAGCGGTCCTCCTTTTGTTATCCGTTATTAGTTATTATGTATATCGAGCACTCAAACTTACAGCGAAAAGCTAAGCATAAATCAAAAATCCCCACGCCGAATGTTGCTGGCAAGGGGATTTTGACTAGTTATTATCGGCCGCCTATGTCGATTGGCAGCGTGTTGGATTTGCCGATTACTGTTTCTTTGGAATCTTTGACATTCACTTGTATGTCCCAAATCCCCGGTTTGAGTGCATCGCCTTCAACTTTGGCTGTCAAAGACTGTTCATTCAACCAAGTAGTGGGCAGCGGCTTGCCATTAAGCGAAACATAACCTAGTGGCGGGAAGTTCTTACCGCTTACTGTTAGGGTCATGCTCGTTAGGCCTGAAATATCCTGCGTTTCAGGTACTGCCTTTTCCAAGGTAATCGGTCCAAACCCCAGCATGTATGTCGAATCTTTAATCGGAGTCGTATAGTCCTTGTAAGCATGCCGGTCTCCGAACAGGATATCATACTGGAGCGTTTCGTAGTCTTTCAAATCGTCCTCTTTAATATGCATGGACGCATAATAGTCCCTTGGCGGAATGACAGGAATCTTTTTCGAAAGCTCTTCCAAAAAGTCCGTATAATAGCTGCCTTGCTGTTTGGATAGTTCGATTAGGTAAGGTCCCAGGAAGGAAGGGCTGATGTTAAGCTTATCCTTACGATCCGTATCAAAATTGTTCCACACCACGAGCGGTACGCTGTACATTTTTTTCAGGAAATCCGGGTCATCCTTGCCGCTGATATATTTGGTATCCACGTAGGTGGCGTAATCATCGCCCAGTGAGGGAAGATGATCTCCCCAAAATGCGATAATCGTAGGTTCGCCGCTTTTCTCATAATGCTCAACGAGCTCCTTAAGCATATTGTCTGCGCCGCTAATGCCTTGCGCCAACGTCTCCAGCATGCCTTGGGAGGAAGGGGCGATATCACCTTTCACATCAATCGTGTTTTTCGGAAATTTGCCGGGATAGTAATGGAAATGATTTTCCATCGTGTTCGCAAAAATAAAATCAGGGCCTTGGCTTTGATTGGTTGCATGAATAATATTAGCGGCAACTTCGCTATCGGCGATATAAGGACCGGAATAGTTCGGTTTAAAGTATTCAATCGGAATATATTTGGAGAAACCAAAGTCTTCATAAATTTTATTGCTGTTGAAATACCAGTTATGAAAAGGAGAAATCGCTGTCGATGTATAGCCTTGTCTAGCATAAATACTGGCTAAAGAGTCAACCTCGTTCGTAATATACTGGTTATAGGCGATGGAGCCTTGCGGCAGGAATCGCATCGAATTCCCGGTAAGAACTTCGAATTCTACGTTAGCCGTACCGCCGCCGTATTGCGGAGACAGCATCCAACCGCTCGTCCCGCTCGCCTGCAGCTTGTGGAAGAATGGAATGGGGTCACGGCTGAATTCAACGCCTTTGATTACTGTAGGATCCCAGAATGATTCGCTCAATACGACAATTACATTCGGTTTAACCGTGCTTCCAGCTTTGTTCGGCTTCGGTGTCTGATTGACGATCGCCGCGACGGCTTTGTCATCATAACCTTCCCGATGGTCATTGAAGAGCGTCCGGGTATTAAGAACTGTAGCTAGCGCGAAACCATTGGTTTTGGTATTTTCGGCCTGGTCCCAGGTTGCCGCCTTAATGCCGAGCCATTTCTGGACTGGCATCGGTTTATCCGTATACACAGCAGCAAGCATGAAGACGGCTAGTGCCGCCAGAACGCTGCGTTCTTTCCATGCCACCTTTTTGACAAAAAGCTGTGTACGATAGAGTAGCATATAACTGACACCTAGGAATAACAGGAGCCCGATGAGTGTACGTACGTTTAACACATTTGTAACGTATTTCACCATATCGGACGTTTCGCCCGTTAATACAACGTCCCAAGGAAGCAAAGGCACACCTAATATTTTGAGCTTCACCCCGCTGATTAACGCTAGAATGAGCAGAATGCCGGATAGCACCCAGTAGGCGATGCGAGTACGCCCTATTGCCGCAATAAACAGAAGCATAAGGCCAAGAACGATCCAGGCGTTTAGCAGAAATTCGGCGATGTGTCTCGAGCCCCAGGTCACCATTTCAAAGTAATGGCCGCGGCTCAGGATTTCCATGATCAGCACTGGTATCAAGGCAGCTGCGAGAAGAGGCCAACGCGTTTTCACGATTCGCCAAATGTGACGCAAAAGTAGTTTCATAGTTTCTCCCATGATTAAGAAATTGTAAAGGAACTATGACATTATACCATGAGAGCAGCATGAATTCGATGACAGAGCTTCTAACAATTATTGTGCCGATTTCCATCCGGACGCAACACGCTTTTTGCAGGAAAAAGGTGGGTGGAACGAGAAATAATAGAGACATACATACGAGAGAAAGAAGGAGGAGATCCCTTTGGCAATTCCCCAGGTGAGAACTGAAACCAATACTGCCAATCATTTGCAACATAAGAAAATGACCAAAAGCACCCTGATGCGACGAAGCGTATTTCTGTTCTTCGGTGCTGTGTTAATGTCGGTAGGACTAGAAATATTTCTGGTTCCCAATAAAATTATTGACGGCGGCATTACAGGGATTTCAATTATTTTGTCCTACTTGACGAATACGCAAGTTGGTATTTTCTTAACCCTTCTAAACCTGCCCTTTCTGTATATTGGGTATAAAATGATAGGTAAAACCTTTGCCTTATCGACACTCTTTTCCATCCTCGTCATGTCGGCCGGGACGGTACTGCTCCATCCGGTTCCGCCGCTAACTATTGATCCCTTGCTTTCGGCTGTATTCGGGGGCATTATTCTCGGGATTGGCGTAGGGCTTGTGATACGATTCGGGGGTTCGCTTGACGGCACGGAAATTATCGCAATCCTCGTTTCGAAAAAAATACCTTTCTCCGTCGGCGAAATCGTGATGTTTTTCAACTTGTTTATTCTGGGAAGCGCAGGATTTGTGTACAGCTGGGATCGCGCGATGTACTCCTTAATTGCCTATTTCATCGCTTACAAAATGATTGATATTACGATAGAAGGGTTTGATGAGTCCAAATCGGTTTGGATCATTAGCGATCGTTTCCGGTCTATCGGCGAAGCGATTCTGGACCGTCTTGGCCGTGGCGTTACGTACTTGGAAGGGGAAGGCGGATTTTCCGGCGACAACAAAAAAGTTATTTTTTGCGTTATCACCCGTTTGGAAGAAGCGAAGCTGAAATCGATCGTAGAGGAACTGGATCCTTCCGCGTTTCTCGCCGTCGGCAATATCCATGACGTGAAAGGCGGAAGGTTCAAGAAGCGGGATATTCACTAATGTTCTTTATCATCTTTGTCCGGCTGATGGCCGCGCTCGAAGAGCCCCAGTTCGCGGATTTTTTGGGCGGCTTCCTTGCTGCTTGAACTGCCCAGTTTTTTCAGGATGTGGCCGACGTGGATTTTGACCGTGCGCAGCGAGATGAAGAAGCGAGAGGCAATCTCGGTTTGCGTATGCCCCTGATCGATCATTTGAAGCACTTGAAGCTCGGTAGGCGTCATTAAATCGCTGACTTCTTTCACTTTGAACTCATGCTCAAGCCGCTTAAGCCGGCGGAATTCTTCACGCATCTGCTCGGCGACAGCGGCATTGATGGATGATTGGCGAGCATGCGCCGCGCGGATGACGGCGGGCAGTTCTTCAAATTTGGATTTTATTTGATAATCAATTGCGCCTGCTTGAAACGAACGAAAAATGAACTCCTTCTCCTCCATGGAGGTCAGCATGATGACCTTCACTCCCCAAGCAAGATTAGCTTGCTCCGCGAGACGTATGCCGGCAGGTTCATCGTGCAGCATGATGTCCATAAGCGCGATATCCGCCAGAGATTCTGAACCGCGAAAAAGTTCAAGCGCTTCATGCACGGTCGATGCCGTAGCTGTGACTGTCAAATGGGGCTGTTGATTTAAGTAAGCGGTCAATCCGCGCAGCCAATCCAGGTCATCCTCAACGATAACGATTTTGATTTGATCCATGTTCGTATCCCCTTATGTCAATAATCGTGTACCCGGGAAAATAAGAAATACGCTAGTTCCTTTGCCAGGGCTGCTAGTAAGCTCTAAGGATCCCCCGTGCTTCTTCATCACGTTGTAGCAATAAGGAAGCCCTAGGCCAAAGTTGTTGCGGCTCCCGCTTTTTGTCGTATAGAATGGCTCCAGTATCTGCTTAAGGACAGATTTGTCCATGCCTATCCCAGTGTCGCGGACTTCGATGACGATCTTTTTCTTAGTAACAAAGACTTTGATGGCAAGCTCGCCGCCTCGAGGCATCGCATCAATCGCGTTCATCAATACGTTAGTGAGCGTTTCGGCGGTTTGCATGCGATCCAATTGGAGCATCATTTCCTCGGGGACGGCTTTGGTAAGCTTAATGTTAGTAAAGTTGGGCGCAAGTGAAGCAAGCACGTTATCAATAAGATCATTCAGCAAGACAGGCCCAATTCGAAGTGGAATCTCCTGCGTTTGTTCATGTACACGGGAGATCATATCGCGAATATGTATCGAAGCGCCCAAGACAACATCGAGATCCTGCAAGAGCTCCTTTTGATTCGTTTCTTCGGCATGCTGCTTCATTTTTTCCAGAAATAAGCGCATTTTGCCAACGTCGTTCTTAATCGCATGATTCATAATGGCGGTACCAGAGGTAATCGCACGCAGCGTAGAATTGAGCTCGCGCCGTTCAACGAACAGCCTGACGCCTAAGAGGCCATATTTAAAAAAGGTGAAAGCTAAAGTAGGCACAACAAACGCAAGTGTCCATGTGTGATAAACCCACATCCGGTAAAAACCGAAGCTGGGCATAACGTAATTGAGCACAGCAAAGCATAGGATTGGCGGCAGCAGCGCCAGGCAGTTGAACAAGTGTGTTCGCTGCATGGCAGGAAGACGTTCCTTTTTGAAGGCGATGAGGGCCGAGCCGCATAGAATATAAGGGATAACCCAGCAGGATACGATGGGATATGATATGGGCATAACTTCGGTATAGCCAGGCGTAAAAAGCAAACAGGCGACTGGAGGCAAAAGGAGCAAATACGGCAGAAGCCGCCTTACTTCACGCTTGAGCCAGTACGGATTATATTGCAGGGCAAGCATGGCAAACGAATAAGGCAATCCGTAGTAAGAAAGCAATGAGCTTCCGGCCTGAATGCGATACAGGAGTGCGATAATAGAAGGATTAGGTATGGTAATTCGTAAGTTCGGAATGACACTCTCCGACAGGACGGCTGCGAGCGCACCAATGCCGCCAGTGAAAGCAACGGCGCTTAACCAGCGCATCGTGCTCGATCTTGGATCGATCAATAGAAGCAGCAGTGCGATGATCCATAAGGCAAATAAAACGAAAAGCATAGTTCCTCCATGAGGGCAAGTTTTCTCTATTGTGTCATGAGGACATCATTTGCACAAGAGTGAACTTCCACTTCTGGAAATGATCAGGAGGATAAAAGCCTTTTTTCTCGAATAAGGTTAGATGAGTGGATAAGGAGGCGAATAATGAACGAAAAAAAGGGAGTGGGGAAGTCGATCCTGACGATCATCGGCAAAGTCTTGCTTTGTGTCGTCTTTATCGCTGTCATTACAATTGTATTGTCGATCATAGCGGCAGTAATTACAATTGCAGGACAACCATCGCTGATGTCAGATCCCATGGCAATAGCGAAGGATGCTGCATTCGTCCAAATGGCGCAGTGGTCGCAAATTATCGGATTTATTGGCGGAGTTTTTATTTCCTATGCCATCTTCGAGCGCCGAAAAGGTTGGCCGTTAGGGTTGAACACGAAGCGATTATGGTCAAGGTTTGGCGAAGGCTTCCTGGCTGGCGTCATACTCATCACAGCGAGCTGCGGGTTGATTTGGTTATTTGGCGGTGTTAAGCTAATATCCGTGCATGGGTCGGCGGCGATTAGCCTTGATATGCTCTTGGGTTTCCTGCTTTTCATTGGCGTAGGGATGAATGAGGAGCTGTTCTCTCGCGGATATTTGCAGGGGCTTGTACAGGTAAGATTCGGTACAGTGATTGCCGTTGCCGTGTCCACGATTCTATTCGCTTTCCTGCATTCGAACAATCCCGGTATGTGGGATTCACCTCTGCCGATTATAAATTTGTTATTGGCGGGTCTTTTATTCGGCGTAAGCAGGGTAAGCACTGGCGGTCTCTGGATGCCGATTGGCATGCATCTATCCTGGAATTTCTTTCAGGGCAATGTGTACGGTTTTGATGTATCCGGAACGCGTACGGTCTCTATTTTTCAGATGGAAAAAAGTGGGAGTACAGTGATTTCCGGCGGCTCCTTCGGTGCCGAAGGGAGCTTGGTAACCACGGTTATCCTGCTCGTGGGCATTGCGCTAATTTACATGTACTATCAAAGGGCTAATGTGAGAAATCAACTTAGTGCTTAGGAAATAAGGAGGTTTCATCTTAATCATGCGTACATATGAAATAATTGCTAGCGAATGGGATGGCATTCCAACATTCCGTTTGATCGACCACACTGCCGAGGCTGTGGCTGAAATAATTCCAGCCATCGGCTTTCACCTGTTCCGCTTCGATGTGCGGAACCAATCTTACATCGCGAAGCCGGACAGCGCGGATGAGCTTCGCGCTAAATCTTCGCGCTACGGCGTGCCCATTCTGTTCCCGCCGGGGCGCGTCAAGCAGGCGGCCTTCACCTTCGAAGGCCTCGAATATCGGCTCCCTGCGAATCGGGAGCCGCATCATGCCCACGGCGAGCTGCGCGAGCGGCCGTGGAAGGTCGTTGCCAGCGGCGCAGATGCCGCTGGCGGGGCTTACGTCACCGCGGAGATCGACTTCGCGGAGCATCCGGACATGCTGGCGTACTTTCCGCACGCCGCATGTTTCCGGTTTACGTACCGGCTGAAAGACGGTACGCTGTCTTTGGAAGGCGAGATTGCGAATCGCAGCTCGCTGTCTATGCCGCTCTCGCTAGGCTTCCATCCCTACTTCGCATTTGCGAAGGAGGAAGCCAGCCGCGTGCGGGTGGTCATTCCCGCGGCGGCTGAGTGGCCGCTAAGCGACGACGGTTACGCCGCAGGCGAACCGGCGCCATCGCCGCTGACGGCAGCGCTTAAGCAAGGCGCCGTCGTAACGACGCTGCCGGAATACCCGGGCGGTTCGCAAATGCTCACCGTCGAGCCGGGGCCTCAGTCCTGCGAGATTCATTATGAGGCGAGAGGCACGAAGCTCATCTTCGATATGGGGGACCGCTTCCCCATTCATGTGCTTTTCACTGCGCCATGGGCGGATGCCGTTTCGCTGGAACCGTACACATCCATTATGAATGTGTTTAATGAGCCTTTGCCAGCGGAATTGTCGGGCGCTCAAGGGATTGAGGCTGGAGGTACGTTCGCTTTTCAATGGTCGATTCGCGTAGAGGATTCGAAGTAGTCCATGCAATGGAGTCAAGGGATAGGCTGTAAGCCATCTGCCCTTGGCTCTTTTTCAACACGCCAGAATGTTTAGATTCTTTACAGAACTAAAGCTATCGATAAGAAAGCATATGTCGTCAGGTATGTGTGGGTGACGAACTCGTAGAGCGAAGAGACTCCACACGCATCGTGTGGTACGGGCATTGACATGGGGAGGTAGAAGATCCGGAAGTGCCACAGCAGTTTGGATCACCCCATACCGCCATGAATCTGCGACAGATCGTCTTTTCGCATGGGTGAGCGGAACGTAGAGGCGTTAAGAGGCGGTATTTTCGGTTGTAGGGACATTTCGCGGAACTACAGTGCTTTATGAGTAGGAAATGCTGGGTTTTCGGCAGAGTTTCGCACATTTAACGCACCCTAGTTCCGCTTCAGGGGGAGAAAAGGGACATTACCGTGGAATAAGGCATCGTAGTTCCGTTGATATCGCTGTGCATAGGGAATAGGCGGTCCGGCAGTACCACTCCGTTTTCTTGGGAAGCTTGCCGAGGCGAAATGTGCCCGGAATCTTACAGGGGTTCTCATGTATAGGAATACCGGATGGAAGACAGGTTAGGAAAAAGAGAAGAAGGCAGCACAAAGTAGAACAGAAGGCCAACCAGATATTTCTGGCTAACCTGATAATACGAAAACGGAATGGGTATGGGGTGGAAAAGCGATAGTTGTTGGAATCCCATACCCATCCTCCCCATGCCTAACGTATGGGTTTAGGCATGGACCTGAGGCTGTGCCGGCACAGCCTCAGGTTTGGCTCTTTTATATCGTAACGCTACTGTTCCAGCAGCCCCTTAAAAGGTTTGAAAATGGTTTGCAACACGGTTGTTGGACCAGGTGTATGCGTTAAATCAAACATGGACAATACCCATACGAACAAAAGCAGAGACACAAAGATGACCCGTTCCCGCTTCGGTTTTTGTTTAAGTTTCGGCCATTCGAACCAAGCGACTAACAGGGATGCGATTGTGATGCAAATGAAAAATGTCCAATTCATTTCTGCTGCGTCTCCTCTTTAGGCATACCGCCTGGAGAATTAATCAGCCCGGGTCTTAATATATGGGCATCCACCACAATATTCACTTCAACTTGGGGGAATAATGCGTCCCAATTCTCTTTTTTGCTTTCCCATTGTTTCGGATATTTTCTGTGGAATTCCTTGGCAAAGTCCAAAATGTCTACCTTTAAGTTTTGCTGAGCCTCGTTTAGCACTAATTGAATCCGTTCTTTCACATCATTTGCGAAAGCTTCGTCCATGATACTTAAGAAATCCGGCTTCATTGGGTTCAAGAGAGTACTGTTTTGTACGATATCTCCTTGCGTCTTTACTTTAATGGTCATCATCCAAGTGGAGCCGACAATCTTGGGGATCAACTTCACATTGGCGATGACAGGGCTTAAGGAGACGAAATGATCGGGATCTTTAACAGCGAAGGTAATCGTGTATTCTTTAATATCGTTTTTGATCCACATGAGGCCGCGAGTGACCTTTTCAGAAATTTCTCCGATCATTTTGTCCTCTTGAAACACGGCCGTTCCGAAGATATAAGGAATCGTTTGAAAAGGATCCGTCTTTTTCGTCGATCGATTTGCTGGAAGGATATAGACATAGGGCAGAGTAGCTGATCGGGATTCTTCTTTTAGCATAATACTTAATTGTTCCAACGTGACACGTATGCCGATGTTCATATCGGATAGCTTTCGAAGCGCTTCAGCGGAGGAACGTTCTATCGGCGGAAACAAGTCGAGGGCTTCCGCTGCGCTCCCGTTGCTGACGAACACATAAGCTCTTTCCCTGGGCTGGGGATGGCGAACGAGAAAATCGAGCTGATTCCGAATGCCTGATTTTGCTAAAGTTTCGCTGAAAATAAATATTTTACATTGGCCCCAGAATAATTTTCGCGGAATTTTACGTTGAAGCTTGGATAGCGCGGCTGCCGTATCGATTCCTTTTTCGGCTCGTACGACTGTTCGCCTAGAGGAACTGCCACCACCGGTCCCACCGCTTACCAAACCTCCATTAATGTTCTGGGGGATGATTATTTGCACAGAAATTTGAATTTGATTGTCCTCGGTCTTGTCGAAAGCTAATGCGGTAATGAGCGCTAAATCGTTGAGCTCCGTGCGATCCCAGCAGCCCTCCATCAGAAGCAGAGGCAATAGAAGGAAAGAAAGCTTTACGATTCTTTTCATCATGCTGCTTCTCCTTCGCCTGCTTTTTTTCGTTTACGAATAATAGAGATCAGTAATAAAAATAAAGGGATTAGCAGCATCGCAGTCGTTAGATGGAAAGGAGTGATATAGCGTATAAAGTTGGCCAAACTTGGGAAGTTTGGAATGTCCCAAAAGCTTAATACGATAATCAGCATGCCTAGAGGAAAAATAACTGGGCGGTAGTCGCTTAGGTTCAAAACCTGTGCAAATGAAATAACGGATACATAAAAGAAAATACATATCTTAACGAAATTTCCGACGACCCACATGGCTAATAACAAAGCTTCCATATTTTCAAACAAATTACCGAGACGGATATAACGGAAAGCGACTAGAATGGGATAGTTTTTATCTCCTGTGTCGGGTCCCAACAAGAAAAGGATGATCAAGTAGACATAGATTAAGCTTAAAGAAACGGCGGTCAACGAGATCATGCTCCATTTCATACTTTTTTTCAGATCGACTAGAGACGGCAGGAGAAAGTTGATTAAAAAGAATTCGCTTATCCAACCTTGCGGTGTAGAGGAACCTTTAAGGACAGGGATGATGCCATTGCTGAGGACGGGGAAGATATTTTTGACATCCAAATCAGGAATTAGCAGTAAAAGGATGAAGAGTGGGAGAATAAAAATAGGCGTAAAAATAATGGCACATCTTGCCAGTACCTCAATCCCGCCGCGGACGGCAAATGCGCATAACAGAATCATGGTGCCAACAACTAATAAAATAGGGGTTTTAAACAGAAAATTACCCGTGACAAATTCAGCATATAGACGCGTTACAATGCCTGAGATAGATACAATATACAAAAAATAAATGCAACCAAGGGTTTTTCCCAAGAAGTTCCCAAGAATGAGCGTGCTGTATTGAATGAAGTTCATTTTAGGATACAAATCATGCAGTTTAATCGCAATGAATACAGACAATACACCGGCAATCGAAGCAAATACGCCCGTTAGCCAAAGATCGTTTTTGGCAAATTGGGCTGTAATGGTCGGCAGCGCCAGAAACGCTGTTCCCAGTACTTCCGAATACATCATAATTCCCATTTGAAAGGATGAGATCTGTCCTTTCTCTAGCATGAACGCTCACCTACTCTTTGGTGGATGACTCCTTGCCGGGCATTCCTGCCACTTTTCGTTTGCGAATCGTCGCGACAAGCAGTAAAAATAGCGGGATGAGTATAAACACCGCTGGGATTTCAAAAGGAAGTACTGTGCTAATGTACGAACCCATTCGTGAGAAGTTCGGCAAATCCCAAAAACTGGATATGATCGTAAGAAGCCCTACCGGAAAGACAAGAGGACGAATATCGGTCATCTTCAACCAAGCGCCAAGCGAATGTGTGGCTGCGTAGTAAAAACCTCCAATTTTAATGAAATTTCCAACAACCCACATGGCGAGCAGCAAGGACTCCGTGTTTTCGAAAAAATGTCCGAAGCTGATATAACGGTAACTGTTTAAAACCGGGTACATTTTAATACCTGTGTCGGGGCCAAGCAAGAACAGGGTGATGAGATTCACATAGGTCAAACTTAATACAACAGCGCATAGAGAAATTACGCTCCATTTCTTTCCTTTGTGTGGATCTGACAGACTGGGCAGGAAGAAGGAAATGAGATAAAATTCGCTAAACCAGGCCTGTGGCGTAGCAGCTCCTTTGAACACAGGAATCCATCCATGATCAAGAACGGGAAATAGGTTTGTTACGTCTAGATCTGGGATGAGAAGCAGAAGAACGATAATAGGCAAGATAAAAATGGGTGTAAAAATCAAAGCGCTTCTCGCCAGCAATTCCACGCCTCCACGTACGGCAAAGGCCGCAAGTAAAATAATGGAGGAGACGACCATCAGGGTTGGCGTTTTGACCAGAAAACATCCTGTCACAAAATCCGCATATTCGCGAACGATGATGCCAGTTATATGGACTAAAAAAATGATTACAACGATTCCAATGGCTTTCCCGATCCATCGCCCGACGATGAGCTCGCTATATTGGGCGATTGTCAGTTTCGGATAAAGCGCATGCAGACGAAGAGCTACAAATATGCTGATAAATCCGCTTACGGAAGCGACGAGGGGGCTTAACCAAAGATCATTTCTGGCATACTGTGCCGAAATAGCCGGCAATGAAAGAAAGCCTGTAGCCAATATGACAGGATACATGATTAAACCCATTTGAAAGGCGGAAATTTGACCTTTCTCGAGCATAGGCATTCCCTCTCGTTCTTAGATTACTCCCCCCCACGCTCAGGACCGGGCTTCTCATCGGATGCTTGACGATATTTGTTGTAATTCCCTGTAAAATGAGGACGGGAATCCATCATCCACCATGGCGCTCGGATGAGAACGTCCTTCAATTGATTCATTTTTGGAGTCGCAATGGTGTCCAAGTAAGGCACGCCGAATGAACGCAGGCTCGACATATGGAGAACCAAGGCGATCATCCCCATCATAATGCCTAGCAACCCCAGTGTCCCTGCGAGAATGATTAATGGAAAACGCAGCATCCTTATTGCGATTCCCGTAACATATCGCGGGATCATGAAGGAGGAGATGCCGGTGATGGCGACGACGATGACCATCGGCGCCGAAACGAGGCCAGCTTGCACGGCGGCTTGTCCGATGACGAGCGCTCCGACAATGGAGACGGCAGCCCCGATTTGCTTAGGCAATCGGACGCCTGCTTCGCGAAGCGCTTCGAACGTGATTTCCATAATTAGCGCTTCGACAAATGCGGGAAACGGTACGGCTTCCCTGGAGGAAGCCATGCTGATTAACAAGGAGCCGGGCACCATTTCTTGATGATAGGTGAGTACGGCTACGTAAATGGACGGGAGTAAAAGTGAAATTAAAGTAAACGTATAGCGAAGCCAGCGGATAATCGTTCCGATCCAGAACCGCTGGTAGTAATCTTCGGAAGACTGGATTAAAGAAAAGAAAGTCGTTGGCGCGATTAAGACAAAGGGGGTTCCCTCTGTTAGTATGGCTACTCTGCCTTCCAACAAACTGCTGGAGACGACATCGGGACGCTCAGTGCTGAGCAGTTGCGGAAATGGCGAGTAGGGGTTGTCCTCAATCATTTCCTCGATATACCCACTTTCCAGAATACCGTCAATTCGAATGCGGTTGAGCCGATTTTTCACTTCTTCGACGAGTGTCATATCCACAAGACCTTCGATATAAGACACAATGACTTTCGTTTGCGTGTAATCACCGATCTTTAAAGTTTCCATTTTTAGAAGCGGACTCTTAATAATACGGCGAATTTGCGACGTGGAGGTTCGCAGTGTCTCCGTAAAGCCTTCCCGGGGTCCCCTGATGCCTACTTCTGCAGAAGGCTCATCGATAGCGCGTTTATCCCATTTTGTCAAGCCTAGAGCAAGGGCACTCGCCTCATTGTCGCACAGAAGCAGCGGATTTCCTTCCGAGAGATAAGCGATGCATGTGGAAAAGGTAGTGCATGGATTCGCATGAGTAACGGATATTTTTCGCTCAATAAGCCCTTTAATATCGATGATCTCTTCATGATCCTCACGCATTAAGGGGACTATCACGTTTTCCTCTAGTCCATTGCTGTCGGATAACCCTTCAATATACAGGATCATTGCATTCGTTTTACCTGCGATTAATATGGAGCGGAAAATGACGTCCGAGCAGTTCGCATAGATCGACCGGAATTTCTCTTCATTTTGCTGCAAACTGGCAAAAAGCAGCTGCTCCTGCTCCTGAGCTTGCAACTGCTGCGGGGGAGACGATGATTGGAAGCTGGGTTTCAATTTTTTTTTCATTAACAGTTTAAATAAGTTTCTAATCAAACGGTTCCCCTCATTTGTAGTGCATTGGATTGAATTTCCTTAACATAAAATTCTTTATGTAGGTTTAACGAAAGCTTCCTTTTTTATGCAACGGACTATCTTTCATAGCCGAAACCAACGGTTGAGTAGCCGGAATACGTATGGAGATGGAGCTTTCGTATCAATCCTTCCTTCTCTGCGGATTGGCTTAGGGCGTCTCCTCTTGATGTGTTATAAGCGTTGAGCTCAACAGTTCCTTCAAGAAAATGGATGTGTGATCCATCCGGAAGAGGGATGGCAGGGCCGGTAGTCCCATAGTAGTTATGATAATGACCGTATCGAATTCCTGTTATGCCTTGATATTGATGGACATGTCCATCATTTGCATCGCCATTGACGCTGAACGTGTATAGACGGATGAGATGGTGATGACTTAACTGTTCAGAGGTCATCGTCGAGAGAAAGTGGATATGAGCAGGCGGGATTCTAACGAGCAAATAAAAAACCCCCTAGGGAAAGGATTATGGTTCCATCCTATTCGCTGGGGGTTCAAGTCATGACGCTGGGAGTGTATATAGATTCGATTGACCAATCTTCATATTTTTGTCGTCGATGATGCGAACTTCAATTTGATGCGGTTTGCTCCAATCTATCGAGGAATCTTCGGGAAATTCCGCGTAAAGCTTATCTGCGCCATCGAAGCTGGATTTCATCAGTTGGCCGTCGATATAGACGCTGCAGGAAGAAAAGAAGTTGGAGCCCTCAATCTGCAGCTTCTTATCAGCCTTAGATACGCTGGCGATAACCGGATCGCCGTAGCCAAGCGTGTACAAAGGTTGGATAATTGTGTCCTTGTAGCCTTTGGCCTCATACCCATAACGGCCGCCAAAGAGATTGTCGTATTGCAGCTTGGCATAGTCGGCGAGATCGCTAGCTTTAATGTTGTATTTGTCCCACATGTCATTCGGTGGGATCACCGGTATCTTTTGCGATAAGTCGTACAAATAGTCGGTGTAATAGCTGCCCTGCACGCCCGCCATATGCAGGACTCTAGGTCCGAGATAGGAAGGACTGAGACGAAGGTTCGTTTTCTCTTGGTCCGCAGGCAAGAAATTGTTCCAGATGACGAATGGGGTGTAATGGGTTTTGGTGTAGAGATCGGGATCGTCAGGGAGCACATATTTGGCATCGCGATAAACCTTGTAGTTATTCTCCATGAAAGGCAAATGGTCGCCGAAGAATAGGATGATCGTGGGCTCTGAGCGCTTTGCATAGTAATCGACCAACGTTTGCAAGCATTTGTCGGCGTCCGTAATTCCCTGTGCATAAGTTTCCAACAAGCTTTTGGATTCGGCTGAAATGTCGCCAGTGACTTCAATCGTGTTTTTACTAAACTTACCCGGTGTGTAAGGATGATGATTTTCCATCGTATTAGCGAAAATGAAGTCAGGACCCGGACTTTTCTCGGTTTCATTAATAATCTTCTTGGCTACCGCACGATCGGCATAATTCGGTCCTTCGAAGTCATTCGGGAAATACTCGCTGGAGATGAAGCGGGAAAAGCCGAAATGCTTGTACACCTTGCGGCTGTCAAAGAACCAGCTAAAAAAGGGGTTGATGGCCGTAGCCGAATAACCTTGGCGAGTCATGATACTGGCCATGGAGTCTACGCCATGGTTCATATATTCTATGTAAGGCAAGATCTTATCCGGCGACTTTCCGAAAAAACGCATGGAATTGCTGGATAACACTTCAAATTCGACGTTCGCGGTACTGCCTCCGAATTGAGGCGACAGCATCCAGCCTCCCGTGTATGTCTTCTGCAAGTTATGCAGTGAGGGGATGGGATCCCGGCTGAACGAAACATTTTTCATCACAGTTGGATCCCAGAAAGATTCGCTCAGCATGACGATGATATTCGGCTTTTTGTCGCTTGCAGCCGGTTTTTCAGGAATTTGATTCAAGATGTTTGCAACTGCTTTTTTACTGTACCCGTCCGGTTTCGCAACATCTAGAAAACCTAGCATTTGTACCGAGGAAAACAAGAACCCGTTCTCGTCATACGTTAACGTTTGATCCCAGGGTACGGTGTACAGACCGAACATATTCATAAATGGTATTGGCTTGTCCGCATACAGACTGGTCATCATGACCACAGCAATCACTGCGTATACAATCCGTTCCATCCAGGGTATGCGTATAGGCCGTTTTCGCAAAATGAAATGAAATAAGATGGCAATCAACACCAGGAAGCCGACAACATAACCCAGGATGCGAAGATGTAAATATTGACTTAGAAATGCGCGATATTCCACGATTTGATTGTGAAAAACGAGATCCCACGGGTAATACGGAGCTCCAATTGCTTTTAGTTTGCTGCCGCTGATAGCGCCAAGCGGGAGGAGAGCAGCGCAGAGCAGCCAGAAGGATAAACGGCTTCGGCCAGTTAATGCAATGAGCAGCAAGTAGAGGGTTCCCACAACGAAATAGCCAAGAACCATCGGGAGTGGGTGATTTATTACCCATTTGTGGAGATCTTCATAGCTGCCGCGTTCCAGGAATTCAACCATGAACATCAGCAACAAAGGCAAAACGATAAACATGACGCGCGATGGAAGTCGCTTAAGGATTTGCAAAAAAATTGACATATCGGGGCTCCTGTTCGTTAATATCTGATCCGGATTCATTCGTTCATTATCTTATATTTTTTGTAAAGAAGAAAGATAACCATTGACACGTATAACTATAACATTTATGATTACAGTTAAAACGCTGGGGAAAATTTCCGAATAGAAATTATACTTATTTTTTCCGGTTCATTCGATGCTGGCTTATGTTAAGATAGCTGAGGATAAAAAACAGATGGAGGTGAGAACCATGCAACATGTTGCAGATGCAACCATGGTACAAGAGAAAACAATAGATGCCAAGAAGGCAGTGCCATGGATTATTTTTTTAATTTTTTTCGGAGTGTTGAACGAAACGGTTTTCAATGTTTCCACACCTGAGATCGCTAAACAATACGCGATAACCCCGACAGGCGTGAGCTGGGTGCTCACGACGTTCATTATTTTCTTTGGAATCGGCTCCGTTATTTATGGCCGGCTTTCCGACATTTTTAGTTTGAAGAAGCTTATTGTAGTTGGCATCATTATTTACAGCGCAGGCTCGATTATTGGCTTTGCGATGCAAGCGTGGTATCCGACTGTCATCCTTGCCCGGGCCATTCAAGGGGCAGGCGCATCCGCTATTCCAGCCTTAATTATGGTTGTCGTGGCACGCTACTTTTCTCCGAATGATCGCGGGAAAATATTCGGGCTGCTGACATCGACGGTTTCCTTTGCAATTGCTGTTGGTCCTGTTGTTGGAGGATTCATATCGGCAACTTTTCATTGGAC
This sequence comes from Paenibacillus tabacirhizosphaerae, assembly GCF_040812395.1. Taxonomy (GTDB): domain Bacteria; phylum Bacillota; class Bacilli; order Paenibacillales; family NBRC-103111; genus Paenibacillus_E. Next base: position 513,753 of record NZ_JBFNXH010000003.1, on the reverse strand, counting down.
CTATTTGTTCATCATTCCCTTATTTACACTTATTTCTATCCCTTTCTTCAGAAAGATTCTTCCGGATGAGGAGGGCAAAAAAGGGAGCGTGGACATACTCGGCGCAGGTCTCGTAGCATTCACTGTTGCCGGCCTTATCGTGTACTTGTCGTTCCCTCAGTGGTATTATCTGGCGATTAGCCTTGTGTTACTGGTATGGTTCATTGCGCATATCCGTAGAGCAAAAGAGCCGTTTATTGAGCCAGCGTTATTCCGGAACGGATTGCTGCGCGGAGGCCTCATTGTCGGTTTCCTTATATTCTGTACAGTCATGGGCATCATGTTCGTCATTCCTTTAATGCTAGCCGGTGTGAACAATTTGGATACGAGCACTATCGGGCTCATTCTATTCCCAGGCGCAATTTGCTCCGTAGTCTTTGGAACGATTGGCGGCAATCTTGCCGACCGTAAAGGGAACAACTTTGTTGTATATATTGGTTTGACGCTGCTTTTCGTTAGTCTGGCTGCGATTGCTCTTATGGTCGGCCATTCGCCATGGCTTGTATCGGCGGCACTGCTGCCAACCTATGTCGGGTTTTCGTTTGTACAGACTGCGCTTGCGAATCGGGTTTCTTTGACGCTTGACGTACACGAGACGGGAGTCGGAATGGGGCTGTTCAACCTAATCAGCTTTATTTCCGGTGCAGTAGGAACAGCATTAGTGGCAAAATTAATTGATGGCGGACTCATGGATTTCTACAAAAATCCGCTGCTCAGCACGGAGAAAGCCGTTCCATACAGTAACTTGCTTCTGATTTTCGCTGTTGTCGTCATCATTAGTGGGATCGTCTATAATCGCATCTATCGGAAAAAAGGAATCGCCGTTTAACCAGCTGTGATATAGTGAAGGACGCTTTGCAAAAGCAAAGCCGCGGTTCGTGATCTTCCCGCGTTATCAAAACTAGGAGGCTCTTTGGGAGATGTTTAATTTTATATGGGGCATTGGTTTTGTCCTTGTCAATTTCGTATTATTCTTGATTTGCTACCGCATTTTCGGTAAACAAGGACTGTACGCCTGGGTCGGCGTTGCTACGGTGCTCGCAAACATACAGGTCGTCAAAACCATTGAGATGTTCGGACTTGTTATGACGCTCGGCAACACCATGTACGGCACCATCTATTTAACAACCGACTTGTTGAATGAGAAGTACGGCGAGAAAGAAGCCAAGAAAGCAGTCTGGTTCGGTTTCTTCACGCTAATCATGACCATAATCATTATGCAGATGGCTATGGTATTTACGCCGGAAGGATCTGAGATGGGGAAGGCCTCGCAAACCTCCTTGGAAACGATTTTTGGCCTTCTGCCGCGTATCGCCCTAGGCAGCTTGACGGCATACTTGGTCTCGCAATTTCTCGATGTAAGAATTTATACGTATTTAAAGAAAGTATTTTCAGCTCGCAACCAGCTTTGGATACGTAATAATGGAAGTACCGGCATTAGTCAATTGGTCGATTCCTTGGTGTTTTGCAGTATCGCTTTCGCGGGCGTATATGACTGGAACGTCTGGGTGCAAATATTTCTGACCACTTATGGAATCAAGTTCGTAATTTCCTTTGCCTCAACGCCGGTGCTTTATATAGCAAGAAATTTTGTTTTTAAGTCATAGCATAACAAGCCCGACTTTGCTCTCTTTATGGAGAGCGAGCCGGGCTTGTTTGTTTTTACTCATTTTTCATGCGCTTCATGGGATGGAATGTCTTGGAGCTGAGAGAAAAACTTTAAATGACAAACTTGAATAATAATAAACGATAAAATATAATAAAAAATAATTGATATTAATATTAAATGATAAAAGTGAGGTGAGTGATGGGATGGATAAACAAGGATTGAATTCACTTTTTAATGAAGAACGCAGGAACTTGATCGTAGCTTTGTTGGAGAAAGAAGGCAGGGTCGAAGTGAAGCGCTTAGCCCTTCAATTCCAAGTGACAGAAGACTCTATCCGTAAAGATTTGCGCGCACTGGAAAGCCGCGGTCTGCTGCAAAAAGCCCATGGCGGAGCGGTTCCCGTGTCCCGAGTTTCGAGCTTCGTGCCGTATCAGGAGCGAGGTGATTCAGAAAAGAAGCGCCCGATTGCGCGTGCGGCTGTGTCGTTGATCCAGCCAGGTGAAACAGTGTTTATTGAATCATCAAGCTACACGCATTTAATGTTCTACGAGCTTGGCGAGATGACGGATGTCACCGTCGTTACGAATAGTATTTACGGTCTCCCTGAGCTGGTGCGCAGAGTCAACCTTATCCAGTTAGGCGGAAGTGTTCATAGGCAGGATGAGGCTTGTTATGGCCCGTTTACCTTGCACATGCTGGAACAAATGAATTTTGATAAATGCTTTCTGAAACCGGCAGGCATTACAGGGGATGGCAAGCTGACAACAGGCTTACAAGAGAGCTTAGCCGTTAAGCAGAAGGCGATTAAACAATCGGACCGTACCATTGTTTTGCTCGACGAACAGGATTGGGGACGCCGTGACGTTTACAATGTAGGCGGATTGGACTTGATTCATACCGTCGTGACGAATGGGCTCTCGGAACCGCTTCGAACCAAGCTGGAGAAGAAGGGGATTGTTCTGGTGAAGGCATGATTTTTTTCATAAGCCTTAACCATAACCCATAATCGTAACTCATAATCTTAACCCATTCAAAGATTGAAAATTACATTGCCTGTGGTATCTGCAAAGTTCCCTTTTGTATGTATTTCAGGAAGATCTTGTTCACTTACCGAGGAGGAATTCAGATGAAGCTTCATTGTGCGGAGTGCGGGACTCAATTACCGGCAAACAAATTTGCTTATCAATGTTCATGCGGGGGCTTATTGGAAGTGGTCCATGATTTTCGGGATGCGGATGCGGACCGATTGAAACGGTTGTTTGATGATCGATTGGCGTTGCGCATGAGCCCATATGCTTCCGGTGTTTGGCGTTATAAGGAACTCATTGCGCCTGAGCTGCCTGAGAGGATGATAACGACCAAATATGAGGGGAATACCGGGTTATACGCAGGTTCCGATTACCAGCAGCAGTACGCAGGCATGAGGCGCCTTTGGTTTAAAGCGCAAAGCGAGAATCCGAGTGGATCCTTCAAAGATAACGGAATGACCGTAGCCGTATCGCACGGCCGTTCACTCGGATACAAGCATTTTACTTGTACTTCGACCGGCAACACTTCATCTTCCTTAGCCATGTATGCGGCATTCGGAGGGGATATATCTTGCGTTTTTGTGCCCAATAAGGATATTTCCTACAATAAAGTATTGCAAACGCTGGCCTATGGAGCAATTGCCCTTAGCTTTGAGGGGACGTATGACGACGGGATTCGCTTTTTGGAAAAGCATGCGGAAGAATTAGGCCTCTATGTCTGTAACTCCGTGAATCCGCTGCGGATTGAAGGCCAGAAGAGCATTGTGTATGAAATCGCTCAATCGATGAAATGGCAGCTTCCCGATTGGATTGTGCTGCCAGGCGGTGCGCTTAGCAATGCGACGGCACTCGGTAAGGGGCTCCGCGATCTCAAAGAGCTAGGTTTCATCGAGCGGCTTCCGCGCGTCGCGGTTGTTCAAGCGGAAGGCGCGAGTCCCTTCCATGAGATGATGGCAGAGGGCAAGGAGCAGCTTGTGCCGCAAAGCTGGCCATACACCCGCGCCTCTGCGCTAAACATCGGCAACCCGCCAAGCTGGCGCAAAGCCCGGCGGGTGCTGGAGGCGACAAGAGGCGTCACGACAAGTGTCAGTGACGCCGAGATCCTCGATGCCAAGGCGGTCATCGACCGCAGCGGCATCGGCTGTGAGCCCGCGTCGGCGGCTGCGCTCGCCGGCCTGCGCAAGCTTGTCCGCGAAGGCATCGCGGACAAGGACGAGACGGCCGTCTGCATACTGACGGGCCATCTGCTCAAAGACACCGATGCGCTGCAGGAGTACCACTTGGACGCCAAGTGGCCCTCAGCTGCGCATCGGAATGCACTGCTTTCGTCTTCGCTAACTCTCGAAGACGTTGGCATTCATCTCCGTGCTGCTGCCTGCGCACGGAGCTAGTTCATCTGACGGAAGCGTTCCGGCGTCAGTCCCACATGCTTGCGAAAGCTCGCCACGAAATGGCTCGCATCGCGAAAACCCACCTGCTCCGCCACATCCTTCACGGTCATGTGCTGCTGATTCAGCAGCATTTCCTTGGATTTGCGGAGCCGCATCAGAATCAAATACGAATAAGGCGAAAGCCCGAAAGCATGCTGAATTAACGTATTCATATGCCGGGGGGTTACCTTAAGAATGCTGGACATCTCCGCAAGACCGATATCAGGATTGCTGTAGTGCTGTTCCAGCCAATCGAGCAACGGCTGAAGCAGCGTTATTTGACTTGTGATTGAAGCACGGTTGTTGACTTGACCGTGCTTTTTGAGCATGGTCAGAAAGTGATACAAATCCGCAGAGGCGTCATAGCCGGTGTACTCGGCTCCAGCTTCTGCGTGTAGAAGCATTCGCTCTAACGCGTATTGTAGCGAGGAGTGTTCCTCCCAACGGAAGATCGCGGATTCATTCAAGCCAAGCGTACTTAGGATAGATTCTGCCAATTTGCCGCCGAATGTGATGTATTGTGTACACCATCTTTCACTGACCGTCCAATAAGCATGAGGTTTTCCTGGAAGCAGAAGGGCACCTGATCCCCTTTGCATGTTAAAGCTTTTGCCGTCTAACCAGAACTCGCCTTCGCCTGAAAAAGTCTGAAGCCAATGATAGCAAGGGTAACCATGATCCCGGACGAATTTTTCCTGATCTTCGTGATGGCCGATACTCTCAATAAATAATGGAAACGGTTGCCCAGCGGATGGCGTTAATTCAAATCTTTTATGCATAGTCTAAACCTCAGTTCCATTTTCTTATATTAGCATGTAAGAATATTATATTTTAAGCAGGATGAATATCCAATACAATGGTTGTATTCTTATATTCAATTCATGTCAATAGACAGGGAGTGTTCATTTTGCTTAGTGAGAAATTGCCAAAGATCTGGTATGGCGGAGATTATAATCCGGAGCAGTGGGAAAAGTCCGTAATGGAAGAAGATTTGCGGATGTTTAAGCTTTCAGGCATTGATGTGGCGACTCTAAACGTTTTTTCGTGGGCGCTTTCACAACCGAATGAAGATAGCTATCATTTCGAATGGTTGGATGACATCATTGATCGGTTGCACAAAAGTGGGACATACGTTTGCTTAGCGACAAGTACAGGCGCACACCCGGCATGGATGGCTAAAAAATACCCGGATGTGCTAAGAGTAGATTTTGAAGGGCGTAAACGCAAATTCGGGGGAAGGCATAATTCATGTCCAAATAGCCCTACCTATCGCAAATATTCAGAGCGAATCGCCGAAAAGCTTGCCGAGCGTTACAAAAATCATCCTGCTGTTTTGATATGGCATATTTCTAATGAGTACGGGGGTTATTGTTACTGCGATAACTGCGCTAATGCTTTTCGCGGATGGCTGCAAACACGCTATACAAGCCTTGAAAACCTGAACAAAGCGTGGAACACGCGGTTTTGGGGACATACTTTCTATGAATGGGACGAAATTGTACCGCCAAATGCGCTCTCCGAGGAATGGGGGAATGAAAAGACGAGCTTCCAAGGCATTTCGCTGGACTATCGCCGCTTCATGTCGGCTAGCTTGCTGGAATGTTACAAACTGGAGTACGATGCGATCAAAAAGCATACCCAGCACTTGCCTATTACAACGAATTTAATGGGAACATATAAAGAATTGGATTATTTCAAATGGGCCGAACATATGGATGTAGTTTCATGGGATAACTATCCGTCGTTAGATACGCCGTTCAGCTTGACGGCGATGACCCATGATCTTATGCGTGGATTGAAACAAGGCCAACCGTTTATGCTCATGGAGCAAACGCCAAGCCAACAGAACTGGCAGCCTTACAATGCGCTCAAACGTCCAGGTGTCATGAAACTTTGGAGCTATCAAGCGGTTGCTCGCGGAGCCGATACAGTCATGTTCTTCCAACTTCGAAGATCGGTCGGTGCCTGTGAGAAATATCACGGAGCCGTTATCGAGCATGTCGGCCATGAACATACCCGCGTTTTCCGTGAATGCGCGGAATTAGGTGCCGAGCTGCATGGCCTATCGGACAGCTTGCTTGATGCGAGAGTCCACGCGCGAGTAGCCATTGTCTATGATTGGGAAAATCGTTGGGCTGTCGAGCTGTCCAGCGGACCAACCGTAGCGCTGAAATATGTGGACGAAGTCCACAAATACTACGACGTATTGTTCCAGCAAAATATCCAAGTCGATCTCATCGGAACTGACACGGATTTATCGGGATACGACATCGTTATTGCCCCCGTTCTTTATATGGTGAAAACCGGTTACGCAAAGCGAGTGGAGGATTTTGTCCAAGCTGGAGGAACGGTTTTAACGACGTTTTTCAGTGGCATTGTGAATGAATCCGATATTGTTACATTGGGCGGTTACCCCGGTGAACTAAGAAAGGTATTAGGGATATGGGCGGAAGAAATCGATGCGCTTTTCCCGGGTCAAACCAATCAGATTGTGGTGAACGATTCGTGGGGAGTACTAAAGGGAGCGTATTCCTGCGATTTGCTTTGCGATTTGATTCATGCCGAGGGTGCAGAGATTAAAGCTGTTTACGGCAAAGATTTCTATCGTGGCATGCCTGCTCTAACCGTTAATTCATTTGGCGCAGGGAAAGCCTGGTATTTAGCAACTAGTCCAGAGCCATCTTTCCTTCAGGGATTGCTGGCCAACTTATGCAAAGACAAAGGGATCACGGCCCCTATCCCTCCAGTTCCAGGCGTTGAGGTTTCGATCCGTAGCAAAGACGGCAACTCCTTCTTATTCATCTTGAATCACAATGCCGAATCTGTTGATGTGAAAATAGGTACTCAACCGATGAAAGATATGTTGACCGGACAAACATTCGTCCATACTGCAACACTCGCTGAAAAAGGCGTTCTCATTTTAGCAACAGAATAAAGCGTGTTTGTTTCCCTTGCCAGAAGCCTCTATCTGCATATTAAGAGATAGAGGTTTTTTTGCTTTATAGGAAAAATTTTACTATAGTTAGGTCATAGAGAGAAAGATTACTAGAAGATAGCGCATAGAGGGAGGAAACAATTTGAACGAACAACAGCACTTATATATATGTTCGGATTCAATAGGAGAAACAGCTGATGCTGTGGCGAGAGCCACGATTCGTCAATTTAACACAGAACAAGTGAAAATCAAACGTTACGGCCATGTCAGCCAAGAAAACGAAATTAGGCAGATGCTTCAAGAAGTGGCGGCGGCGGGAGGTTTTGTCGCTTATACACTCGTTCAACCGGAACTGCGGGATTTGATGAAATCGGAAGCGCTTCGGCTAGGTGTTCGGGCCGTTGATATAATGGGACCTATGCTTCAGGCGTTCATGGATACATACGGTGATGCTCCGAAACGCCAGCCCGGTCTGCTGTATGAGATGAACGCGGACTATTTCAGAAGAGTGGAAGCCATCGAATTTGCCGTGAAATATGACGATGGCAAAAGTACCCGCGGCATGGTCCAAGCGGAGGTTGTGCTCATCGGGGTATCCCGAACCTCGAAAACACCACTAAGCATCTTCTTAGCCCACAAAGGATTAAAAGCCGCTAATCTGCCCATCGTTCCAGAATTAAAGCCGCCTTCAGAATTATTCAAAATCCCGAAAAAACGTATTATCGGTCTCACCATGGATGCCGATCATATCCTTCAAATTCGATTAGAGAGACTTAAAGCAGTAGGCCTTCCTGAAGGTTCCAAGTACGCCACACTTCATCGTATCCATGAAGAACTCGATTACGCTCACGCCCTTATGCAACAGCTTGAATGTGCGGTTATCAATGTTACTAACAAAGCGATCGAAGAAACAGCCGGCATCATTGTCGAAACCATTCATGGCAAAAATTACTGAAGTGAAATTATATAGAATCCGACATCTAAATTTCAAAAATCCAAAATCTGCAGCTGGTTCGGTTTTCTGAAACAAGACTTCCTGTTATATATACAAAATGAAGATGTAACCTATTTGAGCTAGTCCAACACAGTCTTCATGAATCCAATAATTAAGTATGAGTCATAGCGTCTTTATTAAATCGAGAGGCAATCGAAAAGGAGGACAAAAAAGCAAATTAATTGATAAAGTAGTATGAGTGCAGGAGTTATATCTAAAAGAAGCTGATAGGAAGGTGAATTAAGGAGTTTAAGATTTGCAGTTACAGCGGATTGATGATTGGGTTGTTTTGACCAGTTTGGCTGACATTACTGGACTACCAGATCTACAAGATCTACAAGGCCCATCAGGCCTATCGAGTCTAACAGGTCTACCATGACTAACCCAACCGATCTGACCATTTTTTCTGATCTAAGAAAAGTAGGATTGGGAACGAATTGGTTAGGTAAATGTTCCTTTCAAAGTGAATTTTCATTATTTTGTAGATATAACAGGAAATGAGTTTACGCAACAAGCAAGCCCGAGTAGTTTCTTATGATATCCTCATACACCTCGAGAACGCGCTAAATTTACATTTATATCCTAAAAAGAAAAAATAAATATTAAATTCAAAATTATATGCTATACTAAAATAGAACAAATGTTTGGTATTCGAGGTGTGATCATGGAGAAGCGGTCAGTTGATATCGGTTCACGAATCTTTCATACAGAAGAAGACTGTGAAACTTACTTGATGAACATGCGTTGGCCAAGCGGGTTTTGCTGCCCTCGGTGTGATCATTCGGTTGCTTATTCAATTGAAAGCCGAAGACTACTTGAATGCTCATCATGCAAAATGCAGGTTTCATTTACGGCTGGAACCATTATGCATAAATCAAAGCTTCCATTGCTAGTTTGGTTTCGTGCCTTACAGGTGATTATTCAAGATGAATCAAGCTGTACGCCTAGCAGTTTGTCGGCCATATTGGGCATTAATTATCGCAGTGCTAGGTTACTGCTTCAAAAAATAAACTTTGCCTATCTCAAACAGGAAAACAGAATCCAACTTTTTGAGAAAATGAAGAAGTCAGTTTCCAAAAATACATTGGTGAATCTAGATGAGTCAGAAGATCAATTGGACTTTTCCTCAGAATTACAAGTGATCGTGGAAAGAGTTTCTGAACAATCCACAAATTTTTCTTATATGTGGTTTCGCAGTGCGCTGCTATCAGCTATCGGAGTGATGCGCTCGTTCTTTGCTTGAAAAAAATTTGCATGCAACGACTACCTTGTTGAGGTTTGTTGACGCTCCTCTGATTTTGGGGCATGATAGATGGGTGATCTTGTTTTAGAAGCAAAGTAGTTTGCTGGCAGGGGGAGTGGGCATTGAATTCTAAAAAAACCTTACAAGTGCCTATTTATTTTTATCGAAAATTCATTTCGCCGTTAAAGCCGCCTACTTGCAGGTTCTATCCTACATGCTCGCAATATGCGCTTGAAGCGATAGAAGTACACGGGGCATTGAAAGGCTCTTGGCTATCCGTGAAGCGGATATGTAAATGCCACCCTTTTCATCCCGGAGGCGTCGATCATGTGCCGCCCGTAAGCAAATCGCCTTATACGGATCATCCTGCTTGACATGCAGCTCCTTTTTTCGATATATTTTCCTTAAGCATTTCATATTCATTCGATGAACGGATAAGTACAAGCGGATGCCTATCAACAGAGAGCCGGGTCAGGTGAAAGCCGGTGTAGGAGCAGGTTTGGAAGATGGTCCTGGAGAATAAGCCTTCGAGCTGCCTAGTTTTGCCGGTTATCCCAATAATCGACACTGGGAGTAAGCTGGCTTCGTGTCCCAGCGTTAATGGGCAAGTCGTCAAAGACTTACTGAGCCCCGAGCTTGTGAAAGACGGGGAAACCTGGGTGGTACCGCGTGAGTTCAGCTCTCGTCCCAAGATGGATGAGGGCTTTTTGTGTTTTCTAAAATGTGCTGGGAGGAACGAATGATGTCAACAGAAACGAAATCATTTTATATCACTACGCCGATTTATTACCCAAGTGATAAGCTGCATATCGGTCATGCCTACTCCACTGTAGCAGGAGATGTGATGGCCCGTTACAAAAGGCTGCGCGGCTTTGATGTTAGGTATTTAACAGGGACGGATGAACATGGACAAAAGATTGAACGCAAGGCACAGGAAAAAGGGACTACACCGCAGCTTTTTGTAGATGGCATTGTTTCTGGCATTAAAGAGCTATGGGCGAAGCTCGATATTTCCTATGATGATTTTATCCGCACGACGGAAGATCGCCATAAAAACGCCGTGGGGAAAATTTTTCAACGCTTAGTGGACCAGGGCGACATTTATCTGGGGGAGTATGAAGGCTGGTATTGCGTGCCTTGTGAAACTTTTTTCCCTGAAAGCAAGCTGGTGGACGGCAAGTGCCCGGATTGCGGGCGACCAGTTGAGAAGATGAAGGAAGAGACGTATTTCTTCCGCATGAATAAGTACGTGGATCGACTAGTCCAATACTATGATGACAACCCGGATTTCATTCAGCCTGAATCTCGTAAAAATGAGATGCTGAACAATTTCATTAAGCCGGGACTTGAGGATTTAGCTGTATCTCGTACGACTTTTGACTGGGGAATCAAAGTTCCGGGGGATCCCAAACATGTGATTTATGTGTGGATTGATGCTCTTTCGAACTACATCACTGCGCTAGGCTATGGTTCAGAGGACGAAAGTAAGTTTCGCCAGTATTGGCCGGCTGATGTTCATTTAATGAGTAAGGAAATTGTTCGCTTCCATACGATTTATTGGCCGATTATGCTAATGGCGTTGGATCTTCCGCTGCCTAAGAAAGTATTTGCTCACGGATGGCTGCTCATGAAGGACGGCAAGATGTCCAAGTCGAAAGGCAATGTGGTTGATCCGGTTACATTGATTGACCGTTTCGGTCTTGATGCGTTGCGTTACTATCTCATGCGCGAAGTGCCTTTTGGCGCGGACGGCACGTTCACGCCGGAAAGCTTTGTTGAGCGGGTCAATCATGACCTTGCGAATGATCTCGGGAATCTACTGAACCGTACGATCGTGATGATTGATAAGTATTTTGCAGGCCTGATTCCCGCGTATGTTCCTGGTGCTACCGAGTTTGACGAAAGCCTTCTGGAGGCTGTTCGTTCCGCGGTCGCGAAGTACGAAGAAGCGATGGAGAAGATGGAATTCTCCATTGCGCTCGCGGCTGTGTGGCAGCTCATCAGCCGCACGAACAAATATATCGACGAGACGCAGCCGTGGTCGATGGTGAAAGATGAGGCCAAGCGCGGAACCCTTGGCTCTGTCATGTATGTGCTGGCGGAGTCCCAGCGCATCTCTTCCGTTCTGCTGCGTCCTTTCCTGACGAAGACGCCGCAACTGATTTGGCAGCAGCTAGGCTTAGCTGCTGAAGATTTGCCACGCTTGACCTCATGGGAAAGCGTGCAAACCTTCGGTGCTCTCCCTACAGGCACCAAGGTGCAGAAGGGAGAGCCCATGTTCCCGCGTCTGGACGTGGAGGCAGAAGTCGCCTACATCGCCCAGGCTATGGGGGGCGGCGTCACTGCGAATGCCGCCGAAGCGGAAACGGCAGCACCTGCGGTTGCTGCCGCAGCGGTGCCCGCGCCGGAGCCGAAGGAAGCCATCGGCATCGATGACTTTGCCAAGGTGGAGCTTCGCGTGGCGCAAGTGCTGTCAGCCGAGCCTGTGAAAGGCGCGGATAAGCTCTTGAAGCTGCAGCTCGACCTTGGGTACGAGCAGCGCCAGGTTGTTTCGGGCATCGCGAAGTTTTACTCGCCCGAGGACCTGGCTGGACGCAAAGTGATTTGCGTCACGAACTTGAAGCCCGCTAAGCTGCGCGGCGAGCTGTCGCAAGGGATGATCTTAGCCGCTTCGCATGGTGATCAACTTACATTGGCGACAGTACCGGACAGCATGCCGAACGGCGCTATTGTCAAATAATTAACTTCAACCCCAGTTCCGGCTCTGCCAGAACTGGGGTTTTGTTCATGGGGTGATTTTTTTCTGAATGGGCATCCTATAGGAAAAGAACTAACGGAGTGAGACACATGAATGTACATTTTCTTGTGAAAGCTATTGTTGTTGTAGGCATTTCCATGATTTTCTCAGCATGCACGCTTTTTGGCGGCGGCAAAGCTACTAAGCAGCAAAATAATTCGGATCCATCGAAAGCGCAAAGCGGTGATGGAAAGGGCAGTATTATCAATCAAGAATTGAAGAAGCAGTATGACATGTACCAGGAAATCATTCAATATCAATCAGAGCAGGACAAAAAGGTCCTCCAGCAATCAGAGGAAAGGTATAAAAAGTTGAAGCAAGAGAGTGATAAGGCTACTAAAACTGAGGAGAAAGGTACCTCTAGTTCATCGGCTAACCAGGAAAAATCAACGGGGTCAGGCTCGGATCAGGCTAAAAATAAAAAAGAAGGAGACAGCAGTAATTCCGATGGCGGTTCTGATTAGTTCATGTATAGAGAAGAACAATGCTCACTAAATAGCCACTCGGTGAAGAAGTTCACAGATTGGCTTTTATTTATGCGATTAAGCTATGTTCTGTATTGACATCGAAGTTGCCTATTCGTATAATCAAGATCGTTAATAAAAAAAATTACGATTTAGATAGTGCGGGGGTTTATCATGCGTAAAATGATCGGTATTTATATAGGGATTTTGGCTCTTTTCGGGCTTATATTGTCTGGATGTGGCAATGGCTCAAGTTCGAAAGCGGAGCTCGTTGAAGGAAAAGTAAATGTCATAACAAGTTTCTACCCACTTTACGATTTTACGCGGAATATTGGCGGCGATTATGTTCATGTCATCAATCTCGTTCCAGCGGGTGTAGAACCTCATGACTGGTCGCCTAAAGGCAGAGATTTGAAAAATATGACCAATGCTCAAGTATTCGTGTATCAGGGAGCAGGCTTTGAAGGTTGGGTTCAAGACTTCTTGGGAAGTATTCCTGCTGATTCCAAACTTGGTGTTGTGGAAGCCAGCAAAGGGGCAGATTTAATCAAAACCTCTGAAAATAAAGATCAATTTGATCCGCATGCCTGGTTAAGCCCGTTAAATGCGGTGAAAATGGCTAATAATATTAAAGATGCGCTTATTCAAGCAGATCCGGCGCACAAAGCTGTCTTCGAGCAAAACTACAATATTTATGCCGCTAAGCTGGCTGAATTGGATAAGCGTTACAAGGATGAGCTTGCTCGAACATCCAAGAAGGAAATTGCGGTTTCCCACCAAGCCTTTGCCTACCTTTGCCGGGATTATGGCTTGACGCAATTGTCCATCATGGGATTGTCCCCTGATGCAGAACCTACAGCTCAGGATTTGAAAAAGATGAATCAATACATTAAAGACCATGGCATTCAATATATATTCTTTGAAGAACTGGTTTCTGATAAGCTGGCGAAAACGTTAGCAAAGGATGCAAAGGTTTCAACTATGGTTTTGAATCCGCTAGAAGGATTGACGGAGCAGCAGCTTCAGGCTGGCGATGATTATATTTCGGTTATGGATAATAATTTGAAAAATCTCGTGAAAGCTTTACAATAATGAAGAATGCAAGGGGAATTTAATAGGTAAGGAGTTTCGCTGATGGATAATAGCAGCCAGCAAAAGTGCCATAACAGCATTGTTTCTATAGATAATGTCTCATTTTCTTATGAGCATAAAAAAGTGATTGAGAAGCTGCGCTTTGACGCGCTAGAAAGGGATTTCGTCGGTGTCATCGGTTCCAACGGCGCAGGTAAAACCACACTACTCAAAATGCTCGTCGGTTTGTTAAAGCCGACGGAAGGCGAGATCCGTCTTTTCGATCGTCCGATCAGCAAGTTCAAGGATTGGGAGCGGATTGGATATGTCCCGCAGAAAAATGCCTTTAACCCGTTGTTTCCGGCAACGGTTCGGGAGATTGTGCTGTCAGGCATGTACAGCAAAAAACGGGTCTATCGCCGGCTTTCCAAAGCCGACGTCCAGAAAGCCGAGGATGCGATGCTTGCCATGCGCATCGAGGACTTGGCTGACCGGCGGATCGGCCAGCTGTCCGGCGGTCAACAGCAGCGCGCTTTCCTCGCGCGCGCGATTGTCAATAACCCGGAGCTGCTCATTTTAGACGAGCCGACGGTCGGCATCGATGCGGAGACGCAGGCCGGTTTCTTTCGGATGATTCGGCACATGCACCAGCATCATCATATGACGTTCATCATGGTATCGCATGATATGGACATGATGCAGTCTTATCTAGGCACGCAGCCGCAGCAAGTAAGCGGCGGCATCAAATTTTATGTGAAGCATACTCATGATCCCGAAGATTGCCGAGAGACGAACTTAACTCACTCCATCGGCCAAATTCGCGAGATGATCGGAGTACAGTAAGGAGCGGGCATCTTGGACATTTTTACGGAATATTTTTTTCAGAGAGCTTTAATTGGAGGCATTTTAATTGGTCTCACGGCGCCGTTAATGGGCGTTTTTCTTGTCCTTCGACGGTTATCGATGATCGGGGACACGCTTGCGCATGTTTCCATCGCAGGCGTCGCGCTGGGATTTCTTATTAATATCTATCCTCTAGGCGTGGGGCTTGTTTTCGCGCTGTTAGCTTCGTTTGCGATTGAACGGCTGCGGAAAGCCTACAAAACATATGCTGAGCTCTCGATCGCCATTATTATGTCAGGCGGTGTGGCGCTTGCGACACTTCTTTTTACGCTTGGCAAAGGGTTTAATATGAATGTCATGAGCTACTTGTTCGGCAGCATTTATACGCTTGATTCTACAGATCTATGGGTTGTTTTTGGAGTATGTTTGCTTGTGGTTGGGGTTATTGCTTTTCATTTTAAAGAGTTTTTCTTGATGTTCTTTGATGAGGATGCAGCAAGTGTAAGTGGACTTCCATTGAAATTTTATAATATGATGATTACGATGCTGACGGCATTAGTGATCTCAGTTGCGATCAAAATTGTGGGAGCTCTCTTGGTTTCTTCCTTATTGACGATTCCTGTTGCCTGCAGCCTTCTCATTGCGCGAAGCTTCAAGCATTCCGTGTTTCTGGCTGTGCTGTTCTCTGAAATTGCTGTAGTCATCGGATTGATTATGGCTGGCGTCTGGGATCTCGCTCCGGGAGGAACTGTCGTTCTCACATTAATCGCGCTGCTAATCGGAATTATTCTGAAAAGAGGATTGAGAATTTAATATGGATTCAGTGAATTTATGGATCGCCCTTTGGGCGGGGATTGCATCATTCATTTCGCCCTGCTGCTTGCCATTATATCCTTCCTATCTTTCGTACATAACGGGCATATCGGTTAGTGAATTGAAGTCCGGGCAATCGTCATCAGCCGTTCGTCGGCGGACTATGCTCCATACTTTATGTTTTATCGTTGGATTTTCTATCATTTTTTATGCGTTAGGTCTAACCGCAGGTTTTCTTGGCAATTTCTTCATTGATTACCGTGATTTATTGCGGCAAATCGCCGCCATTTTAATTTTCATCATGGGACTGTTTCTGCTCGGCATTTTCCAACCGCAATGGCTTATGAAAGAGCGCAAGCTGAACATTAAATTCAGACCTGCAGGTTATCTGGGGTCGGTTCTGATTGGCATGGGCTTTGCCGCTGGCTGGTCACCATGCATTGGACCCATCTTGTCGGCAATATTAGCTTTAGCGACAACAGAGCCAGGCACTTGGTTCCAATTGACGACGGCTTATTCCTTAGGGTTTGCAATTCCATTTTTTGTTTTATCGTTTTTCATCGGATCTACCCGCTGGATTCTGCGTTATTCCAATACCATTATGAAAATAGGAGGGGGACTCATGGTGCTGATCGCGATTCTGCTTTATACGGGCAAAATGACGCAAATCACGCTATGGCTCAACAGCATAACCCCCGATTGGTTAAAGTTTTAAGTTCATCTTTTAAGTGAAATATTCGATCTTGGCCTCAGGGAATTTGTCAAAGATTTGTTCGGTGATAAATTCCCTAAGCGCATTTGCCTGCTCATCGGGATACACATACTTCCCTTGTCCCCAACGCCCCCACTTGTATTTCCGTTTCTCTTCATCCATCTCCAGCTTTGTCTTCGGATATCGTTTCTGAATCACAGTTTTGGCTGTTTTCGTGAACCGATGTTGAATCATTTCAAATGTTAGATCTCTAGTCGCCTCGATCGGCAGTTCGTTGCGCAGCCGCTCTAATAACAGCTTGTAGCCGTCTTCCCAGCCGTCGTGCCAAACAATCGGCGCAATGATGAATCCAAGCGGATATCCAGCCTTGGCTACTTTGCCTGCCGCTTCAATCCGTTCATGGAATTTGGATGTGCCGGGTTCAAAGTTTTTGATCACATAATCCGCATTCACACTAAAGCGAAAGCGGGTGTGTTTATTGTGCTTGGCGTCAAGCAAAGGTTCCACATGATGATATTTGGTCACAAATCGCAGACGTCCGTGCTCCTGCTGCCCCATGAATTCAATGAGCTGCTTCAATGAGCCCGAAATATGCTCTAGGCCGACAGGGTCTGACGTACAGGCCGCTTCAAATCGTGTGACTTCAGGTTCGCGTTCTTCGATGTACTTTTGGGCGGCGCTAAGGATATCATCGATGTTGACATATATGCGAATGTAAGGCTTCGCTCCAAGTGTTGTCTGCAGGTAACAGTAATGGCAATGCCCCATACAGCCTGTCGCAATGGGAATGGCATATTCGGCAGACGGTTTAGAGGTGTCGAATTTCAACGTTTTACGGATGCCAACGACGAGGGTTCGTTTTGCGATGCGATACTTTTCCAGTTCTGATTCTCCCGGCAGGTCGCGGATTTGATTATGGGAGGTTGTCATGTGAATCTCCAGTCTTTGCTGCTGAGCCCATTCATAAATTTGCCGACCTTTGGGATAATTCATTGCATTCGGCTCAAAATATACAAGCTCAGGGACGAAAAGATCGGTGCTGGGCGCGGGAGGTCTAAGCAAATCTGTTGACATAACGGGCTCCTTCCGGCATCGTGATGAAAGCTGTTAGGTTAATCTTTAGTGTGCCAAGGCGGTAAGTATTGAATCATGGGAGATTTGACCGCATCTACGTTGATGGATTATGATAAGTAATGCAATGGACAGGAAATAAAGAAGCAGGGGGAAACAAAGCAATGGCTACACCAAGCATGGAAGACTACCTGGAGAGAATATATAAACTCATTGACGAGAAAGGCTACGCTCGTGTCTCCGACATTGCTGAAGGACTAGAGGTGCATCCCTCATCGGTTACGAAAATGATTCAAAAATTAGATAAAGACAATTATCTGATTTACGAAAAATATCGCGGGCTTATGCTGACCTCCAAAGGGAAAAAGATGGGTAAGCGTTTAGTGGACCGCCACCAATTGCTGGAGGAATTCTTAACAACCATCGGTGTCCAAGAGGATAATATATATAAGGATGTAGAAGGTATTGAGCATCATCTGAGCTGGGATTCCATTACCTGCATTGAAACGCTATTGGAGTATTTCCGGCGCGATCCGAATCGAATGGAAGGACTTCTCCAAGTTCGGAAAGAGTTGGAATCGGAAAGTTGATAGAGAATAGACAGACAGAGTCCCAGCAAGGGCACTCTGTTTTTTATTTGTCCTGTAAGGACGATATTCCTAGAGGCATATAAACAAACACCTCCCGCATATAGAAAAGTGGAGCCTAAAGTCTGGCTCTGGCTGCGAGGCTTCTTGAGGGGGAGTATGGGTGAAAATCAATGGCGTATTTGAAGGTGGAGGCGTTAAAGGCATTGCGTTGGCTGGGGGCGTAAGCGCTGCAATGAAACAAGGATATGAGTTCCATGAGGTAGCGGGTACAAGCTCAGGATCCATTGTGGCAGCTTTTCTTGCTGCAGGCTATTCTGGTGAGGAGATGAAAGAACTAATCCTGAGAACGCCATTCAAAGCTTTCTTGCAGAGACCGACCATATTCAATGCCAAAATTATAGGCCCGGCGGCGCGGCTTTTTATTAAAAAAGGTTTGTATTCCGGTGAAACGCTGGAACAATGGGTTAATCAGCAATTGCTTATGAAGGGTATCCGCACATTTGGCGACTTAAAGCCGAATCAGCTGCGTATCATTGCTTCTGACATCACTCAAGGCAAATTGCTGGTGCTGCCTGACGATATTTCCCAATATGGGATAGATCCCCTGAAATTCTCTATTGCCAAGGCGGTGCGGATGAGCACGAGTATCCCATATTTCTTTGATCCCGTTATGATTCGGCGAAAAATAAAAAGCTCTGCAAACGCAGAGCCTTTTAAACAACAATTTTTTTATATCGTAGATGGCGGACTGCTAAGCAACTATCCTTTGTGGGTATTTGATAGTGCCCCAGACGAGGAGCGAATCCCTGTTATTGGCTTCCAGCTCGTTGGTAAGAGCGAGCATCCTATGCATACAATCAAAGGACCCATCTCGATGCTTGAGGCTTTATTCAGCACGATGCTCAATGCGCATGATGAACGTTATATCGAGCAGCAGTACCGCTTTCGAACAGTTAAAATTCCAACACTGGGCGTTCAGAATACACAGTTTAATTTGTCCAAAGAAACCAGTATGGAGCTTTATCAATCGGGCTATACGGCCGCTGACAACTATTTTACCAAATGGTCGATGGAAACATATGAGCAGGACTACGAGAAATACGTGCTGCGCATTGACAAATGAATTAATGATATTTCGGGAAATCATCTGACTCTGAATCTTTGTTCCCGTTGATCACGCGGAATTTCCCGTTCATTCTTTTCCCTTTCGCAGTCCCGCGTCCGGGAGTGTTCCATTTCCAGCGGGATGGCGGAAATTTATAAAGCAGGAAGATAATCCCTAGCACGAGTATGGGGATGAAATAAGTTTGCATATTCCTGAGCAAACCAATCACTATCAACACAGCTAGCGCAATCTCGAACGGGGAAAATCTTCTTTTCATAGCCGTCCCTCCATTATTCGTTGTTCGGCTTCCCGCATACGGTTGAAAGAGGCGATGGAAACTTCAACTTGACTATCTTCCGGTTCTTTAGTCGTGAGGAGCTGAAGCCACAAACCTGGATAGCCCATGAAGCGCAGTACCGGCACTTCCCGCAGCGAGTTGGTGAACCGCAGAACTTCATAAGAAACTCCGATAACGACCGGCAGGAGCAGCAGGCGCTGGACGATACGCTCGACGTAGCCGTCATAGTGCAGGAATGAATAGATGACAACACCGACGATGACGGTGAATACGATAAAGCTGCTGCCGCAGCGATAGTGCAGCGTGTTGAATTTCTGGACATTACTGACTGTAAGCTCAACGCCTGCTTCGTAGGCACTAATCACCTTATGCTCGGCTCCGTGATATTGGAACAATCTGCGAATCATCGGGGTTAACGATATGAAATAAATGTACCCGACCAGCAATATGATTTTAATAATGCCTTCTATAAGATTATGAAGAATTTGATTGCTAAATGCATTCCCAAAAAGAAACTGCTCAATGACAGCAGGGACCAGAGTGAAAACAAATTTCCCGAATAGGAAAGAGATCACACCAACAACAGCCACACCGAGTATCATCGAAATGTTGGAGAAAATGCCGGGTTTTTCATCTTTTTTACTGCTTTCCTGCGACTCGCCTTCTTGCTCGGCGAATGATTCAGCGGAGAAGTTAAGATGCTGAGCTCCTTTTGCGCTGGATTCGATGATGCCAACGATACCGCGGATAAAAGGGATTTTCTTAAGTGACTGAACCCACGGGATTACTTTTTTTGGTACCTCTAAATACTCTAAGGAACCGTCTTTTTTGCGCACCGCGGTAACGTGCACGTTTTTACCTGCGAACATGACGCCCTCGATGACGGCTTGTCCTCCGTATATGCTGTTTTGTTCTGCCATTACAACCACCTTCTCTGGATTTCGTCGGTGCTTCCCGGTTCGGAAAACCAACTTCATGTATTTTCTTTTGTACCTATCTTCTCATTGTAACGGATTCGTGGTTTGAATGCTACCGATTGCGGTAGAACATACTATTCCTGAGAAGGAAGCTGCGAACAACTCGTGCAGAGAAAGGATGGACACGCTCATGGGTGGGAAGAATGGAGACAGGATTAAAACCAATCGATGGTTATTTGCCCTCTACATTGGATTCTTCGCCGGTTTGATATGGGGTGCGCTGAAAATTGTTGAGCACTATTTGAAGTTTACGAAAGTAGTGGTTGGATTTCTTGTCGAACCTTTTTTCAAACATGATTTTCTGCTTTCCTGGCAAGGTACGCTCGTCGGATGGGGATTTTTCATTTTATTTTCTATTGTGGCGGCCTACCTCTATACAATAGCCTTTTGGAAACTAAGGGGCCCGTGGTGGGGAATTGGTTATGGAGCCGTATGGTGGTGTTTCGTTTATTTATTCGTTGGGCCTTTGGCAGGAATGACCTATTGGATTACCGATTTGGATATCAATTCGAGTATAAGCGATTTTTGTTTATTCCTGATATGGGGAATGTTCATCGGCTACTCGATTAACGTCGAGTACACGGACGAAAGAACAAGAGAGCCTATACACAAGAGTTGAAAGTTATGGTAAAATGTCTAAGTTAAACACTAGGTTTCAACCTACTTGCCTGGAGGGTTTTACTGTTGAAAAAGGTACTGGTTATCAATGGTCCGAATTTAAATATGCTAGGCGTACGGGAGCCAGGGATCTATGGTACAGTTTCTCTCGCTGCGATTGTCCAGGGGCTTAACGAAATTGCCGGGACGATGTCGATTGAACTAGAGACGTTCCAGTCCAATCATGAGGGCGCCATCATCGATAAAATTCATGAGGCGTTTGGCACGAAGGATGGCATTGTTATCAACCCGGGAGCGTTCACGCATTACAGTTATGCGATACGGGATGCGCTTGCTACCGTGCAGCTGCCTACAGTTGAGGTTCATTTATCAAATATTCATAAGCGTGAAGAATTTCGTCATCATTCCGTAACCGCGCCAGTGGTTATCGGGCAAATTTGCGGTTTTGGAGCGCTTGGTTATGAGCTTGGCTTAAGAGCGTTAATCCCCCACATGTAAGAAAGATTGGTGATTGAAATGCAGGAGAAACGTATAGAACGTGTTCGTAAATTGATGCAGCAGCAAGATTTCCCGGCACTGCTTATCACAAATGCCTACAACCGTACATATGTGTCAGGCTTCACGGGTTCCTCTGGTTATGTCCTCATTACGTTGGATCGGGCAATTCTCATTACCGACTTCCGCTATATGACTCAGGCTCCTCAACAAGCCAAACATTTTGAAATTGTTGAACATAAAGCCAAAGCAATCGATACAGTCAAGGAATTGCTGCAGCATCAAGGCATTGCGAAGCTCGGATTCGAGCAGGCCGACGTTTCGTACGGCGACTTTCTTAGTTATCAAGAGGGGCTGCCAGGAATCGAATTGCTGCCTACGAGCCGTATCGTCGAGCAAATTCGTATCATCAAAGACGAGGCGGAACTGCAAATTTTACAAGAAGCTGCCGATTTGGCGGATCAAACCTTCTCTCACATTTTATCCTTCCTTAAGCCGGGAGCCGTAGAGAAAGATATTGCGCTTGAGATTGAGATGTTTATCCGCAAAAATGGCGGCACATCAACCTCATTCGAAACGATCGTCGCTTCGGGCGAACGCTCGGCATTGCCGCATGGCAAAGCGATTGATTGTGTACTCCAAGGAAACGAATTTGTCAAATTAGATTTTGGAGCGTATTATAAAGGATATTGCTCTGATATCACTAGAACCGTTATGCTAGGTAAGCCAACGGACAAGCATAAGGAAATTTATGATATCGTGCTTGAAGCCCAGTTGAATTGCTTAGCTAACTTGAAACCGGGCATTACAGGTCGTGAAGGCGACGAATATGCGCGTGACGTCATTGTCAAGCATGGCTATGGCGATTATTTCGGTCACGGTACGGGTCATGGCTTAGGTATGGAAGTTCATGAATCGCCTCGTTTATCGAAGACAGAAGACATGATTTTAACACCCGGCATGGTGGTTACTGTTGAGCCTGGTATCTATCTCCCTGGATTTGGCGGAGTTAGAATTGAGGACGATGCAGTAATAACCGACGCTGGAATTAAAATACTTACCCATTCTACCAAAGATTTTCTTATTATTGATTAGCGGAGGGACTCACAAGTGATATCAGTTAACGATTTTAAAACAGGACTTACCATTGAAGTAGAGCATGATATTTTTACTGTTTTGGATTTCCAACACGTTAAACCTGGAAAAGGTGCGGCATTCGTACGTTCCAAACTCAAAAACCTGCGTAATGGGAATACGGTTGAGCGTACTTTCCGTGCTGGTGAGAACGTTGGGCGCGCACACATCGAAAATCGCGAAATGCAGTATTTGTATGCGAGCGGTGACGAGTATACGTTTATGGATACAGAAACGTATGATCAATTCTCCCTTGGTTATGAGCAGTTGAAATGGGAACTGAACTTCTTGAAAGAAAATATGAACATCAAGATTTTGAGCTACCAAGGTGAAATTCTAGGGATCAACCTGCCGAAAAGCGTTGATTTGAAAGTTATTGAAACCGAGCCGGGAATCAAAGGCAACACAGCACAAGGCGCTCTTAAAGGTGCTAAAGTTGAAACAGGACTTATGGTTCAGGTTCCACTATTCATCAATGAAGGCGACGTTCTTACGGTTGATACAGAAGACGGTAAATACATCTCCCGTGCCCAGTCTTAAATAAGACAAGCCTCTCTGACGATAACGAGTCAGGGAGTTTTTTTATGCAGTGCGTATTTCTTCCCACAGTTCGCCGGTTATATGCTATAATATTGAATTGTTATGCTACTTGAAGCGTTAGGAGTGAGTCTGCTTTGTCTCTTATAGTGATGAAATTTGGCGGCAGCTCTGTCGGTGATGCGGAGCGAATGAAACGTGTTGCAAAAAGGATCGTGGAACGAAAGCAAGCAGGGCACAGCTGCGTAGTAGTCGTTTCGGCGATGGGAGATACAACGGATGATTTGATCGACCTGTCCAAGCAAATTTATGATGGAGCCCCTCCGGCTCGTGAAATGGATATGCTGCTCACGACAGGGGAGCAAGTATCAGTAGCGCTCTTATCGATGGCGATACATAGTTTAGGCGAAAGCGCGGTTTCTTACACGGGCTGGCAAAGCGGCATTTATACAGAAGCCGTTCATGGAAAAGCAAGAATTACGGATATTCAGCCTCATCGTGTTCTCAGCGCAATTGAACAGGGCAACGTCGTTATTGTGGCCGGGTTCCAAGGGATGACCGAGGCCGGAGAGATTACAACACTTGGCCGCGGCGGTTCCGATACGACAGCTGTTGCGCTTGCTGCAGCAATCAAAGCCGATCTTTGCGAAATCTATACCGATGTAGACGGCATTTACTCGACAGATCCACGAATCGTGAAAGTCGCTAGAAAACTGGACGCGATTTCTTACGATGAAATGCTGGAGCTTGCCAATTTGGGTGCAGCTGTTCTTCACCCAAGAGCCGTCGAATACGCAAAAAATTATAACGTAACTTTAGTGGTACGTTCGAGCTTTACGCACAATGAAGGAACCAACGTGAAGGAGGAAGCAGTCATGGAGCAAGGAATCGTCGTTCGAGGCATTGCCTACGATAAAAATGTAGCAAGAATCAGTATTCTGGGTGTGCCAGAGAAACCGGGACAATTGGCGAAAGTGTTCATCGCGCTTGCTGAAGTGCAAATCGATGTAGACATCATCGTTCAAAGCGGCGTTATTAACGGATCCGCTGATTTCTCCTTCACCACGACGCTGGCTGATAAGGAGAAAGCGTTGGATGTAATCGCGCAAATTCGCGAGGACATCGGTTATCGTGAAGTAACTTCTGAAGTCAACCTGGTCAAGGTATCCATCGTTGGCGCAGGCATGGTGAGTACGCCAGGTGTTGCGGCTACGATGTTCAAGGTGATTTCGGATCTTGGCATAAGCATCTCTCTTGTTAGTACGTCTGAGATCAAGATGTCTTGCGTCATTGACAGCACACATCTGACTGACGTGATCCGCGCTCTTCATACGGCATATGGCTTGGACACATCCGAGCAAGCGTTTGTCGGCGGTCCTGAAGATCGCAGATAAATAGAGCTTAACGTATTTTGTCAGCGATAAAGTAGGCTAGTTTTAATAAAAAAGCAGTGATTCCGGCAGCCATGAGTGGACCTACCGGAATGCCGCGCATAAATACAATGCCAAATATAGAACCAATCACGAGGCCCACAATTAATTGTGGGTCTATTTTTAATAATTCCAACCCTTTACCGTTCATATAAGTAGCAATTGCACCGCCGATTAACGCAATAATGCCCGGCCAAGTCGTAAAAACGGAGGCGATATCCCGATACGAAATACGCTCGCTTGCGAATGGCACCAACACGCCCATCGTTAAAAAGAGCAGACCGAGCTCTAATCCTCTTCGTTCAACTGTTGGCAAATAACGATCGAGCCCAATCAGTTTAAACACGAGTAAAACACAGGCTGCTGTCGTTATAATAGGCGAGCGACCGACTAACCCGATAATAATGAGAATGACTAATAATAGATCGCCGTTCATACAATATCCCCTTGTCACATGAGTCGTCCATCCTAGTTTATGAGGGGGGCTTGTTTTTAGAACGAAAGCCGGTTTCACGTCAACAGAACCATTTGATCACGATCCAAGATGGGAACTTGCTCGGAGCTGTTCACCTTGCAGCAGTCCTTCAGATCTTCGTTAAAGCCTAGCTTGCATAAGCGTTTCCCGTTTGTGCATGCGAGGAGGGTCTCGAAGAGCACATCCTTGCTTTGCTTATAGCTGCTGTGCATCGCCAAACCAAAGTCATTAACAACCATAGGCTTTGTGCCAATGAGATGGCTTATTTCATCTAAGATGAGTCCCGCACAAAGCCCATCCTCCAAGGAGAACACGTCCTGCGTTCCCGCGCAGAGGATGACGATATCCCGTTTGAAGTTCAGAGCAGCCCGCGCACATGCGCCTCCGTTGGTCAAAGCCCCGGCAAGCACATGATCAGCTTTTAAAGCTTTTTGTATGCCTCTTGTGCCGTTTGTCGTGGTAAGGATGATTCGTTTCCCTTCTATAGCAGCTCTCGTATATTCATGAGGAGAATTCCCGAATTGAAAGCCAGGAATTTTTTTGCAAAAACGTTCACCGCCAAGCAAGTCTCCTGGTTTTTGCAGTTCTTTAGCTTGTAATACGGTCTCAACGGGTAAGATGGCTCTACACCCATTCGATAGCGCGGCAATCATTGTGCTTGTTGCGCGAAGAACGTCGATGACAATGACTGTTTTGTGAATAAACTCATCGGATCTGGCTTCGCCGATGTTGGCAACCACATCGATTTGCATGATTTATTCCTTTCTGGTACCGAAGATCAAGGTGTCGGAGCGTAAGCCTCTACGCAATGCTTCCAAGGAAATAATGTCGTGCGTCGAGATATTTCCCAAATGAATATCCGGACCAAGCAATTGCATTAAATGTACCTGTTGGTTTTTAAGCGGCGCTTCCCATAGCAGCAAATGCTGGCTTGGGATAGCTTCCAGCACTTTGTGCAACTCCTCGTCCTTACAGTTCCCATCCTTGTCAAATATGCCTACGCCCATCCCTGATTCACGAGCTTCGATCGTAATCAATTCCGCTCCGTATTCAGCATCGATCGTGACGGTCTCGATCAGCTCTTCGAGCTCGATGGTGGAACCCCAGCCCTTTTTACCGTATTCCGTAATGACCTGCAACCCTTCCTCTAAACCTCTTAAAATGAGCTCATTCCGTAATTTTCGCCCAATTTCAATCGTTCCATCGGATACTTCTAGTCCCGTAAAACCAAGCGAAAGAATCATGTCAAAAAATGAGGATACCGCATTCTGTGCAATTGCAACTTCAAGAAAAGTGCCGCCCGGATAAATACATATGCCGCTCGCTGTTGCCATTTTGATTTTGGCCTTGAGCAGCTGTTGCGGATATAACGGAGAAGTGCCGAAACCAATCTTGATCATATCCAGGTGATCATCGGAAGTACTGAGCAAATCGTCAAAAGCGTTCAACCCCAAACCTTTGTCGATGACCATCGTTTTGCCTAACGTTCTTGGTTTGGCCTGCCTTCGCCCCGTGGGATCGGCTAGAGCCGGGTGCCATTTCAGTTGAGTCACTTCCATCGGTAAATCTCCTCGCTATCCCTCTAAGGTACATTTCTGAGTCATCATATGCATTTTTAGATGGGGAGGTGCCCACCATGCCTAAAATCAGACGAGCTTGCATAAGGTAGGGTAAAAAGGGATTGACCCTACCTTCAGGCTTTGTGCGAGCAGATACTCGCTTCATGATCCGAAAAAAACCTCCAGCTCCCATTGTAAAACTGTTCCTTTCATTAGATGGGCCTTCGGATTGTAGGAATAGCTTTACAAAAGTACGCTTCCGGCCTTTTTTCGAATCACTACGCTGTTTGCTTGGTTTAGCATGAAAAAGACCCAACCCTTTTTAAGGAGGGGAGAAAAAGTGATCAACAAAATCGTGCTGAGCATGGCATCGCTGAGGTTGATGTCGGGGGGCGTCGAAATTATCGCGGCGATTATTATGCTTCGTCTGGCGACGATTGAGAAGGCGCTGCTGGTGAACACGGGGTTGGCTCTAGTAGGCCCTCTAGTACTTCTAGCGACGACGACGATTGGTTTAGTAGGGATTGCAGAGAAACTATCATTTGGCAAAATGCTTTGGGTGCTTGTAGGCGTAAGCTGCATTTTTATTGGGATATTAAAAAAGTAATTGGTCATATTTCTTTCTAGCAAGCATACAAATGAAATATAGAAGACTGGACAACTTGGAGGCATGTCATCTCATGCACGATTCTGTCATGAATTTGCTCCCGCATTCTCTCAGAATGATTCTCTCGCAACTGCCGATTGAGGTACAAGCTAGTGTTGAGGAAATACGAGTAAGGGAATTACGCCCACTAGAGATCAGCTACAACGACCAATATGCTTTTCTTGATGATCGAGGTCAAATGGTGTTGCAGGAAACTTTGGCTTATAGGCCAACACGCCAGGATTGTCTTTCCCTGCTTGAACAGCTCACGAATCATTCCTTGTATACATTTGAGGAAGAGCTGCGGCGAGGATATATTACAATCGCCGGCGGTCATCGAGTGGGACTAGCCGGTCGAACCATTTTGGATCAAGGGCAGGTCAAACTGATTCGCGATGTGAGTTCCTTCAATATCCGAATTGCCCGTGATCGGCAAGATGTGGGGAAGAAGGTGATGCCGTATCTGTTCGATCCGTCTCATCGGAGCATTCACCAGACACTAATCATCTCGCCCCCGCAGCAAGGAAAAACGACGCTGATTCGCGATCTGGCAAGGCTCGTCAGCCGTGGAGACTGGGGAGTTATCGGTCCCGCGAATCGTGGACGCAAAGTAGGGATTGTCGATGAGCGCTCCGAATTGGCGGCTTGCATCAAAGGAGTGCCCCGATTCGATCTCGGTCCGCGGACGGATGTGCTGGATGGCTGTCCGAAGGCGGAAGGCATGATGATGATGATCCGCTCGCTTTCGCCTGATGTACTAGTGGTCGACGAAATTGGTCGTCCGGAAGATGCGATAGCTATTCATGAAGCGCTTCATGCGGGTATTCGGATCATTGCAACGGCGCATGGCGCTGGTTATGAAGATGCGCGAATGCGGCCTGTTTTGAAGCATTTGATGGAAGAGGGGGTGTTTAACCGATATGTCATTCTGGATAGAAGGAAAGGAGAACGAGCGCCGTTCCAAGTGTTGGATCGCCAGGGCAAGCAGCTCTCGTCGTATCAAGTGAGCAAAGGATGATCAATCATGCTTAAGTTTATTGGAGCGGTTCTCCTCATAGGCGCCGCTGCCTTGCTCGGCTTCCTTCAAGCGGCCCAATATGCAAGACGGCCCAAACAAATTCGGCTGCTCATCAGCGCCCTTCAGCGGATGGAAACGGAGATCATCTACGCGCTAACCCCGCTTCCTGAAGCGTTCGCTTCGCTTAGCAGGCAGCTTGCCGAACCTCTTTCGTCCTTATTTCGCTTAACCTCTGAACGCCTGCTTGGCCAAATAGGGGTATCGACGAGCGAGATTTGGCGTCAAACGGTCAAGGAAGTGTGGAAGCGTACTTCGTTGAAACAAGCGGAACAGGAAGTGGTGCTGCAGCTTGGATCTGTGCTTGGACTCACTGATCGCGGCGACCAAGTGAAGCATTTGCGCCTCGCCATTAGCCAGCTTCAATCGGAAGAAACGGAATCCAGAGATGAACAGCGGCGCTACGAGAAAATGTGGAAAAGCCTCGGCGTCCTGATCGGAGCCTTGATCGTGATTGTGATGTATTAGATGTTGCGGCAGACGGACCCGCAAAGTAGGTCTGTTGTCAAACAGAGTGAGGTGCCTGGAATGCACGTAGATGTGAACGCCATTTTCCAGATCGCCGGCATCGGCATCATCATCGCGATGATCCATTCGGTGCTCAAGCAGATGGGCAAAGAGGATATGGCGCATTGGGTCACGGTCATCGGCTTTGTCGTCGTGCTCTTTATGGTCGTCAGCATGCTGGATAATTTGTTTAAAGAAATAAAAACTATTTTTCTATTTCAATGAGGTGGGCCCTATGGAAATCATCCAGATCGTAGGTCTTGGGCTCATCGTAACGATATTGTCCCTCATTATCAAAGAACAGAAGCCGATGTTCGCTTTCCTGCTCGCCGCCTTTACCGGCGTGATGATTTTTTTGTTCCTCATCGGCAAAATCTCTTCGGTTATCCATGTGCTCGAAGATTTGGCCCAGAAATCAAATATTAATATGGTATTTCTCAAAACGATTCTCAAAATTATCGGCGTCGCCTACATAGCCGAGTTCGGCGCTCAAATCGTCCGTGATGCAGGCCAAGAATCAATTGCTTCCAAGATCGAGCTATCCGGGAAAGTGCTTATTATGGTTATGGCAATCCCTATTATTACCGTCATTATTGAAACGGTTATGAAGCTGCTGCCGGCCTAATTTAAGCTTGCGAAGCTAGCTTTCCTTCGGAAAGCTCTAAGGAGCTAAATGCCAATGATTCCACACGATTCACACCAGAGTTTATCTTATGGAGAAAGCCTATCTTCGAGAAACAAAACGCTGCAAAGCCGCTGGATGTTATTGATCATCCTTACGATGGGGTTATGGTTAGGCTGGATGGGATCTTCGTCAGCGGAGTCACCTACGGATATCATGATCAAGGAACAAGCGAATCATCTGAATACGGATCAGGTCGAGCAATATTGGGATAAGCTGATGAAGGATTATGGCGGTTATTTCCCGGAAAGCAAAACCCCGACATTTATGGAGCTTTTGATTGGTACAAAAGGTATCAGCATGTCAAGTATTTTCAAAGGCTTACTTAACTACGTCTTTCATGAAGTCATTATTAATGGCAAGCTGCTTGCTTCCATCGTTATTTTGACCGTGTTCAGTATGATACTCGAAACACTGCAAAGCTCTTTCGAACGCAATACCGTAAGTAAATTGGGTTATTCCATTGCTTACATGGTTTTGATCATTATTGCGATAAACAGCTTTAGCGTTGCCATCAGCTACGCCAAAACCGCAATTACTTCCATGATTCAATTTATGCTTGCCATTGTGCCGCTGCTTTTGACCTTACTGGCTTCGATGGGAAATGTCACATCTGTAGCGATTTTACATCCATTGATCGTTTTCATGATTCATTCCGTAGGGACAGCCATCTATGTGTTCGTTTTCCCGCTGCTTTTTTTCTCGGCGTTGCTGCACATTGTCAGTTCACTGAGTGAAAGGTATAAAGTAACGCAATTGGCGAATCTCCTCCGCACCATCAGCCTTAGCTTGCTGGGCGTGTTCGTTACCGTTTTTCTCGGCGTACTCTCCGTTCAGGGCACAGCCGGAGCCGTTAGGGATGGCGTGGCGATCCGGACAGCCAAGTATGTTGCCGGCAACTTCGTGCCAGTTGTGGGCAGATTGTTCTCAGATGCGACGGAAACGGTCGTAGGCGCATCGCTGCTCGTAAAGAACGCCATTGGGCTTGTCGGCGTCGTCATTCTTATCATGCTTTGCGCATTTCCTGCAATCAAAATATTGACATTAGCCTTTATCTACAACGTATCTGCGGCCATTATGCAGCCCCTTGGAGATAACCCGATGATTGCTTGCTTACAAACAATCGGGAAAAGCTTAATTTACGTGTTCGCCGCTTTGGCGGCAGTGGGACTCATGTTTTTTCTCGCAATAACCATCATGATTACAGTCAGCAACGTGTCAGTGATGATGCGGTGAAAGGAGCGTAGCTATGGATTGGTTAGGAGGATGGCTGAAAGCAGTCATCATGGTTATCCTGCTCGCGACCTTCGTGGATCTGCTTCTGCCTAGCAATACCATGCAGCGCTATGTCAAAACGGTTATGAGCTTGTTCGTGCTGCTTACGCTCCTAACCCCTGTTATGCAGCTGTTTAAAAAAGAATGGAATGTAGATCAATTGATTAGCTCCGCCGAGCAAAAACAAAATCAACCAACAATGCTGGCTAGCTCCGGAGGCAACAGTTTGATGAAATCGCTGGGCGATATTACGAATGAAGCTCAAAAGCTAAAAGAGGAGGGTCAAAATCAATCGCAGCAAATCGTTCAAACCCAGCTCGCAGAGCTTGTGAAAGCAGATTTGCAAAAGCAAACAGATCTTGCCGTACAGGAAGTGCTAGTACTCGCACAATTCGACAATAACGGGAAGCCTGCCATTACACGAATGAAGGTAACCCTTGATGATAAAAAAAATGATCAAAAACTTCAGCCAACCTCAGCACAAAACAGGATCGCTGCGATGGAACCGGTTAAGCCTATCGAACCGATTCGAATCGAAAGTGTTAGGAGTGTGCAAGGCCGTATATCAGCAGATGCGGATACAAAAGCTGAAGCCGATCTTACACCTCAACTTGTGCAAGAAAGAGAGCGGCTTCTGAAAGGAATTACTCGTGATTGGCAGCTAGAGCCAGATCAGATTGACATCCAATTTAGGCAAACGAATGGTAGGATTGCGAGGTGAATCGATGGGAACATTGCTGCAATGGATGGAGCAGAAATTCGGCGGCGGCCCGGGTGGACCTAAACGGAAAAACACGCTGCTGTGGGTTGTATTAATAGGTCTTCTGGGGGCATCGCTGATGATTTTGAATTCTTTTTTAACAGTGAAAGATGTTGATCCCATCAATGCAGGGCGAGCCTCTCCTCCACCTAGTAAAGAAACCTTTTTAGGAAGCTCGCCCAAAGAAAACTCGGCCTTTCACGATTACGAAACGGCTTATCAGTCGCAACTGAAGGACATTTTACAGAAAATCGTCGGCGTCGGCGAAGTTGAAGTTCTTGTGACCATTGAATCAACCGAGGAAATGACCGTCGACAAAAATTACAACGACAATCAGCAAATGACGACAGAACGCGACACGAATGGAGCAAACCGGAATATTTCCCAGGTTACACGGAGCGGTGAAGTCGTGATCTACCAAGTTTCGGGGGATCAGAAACCGCTAGTTCTCAAATATATTAAGCCCAAAATCAGAGGCGTTGTCGTGGTGGCCAAGGGTGCTGAGAATCTAACAGTCAAGAAAATGATTATGGAAGCTGTTGAGCGCGGGCTAGATGTCACCTCGAATCGCGTCTCTATTTTACCAAGAAAAACCGGTGAATAACGTACAAACCCTATAACCCCAATTTCAAGGAGGAATATGCAATGAATGCAAAAAGACAAACAATTTGGCTCGTTTCGATGCTTAGCTTGATGGTGGTTCTGTCCGCGTACTATCTCTTTACTGAGGATGTGAACAAGCTTGATTTGGCATCTACAGATACGGCGGCGCAAACACAAGAAGTGAAAATCGATATGAGTCAAGCCGATGCTGCTGCTTCCAAAACCGATGCGACAAAAACCGATGTCAAAGCTGCAACAGGCACAGATGCCAAAACGGATGCAAAATCGGATGCATCGAAAACTACAACAAAAACAGATGCAAAAACAGATGCAAAAACAGATCCAGCTAAATCGACAACAGCAACTGACACAACCAAATCTACCGCCCAATCGATGAAAACAAACACATCGAAGACAGATGATCAAATCATTAAACAAGTTGAGGAACAAGCAAAAACAACCTCTGCAAGCGATTATTTCACGAACGAGCAAATGAAACAGCACGATTTATTCAGCAAAAAGTCATCCGATCTGATGGAAATCATCATCGATTCCAAACAAACGCCAGAAGCCGTCGTCAAAGCCAATAACGATTTAGCGAAGCTTTCAGACATTCAAGACAAAGTGGAAGGCCTGCAAGATGAGCTGTTGAAGGATTTTCCGCAAGCTATTGTCAACCAAGACGGCAACAGCTGGAAAGTGACGGTTCAAAGCGATAAACTTGAGAAAAGCCAAGGCGTTACGATTGTTGATATGGTTATGAAAGAGCTTGGCGCAGCTCCTGAAAATATTAAGATTCAATATGTTCGTCCCTAGTATCTAGAGACAAGCGTGTCGAATTGCGCGAAGCGATGGGAAGGGTCCTGCCAAACTGGACTCTTTCCATTTCTTACGTTTATGGGTATAATACATACGTTGCGGCTAAGCCTACCCAGCAAACCCGCAGGTAAACGGTTCACCAACTTTGAAGGAGTGACTTGTAATGTTCAAATTGAGTGAAATCAAAGAGTTGATTAAACTCGTCGATCAATCCTCTTTACAAGAGCTTGAAATCGAAAACGAAGGCGCACGCCTTATGATCCGCAAGCCGAATAAAACAGAATCCGTTCTTGTAACCGCGGCACCTGTACAACACTCATATGCTCCCGTTGGACAAGCAAGCGTTGCCACACACGCGCCTGCTGCTCTGGAATCTTCAGTACCTACAACGAATGGAAATGCTAAGCAAGAGGACTCATCTTTACATAAGATTGTTTCGCCAATGGTAGGAACCTTCTACCAGTCTGCTTCCCCTGGCTCTGCTCCTTTCGCAAGCGTTGGTTCCAAAGTAGGCGACAAATCGGTTGTCTGCATCGTGGAAGCCATGAAACTGATGAATGAAATCGAAGCGGAAATTAAAGGTGAAATCGTCGAGATTCTCGTAGAAAACGGTCAACTCGTTGAGTATGGACAACCTTTATTTTTGGTGAGACCGGAGTAAGCGTGCTTACGAGGCATGTTTTCCTAATCAAAACTCAGGAAATGCTTACGAAGCAAGTTTTCCTAAAGGAAAACTCTTAGGAGGTAGAAAGATGAAGTTTCATAAAATCCTTATTGCGAATCGCGGCGAAATAGCGGTTCGGATTATTCGGGCTTGTCGAGAACTCGGCATTTACAGTGTAGCCGTTTATTCAGAAGCCGACCGAGACGCCCTTCATGTGCGTCTTGCCGATGAAGCTTATTGCATCGGGCCGACTGCTTCGAAGGACAGCTACTTGAATTTCACGAATCTGATGAGCGTAGCAACATTAACGGAGTGTGATGCCATTCATCCAGGTTACGGATTTTTGGCGGAAAATGCGGATTTCGCTGAAATTTGCGAAAGCTGCAATATTACGTTTATTGGGCCTTCCCCAGATGCAATTAGCAGAATGGGAGACAAAGCCGTCGCAAAGCAAACGATGAAGGAAGCCAGAGTTCCTATCATTCCAGGTTCAGACGGATTGGTAGAACATATTGAAGATGCCGTGACGATTGCCAGGGATATTGGATATCCGGTCATTATTAAAGCTACGGCTGGCGGCGGTGGCAAAGGCATTCGTATCGCGGATAACGAGGATATGCTCGTTAGCCAAATTACGGCAGCGCAGCAAGAAGCGCAGAATGCTTTTGGCAATGCCGGCATTTATTTGGAAAAATACTTAACAGGCATGAAGCATGTTGAGATTCAAATTATAGCTGATAAGCATGGCAATGTTGTTCACTTAGGTGAGCGCGATTGTTCGGTTCAACGCCGCAGACAAAAGCTTGTCGAGGAAGCGCCTTGTCCAATTCTTACGCCAGACATTCGTAAGGCGATGGGAGAGGCTGCCGTCCGCGCGGCGCAGGCGGTTTCTTATTCCGGCGCAGGCACACTCGAATTTTTGCTCGGTCCAGACGGTAAATTTTACTTTATGGAAATGAATACAAGAATTCAAGTTGAGCATCCGGTAACGGAGATGATCACTGGCATTGATATTATCAAGGAAATGATTCATGTTGCAGAAGGCGATCCATTATCCTTTGGACAAGAGGATGTTAAAATCAATGGATGGGCAATTGAATGCCGTGTTAATGCAGAGGATCCGAATAGGAATTTCATGCCATCGGCAGGTCAGGTCAGATTTTATTTGCCTCCAGGGGGATTTGGCGTTCGGGTAGACAGTGCTGTGTATCCAGGGTATACCATTCCTCCGCATTATGATTCCATGATCGCGAAGCTGATCGTTTGGGGGACTTCGCGCGAGGATGCCATAGCCCGTATGAAGAGAGCGCTCACGGAATTTGCGGTTGAAGGCGTGAATACGACAATCCCATTCCATTTGAAGTTGCTTGAACACAAGAAATTTATCAAGGGCGACCATGATATTAAGTTCTTGGAAGAACATGATATCAACGATCCGGAATCGTAGACAAACGTTTGTCATATTTTTGAGGGAATGGTATAGTTATTAATTAGGACGACTTCTCCAAAAAGTCAAAGACAGATTATTTTTTCGACGCCAGTTTTGCTGGTGAAACACACAGTAGACACTTTCGAAGCAAGTTTGCTGTGCAAACTCAAGTATTGCTTACGAAGCAAGTTTGCTGTGCAAACTCTAAGGAGGTGCCACAATGAGCACAATCGCTCCGGACTACGTCAAAACGGATATGGGCAGCATCCAAATTGCCCCCGAGGTTATCGAAATCATTGCCGGTTTGGCAACGGTGGAAGTTCAGGGTGTAGCAGGGATGAGCGGAGGATTAGCAGGCGGTATCGCTGAATTGCTAGGACGCAAAAATTTGTCCAAAGGCGTAAAAGTAGAAGTGGGACAGCGTGAAGCTGCCATTGACGTCTCCATCATCATTGAATATGGGAATCGGATTCCTGAAGTGGCAAGCAGCATTCAGCAGAATGTGAAACTTG
Source organism: Paenibacillus tabacirhizosphaerae (assembly GCF_040812395.1). Lineage (GTDB taxonomy): Bacteria > Bacillota > Bacilli > Paenibacillales > NBRC-103111 > Paenibacillus_E. Next base: position 478,514 of record NZ_JBFNXH010000003.1, on the reverse strand, counting down.
CGATTGAATCGATGACCGGTTTGAACGTTGTTGAAGTCAATGTTCATATTCATGATGTTCATTTCAAACAAACAGAAAAACCGATCGAAGAAGAAACAGCAGCTGCTCATCGTGTGAAATAAAGAGGAAATGCTGAATTCATATGGATCAATTGAAACCCCCTACAGGTTTGCAGGGGGTTTCCTCTAGCCAAGAAGATAGCATGGTTTTCAGGTGGAAACAGGCTCACTTATTGGCGCTAGAACGCACCTCTATACGTGGTCGCTTATTGCCAAATGACTGCGATAGAGGTTTTCTCACTATGGGAAGGGGATAAGCTTACGTGGGTAAAATTGTAGACAGGCTTTTACTGCTTCTCTATAGCCTAATTGTATTCGTGGCTTCAATCATCGTGCTGTGTACGGCGAGCAGTTGGATTCCTAAAGCGCAAGCGGATCTGACATTAAACAATTTCTATATGGACAAAAACTATGCTTATCCGGCTATCGTTATCAGTTTGATCGTTCTACTCATTAGTATTCGATTTCTCTTTATTGCGCTGCGCCGCAGCCGTTCGCAAGCTCCCTCTATTGATCAACGCACCGACTTTGGCGACATTCGGATTTCCATGGAAACGGTTGAAAATTTGTCGTTGAAGGCAGCTGGACGCACAAAAGGCGTAAAGGATTTGCGCGCACGGGTGAAAGTCAATCAATCTGGATTAGAAATAACGATTCGTACCGTTGTCGACGGGGAAACATCTATTCCTGAGCTTACGGAAGATATGCAAAGCACAGTGAAAAATTACATTGAAGAGATTACTGGCATCCCCGTAGCTAACGTAACCGTATTCGTAGCGAACATCGTGCAATCAGCGCCAACATTTAAAAGCCGAGTCGAATAGAGGTGAACCCACTCATGTGGAAGGAACTGTGGGACCAGCACAGGGGCAAAGTAATCGGAGTGGCAGCAGGCGTTTTCTTCGGCTTCATTTATTTGTTTTTTGGTTTTTGGGACATGCTGATCTTTGCATTCATCGTCCTAGTAGGGTATTATGTCGGCTACAAGCTGGATCGTAGAGAAAGTTTCGTGCTGCTTGAAGACATTTGGCGCTATCTCACCCAAAAATGGAGAATGTTTCGCTAAAATCCCTGGTACATCCATGGATTTTTTTGTTTGGATTGGCTTCAAAATGACGTATACTAGTAACAAAGAAGTTGGGTCGAACAGTCGTATCACTTGAATGCTCAACCTAGTCAGCGCTTACGAAGAAAGTTTTGCTTGGCAAAACTCAGCAATGCTTACGATGAAAGTTTTGCTATCGCAAAACTCTTAGGAGGATCACAATGAAACGCAGAGTTGCACGTGAAATTGCATTACAGAGCTTATACCAGATTCAAATGAATGAAGCATCGCCTAAGGAAGCTGTTCAAATTGCGGTTCACGAAGCCGAGAATGACAATGAGGCTCAGCTTGATATCTCGGGTGAGAAGATTTCCCCTTCGTTTATTTATGAACTAGTGGAAGGTACCTTTGATAATAAAGTTAGAATTGATCAGTTGCTTGAGGAGTATTTAAAGGGTTGGCAGATGGACAGGCTCTCACGGATCGATCGCGAAGTGTTGAGACTAGCGGTTTACGAAATGCTGTACAGAGATGATGTGCCGCCCAAAGTAGTGGTCAATGAGGCCATTGATCTGGCGAAACACTTTGGTACGGACGAATCGGGGAAATTTGTCAACGGGGTTCTGGGTAAAATGATTAAAGAACTGGACGACTTGAAGATTAAAGCTTTGCAACCTTAAATGTACCGGCAGCACCTCTATTTATACTTAATACAAAGTCTTAAACACGTCATAGAAGAAAAATTTAGTACATAGCATCATCGATGCATGACCAGCCAGTTTCTCTGGTTATTACAATCTTAGGGGGATTCAACTTGACAGCACAAGTCATTAACGGAAAAGAACTCGTTAGCTCGATTCGTGAGGAAATAAAAGCCGATGTCGCAGCGCTTACCGCGCAAGGCAACCAGCCTGGGCTCGTCGTTGTTATTGTTGGGGAAGATGCAGCGTCACAAGTCTATGTGCGCAATAAGGCGAAAGCTTGTGACGATGTAGGCATTTATTCGGAGGTCCATCGTTTGCCTGAAAGCACCACACAACAAGAATTAATTTCTCTTATTCATACTTTTAATGCGAATAGCCGCATCAACGGCATACTCGTACAGTCACCGCTGCCTAAACATATTGACGAAGAAAAAGTCGTGGACGAAATAGATCCGGCTAAAGACGTGGATTGTTTTCACCCTGTGAATGTGGGCAATCTCATGATTGGCAAGGATGGGATGAAACCTTGTACGCCTCATGGCGTCATTGAGATTCTGAAACGTACAGGCGTAGAAATAGCAGGCAAGCACGCGGTCGTTGTGGGAAGAAGCAACATTGTAGGCAAACCGATGGCTCTGCTGCTTCTTCGTGAAAATGCTACAGTGTCCGTTGTGCACTCCCGCACGCCGAATATGGAAGAAATTACGAAGCAAGCGGATATTCTTGTTGTTGCTGTAGGTAAAGCGCATTTGATTACAGCTCGCCATGTCAAACCGGGAGCTGTCGTGATTGATGTTGGCATGAACCGTCCAGCTGATGGCAAGCTCACTGGAGATGTGGATTTTGAGGCTGTCAAAGAGGTCGCCAGTTCGATCACGCCAGTTCCTGGGTGTGTAGGTCCGATGACCATCACGATGCTGCTTCGCAATACGGTAGACGCAGCAGAACGTGCTGCCAAAACGAATGCGAGCGTGTAACGCGTCTTATGGCTAAGAATGAGACGAAGATTTTATCCGTCAAGGATTTGAACCGATATATCAAGATGATGCTTGAAGGCGACAATCGCCTTCAAGATGTTTGGGTTCGCGGTGAAATATCTAACTTTACCCATCATTCCAGCGGTCATATGTATTTTACGCTGAAGGATGCGGACGGCAGACTGAAAAGCATTATGTTTGCCTCGCATAATCAGCGGCTAGGCTTTATTCCAAAAGAGGGCACGAGAGTGATTGCCCGCGGCAATATTTCCGTCTATGAAAGAGACGGAGCTTATCAGTTTTATGTGACGACGATGCAGCCGGATGGGGTCGGCAGTCTGTTTCTCGCTTTCGAGCAGCTGAAAAGGAAGCTCGAAGGAGAAGGACTGTTTGCGGCAGAGCGCAAAAAACCGATTCCACGGTTTCCGCGCGCGATCGGCGTCATCACTTCTCCAACGGGGGCCGCTGTACGTGATATCATCATCACGCTTCAGCGACGCTTCCCGCAGGTTCCGATTCTCCTGTACCCTGTGCTTGTACAAGGTGCGCAGGCGGCGCCTTCGATCGTCAAAGCGATCGAAGCGATGAATCGGCTCGGTGAAGCCGACGTGCTTATCGTTGGCCGCGGCGGCGGCTCACTCGAGGAGTTGTGGGCGTTCAACGAGGAAGCGGTCGCGCGAAGCATCGCCGGCTCCGTGATTCCCGTCATTTCGGCCGTTGGCCACGAAACGGACTTCACGATCGCCGACTTCGTCGCCGATCTGAGAGCGCCGACGCCTACGGCGGCGGCCGAGCTTGCAGTGCCGCACCACCTCGAGCTGAAGCAGCAGCTTTCGCAGCAAGCGCAGAGGGTGCGTGGCGGGCTGCTTCAGCAGCTGCGGCGCAAACAGGAACGGCTGGATCGCGCGAAGCGCTCGCCGTTCCTGACGAACCCTCGCAGGCAGCTGCTGATGCAACCTGCGGAGCGCCTCGACCGGCTGGCGGAGCAGCTCGGTTACCGCATGCGGCAGCGCTTGTCGCGGCTAGCCGAACGGCACATGAAGCTGGAGCGCAAGCTATCCAGCTTCAATCCTACCGAGCAGGCCGTGTTTGCGAAGCGACGCTTGGAAACCTCGCGGCGGCAAATGCTCACGGCCATGCAATCACTCCTGCGCGAGAAGAAGCAGGAGTGGCAGTCCAGCGTCCGTCATCTGGACGCGCTTAGCCCGCTGAAGGTTATGCAGCGCGGCTACAGCTTGGCGTATGACGATGAGGAACAGACGCTTATTCGTTCCACGCGTCAGGTTGCGGTCGGGGATAGGGTCAGGATCCGGCTGAAGGACGGAAGGTTGGATTGTCAAGTCACGGGGATGGAGGAGAACAAAGATGTCAAGTCATGAAACGGAAGTTAGCTTTGAACAGGCAATGGAGCAGTTGGAACGTATCGTAGCTCAACTAGAAAGCAGCGATGTGCCCTTGGAGAAAGCCATTGAGCTCTATCAAGAAGGGGTTCGGCTATCGCATTTGTGCGGCGTGAAGCTCGAGCAGGTGGAGAAGAAAATTGAGATGCTGGTGGAGGGAGAAGCAGGGGTTACTCGGAAACCTTTCCAGCCAGCTTTGGAAGATAAGGGGAATTAGCTTGAATAAAACGAGCGCGATTGGCGAATACATAGCATTAAACGTAGATAGAATCGAATCGGAATTAGCTCAATCGCTTCCTTCGGGTTGGAAGGTTCCCCTCTCGCTTCGAGAGTCCATGAACTATTCGCTCATGGCAGGCGGGAAGCGTTTGCGCCCCATTCTTGTTCTCGCAGCAGCCGAAGCGCTAGGCGGTTCCATAGAAGCGGCGCTTCCTGTCGCCTGTGCAATCGAAATGGTTCACACCTATTCGTTGATTCATGACGACCTGCCGGCAATGGATAACGACGATTACCGCAGAGGCAAGCTCACGAATCACAAGGTATATGGAGAAGCGATGGCCATCTTGGCTGGAGACGCACTTCTCACTCAAGCTTTCTACAGCATTTCACAAGCGCATAAAAGCTTTGGCGTTCCTGCTGAACGCGTGCTGGCGATTACGGAAGAACTGTCTGTCTTTGCTGGTGCACGAGGCATGGTGGGCGGACAAGCCGCTGATATGCTTGGGGAGCAAGGCATCACAAAGCTTGAAGAACTGGAGTACATCCATACGCATAAAACAAGCGATTTGATTGTGTTCTCCTTACGTGCCGGCGGTCACCTTGCAGGAGCTTCGGAAGAGCAGTTGGTGGCTTTCACCCAATTCGGCCATTCAATTGGACTCGCCTTTCAAATTCAAGATGATATTCTGGATCTCATCGGAGATGAGAAGAAGCTTGGCAAGCCTGTGAAGAGCGACATTCAGCAACAGAAGGTAACCTATCCGTATTTCATTGGCCTGGAAGCATCGGAGATGAAGGTCAAGGAACTGACGAATCTGGCTAAAACTGCGCTGCTGCAAGCGAATATAGCTAACCCTGAGCGATTGCTTCAATTAGCGGATTACTTGATGCAAAGGGATCATTAGCACATTTTTTAAACGTGCAAAGGTTTTGCGGGGTTCTGACAGTTTACATGTGCTGCCCTGATTTATGGTATAATGTTGTCATCTTAGCATTTTCACATTGAAAGTGAGGAAACAAGCGTGCTGCTCGAACAAATCAATCAGCCTGAGGACTTGAAGCGTTTATCCTTGCCAGAGCTTGAGACATTGGCCGGTGAAATCCGTCAATTTCTGATTGAAAAGCTATCTGTCACAGGCGGACACCTTGCGCCTAACTTAGGAGTGGTTGAGCTTACACTCGCTTTGCATACCCTGTTCCACAGCCCGTATGATAAATTGATTTTTGACGTAGGACACCAAGCTTACGTTCACAAAATATTGACAGGACGCAAAGATAAATTCGACACCTTGCGGAAATACAAAGGGTTATGCGGTTTTGTTAAGCGCTCCGAAAGTGAACATGATGTCTGGGAAGCCGGTCATAGCTCTACTTCGCTGTCAGCAGCGATGGGTATGGCTTTGGCGCGTGATTTGAAGGGCGAACATAACAAGGTCGTAGCAATTATCGGAGACGGCTCGATTACAGGCGGTATGGCACTTGAAGCCATGAATCATATCGGTCATGAAAAGAAAAATATTATGGTCATTTTGAATGACAATGAAATGTCGATTGCGCCCAACGTCGGGGCTATTCATAATTATTTGAGCAAAATTCGTTCGGATCGCCATTATCTGAAGGCGAAAGAAGAAGTTGAAATCTTACTTAAGAAAATTCCTGCCATCGGCGGAACGCTGGCCAAAACAGCGGAGAAGCTGAAGGACAGTCTTAAATATTTTGTACTGAACGGCGTTTGGTTTGAAGAACTTGGGTTTACTTATATTGGTCCAGTCGACGGTCATAACTTGCCGTTGTTAATAGATACGCTCAAGCAAGCTGAAAAAGTGAACGGGCCTGTACTCGTTCACGTCGTAACTATGAAAGGCAAAGGTTACACGCCGGCAGAGAAGGATTCCCATACTTGGCACGGCCTAGGGCCCTATAAGATTGAATCCGGTCAAGTATTGAAATCCGTTGGGCCACCGATGTATACAGAGGTATTTGGCAACACGTTGATCGAGCTAGGAGAGAAGGACGCTAGAATCGTCGCTGTGACGCCAGCGATGCCTGGCGGTTCCGGTCTATTGAAGTTCGCGAAGCAATTTCCCAATCGGATGATTGATGTGGGAATAGCGGAACAACATGCCGCTACATTATGCGCAGGACTTGCCAGCGAAGGATTGAAGCCTGTTTTTGCTGTGTATTCGACATTCTTGCAAAGAGCCTATGATCAGGTTGTTCATGACATTTGCCGTCCGAAGCTGAATGTTACCTTTGCCATTGATCGCGCTGGCTTTGTCGGTCCAGATGGCGAGACGCATCAAGGTGTTTATGACATCTCGTTTTTACGCACGCTGCCGAATATGGTGCTGATGATGCCAAAAGATGAGCGTGAGTTGCGCGATATGATGCAGACGGCGCTTGAATATAAGGACGGACCGATTGCCTATCGATATCCGCGAATTAATGGTACGGGTGCGAGCATCGAGCAAGCGCCTCAAGCAATTGCGATTGGAACCTGGGAAACGGTTCGCGAGGGCGATTATGCTGCTGTACTTGCCGTTGGTCCGATGGTACAGCTTGCAGAGGAAGCCTCTGAGCAGCTTGCCAAAGAAGGCATCAACTTACGTGTAGTAAATGCCCGGTTTATTAAACCATTGGATGAGTCCTACCTGCTGCAGCTAGCCAAGGATTCGACACCCATCATTACGATGGAAGAAGGTTCCATCCAAGGAGGCTTTGGCAGCGCGGTTATGGAGTTTTATGCAGCGAAAAACGTCGTGGGCTTGCCAATCAAAGTTCTTGGCATTCCTGATTATTTCGTTGAGCATGGATCTGTCGCGCAGCAGCGCGAGGAAGTCGGACTCACCGTCCAGAATCTCATTGCCGAAGTAAAGAAGCTTATGCCTCTCAAACGCCAACGGGCTTAAAGAATAGGAGTTAACCCATTCACATGTCATCGGATAAAGAACGTATCGATATATTGCTCCTGGAGCAGGGGTATTATGAAAGCAGGGAAAAAGCAAAGGCCGCCATTATGGCAGGCCTTGTTTTTGCAGATGAGGAGCCTGTCGATAAGGCAGGCATGAAAATTAGCCGGAGCGCCGTTCTTAAGGTGAAAGGTGCTCTCCACCCCTACGTTAGCCGTGGAGGCCTTAAGCTGGAAAAGGCGCTTAAACAGTTTGAGATTAACGTGGAAGGCGCAGTCATGCTAGATATCGGTGCTTCAACAGGTGGTTTTACAGACTGCGCCTTGCAAAACGGCGCTTCCTATGTTTATGCCATCGACGTTGGCTATAACCAGCTCGATTGGTCGATTCGTAACCATGAGCGAGTCAATGTCATGGAGCGCACGAATTTCCGCTTTACCAAAGCGGAGGATTTGATCGGTCCTTCTCCTACTTTTGCATCGATTGATGTGTCTTTTATTTCACTTCGTATTATTTTGCCACCGCTCAAGGAAATCTTGAAGGATCGGGGCAGCGTAGTTGCTCTTATTAAGCCGCAATTTGAAGCAGGGCGGGAGAAAGTCGGTAAATCTGGTGTTGTGCGCGATCCTGGCGTACACGAAGAAGTACTTACTGCAGTACTTACATTTGCTGAAGAACTGGGCTTTGCTTTAAAGGGACTTACGTACTCACCAATCACTGGAGGCGAAGGGAATATTGAATTTCTTGCCTATTGGACCTGTGGAAATGAGGAAAATTCCAGTCACGAGGGTTCTTTGAAGCTGCTTATTTCTACTACGGTGAAAGAAGCGCAGAAATTGCACGGCAAATAAACTCATCTTAGCGTTCGCGAACCCCAGCGGCCCAGAGATGGGTTTTTTGCTAGAAAATAAAGGGTTTTCCGAGTAAATCCGCGAATACTATGGCGAGGTGATGGACATGGAGAAGGGCGATGTCATAGTCATTTTGCTAATTCTGATTGGGGTTGTGTGTTATTTCATTTGGCGCTTTCAGCGATGGCTTCAACCACCGATCAAGCGAGGGTTTCGGATCCCTTCTATGTCAGAGGAAATCCCTCAGGATGATGTTGTGGAGTTGCTGGAGGGTGCGGGATTCGATGTAATTGGCGGTAAAACCAAGATCCCCATTACGATTACTGTAGATGATCGTGAGCAGCTTGAAAGCCGGCTCTTTATCGATTATTTTGCTCAGAAGGAAAAGAAATTATTTCTTGTCAAAGTAGCTAAGGAACGAAAACCCCTCGAAATGACTGGAAGTTCTGTACGTGACATGCTGCTCCCCTATAGTCTGATATATCCGGAGGCAGCAGGAGTGCTCTATGTCGATATGGGGCAAAACAAAATCAAAAAAATCACATTTCATATAGAGGTGTAAGCATGAAGGGTCAACGGCATGTGAAAATCAGAGAAATCATAACGAATCACGAAATTGAAACGCAGGATGAACTAGTAGAATCCCTTCGGGCCGCGAGCTTTCACGTTACACAAGCGACAGTATCGCGAGATATCAAAGAACTTCATCTTATTAAAGTGCCCTTGGATGACGGCCGATACAAATATTCAATGCCGGCGGATCAACGTTTTAATCCAATGCAGCGGCTGCGCAGGGCGTTAAGCGACCATTTTGTCAGTATCGATTTTACAGATAATCTGGTTGTGATGAAATGCTTGCCGGGAACGGCGAACACGATATGTGCGTTAATCGATAACTTGGATTGGCAAGAGGTCATGGGAACAATCTGTGGCGATGATACGATTTTAGTCATTTGCCGCGGCAAGGAAAATAGTCAAACGTTTGTTAATCAAGTGATGTCATTATTATCCTAAACTAGGGAGGCATTCATGCTCACAGAACTTTCGATTCGAAATTTGGCCGTTATTGAACATGTACATATACGCTTTAAAAGCGGTTTTCATGTGTTGACAGGGGAAACGGGTGCAGGTAAATCCATTATCATCGATGCGCTTACGCTTATCGTAGGGGGAAGAGGCTCATCGGATCTTGTGCGTTACGGAGCGGATAAAGCGGAGATAGAAGCCATGTTCGAATTGCCGCCTGCCCATCCCGTTTGGGCTACGCTTACAAATCTCGGTATTCAGGCCGATGCCAGTGAGCATCTGTTAATTCGCAGAGAAATTACTGCCTCCGGGAAAAGCTCCAGCCGTATAAACGGTCAGCTTGTTAATTTAACGATGCTGCGAGAGACTGGCGAGTGGCTCGTTAATATCCATGGTCAACACGAGCATCAATCTCTGCTCGATGTCGAGGAACATATTCACTCATTGGACCTTTTTGCAGAAGCTGAAATTCGTTCAGCCAAGAAAATCTATCAAGCTTCCTATGATGAATATATGAAATTGCAAAAGGATTTGAAAGAGCTGCAGGAAACGAGCAAGCAGTCGCTCCAAATGCTAGATTTATACCGCTTTCAGATTGACGAGCTATCCGCGGCGAAGCTGAAAATCGGCGAGGACGAGTCTCTTCTCGAAGAGAAAAGGAAACTCGCAAATGCAGAGAAGCTGTATCAAAGCTCATCGGAAGCTTATGATTTCCTCTATGCGACGAATCGCGGCTTGGACGCGACAGGCAAGGCTGTTGCACGCTTACAGGACATCGTTCAACTTGATCCTAGCAAGCTGGGGCCATTGCTGGAACAAGCTCAATCCGCTTATTATCAGCTTGAGGATGCGGCTTATCAGCTTCGCGATTATCGCGAGGAGATCGAATTTAATCCGGCTCGACTGGATTTCATTGAACAACGGCTCGACACAATCAATTCACTGCGACGAAAATATGGTGAGAATATTCAAGAAATGCTTATCTATTTGGACAAAATCACGAAAGAAGTTGACACCATCGAGAATAAAGACGATCATATCCGCAAACTGGAAGATCAGCTCGCCAAGGAAGAGAAGCAGCTCGGTATCGCGGCTTTGGATTTATCGAATATCCGCAAAGGGATTGCTCAGCAGCTTGCTGCCCAAATTGAAATCGAACTGCGTGATCTCCAAATGGAACGCACTCAGTTCCGGGTTCAAGTTGAACATATTTTGGATGAGCGGGGCATTGAAGTCGATGGCAATCGTGTGCGTTTCTCCAGGCAAGGTATCGATCAGGTAGAGTTTCTGATGGCTCCGAATCCTGGCGAACCACTTCGCGGGTTAAGCAAAATTGCATCCGGCGGAGAGCTCTCCCGCATCATGTTAGCAATGAAGACGATTTTTGCGCGTGTTGACCAAATTCCTGTACTCGTTTTCGATGAGGTGGATACGGGGGTAAGCGGCCGCGCGGCACAAGCGATTGCCGAGAAAATGTCAGCACTTTCCGGCAGCTGCCAAGTGTTCTCCATTACGCATTTACCGCAAGTAGCCAGCTTCGCAGACGTTCACTTCTACATACATAAAGAGGTAGATCAGGAACGCACGTTTACAAGGGTTCAGGATCTTCATGAATCGGGGCAAGTGCAAGAATTGGCTCGCATGCTTGGCGGCGTAGAAGTAACTGAAACGACGCTGCATCATGCAGGGGAAATGCTTGCCATGGCACATAATAAGAAAATAAGGGTATGAAAGTATAGATAGTCATCATTTTCAGTTATAAAACGGGGGGAGTGGGGTTAACTTATAGGTACGCATTTGACGAGGCTGTTCGTCAGGGCTCAGGAAGTTAGAAGGAGCGTGAAAATAGTGCAATCCAGCAAAAGAAAAAGATTGATTGGTCTTCTGCTCGTCTTCTTCGTTTGTATGGTTAGTTTGTCCGCACCTTTCCAAAGCTTTGCCTCTTTTCCTCAGGAACTTCGCTTATTCAGCGGCCAAGGAAAGCAGCTCCAGTTGACGATGCCGGTCAATGCCCAGATAACGGTTAAAGATCCGGATATCGTGAAAGTTAATGGCAGTGCTGAGCACTCATTTCAAGTTAATTTGAACGAACCCCTCTCTTTGCAATCCGACCGTTCCGGGCAAACGGAAATGAAGCTTAAGCTTTTTGGCGCTATTCCGCTGAAAACAGTCAAGGTCAATGTCGTACCTGATTTAAAAGTCATCCCAGGCGGTCAGACTATCGGCGTCAAAATCAAGTCTGCCGGTATTTTGGTTGTAGGTCATCATCTCGTAACTGTTGCACAAGACCAAAAGGTTTCCCCAGGGGAAGAAGCAAAAATTCAAGTCGGTGACCTCATAACCAAGATCAACGGCAAAGATTCTAAAGATGTCAGCAAAGTAGCTGAGCTGGTTGCCAAATCTGGTGAGAGCAAGACACCGCTCGACCTGAGCATTCTTCGTAATAATGAGGAAATTCAAGTAAAGCTTCAACCTGCTTATGATGTTGTGGACAAGTCGTATCGTTTAGGCTTGTACATCCGCGATTCCGCTGCCGGTGTTGGCACATTAACGTTCTATGCCCCTGATCAGGGCGTTTACGGCGCTCTCGGTCACGTCATAACGGATATGGACACGCAGACCCCCATTATTGTTGGCGAAGGCGATATTGTCTATTCTAACGTGACTTCGATCTCAAAAAGCCATAACGGCGAGCCTGGCGAGAAACGAGCAACATTGTATAAAGACAGTAAAGTGATCGGGAATATTGAGAAAAATACGAGCTTCGGCATATTCGGAAAAATGTATACAGCACCAGACCATAGCTTGGATAAGAACGCTATCCCTGTTGCCTTTGCAGAAGAAGTCAAGGAAGGTTCGGCTCAAATCTATACCGTAGTAGAAGGTCAGAAGGTTGAGAAATTTGACATTCAAGTTGTTCATGTCTCCAAACAAGATTTTCCCGCAACGAAAGGGATGGTCATTAAAATTACCGATCCTAGACTGCTGGAAAAAACAGGCGGCATCGTGCAGGGAATGAGCGGCAGTCCCATTATTCAGAATGGAAAAATGATCGGAGCGGTTACCCACGTCTTCGTCAACGATCCTACCAGTGGTTATGGTTGTTTCATTGAATGGATGCTTCAAGATTCCGGCATCATATTAAGACCTACATCCGCAGAATCAAAGGCCAGTTAAAAGCCTTTGATTTTTTTCTTTCTCATCGGTTATTAAATTATCATGTTGATTTAGTGTCATTTTAATCTTTTTTTACATGATGGCATGATTCTATATTGACTTTGTCGAAAAATGTTGGAATTACAAGATAAATATACTATTATATAAGAAAGTGAAATGAATGGAAAGAAAAATAATTTTCGACAGAAGGAATTTAAATGAGGCTGTCGAATACCTTAACTTATGAGAAAAATTACCAACTTGTACAAGTAGCTAAAAGGAGGATTTCAAGTTGCAAAAAATTCAGGTGCTGTTAGCAGATGATAACCGGGAGTTCACGCATTTATTATCGGAGTATATTGGTGAGCAAGAGGATATGGAAATTGTTGGCGTCGCGTACAATGGAAACGAAGTTCTTCGATTTATGGAACAGCAACGCGATGTCCCTGATGTACTCATTTTAGATATTATTATGCCTCATCTAGACGGACTTGGCGTACTTGAGAAGCTTCGTGAAATGAACCTGCACCCGCAGCCGAAAATCATCATGTTGACTGCATTCGGCCAAGAAAATATTACGCAGAAAGCCGTTCAATTAGGTGCCTCCTACTACATACTCAAACCTTTCGATATGGAAGTTCTGACGAACCGCATTCGCCAACTTGTCACGAACAATCAGTCGACTGCAACAACATCATCATCGCCTAAAGCGAATGTCGTTCACATGCCAAAAGGCAAAAATTTAGACGCGAATATCACAAGCATCATACATGAAATCGGCGTACCTGCACATATTAAAGGATATCAATATCTCCGCGAAGCCATCACAATGGTCTACAATAATATCGAGATTCTAGGTGCGATCACCAAAACACTATATCCAGCAATCGCTGAAAAATACAAAACAACCCCTAGCCGCGTAGAGCGAGCTATCCGTCACGCCATTGAAGTTGCCTGGACGCGCGGCAACATTGACAGTATTAGCTTTATTTTTGGCTACACGATTAATATTTCAAAGTCGAAACCTACGAATAGCGAGTTTATCGCAATGGTGGCGGATAAATTGCGCATTGAACATAAGGTTTCCTGAGAGGGGAAAGATTAGCGTAGGTTAGAGTTTTAACGGGTACTGAAAGGTGTATTCGCTCACAAGAACGTATCGATACAAAATTGGAATCACCCATAAGGGTGGTTCTTTTTTTATGTTGCACTCTGTCTTACAATACCAACTTTCATAAAGGTAATATTTGTATTGCTTACCATCGTTCTACTCTAGTATTATTATTTCAATAGACTGTCCCATAGAGGTTTATGATGAAAATTATTAAAATCATTGGACGAGTATTATTGTGGTTTTTCGCTGGGATTGGATTCTTTTTGGTCTTTGTTGGAATCATTCATTTTATTTCTACTCAATGGTGATATTAATTTTCTCATATTGGAACTTTGAATTTGGATCCCATGGTAAGCTTTATAAGCTCCTAAAGACAATAGGAGCTTATAGCACAAGGGATTAGTTACGTTTAATTTACGTTAAAATATATCTTTGCAGCAGCAATATCAGCTTCATATTGAGCATTTTGTTCGTCAAGCTCCCATTGATCATGAGCATTGCTTCCGTCAATCCAGTATTGCTTTGTTAATGCATCTAGATAAGAGTTAAAGCTAGTATAACTATGCAAGTTGACTAGAGGATGGGCTGAAGCGGCAGAACCGGCACTCAAGATCGAGATAACGACTACGGCAGATAAAGCGAATGACTTTAAACCTAATTTCATTAGTAATCCCTCCACAACATTAGTTTGAAATCTTTTACATTTAAAGCATATGAGATGAAGTTAGGGGATACAAGAGCTTTACCGAAACATTATATTCGATTCACTATATTCATGAGGTGCAACAAATCCAATGCCAAGCATAAAAACTGAACTTTATATACATGCGCCCATCGAGGTGTGCTTTGACTTAGCTAGAAGTATAGATATACATGCGCAGTCAACGTCACAAACGAAAGAGAGAGCTGTGGATGGGGTTACAAGCGGCCTTATTGAGTTGGGACAAACAGTTACATGGGAAGCCGTTCATTTTGGGATCAAGCAACGCCTGACTGCAAGGATAACAGAAATGGATAGGCCATTTCGATTTGTGGATGAAATGGTACATGGCGCATTCAAGCGGTTTAAGCATTGTCATGAGTTCATGGAAGTCGAAGGCAGTACTCGGATGATTGATGTATTTGATTATACGTCACCGTTAGGATTTCTGGGGAAAATCGCAGATCAGTTGTTCCTAGAGGCGTACATGAGCGAGTTTCTCGTGAGAAGGAATATGTTCATCAAGAAGATTGCTGAGGGTTTGATTTCATCAGACTTTGGAATTTAGGATTAGGAAGGTGTTGGCAACTTGGAGGAATCACAGCTTATGGAATGCCCTTGGTGTGAGGCAAAACTTGAATTTGGAATGAAGCACTGTCCTGAATGTGAGCATGAAATCGTTGAATTTGATTCTAAGCAAGATGAAATCGTAGAATCACCACCTATACGTGGTGTGCTAATGCTTTATGTAGCAACATGTGTGATAGGCATTTTTTTAATTTTGTATAATTATTTGGTTATAATCAGAAATGGGATTTCTTCATATAACTGGTCTGCTTTTTCCACCTTTATAGCAATTTTTAATCTTTTACACCTGTTTACCTTGATTGCTTCAACTCTTTTGATTTTCAAAAAGAGAAAATTTGTTCCAAAGTTAATTGTTGGCTTCGAAATATTAAATTTGGTAGCACTTGTTATTAGTTTCTATTATTCAAGCCAACTATCACAAAAGTCATTGATGATGGGAGCTTCTATAAAAGTTGTTTGGATATGCTTGTGGATTTGCTATTTCCTTATGTCGAAAAGGGTAAAGCAAACTTTCAATCTATAATAAGGGGATTGAAAATAAAGAAGAGCTCCGCCATAGGCTGAGCTCTATTTGATATCTTTTAGTTCACTTTGCTTTGCAGCAGTTCCACTAGTTGTTTGCCTGGATCTTTCATTTCTCCAGTAGGGCGATTCCCCTTGCCGCTGCCCTTGCCATCCGGTCCTTTAGCGGCCGAAGAGCCCTGAGCTTTTGATTGGCTTTGATCTTTTGAAATGTCATTAGGCGTCTCTTGCGCAGTATCCTTGGAGGCATCAGGTTGAGAAGTGGGATCAGCTTTTTTCATCGCGTTTCCGCCATTGCCATTACCGTTGCCTCGGTTACTCATACGAGTCGCTGCATCATCAACGAATTTCTTCTGGGCATCCGTCAGCTTTTCGAATAACTTGGCTTTGCTTTCGTCCGTTATTTCACCTTTGGAGATGATATCTTGAGCGGTAGGAAGCATGGCCTGCGCCTCATCTTTTGTAATCGAGAGTCCATCGGCTTTGTCCATCATAAGCAGTGTCTGGAACGTGGAGAACAGTTGCCGTTGCTGCGCAGTCATCGCTGGCCTTCCTTGTGCGGATTGCTTCTGATCTGTTGATTGATCCTGACCTTGCTTGGCAGGCTGATCCGAGCTGACAGGCGCTGCAGCGCTCTGTGCGGACTGTCCATTCCCACACCCGCTTAGTAACATCGGTATAATTACACAGATGCCAGCTATTTTTTTAATATCCATTATGTACCACTCCTATCTTTTTCTTTCTACCTAAGCTTACTGTCCATTTATGAACAAACTAAGAATTGAAGCTTAAATACAGATAAAAGTTTACTTAAAATCTCTTCAGACAAACCCAAAAGAAATGCTAAAAACGTAGCGGTTAATAAAATCTTGGAACCAAACGGAGGGAATTTCCGTTCATATAGTTAGCAGATTTCATTTTATGAAGAATGCTGCTTAATGCATAATTAGATTTGGAGGCAAAAGAGTTGGCGCTATTTAGTACGTTTGTTGTTCTCATTGTTGGGCTAATCCTCTTGGGTATTCTGTTCATGAGGCTGTATCCCGTTTTTGGCAGAAAGCCTTCGCAGATGAAGGTGGATAGTTTTCATACCTCTGAACATCTTGAAAGTGGAAAATTTAGAAATCGATTGCCGATGAAGATGGATACAAGCTTAAAGTCAACGGTTGGAACATTGATTGATTTTATAAAAGGCAATCCCAATAGAAGGCCTCCGCGGCATTTACCGATGGCTTCTCCAGTTTTCAACCAATCCAACAACCAAACGCAAGTGACATGGTTCGGACATTCGGCTTCGATGCTAACGATTGATGGGAAGACGCTGCTGTTGGATCCTATGTTTGGAAAGACGCCATCACCATTCCCCCTCTTCGGAAAGCCGCGTTACAGCGGTGGGATGCCGCTTGACACGGATGATTTCCCTCCTATTGATGTGGTTGTTCTTTCTCATGATCACTATGATCATTTGGATTATGGCACCATTCAAAAATTGAAGTTAAAGGTGGGCATGTTCTTAGTGCCCCTTGGGGTAGGCGGTCATCTGGAAAGATGGGGAATTGAGCGCGAGAGGATTCAAGAATACGATTGGTGGGAAGAGCTTACATATGCCGGCCTTCGCTTTGCTTGTACCCCAGCCATTCACTTTTCGGGGAGAAGTTTGACGGATCGGAACGCAACCCTATGGTGTTCGTGGGTGATAAAGGGTAAACAGACGAGCATATTTTTTAGCGGGGACAGCGGATATGGGCCTCACTTTAAAGAAATTGGCGACAAATATGGCCCATTCGACCTTACGTTAATGGAATGTGGTCAATATGATGAGCGGTGGTCAGATATACACATGATGCCTGAAGAAAGCGTAGAGGCACATTTGGATGTAAAAGGAAAGGTGATGATGCCGATTCATTGGGGAGCATTCACATTGGCTTTGCATGCGTGGACAGATCCGGTGGAACGTGCATTGAAAGCTGCTGAGCGTAAGAATGTGGCAGTGGCAACGCCGCGGATTGGCGAAACCATGGCTGTTGAAGGTGAAATCCATGTAAACACGGCATGGTGGAGACAAGTTTAGAATTCGAGTAGGTTAAAAACTGAAAAAGTAAAGAACTGGATACTGCATGCCAGCCATGGTATTATGGATAGGTTCGTAGAAAGCAGCAATCAGGAGAGGTAACAATAAAAGATGGCAGAACAAAAAAGTGAACGAAGATTTCATTTCCTAGGTGTTCTATTAGGTTTATGCGTGGACAATTTGGGGACCTTTATCTCATCGGCATTAATTGGCAGCATTTATTTCGCCTCAACCACAGTTGATGAGAATGATTGGAGTCGAATTTATTCGAACATTGGTTTATTACTCGTGTTTATGGTGGTTGGCTTATTCTGGTCTTTTCTTGGCGGTTTTGTCGCGGCTAAGGTTGCCAAGCGTGCTGAGTATTTCAATGCGTCGATTATCGGTGTCATTGGGGCAGCGATTGGCTTTGACTCCATGCTGACGAGTCATGATAGTCCGCTTTGGTATGACCTTACCGGTTTTATCATCATTGTTCCAGTTTCTCTGCTAGGCGGGTATGTGGCCTTGAAGAAAAAAAATAAGACATCCAAGTAAATCTTGCAATCACAACAAAAGAGACTCGGCGTTGCTTGGTGCCGGGTCTCTTTTTCTATGAGGGACATTGTTAACTCATAGTCGTAGGGATATGAGAAAGCATAGCGGCTTTTACTCTATCAATAGTTTGCTTAAGTTCCATATTTTCAAAAACATGCTCGCATTCTTTCCGATAGGAGACCTCTTCAATATAGTGGTTCATGTAATGATCGATGACGTCCATCGGGGTACTGCGCGCTAATAGCCGTTCCATAATGGTTTGTTTGCTTGCATAGATGAAGAGACGTATCGCTCTTTCACCGAATTCATACTTAAAACGGTTCGCTGCGTAGCGATTTACAATGACATATATCATTCCGTTCTCGCGGAGCGCCTCATTAATATCCGCTTTTTTGATGCCATAGAAGTTGCCGTCGATTTCTACGGTTTGGAAAAACTCGCCAGCAATATCTGCGTCTATAAATGCTTTGCGAGAGATGAATTTGTAGTCCCTGCCTTCGATTTCTTTCGGACGCGGAGTTCTGGTTGTATACGATACAACCGATGTGTAACCAAGCTCTTTGGCGATTTGGTGCGCAATGGTTTTGCGTCCCGAACCGCTTGTGCCAGCGAACACGAAGATGAATCCATCAGAATTATAGCCGCTCATATGAAACCCTCCCCCAAATTTGTATTGAAAGCGTTTCCTGGATAGCTCCATTATATTACGAAAATTCAGAAAATTAAAGAGGGAGTTTCATGAGCTAGATGATAACCTTGTTACTCACATAGGGTCTTTTACGGTATACTAGGAGGAGAAGATATGATGCATGGAAAGGACAATGACTATGCCCAAATATGCGAATTTCAGTGCTGAAGCAACGGAATCACTTAGAAGCAAAACAGGCAGCACACAATTGGAATGTTATACGTACATAGATCCCAAAGTATCGGAAGACAGTTTTTTTATTGTGAAGACGACAAATAAGGTGATTCAGGTTAGCTTTTCGGAAATTACGTATGACCCTATCCGTTTCTCCAGCTTAATGGATGGCTTATATCGAGCTTTATATGAATAATTGCGTGGACAAGCTTTTCGATAGATGATAGGATGAGGGTAATTGCATAGCGATGGAAATAGGTGCTGTATGTTTAATCGCATATAGTTAAAAGGGAAGACCGGTGAAAAACCGGCACGGACCCGCCACTGTATAGATCGCCGTTCAACACGGCATTTCCTTGAATGAGGTCACTGGTCAAATGGACTGGGAAGACACAAGGAGAAAGATCGAAGTCAGGAAACCTGCCTATTTTAACAACACAATTGGCCTACGAGGAGTTAGGCTGTGTTAGAGAGCGGTTACTCCTGAACGTTTATTATTCATGTATCCAAGGAGCATTTCTAACATATTAATGTTAGAAGTGCTCTTTTTTGTTTTCGTATTCTAGTAGAAAGGGTGAATCGTATTGTTAGGAAACCTGCTTGTTATCGGCTTTGGTCCAGGGAGTTTTGAACATATAACGAAAAGAGCGCGTGAGGCCATTCAAGAAAGCGAAATCATAATCGGCTACAACACTTACGTTGATTTAATCGCTGGCTTGTTAAGCGAGCAGCAAATTGTGAGAACCGGCATGACAGAAGAAGTGAGTCGGGCGCAAGAGGCTGTACGTCAAGCAAAGCTTGGCAAGAAAGTTGCTGTTATTTCAAGTGGAGATGCCGGAGTCTACGGGATGGCGGGACTTGTTTATGAAGTGCTGATGGAGCAAGGCTGGACACAAGCTGAGGGCGTGGAGGTTGAGGTCATTCCGGGAATTTCAGCTGTTCATTCAGCGGGATCCCTGCTTGGCGCACCGCTCATGCATGATTCGTGTACGATCTCACTGAGTGATCATTTGACGCCGTGGGAATTGATAGCGAAACGAGTTGAAGCTGCGGCAATGGCGGATTTTGTAATCGCGCTCTATAATCCGCGCAGTGGAAGGAGAACGAGGCAGATTGTAGAAACGCAGCGCATTTTGCTTCAATACCGATCACCACAAACGCCTGTCGGCATTGTGAAAAGCGCATACCGGGATCGGCAGCACGTTGTGGTTACATCACTTGCGGACATGTTGAACCACGATATTGGCATGCTGACGACGATAATTATCGGGAATTCGACTACGAAGCTCTATGACGGACTCATGATAACGCCAAGGGGATATCAAAGGAAATATACGCTGGGAGCGGACATACAGGAGCTCAAGCCGCACCAAAGGTTGAAGGCCGAGGCTGAGCCGTGGGCATTGGAGCAGTTGGAAGTTCAGCCAGAACGAAGAATGGGACTGGATGATGAAGAGGATTGGGAGGCATGGGACGACGAGGAGCAGCATACGGTAATAGCATCGAAGCCGGCTGCGACCGTCAGATCAGCTGGTGGGGGCAGTTCCTTGCAGTTGGCTATGGAAGCACTGCAGCTTGCATCTAAGGGCAACAACAGCGGCATTCCCGAATTTGGCCAAGCACTTACAGCTACGAAATCGATTTTTGAATTTGCGGTTAGTCCTGGCATAGCGAATAAAAAACTCACGGCAGCGCAGCTCTGCGCTTTAGGAGAAATGATTGGCGATCGCGGTGATATTGAATATTCTCCGCATCATCAGCTCATTGTTCGCATCCAGACGGACGATCCGAGGCAGATTACTGCCGAGTTAAGCGAGCTGGGCCTGTTGCTTTCCCCAATTGGAGATGTCGCGCAAATCAAAGCATGCGACTTTTGTAATTTGGAAAAAGGTGAATCCATCCCCTACGCGGAAGCGATTCATCGGAGAATCGGCAATCTTGAAGTCCCCAAAGAGCTGAAGATTGGCTTCAACGGCTGTGGGATGGCCTGCTACGGTGCTGTTCAACAAGATATCGGGATTGTTTACCGGAAAGAGAAGTTTGATTTATTTCTGGGTGGAAAAACGGTGGGACGCAACGCCCATCCTGCTCAACCTGTTGCGGAGGGCATAGCGCCGGACGAGCTCGTTGATCTGGTAGTCAGAATTGTAGAGCGTTACCAAACAGAAGGACATCCGAATGAACGTTTTCATAAATTTTTTAAACGAGTGAAAGAAATCGAAGGCTACAAGCATCAGGAAATGGTCGGCTTTGTTATTGAAAATGCGATTTGCGGCGATTAATGCAGATGCTTACGATGCAAGTTTTGCTAAAGCAAAACTCAGTTAATGCTTACGATGCAAGTTTTGCTAAAGCAAAACTCTTAGGAGGAATTTAAAGATGGATGCTGTTTTATTTGTAGGGCATGGAAGTAGAGAGAATGAAGGGAACGAGGAGGTTCGCCAGTTTGTCGCTGAAATTGCGGGCAAAATGCAGGGACATATCGTGGAGACTTGCTTTTTAGAGTTTGTGGAACCAACTATTATGCAAGGAATTGATCGTTGCATTGAGCTTGGAGCAACGCATGTCGTTGTTATTCCGATTATTTTATTTGCAGCGGGCCATGCCAAAATACATATCCCATCTGCGATTGACGATGCAAAACGAAAGTATCCATTGGCTAAATTCACCTATGGCAGGCCGATTGGAGTTCATGATCAAATTCTGGATATTTTGACTTCAAGAGTCGAGAATGTGGGCATTCAAGTGAATGAAGAACTGGAAGAGACGGCCCTGCTCATTGTTGGACGCGGAAGCAGCGACCCGGATGCGAATAGCGATTTATTTAAAATAGCCCGTTTGTTTTGGGAGAGACTCAAGGTTAAATGGGTGGAAACAGCGTTTATCGGAGTGACGGCTCCGCTTATGGATGCAGGCGTTGAACGATGCATGCTGCTCGGTGCCAAACGGGTTATTATTTTACCTTATTTCTTATTTACAGGCATATTGATTGGGCGTATGGAAGAGATGGTTCAAGGGTACCGAGAGAAATACAGCGAGCATGAATTTCAAATGGCGCCATACTTTGGCTTTCATCCTCTTCTTCAAGAAATATTGATCTCGCGCGCGCAAGAGGCGCTTCAGGATGAAGTGAAAATGAATTGCGATATGTGCCAGTATCGCCTTGAGGCAATGAAGCATATCGATCACCATCATCACCACGATCATGATCATGGGCACGACCATCATCACGATCATGACCACGATCACGACCATGATCACCACCACGATCACAACCATGACCACGACCACGCGCACGATCATGCGCATACGGGAGGCAGCAAGCGATGATTCTCGTTCTTGCAGGAACAAGCGACGCCAGAGAGCTGGCGCTGCATATTCGTTCAGTAGGCTTCACTGTGCTCACGACGGTTGTGACGGAGAGTGCTGCCAAGAGTATGGAAGCGGAGCAGCTTCCTGTTCTGACAGGACGGCTTACCGTCACGGACATGCAGGAGCTTATCCGTGACAGAAAAATTTCCGCTGTTGTAGATGCAACGCATCCATTTGCTGAAGAAGCTTCGAAGAATGCGATGGCTGCCTCGCAGCAAGCAGAAGTGCCATATGTACGTTTTGAACGGCAGAGCTTGAGCATCGAGCAGAGCGCTTTGGTGACGACGGTTGACGATTACAAGCAGGCAGCAGAATTGGCAGCTGAGAAGAAGGGAAGCATTATGCTAACCACAGGCAGCAAGACGCTGAAAATTTTTGCAGATCGGCTCATCGGGTTGCCGGATACAACGCTCATTGCACGTATGCTTCCACGTAAAGACAATATGGAAAAGTGTGAAGAGCTGGGCATTGATCAGAAGAATATCGTCGCTATGCAGGGGCCATTTTCGAAAGAGCTGAATAAAGCGCTGTACGAGCATTACAAGGTAACACTAATGATTACAAAGGAAAGCGGTAAAGTCGGTGCTGTCGACGAAAAGCTGGAAGCAGCGCTAGAGATGGGAATTCCGAGCATTGTGATCGGCAGGCCTGCTCTTGAATACGGCAATCTGTATTCAGATTATGAAGGTGTTCTTGATTATATCCAAACGCATATTCACAAGGAGGCTTAATCTCGATGGAATTTCATACAGAGTTCAAACCGTTAACCGTCCAACCGCAGGAAATTGAAGAAAAAAGCTTTGAGATGATTACCGAGGAACTAGGGGAGCACTCGTTTACGGCTGAGCAATATCCGGTCGTACAGCGCGTTATTCACGCCTCTGCCGATTTTGAACTGGGCCGCAGCCTGGTGTTTCATCCTCGCGCAATCGAAGCGGGGATAGCAGCGATTCGAGCTGGAAAGATTTTGTTCGCCGACGTGCAAATGGTTCAGGTCGGCATTAGCAAGCCGAGAATCGAGCAATTCGGCGGCGAAGTGAAAGTCTATATTTCCGACCCGGATGTCATGCAGGAAGCCAAGCGTTTGAACACGACCCGAGCGATTATTTCGGTACGCAAGGCGATTCAGGAAGCCGAAGGCGGCATTTTTGCGATCGGCAATGCGCCGACGGCACTGCTTGAGCTGATCCGCCTGGTTAAAGAAGGGGTTGCGAAGCCGGGGCTGATCGTTGGTGTGCCGGTTGGCTTCGTATCTGCAGCGGAATCGAAGGAAGAATTGCTGAAGCTGGATGTTCCGTTCATCACGAACATCGGCCGCAAAGGCGGCAGCCCGGTTGCCGTTGCAGCGGTCAACGCGCTGTCGATTATGGCGGCGCGCCAGGAGTAGCGCGCGCCATGGAAGATCAACCGGGCAAGCCGCTGCGCCACGGTTACACGACTGGCTCCTGCGCGACCGCAGGAGCCAAAGCTGCGCTGCTGGCGCTCATTGAGCAGGCGCCGCAAGATGAAGTAGCCATCCGTATCCCGATCGGGGATACGGTTGCTTTTGCTTTGCACAGCTGTACCTACACGCAGCTGTGGGGGGAAGCTGCCGTTATCAAGGACGGCGGCGATGATCCGGACGCGACGCACGGTGCGGAGATCATCGTGCGCGTGAGCTGGCGAGCCGAGCCTGGCGTCGGCATCGATGGAGGCATCGGCGTCGGGCGCGTGACGAAGCCCGGCCTGCCCGTGGACATCGGTCAAGCGGCGATTAACCCGGTTCCGCGGAAAATGATCCGCGAGACTGTGCAGGGCGTGCTTGACCAGTTCGAGATCGAGCGCGGCGTCGACGTGCTCGTGTCCGTCCCAGCCGGCGAGGAGATCGCTAAGAAGACGCTGAATGGGCGTCTTGGCATAATCGGCGGCATCTCGATCCTTGGCACACGCGGCATCGTGGTGCCTTTCTCGACCGCCGCCTATAAGGCTAGCGTCGCGCAAGCGATTCGCGTCGCGGTCAAATGCGGTTGCGACCATATCGTCCTGTCGACTGGCGGCCGGACGGAGACGTACGGGATCGCGATGTATCCAGAGCTTCCGGAGGAAGCTTTTGTCGAGATGGGCGATTTCGTTGGATTTGCCTTAACGCAATGTCAAAGACAGGGCATCCGGAAGGTAACGCTTGTCGGTATGATGGGCAAGTTTTCCAAGGTTGCGCAGGGTGTCATGATGGTGCACTCCAAGAGCGCTCCGGTGGACTTCGGATTTCTGGCACAAGTGGCGATTGAATCCGAAGCTTCCGATGATTTAGTCCAAGAAATCAGAGGCGCGAATACGGCTTCGCAGGTCGGGGATTTGATGGCCGCAGGCGGGTATTTGCGTTATTTTGAGCGATTATGCGAGCGCTGCTGCGAGGCCGGCCTGCAAGAAGTTGGGCGCGACGGATTCGATATCATCGAAACGGTCATTATTTCCATGAAAGCCGAGCTGCTTGGCAAAGCAGCTTTAGTTAACTATAGCAAGTTGGAGGAGAACGGGGAACGATGAGCACACATATCAAAATGATTGGCATCGGAGATAGCGGTCAGGGCAGTTTGCTTCCTTTGTATACGAAATGGATCGAGGAGAGCGAGGTGCTTGTCGGCGGCGAGCGGAACTTGGCGTTTTTTCCAGCCTATCGCGGAGAAAAAATCGTGATCAAAAGCAGTTTGTCTGCGCTAATGGCACAGCTTAGAGAAGAAACGCGTTCCGTTGTTATTTTAGCATCGGGAGATCCGCTTTTTTATGGCATTGGCGGGTATGTATCCCGAAATTTGGATGGCGTCTCTTTCTATCCGCATACCAGCTCCGTTCAATTGGCTTTTGCGCGGATGGGCGAAAGCTGGCAGGACGCTTTTATTACCAGTGTACATGGGCGCAGCATGAAGGGACTTGCACAGCGGATCGACGGAAAAGACAAGGTGGCACTCCTTACAGATGAGACGAACACGCCAAGCGCGATTGCTGCCTATTTATTAGGTTTTGGCATGACGGAATATGCCGCCTTTGTTGCCGAAAATCTGGAAGGGGAGGAAGAGCGATGCGGCTGGTACACACTGGAACAGCTGCGCTCAACTTCCTTTTCACCCCTCAATGTCGTTATTTTAAAAAGACAATTTACAGTCCCCTCCTGGCCTATAGGGATTGAAGACGACCAGTTTGCGCAGCGCAAGCCGGATAAAGGTCTGATTACGAAAAAAGAAGTAAGAGTGCTGAGCATAAGCCAGCTGGCTTTGCAGCCGGACAGCATCGTTTGGGATATTGGCACTTGCACGGGGTCTGTTGCGATTGAAGCGGCCCGGATTGCTCGGGAAGGCGCTGTTTTTGCGATAGAGAAAAATGAAGACGATCTACGAAATTGTTTGGAGAACAGTGCCAAGTTTCGAGTGGATATTACGGCTGTACAGGGTAGAGCGCCAAATGGCCTGGAAGCATTCCCGGATCCGAATGCCATTTTCATTGGCGGCAGCGGCGGCGAGATGCAGGAACTGCTGGAGCTGTGCGCGAAGCGGCTTAAGCCGGATGGAACGATTGTCCTCAACGCTGCGACGATTGAGACGTTGTATGAAGCGGATCAAACGTTTACGAGACTGGGCTTTGACGTAAATGTTACCCTTGTGCAAGTGTCGCGCAGCAAACCGATTTTGCATATGAAGCGTTTTGACGCGCTGAATCCGATTTACATCATCACAGCGAAACGCAAACAAGCGGAGGCACAGGAGGCAATCGGCAATGAGTAAACTTGGTACGTTATATGGCTTGGGCGTAGGGCCTGGGGACCCGGAATTAATTACGGTTAAAGCCTTTCGATTGTTGAAAGAATGTCCGGTCATCGCCTATCCGAGAAAAAAACGCGGAGCGAAGAGCTATGCGCTTGCCATCACGGAGCTATATGTGAACACTGAAGAGAAAGAAATGATGGGGCTCACGTTTCCCATGACTCGTGATCGCGAAGCGCTGGAAATGCAATGGACCAAAACCGTTGAGAGTGTGTTTAGCCATTTGGCGGAAGGCAAAGATGTCGCTTTCGTGACGGAAGGCGATCCGATGATTTTCAGCACCTATATCCATCTCATGCGGTTGATGAATGAGCGGCATCCGGAGGTCAGGACGCTATCGATTCCTGGTATTTCCTCGGTGAACGCATCGGCCTCACGGCTGGGCATTCCGATGGCGGATGGCGATGAACAGATCGCGATCGTACCGGCTGTAGACGATTATGACAAAATGCGTAAAGCGATTGAAGAACATGATTGCATCGTTTTCATCAAAGTGGCTAAAGTGATTGATCTTATGCTTACGGTGCTGCGTGATTTGGGTCTTGTCCAGAAAGCGTCGGTGATCACGAAAGTGACCTCTTCAGAAGAAGAGATCTGGCGCAATGTGGCTGAGCTGCAAGGCAGGGAATTGGAATATTTAACCTTAATGGTGGTGAGAAAATAGATGAAGTTATATATCATTGGCGCAGGTCCCGGAGATCCGGATTTAATAACAGTTAAAGGCTTAAAGCTTCTTCAGCAAGCGGATGTAGTTATGTACACGGACTCTTTAGTGAATGAGGAATTGATTGCAAAGGCGAAGCCAGAGGCAGAGGTGCTGAAAAGCTCGGGTATGGAGCTAGGCGAGATGGTCGGAATGATTGTAGATCGGCTCAAGCAGGGGAAAATGGTTGTGCGCGTGCATACCGGCGACCCGGCGATGTTCGGCGCAACGATGGAGCAAATCGCGCTGCTTCGAAAGGAAGGGATCGGCTACGAAATCGTGCCGGGCGTAAGCTCCGTATTCGCTTCTGCCGCGGCAGTTGGCGCAGAGCTTACCATTCCTGATCTGACGCAGACGGTCATTCTGACCCGGGCAGAAGGCCGCACACCGGTTCCTGAATTGGAGAAACTGCGTGACCTCGCAGCGCATCATTGTACGATTGCGCTGTTCCTTAGCGCTACGTTAATCAAAAAGGTTGTCGGAGAGCTGGTTGAGGCGGGGTGGAGCGAAGAAACGCCAGTAGCTGTCGTTCAGCGCGCCACTTGGCCGGATCAGCTGATTGTTCGGACCACAGTAGGTCAATTGGAAGCTGATATGCGGAGCAACGGGATTCGCTCTCATGCAATGATTTTGGCGGGCTGGGCGCTGGACCCGGAGATTCACGGGAAAGAGGAGTACCGTTCCAAGCTGTACGATAAATCCTTTACACACCGCTTCCGCAGAGGTGTTAAGCCATGATTTCATTAAGTGAAGGCGTCGTTCCGGCGATTGATCAGCGAGGCGATTATGCCATTGTAGCCATTACCAAGCATGGTGTTGAAATGGCTCGGAAATTGAACGAGCAAATGAGTGGCACCGATCTGTATTACATGAGCAAATTTGCCCAGGGCGATGAGGAGCAGCGATCTATTCAATTATTTGAAGGCAGTGTGCGCTTATTATTTCCCGCTTTATTTCCCGCATATCAAGGACTCATTATTATTATATCGTTAGGGGCTGTTGTTCGAATGATCGCTCCCCTGCTTCAGGATAAAAAGAAGGATCCAGGTGTCGTCGTCATTGATGACAAAGGCGAACATGTAATCAGCGTGTTGTCGGGCCATTTGGGTGGAGCGAACGAACTTACGCTTGAAGTAGCTGCAGCTTTGAATGCGAGACCGGTCATTACAACCGCTTCGGATGTGCAAAAGACGATACCTGTTGATCTTTTCGGCCGGCGGTTTGGTTGGGTGTGGGAATCCGCAGAGAAGCTGACGCCGGTCTCCGCTTCCGTAGTCAATGAGGAGCGGATCGCTGTCGTCCAGGAGTCGGGCGAGACTGGCTGGTGGACGCATGACCGTCCGATACCGCCAAACATTCAACGTTTTGCATCCATTGATGAAGCTCGTGCAAGCGATCCGCATGCAGTGCTGCTTGTCACGCACCGGGAGCTTCTGCAGGAGGAACAGTCGATCTTGCGAAATGGCGTCCTGTACCGGCCCAAAGTCATCGTGCTTGGAATCGGCTGTAATCGCGGCACATCCGCAGAGGAAATTGAGGCGGTCATTCATGAAACGCTGGATGAGCTCGCTTTTTCCATTCGCAGTGTGAAAGCGGTATGTACGATTGATTTGAAAAAAGACGAAGTAGGCTTGCTTGAAGTTACGGCGAAGCACGGATGGCAATTCATTCATTACACGCCTGAAGAGTTGAATCGCGTGTCGATAGACGCACCCTCCGAGACTGTTCACCGGTTCACAGGGGCATACGGCGTCAGCGAACCGGCGGCGAAGCTGTACCTAGGTCGAGATGAGCTTGCGCTGGTGAAGAAGAAATCAGGCAATGTGACGATTTCGGTCGGGCTTCTTGATTTTGCCTCAGGAGGCCTGTGATGGAACGCCGAATTGTTATTGCAGGTACTGGCAGCGGCGTCGGCAAGACGACGATGACGATTGGCCTTATGGCTGCTTTGCAAAAAAGAGGTCTCATTGTACAGGGCTTCAAATGCGGCCCAGATTATATTGACCCGACGTATCACACTGCAGTGACAAGTAGAGTTTCTCGCAATTTAGACGCTTGGATGGCCGGGCGTGAGGCAGTGAAAGAAATTTACTTGCGAGGCAGTCAAGGGGCGGATATTTCCATCGTAGAGGGCGTTATGGGGATGTACGATGGCAAAAATCCGTTAACGGATGAAGGCAGTACCGCGGATATTGGCCGCATTCTTGACGCTCCGGTGCTGCTTGTTGTCAATATCGCCAGTATGGCGCGCAGCGCGGCAGCGATTGTCAGGGGCTTTCAGCAGTTCGGGCAAGGGGACCGCATCGTCGGGGTTATTGCCAATCGAGCAGGCAGTGAAGGTCATTTCAAGATGGTGAAGGCAGCCATTGAGCAGGAGTGCGGTATTCCAGTCATCGGTTATTTGCCGCGGGAAGCGGATATTGAGCTGCCAGAGCGGCATCTTGGGCTTGTCCCATCTATCGAACGTGGGGAAATGCAGCCTTTCTTTGACAAGCTGATCGAGCGCATTAGCACGCATATCGATTTGGACAAGCTGCTGGAGATTGCTGCATGCGAGCCGATGGCAAGCAGCTCTATGGCAACCCTGTCCGTACGTTCATCCAATGAAAAAAGGGTCCAAATCGCAGTGGCTAAAGATGCTGCTTTTCATTTTTATTATCCGGAAAATTTGGAGCTGCTTGAGGCCGGAGGCGGGGAGATTGTTTACTTTTCTCCATTGGCTGGTGAAGAGGTTCCCGCAGAGGCAGACGGCCTTTATATCGGAGGCGGCTTCCCGGAAGAGTTTGCGGAACAACTTGCCGCACATGAGCATGTGAAGACCTCGATCCGTGAGCGTGTCGCAGAGGGGATACCGACTCTCGCCGAGTGCGGCGGCTTCATGTATTTGACGGAGCAGATTGTAGATACCTCAGGAAACGTGTACCCGATGGTAGGCATCATTCCCGGCCGAGTCAGCATGGGGACGAAGCTGGCTGCCCTTGGCTATCGGGAGGTCGAGGGAGGAGAGGGCAACTTCCTGTTCGCTCTTGGCGAACGCGCTCGGGGGCACGAGTTTCATTATTCCTCCTTTCAAGCGAAAGAAGGCGCCCAGTTCAATGCTGCTTTTCAATCCAAAGGAAGATTCGGCACGAAGGCTGAGGGCTATACGCATAAGAACGTCGTAGCCGGTTATACGCATCTATATTTTGCCTCACAGCCCCGTATGGTGGATACATGGATCAAGGCTTGCGAAACGTATCGACGAAATCGTCTCTAACACAAAACCCCCTCCGGACTTTGCGGAAAGGGGGTTTTGTCATGGATCTTTCGACTATTTTATGTAAGACATCGCTTGGTCTGCAATCGTTTGTTTGTAGCGATCAAGACAGTTGCAAAGATAATCTTTGCGGCAGATCGGGCAAGGTTCTTTCATTAATCTATTCAAATTCGTTACTTTACCGACACCGGTTTCGGGGTCTCTTTCGAAGAAAAGACGGCATTGATTCCGGTCTTTCAGTACGACGACGATTTCGAAAAGACCGTTCTTCTTGTTATCACTGACTATTTTTGCATCTACAACCTGCGGATCGTAAGCCATATGTAATTCCTCCTAAGAGTTCTGCTAAAGCAAAACTTTCTACGTATGCAAAAGCAATAAACTAGCGTGCCTCATCTTTGTTAGCTTGGGCGCATTAGTATATTATATAAATAAAAGAGATTTTATTCAATAGGAGGCAGCGCGGTATGGTGATTGATTATTGCGAGGAGGAAATCGTTGAAGAACGGACGCAGCTCCATATTGGCCTTCAGTTCGAAGATGAGCCGGGATCCTTGTATGTAGCGGAGCTGGAGCTTGGTGTGGACGAAAGCGTGAGTAGTTGGAAGCTCTATTTTAACGGCTTCGATTGCAAGTATACATTTCGTCATGAAGAAAAGGAGCAACTCATTCAATATGCGGCTGAGCAGGGCATAGCGATTCGCATGAACGCATGAAAAAAGGAATCATCGCCCTGCATGCGGCTGAGATTCCTTATTTTATGCTTTTGATTTTGGCGGGATCGCGTTTCTTGCAGCGTGGGCGTCAGTCTGGATACAGGATTCGTGCCGTTCCAGTGCAGCCGATTTATTGCGGGATCGAGCTTGCCTTCTCGAATGTGTTGTTTTCTTTTCTTTTGAGCGGAAGACATGGACATTGTTGGTTTCCTCTTTTCATTTTTTTATAAAGAAATACGGATATCTTTTATTGTAATTTACAAGTGGAGCTGCGGCAATGGAAAGATTATTTATAATCAGTTGACCGCATCTGGAAA
The DNA here is from genome assembly GCF_040812395.1 of Paenibacillus tabacirhizosphaerae. Taxonomy (GTDB): domain Bacteria; phylum Bacillota; class Bacilli; order Paenibacillales; family NBRC-103111; genus Paenibacillus_E. Next base: position 447,613 of record NZ_JBFNXH010000003.1, on the reverse strand, counting down.
AAGGTGATGACATGCGCATACATATTCAACTATCTGTTGCTGGGGATCAAGTGAAAGAGGAAGTGCTGGAAATTGTCGAGCAGAAGCTTGGCGATCTCTCGGATGAAGAAATTGAGCGCGCGATTGAAGTTAAGATTCGGACTTGGATGGATCAAACGGTGCAAGTCGCGTGGGAAGTGCTTGATGATGAATGAGAAAAGCTCCGAAGCGGGATGTTGATTCCCTTTTCGGAGCTTTTTGTATACTGTCGTATGTACGGTTAGTGAACGATAGTGCTAACGCCTGTTTTCTGTAGGGCATGTTCCCAGCTGGGGTAATAATACAGAGCGTTTTTCATTAAATCGGGATGCTGTTTCTTCACATTTTTTTTAGCTAACGACTCTCCGTTGTTGTGAAGCTGCACAATATGGCCTAGCACTTCGTCCGCACTCATGTTTAGCTCCAAGAACTTTCATCTCCTTTACATAAATGATAATAGACAAAGGCTTGCCAATGATTAGGCAAATTATACATAGAAGCAGGCGATATAGGACAAAATATGGCTACCACGAAGCGAAAGGAAAGTCGGTGTCTATCATGAATTGGCCGTCTTTGTCATTATTTTCTTCGAAGCCGCTGCCAGTATGCAAAGGAAAGATTAACGTAGGTGCGAATACGAATGCCAAATTGCGGGATTTGCAGCCTGGGAGAATCGTCGTCCTTCGACAATGTGATCTGGATGAGGATATCGCCCAGAAATTCATTGACCGGAAAGTGAAAGCCGTCATTAACTGTCAGGAGACGATGAGCGGTTCATGCCCGACAGAGGGGCCGCTGATGCTGCTCCAGATGAATATCTCCATATGGGAAGTGGAAACTGACGCTTATGATCGATTTGCCGAACAATTGGATGTAAGTATTTACGAACAAATGATTGTTTACCAAGGATGTGAGATTCCATGCAAGGCGTTCACTCGGGAGGATTGGCTGTTTCACTATCAAAATGCGACGAATCGAGTCACACAGCAGCTTTCCAAGTTTATAGACAATACGCTTACTTATGCCCTGCAGCAAAAGCATGCAGTCATAGATCCATTGCCGCTGATCGCTCTTCGAACTGATCTGGCGGGTAAGCCTATTTTGATTGTGTCTAAGGGGAAAGGATGCAAACAAGATTTAATGGAGGCTAGGGCGTTCATCCATGAAATCTGCCCCATCTTGATCGGGGTAGAGGACGGCGCCGATGTCTTATTGGAGTGCGGGTATCGGCCGCATGTCATTATTGGCGATATGGCAAGTGTGACAGATCATGCATTGACCTGCGGAGCAGAATTAGTTGTCCACAACAATCGAGATGAGAATGGAGTGGCGCCAGGCCTGGTAAGAATCCATGCAATAGGCAGAGAAGCGCACTTGTTATCTTGTTTTGGCACAAGCGAAGATGCTGCGCTGCTGCTTGCTTTCGAGAAGCAAGGGGAGTGGTTGATCACCGTCGGAGCACATGCCCACATGATGGATTTTATGGAAAAAGGAAGAGCAGGGATGGGGAGTACGCTGCTTGTACGTTTAAAACTTGGGGCGAAAGTGATCGATATCAAAAGTGTTGGGGTTCTTTTTCGGCGTTCAACTTCACGTTTAAAGGACGCTTGGGTCACCTTATTGTTATCGTTAGGGTTGATCGCGCTGAGCTTGATGCAGATGAGTTGGATAACGAAGAAGTTATCCCATGTGGTTTGGAATTGGGGCGGGCATGGATGAACAAGCTTATATCGTCGATTAGGCCGGACATCATGTTCGGCCTTATTTGATATGTGGACAATGGGTGTTCACGCGTTATTCTTCTTGCGTTTCGCTTTAAAGCGGGGAGCGACATAATTGCGTTTGCGATCGCGGAAAAACGTCCACCCCCCGATAAAGGCAACGCCGATAAGGAATAATATAAGTCCTAGCGTAAATTTTCCCCAGAGCACATGACCGTCTTCCGGATTGAATTGGGCGAATATCGAATCCTTCATGGCAAGAAATCCGTAGGTCGCTGTCAAACCGGGGATGACGAGGAGAAGAATGGCAATAAATCGATAAAATGGCGCTTTCATAGCTGCTCCTTACTTCATTTCTTAAGTTTTATCTATCATCATACTCTGAATCTGTTTTTGTGTCTAATTCACAAATAAGACTATGATTTCAATCCCAAAAAAGGGTAATATAATAGAGACATCCGTATACATATGAGGGTAGTGAATGTCAGTTAATGCTTACGATGCCAGTTTTGCTAAAGCAAAACGCCTAGGAGGAATTAATATGAGTGAACATAGATATGATGTGGTGGTGCTTGGCGGAGGAATCGGCGGCTATACAGCGGCCATTCGCGCAGCGCAATTAGGCAAAACGGTTGCCATTGTGGAAAGAGACAAGCTGGGAGGCACCTGCCTGCATCAGGGGTGCATTCCAAGCAAAGCTTATCTTCGCAGCGCGGAAGTGTACGCGACCATGAAGAACAGCGAAGAATACGGCATTACGGCTGCTTCTGTCGAGCTGAAGTTTGGCAACGTCTTAAGCCGGAAGCAACGCATCGTGGACCAACTGCATCAAGGCCTGCAGTTTTTGATGAAAAAAAATAAAATCGCGATACACTATGGCAATGGCCGTATTATCGGGCCTTCTATCTTCTCGCCTAGAAGCGGAGCTGTTTCCGTAGAAAAGGAAGACGGCGATATCGAGACGCTGCTCTCCAGCAATTTAATCGTTGCAACCGGTTCAAGGCCCCGCAGCTTGCCAGGGTTGGAAGCGGACGGGACTTACATTCTTACGAGTGAAGATGCACTTCGCATGGAGGAGCTTCCGAAGTCCGTCATTATTGTAGGCGGCGGTGTTATCGGAGTGGAGTGGGCTTCCATGCTGAATGATTTTGGCGTCGAGGTAACGATTGTTGAGTTGGACAAGCACCTCGTTAGTTTGGAGGATGCCGACATCTCCAAAGAGCTCGAACGTTTGTTCAAAAAACGCGGCATAAACCTCGTAACCGGAGCCAAGGTACTAACGGAGTCCGTGGCTATTGCTGATGGACAGGTGTCTTTAAAGGCTGATAAACAAGGCGAAACGATCGAATTGGCAGCAGATAAAGTGCTCGTGTCTGTTGGACGCATTGCAAACATTGAAGGCATCGGTCTTGAAAATACAGATATTAAGGTGGAGAAAGGCGTCATCAGCGTGAATAACTTCATGCAAACGACTGAGTCCCATATTTATGCAGTGGGCGATGTGATCGGCGGCCTCATGCTGGCGCATATGGCTGGGCATGAAGGAATTTTGGCGGCTGAGCATATTGCCGGTCAAACGCCGCATGAATTGCAGGCGCATCTCGTACCTCGTTGCACCTATACGCGCCCGGAAATCGCAAGTGTCGGCTGGACACAGCAGCAAGCTGTGGACCGGGGACATCGCGTGAAGGTTGGCAAATTCAGCTTTAAGGCGATTGGCAAAGCGCTCTTGTACGGAGAAGCCGATGGCTTCGTCAAAGTCATTGCAGACGCTGATACGGATGACATTCTTGGCGTTCATATGATTGGCCCCCATGTTACGAATAGCATTACGGAAGCGGCTCTCGCCCAGGTTCTGAATGCGACGCCTTGGGAGGTTGGCCAGACGATCCATCCGCATCCGACATTATCTGAAGCGCTAGGCGAAGCGATGCTTGCCATAGATGGGATTGCAATCAGCGGATAATTCGTGGATAAAAAATTGTATTCATAATCATTTCCGTTTATAATATGCTTATAGAGTCAAGTCTTAGGACCAGGTAATAATTTTATGTAAAGAAAATCAATCAAGGAGGCAAACTCCATGTCAATCGGTCAACTTTATAAGCATAGAAGTTTAGATCTATCTGATGATGATGTTATTCGTATGTATACGGTTATGAATCTTGCCGCTAAATATGACGAAAGAGCTTTTATGCTTCAGCGTGCGGGGAAAATTCCTTTTCACGTGTCTGGAATGGGGCAATATGCAGGTCAAGTAGGGGTAGCTTTCGCCATGAAAGCGAATCATGATTATTTCCTGCCTTACTATCGTGATTATGCGTTTGTCCTTTCCGTCGGCATGACAGTGAAAGATTTGATGCTTGCTGTTTTTTGCAAAGCGGAAGACGTCAACAGCGGCGGCAGACAAATGGCGGGTCATTTTGGCGATAAGAAAAATCATGTGGTGACAGGTTCGTCCCCCGTAACGACACAAGTGCCGCATGCGGTCGGCATTGCGCTGGCCGGGAAAATGAAGAAACAGGATTTCGTTACTTATGTTTCTTTCGGCGAAGGCTCCAGCAACCAGGGCGACTTTCATGAGGGTTGCAACTTTGCAGGCGTACATAAACTTCCTGTTATTTTCGTATGTGAAAATAACCAATACGCGATCTCTGTTCCGCTTCATAAACAGGTTTCCGGCAAAATCGCAGATCGTGCTTTGGGTTACGGGTTCCCTGGTATTCAGGTCGATGGCAGCGATGTGCTGGAAATGTACAGGGTGACCAAGGAAGCCAGAGAAAGAGCGGTTCGCGGCGAAGGGCCGACGTTGATTGAAATGATGTCTTATCGTCTCATGCCTCATTCCACGTCTGATGATGATATGTTGTACCGGACAAAGGAAGAAGTCGAGCAAAACCGCCAAAAAGACGGCATTCTCAAATTCAAAGAATATCTAATGGAATGCGGTCTTTGGAGCGAAGAGCAAGATCGCGAGCTTCAGGAACGGCATAAGCAAGAGATTAATGAAGCTACGAAATATGCGGATCTCGCTCCGTACCCGAAACCGGAAGATACGCTCCTCCATGTTTATGCAGAAGGAGATGGCAACTAATTTATGGCAATGATTACTTATTTGGAAGCAATTCGTTCTGCGATGCAAGAGGAAATGCACCATGACGATAATGTCTTCGTCCTTGGCGAAGATGTGGGCAAGGGTGGCGTGCTCAACACAACCAAAGGGCTGCGCGATCTGTTTGGCGAAGACCGTGTCCTCGATACCCCGCTTGCGGAGTCTGCGATCGTCGGTGTGGCCATCGGCGCGGCGATGTATGGCATGAAACCGATCGCGGAGATTCAGTTTGCCGATTTCATTTTCCCGGCAACGAATCAAATTCTTAGTGAAGCGGCGAGAATACGCTATCGTTCTAATAATGACTGGAGTTGCCCGATTGTTATCCGGGCGCCTTATGGCGCGACCGGCGCAGGCGCCTTATATCATTCGCAGTGTCCGGAATCTGTCTTTTTCGGTACGCCGGGCCTTAAAATCGTTGCGCCATCGAATCCTTACGACGCCAAAGGGCTGTTGAAAGCGGCGATTCGCGATGCGGATCCGGTGCTGTTCTTTGAGCACAAGAAAGCCTATTTGTCGTTGACCGCGGATGTGCCGGAGGACGATTATATCGTGCCGATCGGTAAAGCTGACGTGAAACGCCAAGGCACGGACATTACGGTCATCGCTTACGGTATTGTCGTTCAATATGCCCTTCTCGCAGCGGAAGAGCTGGCGAAGGAAGGCATTTCCGCACACGTGCTTGACTTGCGTACGTTGCAGCCGCTTGATAAAGAGGCGATTTTGGAAGCGGCAGCGAAGACGGGCAAGGTACTCATTGCTCATGAGGACAATAAAACAGGCGGCGTTGGCGCTGAGGTGTCCGCCATTATTGCGGAAGAGATGCTCTTCGAGTTGGATGCTCCTATTGCAAGATTATGCGGCCCGGACGTTCCGGCTGTGGGGAGCAATCCGCCAATGGAAAAATTTTTCCTGCTCAACACGGATAAGATGAAGGAAGCGATGCGCAAGCTCGCGATGTTCTAATCACTGGATTCTTTTGGGAGGTACCTAGATATGAATGAAACCAACAGCCGGCTTACCGAGGTGACGATTCCGCATTTGGCGGAAAGTCTCGTTTCGGCTACTGTCGGCAAATGGCTTAAACAGCCTGGCGATTATATTGAGCAATATGACGTGCTTTGTGAACTTTTCACGGAAAAAGTAAACACGGAGATGCCTTCGCCGATTGAAGGCAAGCTTGTCAAAATATTAGTCGGCGATGGCGAAACGGCTGCCGTTGGCGAAGCGATTTGTCTCATTGAAGTTCCGGGCGAAGCTTCTGCAGGAGATGCAGGAACGGGATCTTCTGTCCATGGTGGCGCCGCTCATGCAGGCGCTGCTTTGTCCGAAGATGGGGACCAAAGCATGAGGGGTCGCTTCTCGCCTGCTGTTCATCGGATGGCACAGGATAATCATGTAGATTTGTCACGCGTGCCAGGCACAGGATTGGGTGGACGTATTACTCGCAAGGATGTAGAGCAGTTTATCGCATCGGGAGGAGCAACTGCTAGACCTGTGGCTGCCTCGCAACCAAGCCAGCCAGCTGCAGTACCAACGCAAGCGCAAGCAAATGCCAACGCTGCCGATAACATCCAGCCTTCCAAGCAGCCTGTACGCAGCTCCGGCATTCACTTATCGGCGAATCCGCCGACACCGCTTATCGAAGCTGAGGGACACTCGCTTGATTCCCGCAATGAGCATTTCATTGATGTAACGCCGATCCGCAATGCGATCGCTACGCGGATGCGCCAAAGCGTGACCGAAATTCCGCACGCATGGACGATGATCGAGGTCGATGTGACGAATCTCGTTGTGCTTCGCAATAAGGTGAAGGACGAATTTATGCGCCGGGAAGGCATTAATCTGACGTATCTAGCCTTTATGCTCAAAGCAGTTGTCAACGCCATCAAAGATTATCCAATCATTAACTCTGTGTGGGCTGTAGACAAAATTATCGTCAAACGCGATATTAATATTTCGTTGTCCGTCGGAACGGAAGATTCCGTATTGACGCCGGTTATCAAGAAAGCCGATCAAAAAAATATCGCAGGATTAGCCAGAGAAATCGATGAACTAACGAAGAAAACGCGTGCGGGGAAATTGTCGCTAAACGATATGGTGGGCGGAACTTTTACGGTAAATAATACAGGCTCCTTCGGTTCGATTCTTTCGTATCCGATCATTAACTACCCGCAAGCAGCTATTGTGACCTTCGAATCGATTGTGAAGAAGCCTGTTGTTATACAAGATATGATCGCGGTGCGCTCTATGGTTAACTTGTGTTTGTCGCTGGATCACCGTATTCTGGACGGCGTCATTTGCGGAAGATTCCTGCAGCGAGTGAAAGAGAACCTGGAAGGCTATAATTCAGATACGAAAATATACTAAGCTTATGAATTAAAGAATAAGCCTGCAGTAAACAATAGGCTTGATAAAACCATGATTATAAGCATGACGTAAATAACTACTTTAAACCAGCGTTTGTTCTGTAACAAGGTAATCACTCCTTTTATCGTCAAAAGCTTGTCTCATTCGAACGTACGTCAATGGACGTTGTTTTCATTGTAACTCATTGTGTGTATCGGAGGAAAGTACATGATCCAGCAAAACCGGTTAGTCGAAGAATTCATTGCCCTCGTCCAAGTCGATAGCGAGACGAGGTTCGAGCAAGAAATCTGCGTTGTGCTGAAAGAGAAGTTCAGCAAACTTGGCCTTCAAGTCGTGGAAGACGATTCCATGGCCAAAAGCGGTCACGGTTCCGGCAATCTCATCTGTACATTGGAAGCGACGGATGCCAATGCGGCGATTCCTACGATTTTTTTCACATCCCATATGGATACGGTAGCGCCCGGCAAAGGCATCAAGCCGCAAATCGGCGAAGACGGTTATATTCGCAGCGACGGCACGACGATTCTGGGCAGCGATGATAAAGCTGGAATCGCGGCCATGATTGAAGGCATTCAAGTGCTCAAAGAGCAAAACATTCCACACGGACGGATTCAATTCGTTATTACGGCAGGAGAAGAAAGCGGATTGAAAGGCGCCAGAGCCATGGATTCCAAGCTAATGGAAGCCAAATTCGGCTATGCGCTCGATTCTAACGGCAGCATTGGCGATATCGCCACCGCTGCACCTGGACGCGCGGAAATTGAAATCATTTTCCATGGCAAATCGGCTCATGCCGGGGTAAATCCGGAAGATGGCATAAGCGCCATCCAAGTAGCCAGCAGAGCCGTTTCACGCATGTCGCTTGGCCGGATTGATAATGAAACAACTGCGAACATCGGCAGTTTCTCAGGCGTAGGCCCGCTTAATGTCGTGTGCGATAAAGTGAAGCTGGAAGCGGAAGCCCGCAGTATAGTCCAGCATAAGCTGGAGACGCAAATTACTTCAATGAAGGAAGCCTGTGAATCGGCTGCCGCTGATGCAGGAACTTCATGTGAATTCCACGCGGATATTGTATATGCATCCTATATGCACGATGACTCTGCTCCAGTTGTGCAGCTTGCAGCCAGAGCGCTGTCTACGCTTGGTTTGACCGCTCGCACGTTTCACTCGGGCGGCGGCAGCGATGCTAACATTTTTAACGGTATGGGCATCCCAACGGTGAATTTGGCCGTAGGCTACCATGAAATCCACACAACCAAAGAACATATCGCCATCAGCGATTTGGTTAAAACGGCTGAATTACTGGTTGCTATTGTCAAAGAATCAGCCAAAGGTTAAATGAGATATCTTCATACGGAAAAACCGATAAGCCTGTCTCTGGTTAAGAGAGGACTGATCGGTTTTTTTGATAAACAGAATGTATTGAAGTCTTTACGGAACTAAAGCGTTAGGTGTTAGGGATGCCCAATCTAACACGCCAGAAAGCATATGTCGTCAGGTATGTGTGTGACGAGCTCACAAGAGCGGAGAGATTCCGCATGTAACATGTGTTACGAGCATTTGGCAGGATGGACGTAGAAGATTCAGAAATGCCACAGCGGTTTGGAGTATTGAAATACCTCCTCGATCTGCGTTAGATCGTCTTTTGGCATGGGCGAGCGGAACGTAGGTGCGTTAAGAGGCGGTATTTTCGGTTGTAGGGACGTTTCGCGGAACTACCGTACCTTATGAGCAGGAAATGCTGGGTTGTAGGCACGTTTTCGCAGTTTTAACGCACTCTAGTTCCGCTTCAGGAGGAGAAAAGGGTCATTACCGTGGAATAAGGCATCGTAGTTCCGTCAATATCGCTGTGCATGGGGAATCGGCGGTCCGGTAGTACCTTCACGGTTTTCTTGCGAAGCTTGCGGAGGCTTCGTAGTCCAGTCAATATCGCTGTGCATAGGGAATCGGCGATCCGGCAGCACCTCCACGGTTTCATGCGAAGCTTGCTGAGGCGAGATGTACCTGGAATCTTACAGGGGTGTCCATGGGTATGAATACTGGATGGAAGACAGGTTAGTCAAACGAGAAGTGGAAGACAGCACAAAGTCGAACAGAAGAGGGAAGGGTGTGGGGTGGAAAAGCGATAGCGGTTGGAATCCATGCCCAATTTCCCCCATGCTCAAGCGTATGGGTTTAAATAGTCTATATGCTCATTGAACCGCTATGGTGGTCTCCTATTTGGAGGGAAAGGGAATTACTTGAGGATCCTGCATGTTTCCAAGCAGTGGCTGTTTTGTGAGCATTTGATTCACATAATCCCGCAGGGTGACTTCTTTATTTACGTTTTGGAGCATCACGCGTAAACAACGTTTAACTTCCCAAGCTTTACCCACAAGTCGGATTTGATGGTCAGTCACATAGCTTTTCATAGGGCATTTCCTCATTCCCTGTAAAATTTTGATATAATGTACGATATGCACAATCTGGACAAGTTATGCTTTCTAAAAGGAAAACTCAGCAACGTTACGAAGATAGTTTTCCTAAGGGAAAACTCTAGGGAGGATATCAACAATGACAAATAATAAAAAATTTGAGGAAGTTACGTTAAGTTCACAGCCTATTTTCAAAGGGAAAATTATTTCCCTACAGGTCGATACGGTGTCACTTCCTAACGGTGAAACCGCAACTAGAGAAATCGTTAAACATCCGGGTGCTGTTGCCGTTATCCCGCTTCTGGATGACAAAATGATTGTTGTTGAGCAGTACCGGAAGCCTTTGGAGAAAAGCCAAGTAGAGATTCCGGCCGGTAAGCTGGATGCCGGCGAAGAGCCGCTAAAAGCTGCGCTTCGGGAGCTTGAAGAAGAAACCGGTTATCGATCCGAGCACGTGAAGCATGTCAGCTCTTTCTATACATCTCCAGGTTTTGCGGATGAGATCATTCATTTATATGTGGCGGAGCAGCTCATAGCCGGAGAGGCGCGACCTGACGAGGATGAGTTTCTGGCGTGCGAGTCCATCACGCTGGAAACAGCGCAGCAGTATATCCGCGAGGGTCGCATTAGCGATGCGAAAACCATTATGGCGGTATATGTGTGGCAGCTTTATAAGCTAACAGGACACATTTAAGATGAAATCTTATTATGTTGATCTTCATATCCATATAGGACGCACCGAAAAAGGCAATGCAGTGAAGATCAGCGCAGCGAATGATCTGACTTTTTTCAATATTGCCCATGAAGCTTCCGAGAGGAAAGGTATGGAAGTCATCGGCATTATCGATTGTCATTCACCGACAGTTCAAGATGAAATTATGATGTATTTGGACAAAGGGGAAATGAAGGAGCAGGAAGGCGGCGGCATTCGCTATCACGAAACTACAATACTGCTAGGCAGCGAAATTGAGGTGCGGGACCCTGGCATGGGGCCTGCGCATTTACTTGCGTATTTGCCTAACCTAGCGGTTATGCAGGACTTCACCAACTGGATGAAGGGTCACATGAAAAATGTGGAACTTAGTTCGCAGCGCATTTATGTGCCCGCCCGCGTGCTTCAAGATGAGGTGCTGGGGAGAGGGGGCATCCTCATTCCTGCTCATATTTTCACCCCGCATAAAAGCGTGTACGGCAGTTCCTCGACAAGGATGGATCACCTGCTGGATCTGGACGGCATCTTCGCTGTTGAGCTAGGTCTCAGCGCCGATTCGGAGATGGCTGGCTTGATCTCAGAGCTCGATCCATTTACGTTCGTAACGAATTCTGATGCGCATTCCCTTGGCAAGATTGGCAGGGAATATAACCGCATAGAACTCGCGGCTCCTAATTTCGCGGAGCTTGTCAAAGCGTTGCGCCGTCAAGAAGGACGTGGTGTTACCGCCAATTATGGATTGAATCCGCGACTGGGCAAATATCATCGGACCTACTGCGGTGCATGTGAATCAATTCTTGATGAAAGCGAGTCAACAGTGGAGCGTTGTTTGTACTGCGGAAGCAAGAAAATTGTACGCGGCGTGATGGACCGCATCCTGGCCTTAGCGGATCGAGAGGAGCCTTATTTGCCTCCGTACCGGCCGCCATATCATTTTCAAGTGCCGCTGGAGTTTATTCCTGGACTAGGCCCCAAAAAACTGAACCAGTTGCTGTTTCGCTTCGGGACGGAAATGAACGTCCTTCATAAGGCTGCATACGAGGATCTGGCCCGCGAAGTCGGTGAAGATATCGCCGCTTACATCGTACAAGCCCGCGAAGGGCTTCTCGATCTGGAGGTAGGCGGAGGGGGACGTTATGGGAAAGTGAAAAACCATTCATAGAAATTACGCTGCGCTCATAAGCTTGTCTGTGTAAGAGTTTGCATACATGGGACATGGGAAGGGGCCGCGGGATGAACAGAAACTTATCGATGAAGCACTATATGAAGGATAATTTGCCGCTCTTTATATTCGTCGCCGTGCTGTTTATCATTGGGGTTGTATTCGGCGCTGTGATGGTTAATGCGCTATCTCTGGAGCAGAAACAGGAGATGACGCGCCATTTGGGCAGCTTTTTTAATGAAATTAACGATGGTGCAGAGTTTGACAGTAAGATGTCCTTTACGCAATCGTTTGGCATGCATATGAAATGGATATTGCTCATTTGGTTGTTCGGGCTATCGATAGTCGGTCTGCCGCTCATTCTGGTTTTGGATTTCTTGAAAGGTGTGCTGATCGGCTTTACTGTGGGTTACTTGGTCGGCCAAATGTCATGGAAGGGCATGCTTTTTGCCCTTGTATCCGTGGCACCGCAAAATCTGATTGTTATTCCGGCCATTCTCTTTTGCAGCGTTGCGGCAATGGGATTCTCCATTTCCATCATCAAAAATCGGTTCATGAGCCGAAATGGAGCGATTTACCAGCCTTTCATGCGCTATACCTCCATTACGTTGACGATGGGTGTATGTTTGCTTGGTGCCGCATTATGGGAAGGGTATATCTCGCAGTTGATGATGAAATGGGTAACTCCCATGCTTACAGGACTTTATGGATAAGAAGACATAGCATGTTCTGTTGACTTTGTCAGTATGCTCCCTCTATAATGTATAAAGTGGCTACATTTGGGCTTTGATGCCCACCGGTTTGAGGGGGAGGCGTATGGAAGCAAGGATCGAGAAGATTAAGCAGCAGCTGCAATCCCAAGGGTACAAGCTAACCCCTCAAAGGGAAGCGACGGTTCGTGTACTGCTGGAAAATGAAGAAGATCATTTAAGTGCTGAAGATGTGTTTATGCTCGTGAGAGATAAAGCTCCTGAGATTGGCCTGGCAACGGTTTATCGTACTTTAGAGTTGTTAAGCGAGCTGCACGTTCTGGAGAAAATGAATTTTGGAGACGGCGTAGCCCGTTACGATTTGCGTGACGATAGCACACGTCACCATCACCATCACTTAATCTGCGTGCAATGCGGGTCCGTAGATGAAATTTTGGAAGATTGGCTCGGGGAGTTCGAAGAACGACTGGACCGTGATTTTCATTTTCAAGTGCTTGATCATCGGCTTGATTTTCAAGGCATTTGCCATCGCTGTAACGATAGAGGGAAGCCGGACTCATTGGATAAATCCAAAACATCAGCTGCACAGTAAGCTGTTTATACAAAGAAAATGCCTGTATGCGCGAGTTGCGTGTACAGGCATTTTTGTCTTGGGATCATAAGATAAAGGAAGAGATCCAATGGCTTGTTCACATAATGAGACTGGAAGATAGGGAACCTTAAGACAATAACGCGCGGAAGAAGGTTATCACATGAGCCTATATCAATGTATCGTCGGTGTGCCGAAAGAAATCAAAAACAATGAAAACCGCGTTGCCCTTACGCCAGGCGGGGTGGGTATGCTCCGAATGGCCGGACATCAGGTGCTTATAGAAGCGGGAGCAGGAGTTGGCAGCGGCTTTGCCGATGAGGATTATGTGAAAGAAGGGGCTATTCTCCTTGCAGAGGCCTCCGACGTATGGGCAAAAAGCGAGATGATCATGAAGGTCAAAGAGCCGTTACCTTCAGAATATGGATACTTTCGGGATGGCTTGATATTGTTTACGTATTTGCATCTGGCGGCTGCCGGTGATTTAACCGAGCACTTAATTAAGGAGGGCGTAACAGGGATTGCCTATGAAACGATCCAACTTGCGAATGGCTCGCTCCCTTTGCTAACCCCCATGAGTGAGGTGGCAGGCCGGATGTCCGTACAAATCGGCGCCCACTTCTTGGAAAAGTTTTATGGGGGGCGCGGCATTTTGCTTGGCGGTGTGCCGGGTGTGCCCCCTGCGGATGTCGTCATTCTCGGGGGCGGCATCGTCGGCACGAATGCCGCAAAAATGGCGCTCGGGCTTGGCGCCAATGTTGTTATTATTGAGCGAAGCGCTGACCGGATGAGGCAGCTTGATGATATTTTTGGCGGACGGGTGCGCACACTCATGTCCAATCCTTATCATATCGCGAGTGCTGAGCAGAAGGCGGATCTCCTGATTGGCGCCGTTCTGATCCCTGGCGCACGTGCGCCTCGATTAGTGACAGAGGCGATGGTGCAAGAGATGAAGCCTGGCGCGGTGATTGTAGACGTAGCGGTCGATCAGGGAGGCTCTATCGAGACGATAGACCGTGTGACGTCTCATAGCGATCCAATTTATGTGAAGCATGGCGTTCTGCACTATGCTGTGGCAAATATGCCAGGTGCCGTCCCGAGAACGTCTACATTGGCACTAACGAATGTTACGCTTCCTTACGCGCTTGAGCTAGCTGGGAAAGGGTTTCGCCAGGCGATTGCAGGCAATTCGCCGCTTCAGCTTGGTGTTAACACTTGCCAGGGCAGCGTTACGCATCCTGCTGTCGCCGAAGCGCTAAATAGACCCTATACGCGATTGTCCTACCTGACATAAAACCGGGTTCAGGATCATATCTTGTCCTTAATGAATCCTATGAATAGGGGGACTGGCTATGGTCTTTTCTTATCGTAAATGGATGACGCGGCTGCGGTTTATTTTTCTTTTTATGGCACTCACTGTGGCCTTGTATCAAGTCATGGTTGTATTAACGGGCTGGATTCAGCCTGTCAATAAATACAAAATGCCTTCAGGGAAGTCCGTCAAGGTGTTTGAACAGCATCAACATGCGGCTGTAGGCGATGCCAGTACGATGAGCGACCGTCTGCGATTATTTTATTGGTATGGAGAATAACGCGTAAAAAAGAGGAATAGCCTGCAGAAATGTGGAATTCTACTTTTATGAAAACATGGACATGTAGCGAAGGAGCTTATTTGCATGATGAAAAATGACCTGCAATCCTTCATCCGATTTTTGTCAGAGGAGCGCGGACTCTCGCAAAATACGCGTCAATCCTACGAGCGGGATTTGCAGCAGTTTGCCTCTTACTTGGAGCAGCAAGGGCTGAGGGCTTGGAGAGATTCAGGGAAACCCCACATTGCTGCATATGTAGCGAAGCTGAAAATTCTTGGACGAGCTTCTGCAACTCTTTCTCGCACACTGGTATCTATCCGAGCTTTTTATCAATATTTGCTTCGCGAACGTGTCATTGACACGGATCCTTCACGCCATGTGGAAACACCTAAGCTGGAGAAAAGACTGCCCAAAGTAGTCTCGATTGATCAAATTGAGAAGCTGCTTGAAGCGCCGGATGCGGGGACCGTCAGCGGTTCAAGGGATAGAGCGATGCTGGAACTCCTATATGCCACGGGGATTCGAGTTTCTGAGTTAATTTCCCTGGATGTGACGGATATCAATTTGCAATTTGGGTTTATTCGTTGTGTGGGAAAAGCGGATAAAGAACGGATGATTCCGATTGGATCTATGTCGATTCGCTGTTTAAGTCATTATTTAGACCAATATCGGTCGTTGTTAATAAAGCAAGCTTCCGATGAGGGGGCGTTATTTATCGGGCATCTTGGGACCCGCATGACAAGACAAGGTTTTTGGAAAATCTTGAAACGCTATGCGCAAGAAGTGAAAATCGAGGAAGAGATTACGCCCCATACACTTCGGCATTCCTTTGCTGCGCATTTGCTTGAAAATGGAGCTGACCTCAGGTCGGTTCAAGAAATGCTCGGGCATTCCGACATTTCAACCACGCAAATCTACGTACAAGCAGCAAAGTTAAAAATGAAAGAAGTATACAATCGCGCTCATCCGCGTGCGAACATGTGAGTTGGATCAGCGGCATGCCTGCCAATTGCGGGCGGCCGTTTTTTTGCATTCCGGCAACAGAAATGAGATAATTAAGGGTGGTTAAAACTAGCAATTGATTTGGAGGAACCCAATGTGCGTTTCGAACGAATTTGTTTAATTGTTCTTGATAGTGTTGGCATCGGCGAATCGCCGGATGCGGAGCAGTTTGGCGATAAAGGCGCTCATACGTTAGGACACATTGCAGAGACCGTACCTCATTTCGCACTGCCGAACTTGCAGCAGTTAGGGTTGGGTAACATTGCCGACTTGCAAGGGATACCGGCGGCGGCACTGGCTGAAGGTTATTATGGCAAAATGGCGGAGGTATCCGTTGGCAAAGATACAATGACAGGACATTGGGAATTAATGGGTCTTCACTTATCAATCCCGTTTAATGTATACCCAGAAGGGTTTCCGGAGAAGTTGATTCGCCAATTCGAAGAGGAGACCGGTCGTAAAGTGATCGGCAACAAGCCCGCCTCAGGTACGGAAATATTGGACGAATTGGGCGAAGAACAAATGAAAACGGGAGCCTGGATCGTCTACACATCAGCCGATAGCGTGTTTCAACTGGCTGCGCATGAGGATATCATTCCACTTGAAGAACTATACCGCGCTTGCGAGATAGCAA
Source organism: Paenibacillus tabacirhizosphaerae (assembly GCF_040812395.1). GTDB lineage: Bacteria > Bacillota > Bacilli > Paenibacillales > NBRC-103111 > Paenibacillus_E. The sequence continues at coordinate 431,577 of NZ_JBFNXH010000003.1, read as the reverse complement.
GAAAGCTTACTCTGCACGAAGAGTTTGCGGTTGGCCGCGTGATTGCAAGACCATATGTGGGTAAGGCGGGAGATTTCAAGCGTACGCCAAACCGTCATGATTATGCGGTAAAGCCGCCGGCGCCTACTGTTATGGATCATCTCAAGCAAGCGGGGCTGGATGTTATCGCAATCGGTAAAATCAATGATATTTTCGATGGCGAAGGCATCACACAGGCCTCATCGACCAAAAGCAATCTGGATGGCATCCAGAAAACGATTGATGTTCTTGGACAATCCTTTAAGGGACTCGCTTTTACAAATCTGGTAGATTTTGATTCGCTCTATGGACATCGCCGAGATCCTCAAGGCTACGGCAAAGCGCTACAGGAATTTGATGCTTTTGTGCCTCAGCTTAAAGCGGGGCTGGGACCGAACGATTTGTTGATCCTTACCGCGGATCATGGGAATGATCCGGTACACGCTGGTACGGATCATACTCGCGAGTATGTGCCAGTAATTCTTTACAGCCCTGGCCTGCAGTCTCCTGCATCCATCGGCGTCCGCGCTACATTCGCTGATTTGGGCGCGACAATCGCTGAAAATTTCGGCGTTCCGTCCACGGGTAACGGCGAGAGCTTCTTAAGTCTTTTAAAATAATATTCTGCTCACCCAATTTCTAGGAGGTACCTACCATGACCGAAACGAACATGATTCAGAAGATTCAAGAGGCAGCAGCGTATATAAGCAAAGAAACCGGGATCAAACCGCAAATCGGGCTTATTTTGGGTTCAGGACTTGGTGTGCTGGCTGATCTGATTGAGAAGCCTATCGTTGTTGACTATTCCCGAATACCGCATTTCCCTGTATCAACGGTTGAAGGGCATGCGGGCGAGTTAGTTGTAGGTACAATTAAAGGCAAAGCAGTGTTGGTGATGAAAGGCCGTTTCCACGCCTATGAAGGCTATGGAGCGGAAACCGTGTCTTTCCCTGTTCGTGTCATGAAGGAGCTAGGTGTTCAAACGTTAATCGTCACCAATGCGGCGGGCGGCATTAATGAGTCTTATCAAGTGGGGGATCTTATGGTCATTAGCGACCATCTCAACTTGACATACCGCAACCCGCTTATTGGGCCTAACGATAATGCGCTGGGCGTTCGTTTCCCGGATATGTCGGAAGCATACAGTAAACGGCTGCGCAAACTAGCGCACGATGTGGCGGCTTCGCAAGAATTCAAGCTGCAAGAGGGCGTATATGTCGGACTGCTTGGCCCTAATTACGAAACTCCTGCCGAAATCCGTATGTTCCGCACGCTTGGCGGAGATGCAGTTGGCATGTCTACCGTTCCTGAAGTTATTGTCGCACGCCATGCAGGTATCGAAGTGCTTGGATTCTCTTGTATTTCCAATATGGCTTCCGGTATTTTGGATCAACCGCTATCCCACGCGGAAGTAATGGAAACGACAGAGAAAGTTAAGCCTAAGTTTCTCAAACTCGTCCTGGGCATTATTGAAGCTCTCTAAGCGGATTCGAACTTGATTGATATGTATTGAATAAAAGGAGATACGACATGGAACTGACATACATAGAGCAAATTAAAGAAGCGGCGGGATATATTCAGGGCCGTTTGGGCGAAGTTAAGCCTGTTGTTGGTTTAGTTTTAGGATCTGGTTTGGGAGATATGGCGAATCAGGTTGAAAATCCAATCGCTATCGAGTATGCCGATGTGCCTCATTTTCCGGTCTCTACAGTAGAGGGGCATGCAGGCCGGTTTGTAGTGGGGACGCTAGAAGGAAAACAAGTTATCGTCATGCAGGGCCGTTTTCACTATTATGAAGGTTACTCCATGAAAAAAGTGGTGTTCCCTGTCTATGTCATGAAAGCGATCGGCGTACAAACGGTCGTGATGACCAACGCGGCGGGCGGGATGAATCGTGATTTCCATGCCGGCGACCTGATGGTCATTAGCGATCATCTCAATATGACTGGCGATAACCCGCTGATCGGGCCTAACCATAATGATCTTGGTGTTCGTTTCCCGGACATGTCGGAAGCGTACAATCGTGAATATCGTCAACTCGCCCATCGCCTTGCCCAATCCGTTATTGGCGAAGATGGAACGCCTCTTAAGCTGCAGGAAGGTGTTTATGCGGGCATTACCGGACCAACCTATTGCACGCCAGCGGAGCTGTCGATGCTTGCCCGTATTGGCGGGGATGCTATCGGGATGTCAACCGTTGGGGAAGTAATCGCAGCGCGTCACGCAGGGCTTAAGGTGCTCGGTATTTCATGCATTACAGATATGGCGATTGGCGAGGAGCTGGAGCCGCTTACACATGAGCAGGTTGTTGCGGTTGCGAACAAAACGAAGCCTAAATTCATTGCGTTGCTCAAAGCATTTGTGCGTGAAGTGAAGGTCTAGCGTAAGGTTGTTGTAGCTACAACGGATTTCATGAACCACGACTACTTTCCATTGGATCTTACCATCCGAAGGGAAGTGGTCTCTTTGTTGTTGAAATTTGCGAATAAAGATTTTATGGATGACAGGGAATATCAAAACGTATCGCGAAAGACAATAAGTGGATATGTTCATATCTTAGGAGAATTTAAAGAATATTTATAACCAAGGAATTATCGACACGAGTGATTAGTTTACGTTTTAACCAAAGAATTGCTTTGCAATTCTTTGTAGTCTTAAGCCCTTGGGCTTGGCGCTCGCAGTTGAGCAAATCTAAAGGTGTAAAGTTTTTTTAGAAACTCTTCGGTTGTAAATAGTTCTAATTCACAACTATTTGGTAACCGTGAGGGATGTCTTGGATAATGTCCATCTTTTGTTAGTTTTAGGCAATAAAGTTGATGTCCATTATCATTGAGCATTCTAGTTACCTTATTATGTCGATGGTTATAAAAACCTTTCTCACCCCACGCAACGATGACCTTACTTGATCTTTTTGCGGCTTCGAGAATATGCTAGTCATTTTCTTTTCCCTCAGGTTCTGATTCTGTTCTGATGGCAATAGGGTCAGTTGAGATAAGAGCGTAAAGATTAACTACTTCGATCCAAAACCAAACTTTTTAGCAAAATATATGCAGCGTTTGATTGATTGATCATCTATTTCGGCATCTGCAATGCTTGGATTTAGCATTACATAAAGAACTCTTGGTAAAGAAGAATCCCATTCTCTAAGAAGTGAATATCTGTACTTACGTTTATCGCTAAAAATGGCTTCCCTTTTCATTGTGTCCACTCCTTCAATCATGTCATAAATATTCCCAATAATCTTATCACTATATAGGACAAAGAGTCTATAAATTGCCTTTGTGAGTAAGAATGACCTATTTAGATTAATTTGAGATAGGTCAAAGGGTCTGGGTTCGCATTTAGATCGAAGAAGTTTATTGAAGGACTTATAATCCGAGTGTTCCATATTGCCAATAACTTTATGGCTAAAAGTATACCATTTGCAATGCCGATCTTCCTCACAAAATCGGGTGAAAAGGTCATTTCATAATGTGGTTACATTATTTTTGAATCATTGCAAATTGAACTGGTATGTTATGAAATACTATGCTAATATACTGGAAATGATTCGGAAGGTGATAGTGTGGGAGAAATCAAAAGATTTGGTTACATCCGTGTATCTTCAAAGGAACAAAATGAAGCAAGGCAAGTCGAAGCACTCAAAGGATTGGAAATACAAGAGCGTGATCTATTTATTTACAAGCAAAGCGGCAAAGACTTTGATCGTCCACGCTACAAAGCTTTGAAGATGGTCTTACGAAAGGGCGATATACTTTTCATCAAGGAATTGGATAGGCTGGGACGAAATGCCGAAGAGATCAAACGCGAGTGGCAAGAAATAACGCAAGATATTGGTGCAAACATTGTGATCTTGGATATGCCGATCTTAGATACACGGCAATATAAGAATGGACTTGAAAAGGTTATAACCAACATCGTGTTGGAGTTACTATCGTATATGGCTGAAAGGGAAAAGGAAAAGATCAATAGCAGACAAGCAGAAGGAATAGCTACAGCTAAGGCAAGTGATGTTAGATTTGGTAGACCAAGGCTGGAGATCAACAAGGAGTTTGCTGCGGTGTATGATGAATGGAAACCAGGTAACATTACCGCTGTTGAAGCTATGAAAAAGGTTGGCATGAAAGCTAATACGTTTTATCGAAGGGTTAGCGAATATGAGAAGGCAAGAGCGTCCGTTTAAGTTGGATGCTTTTTTTCATTGTTTATATTGGGGGAACCCCGGGGTGGATAAAACCTAATAAAAAACATGCTTTTTCTTGATGGGGCTATGCACAGCAGAGCAGCGATCTTATGTTAAAATACAATTCCAATTTCAGATCATTTGGTAGTATTATAGGCGAATTACCGAAAATATCAAATATTACTTGACTAATTTATAGTTAAAGTGTAAATTGGTAGATGTAAGTAGTACTCTTAGTGGGGTGTTCGTGTGAGGAAAATAGAGTTGCTGTCTGAAATTTTGGCTAAAGAGTTTGTAGAAATGATGATACTAGGGAATGAGCAACACAAAGAGTCGCTTTCGGAAAGTGCTTCCTATACTAATAATGGACCTCAGTTCTCTAGGTCAGATTCCATACACACATCTATAAACAGCTCATTTTCAAAAAAACTTGGCTATTTAGTTTCCAAAAAAAGGGTTGTCAACTATGAACATATCAGAGTATATGATCATTCTACCAAGCACCTATATGTACTCACAAGAGATCATACTTATAACAATCTTTTGAAGCGGGACAAGCCAAATAAGCAGCCCCACTTTCTTGAAACGTATGCTTTAAGCAATCGAGATCTTAAGAAAGTTAATGAACTTCCAGGTCAAATTGTAATGGACTTAGAGCAAGAGAAAAGTGTATTACCGACTGAGAACGAATATCTGAAAAGGAAGTACTTGTCTGAATTTATTTTTGGATTAGAAGTTGAAGTTGTAGTTATCGTTACTTACAGTGTTTATAAAAACAACATTTTTAGGATAAAGGCGATAGTTCCTTCTGCTAATCTTAAAGAAGATGTATTATCTGAAGTGGATTGGACAAAATATAGTGTTAACTACAAGAGTGTGGAGAAAGATTTTACGTCCGATTCTAAGGCTAAACAGTTGCAGGACGACGTTGACAAACAGAAAACGGAAATTAAGCAAATGCTTAAGTTAAAACCAAATGTTAAATCCAATGATTAGAGTTTAGTCGCACTACTTAATAGGAACTGAGGGAAGCAAAAATGGCACGTTCAAGTAACTTTAATCCGAATAGGTTAAGGACAGCTAGACAATACGCAGGATTAACGATTTCTGAGCTTGCTGAGCAGGCTTGTGTTTCAAAACAAGCGATTTCTCAGTTTGAAACTGGACGTAGCACTCCTAGTTTAGAAACTCTCATGAGAATGATGGCAGTTCTTAAGTTTCCAAGGGATTTTTTCTATGAGAATGAAAGAAGTGAAGAAATACAAATAGGTAACACGTTTTTTCGCTCATTGGCAAGTACCAGCAAAAAAGAACGTATCTCACAGGTTCAAAAAACAGAATTACTCTCAGAAATAGTTAGTTTTTTTGAACAATACATTGACTTCCCATTACTAAACTTACCAAATTTAAAGGAAATAATTGAACTTACAGACGAGAAGCTGGAGAATGCAAGTTTGCTATCTAGCGATGATATTGAAGATATTACATTAGCATTGCGGAGAGTTTGGAATATAGGAGAAGAACCGATCACTAATATGGTTTATCTCCTTGAATTGAATGGTATCATAGTTTCTTCACTATCCACAGAAACTCATAACATTGATGCATTTAGTCAACGTCAAATCTTAGGTGGTAGGGAGCGGTATTTAGTAGTCCTAGGGGATGGAAAGCAATCTGCTTCAAGGAGACAGTTTGATGCTGCTCACGAGTTGGCGCATATATTGCTGCACAATTGGAACGTTGATTCAAACGAAATCCTTGCAGAAGAGCATCGACTTATAGAGCAACAAGCAGATAAATTTGCAGGGGCATTTCTTCTTCCCAAAAATGCTTTTACTCAAGACTTACACTATCCAACGAATCTTGACTTTTATGTTGAACTGAAGAAGAAATGGAGAGTTTCAATTGCTGCAATGGTAGTTAGGGCATATCACTTGGAGGTTATTTCCTACAACCAGTATCATTACTTAATGAGACAAATGAACTCTAGGAAAATGAGGGTAAAAGAACCACTAGATGATTTTTTGCCTATTCCGCAACCTGTACTATTAAGTCAGGCAGTTGAAATGCTGCTTGCAAATAATGTGTTGAAACCACAGCAAATTTTGCAAGGTAATGGACTAAGTTTGACAAAAGATGTAGTTGAATATCTTTTGAATTTAGAATCGGGTACGCTGAATGAAAAAGAGGAAAAAGCGGAAGTTATATTGCAATTAGTAGGAAAAAAGGCAACTACTTGGAAGGCATAGAGGAATCAATATAGATACCCCGCAGGCAGATAGAAGAAAAAGAAGGTATTTGAAGGGCTTCAATCATGATGCTCTTTTTTTGTTTCTATATGTTGGTTGCTTTTGACTTAAGTGCGCTCACAGTCAGTAAGTCAAGTGAAGCATGTAGTTAATAAATTAGGAATAAGTTCAACCTTCCTTTACCTGATGTAGGGAAAGTGCTGGTCGGACTGGCTACCCTTTGCTATAATCTTTGTAATGGAATTTTATGGTATTGGAGGATGCGGTATGGAGGACGAAGAATATGTAGAAATAAACAAAATGGACAAAGATAGAATCCTGTTTTTTATGAACAATTATGACTTGATTACCAAATACGAATTAGTTGAGGATAGGATTTGTTTAGGTGAGATTACTGATGAAAATACTTGTAGGTTTTGTGGCAAAGGAACGCCTGAGGTATCCTTCAAAACAATAGCCCATGCTATTCCTGAATTTATAGGAAATAGACTTCTATTTTCAAGTTACGAATGTGATACATGCAATGGAAAATTTGGAAGATCAATAGAAAATCACTTTGCTAATTTCTTAGGCATTGCAAGAACTTTGTCGCAGATTAAAGGCAAAAAAGGCATTCCATCTTATAAAAAAGGTAATTCAAGGATTGACGTTGACAAGGTAATTAGCGTAAAAACTAGCGTAAATGACCCGATCTATAAGCTAGATCAAGAAAGTCATGTCATTGACTTTGAAGGCTTCAAAGAGCCTTTCATTCCAGCAGCTGCATATAAATGTTTAGTAAAGATGGCAATTAGTATTATGCCCGAAGAAGAAGTACAACATTACCGAAAAGCCGTTAAATGGATACTGGAGGAAGATCTTAAAGAATGTACGTACCCACATTTGACATTACAAGCATTAAGAGCGTTTTCGCCTGTTCCGAGTAAATCCATTACAAATCTATTGTTTAGGCGTAAAGAACATAGTAAGGACAATGTTTTCTATATGATTTATGTTGTTATCTTTAGCAGTTACATGTACCAGATTTATTTGCCACTGTCCCCAAAAGACGATTCATTAATTGGTAAAGACATTGTCATAGCACCCTTTCCTGCATACTTGAATAGTCCTCTTGATGAATCAATATATGAATGGAGGGACTTTACGAATTACGATTTAGTGAAAGACGAACCAATAACAATCCGATTCAGATATGAGAGTGAAACAGCACCTATTTAAATGGATATGGAAGGGTATTGTTGAATAGATGAAAGCAGCAAACATTGATAAGATCAAGGAATTAGGACATTTATTTAGAAATGCAATCGAAAAGTTAGAGAAAAGTGAATTTTCTAGTTCTACTTGGTTCGAAAACTTTCCAAGGGGTTGCTGTGGGGACACTAGTGACCTTTTTGCAAAGTATTTACTAACCCTTGGAATACAGACAGAATACGTTTGGGGCATTAACAGCAAACGTCAGTCTCATGGATGGTTAGAGTATGAGGATTACATTATGGACCTAACGGCTGATCAGTTCCATGAAATTAGTGAAAGAGTTTTAATTACTAGAGAAGGGATTTGGTATCAACAATTTAAGGGGCAAAGAAGGAGTATACACGACTTTGAGAAATTCAGTGACTTCAACTCTTTGCGGCTTGGAAAAATCTATGGTAACGTTATTAAACGTTTAGAACTTTAGCACACGAATAAAACTTGCATTTTATCTAACTCTCATTGAATGTTCAACTCCATACATAAACGCCAATAGCCGCAGGACTTGTGGCTGCTAGAGCAAGAGGAAGAAAAGGTGGCAGCCCTCCGCTGGATGAAAAGAAGGTTAAGCAAGCGTTGAAGCTATACGATAGCAAAGAGTATTCGTTGAAGGAGATCGTTGACCTCACTGGTGTTTCAAAGCCAACGTTGTATCGTGAGTTAGAGAAGCGGAAGGTAATATCATAGTAATGGTTAAATGGTAAAAGCATCCTCATGGAGGGTGCTTTTCTTTGTTTCTATAAGGGAACAGGGGGGGGACTTATGATCAAATGAAAATTCACTTTTTTCCCAGACCCCATGTGCGCTCCCAGCCAGCGCCAATAAACCTAATTTGTACGATACCAAACATACCTAACATCTTGCTGAATAAAATTTATTAAACTAAATGGATTTCTAATATTTTCCTAATAACATCATGCTATTATTTCTCTATAAGATACTTTACGGAAAAATTCCCCATTAAATGGAGAGTGATATTATGGAATCAACCCTAAAAGCAAAAATCGAAGCTTTACGTTATGAGATGTTTGAACAGGCATGGATTCACGGAAGTCTTACACATGATAAAGTTGTTGAAGTTAGCCAACTATTGGATCGCTACATTTTAGTCTATCAAAAGCATATACTGAAAAAAGTTAATTTGAAGCTAATTGGTTAGATTTGGGAATATGACACATATAGCTTGAAAGCAATATGAAGAAAGAAAGCTATCCGTTGTGGGGAGCTTCTTTGTGTTGAGTTTGATGTATAATAGGAATAAAAAGGAAATAGGGGCATATCCGTTTGAAATACTTTACAGATAAATTATGGACTCTAATGAATCAAGGGAGCTTTGAAGATCAGGAACAGGCGCATCTGCAATGGACTGAGAACAATCAAGTATATAATGAACTCTATCTACAACTTCAAAATAGGCTGTCACGTAAGGTTTACGATCATTTCAAAACAAAAAGCTTTCACGATTATTGCCTAAAGAGTGTTGATGTGAAGCATTCTGCTTATGGCGTGTTGAACCCAATTGAGGTTACGGTAACAGTGATCAATGACATAGAGGAATGGAAAATCACGTTCAAGAAAATCAAGAAACTTGAATTGAAATTTGGGTGTGGTGAGAGTGACTTTGAACAGCGCAGAGGGTTTGATGACTGGGGCTATAATGAGATACTGATTGTAGATGATGATACGTTGTCATTTGAGGTTTTGTTTGCTTCTGGAGCTACTATTTTGGTTCATTTCAAGAACAAACAGATGTTTTTGGAGAAAAGGAATGGATATGGAACAATTTAAATTAACAGGTGAGCATGGTTATATCGTAATTTCCATTGAAGAAGTCTGGGGTTATCCAAGTTCTACTTCTCATTTTGGTGGGTACGATACTATAGGCACAGTGGAGTTAAAAAGTGGGAACTATAAATTAGCAGGTGAACTATGGTTTACGACAGGTGAAGTCTACTCATTTTATAGCCAATTAGGGGATTGCTATAAAAACCTACAAGGTACAGCAACATTCTGTAACCATGAAATGAATTTGACTATTGAAGTAGCCTTTAGTAATCGTGGTCAAGTCATTATTAGAGGAAGTTATAAAGAACAATCTCATGTTGATAACGAATTGCGATTTGAGTTCCATAGTGACCAAAGTTATATAGCTGCCACGTTGAAAGAGATTGAATGCCTAGTTGAAAAGTATGGGGATATGAAGGGCAAGAAGGTGTAGAAAAGCTATAATGTAAATATGGTTCGTGAAACGAAAAGTGTGCTTGCCTATCACCATACTCGCCCCTTCTATCCATTACATATAGCAGTTATTCCGAAAAGACATATTTCTTCGCTTATAACTTTAGATGAAGCTGATAATATGTTTGGACCTCTGTCAATAGACTGGACACATAGAATCGAGAGAATTACGCAATCGATCGGAGCGTACGTTCGTACTCATTGGGTTGTCATATACCCTATGGAAGAATGGATTATTTTCCCATTATAGAAGCATGTTATGTACTCGAAGATTTTCTCCTTTGCTTCTTGCCGAGTCTTAAATTTGTGGAGATAGATCAGTTCTTTCTTCAGGATACTGTGAAAGGACTCGATACAAGCATTGTCGTAGCAGTTTCCTTTTCGGCTCATGCTGCCCTTCATCTTGTATTTTCTGAGATGACCCTGATAATCCGCCGAGGCATACTGGCTGCCGCGATCGGAGTGGTGAATGAGGCCTTCTGATGGGCGCTGGATCCTATAGGCATGATCCAGCGCCTCCATGACTAATCCTTTCGTCATTCTTTCATCCATGTGAAAGCCCACGATCTTGCGCGAACATAGATCTTCAACGCTCGCCAAATAAAGCCATCCCTCATCCGTTGGAATGTAAGTGATGTCCGAAGCCCAGACTTGATTAGGTTTTTCTGTGGCAAACTGTTGATTCAGAACATTGTCGGCCACGGGTAGGTTGTGTTTAGAGTTTGTTGTGGCTTTATATTTCCTCACTGTGCGTGACTTCAGGCCGAGCTCCTTCATAATACGTGCGACCGTACCAAGTGAGATTTGAACACCTTGCTGGGTTAGAGCCTTCCGCACTTTTGGACTCCCATAGAGCTGCCTGGAGTCGAGAAAAGTGCGGCGGATCAACTTCTCCCATTCTTTTCGCCGCTGCTTGCCAGAGCTTTCCGGACGCTTCGTCCATTCATAATAACCGCTTCGTGAAACCTTGAACACTTCGCACATCTTTGCGACTCGGAGCTTTAAGCGGTATCTGTGGATGAACTTGTAGATTAGCGCCGGTCTTTGGCAAAGTAGTGCATTGCCTTTTTTAAAATGTCGTTCTCCTCTTCCAGATCACGAATGCGCTTTTGGAGTTCGCGCATAGCCTTATCTTCGGGCTTTAACTGTCCACTACCAGGGAAAGCTTGGTTTCCATCTTGCTTCACTTCTGTAATCCATCTGTACAGAGTATTCTCGTGGAGCCCCATCTCACGAGCTACCTGCGCCACCGTCTTCCCCTCTTCTTGTACTAAACGAACGGTGTTAATTTTGAATTCCTTGTTGTATTTTTTCGTCATTGTTAGACACCTCACTATGGATGCTTTTATTTTCGCATTCTCGCTTCTATGTGTCCAATTAAAAGAGTACCATCAGATACAACTCAATGGGATAGGGATAAGTTGAGTGAAATGGTAAGTTTATTGTATTAATGGAATCAAGGGAGAGGCTAAGGCTGCTCTCTTTTCGTTTAATTGATACAATTACGTTTTCATATGCCTTCGCAAAATCGCTCCTGAGCGTTCTTGGTTGATTGGAGTAGGAATTTACTTTCTACTATTTAAAGTGGCTCATATTCAAAATCTGCTAGTCTAGATTGGATTTATGTGGTTGTTGTATGTTCGTTAATGTATATGAGGATTGATGTAGCGGTGAAAAGCTTCTCTAAATATATAGATGAATTTCGTCGGTTGAAATGAAATGGATGAATTACTTGGGAGTAGTCTGCAATGCTGTATCTTTTTTATTTTTAGACTTATATTTTTGGTGAAATGTGGAATTTGAATGCTAAGAATCTACGTAATAACGTTACTTTTTGGTTGAATATGTGTGTCGAACAAGAACAACGAATGTAATGATATGTAATTATTGATAAGTTTTACAAAAAAAGAAAACCAACAGCAATTACGCTCTTGGTTTTCTTTTTTCGTATTATATTTTTATTGTTCACCCTACCTAATCCTTTTATAGGTATCAGGTAGGATGGTGTAGTCAATTTTTGTTTTTGAGTATGGTGTCGTCAAAATCCTTTTTCGTTGAATGTAAAGCTTAGGGATGAAACTCAGCGATTAGAGCTTTAGCCTTTCCCAAAAGTAAGAAATAAGCAACTTCAGAATTTTTGGATTATAGTTCAGGAATAAATCAAGTAACAGAAAGAGAAAATGTGCTATTTGGTTCATCTATATGTCCTCCAGTGGACACCACCCTAGACACCATGCACTTGTTCAGTACAATCATATAATTTTTGGCAAGGGTGAATCAATATTATCTTTATGGAAAAGAACTTACGTCGAAAGGTGTTTGCACTACTGCCTGGATGATTATTTTTACTCTTAAAAATAGACTTTTGATTTATCACCCTATTGCTATTAAGAATAGTTTTTTAAGGATTGGGGTACAAATCAATGGTGGTGAGTTAGTGTAGGGGTCGGATCTGGATGCTGGATTGGGACGGCGAATACTTTCCTTCTAGGCAACGAATAATACAAAATAATGAGTCTTATACGGTAATGTACAAAGCCCTTTACAAATCACCACAACTACTTTATTATAATTGCTGGAGAATACGATGTAAGGTAGTTGTTGAGAGTGAAACCCGAGGGAAATCCTTGATACATAAGGGATTTAACGAGCTAGGACGGCGAGGAGCTGGAGCCGCTTACACATGAGCAGGTTGTTGCGGTTGCGAACAAGACGAAGCCGAAATTCATTGCGTTGGTCAAAGCATTTGTGCGTGAAGTAAAGCTGGGCTGAGGCTGCGCTGAACAGCCTATCTCCTTTTAAAATAAGATCCTGAAGACCTATGCTAAAAGGCGGAGTCATGCTACAATGTAGTTAATTAGAACTACAAACCTCCAAAACAAGGACGTGATGGAGCATGACAAGTCCTCAACTATTAGTAGCTAACTGCCCGCGTTGCGGGAAGGTTTATCAGAGGAATTTAAGAAATCAGTGCACGGATTGCAGCCGAAGTCTGGATTCGATGCTTTATAACTGTCTTGAGTACTTGCGTAAAAACCATCGTTCTACCAGTGAACAAGTTAGCGCGGCAATTGGCGTAACGACGGAGCAATTAGTCATCTGGATGAAAGAGGGAAAATTGCTGCTTTCGGACTATCCCAATTTGCATTATTACTGCGCTGCTTGCGCGAAGCCTATTAGAGAGCATAAGTTATGTGTCGATTGCACGAGCAGATTGAATAACGATATACGTAAGCTGTCATTCAAAGAGCAGCCCGTTACTTACTTAAGGGAGAAACAACGAGGACTTGTTGGCGGTTTCCAAATACGCGAGAGGTTAAGAGGCGTGTAATTAACGGCTGAATGGGCAATAGTAAAATTGGGTCTCGGCAAGTGAAGGTTTGCAGATACCTCGTTCACACTTTCGTCACGAAATATTCAACAGTTTGCCATCAATCATATATGGGATTGTTTGAACTTGTTAGGTAGAATAGATGAAGTGAACCACACTAAGAGGGGGATATGCATGCAAAAGTGGATTTTCTTTGTGTTATTTATACTTGCGGGCGCATTGGGACTGGGAGTCCTCTTTCAAGATATTTCCGCACGCCAAGATGCAAAAGCTGCTGATGCAGCAGCAAGCAAAGGTCAACAACTTAAAATTACAGCTTCTAACTGGCAGTTCGACTCCGCTGATTACACGATTAAAGCTGGTGAACCTACAAAGGTTTCCTTGTCTTTAAAAGAGGGCGTTCATGCAGTTGAAATCAAAGGTCTGGATATCAAATTGGACAAGGAAAATCCTTCCAAGCAAATCACGTTTGATAAACCGGGAACTTATGAAATTGAGTGCGTTCTTCCATGCGGTGAAGGTCATGCGAAAATGAAGTCGAAATTAGTCGTACAATAAGAGATATTTCAGAAGGGGGCTCATGTGGCTCCCTTTTTTCGATTCGAATTGGAGGTATGGGCGATGAGAATGGTGGATTTGATCCATAAAAAGAGACTAAATGAAGCACTGGATGAACAGGAAATTCAGTTTATTGTTAATGGCTACACAAACGGAGATATCCCCGATTATCAAATGTCCGCGCTGCTGATGTCGATATTTTTCAACGGTATGACTGGAGCAGAAATCTCTGCGCTTACTCTCGCTATGGCAGGATCTGGAGAAATGATTGACCTTTCCGAAATTCAAGGGATTAAGGTGGATAAGCATTCTACAGGGGGCGTTGGTGACAAAATCAGTTTGATCGTCGGACCCATTGTAGCTTCATTAGGCATTCCTGTTGCTAAAATGTCGGGACGAGGCCTAGGGCATACAGGTGGTACGGTTGATAAGCTGGAGTCCATACCAGGTTTCCAGATCGAATTGACCAAAGAGGCTTTTATTGAGGCCGTAAATACGAATAAAATTGCAATCGTTGGTCAGAGCGGCAATTTGGCGCCTGCAGACAAGAAGATGTATGCATTGCGCGATGTAACCGCAACGGTAGAGTCGATTCCACTGATCGCAAGCTCCATTATGAGTAAAAAAATTGCTTCAGGCGCTGATGCCATCGTGCTCGATGTAAAGATCGGTTCCGGCGCTTTCATGAAAACGTTGGACGACGCTAGAGTACTAGCCCGCACAATGGTGGATATCGGCAAGAGTTTGAACCGCAACACAATCGCGATGATTACGGATATGGAACAGCCGCTAGGCCGCGAGATTGGGAATGCGAACGAGATCATCGAATCCATCGAGGTGCTTCGCGGCACAGGGGATAGGGAATTGACGGAGGTCGCGATTTCGGTAGCATCGTACATGGCGGTGCTGGGCAAAGCGTTTGACACCTTTGAGCAGGCACAGGCGGCGATCAGAGATATTGTAGCGAACGGGAAAGCGCTGGAGACATTTAAGAAATTCGTTGCCAGCCAAGGGGGCAACCCGCAAGTCGTTGATCAACCGGAGCTGCTGCCGACGGCTGCTTATCATGTGGAAGTCCTCGCTGCCAAAGAGGGCTATGTGAATCAAATCGATGCCGAACAGATCGGCATCGCGGCTATGCTTTTAGGCGCCGGTCGGGCGAAGAAAGAAGATCAGATCGATTATGCGGTAGGTTTAACGCTTAACAAGAAAATTGGCGATACGGTTCAGGTTGGCGACTCCATCTGTACGATTCATGCCAATCGTCTCGATGTGAAAGAAGTTGAATCCATGATTCATGATGCGTATCGGATTGAAGCTGAGAAGCCACCTGCCGTGCAATTGATATACGATGTAATCGCATAAAAATGGTTTCACGCAATGAGCACTTCCCTATGTGGAAGTGCTTTTTTATTTTCCCTTCTTTGGAATATTTTATGAAGAAAATGTCAACACTGATTAGCAGTAATTCATGCTGCAAGTGTAACGCTTACGCTTCATGCTTACGACGCCAGTTTTCTGCCGAAAACTCAAAGTTTACGCTTACAAGGGCCAGTGTTTCTGGCGCAAAACTCTCAGGAGGGGTAGAATTGCTATGCTAAAAAAAGGGTTTATCAGTCTAATATGTTTACAGATGTGCATGCTGCTGCTAATGCCGGCAGTTTTCGCTGAAGAGAAGAGGGCACAACCGGTAGATTTAACGCCTAATGCACAATCAGCTGTGCTGATGGACGCGGACACAGGCACTGTGATTGTGGACAAGAATAAGGATGCGAAGCTGCCGCCAGCCAGTATCACGAAAATTATGACCATGCTGCTTATTATGGAGGCTATCGATCAAGGCAAAATTAAAATGGATGAGAAGGTGCGAGCAAGCGAATACGCAGCATCCATGGGCGGCTCTCAAATATTTCTTGAACCAGGCGAAGAAATGACGGTTCAGGAAATGCTCAAAGGCATCGCGATGGCTTCAGGCAATGACGCATCCGTTGCGATGGCTGAGAAAATCGCTGGTTCCGAAGAAAATTTCGTGCAAATGATGAACGAACGCGCACAGCAATTAGGTATGAAAAACACACATTTCTCTAACTGCAACGGTTTGCCTGTCGACAATCACTATACAACCGCAAATGATATCGCCATCATGTCCAAAGAACTGCTCAAACATGAGGAAATTACGAAATTTACAGGTGTCTACCAAGACTATCTGCGCAAGGAGACAGCAAGTCCATTCTGGTTAGTTAATACGAATAAGCTGGTTAGGTTCTATAGCGGAGCCGACGGCCTCAAAACAGGTTATACCAGTGAAGCGAAGTTCTGCTTGTCGGCTACTGCGAAGAGAGACAATTTACGTGTGATTGCCGTTGTTTTGGGAGAGCCCAATACGAAAACGCGGAATGCTGAAGTAACGAAGCTGTTTGACTTTGCATTTGCACAGTATTCTAATTATCCGTTATTCAAATCGGGCGACAGCCTTGGGAATTTCACGATAAATAAAGGCCAAGTTTCATCTGTCCCATTGGTTGCGAAACAAAATTACAGCATTCTGATGAAAAAAGGCGAGGCAACTCAAAACATTCGACATGAGCTGCAAATCGATCCGAATCTCAGAGCGCCGATTGCTTTAGGGCAGCCGATTGGCAAAATCATCGTCTATAATGGCGATAATGTGTTGGCAGAGTATCCGTTGGAGTCTCCAGTCGCAGTAAGCAAAGCATCCTGGTGGAAGCTGTTTAAACGGACGACATCCCATCTGTTCCATACAGATTAATAGGGAGATTACACGAATAAACTCGCATTTGTTCTTGTTTTAGCGCTTTTCTTCTAGTTTTGTCGGGTGGCAGGAAATTCCATCTTCCCTGTAGAAATCTTGTTTCATGACAGGGAAGGAGTGAACATGTTTGAGCCTGCAAATTGAATTCGAGCAAGGCCGGAGAGCGCTGATTGTTAGATTGAAAGGCGAGCTGGATCATCATACGGCAGATAGTGTTAAAGCAAGGATGGAGGAAGCAATCGCTAAGGAGGAGACGAGGCATCTCATTCTTAGTTTAAGAGATCTTTCCTTCATGGACAGCTCCGGTCTCGGCGTTATACTCGGTCGCTACAAGCAAATTACGGGCAAGGGCGGTAAGATGGTCGTGTGCGATGTTACTCCTGCTGTTTACCGACTATTCGAGCTTTCCGGTATGTTCAAGATTGTAACGATTCAAGATGACGAGAGATCCGCAATCTCCAGCCTGGAGGTTGCCTTATGAGTGATAAAAATTTTATGACCTTGCAGTTCGCCAGCCGTTCTGAGAATGAAGCCTTCGCACGGGTAGCCGTTGCGGCATTCGTATCTCAGCTGGATCCGACGCTGAATGAGTTGACGGATATTAAAACGGTTGTATCGGAGGCTGTGACCAACTCCATTATTCATGGATACAACAACCGAACCGACGGCGTGATTACCATCTCGACGCAAATTGATGAGGACATCGTCCACATCACGGTTGAAGATAATGGGCAAGGAATTGATGATTTGGAGCAAGCCAAGCAGCCGCTTTATACATCTAAGCCGGAGCTAGAGCGTTCAGGCATGGGGTTTACGATCATGGAAAATTTTATGGATGAAGTGGAAGTTGTGACAGCCGTCGGAATCGGAACCAAAATAAAAATGTTGAAGCGAATTGAATCTAAAAAAGCTTTATACAATTAGGGGTTTGATCTATGGATGTGGATTTGAAGCACGCCTCTCACAGTTACTTAGACGACAGTGAAGTCAAACGGTTAATCGCCCTCAGCCAATCCGGAGATCAACTCGCTAGAGAAACGCTTGTCAGCTGCAATATCCGACTGGTTTGGTCTGTTGTTCAACGGTTCTTGAACAGGGGATACGAAGCCGAAGATTTGTTCCAGATCGGTTGTATCGGACTTCTCAAGTCCGTTGACAAATTCGATCTATCTTATGATGTCAAATTTTCTACCTATGCGGTGCCGATGATTATCGGCGAGATTCAACGCTTCCTGCGCGATGACGGAACGCTTAAGGTCAGCCGCTCGCTCAAAGAGCTCGCGAACAAGATTCGCAAGACGAAGGACGAGCTTTCCAAACGTCTCGGACGGCTGCCGACGATCAAAGAAGTCGCGGAGGAGCTGATGATAACGGCAGAGGAAGTTGTCTTCGCCCAAGAGGCGAATAAGCCGTTATCCTCGATTCACGAGACCGTATTCGAAAACGATGGAGATCCCATTACATTGATGGATCAAATCTCGGACGAGTCCGGTGAGAAATGGTTCGAGAAGCTGGCACTCAATGAAGCTATTGGCACCCTTTCGGAGAGAGAACGGCTAATTGTCTATCTGCGTTATTTCCGCGACCAGACGCAGTCTGAGGTGGCCAGCCGGTTGGGGATTTCGCAGGTGCAGGTCTCCCGGCTGGAGAAGAAAATTTTGCAATCGATCAAAGATCAGATCGCTCAGTAGTGGCCAACACGCTTAATAAACCGCTATTTCCTTCACCGGGGAATAGCGGTTTTTCGTTATTTTCAGATAGGAGGATTTACCATGCCGTTCAACGATTATGCGCATGAAAAATTTTGCATACTACCCCTATACATGGATGTTCACAGCCAATGCTTCTTAAAGGAGTGAGAAAATGAGACAAGCTGCCGCTCCGTACTTGTATATCCGACTTCGCAGGAGAGCGCGCGTACGCAAAGGAAATCCTGTGAATTTAAGTCATATCGCCCAGTTGATTGTCGAACCTGAATATGAAACCTATCTATCAGAGCTTGTGATCCATCATCCTCAGCACGCGGACGGGAATCGTGTACTTATCGATATGATGCTGATTGTACGTAAAGTAAAGGAGCGTTTTCCTGAACTGCAAATCGAACATTTCGGGGAGCCTCATGTCCTTCTTGAAATTTACACGGATAATAAGAAACCAAATCCGGTTCTTATCGGCATCGTATGGTTGCTGCTCTTTATCGGTTCAGGACTTGCCATTATGAACTTTCATGCAGATGTCAGCATGCTGGAAGTCCATCAACGCATTTATGAGCTGATGACAGGAAGGAGGGTGGAGCACCCTCTTATTTTGCAAATTCCTTACTCCCTTGGCATTGGGGTAGGTATGGTCATTTTCTTCAACCATCTATTCAAGAAAAAATTCAATGAGGAACCAAGCCCGCTGGAAGTGGAAATGTTCATGTACCAAGAGAATGTGAATCATTACGTGATTACGGAAGAGTACGGCAAAATTCATGAAAAGGAAGAAGCCAAGTGATTGTGCAGGCTGGAGAAGCTCTATTAGCTGCTTTTATTGGCCTGGCAGGCGGGATCGCTGTAGGTAGCGGAATGGTTGCCTTCCTTGTTGTTTTGGATATTATCCCTAGATTAGCTCAAATCACCTATTCCTTTAAAAGCATTCACAAGTATGAAGCCGCAGTTGTTACAGGCTCTCTCGTTTGTACATGGGTTGATTTCAGCCAGTGGAAGCTGCATTTATTTCCGATGGGAGCTGCTTTTGTTGGCTTGTTTGCAGGTTGTTTTGTAGGCATGCTTGCCGCGGCCTTAACGGAAATCATTAATGTTCTGCCCATACTGGCCAAAAGAGTGGGCATGGGATCTTATATGATTTTACTGCTGATGGCGATGATTTTTGGAAAGGTCATTGGCTCTTTATTTGAATGGCTGCTGTATTAATAATCGCGGATGAGGTGAAAGGGAATGAAAGTGATCGTAAAAGCAGGTGATGCCAATAGTAACGACACGGCCAAGGATCAAAAGGAAGAGCAAAAGCTGGCTGTCGATGAGGAAGGCAATTTGTCTGCATACAATCCGGAAAGGGATATGACTGCGACAGAAAAGGCTCTGAAGGTTCAAGAAGATATTCCCCGCAACTTGAGGGAAGTGCAAAGAGTGCTTGAGGAACGAGTCGGCCTTAACAAAAGCTTTGATCTTGTGCTCAGGGAAATGGTATTCGGCTCAAAGCGCGTAGGCGTTTTTTATTGCAATGGCTTTATCAAAGACGAAGTATTGACTGAAATTATTAAACGCTTGACTTATGCGGATAAAGCGGCAGTTGAGCACCATACGGTGGAAGCCTTCGCCGAGAAGCTTATTCCCCATAATCAAGTTAAAACGTATAAAAAAATATCCGAAGTTATTGGGCAAGTGCTCATGGGGGGGACTGCGCTTTTCATTGAAGGCGAGACGTCGGCGATCACCATCGATGTGAAGAATTACCCGGCTCGTTCTACGGAAGAACCTGATTTAGAGCGCGTAGTCCGCGGGTCTAGGGACGGCTTTGTTGAAACGTTGCTGCTTAACGTGACCCTTGTCAGACGTCGAATACGGGATGAAAGATTCAAGCTTGAAATTATGCAAATTGGCAAAAGAACGAAGACGGATATATGTGTCGCATATATTAATGACATCGCTGATCCAAACTTGGTGGAATCCGTCAAAGATAAAATAAAGAAGGTGGAGATCGACGGGCTTCCGCTTGCTGAGAAGCAATTAGAGGAAGCTATTGTGAATACAGGCTGGAATCCGTACCCGATGGTCCGTTATTCCGAGCGGCCGGATGTTGTGTCCGCACATTTATTGGAAGGGCATGTCTGTATTTTCGTCGACACATCACCTAGTGTAATGATATTGCCTACAACATTCTTCCATCATGTCCAGCATGCGGAGGAATACAGGCAGACGCCTTTCATTGGCACCTATTTAAGGTGGGTGCGATTCGCCGGCATCATGGCTTCTTTATTCCTGCTGCCCTTGTGGTTTCTAATGGTGATGGAACCATCCTTGAAGCCGGCGGGTTTGGAGTTTCTCGGTCCGCAAAAGCAGGGAACGCTGCCGCTGCTCGTACAATTCCTTCTCGCCGATATCGGTATCGATCTCATGCGGATGGCCGCGGTGCATACCCCTTCGCCGCTCGCGACTGCGATGGGGCTAGTTGCAGCGATTTTGATCGGGGATATCGCCGTCAAGACGGGACTTTTTATTAACGAAGTCATTCTCTATTTGGCACTTGCCTCTATTGGCATGTTCGCCACGCCAAGCTATGAGCTCGGACTTGCCAACCGCATCACCAGGTTGGCGCTTCTCATCGTCGTCTCTATTTTCCAAGTGCCAGGACTCGTTATCGGAGCAACCTTATGGCTGCTGTTTCTAGCTACGCGGAGATCCTATAATTCTCCGTACATGTGGCCGTTAATACCATTTAACGCAAAAAGTTTCTTTTCTATTCTGGTACGTCGGCCTGTTCTTGCTGCCAAAACGAGACTGAGTCTAACCAAGCCGATTGACGGTACTCGCCAGCCGAAATAGCATAGGAAAAGGGCATGGAACTTTCCTGTCCTTTTTTGTATGTTCTGTCGAAGCGTGTATTGTCAAAAGCGCTTGCCATATGGTACTTTAAATAGTAATGCTCATAAAGCCGCAGAGCGGTAAATGGCAACAAAGTTTAGGAAGAGGGGAAACCAAAGCTATGTATTTACACGGTACGAGCAAAATAAATGATCAAGGCCACCTCGAAATCGGCGGTGTCGATGCAACCCAGCTGGTTGCAGAATACGGTACGCCTTTATATGTGTATGACGAAGCACTCGTGCGTCAACGCTGCAGCGAATTTGTAGAAGCCTTCAAAGCCTCTGGCTTGAAGTTCCAAGTTGCTTACGCAAGCAAAGCTTTCTGTGTGATGGCAATGTGCCGCATCGTTGAAGAAGAGGGCATGTCCCTTGACGTCGTTTCCGAAGGCGAACTGTTTACAGCGCTGCAAGCAGGATTCCCAGCGGAGCGTATCCATTTCCACGGAAACAATAAAACGGTAGAAGAGATCGAAATGGCGATCGATGCGAAAATCGGCTGTTTCGTTGTTGATAACTTCATCGAGCTGCAAATGTTGAATGCAATTGCCGGCGAAAAACGCCAAAAAGTTAAAATCTTGCTGCGAATTACGCCGGGCGTTGAGGCGCACACGCATGAATATATTTCGACAGGTCAAACCGATTCCAAATTTGGTTTCGATTTGGGCAACGGTTCCGCACTTCGCGCGATTCAAGAAGCTTCCCAATTGAGCAACTTGGAAATTTTGGGCGTTCATTCCCATATCGGGTCGCAAATTTTCGAAGTAGAAGGTTTCCGGATGGCAGCTGAGAAAGTGGCCGGTTTTGCTGTTCAAGTTCGTCAAGAAACGGGCGTCGTCTTCAAGGTAATTAACCTTGGCGGCGGATTCGGCATCCGTTATGTGGAAGGCAATACACCTCTTCCTGTAGCGGTTTACGTGAAAGCTATCACGGACGCTATCAAAGAAAACTTTGGCAGTAACAATTATCCGCTGCCAGAGATTTGGGTAGAACCAGGCCGGAGCATTGTAGGCGATGCGGGCACAACGCTTTACAGCGTAGGTACGACCAAAGATATTCCTGGCGTTCGTAAATACGTTGCTGTAGATGGCGGCATGACTGACAATCCGCGTCCAGCTCTGTATGAGTCAGAATATGAAGCAATGCTCGCTAATCGTGCTACGGAGCAAGCGCAAGAAGTCGTTTCTATTGCAGGCAAATGCTGCGAGAGCGGCGACATGCTGATCTGGGATCTGAACTTGCCGAAAGTAAACGCGGGCGACGTTCTGGCTGTATCCTGCACAGGTGCTTACAACTATGCGATGGCTAGCAATTACAACCGTATTCGCCGTCCGGCTGTTGTATTTGTGAAAGATGGACAAAGCGATTTGGTTGTGAAACGCGAGTCTTTTGACAATATCGTAGGCAATGATGTTATCCCGGCAAGAATGAAGCAAGTTAGCAAAACCGTGTAAACGAAAAAAAGATGCGAAAGAAGGTACCTTGAGCTCAAGCTCTAGGCTGCCTTCTTTTTTTATCAGAATGTTTTACCCTTTACGGAACTAAAGCGTTAGGGGTACCCTCACTAATACGTGAGAAAGCATATGTCGTCAGGTATGTGTGTGACGAGGTTACAGAGCGGAGAACCGCAGGCATCGTGTGGCACGAGCTTTTGACAGGATGGATGTGGAAGATCCGGAAGTACCGCAGCGGGTTGGCGTATTGAAATACCGCCTCGATCCTGCGATAGATCGTCTTTTTGCATGGGTGAGCGGAACGTAGGTGCGTTAAGAGGCGGTATTTTCGGTTGTAGGGATATTTCGCGGAACTACCGTACCTTATGAGCAGGAAATGCTGGGTTGTAGGCACGGTTTCGCTCATTTAACACACCCTAGTTCCACTTCAGGAGGAGGAAAGGGTCGTTACCGTGGAATAATGCATCGTAGTTCCGTGGATATCGCTGTGCATGGGAAATAGGAGGTCCGGCAGTACCTGTTCCGTTTTCTTGCGAAGCTTGCGGTGGCGAAATGTCCCCGGAATCCCCGGAGTCTTGGGGAGGAATACCGGATGGAAGACAGGTAAGGGAAGAGAGAATCTTTTTCCGAACACTGTATAAAACCCTCTCCCTGGAGCAAATATAAAGTTTGTTGCAAACACGAAATAAGGGAGAGATTAGGGAATAATGACAACAAATAGCGGACAACAGGGTGCACACGGAATTGGACAGGTGGAAGAACAGTTGAACAAGCAAGCACAAGCAGCTGAGCAAATGCAAGGACTCAATGAAGTCGATCAGCATGTGCGCGCTGCAGCAAATGAAAGAAGTTCGGAACTCGATGATGTTATCGACAGAGAAACAACCTGAAAAGAGTGAAAACACCACGGGCTTCCTCACGAAGTCGGTGGTGTTTTTGTCTCCGTTTGTGAAATGAATGCTTTCATAGTAGAATAAAGTAATATTGTCTAAAGGAGTGGACCACAAATGGCCAAACAAGCAAAAATTAAACTCGCAGGCGGCGGAGAAGTTGTTATCGATCTATTCGAAAACGATGCTCCTAATACCGTTGCTAACTTTGAAAAACTAGCAAACTCCGGTTTCTACAACGGACTCGTTTTTCATCGTGTTATCCCAGGATTCGTAGCACAAGGCGGATGTCCTTCCGGCACAGGAACAGGCGGCCCTGGCTACCAAATCAACTGTGAAATCAATCCGAACAAACATGAGCGCGGCACGCTTGCTATGGCTCATGCAGGCAGAAACACTGGCGGAAGCCAATTCTACATCTGCTACGCGCCTCAGCCGCACCTTGACGGACAACACACGGTTTTCGGTAAAGTGTCCAAAGGCATGGAATTCATCGATGCTTTCAAAGGCAAAGATTTGATGGAGAAAGTTGAAGTTGTAGAAGCTTAGTCCCTACATAGATTTTTAACGTGAAAACCCTTGTCAATCAAGGGTTTTCTCTATTTGTTGGCTGTGAGAGAAGGTAGGGAAAAGAGCGGCTTGCGGACGTGATTTCTAACATGAAGAGAGAGATAGCGAATGTGAAATGTGAAAATTCCCCTTGCTTTTTCCATGTCCTAGTGATAAATTCATAACCAAAGTAAGTTGTTGCTTTTCAGGCAGCATCTTTGCTTTTATGAATATGTGCAACCTTCGGGGCGTGGCGAAATTCCACACCGGCGGTGATTCGTTGGAAGCTATCCAAGCTTCCGATCGATAAGTCCGTGACCCGTTTTGAAGCTCAGCGGTACCTGACATACAGCTTCGCTACGGCTGACCCGGTGCAATTCCGGGACCGACAGTATAGTCTGGATGGGAGAAGGAGAATGCGAATTACAGATTCGCTATGCACGTTTGTACATTTTTTCACAATGACAAAAATTCGACAAGTCTGTTTTCAAATGCGGACTCGTCGTTGTTGTTTAGTTTGAACGAAAATGTAACAAGCGCGTATGGCTGAAGCTTCTTCGTGTTACCTAAACATTCTCTGGCCCCTTTCCTACACTGGATGGGGCTATTTTGCATTTTGAATACTTCTTTGGAGTGGACGGTGAGCATTGTGCAGGCATTGAATGACGAAACTTACATGCGGCTCGCTTTGCAGTTGGCGGAGAGCGCGTTGGGTCAGACGGGCATTAATCCTGTTGTCGGATGCGTACTGGTAAAGGATGGACGCATTATCGGTATGGGAGCCCATCTTCAACGCGGTCAGGGCCATGCCGAAGTTCTCGCGCTGCAGATGGCAGGTTTAGAGGCAAAGGGCAGCACGGCATACGTGACGTTAGAGCCTTGCAGTCACTTTGGGAAAACGCCGCCATGCAGCGATCGTCTGATCGAAGCTGGTGTCGTGCGTGTCGTCGTCGCCGGAACGGATCCTAACCCGCAGGTTGCGGGTTCCGGCATTGCCAAGCTGCGAAACCATGGTATCGATGTGAGCGTGGGACTTCTTGCAGAGGAATCTTCGGCGCTAAACGAGGTTTTCAATAAGTACATTGTCACGCGGTTGCCATTCGTGACGATGAAGACGGCAAGCACGCTCGATGGCCGAATCGCGGCCAAAACCGGTGATAGCAAGTGGATCACGTCTGACGCATCCCGGGCTTTCGTGCATACCTTGCGCCACCGGCATCAAGGTATTATGGTCGGCGTCAGCACCGTCATCGCCGACGATCCGCAGCTGAGCGCCCGCGGAGACGTACCGGCTGTGCAGCCGGTACGGATCGTCGCGGACTCACAGCTGCGAGTCCCGCTGGGCGCCCGTGTGCTGCAGGAGCAGGATCGTCAGCCGACGATCCTGCTCGCGAGCGCACAGGCGCCAGCAGAGCGCCGCGCCGCGCTGGAAGCGCGCGGCATACGCGTTCTCACCTGCGGCGACGGCCCGCAGGTGGATCTGGCGCTCGCCATGCGTCAGCTCGGCGAGCTCGAGATCGGCTCCATCCTCCTCGAGGGTGGAGGCCGGTTGAACGGCGCCATGCTCGAGCGGCGCCTGATCGACAAGGTGGTGCTGATGTTCGCGCCGAAAATTATCGGCGGCGGTGCGGAAGCACCAGCGAACTTCAACTTCGTCGGCTTCGCGAAGATGGCGGATGCCATTGTGCTCGACCGCTTGAAGGTGGAGCAGATCGGACCGGACATTTGCATGACGGGTTATCCGCTTTATAAGTAATGAATGGGTTATTCAAGAGGTTGTTTAGCTTCTAACGAAAGGAGGACTGGCATGTTTACCGGAATAGTGGAAGAGATTGGCAGCATGCGCCGCATTCACAGTCAAGGACAAGCCATGGTGCTGACCATTGGCGCTACAAAAGTGCTGGAGGATGTTCTCCTTGGCGATAGCATCGCTGTGAACGGCGTATGCCTGACCGTCATCGCTTTTGATGCGGATTCCTTCTCCGTGGATGTAATGCCAGAGACGTACCGCAAGACCAATCTGCGCAAGCTGACAAGCGGCACGCGAGTCAATTTGGAGCGGGCCATGGCAGCGAATGGGCGCTTTGGCGGTCATATCGTACAAGGGCATGTCGATACTACGGCGACGATCCTCTCTCGTATCCCCGAAGAGAATGCGGTTGTTTACCGGTTCGAGCCGGAGAACAAACAGATATTCAAATATATGATCTCAGGCGGCTCCATCACGATTGACGGCATCAGCCTCACGATCGTAACCGTGACAGAACGCGATGCCGCTGTCTCGATTATCCCGCATACCTTAGCGCAAACCGTTCTTCACGATAAGAAAGCGGGAGATACGGTTAACATTGAGTGCGATGTACTGGGCAAATATATGGAGAGACTTCTGCATTTCGGGCCATCCGAAGACGGGGGCAAAGGGAAAAAGACGGGTTCTTTATCCGAAAGCTTTTTGGCCGAGCACGGTTTTATGTAAGTACAGAAAGTTTTTCTTAGGAGAGATGACTATGGCAGACATACGCTTTAACCGAATTGAAGATGCGATTGAAGATTTAAAACGAGGTAAAGTGATTATTGTTGTTGATGATGAGGATCGTGAAAACGAAGGGGATTTTATTGCTCTCTCGGATAAAGCGACGCCTGAAGTCATCAACTTCATGATCAAAGAAGGACGCGGGCTCGTGTGCGTGCCGATTACGGAAGAACGAGCGCAAGAGCTGGATCTGCCTCCGATGGTTGCGCGAAACACGGACTACCATGGTACGGCTTTTACGGTTTCCGTAGACTCGATTGAGACGAGTACGGGCATTTCTGCGCATGAACGCTCAAGAACAGTTCAAGCGCTGATTGATCCGCGGACGAGACCGCATGATTTCCGCAGGCCTGGACATATTTTCCCGCTGATTGCCAAAAAAGGCGGCGTGCTTCGCAGAGCTGGCCATACGGAAGCTGCTGTTGATCTTGCCATTATGTGCGGAGCGTACCCTTCCTCAGTCATTTGCGAGGTAATTAAAGAAGACGGCTCCATGGCGCGCGTCCCTGATTTGATGGAAATCGCTGAGAAGCATGAGCTTAGCATCATCACCATTCAAGATTTGATTCATTATCGCAATCAGAAGGAGAAGCTTGTTGAGCGTGAGGTTGAGATCAGCCTACCCACCGATTTCGGTACTTTCAAGGCGATTGCTTACACCAACCAGCTGGATAATAAAGAGCATGTCGCTCTTGTTAAAGGTACGCTAGACCCCAATAAACCGACGCTGGTTCGTGTTCATTCCGAGTGTTTGACTGGCGATGTGTTTCATTCTCACCGCTGTGATTGCGGACCTCAGTTGGACGCTGCATTAAAACAGATTGATGAAGAAGGCTCTGGTGTATTATTATATATGCGACAGGAAGGTCGCGGCATCGGCCTAATTAATAAATTGAAGGCTTATGCCTTGCAGGAGCAGGGATTTGACACGGTCGAAGCGAATATTAAGCTTGGCTTTGCTCCGGATTTGCGTGATTATGGCATCGGCGCTCAAATTTTGAAAGACCTTGGCATCAGCCAACTGCGTCTATTGACCAATAACCCGCGGAAAATTAAGGGTTTGGAAGGCTATGGCTTGGAAGTGGTAGAGCGCGTGGCGATCCAAATGGAGAGTAAAGAGCACAATGTAAATTATTTGCATACGAAAAAGAAAAAGCTTGGACATATGCTGGAATTTCATGACTCTGGCAGCGGTATTTAATATACACAACCTCACATAGAGAAAGGGAGAAACACTCATGGCAAACATTTTCGAAGGACATTTAATTTCACAAAACTTGAAATATGGTATCGTTGTAGGCCGTTTTAATGAATTCATTACATCCAAACTTCTAGGAGGCGCGCAAGATGCTTTGAAGCGTCATGGAGTCCAAGAAGATGAAGTGGACATTGCTTGGGTTCCTGGAGCATTTGAACTTCCTTTAATCGCGCAAAAAATGGCGGAAAGCGGCAAGTACGATGCCGTCATTACGTTGGGTACCGTTATTCGCGGTTCTACTCCGCATTTCGATTATGTATGCAGCGAGGTAGCTAAAGGCGTTTCGGCCATTAATTTAAAAACGGGCATTCCGACGATCTTTGGTGTGTTAACGACAGATTCCATTGAACAAGCCGTGGAACGGGCCGGTACGAAAGCTGGCAATAAAGGCTGGGAAGCCGCTGTAACTGCGATAGAAATGGCGAATTTGACGAAGCAATTCTCCTAATGCTGTCTTATTTTCACCTGGATACTTTGCTTCCCAGACTGCTCGCATTTCTCATCGCGATGACGCTGCATGATGCAGCGCATGCAGGCACAGCCTGGCTATTGGGAGATCGAACAGCTCGGCAGAGCAAGCGATTGTCGCTAAACCCCTTGGCACATTTAGATGCCTTGGGGCTAGCTATGATTGTGTTCGGCCCCTATGGGTGGTCAAAGAAGATTCCTGTGGATAGGACGCAATTCCGCTCGCGGCCCAGGCTGTCGCATTCGCTAGTATATTTGGCAGGGCCTCTAATGAATATAGGGCTTGTATTTTTCTTTTGGTGGCTGTATTTTTTTCTTCCTGCTTGGGTAGGCGAAGGTATGGAGACGACGGCGATTGAAGAATGGCGTGTTTATTTGCAGTATTGCGTGATCGTAAATGTGATGATAGGACTTATTCATATATTGCCGTTATACCCGCTTGATGGCTGGTTTATCATGCAGGGACTCGTTCCTGCCAAGCACCAACAATGGTTTAAGCGAAATGAACGCTATGGTTTATTACTCGTTCTTATTCTTATGATTACACCGATAGGCCAGTGGGGATTGGCTCATATCTACCCGTTTGCCGCGCAGCTGGTTATGAACTTATTTTCACTATGACAAGGGGGAGAGCGGAGTGAAAGTCACCTATAAGTTGGAAGCGTTTGAAGGCCCCCTTGATCTGCTTTTACATTTAATTGATAAAAACGAACTTGATATTTATAATATTCCAGTCAAAGAAATCACGGATCAGTATTTGGCTTACGTGCAAGCGATGCAGGAATTAGAGCTTGAAGTGACAAGCGAATTTCTGGTTATGGCGGCCACACTGTTATCCATTAAAAGTAAAATGCTGCTGCCTAAGCCCCCCGTTATTGAATTTGATGAATACGATTACGAAATGGATGATGAATTCGATCCTCGCGCCGAGCTCGTAGCGAAGCTGATTGAGTACCGGAAGTACAAATCGATTGCCGATATGCTCCGGGATAAAGAGGTGGAACGAAGTTTAGTTTACACCCGTGAACCGGAGGATTTAACCCCATTTATGCAAGTTGTGCATGAGAATCCGGTCGAGGGTCTTGATGTAGGCGACCTGCTCATTGCGTTCCAACGTACGCTGCGCAAACTATCAAACCGCAATGTAATCGCCAAAATTCGCAGGGATGAAATATCCGTGAAAGACCGCATGCGAGAAGTGGTTGACCTGCTTAAGTTCAAGGGCGGTAAAATATTATTTTCCAAACTGTTCGATTATGAAATGACGCGTGAAGAAATTGTCGTCACGTTCCTAGCTTTACTAGAATTGATGAAAATTAAAAAGATTATGTGCTTCCAGCATCAGCTGTTTGAAGACATTGTCATCCAAGCGAAAGAGGAGGATCCTGCAATTGACACTCAATTTTCAACAGATGAAATCAATTATTGAAGGCTTGCTCTTTGCGTCAGGCGACGAAGGCTTGGATGCCAAGCAATTGGCTGAAGTATTGGAACTGGATTTGTACCTGGTGAATGACTTGGTCCATGATATGAAGAAAGACTTCAAGCGCAAAGGCCGCGGCATCCAGATTGTAGAAGTAGCCGGAGCTTACCAATTGACAACTCTAGCCGAGCATGCGCCTTATTTTGAACGGCTTGCCTATACGCCTTCACGCTCTTCCCTTTCACAAGCGGCGCTGGAGACATTATCCATCGTTGCGTACAAACAGCCTATTACGAGGATTGAGATTGAAGAAATTCGCGGTGTAAAATGTGATCGCGCGCTACAAACGTTAACAGGCAAAGATTTAATCGAGGAAGTCGGACGCGCTGATGCAGTCGGCAGGCCGATCTTATATGGGACCTCCAAGCAATTCCTTGAATATTTCGGTCTTCGATCTATCCAAGAATTGCCGGATTCCGCAAATTTCCAAGGGAATTTCGATTTAGAAGAAGAAACGCGAATGTTGTTTGACCGACTAGGCGATCAGAAGCAGATCACTTTCGAGGACATGGATAAAGGCATCGAATAATGACATATACTAACTCCAATGGCGAGAAGACTCTTTCTTGCAGTGGAGTTTTTTTGTTGAGGAGGGATGAACGGTTGTGGTTATGGCTAGGGCTGGTCGGCATCATTTTGATCGTTTGTGTCGTAAGCTTGTCATTTAGCTTTGTTCGCGGAGAGCTGTATTTCTCCAGAGTTAAGGATAACGATACGCTTTCTATGGAAATAAGGGCTTTGTTCGGTCTGGTTAAGTACCGCTACGTCATTCCCATCATTCAATTCAAAGGTTTTGCCCAGGGGATTATGATACGATCTGAAACCGTGACGAAGTCGAGCTCCAAGCTGTCGGATGCACATAAAAAGCATATTACGAAAGAAAAAGTGATAGAGTTTTACAAAAATGCCCAATTGATTCTTGTTAAAACGCTCGATTTCTATGATTGGATGAAACAAACTTTAGCCAGAGTAGAGTGCACTGAGCTCAAGTGGGTTACTCGCGTCGGTGTTGGCGATGCCCCGGAGACAGCCATCACAACGGGGGCGATTTGGGGAATCAAATCCTCATTAATCGGATTTGGCATTCGTTTTGTCAAGCTAAAGGTAAAGCCGCGAATTGATGTGATCCCGCAATATAATCAACCTCAGTTCACTACAGAGTTTCGCCTCACTGGGCGCATTCGGGTAGGATTCATCGTGTTTGCCGGTGTCCGATTGCTTATGAGGGCAGCGAAAATCAAAGGCGGCATGCGTACGTGGTATCAATTACTAATGAAGTTGAGAGTCAAGCCAGCTTCTTGATTTTTCTTACATAAGGGCTTTCCAATGGGGGCAATCTAAAAAAGAACCATTCCAGCTCTTTTAAGCTTACGTTTTCGCATTTTAGAAAAATCTAAGGAGGAATCTCACGATGTCCGAGCATCCGATTCAAGGATTAATGAAAGTAGCCATGGAAAATATTAAAGAAATGGTGGACGTGAACACCATCGTCGGGGATCCGGTTGAAACGCCGGATGGCAGCGTCATTATGCCGATTTCCAAAGTCGGTTTCGGCTTCGCGGCAGGAGGCAGTGAGTTCGTAACCGATTCTGAAATTGAAATTGAAGGCGGCATGAGTAAAACCGATGCGTTTAACGCGAAAGTAGCTCTTCCTTTCGGAGGAGGCAGCGGCGGCGGGGTCTCCATAACGCCAATTGCGTTTCTCGTCGTTGGCAAATCGGGTGTGAAAGTTGTGCCACTCGACAACCAAACACATATCCTGGAACGCCTAATCGATTCGGCTCCGCAAGTGGTCGATAGGATTCAAAGCATGATCAAAGGGATGAGTTCAAAAACACATGCAACGGGGATCAACACCGTTCCGGCATCGTCGACGAATGTTGACGGACCCAATTTCATCGTGTAATTTGATCAGCGAATTAAAAGAACCTTCAGGGCCACGATAAGGTGGTTTTGAAGGTTTTTACATTCAGAATTTTAATATTTGTTAGATCAAATAACGTAAATACACGTAAACCTGAGCAATCACCAGCGAAACGATTGTAAGGGGGGCTCCAACTTTTAAAAACTCCAAATAACTGAAACCTTTGCCCTCTTTAGAAGCAAGACCCGCGACAATGACATTTGCGGATGCGCCAATGATTGTACCATTCCCTCCTAAGCAAGCGCCAAGCGCAAGCGACCACCATAGCGTATTGATTTGCGGTGAATCAACGGCGAGACCGAGTCCATCTGCCATGTCTTTGATCAAAGGAATCATCGTGGCAACAAAAGGGATATTGTCGATGGTGGCAGAAGCAATACCTGATCCCCAAAGGATAAGAATGGCCGCAATGCCGATATCACCTTCGGTCACCTCCAAAGCTTTCATCGCTAAATGCTTAATCAGCCCAACCTCTTGAAGCCCCCCCACTAAGCTGAACAATCCTGCAAAAAAGAAGATCGTCACCCATTCTACGGAATCAAAAGCAGTTTCAACCTCGTGTTCTTTTAGTCCAAAAAGCATGAGTAAAATCGCACCCGTAATCGCGACGACGGCGGCATCTACATGAATGATGGCATGCAGCATGAAGCCTAGAATGGTTAAAGTCAGTATGAGCAGCGATTTTTTCATGAGCACAGAATTTTTAATACATTCATGTTCATTCATTTTCATCAATTTAGCCTGCAGTTGGGGATTTGGTCTCAACTGTTTTTTGTACATCCAATATAGAAGCAGAAGCGTTACTGCCATGATGATAAGTGTGACGGGGGCAAGATTAAGCAGAAATGCATTAAAGGTTAAATGGGGGTTGGCAGACCCTATCATAATGTTCGGGGGATCCCCGATCAGCGTCGCTGTTCCTCCTATATTAGAGGCGATGATTTCCGCCATGAGATAAGGAACGGGATTGACTTCAAGAATGCGCGTAATCGCAAGCGTGACAGGGACGACCAAAAGCACAGTAGTTACGTTGTCCAGGAGGGCTGAACCGAAAGCTGTTAAGATCGTCATGATCAATAGGATACGAAGTGGATCTCCTTTGACCCACTTAGCCGCCCGGATAGCCACAAATTGAAATATGCCTGTTTGGTTCGTAATGCCAACGAGAATCATCATGCCAATCAGTAAAGTGATGGTTTCCCATTCGATATAGTGTTCAAATGCTTTGTGAACATCTAGGATACCTGCAAAAATCATAACTGCAGCACCCAGTAGAGCTATTACGGCCCGGTTTACTTTTTCAGAAATGATGAACGCATACGTCACTAAAAAAATAATGAATGCAATCCAGGTAAGCATGCCATTCCCTCCCTAATCGTTGAGTTTCTGTTTAGTTTGCTCGGATAACCCTGAAAATAGCAAAAAGAAGCCTGCGTTGGCAGGCTCCTCCGGTGATTTCCGTATGCAATTCATTCTCATTATATCGGCGAAGTGCCTTTTTGTAAATAACGGGACTTGGACATATCCGGCGCCTAAAGGCATATACTTGTACAAACTCAGCCTAATCTCACGAAGAAAGTTTTGCTACAGCAAAACTCTTAGGAGGAAAACAATGAAGAAAAGATTCAGGATCGGTATGCTTTGGGCGGTTATTGTGGCCTTGTTATGCGTTCCAATCGGACAAGTCGAGGCTGCGCCTCCTGCCATAGGCACGAATGCGGTCGGTGCATCGCTCATCGATGTGGAGTCTGGCCGGATTTTATACAGTGAAAAGGGAGACGTGCCTATGCGCATCGCCAGCTTGACCAAAATCATGACAGCGATCGTCGCCATTGAGCAGGGCAAGTTGACGGATAAGGTCAAAGTAAGCAAAAATGCTTTTGGCAAAGAGGGCTCTTCCATTTACTTGAAACTAGGCGAAGAAATGCGCCTCCAGGATATGCTGTATGGCTTGATGCTGCGCTCGGGCAATGATGCTGCGACGGCGATTGCCGAGCATGTCGGCGGAAGTGTCGACGGCTTCGTATATTTGATGAACGAGAAAGCCAAGATGATCGGCATGGAACATTCGCATTTTACGAATCCATCCGGTTTGGATGAAGGAGAGGGGCATCGTTCCAGCGCGAATGATATGGCCAAGCTAACTGCTTACGCGTTAAAAAATCCAGTCTTCCAAGATATCGTGTCCACAAAGATGAAAAAGGTTCCGAACCCGAATGAGAGCTGGGATTATACGTGGTTGAACAAAAATAAGATGCTTTCCCTTTTTGAGGGTGCGGATGGTGTCAAGACAGGGTATACGAAGCTCGCAAAGCGTTGTCTTGTATCTTCGGCAACGAGAGATGGACAGCAATTGGCTGTCGTTACTCTGAATGATCCGAACGACTGGGGAGACCATGCCAGACTGCTCCAATATGGGTTCAAGTATTATCCGCTTCAGCAGATCGCAAGTAAGGGCGAAGCCGTGGAGGGTAGTCCTTGGGTCATTGGCAGCACGTTTTCCTATCCGCTTGCCGAAGGGGAAGCAAGTTTACTTAATAAAAAAGTGGAACTGGCCGATCCGGTTTCAACGAGTTATCGATTAGGCGAACGAGGCGCTATTCAATATTTTCTGAATAAGAAGCTCATTCAAACGATCCCTTTATATGATAAAACGAGCACACGGATGCAAGCTAAAGATCTCTCGACCTTCAGCTTCAAGGAAGGAAAGCAATATCAAGAAACATTGCTGGACCGTTACGGGATGATCTGTCGAATGCTGATTATAAAGCTATTTAATTACTCTGAGCCCGAATGGACGGATTAGGAGGTTTGCCAAGATGGTGAATTGGATCTGGTTATTTTTTATCGTGGTCGGGTTTGTGGTAGCAGCGTTTAACGGCAACGTGGAGGCTGTCACTCAGGCAGCTTTTGACGGCGCTAAAAGCGGGGTAACCGTGTGTTTCGGATTGATTAGTGTGCTCGTATTTTGGCTTGGCATGATGCGCATCGCGGAGGATGCAGGCATTCTGAGCAAGCTGGCTGTCCTGCTGCAGCCTTTTGTCCGCTTTCTATTCCCCAGCATTCCGAAAAATCATCCGGCCTTGGGCTATATCATGTCGAATATGAGCGCCAATATATTAGGGTTGGGCAATGCGGCCACACCTATGGGGATCAAGGCCATGCAAGAGCTGCAGAAGCTGAATGCGGGCAAGGATACCGCGAGCCCTGCCATGTGTACGTTACTTGCGCTCAATACTTCAAGCATAACGCTAATTCCTACTACATTAATTGCCATTCGAATGAATTTTAACTCGGTGAATCCGGCAGAAATCGTGGGCACTACATTAATCGCGACAGCAATATCGACAGCAGCGGCTATACTGGTTGACCGTTGGTATCGGAGGTCGCGCTCGCCCATTCCTCCTTTGAAAGGATGATCACGTATGTACGCCTTCGTATCGCTCCTATCCGCATGGGCCATTCCTGTTATGATCGTCTTCATTCCGTTATATGCAGCATACCGTAAAGTTCCGGTCTATGAATCTTTCGTAGAAGGGGCGAAGGAAGGTTTCGATACCGCAATCAAAATTATTCCGCATCTTGTGGGCATGATGGTGGCTATCTCTGTTTTCAGAGCATCAGGAGCCATGGATCTCGTGTTAGGTTGGATGCGGCCCTTGTTCGAACATTTAGGCATTCCTCCGGAGGTTCTGCCGCTGGCGATTCTACGGCCGATCACTGGTGCGGGTTCGCTTGCTTTCACTACAGACCTGATTGAACAGTTCGGGCCTGATTCGATGATAGGGCGCATGGCCTCAACCGTTCAAGGCAGCACAGACACAACTTTATATGTGATAACGGTCTACTTTGGGGCTATTGGCATTCGGAAAGCAGGCTATGCGCTGAAAGTCGGTCTTATTTCCGATCTTGTAGGCTTCGTCGCATCGGTTATAATTTGTTATCTCGTGTTTGCATAAAATCATTGCGCACTTGTGATTTGCATTTAACTCCGTTATCATTAGCATGAGGTGAAAACGGATCATGGAAAGACTGCAAAAAGTATTGGCCGAAGCGGGGATCGCATCTCGCAGGAAGTGCGAGGAAATTATTACGTCCGGACGCGTACAAGTAAACGGGGAAGTCGTTACAACACTTGGCGTGAAAGTGAATCCGCAAGAAGATGAAATTAAAGTGGATGGACGTTACATTAACCAACAAAAGAAGATTTATGTCATTTTGAATAAGCCAAAAGGGGTTATTACAAGTGCAACAGATCCAGGCGGGCGTAAAGTGGTTACGGACTTCTTGCCTGGGATTAGAGAACGTGTCTATCCGGTTGGACGACTGGATTATGACACGGAAGGGTTGTTGCTCCTGACTAATGATGGGGAATTCGCTCATTTGTTAACACATCCAAAGCACCACGTGCCCAAAACCTATCAAGCCACGGTAAAGGGTGTCCCGCACGGAACGCTGCTAGATAAGCTGAGAAACGGCGTGCAGCTTGAAGACGGTATGACTTCGCCTGCTGAAGTCGAATATGCGGACGTCAATCCGGATAAAAATGAAACGATAATTGAAATAACGATCTACGAAGGCCGGAATCGGCAGGTGCGCCGTATGTTCGAATCGATTTCTTTTCCCGTCATTAAATTGAAGCGGATTAAGTTTGGTCCGATCTTCTTAACTGGCTTGCCTAGAGCGAAGTATCGCCATTTGACTCCGAACGAGGTTGAAGAGCTTAAAGGTGCAGCTCTCCAGACACATAACGTTCAAAAAGGCCAATAAGAAGTTGGCCTTCTTTTCGTTATAATGGACATAGAATCGTTTGGAAAATGGCTAAGAATGCTAAAAAGCGAAGGTGATTGAACGTGGGTAAAAAGAAGAAATGGGTACAGATTGCGATATTCGCCGTCGTGCTCATTATTGGCGTGTTTACCATTATTACGAATTTATCTGCTGCCGATAGCAAGAAATATCCGCAGGTGGGAAGTAAAGCGCCTGATTTCTCCTTAATCGGCTTAGATGGGAGTTCCCACAAATTGTCGGATTATAAAGGTAAACCGGTATTGGTCAATTTCTGGGGCACATTCTGCCCTCCGTGCAAAGAAGAAATGCCTGATCTGCAAAAGCAATATGAGAAATGGAGCTCGAAAGGCGTCGTTTTCCTGGAAGTGAATGTCGATAAGAACAAAATCACCGTGCAAAGCTTCATGGAGCAATATAAGCTGAATCTTCCCGTGCTGCTTGACGCAAAGGAAGAAGTTCGCAAGCTTTATGGCGTCATGGATTATCCAACGACTTTCTTTATTGGACCTGATGGTAAAGTGGAAGTAAAGAAAATTGGTCAAATGACAGAATCATTTATTGACCAAACGCTTGCCGATTTGGTGAATACCGCCAAATAGAATCGCGAACTCAGCTAATGCTTACGAAGTAAGTTTTGCAAATGCAAAACTCAGTTTATGCTTACGAAGATAGTTTTCCTCCGGAAAACTTTTAGGAGGTCATCATGTTTCACAACACCAAATGTGATTGCGGGCATCAGAATCCGACAGGCACCGCGCTTTGCGAAGCATGCGGCAAGCCGCTCGTTGATGTGGATGGCAGAGATCTGCTGGAAATGCGATATGATGGGATGGCCCGCCGTTCACAGAAAACAAATCCTTCATACCTCGATAAAGTCTGGAATTTCTTCTCCTCGGTTAAAATAGCGGTATGGATTATTATCGTAACGCTGATTGCTTCTGCGGTAGGTACGATTTTCCCACAGGAAAATACGTTTCTGGATATGGATCCGGCACAGTACTATCAGCAAAATTATGGTACGCTGGGCACTATTTATCATTCGCTTGGCTTTTCCCACACGTTCAGCTCATGGTGGTTTATTACGCTGCTCTTTATGATTGGCACATCGCTTGTTATATGCAGTTTGGATCGCGTATTACCGCTATACAAAGCTTTGTCGAAACAGCAAATTCGCAAGCATGAGAACTTTTTAACGAGGCAAAAAGTTTCGTTTCAAGGTCCCATTCCAGAAAAGGCGAAAGCTGAACAGTGGACAAGCGGTCTAGCAGTGCTCCTGCGAAAAAAGCATTATCGCGTACATACAGATGGAACAGCGCTATTGGCGGAGAAATATCGATTTAGCCGCTGGGGGCCCTATATCAACCATATTGGTCTCATTATATTCCTATTGGGAGTATTAATGCGCAGCATACCTGGATGGCATATGGACGAATATATGGGAATTCTTGAGGGGGAAACCAAACAAATCCCTCATACGTCCTACTACATAAAAAACGAGAAGTTTACGCTTGAGCTTTACGATAATAAGGACTTGCCGGAAAGCATTAAAGATAAGGGTCAGATTGTACCGAAAACTTATGAAACAAAAGCTGTTCTGTATCATTGCTCAGCAAACTGCGAGGATACCTCGAAAGAGCCGGTGCTTGAGGAAGTCCATCAAGCGGACATTCTAGTTAACCATCCTCTGGATTATAAAGGGTTGCAAGCGTATCAATTT
Organism: Paenibacillus tabacirhizosphaerae; assembly: GCF_040812395.1. Lineage (GTDB taxonomy): Bacteria > Bacillota > Bacilli > Paenibacillales > NBRC-103111 > Paenibacillus_E. The sequence goes on along the minus strand of NZ_JBFNXH010000003.1, from coordinate 393,324 downwards.
GATTATAAATCCTCGCCAATGTTGATTTCTGTGAAGCCAACGCTAAGCAATCCGCAGACGGGCGAAGCCTATGGAAGTTTCGAACTTCCGATGAACAACCCGAAGGATGAATATCAAGTTGGCGCTTATAAGTTGAAACTGAAGGGATATTTCCCAGAATTTGGACTAGATGACAAGGGCCAACCGATTAGCAAATCGAATGAACCGAAAGCGCCTGCATTTATTTTTAATATAACAGGCCCTGGCCTGGCTTCATCAGGCGAGCCTTATCTGTATTTTCCAAGACAAGTGGATAAAGAAACGTTCTCGCAAGATGTCATAAACGGGGCTATTGCGCAGAAGCTGAAAATTGCAGTAGGTTCCATGGAAGGCGTGCAATTCGCGGAATATACAACCTATTTGAACATTCGTGTCGATAAAGCCATGCCATACATCTGGGTTGGATCCGCCATCTTTATGATTGGCGTGATTATGGGCTTTTACTGGCAGCATCGCCGGATATGGCTTCGAATTGATGATGAACAAATCACGCTAGGCGCCCACACCAATAAAAATTGGTTTGGACTTCGCAATGAAGTGGCTGCTGCTCTGGCGAAAAATAGCTTAGTTCTCGACCCAAAATCGTTGGATAAAGGAGGAAAGCAAGGGTGAACGTCAATTCAGTCTCCAGTACATTTCTGTTCATTGCCTTTTTTGTATATCTCTTCGCCTTTTTGATTTTTGTTCTTTCCATAACGGGGAAAAAGTGGAGCAATCGCGATCCTGAAGAACATACGAAGCGTTGGGGCTTTGCTGCTTTTATTTTATCAGTAGCAGGTTTCGCTTGTCACTTGACCTTTTTCTTCACGAGATGGGCAGAAGGCGGTCATATTCCAACGTCAAATATGTACGAGTTTATGACCTTCTTAGGCATGATGATCATGTTTGCGTTTCTGATCGTGTATCTGATTTATCGCACGCCTGTACTCGGTGTGTTCGCGCTTCCGATTGGCTTCCTGATTATCGCGTACGCATCCGTATTTCCGAGTGAAGTGCAACCACTAATTCCCGCTCTGCAAAGCTATTGGTTGAAAATACACGTAACAACAGCCGCAACAGGAGAAGCCTTCTTTGGTGTTGGTTTTGCCGGCGGATTAATGTATTTGCTGCGTGCCATTGATTTCAAGGGAACTTCCAAGCAAGATAAGCGTGAACAAAGAGGGGTGGAACTAACGTTACTTTTCATCCTGATCTTAGTCGGCTTCATTGCTTCAATATTTACATTTAATGGTTCCGGATATAAAGCTGAGTTTACGAAGCAAGTAACGGTTACCGATGCACAAGGGCAACAGCAAATTCAAACAAAAAATGAGACTTACGTTCTGCCTCCTATCGTTCAGCCGTCTGGTATGCAAGTAGTCCAGATGAAATCGTTCCTCGGCATGTCGGAGCCTCTCTTTACAGCTCCATCATGGATGGAAGGTGCAAGCGCAGGACGTAAGCTGAATACGGTAATATGGTCCGTCCTAGTGGGTCTGATCCTGTATGGGCTGGCTCGACTAGTGGCAGGCAAACAATTAGGTGCGGCTATCGGTCCCGTTGTGAAGGGAATGGACCCGGAGGATTTAGATGAGATTAGTTATAGAGCCATTGCGATCGGCTATCCGATCTTTACGCTAGGTGCACTCATCTTTGCTATGATCTGGGCACAGGAAGCATGGGGCCGTTTCTGGGGATGGGATCCTAAAGAAGTTTGGGCGTTGATTACTTGGTTATTCTATGCCGTGTTCCTGCATTTACGTCTTTCCAAAGGCTGGCAAGGTAAAAAGTCAGCATGGTTATCAGTAATTGGCTTTATCGTGGTCATGTTCACCCTAGTTGGGGTGAATCTTGTGATCGCCGGTCTTCACTCTTACGCAGGGGTTTAAGGCTAAACTAGGAAAAGGATGTGGCTCCTCATGGAGATGAAAGCTAGCATACTAGTCGTTGACGATGAAGAACGGATTCGCAGACTGCTCCGGATGTACTTGGAGAAAGAAGGCTATATCATAGAAGAAGCAGAAGATGGTGAGACCGCTTTGCGTATGGCGACGGATGCAGACTATGATTTGGTTCTGCTTGACGTGATGCTGCCGGGTATTGACGGCATTGAAGTATGTGCACGTTTGCGTCAAGTCAAATCTACGCCGGTCATTATGTTGACGGCCAAAGGGGAAGAGACGAACCGTGTAAGCGGGTTTGAAGTAGGTGCCGATGACTATGTCGTCAAGCCGTTCAGTCCTCGTGAAGTCATTTACCGGGTCAAAGCGATTCTTCGCCGCTCTTCGGCAACGGCTTATTTGTCCAAAGACGCGGGTTCAAGCAACAATATTGTGTTCCCGAATTTGATCATCGAACATGACGCGCACCGTGTAACCGCAGGCGGGCAAGAAGTGGCATTAACGCCGAAAGAATACGAGCTGCTGCACTACTTGGCTGTGTCGCCTGACAAAGTGTTCTCGCGTGAAGAATTGCTTAAGGATGTCTGGAATTATGAATTTTTTGGAGATTTGCGAACCGTAGATACCCATGTTAAAAGATTGCGCGAAAAATTAAATAAAGTATCCCCGGATGCTGCAGCTATGATTACGACCGTATGGGGTGTAGGTTATAAGTTAGAGGTGCCTAAATAACGTGTTTATTTTCAGAAGCGTCGTAGGTAAGCTGTGGTTGACAATTATTGGCCTGGTTGCGGTTGTACTGCTCATACTGGGCTTTTTTCTTGTCAATTATATGGAAAATTACTTCTCCCAAGCCAAGGATCAGAGAGATAACATGGAAAAGCTCGCTGTTCGCTTCTCCGATGAAGCATCGCGGCATATGTTTGACGATCAATTTTATTTGCTTAGCAATGAACTGCTCAGCTTTCAGGATGCGAGGATGCTGGTCATCATGAAGGATATGAAGGAAACAGTGCTTCCTCCTGTAGAGGGCAGCAATCTACCTTCGTATCACGCATTGGATTTCTTCACAGAGAATGAGCTTAAACAAGTATTTGCCGGACAGATTGCTTCGAAGCCGAATATCAATTCGGGCAGCGCCCGCTTTCGTGGAGGAACCGAATATCTGGTAGTGGCAGTACCTCTGAAAAGTCCCCAAGGTACGATTGTCGGCGCTACCCTCGTGTATCAATCTCTCCAATCATTCGAGGCGACGCAGAATTATATGCTCAAGCTATTTGTTTCTGTTTCGTTTGTTGGTTTCTTAATGACGACTTTTTTCGCTTTCTTTTTGTTTTCACGAATTACCCGTCCGCTTCAACAACTGAAGAAAGCAGCAGATTTAATTACGCACGGCGAATATGGGACGCGTGTTCCCATTCTGTCTAAGGATGAAATCGGTGAGCTGGCCAAGACATTTAACCATATGGGCGAGAAGCTCCAGGAGAGCATTAAGGCACTGAGTCAGGAAAAGGAACACCTTTCCAGCATTCTGCGAAGCATGACGGACGCTGTCATTACGTTAGACGCTGACGGATCTGTCATGCTGACGAATCCGCAAGGCGAGAAGATCGTTCAAGAGTGGAGCGCGATTGAATGGGCCGATGATGAAGGGATGGAGCGTTTCCGCAAGCCGGATACGTCGCTGGGCGACTGGGGGCTTACCAGCTTCAGAAATCCTTATTCCGAGCCGATTCCGGCTCCGCTAATACCGCTCTTTGAAGCGGTCGTAGACGAGTCCACGGAAGCCGCTTCAAAGCTGTACGTGCAGAATGGCGTCTGGTCTGTAGCCATGACGCCGCTGTATTCGCGTGAGCATGTACGGGGAGCCGTCGCCGTCCTGCGTGATGTCACGGAAGAGGAACGGCTCGACAAGCTGCGCAAAGACTTCGTAGCGAACGTGTCGCATGAGCTGCGCACGCCGCTCTCCATGCTGCAGGGCTACAGTGAAGCCCTGCTGGACGATATTGCCTCCACGCCGGAGGAGCGCAAGGAGCTGGCGCAGGTCATCCACGACGAGTCGCTGCGCATGGGGCGGCTCGTTAGAGATCTGCTTGATCTGGCCCGGATGGAAGCGGGCCATCTCGAGCTTTATTTCAGGGAGACGGAGGTCGACTCCCTGGTGAGGCGCATGCACCGTAAATTTACGGTGCTGGCCAAGGAGCGCGGCATTGCGCTTAGCGCTCAGCTGCCGGAGCAGCCGCTCATCCTCCAGCGGGGGGATGAGGATCGCCTTGAGCAGGTGCTGACCAACCTGCTCGACAATGCCTTCCGGCATACGGCGTCTGGGGCGCGTATTGCCGTTAAGGCGGAGCCGACGATTTATAAGGATATGCCGGCGATTCGTATTGAGGTCACGGATGAGGGGAAAGGGATTCCCGCCGAAGACCTGCCGTTTATATTCGAGCGCTTCTATAAGGCGGATAAAGCGCGGACACGCGGTTCTTCCGGCGGTACGGGGCTCGGGCTCGCCATTGTTAAGAATATCATTGACGCCCATCAAGGCAGCGTCACCGCTCAGAGCTCGTTGGGGCAAGGAACGACGTTCACCATTTTGCTGCCATGTGAGCATAAATGAGAATTGTGTAAATATTTCGACAAAAAGAAGAGGCGTTTGCTGGAGAAAGACTCAGCAAACGCCTCTATTTTGTAGAATATTCAAACAAAATCTTGTTGTTCGTGAAACACTTTAATTCTTAACAGCTATATGTTTCTTACAGGGTTACAGAGTAAGAGCTCGTACATTGACGATTTCAGCTAGTTTGGTCAGATCAGCCAGCACCTCGGCAGGAGCCGATTTGTCAATCGTCAGAACCATGATTGCTGAACCGCCGATTACTTTACGGCCTACTTGCATGGTGGCAATGTTGACTTCGTTGCTTCCGAGCAGAGTACCTACGCGGCCGATAATACCTGGCTTATCGTTATGGGAGATCAACAGCAGATTGCCTTCTGGAGCGAAGTCAACCGGGTATTGGTCGATACGCACGATGCGTTCGCCGAAACCTGCGAGCAATGTACCAGCAAGTGTTTTTTCTTCTTGCTTGGTTTTCACGGTTACTGTGACCAAGTTCGTGAAGCTGCTTGATATGTTGGAAGTTTGAACAACGATGTTCACACCGCGCGATTTAGCCAAATGCATAGCATTGATGATGTTAATGGACTCAAGTTGGTTCTGGAACACACCTTTGACGATGTAACGAGTCAATTGGCTGGTATCCACATCTACCAGATCACCGGCATAATTGATGACGATTTCCGAAACGGCACCTTGTGCGATTTGACCAAGGACGCTGCCGATTTTCTCGCCAAGGCCGAAGTAAGGCTGAAGCTTGCTCAGCACGTTTGCCGGAACCGGAGGCATGTTAACCGCATTTTTGAACGGCTCATTGCGCAGGATGTGAAGGACTTCCTCGGATACGTCAATCGCAACGTTTTCTTGGGCTTCAATTGTGGAAGCGCCAAGGTGAGGCGTTACAATTACTTTAGGGTTGTTCAAGAAAGGATGATCTTTTTGCGGAGGCTCCACTTCAAATACGTCGAAAGCAGCTCCAGCAACGATGCCTTGATCGATGGCTTCTACCAAAGCCATTTCATCAATAATACCGCCGCGTGCACAGTTTATGATGCGAATGCCTTTTCTCATGAGATCAAATTGCGGTTTGGAGATAAGATGGCGAGTTTCCGGCGTTAGCGGTGTATGCACGGTAATGAAATCCGCTTGTGCAGCAATTTCGTTCACCGTACCCAGTTTCACGCCCATTTTCTCAGCGCGCTCTTCCGTCAAGAAAGGGTCATAGCCAATAACGTTCATGCCGAATACTTTAGCGCGTTTGGCAACTTCGCTGCCGATACGGCCCATACCAAGGATACCAAGTGTTTTGTTGCGCAGCTCGACGCCGATAAATTTACGATCCCATTCGCCGCCGACTGTTTTTTTGTAAGCTTGTGGAATCATCCGAGCAGTCGACATCATCATCGCGAAAGTAAGCTCGCAAGTTGCAATCGTATTGCCGTCAGGAGCGTTAATGACAACAATGCCTCGTTTTGTTGCTGCTTCCAAATCAATATTGTCTACCCCGACACCGGCGCGTCCGATTACTTTCAGTTTACTTCCGGCATTCATAATCTTATCCGTTACTTTGGTTTGGCTGCGAACGAGCAGGGCGTCATAGTCGCCAATAATAGCCACGAGTTCATCTTCCGAGAGTCCGGATTGTTTAACAACCTCAACGTCGCTTGCATCGTAAAGCATTTGAATTCCCATGTCGCTGATTGGATCGGATACTAATACTTTAAACATAATAGTTTGCCTCCCTTGAGTTTGTGGAGCTGTACGGAGCAACATTGGCTGCGCAAGCCACCATTTCTTGTGATTGAACATAAAAAAAACTCCCAACCCCTCAGTTACAGACACTTATGTCTATAGCCAAAGGGACGAGAGATTGATTTCGTGGTACCACCCTAATTCGCTACCCGTTCGCACGGACAGCCTCAACGGTCTTATGACCTGGAACTGTAACGGGTTCCTATCCCGATTGCACCTACTGAATTCAATGCAATAACTCTGGAGTGCTCCGCAATCGTTAGCTGCCGATTCTCACCAACCATCGGCTCTCTGAAAGCTATTTTACTTGCTTGGCTCCGTCAACGCTTTACTGTATGATAGAATTTTTATAAGAGTAACATGGGTTTGAAGTGGTGTCAATACATGTCGAAGCATTTTCACAAGTAATCAGCTTGAAACCACCACGTTCGTTTTTCGCGCATTTCGTTATTTATTTTATAGTATGCGTTTGGAGAATGCAATGCTCAAAGGTTGATATTTCGTTGCTTTTTCGCTATTCTTCTTTTTAAATCGATGTACGCAAGCATGACGGAAAAAAGGGGGGGATACAAATGGAAATCGCAAGCATTCAACCGCATAAATTCCTTGAAGCATTGGAGCAAAATTTGTTGCAGGACAGCTTGATTGTTGATGTAAGAGAACCATATGAATGGGAGTACTACCATTTGGAGGAGGCTTTTTTACTACCCATGCAGCAAATCCCAAATCGTTTGGGGGAACTGCCGGGGGAGAAAGATATTTATGTTGTTTGCGCGCATGGTGTTCGGAGCTTTCATGTCGCGCAATTTCTGATGGAGAATGGATACCAGCGCGTAATCAATGTAGAAGGCGGTATGGCGGCTATCGGCATGCTGCGTGGCTTTCAATATGATTGAGATGACAAAAGCCGTGCGCCTGGGGCGCACGGCTTACTAATTAATTGACATCATAGAAGAAGGGAAGCTGTGGCAGCAATTCGTTGCCATACCATTTGGCTTTGCCTTTCACAAAATCCCCTGATCGGACAGCATTCGTGTTAAGCAGGAGATCCATCGTTTGATTGACGTCATTCACGTTCATTTTCTTCGCTTGCCCATTAGCGATGAATTCATCGATACGAATGGTTAAATCTTGCGGATAAAATGGCGTGAAAGCTTTGTTGTTCAGCAATTTGGTTGTTATGTAAAGATTTTTGACATTGACATTCATAGCCCGCCATTGATCCAGATTTGCATTGTTTTTGGGGTCGAATGCTTCTAAATCGTGATCCATCGTTCCGTTCCATACGACGATGGAATCGAAGTAGTCTTTTTGAGCTGTTAACGCCTGCATTTTTGCTTCTTGGAAGTAGGCGTCGCTGTCGATTGCCGCTACAAGCTGAGAAGCGCTCATTCCATTTGCTTTACTTTGGTAGCTTTTTAACGTATCGGCGAAAAGCTTAAGGCTTTTCAAGTAGCCTTGGTGGGCCTGCACAAGCAGCGGAGAAGACGCCGGCATATTTTTGCTGTGTAAGGCATTGTATTTCTCGTCAGCGAGTTTAGACAATTCTTTGAGAACAGCAGAGGCGTCAACCGACGAATTGCCGAGTTCAATTTGGTTCATTTGTTCGAACCATTTATTCTGAAATTCCCTAAAGGGTAAAAAGATGGTATGGTAATATGAGACCAAAACCTGTTGATCATAAGCCCCAATTTCTTGTGCCGCGGCTTTGTCTGCATGCATGATTTTGTCATATTTTTGATCCGATTTCTGACCTCCAATCTTCAAACCATAAAAAAAAGCGCCGAGTATACAAACAAGCATAAAGATGAACATGAGGGCAAATAAATAATCAGTGCGGGTCAGACGCTTATCCATAAATCAAGCTCCTTATTCTCTCTTTTTCTTTTAATAAGTATAGGTGAAATAGCCAGAAAAGGGAATATGTGAGGAAAAGAGGCAGCTTTCATGAGAAAATTTGATTTCAAGAATATTCGCTTCGGCAAAGTCGATTTGAACGACTTAAACGATCGGGCGCTACTGCTCAATTTATACATAACCCAGCTTCTAACACTTATTATCGGAATGATCATCGTTTTATTTCAGAGCAACAACAAGATTCTTTCTATATTTCAGATTAGCGGCGGATGGAAGATCCCGATTTGGGGTTGTTTGTTCGCCATTGTGGTACTGGGTGTTGATGTGCTTATATCCAGATGGATTCCCAAGGAAGTGTCTGATGACGGTGGAATTAATGAGATGCTGTTTGGCCGACGTGCCATTTGGCATATTGTTTTAATTTCTTTGATTGTCTCGATTTGCGAGGAATTGTTGTTTCGCGGCGCGCTGCAATATTGGTGGGGGCCTTACTGGACGAGCATTGTATTCGCGGCCATTCATATCCGTTATTTGCAGCATTGGCTTATGACAGGGATGGTATTCGGGATTAGTTATGGTCTCGGTTGGATTTATCAGCAAACAGGAAGTCTCTGGACGCCGATCATCGCCCATTTTATTATTGATGTAGTGATGGGCTGCATACTACGCTTTAGCAAGGAGGAAGAACAGACCTCATGAGAGTAGGAGAAAGGAAGAGCATGCGTTCGGCGCAAACAAACCAGGATGATGAAATAGACGATACATACTTGCCGCCCCGCAGAGCGATTCACCCTTCCGAACAGGGGAAATGGACACGAATTTTTTATTTAACGTTGCTCTGGTTATTTATTGTTCTCGTTGTAGGGTTGACGATTTGGGGGATTCGCTATTCATGACATCATCTAAAAGATGCCAGTCAAGCAAAGTTGTTTAACATCACTTAAGAAGCTATGATAGATTCATAGTTTCTTTTATTTTTGGGAGGGAACAGCCAGATGATATCCGTACAACGTTCAAAATGGTTTTTATTTTTCAAAATGGGTGCAATCATGTTTCTCTTATTATCCGGCATGATCTGGGCTGCGAAGCCTTCGTATGCGCTATCCTACGGATCCACGACGTATCCGAAAGGCAATGTTGGCATCTCAAGGCCAGACATTATGGCTACTATTTACTTAAGTGAAGGCAAGACGACGGAGAGCTATCATTTTTATTTAAATGGGAAAGAAGTTAAAGCGAGTTATGATCCAGTCTCGGTCAAATATGTGTACCGTCCGGAGAGTGATTTGCCCCCAGGGGACTATTCGGCAAGTCTGGTTTTCTCGTTTGAAGGTTATCAGCCAGTAAGTATTGACTGGAAGTTCACGATTTTACCTAACGCTACTGCGATATCTACAACGACGTCCAAAGAACAGCAGGATGGTTTGCGGGCAATTAATGATTATCGGGCTAAGCTGGGATTGTCAGCAGTCAAATTCAGTGATCCATTGAATACCGCGGCGCAAAAACATGCGGAATATTTAGCGCAAAATAAAATTGATCCGATAAGTAGTTCAGTGTCCATGCATGAGGAAGATGCTTCATTAGCTGGTTACTTCGGCAAAACGCTTGGTGATCGAATGCAGTATATTGGGTACTCGCGCTCGGGCAGTGAGGATGTGGCTTACAATCACTCGACACTCGTGGAAGCCATTGATAGCTTATTTGATGCTCCTTATCACCGTTCTCCGTTTATGGTACCTGGTCTCGTAGAAGTTGGCATATTCAAATCCGGAGATTTTCACGTCATTGAATTTGGTTATGCGGATGGCGTTTCTCCAGAGCTTGTGGTATCTCCAGGTAGCAATGATGTGTATGCCCCAACGGAATTCGACGGGCACGAAGACCCCGATCCACTTCGCCTTCATTCAGGAAATGAATATCCTGTTGGTTATCCGATCATGGCCACTGTCAATGGGCCAGGCGTCCAAAAGGTTAGCCTAGTGGAAGCTGAGCTAAAGGATGAGAGTGGAAGTGTTGTGCCGCTTCTGATCAATGCTCCGGATAAAGATGAGCATTTGGATACAGAAGTCATTCTGATTCCTGCAAAGCCGCTACGATTGGATACTACGTACAAAGCCAAAATTAAACTGACGGCTGCGATGAAGGATGGTAGTACAAGGCCGTTTGATAAAGAATGGAGCTTCCGCACAGAACCTAAATCAGGGCTTGGCGTCCTGAAGCTTCACAAAGACGCTGTGGCATATACGATGCAAATGGGTAATTTCGGCCTGAATCGAACGCACACAGTTACATTTGGTTTAAATGACGATGCTTACAAGCTGGATATGATCTCTTATCCGATGAATAAAAAGCCCTATATTTTAGATGGAACTTCATATCTATATATCCGGGATTTAGCAGCGGCATTGGGAGCGACAGTCGAATGGGACGATAAGCAGAAAGCGGCTATTTATAAAAAGAAAGATAAGACGATTATTTTTTATACGCAGCGCAATGCCTATTCAATTAATGGCGAGGAGCATGAGACAAACTCAGGAGCCAAATTGGTCAACGAAACAACGATGATCCCTGTCAGGCTGCTCTCGGAAACTTTGGGTGCAAAAGTCAGCTACGTTGAAAGCACACGTACCGTGATCATTAATTATTAATCGTAAAAGCAAGAGCCCTTCCAGCCAATTTAAGTTGGTTGAAAGGGCTCTTTTTTCTTATCTCATCTCAAGCTCTATGGCATTAGGATCAACAAAGGAATAGCCTTTTTCTTCGAGCTGGGTCAATAGTGTATCGAGGATTGAAACGGTCCAAGGCAGCTCATGCATTAAAATATTGCTGCCATTATGCAACTGCTTCATAACATTTTCAAGCACTTTATTCGGATCATTCTTTTTATTGGTCATTTCCCAGTCGAGGGAACCATTGGACCACGTCATGTAAAGCATATGTTTGTTTTTGATTTTTTCTTTTAAATAATCGTTGCCCGCACCAAACGGCGGACGGAAAAATTGCGGCTCTTGACCAATCAGGTCTTTGACAGCCTTTTGAACGTCATCGACTTGTTGATCGATTTTGGCATTATTCATATCCTTCAAATTATCATGATCCCATGCATGATTTCCAATGATTTGACCGCTGTCATGAATAAGTTTAACTAATTCAGGCTTCTGCTTGATGCGATAACCATTGAGGAAAAATATCGCCTTCGCATTATGCTTCTTCAGAGTAGCAATAAGCGCGGCGTTCATTTCCTGCTCTTTCGGTCCATCGTCGAATGTGAGCAGGACAACTTTTTTGTTGCCGCTTGGATCGTTGGGAACGATATCATAATTTTTGTTCATATGGTAGTCCTTTTTGACTTGTTCTGGCGCCCGGGTTGGAATCGGTGTCGGAACTGGCGTAGCTGTAGGCGTTGGACTGGGTGTTGCGGTTATTGCCGGTGCCTGACTGGCGGTTGCTGCAGGACTCGTCGTGGGCTTTCCTTGATTGCATGCTGTCAATAAACATACTGCGCAAACCAGAAGTAAACTTGCTTGTTTCATTTGAATTCTCCTGTCCTCTTCGATAGTTCTTGTGATAGTTCTTATTTCGGCCTGTTAGTATTTTACCATATTTCTCGACGAACATATCTCCTTTGTTTTCCTATGAGTACGAGCGTATGCAGGTCATGAATCTGCACAAGCTAATCTTGATTCAAACTACTTGACATGGAGGGAGACCAAATGAAAATTGGTACATTTTTACTTGGTGGCATAGCAGGTGCAGCGGCGGTCATTTATTTGAATCGCAAAAGCAAATCCATGATGCTGTCCGCATTCAGTTCTTCAAGTGAATCAGTGGGCAAAGTCATGGACAAAGCCAGGGACAAATTTGTAAGTAAAACCTTCAAAGATTCATCCATTGATTCATCGGCCAAAAGTTATTCGAGTGCAAGTTCTGGCAGCGCCGGAGGCCTTAGCCAAGTAGAAAAAATCGTCAAGGAAGACCCTGGTTTAAAGTCAACCGTCAATGAAATATTGCAGGAAAATGAGAAAACCACCGCAACCATTCAATAAACATAAGGCACAAGCACAGTCAGGCTTACCTACGGGGCCTGCTGTGTTTTTTTTATTTATATAGAACTTCCGCGTGCATTTATCAAGAATAAGTGTTAACATGAAAGGTGAAAACGTCAGGGGATGCAAGTCCATTTCGTTTTCAACGACTCACCTTTTTCTTTTTTCAGTCATATTCTGTTTTAATAAGGTGAACATGCTAATGATGATAGCTTTTCTTCGAAAAGCTCAGTAGCGCTTACGATGCAAGCTTTCCAATCGGAAAGCTCTAAGGAGGATCCTATCATGAAAATTGAACGCTTAAGTCAGGATAAGATACGGATTTTCCTAACATTCGATGACTTAACTGAACGCGGAATTCAAAAGGACGATATGTGGAGAGAGATTCCGAAAGTACACGAGCTTTTCAGCGAAATGATGGACCAGGCTTACTCTGAACTCGGATTTGACCCATCCGGCCCCCTTGCAGTCGAAGTATTCGCGTTGCCGGCACAAGGAATGGTAGTTATTGTAACGAGAGGCAAGCTTGATTTATATGCGAACTCCGACGCTTATGACGAACATGAGGCTGAAGAAGTGTACGAAATGGAAGTCACGCTTGAACAGAGCGATTTGATCTCCTATGCTTTCCGTGATTTTGAAGATCTGCTTCGCGTTTCTAAAGTAATTAATCCGCTTTTGATGGAAGGCGGTACATTGTATTCCTATAAAGGGAAATATATTTTACAACTCGAGCCTGTTGAGCTGGAGGATTCCAAATATCAGGCGCTTATTGCGGTGCTGTCGGAATTCGGTGAAGCCGCTTCAGTCACTCCAGCCGTTCTCGAAGAGTATGGAAAAACAATCATTGCCGACGATGCGGTGAAGGTGCTTTGTCACCATTTTCGTTAAGTCGTTGCAGCATGCAGTTAAATGAAACAAGCATCTCTCAAAAACTTCCGTTTTTGCAGGATGCTTTTTTTCGTTGTGTACAATAGTGAAAGAGATGTGCCTGTATCGGCAACTGTTGATTAGGACTGGTTTTTGTTCTAATGCCCACGACAGATGTTGCGAGAGGCTTCTTTGTATTTCTCCCATTCATAGCGCCGTATAGAATACTTAACCAGCGAACAAGCTAAAGCAACACGTTTGTACAGGGTGAGACAGCCCGGTTTGTTTCCATGACCATGATCCAACAATTAATTTGCCTAGAGGTGCATCTAATGTCGCATACAGAAAATTTAAATGTGCTCCAAGCGACTCAATCTGTTGTTCATGAGGCGCTCAAAAGACTGGGCTATCCGGAAGAAATGTATGAGCTGCTGAAGGAGCCGCTGCGAGTGCTGACTGTGCGCATTCCTATTCGAATGGATGACGGGGCCGTAAAAGTATTTACAGGCTATAGGGCTCAGCATAATGATGCGGTAGGTCCAACCAAAGGCGGAGTGCGCTTTCATCCAGCTGTTACCGAAGACGAAGTGAAGGCTTTATCGATCTGGATGAGCCTAAAGTGCGGCATTTCCGACTTGCCCTATGGCGGAGGCAAGGGCGGCATTATTTGCGATCCTCGTGAAATGTCTTTTCGTGAACTGGAGCGATTAAGCCGTGGGTATGTGAGAGCGATCAGTCAACTGGTGGGACCAGCCAAAGATATTCCGGCGCCGGACGTTATGACGAATTCCCAAATCATGGCTTGGATGATGGATGAATACAGTCGGATTCGAGAGTACGATTCACCGGGATTCATTACGGGTAAACCCATCGTTCTCGGTGGCTCGCATGGACGTGAGACAGCGACAGCCAAAGGTGTTACGATTATGATCGATTTCGCCCTGCAGAAGAAAAACATACAGTTGAAAGATGCGAGGGTTGTCATCCAAGGTTTCGGCAATGCGGGAAGTTATTTGGCAAAGTTCTTGCATGAAGCCGGAGCAAGAGTGATCGGAATATCAGACGTGCATGGAGGTTTATATAATCCGGATGGATTGGATATCGACTATTTGCTAGATCGTCGTGATTCATTCGGAACGGTCACGAACCTGTTTAAAAACACGCTGACAAATAAAGAAATTCTTGAACAGGAGTGCGATATTCTCGTGCCGGCTGCGATTGAGAATCAGATTACTTCGGACAATGCGGACCGGATAAAAGCGAAGATTATCGTGGAGGCAGCGAACGGTCCGACGACATTAGAAGCGACGAAAATTTTAACGGATAAAGGCGTGCTTATTGTGCCGGACGTGCTTGCGAGCAGTGGCGGGGTCATTGTTTCTTATTTTGAGTGGGTTCAAAATAATCAAGGGTATTACTGGACGGAAGCTGAAGTTCATGCCAAACTGCAAATTGTCATGGAAAAGTCGTTTGAAAATGTCTATAATATTCATAGCACTCGTGGAGTCGATATGAGACTAGCTGCCTATATGGTTGGTGTGCGCAAGATGGCGGAAGCGTCCCGTTTCCGCGGTTGGGTCTAATCGTAGCAATGGATTGAAATTTGAGCAAAAGGGGGAGCTATGCATGCAAATACTGCCGATTATTTTGGCAGCAGTAGCCCCGGGTCTCTCTCTGCTTGCATACTTTTATTTGAAAGATCGTTATGAAACCGAACCGATTCATTTGGTCATTCGAATGTTCCTATTCGGCGTTCTTCTGGTGTATCCGACAATGGTACTGCAGCATTCTTTTATTGAAGAGATTGGCGAAGGCACATTTACATCTGCATTTTTCTTATCCGGTGGAATTGAAGAGTTTCTAAAATGGTTTGTATTGTACCATCTCATTTACCGGCATGCGTCCTTTGACGAGCCTTACGATGGGATCGTATATGCGGTTTCAGTCAGCTTGGGCTATGCAACATTAGAAAATATTATTTATGCATTCTTGAACGCGTCCTCTTTCTCAGCTTTGATGATTCGCGCTCTGTTGCCTGTTTCGGGGCATGCCCTTTTCGGTGTGATGATGGGTTACTATATGGGCAAAGCCAAGTTTTCGCCACAAAGGTCGCAAAGATACCTATGGTTCTCTTTACTGCTGCCTATCGTATGGCATGGGCTTTTCGACTATATTCTGCTTATTGCTAAATCGTATTGGTTCTGGATTATGATTCCGGTCATGTCTTACCTCTGGATACGTACGATTTGGCGGGTTGATCGAGCGAATGCGCGTTCGCCACTGCGCATGGCCGCGACGGATGAGAAGATTAAAGTAGGCTGAAATTGGTCATAATGGACAGTAACAGGGCGATTCTAACGAAATCTGCCGGGAAACAGCCGGGAGGGTGTACATGTCCACAACACGAGTAAAAGTGACAATCCGCTGTAAACAGTGCGGAGAACGGTTTGTGCTGAAAGGCAAAAAGGAAAAAGGAAAAATTGAAACCGGATTTCGTCAATGCATCTGCAGCAATGAGCATGATTTTGACGTTGACACCGATGATTGAGAAGGCCCATTCTTATCGAATTGGCCTTTTTTCATTGTCATTTTTGTATGCATAAACCTTTGTTTCCAAGCAAAAACTAATGCTAATCTTAACGGAAATGAAAGGAGAGTCATCTTGTGTACAAAAGATTAAGTATTGTCATGTTCCCATTCCTCGTGCTCGCTGTTATTGGCGCATCCGTATGGGGGTATTTGGAACACCAGGAGAAGAATACGATTCTCATCAAGGCCGAAAATCAATATCAACGTGCCTTCCATGATCTTTCTTTCCATGTGGACAAACTCCAGACTGAATTAGGCAATACGTTGGCTGTGAACACTGCGTCAGAGCCCTCCTATCGCAAAGGACTGGTGAATGTATGGAGGCTCACGAGTCAGGCCCAAAATGATATTAATCAATTGCCGCTTTCACTGCTTCCCTTTAACAAAACGCAAGATTTTTTAGCGAATATGGCCAACTTCTCTTACCGCATGTCTGTTCGGGATATGACGAAACAGCCATTGAATGAGCAAGAGGTGAAGACATTAACTGCTTTATATGACCACTCCAAAGATATTACGACGGAGCTTCGAGGGGTACAGTCCAAAGTCATCACGAATAATTTGCGATGGATGGATGTAGAGACCGCTTTAGTCTCCCAGAATGAAGTGCATGATAATGCAATTATCGATGGGTTCTCAACCGTTGATAAAAAAGTCGGAGCCTATGAGGAAATGAATTGGGGACCAGGAAATCTTAGTATTTTTTCGAAAAATGATGTCAAAATGCTGTCTGGCGAAGAAATGACGGCGGATTCCGTCAAGCAAAAGGCTGCTCAATTCTTAGGAACTACGGATACAGCCCAGATGAAGGTTATTGAAAATGGGAATGCCGGACCGGAATATCAGAGCTTTAGTGTCGTTGTACCTGGAGTTGGCGGCACTGAGGGCGACATTCAAATGGACTATACAAAAAAAGGCGGCCATCTCATTTATTTCATGAAGCCGCGCAATGTGCCGGCAACGAAATTCGATCTTCGCCAGGCCAGAGATGTTGCCAATGAATTTCTGGATCAGCACGAATACAAGGATATGAGCGCTGTTAGTTATAATCAATATCAGAATACGGCCAACATCATTTTTGCTAAACGTGAAAAAGAGATCACGATTTATCCGCAGCAAGTAAGTGTGATGGTAGCTCTGGATAATTTGGAGGTCACAGGGGTTCAGGCTACCGACTATGTGTTCGGTCAAAAACAGCGGAACTTGGGGGCGGCTCCAAAGGTAAGCGTTGAAGAAGCGCGTAAGACATTAAGCAAGACCATGGAAGTAACCAGCCAGTCGCTTGCGATCATCAAAAATGACTTGGATGAGGAAGTGCTTTGTCACGAGTTCATCGGTAAAATGAATGGAAATCTATATCGGGTCTATGTGAATGGAGATTTGGGCACAGAGGAGAAAATCGAAAATATCCGTCCGGAACAGGCGGCTGAAGCTGAGAAAAAACAATGAAAAACGAGAAGCGGGATTTTCTCCTTGCTTCTTTTTTTACTTTCTTAAATATTTTGTCGTGGTATAATCGTTGAAGTAGTGTTAAAGCACTATAAATGGTCATATTATGTCGGAGGTGCAGACATTGCTTCCAAAGGTTAACGAAATTTTACATTTACAAGTAAATTCAATTGACGATGAAGAAACAGCGGTTGAATACAAGTCTAGAATTGCCGACATTACGGCTACAGCGATTGTCATCGAGGTTCCTCTCAATGAGAAAACAGGTCGCTTGAAGAAGCTTTATATGGGGGATGAGCTGAGTACATACTTTTTGGCTCAAGGTGGCGTGAAGCATTACTTCACAACTTCAGTAACAGGTTTCAGGGAAGATGTGATTCGATTAGTTGAGCTTAAAATTCCCGAACCTGAGTCTATTACGCAGGTCCAACGCAGAAGCTTCCTAAGAGTGCTGGCTGAGCTTGAAATTGCTGTGAAATTATCGGATCACATCCAATTCGTTGCGATTACCGAAGATGTAGGCGGCGGTGGCATATCCTTTATTTGCGAAGGGCACATTCTTCTGGGCGTACAAGTGCCAATATCATGTTGGGTTCTTGTACCTTTCAAAAATGGCGTGATTGAGCATGTTCAGTTAAAAGGGGAGATCGTCCGTGTGAAAAAGTTGGAAACCGGCAAACAGCTGGCCATGGTCCGGTTCGTTGATATTACGGACAGAGACCGTCAGAAGCTGATTCGCTTTTGTTTCGACAGACAAATGGATTTTCGCAAAAGATAAGCGCATGAGACACGCGCCATTTGGGTATACTACAAGGCAAAACTAGCGATGCAAGCAGGTGAGACTATCATGCCTTCAGATCAAGAGCGTCAAACATACGAGCAGCTGTTTATTCTCTTCTCCACTAAAGTGGAGAAGGTAATCATTCGAGCGACGCTCGTCTTTTTTATTTTACTAATTAGTGCCCAAGCCTTATTGCAAATTCCATACATACGGAGTCATTTTACACGTGTGGAGCCCCTGGAGGGCAAGCCCTATCCACGGCCTCAAGACCCTTAGGTCGGCTCATCTTAGACAGGTTGCTTCTACTTGGGAAGATCATTCCTAGTTTTGCATATGCTCTGGTAGTGTGCTATAATTTTCTTAATTAGCAGGCAGTGCCTGCTTTTTTGTTCGTAAGGTATTGTTAGGAGGAACTGCAGCTTGGATAAGTTCAATATTGCCATAGATGGTCCTGCTGGAGCCGGTAAAAGCACCATTGCACGGCTGGTTGCCGGAGCGCTTGGTTTTGTTTACGTGGATACAGGGGCTATGTATCGTGCAGTAACGTGGAAAGTACAGCAAGAAGGGCTGCGTCCTGATCAAGAAACAGAAGTTGCGGCTTTAGCCAATCGTATGCGCATCGAGTTGATTCCGCGAGCCGACGGGCAACAAGTCATCGTGGATGGCATCGATGTCACCAAAGACATTCGTACAACAGCCATTACTGATGATGTTTCCCAAGTTGCAAGCATCGGTGCCATTCGGCAGCTTTTGGTCACCCTGCAGAAGCAAATGGCGGCCGCTAAAGGCATCGTGATGGATGGGCGAGACATTGGCACGCATGTTATTCCTGACGCTGAAATCAAGATTTTCCTTACGGCCAGCGTTACGGAACGGGCAGAACGCCGATTCAAAGAAATGCAAAGCAGCGGAACCTGCACGATGACGCTGGCGCAATTGGAACAAGATATTGCACGCCGCGATCAGATGGATCAGGAAAGAGAAATTTCTCCGCTGAGACGTGCACACGACGCTATTTTAATGGACAGCACAGCGATGACAATTGAAGAAGTCGTGGACGAAATTCTTGGGCTTTGCAAAGACAAAGTCGGAGGTGGCAAATAAGATGCTGTACCGCATCGGTCGAGCCATATTTCGTTTTATTTTTACGCTCTTTTTTGGACTTCGCGCAATTGGCACCGAGAATGTTCCATCAACTGGAGCGGTTGTGCTTTGCGGCAACCATACCAGTCTTTGGGATCCGCCACTACTAGGAACGCCGCTCAAACGGAAAGTTCATTTCATGGCCAAAGCGGAGCTGTTCGACATTCCGGTTGTTGGAACTGTAATTTCGAAGGTTGGAGCGTTTCCTGTGAAGCGTGGTGGCGTTAGCAAGGAATCGATTCGCCTTGCCATACAATTGCTCAAAGATGGCAATATGATGGGCGTTTTCCCGGAGGGGACACGCAGTAACGCAGGCGGTATGGGGAAGAAAGGTGCAGCCAGTCTTGCATTGAAGGCAGGTGCAGCCGTCGTTCCGGTAGCTATAATAGGCAATTACTCCTTGTTTCGCCCGATGACGATCGTCTATGGTAAACCGCTTGATTTGAGTGCGTTCACGAGTGGAAGTTCAGAGGATTTGGAATTGGCAACAGAAACAATCATGAAAGAAATTCGCAAGATCCATGCCAACCATAGCAAAGGCTGAGACCTTGCATGTATGGAAACGAAAGCTTGGAATTATACTACTCTTAAGCGAATGGAAGTTTTTAGTTTGAAACAGAGGAGATGCTTTGGTTAGCAGCTGCTTTGTGACTTATAAATGATTTATTGTTGGTTGCAAATAGAGGAGGGTAAACCCATGTCAGAAGATGTAAACGTTCAAGATCAAAATCAAGAAATTCAAGAAGCTCAAGAAACTGCCGTATCGCAAGCAGAAGCAGAGCAAGCACTTAATAATGTTGCTGTGCTGAAGAAAGGCGCTACCGTTAAAGGTAAAATCGTTAAGGTAGATGCAGATCAAGCGTTCGTTGATATCGGATACAAATACGATGGTGTTATTCCTGTTCGCGAGCTTTCTTCCGTAGCTTTGGAAGATGCCGGCCAAGCGGTTCAAATCGGTCAAGAGGTTGAATTGAAAGTGGTAACTATCAATGATGCGAAAGAAACACTGGTTCTTTCCAAACGCGTCGTGGACAGCGAAAAGGCTTGGGAAACTTTGCAAGGCCAATTGGACAGCAAAGAAATCATTGAAGCAACAGTCGCGGAAGTTGTTAAAGGCGGACTCGTCGTGGATATCGGCGTACGCGGTTTCGTGCCTGCTTCCATGGTGGAGCGTCAATTCGTTGAAGATTTCTCCTCGTACAAAGGCCGCACATTGCGTCTTCGTGTGAAAGAAATCGATCGTGAGAAAAACAAAGTCATCCTTTCTCAAAAAGATGTGTTGGATGAAGAATTCGAAGCGAACAAAAAGAAAATCATCGAAGGTCTGCAAGTAGGTCAAGTGCTTGACGGTACGGTTCAACGCTTAACTCAATTCGGGGCGTTCATTGATATCGGCGGCATTGATGGTCTGGTACATATTTCCGAAATGGCTTGGCACCATGTAGAACAAGCATCGGATGTTGTTAAAGAAGGAGATCAAGTGAAAGTGCAAATTCTGAAACTTGACTCTGCAAACGAAAAAATCAGCCTGAGCATCAAAGCTACCCAAGAAGGTCCTTGGTCCAAAGTGGATCGCGAATTCAAAGCTGGCGATATCGTGACAGGTACGGTAAAACGTCTGGCTGCATTCGGCGCTTTCGTTGAAGTAGCACCAGGTGTAGAAGGTCTTGTGCATATTTCCCAAATTGCGCACCGTCACATTGGCACACCTCATGAAGTGTTGAAAGAAGGCCAAGAAGTTCAAGTGAAAATCTTGGAAATCAACACGGGCGAGAAGCGCGTTAGCTTGAGCATCAAAGAAACAGAAGAAGCTCCAGAAGCTCCGGCGGCAGCAGCTGCGAAACCAGAAAGAGAAAGACAACCACGCGGCGATCGTGATCGTGGCAACAGCGCGAGTCATCAAAAAGAGATTGCTGGCAATGAAAACGTATCTTTGAGCAATCAAGGTTTGTCCTTGACACTTGGAGAGCGTTTCGGAGATAAACTTTCCAAATTCAAATAAGTAATCATGAATACAGCATACTACGAAGCTAGCTTTCAACAGGAAAGCTCAGCAAAGCTTACGAAGATTGTTTTGCTAAAGCAAAACTCAGTATATGCTTACGAAGCTAGCTTTCCACAGGAAAGCTCTTAGGAGGACATCAGGAATGCGCATTTCACGTAAAATGGAGCATGTCCATTACGCGCTGGAGCTTGGTCAATCAGGGCAGCAAGGGCTGTCGGATATCAAGCTTGTGCATAACTGTCTGCCTGAGACTTCGACGGATCATATCTCGTTACAAACGGAAATCGGCGATCTCATTATGAGTTCGCCGTTTTTAATTAATGCGATGACTGGCGGGGCTCAGGAGACAGAAAATATTAACCGTCAGTTGGCTATTATGGCGCGGGAGAAAGGGCTGGCGATGGCTGTTGGCTCTCAGATGTCGGCGATCAAAAACAGCGAGGTAGCTTCCAGCTATCAGGTCGTGCGACGTGAGAATCCGAACGGTCTCGTGTTCGCGAACTTGGGCAGTGAAGCGACAGTAGACCAAGCGCTAAGAGCGATTGACATGATAGAAGCAAATGCATTGCAAATTCATTTGAATGTCATGCAGGAGCTGATCATGCCGGAAGGGGATCGCAGTTTCGTCGGCATGCTGGACCGAATTGCCGCGATTGTTCATCGGGTTCACGTGCCGGTTATCGTGAAGGAAGTCGGTTTTGGCATCCTAGGGGAAAATGCCAAACAGCTTCAAAGCATCGGCGTCCGTATCCTGGACGTCGGCGGTTCGGGCGGCACGAACTTCGCCGCCATCGAGAATGCCCGTCGTCCTGCAGCGATTAGCTGGCTGGACGACTGGGGCACATCCACAAGCATCGCCTTATTGGAGGCGATGACTGTGTATCCCCGAGGCGCTGTCATCGCCTCGGGCGGCATTACGAACGCTTTGGAAGCTGCCAAAGCGCTTTCGCTTGGCGCCTCAGCCGTAGGCATGGCGGGCGCGTTCTTGAAAGTGCTGCGCGCCGAAGGCGCAGAGGCGCTTCACTGTTTTGCAGACGAGCTCGAGCAAGGACTTATTCTAATTATGACGGCGCTTGGCGCTAAGTCTGTGCATGCCTTATGGGATCACCCCGTAGTCATTATGGGTGAAACGGCGGAATGGTGCCGGACTAGAGGCATCGATTTAATTTCATATGCAGGAAGAAACAGCCGGAGTAAATAATTGTTTTTTTGCCATACTAAGGATCAGACAGCTGCTTCCATCGTTATTCATAAACGAAGGGAGGGCTGATGATCCGCAGGGTGGTAATGTAATGATTATGAACGCCGGTTATTTGTCTCTCATACTCCTCTGCATCACGTTGATTTTGTTTGCCAGCGGGTGGAAGGAGCTTTACGTCAGAAGTATATCGCATAAGGGAATGCTTCTTTTTTTTGCAGCTTGGCTCGTTTTTTCGCATATCGCAGTTACAATCCACCAGGTACATGTGCAGCTTGTCTATGTCTGGATGCTATGTGTTAGCTTGGGCATTCTTTATGTAACAAAGGGTTTCATCCATAAGTTTCATCTCCTATCCATAGGACTTCTGCTAGGCTCGCTGGACTTCTTATTGCAACAGCTTTTGGAGATGGACCCGATACTTATCGTAGGTAATTCCAAATGGGACACCGCCTTGCTGCTTGCGCTTGTAGCAACTATGCTTCAGCGTAATGAACTGGAGCAATTTGCAGGCCTTTCTATCGGTTATTTGCTTGGGGATATGTATCAGGCCAGCATTCATCCGATAAACGGCATTCATTACTTAGGAGGGTACCATTTTCAAGATCAATGGTGGCTTTCTATTTTCGCAGCAAGAACGTTGACGATTGTTGTCCAAATGGCCTATTCGGGCTGCCGCTTTGCCATCAGAAGCTGGCTGGATCGGAAGGGAGGGTGGCGAAAATAATGGATTGGCTGTATGCGCATCGCTATACAATTGGTATCGTTGTGGGGACTATCTTTGGTATTCTTGCCCGGCTGAATATGCTGCGCACGGATTATCGGCAGTACCCTACCTATCCGCATGGGAAAATTATACATATATCTTTGGGCGTCATAGCTGCCGGTTTAGGTGCAGTAGCCGTGCCCGCTTTGTTGGATAAAAACTACACAGCTGTGACTTTTCTGTCCCTCGCTGCTCAGCAGTTTCGGGATGTACGCAATATGGAAAGACAGAGTTTGACGAAGATTGATGAGTTAGAGCTTGTGCCTAGAGGCGCAGCTTATATAGAAGGAATTGCAATGGTGTTTGAGGGGAGGAATTATTTAGTTATTTTCACCTCCTTTGCAGCTTCCCTTTTTTGCATATGTTTCGCTTGGTATTGGGGGATTCTCGCTGGGGTTTTATCGATTTGCATAGCCAATTATTTCAAGTCGGGCAACAATCTCGCATCCATTGCTGATATCGAACAAGTTCCTATTCGATTAGATGGTCCCGATCTCTTTGTAGGATCGATTTACATCATGAATGTCGGATTGGAAGATAGCCGTAAGAAAATTCAGGAACACGCGCTTGGCTATGTGATCAAACCAAAAAATCGGAATTCTCGGGTTACTATAGCGAATTTAGGCCAAAGACAAGCCATTTTGCACGACATCTCCACGTTGTTCGGTGTATACCGGGATGAGGGCGAGCCATCCCTATTGCCCATGGCTAAGCTGGATATGAATTCAGGCACACTTGGTTTGCTGCTTCTTCCGCAGGAGAAGGATGCAGAGAAGACGTACATTGCGCTGCATAGAGTACCAGTTCT
Organism: Paenibacillus tabacirhizosphaerae; assembly: GCF_040812395.1. Taxonomy (GTDB): domain Bacteria; phylum Bacillota; class Bacilli; order Paenibacillales; family NBRC-103111; genus Paenibacillus_E. The sequence goes on along the minus strand of NZ_JBFNXH010000003.1, from coordinate 369,524 downwards.
GGAGAGTGCGGTCCGCATGCCATCGGAAGCTGGCGTGAATAAACGGAAGGAGGCTTAGCCCATGTCGCAAATTCTCGCTATTGTGACGATGGAGAAAGAACGGGTGGGCGGAGGCGCTCCTATATTTGTGGTGGATGATGCAGATCAGCAGCAAAAAGTATCTTTCTCCTTAGAGAAAATTTTGGATGCAACCGCACATGATTTGAAAAACGGCACGATGATTTTGGTGAAGCACTCCTGATTGCAATCAGGAAATGCTGCTCAGGCGAGAGTGATCTCAAATGTGATTAGCCAAGACGTGTCTTTTTTGTTATGATGTAAGTTGCGTATTTTTCCATATCTGAACGTGGAATGAGTATACGAAGACAGTTTTCTATCGATAATTGAGAAAAAAAGCTTACGAACAAAGTTTTTCTAACGAAAAACTCGAAGGAGTGAAATTACAATTGGCTAGACCCATTATTGCAATTGTTGGCCGACCGAACGTCGGCAAGTCCACCATTTTTAATCGAATCGTAGGAGATCGTCTTGCGATTGTGGAAGATAAACCAGGTGTCACGCGCGACAGGTTGTATGGCGTAGGCGAGTGGCTAAATCAGCCTTTCAGCGTTATTGATACGGGTGGTATAGAAATTGATGAAGAGGACGCCATCCTAAAATCGGTGCGCATCCAGGCACAACTTGCCATTGAAGAAGCGGACGTAATTATCTTCATGGTCGATGCCAAAGCAGGTGTCACACCGTCTGATGAGGAAGTTGCACAGCTGCTGTTCCGTTCTAAAAAGCCGATCGTTCTAGCTGTTAACAAGGTTGATAATCTTCAGCGCCAGGACGATATCTATGAATTTTATAGCCTCGGTTTTGGGGATCCTATCGGCATTTCCGGCTCACATGGCATTGGGATTGGCGATTTGTTAGAGGCGGCATGCGCGCATTTTCCAGATTCGAAGGACGAGGAATATGGCGAGGATGTTGTTAAATTTGCGCTTATCGGCCGTCCGAACGTCGGCAAGTCATCTTTAACGAATGCCATCCTTGGCGAGGAACGCGTCATTGTTAGCGATGTAGCTGGAACGACACGTGATGCGATCGATACACCATTTGAACGAGATGGTCAAAAGTATGTTATTATCGATACCGCTGGTATGCGTAAAAGAGGCCGCGTGTATGAAAATACGGAGAAATACAGCGTTATGCGTGCAATGAAAGCCATTGAGAGAGCGGATGTTGTCCTTGTTGTGATCGATGGTGAAGAAGGCATTATTGAGCAAGACAAACACATTGCGGGTTATGCGCATGAAGCTGGGAAAGCGGCAGTCTTTGTTGTGAACAAATGGGATATTGTTGAGAAAGACGACAAAACGATGCATCAGTTCACGCAAAAAATTCGTGACCACTTCCTCTTCATGACCTATGCGCCAGTTGTATTTGTATCTGCAAAAACGACTCAGCGCTTACAGAAGCTGTTGCCTGTTGTTGTGCAAGTCGCGGAGAATCATGCGTTACGCGTGCCGACTCACGCACTCAACGATGTTATTTCGGACGCGGTGGCCTATAACCCACCACCTACGGATAAAGGTAAACGTCTGCGTATCAATTATGTAACTCAGGTAGCCGTTAAGCCTCCTGTGTTTGTTATTTTCGTGAATGAGCCTGAACTCATGCATTTTTCGTATGAGCGCTATTTGGATAATAAGATTCGTGGAGCCTTCGGCTTTGAGGGCACACCGATTCGAATATTAAGCCGCAGGAAATCTTCTGACAAAGAGTAGGAGGGACGCAGTTTGTTTCCGATCGTTACAATAATCGTAGGTTATTTGCTAGGTTCCATTAGCTTTAGTTACTTATTTGGAAAATGGTTTAAGGGTATTGATATCCGCAAACATGGCAGCGGGAATGCTGGAGCAACGAACACACTCCGAGTGCTAGGTAAAGGCCCGGCGATTCTAGTTCTGTTGCTGGATGGCTTCAAAGGAGTAGGAGCCGTTTACCTTGGTAAATGGGTCGCCCCTGGAGCCGATGAGATCTGGATTCCAGTTCTATGCGGCTTGGCAGCAATTGTCGGACACAATTGGCCCATTTATTTTGGTTTTCGCGGGGGCAAGGGGATTGCTACAACGATTGGCGTTATGGCTACCCTTTGCTTCATTCCTACTGTAATTGCTGGTGTAACTGCGATTGTTATCATTGCGATTACCCGATTCGTTTCACTCGGTTCCTTAATTCTTACCGCACTCTTACCTTTTTTGATTTGGGGAATGGATCGACCACTGCCAGTGTTATGGATTTCCATATTGCTTTGTGTGTTTGCTTTTGTTCGTCATCGGACAAACATTGTGAAGCTGTTACAAGGGAAAGAGAACAAACTGGGTCAGAAGAGGGTGCAATAAAAAGTATTGCGGTCTGGCTAGAGGGGACTCTTTGCCTATGCTTATCAAATGGATGGGGGAAAATGGACCATGTCGAACAAAGTATCAGTTCTTGTTGCCGGCAGTTGGGGCACGGCGCTTGCCTCTGTTCTGGCGGATAATGGCAAGCAAGTGCTGTTATGGTCTCGGAATGAGCAACAGGTTCTTGAAATAAATGAAAAACACCGAAACAGCCGGTTTCTGGAGGACGCCCCGTTGTCTCCGCTCATCGTAGCAACGAGCTCATTGCAAGAAGCTGTCGAAGATGCGGATGCAATTGTGTTGGTCGTTCCTTCTTCCGGCATGCGGGAAATGGCCGCACGAATTCGACCTTTCCTGAAGAAGGACGTGCTGTTGATTCACGCGACCAAAGGTTTCGAAACAGGGACGTTAAAAAGAATGACGGAAGTGCTCGCCGACGAGCTGCCTGAATTGGATGCCAGACGGCTTGTTGTTCTTTCCGGTCCGAGTCATGCGGAGGAAGTGATCCGTAAATGTCCAACGACGGTCGTGGTCGCCGCACAAGATTTGGAGGCGGCTGAAGCTGCGCAGGATTTGCTAATTAATTCGTATTTCCGAGTGTATACGAATCCGGACGTTGCTGGCGTTGAAGTCGGCGGCGCGCTCAAAAATATTATTGCGCTCGGTGCCGGATTAACCGACGGACTTGGATTTGGGGACAATGCCAAAGCAGCGCTAATGACCAGAGGCCTCGCTGAAATTGCCCGATTAGGCGCTGCCATGGGTGCGAAATCTCTTACATTTGCTGGCTTGGCGGGAATCGGCGATTTGATTGCCACTTGTACGAGCAAGCATAGCCGGAATTGGCGCGCCGGCAACAGACTGGCACAAGGCTTGCCTCTCGATGAGGTTCTTGCTGAGATGGGGATGGTTGTCGAAGGCGTCAAGACAACGAAAGCCGCCTACGAGCTGTCCCGCAGCTTCCAGGTAACCATGCCGATTACCGATGAGCTCTATCAAGTGCTCTTCGCAGGGAAATCACCAAAGCTGGCTGCGCAGGATTTGATGGGTCGCGTTAGAACACATGAAATCGAAGAGATTGCTACCGGGGCTGCGACAAATTGGTTGGGGTAGCCTACACCACCTAAACTCCGCTTTCATACTATACCTTAGACGCTTATAGTCACCAAGAGGTATAGGGAGGCGACAGGAATGGCTAACAGAGATATGTCCAAGGACGTTCTTAGCGTAGTGAAAAAGAAAACGGGAAAGTCTGTTACATCTAAGGATATTCAGAAAATTGCCAGCGGCGTCGATTCATCTACTTTACAAAGCGAGACTCAGCTTCGTCAACTGATCAAGCAAGTCTCCGGTCTTGTGAATGTGAAAGTATCTGAAGAAACGATGAATGACATCGTGCAAGCTGTAAAAAGCAGCAAGTTGGATACGAATAACATGCAGCAGTTGATGAATATGATGCTAGGCAAGAAGTAAAAAGCATAAAGGGGATGTGTCCCCTTTATGCTTTTTTTCTTACAAAGATAATTTATATGTTGTTTTAAGGGGAGCAAGCTTGGTTTGGAGAGATCGTACAGTAAGCGGTTCATCGAACCATTGGATTCTAAAGGCGTTATCATGAGCGGGCTAGCGGAACTACGGTGCGTTATGGCTAGTCATACCGGCTTAAATAGACGTTTCGCGGAACTGCAGTACGCTATGCATCAGAAATTAGGAATTACACGCTAGCAAATACCTATTTAATGCATCACAGTTCCTCGTCACTAGTAAAAAAAGGAAATTTAAAGGAATAAGGCACCGTAGTTCCGTTATTACAGCTGGGCGATAACCCGTGATGGAAAAAGAGGGGATGGGACTGGGGTGGAGAGCGATAGCGCCCCGTATTTGAATTTGTCTTACTACCGCTAAGTAAATTCAATGAAAAGACGACTTCAAGAAGCGGTCGGCACCCATTCCCAATCCACTCCCCATGCGCCAACGTAAGGTTTATATCAAGGACGCCGAGAGGCGTTTTTCTTATTGAGGCAAAGGATATTTAATCTCTCCTCCCGCACTCCAAACGTCATCCTATGAACCTCGGTAGAGCTTTAATTCACCTTATGCTATAATTAGCACTGGAAAACGCTAATCTCATGCTTACGGAGTCTATATAGGCGGCGAAAATCTTTTTAGGAGCAATGTACATGACAAGTTTGGATAAAATGTGGGCGTCATTTGTTGCCATCGGACTTATGGTCGGCGCTTCCTTCCTGATCTCGTATGCAAGAACACGCACCAAAGGTGCAGTTCGTATTATTTTATCGACAATCGCCTTTTTATTGTTTGTTCCCATTATGCTGTATATGCTGCTATCTTTGTTTTAACAGTGCTGGAGGTCGGGAAGATGCTAGAATTAAAAACGCGTAAAATTCAAAAACAGGTCGAGCCGGAAGCGGGTTTAACCCTACTGGATCATGCGCTCAAGCATGATGTGGAATGGGGTTTTTCATGTACCCGCGGAACCTGCGCCAGATGCCGTTGTTATGTTGCGACAGGCCGAGAACTGTTAGCACTGCCTTCTGAAGCTGAAGAAGACAGGTTGGAGCCAGAAGAGCTTGAGCAGGGGTATCGTTTAGCCTGTCAATGCGTCGTGAAACAAAGCGGTGACATTTCCATTACACACAAGCCATATTTCTAACATATACGGAAAGGAGTGGGCATGGTGGTCCTGCTTCAACCGCTTTTACCAACATTTGAGGCTTTACATAAGCAATTGCTACAAGCCCAAGGCGCTCGCTGGTTGATCGGCGGCAGTTGCGGATTGCTTTTACATAACGTTGATATTCAACGAAGTCCAAGAGATCTGGATCTTTATGTGGATGGAAGTGATGTGGCTGCTGTACACGCTTCTTTGAAGCAATTTGCCGTGGATTCGCCTGAATACAATGAAACCCCCATTTATGCGTCCATTTTAAGTCATTATGAGCTTCATGGAAATGCCGTTGAGGTCGTAGGGGATTTTCGAGTAAATGCATTTCATTCGGCCTATTGTGTTGAAGCTGCTTATTTGTGGGAGCATCATAGCGCGAAGATTCAAATAACAGCGAGTTGCTCAGTAAAAGTTATGCCATTAGCTCATGAGCTTCTTTTTAATTTGCTGCGCGATCGTTCAGACCGGTATCAAGCCATTGCTCAGGCGATGCGAAATGAGCCGGAACTGCACATGACAGCACTCCGTGATTTGTTAAACCGACATACATGGGGGACAGAATTTCGCAGAAAGCTTGAAGAATTGTTACAATTTTAAGCAAGGCAAATGTTCGTACAGAAGAAGGGGTTCAGCATGGCGCTTGTTGATGTGCATTTTTGGCCGGATGACAAACGGATTCAAGTTCGTCCCGGCACTACGCTGCTTGATGCAGGACGCAAAGCCAAAATTCATATACGTACACGCTGCGGGGCTAAGGCGGCATGTTTGATGTGCAAGGTGAAAGTGAGCGATCCGAGCGGCCTCCAGCCTATGAACCAGAATGAACGGTTAAAGCTCGGTTCACAAGCTGATGAAGGATATAGACTGGCTTGCCAAGCCCGGGTTTCTGGAAAAGTTGACGTAACAGTACCTGAGGATCCTCTCAAAGCGGCAGTCCGCGCCCAACTTGCTAGGCAGCAGGAGGAAGACGATCTTTTTTGAACGAGGGATGGTAGAAGTGAATAATATTCGATTGAAATTGCATGGGAAATGGATAAGTTTGGCGATATGCATCGTCTGGCTATTAAGCGGCTGCGCGTATCCGCAAGAACTGCGTAAAGAAAATCAAATTAATCCTGCGGAGTTCATTACAGTCGTTCAACAGGCCATTGATCATTACCAAGAGAAGACCGGTGTTCTGCCAATCAAAAATAGTGAGATGACAACGCCGCTTTATGAGAAATATGTCATTGATTTTGGCAAATTGAAAAAGACGAATCTGCTCAGCAGCGTGCCGGCTAACGCTTTCGAAAGCGGAGGGATCTTCATCTATGTGCTGGTTGATGTTGAAACGAAACCGCTGGTCAAGCTGATGGATTTATCCGCCTATCAAAGCGTTGAAGATGTTCAGAAAAAAGTGGATGATTATAAGGCCAAACATGGTGGGCAGCTGCCAGAGGGAATAGCTATTAATGACACGTTTGACTATGTGGATTTCGAAAAGCTGGGTATGAAATCTCCCGAAATCAAATCCGATTATAATCGACCCAATCTTATCACGTATATGTTGCACAAAAATTCAGGAAAAGTAGCGATTGATTACGGGATGGACATCATGAAAACGATCCAAAGCGGATCCTTAGCCTCCTCATTGAAGCCGGATCAAGATTTGCGTGAGCTTCTGGTTGCGAAATCATTTTTCGTACCGATCCGGAGCTATGCGTATTTGTGGCAAAACAATCAGCCGATGCCTCAAGATCAAGAATAAGCTTGAAAAGAGCCCCTTATTACATGAAAAATGTGATAAGGGATTTTTATTTTTTAGAATAACACGCAGTCTTCCATCATATATTTCTTCAGAGGTATAGGGAAAGCCGTACGTGCTAAGGCGAAATATGAGCTGCAAAAAAAGATCACTGGCATCTATCATATTTCTATCAAACGTACATATATTTCTTACTAGTCCAATTAGGTGAGACTCTGATCGTGGATCAAAGCTCCCTATATGATGTACGAGTAGTCAGTTAATACCGTCACTTGAGTCGCTTGACGACCAAACTGTAGGAGGGATTCTCTTGGAGAAAGTGGATATCTTTAAGGACATTGCAGAACGGACGGGAGGGGACATTTACCTGGGGGTTGTCGGAGCGGTCCGAACAGGAAAATCAACCTTTATTAAACGTTTTGTGGAATCTGTAGTGCTTCCGAACATTCAAAGCGAAGCGGATAGGATCCGGGCTACCGATGAACTCCCGCAGAGCGCTGCCGGCCGGACGATTATGACGACGGAGCCGAAATTCGTTCCGAATACAGCGGTTCAGATTTCGGTGGCCGAGGGGTTGAACGTAAACGTTCGCCTTGTCGATTGTGTGGGCTATGCAGTCGATGGCGCCAAAGGCTATGAAGACGAGAACGGACCGCGCATGATCAATACCCCTTGGTTCGATGAACCGATTCCTTTTCAGGAAGCGGCCGAGATCGGAACACGTAAGGTCATTCAGGAACATTCTACACTTGGCGTTGTCGTTACGACCGACGGCACCATTTCCGATATTCCGAGGTCTTCCTATGTTCTTGCAGAAGAAAGAGTCATTAATGAACTGAAAGAAGTCGGCAAGCCGTTCATTGTGATCATTAATTCGCAAAAACCAAACAGCGAGCCGGCGCTGGAGCTGCGCAGCGAACTGCAAAGCCGCTATGACGTGCCTGTCGTGACGATGAGCGTGGCCAGCGCAGGGGAAGAGGAAATGGTATCTGTGCTGCGCGAGGTACTCTACGAGTTTCCTGTGCATGAAGTGAACGTAAATCTGCCAAGCTGGGTCATGGTTTTGGACGAAAATCACCCGCTGCGTGGCAGATTTGAGAACTCGGTTCGCGACACTGTTCAAGATATACGCCGCCTGCGGGATGTAGATCGTGTAGTCAGCCAGTTTGGTGAATACGACTTTATCGACAAAGCGGCTTTGGCTGACATGAATATGGGGCAGGGCGTGGCGGAGATAGATTTGTATGCACCTGATGAGCTGTATGACCGTATCCTCATGGAAGTAGTCGGCGTGGAAATTCGCGGCAAAGATCACTTGCTCCAATTAATGCAGGATTTCACGCATGCGAAGCGGGAATACGATCAGTTCGCAGAAGCGCTTGAAATGGTCAAAACGACAGGCTACGGCATTGCGCCTCCAACGTTAGCTGAGATGGCGCTGGATGAGCCAGAGCTTATCCGTCAAGGCTCTAGGTTCGGTGTTCGCTTGAAAGCGACTGCGCCGTCGATTCACATGATTCGTGTCGATGTGGAGTCCGAATTCTCGCCGATTATCGGGACTGAGAAGCAAAGCGAAGAACTTGTTCGCTATCTCATGCAAGATTTCGAAGATAACCCGCTTAAGATTTGGGAGTCTGATATTTTCGGCAGATCACTCCATTCCATTGTCCGTGAAGGCATTCAAGGCAAGCTTGCTATGATGCCGGATAACGCTCGCTACAAACTGCAGGAAACGCTGGGACGTATTATTAATGAAGGCTCGGGCGGCCTCATTGCAATTATTTTGTAACGCTTACATGACAAAAAACACTCTTAGGAGTGTTTTTTGTCGATTTATAGCAAAAAAACCCGCAATAAAAAGGAAAACATACTTGAAATTGCACTCACGGTGTATTACTATGGATTTATTCGTCTGCTTTCGAAGTCAATTTTCACTAAGAAAATCAACGATTTTTCATGAGATTATGTATATTTTCTGACGAAACGGTGAAAACAGGAAGTAACGGAAGACAGTATTGTTGGGGGGAGGTGAATGGCATGAATAAATCTGAATTGATTAACAAGGTTGCTGAAACCTCTGAACTTTCCAAGAAAGATGCAACGAAAGCAGTTGATGCTGTTTTTGAAGCGATTTCTGAAGCTCTTCAAGGCGGAGATAAAGTACAACTTGTAGGATTCGGTAATTTCGAAGTTCGTGAACGTTCCGCTCGTAAAGGACGCAATCCACAGACTGGAGATGAAATCGAAATCCCAGCAAGCAAAATCCCAGCTTTCAAACCTGGGAAGGCGCTTAGAGATGGCATTCAATAATTGCTAGTTTTACATACGATTGTACGTGAATAACATGAACAAAGCCGTGGCTGCTAGTAGCAGTTGCGGCTTTTACTTGTTTGAGAGGATCGTCAACAAAATCCCTTTACAATTCGAAACTCAGCTACTATAATTACAAAAGTAAATAAGTAAGCTGTGGCTTACGAACGGGGTATGGCGCAGCCTGGTAGCGCGCACCCTTGGGGTGGGTGAGGTCGCACGTTCGAATCGTGTTACTCCGATCATGGGAAAGACATCGTCGAGCCGATGTCTTTTTCTTTTGCTAAACCTCTTTACGTGCTGGGCAGTACTTCATAGAGAACGTTAGGGGGAATAGCAAGTGTACAAGCTTAAGCTGAATGAAATGATCAAAGCGCAGGATTGGACGATGTATGGCATTATTGCTTCCATTTATTTAATCTGGCGAATCGGTACGGTTGGCAATTGGAGCAAGGAATGCTGGATTTTATTGCTGATTTGTTTACTTGGAGTAAGAAAGGATCAGATCGACGTAGATTGGAAACGTTTTTTTATTTTCGGTCTTCCTCTTCTAGGCGTCTTTTATTATTTTTACGGATCGGGGAACAGCTTCTGGTGGAGAATCGCCAATTGGATGTTTGAAAATAACAGACATCCCTGGCATTGGGACTCCTACATGAACGCGATTCCGCTGAATACCGGCGGTTGGGCGAGATGGATCGCGACTCCATTCTTAGATAAAGCCATGGTTTGGATCTATAACTACGGTTTTGTTCTTTCTTTATGGATTTGCATTGTACGAAGTTTTTGGACGCGCAGTATCAAGAAAATGATTTCGTACGCATTATCCGGACATATGCTGCAATTTCCGCTCATTTTGCCGTTTTACAATTTGATCCTTCTTCATGAGGTGTGGTATGTAAACAAACAGCCGGATTTGCTGCATCGTGTTTTTGCGGACGAAAATTCAATGCTGGTCGCTGCGATGAATTGTTTCCCAAGTATGCATACTTCAATTTCGTTTGCGATGCTCTTGCTTGCATTACGGGAGAAAGATCGGATTTTCAAAACAATGATGGTCACCTATTGCTCTGCGATTATTTTCTCAACGCTGTACTTGCAAATTCATTGGGTCATCGATGTTATAGCAGGCATGCTGTTTGCCTATGGAACCGTGAAGCTATCGGATTTCTTAATTCGTACGGTATCGAACAAAGTGCTGCCAGATAAGTTTAAGCTGTTTTACCGAAAAGGAGCTCCTTCCTCTTCAAAAAAATTGACTGCTTAGTTATGATGGCAGTTGACTTCCGCGTGCTTTTTTAGCATCATTAGATACAAGCGGTAAGTAGGCCAAGATCGGAGGAATGAGTGTGGACAATAATAACAACAATAACATCGGTGCTCCCAACGGTAATGAATATTTCGTCATTAAAGCCAAAGATAATGGGGTTCATGTGATTGGTTTAACGCGCGGGCAGGATACCCGTTTTCATCATACGGAAAAGCTGGACAAAGGTGAGGTCATGATCGCTCAATTCACGGACCATACGTCCGCTGTGAAAGTTAGAGGCAAAGCGCTAATCATGACGAAGTTCGGCACGATTGATACCGAGGAATAAATTTTCTCAGGCAGGCATAGCCTGCTTTTTTTCTTTGTACAATGGTATATGAGCTTGTTCCTTCTCAGGAGGTGCTATGTACAATGAAATGGTCGGTACGTATTATGGTCACAGCTGGTTTGTCTATCGCAGTAGCTGTGAGCTTATCGTTGCTCCCCCAATTAGACCAGTCAACGGGTGTGAATACGCTTGATACTTGGTCTAGCAAACGCGCAGGTCAGCTGACGGATCGCAATCTTGTGGATTTGCTCGTACAGGTTCCGCTGCAGCTCCGGATACGTAAAGTTGAGTTAACGAATAACCGGTTATCACTCGATTTGAGCCTCCCTAAGAATGCTGATTCCGTCGCAGTATACCGCGATTTGTATACAATAGCCCAAACCATGATAGCCAAAACCAAAAATGTGAATCAGGTCTGGGTTCGTGTCATGGATTATTCCAATGCGAAGGATCAATCCTCCGCTCAGCTCGTGTTGGCCATGGTTGCGGATCGTGAGCATGGGAAGGATATGGAGACGAGCGCGAATGGGCTCAGCCTCATTCAACTCGAGCAGCTCCTGCAAAATCGGTTTCGCATCACTTATACATCCAGGTGGCAGCAAAGATATCCCTTATAATGAAAGTGCCTAATTAATTGTGCGGATAGGAATCGGTTATGCTATAATGACTTGGATAGAAGCACAAATGATATTCGGCATACGGTTACGGAGGCTTTTGCATGAATTCTTATCGGATCCCAGAGATCGCCAAGCAGTACACAGAGTATGATATGATCCAAACTCATACGGAATTGCCCGACTTTCCTGAGTTAAGGACACGGCTACTCTTTGCTTTTTTGAACGGTAATACGAAGCTCAGCGCTTCAAGCGAGCTATACACATTAGCGACTTCACTTGTGCAACTAGCTCTCGATACGCACGAAATGGTGACGGCATCCAATGAGGTGAAGGAGAAGAAAGCAGCCCGTTCCAGGCAGTTGAAGGTGCTGGCTGGCGATTATTTCTCCTCTAGATTTTATCATTTGCTTTCACAAGCTGGGCAAATCGACATGATTAAGCAGTTGTCTAATGCCATTTGTGAAGTAAATCGTCTTAAGATCACGGTATATACGAAAATGAAGCAGTTGAAGCTGACGGCAGAAGATTACGTCCATCAAATGGTGGAGATAAAATCTCAGCTTTTTTTGTCTTTTTCGGAACTTATGGCAGACGTATACGATCAATCATGGCCGGACGTGCTTAAAAGCTATACCAAGTGCGAAGTGATTTTCGAAGAGATATTCCGCATTGAATCTACAGATGATTTTCGCGGAAGCTGGGGGTTTTGGCATATTCTGCAGCATGGCACAAAGGAAGAGCGCAAGCAGCTTCAAGCCGATGATACAGACAACTCCAAAATTCGTACATTGATACATAAATATAATGTTTCTTCCCAGCTGTATCAGATGCTCGATGCGCATATCAAGCAGCTTCAGGCGAAGGTCCATCAGCTCGATTCGGATAAGCTAATAAGTGAACTGTTTCACATTGGGGAACCGTTCCTTCGTTTCTCGGCGGCGAAACAGCCTAAAGTGCTTGAAGAAATTTGAGGTGAATACGACAGATGAACACGACAAAATCAAAGTCAAAAGAAGAATTCGTACATTCCGTATTTGAAAGCATTGCTCCGAAATATGATCTGATGAACAATATTTTGAGCTTCCGCGTGCAAAAAGCATGGCGCAAATTCACGATGCGAAAGATGAAAGTTCAACCAGGCTCTACGGCAATTGATATTTGCTGTGGGACCTGTGATTGGACGATTTCTTTAGCGCAAGCCAGCGGTAAGGGAAAAATGGTCGGCCTTGATTTCAGCCAAAATATGTTGGATTACGGTGCTGAAAAAATTAAAAAGCTCAACTTGGAAGAGCAGATCCAACTAATTCGCGGTAACGCGATGAGTCTTCCATTCGATGACAACACATTTGATTATGCAACAATTGGATTTGCTCTCCGCAATGTGCCAGATCTGGAGCAAGTCATCAGAGAAATGCAGCGTGTAGTAAAACCCGGGGGCTTGGTGGTGTCTCTAGAACTGTCACATCCAACATGGCAGCCGTTTAAATCCATTTATTATTTTTATTTCCAGCGTGTTCTGCCCTTCTTGGGCAAGCTTATTGTTAAAAGTTACGAGCAGTACAAATGGCTGCCGGAATCATTAATCCATTTTCCAGATCATAAACAGCTTGCCGCAATTTTCGCAAAACAGGGTTTGGAAGAAGTCCAAGCTTATCCGTTGACAGGTGGCATAGCGGCCTTGCACATCGGCACAAAAGGGAAAATGAAATCAGGAGTGTAATCAGGTTATGTTTACTAAAATAAAAATATTTCTGGAAATGATCAAGTTTGAACACAGTGTATTTGCTCTGCCATTTGCCTTTATGGGGGCGATATTAGGTTCTGTTGTATTAAACGGGCATCTGCCCTCATGGATGCAAATTTTATGGGTTACCTTAGCAATGGTTGGTGCGAGGACAGCCGCGATGTCACTCAATCGCGTTATTGATAAAGCAATTGATAAGAAAAATCCAAGAACCGAGAACAGAGCGATTCCGGCGGGTTTGATTTCTAGTAAACAGGTATTTATTTACATCTTACTTTCATTTGCATTGCTGTTCTGGGCTACATCCAATTTAAGTTCGTTATCGATGAAATTGCTGCCAATCGCAGTATTTTTTCTTGTTTTTTATTCTTATACGAAAAGATTTACATGGGCTTGCCACTTTGTGCTTGGGCTAACACTTGGTCTTGCCCCACTTGGCGGTTGGATCGCGGTAACAGGACAATTTACATGGGCGTCCATCATTTTCTATTTGACAGTCGTATGCTGGAGCACGGGATTTGACCTCATCTATGCCTGTCAAGATGCTGATTTCGACCGCGAAGAAGGCTTGTATTCATTGCCAAGCCGTTTTGGCATTAAAGCAGCTTTAAACACAGCTCGTGTGCTTCATGCGCTTACGGCAGTTGGTTTGATTACCTTATTTTTCATGACGCATCTTAGTTGGTTTTATTTAATCGGACTCGTTATTGCTTACTTCCTTTTGTATAAAGAGCATCGTTTAGTCTCACCGAACGATTTGTCCAAATTGAACGCGGCTTTTTTCACGATGAATGGCGTGTTAAGCCTAGTTGTATTTGCCTTCACGCTGCTTGATGTTTTTGTGAGGCAGCATATATGAACGGCAATTGGGTAGTTGGCCTGACTGGGGCATCCGGAGCTATTTATGGGGTAAGACTTTGTCAAGTGCTTCTGGAACAAGGACTAGCCGTCCATCTAATCATTACAGAAGCAGGCTGGAGAGTTCTTCATGATGAGCTGGACTGGAACGTCAGCAGGCGCAAAGAAACACTGCAGGAGCAATTCGGCTGTTTTCGCGGAACCTACGAATACCATCCGATTGCGGATATCGGAGCATCCGTGGCAAGCGGATCTTTTCGCACGAAAGGAATGGTCGTCATTCCTTGCTCGATGGGAACCTTGTCGGGTATTGCCCACGGTTCCTCGGATAATTTGCTCGAGCGGACGGCGGACGTTATGCTCAAAGAAGGAAGAAAATTAATATTGGTACCAAGGGAAACGCCATTACATGCTATACATTTAGAAAATATGCTCACCTTATCGAAGATGGGTGTACGTATGCTCCCAGCGATGCCTGCATTTTATAATCGACCGGGATCCATTGAAGAGATGGTTGATTTCTTGGTGGGCAAAGTGCTGGACAGCATGGAGATTGAGCATTCCTTGTACCGAAGATGGGGAGAGAACATTGAACATCCAAGACCCTAAAATTCGTATCGGCAGAATTAATTACACCAACGTTTGGCCAATTTATTACTACTTTCCAGAATTGCTCAACAATGATGACATAGAGATTATTGAACAGGTGCCTACCTCACTCAACCGTGCGATGGCAGAGGGCAGAATTGATATGGGTCCAATTTCATCATTTGCTTACGGTGAATCTTTCGAACATTATTTGTTATATCCGGATTTATCCGTTAGCGCTTATGGAGAAGTTAATTCCATCTTGTTGTTCCATGAGAAACCGCTTAGGGAAATTGCGAATGGACGGATCACGCTGCCAACGACATCGGCAACCTCTGTTAATTTGCTCAAAATCATTTTAGAAAAATTTTACGCGGGTAAGCCCACATACGCGTATGCACAGCCGAATTTGGATGAAATGATGCAAAATGCGGATGGAGCTTTATTAATCGGAGATGATGCCATTAGGGAAAGTTGGCGGAATCGCAAGTATATGATTACAGATCTTGGGCAAGAATGGGCGAAATGGACCGGACAATGGATGTCATTCGCTGTATGGGCGATTCGGAAGTCAACGGTTGAGCAGCATGCGGATTTAGTTGGACAAGTGTTCGATGCATTCTTGAAAAGCAAGTTCAAAGCTCATCAGCAGCCAGACGAGATGATTCAAGAAGCTCAAAGTAAGGTGGGCGGAACGGAATCGTATTGGAATCATTATTTTAATACGTTATGCTACGATTTTGGCCAGGAACAATGGGAAGGGCTTCAAACGTATTACAACTATTGCTATGAGCTAGGTTTCCTGCCTAAACCGGCTATTATCGGTATTTGGTCAGAGAAAGAAAAAGCCCGGGTGACAGAATGAAAAATTTAATGGATATTTATGCGCGAAAGAAAAAAGATATAGCAGCGATCGAAAAAGAGCTGGAAGAAAGTGTCTACACCGACCATGCGATGCTTCGGGAAACGTCGCTTCATTTGCTGAAGGCAGGCGGGAAGCGGATTCGTCCTGTTTTTGTGCTGCTATCAGGCGAGTTTGGCGATTACGAGCTGCAAACGATGAAACATGTTGCCGTACCGCTGGAATTAATCCATATGGCATCGCTCGTTCACGATGATGTCATTGACGATGCTGATACGAGAAGAGGACAGCTCACGGTTCGTTCCAAATGGGATAATCGGATTGCGATGTATACAGGCGATTATATATTTGCTAAGGCGCTTGGCGTCATTACACAAATTCATAAACCTGCCGTACATCAAATTATGTCCAAAGCAATTGTTGAAATGTCCATCGGAGAAATGGAGCAAATCCGCTTCTTTTTTAATGCTGATCAAACCGTTCGCGACTATTTGTTAAGAATTCGCAGAAAAACAGCGTTGCTGATTGCCATTTCTTGCCAACTTGGCGCGATGGCCGCAAATGCACCGGATTGGGTAAGCAGCAAGCTGTATTCATTCGGTTACAATGTTGGAATGAATTTCCAAATACGTGACGACATATTGGATCTGATCGGCACTGAGAAACAAATCGGCAAGCCGCCAGGCAGCGATGTGAAACAAGGCAATATTACCCTGCCAGTTCTGTTTGCGATGCAAAATCCATCTTTAAAACCGCTCATATTAGCGGAGCTTGATCGTATTCATAAGCTTGATGGACAAACGGATGTGAGCAGATTTCTTGATATCATTCGAAATAGTGGGGGTATCGCCAAAGCGGAAGCGCTTGCTGAGAAATATATTGATAAAGCTATTGCTTCACTGGATACGCTCTCGGATAAACAGGCCAAAAAAGATCTTATCGAAGTTGCGCATTTCATCGGAAATCGTTCTTATTAGTCAAAGTTCGATTTGAGAAATGCTCCCAATAAGAGTAAACTAGTTGTATACATATAGATTGTGTTTAAAATTTCAGAACCTCTAAGGTAGATTTTTTAAACGACTTTATTAGGGGAGGCGGCCCATACATGGAAAAGACATTCTTGATGGTAAAACCAGATGGCGTGCAACGCGGACTAATTGGAGAGATCGTCAAACGTTTTGAGCAAAAAGGTTTCCAATTGATTGGAAGCAAGCTGATGGTCATTACAAGAGAGCAAGCGGAGTTTCACTACGAGGAACATAAGGGCAAAGACTTTTTCGAAAGACTAGTAACCTTTATAACATCCGGACCTGTTTTTGCTATGGTATGGCAGGGGGAACAAGTGATTCCTTTATCCCGAACGATGATCGGCAAAACGAGTTCGCTTGATGCTGCCCCTGGCACTATACGCGGGGATTATGCTGTACATACGAATCTGAATTTAATTCATGGCTCTGATTCGCCGGAAAGCGCAGAACGTGAGATCGGAAATTTCTTTCAACCTAATGAGCTTATCGCCTATAGCAAAGTAATTCAAGAGTGGATTTAGCACCCTACAGACTTAATCACAGTAAGGATTCGAAATAAAAGCCTGCAGTCCTTGGATTGCAGGCTTTTCTGCGGATTTTTACGAAATTTGTCGGTTTTTGCAGGAAGTGTACCTGTTGATACAGAAATACATTAAGTAAGCAAATGTTAAGGCGGGTGTGCAACATGGATGATCAAGATTTTTCTATGTTTATTAAAAAAGTAAAAGACTACACATCGATCGATCTTGCGCTTTATAAAGAAGCTCAAATGAAGCGCCGGCTTACGACGCTCCGGACAAAACGAGGGTTTGACACATTTGTCGCTTTTTTCGAAGCCATGATGAAAGATAAAGAGTTGTTCTACGAATTTCTGGATCGCATGACGATTAATGTGTCCGAATTTTGGCGCAACCCTAATCGTTGGGAGCTGGTTGAACAACGGTTTATACCAGAAATGATTCGCAAAAATCGTCGTTTAAAGGTTTGGAGCGCTGCTTGTTCTACCGGGGAAGAACCGTATACCTTAGCGATGATATTAGCGGAGCAAGGCGCTTTATCTGAGGCGCAATTGCACGCAACGGATATTGACGATGGCGCATTGGAAAAGGCGCGCAAAGGCATTTACTTGGACCGTTCGTTAAGGGATGTGCCCGAGAAATATGTTAAGAAATATTTCCGTCAGGATCAATTGATGTTTCATGTATCGGATGAACTTAAACGCTCAATTAAATTTCAAAAGCAGAACTTATTAGTTGATACCTTTGATACAGGTTTCGATCTGATTGTTTGTCGTAATGTCATCATTTATTTCACCGAGGAAGCGAAGCATGTACTGTATCAAAAGTTCTCAAAAGCCTTGAAACCGGGCGGCCTTTTATTTGTTGGCTCTACGGAACAAATTTTTTCTCCGGGACAGTATGACCTGGAACCTGCGGATACGTTCTTTTATCGTAAAAAGGGAGTATAACAATTTCCATATATTCCAATACTAAGATGTATGGAATAGATTAGCGTAGCAACGCTTAAGACAAAGCTCATCTATAGTAATGCTTAGCTAATGCTTACAATGCAAGTTTTCCAGAAGGAAAACTCTTTGGAGGGTACATATGGATAAGAGAAAAGTGATTACCGCTTACCGCAGGGGAATGATTACGATTCAAGAGTGCGCGCAAATATTGGGTGTGGATTCCTTGCAAATCATGGGGCTCGTGAATGATCCACAAATGGCCGAAATGCCAAGAATGGTTCATAAGCAGCCCATGCACGGTTAATTGGATTTGGGATAAAGAAGATGACACGCTTTTGCTTAGAGGACAATCCTCGCAAGCGAAGCGTGTTTTTGCTTTTCACATATAATCTTCACGTTTGGGCGATATGATCTGTTGCCAAACCTCAGTACCTATACTATAATGACAAAAGATAATCGCGCGTCAAAGCGCTAAAGTGTTTGTTTCTACATAACTATTAGATTTCCCGAAAACTAAAAACGAATACATACGAAGTCAGTCTGGCTTCGCAAAACTCATAGGGGGTATCGGATTGTGAGATATTTAACGGCAGGAGAAACGCACGGCCCACAGCTCACCGCAATAATTGAAGGGTTTCCAAGTAATGTAACCCTGAACTTCGAAGATTTGAATTTTCAATTACATAGACGTCAGAAAGGCTACGGCCGTGGACGTCGGATGCAAATTGAGCAAGATACGGCGAACATTGTTGGCGGCGTTCGACATGGCAAAACAACTGGAGCTCCAATTGCGCTAGTCGTAGTTAATAACGATTGGAAGCACTGGACAACCGTGATGGGGATTGAATCTGTTGAAGAGGATAACGAAGGCAAACGCCGTGTAAATCGCCCTCGTCCTGGACATGCTGACTTGAATGGCGGTCTTAAGTACAATCAGAAAGATTTGCGCAACATTTTGGAGCGCTCCAGTGCCCGGGAGACGACGATGCGCGTAGCAACAGGCGCGGTAGCACGCCAATTTTTGGCTGAGTTTGGCATTAAAGTAGCTGGACAAGTCATCCGCATCGGTGATGTAGAAGCGCAGCGTCAAGAGCTTCCTCTTGCTGAGCTTATTCGTATCACGGAAGAGTCTCCGGTACGTGTGGTTGATAAAGAAGCTGAAGCGAAAATGATCGCTGCTATCGATGCTGCCAAAGACGATGGAGATACCCTGGGCGGTATCGTGGAAGTAATCATTGAAGGCGTTCCAGTGGGTCTTGGAAGCCACGTGCAATGGGATCGTAAGCTTGATGGTAAAATCGCCCAAGCCGTTCTTTCTATTCAAGCGTTCAAAGGCGTTGAGTTTGGTATCGGCTTTGAAGCGGCTGAACGCAGAGGCTCGAATGTGCACGACGAAATCCTGTACACAGAAGAGGGCGGTTTCCGCCGCAGAACGAACCGTGCAGGCGGTTTCGAAGGCGGCATGACGACAGGCGAGCAGATCATCGTCCGTGGCGTAATGAAACCTATTTCAACGCTTTACAAACCGCTGCAAAGCGTTGATATCGATACGAAGGAAGTATTCACCGCTCAGGTTGAGCGTTCCGATACGTGTGCAGTTCCCGCAGCCGGCGTTATTATGGAAAACGTCATTGCTTGGGAAGTGGCGAATGCATTCTTGGATAAATTCGGCGGCGATTCGATCGAAGAAATCCGTGCGAATTTGAACAATTTCTTAGCGCAAGTGGAGAGCTATTAAGATGAGAGAGCTAACCGTCGATTTGGGAGAAAGGTCTTATCCGATTTACATTGGCCAAGGCATTCTTGACAATATCGCTGTTCTCTTTGATCAGCACAAGCTGAGCCGTAAGTCGCCGATGCTCGTTATCACCGATGACCAGGTGGCTCCGCTTCACCTGGAGCGCGTCATGACGCTGCTGGAGCAGGGCGGCTTCGCCGCCACGGCCTGCGTCGTGCCCGCAGGCGAACCGTCCAAATCCCTCGCGCAGCTTGAGGGAATCGTATCCACCGCCCTCCAGGCGGGCCTTGATCGCAGCTCTGCGATCATTGCCCTTGGAGGCGGCGTGGTCGGCGATCTCGCCGGCTTCGCGGCGGCGAGTTTCATGCGCGGGATCCGCTTCGTGCAGATCCCGACGACGATTCTTGCCCACGACAGCTCGGTCGGCGGCAAGGTGGCGGTGAACCATCCGATGGCGAAGAACATCATCGGCGCGTTCCATCAGCCGGAGCTTGTTCTGTTCGACATCGACACGCTGTTGACGTTGCCGCCTCGCCAGGTGAAGGCAGGCTTGTCCGAAGTGATCAAGCATGGCTTGATCTGGGATGCTTCGTTTACACAGTGGTGCGACGACAATGCACATAAACTGCTTGCGCTTGATCCTGAAGCGTTGAGCTATGCCTTATATATTGGTTGTAAAGTGAAGTCCATCGTGGTCTCGCAGGATGAGCGGGAAAATGATCTCCGTGCAATTCTGAACCTTGGTCATACGATTGGTCACGCGCTAGAAGCGGTCGCAGGCTACGGAGAACTGTTGCACGGCGAAGCCATCGCGATCGGCATGGTCGGTGCGGCGAAGCTTGCACAGCAGTTTGGATACGCTGAGAACATCCATACGATAACGCGAAACTTATTCCTGAAATACGGACTGCCTGTTAGCATTCCGGCACATTTGGATACGGAGAGCATCCTAAGCGCTATGATGCATGATAAGAAGTTCAAAGAAGGAACGATGGTTTATGTCATTCCGACGGAAATCGGCAAAGTTGAAATTCGTAAGGATGTTACGGTGGCCCAAGTACGCCAAATCGTGGAACTTTTAAAAGGGGAGAGCTAGTCTATGTTCGTAAGGGGAATTCGCGGAGCAACGACGGTTGTGCACAACGAAGAGCAAGAGATTTTGTCGGCAACAAGTGAACTGTTGCAGGCTATTGTGGATGCCAACGATTTTCGGCCGGAAGAGATTTGCTCGGTTTTCATTACAGTAACTGGGGATATCACTGCTACGTTCCCGGCACGGGCCATTCGCTCTATGATCGGTTGGGAATTGGTGCCTCTCATGTGTTCTTTGGAAGTGCCAGTGGAAAATTCCTTGCCTAAATGCATCCGTTTGATGGTTCAAGTCAATACGAACAAAAGTCAATCCGAAATTAATCATATTTATTTGAAAGAAGCGAAAGCGCTTCGACCGGATATTGTTAAATTGACAAATTCCTAAGGTAAGTTGTATAGTGATTGTAGATGAGTAAGCAGTTAGTAGAGCAGAGTTTAGTCGAGTAGAGCAGAGTTCAGATGAGCTGAGAATAAGCACAACGTGTTTGGATTGGTAACAAGAGATGGAACGTCTCCTCAGGTAGGATACGTTTGCTTGACCATACGAACCTTGTCTTCTTTTTCATATCATGTGCTATTTTCTACAAAACTAAAGTCAAACCTCTACCTCGGTAGAGGTTTTTTTATTCGATAGGATCAGTCAGATATCGCATGCAGAAGAAGGAATAGGGCAGTGGGTGCCTTTAGCCATAGGAGCTCACAAGCCGAGAGGGGATGTTGTCCATGTATACACCTGAAATTCAAGAAGTTATCCGTCTTGCCAAAGATCATAATTTAGTTCCAGTTGTTCGTCATTTGTTGGCGGATACCGAGACACCGATACGCGTATTTCAACACCTCTACCAAGAAAAGAGAGCTTTTTTACTGGAAAGCGTGGAAGGGGGCGTCAAATGGGCGCGATATTCCTTTATCGGCAGTGACCCGTTCCTAATGATTCAAGCGAAACACGGAAAGACGGAGGTCCAAACTCAAACGGATACGACGGTGATGGAGGAAAAGCCCATTGAGGTACTGAAAGCTTATCTTCGTTCCTACTCCAGCCCACAACTTGCTGATTTGCCTCGATTTACGGGTGGAGCTGTTGGTTTTTTCGGATACGATCTTCTGCAATATTATGAGAAATTGCCAGCACATCAAATTGACGATCTGCAAATGAACGACATTCAGTTCATGTTCTGCGATCAGGTCATCGTATTCGACCATTTCAAGCAGCAAATCAAAGTCATTGCGAATGTCCATGTGCCGCCTTTTGCGACAGATGCGGATATTGTCAAAGCGTATCATGCTACTTGCGAGAAAATCGATGCGACGATTGAGAAAATCAAACGTCCGCTAGGCGTGGATATTATGACGCACAATCCAATCGTGTCCGAGCCAGCGCTAGGTGAAATTCGTTCGAATATTACGAAAGAGAAATATATGGAGAATGTAGCTAAAGCCAAAGAATACATTCGGGCAGGCGATATTTTCCAAGTTGTTCTCTCGCAACGGTTCGAAATTGAAACAAATGTTTCGCCTCTGCATGTGTATCGCGTCTTGCGTACCATGAATCCTTCCCCATATATGTATGTGCTCAAAATGGATGATGAAATCATTGTCGGCACTTCACCGGAGCTTTTGGTAAGGGTGGAAGAGGAGAAGGTAGAGACAAGACCGATAGCGGGAACAAGGCCGCGCGGAAAAACACCGGAAGAGGATGCAGCTTTCGAGAAAGAACTGCTTGCCGACGAGAAAGAGCGTGCCGAGCATCTCATGCTCGTTGATTTAGGCCGAAACGATATCGGGCGTGTATCTGAATTCGGCAGTGTCAAATGCGATACCTTTATGGATGTTGAACGCTATTCACACGTGATGCACATCGTTTCGAATGTGTCAGGGAAAATTGCCAAGAACAAGGATTTCTTCGACGCTTTCCTCTCTTGCATGCCAGCTGGTACAGTGTCCGGCGCACCTAAGCTGAGAGCCATGGAAATCATTGCAGAGCTTGAGCCGGAATCTCGTGGCGCCTATGCGGGAGCAATTGGTTACTTAGGTTTTTCAGGAAACCTCGATTCTTGTATTACAATTCGAACGATTATATTCAAAAATGGCAAAGCATACGTCCAAGCGGGGGCCGGAATTGTATGGGATTCGGTGCCGGAGAGCGAGTATCAAGAAACGGTTAATAAGGCAACAGCTCTTTTGAAATCCATTCGTATGGCTGAGGCGATGTTCAGCCCTGAACCAAGACCTGTGAGCGATATTAATAAAGATTATTATGTAAAC
Source organism: Paenibacillus tabacirhizosphaerae (assembly GCF_040812395.1). Lineage (GTDB taxonomy): Bacteria > Bacillota > Bacilli > Paenibacillales > NBRC-103111 > Paenibacillus_E. Next base: position 346,536 of record NZ_JBFNXH010000003.1, on the reverse strand, counting down.
TCTTAAGGGACTTAGGTTTACTTCAATTACTTTTATAAGGAAAGCTCGAAGGAGGCAAATTGGGAATGAGTCAACACATATTGGTTCAGCAAGCGATTGGGAAAGTTATAAGTGGCGGGCATTTGACTCGTGAAGAAGCTAGGAGCGTGATGTCGGAAATCATGGATGGCGGCGCTACGCCAGCACAGATCGGCAGCCTGTTAACGGCACTGCGAATCAAAGGAGAGACGCTGGAAGAAATAACAGGTTTCGCGGAAACCATGCGGAATAAAGCTGTACAGGTTAACGTCCAGCAGGCAAATCTGCTTGATACTTGCGGTACAGGAGGCGATGGCGCGGAGACGTTCAATATCTCGACAACTTCGGCAATCGTCGCGGCGGCGGGCGGGATTCGTGTTGCGAAGCACGGCAATCGCGCGATGTCGAGCAAGAGCGGCAGCGCTGATGTGCTTGAAGCGCTTGGCGTTAACATCACACTTAGCGGTCAGCAAGCGGCAGCGTGTTTGGATAAAGTGGGCATTTGCTTCATGTTCGCTCAAACTCACCATCAATCTATGAAGCATGTGGCGGCTCCTCGCCGTGAGCTTGGCATTCGGACAGTCTTCAACTTGCTGGGACCGTTAACGAATCCAGCTGGCGCTGACCGCCAAGTGCTGGGCGTATTCGATATCACTAAAACAGAGCTGATTGCACAGGCGCTGCAAGCGTTAGGTTTAAAACGCGCTTTGGTCGTTGCGAGCGAAGATGGGCTGGATGAATTCAGTATTTCAGCTCCAACCAAAGTGACGGAGTTAAAGGTGGATACGATTTCGACCTATATGGTTACACCGGATGATCTGGGCTTGAGAGCTCATAGCATCAAGGATGTTGCTGGCGGGGATGCCGTTATGAACGCTGAACTGATCCGTCACATTTTCGCAGGGGAAAAAGGACCTCGCCGGGATATCGTACTGGCCAATGCAGCGGCCTGCTTCTATGTAACCGGGCAAGTGGGAACCCTTCAACAGGGTGTCAAGCTTGCCGCAGATGTGATTGATTCAGGGCAAGCTGAGCAAAAATTGAACGAACTAATCCAATTTACAGGAGAATTCAGCCATGTTTCTTGATAAAATCGTAGCCACTAAACTCGTTGAAGTAGAAGCGATGAGCAGTTTTTCTATAAAAGATGCTGAGAAGCGCATTGCAGAACTTCCACCCTGTCTGGGCTTCCAGCAAGCGCTAACTACACGGAAAAATCGTGCCATGGGACTCATCGCTGAGGTGAAGAAGGCATCTCCTTCCAAAGGTTTGATACGTGAGGATTTTGATCCGGTGAGTCTGGCGAAGTCTTATGAGCGTGCAGGGGCTGATTGTATATCGGTGCTTACTGATGTGCAGTATTTCCAAGGCAGCAACGACTATTTGAGCACTGTGCGTAAAGAGGTGAATATTCCTTTGTTACGCAAAGATTTTACAATTGATGTGAAGCAAATCTATGAGGCTCGCCTAATTGGTGCGGATGCTATTTTACTTATTGCCGCAATTCTGACAACAGAGCAAATGAAGCAGTATCTTGCTTTGGCCGGCGATCTCGGGCTAGATGCACTTGTTGAGGTTCATGATCGTGAGGAACTGGAAAGAGCGCTTGAACTGGATACTCAATTAATCGGCATCAATAACCGTAATTTGAAGACGTTTGTAACTGATTTGCGAACTACGGAGGAGCTTATTCAGTACATTCCTTCTGGGAAAACGGTCGTAAGCGAGAGCGGCATTTCTTCCGCGCAAGATATGGCTTACTTACAGCAAGTCGGCTCTCAGGCTGTTTTGATTGGCGAACATTTCATGCGTCAGCCAAGCGTAGAGAAGGCCGTGGATGATCTAATGGGAGCACGAAGCTAGGTATCTAAGTTGCTCTGGAAAGAGGCGGATTACATGAGTGTACAGACGGTTCCAACGGTAAAAATTTGTGGACTTCAAAGCGTTGAAGTGTTAAAATCAATCGTGCATTTGCCGATAGCTCATATCGGTTTTGTTTTTGCCCCCAGCAAGCGTCAGCTCACTCCGGAAAAGGCTGGAGAACTGATCGCTTTTTTGAAATCCGAAGCTGCAAATGGAGTCCCTATTCCCTTGACCGTAGGGGTATTCGTGAATCCGAGCGAAGAAGAATTAGAACGGACACTCGCGTCAGCTCCACTTGACGTGGTTCAGCTTCATAGCAAGGAAACTCCTGCTTTTTGCCAATGGGTGCGTCAGCATTTTGGCGTGAAAGTGTTTAAGTCCGTGTCTATTTCCAAATCGGATGACAACGTACCTTCAGCTGAAGCAGTTGCTGCGCAGCTAGATCCATTTATAGGAACGGTGGATGCCATTCTACTGGATACATATGACCCTGTGTACGGGGGCGGTTCCGGTAAAACTTTCGCATGGGATTGCATCCCTGTTTATCAGGAGTGGGCGCGTCATGCGGGTGTTGGGCTGCTCGTAGCGGGTGGGCTTCAGCCTGAGAATGTGGATCAATTGGTAGAAGTATATAGTCCCGATGGTGTAGATGTTTCCAGCGGTGTTGAAACTGATGGTGTAAAAGATATAGCCAAAATTACTTTATTCGTGGAAAGGGTGACCCGGAAGTGACGCAAGTACCTGACCAGCACGGCAGATTTGGCAAGTTTGGCGGTAGATATGTACCGGAAACACTGATGAACGCGTTAATCGAGCTTGAAGAAGCTTATGAAAAATATAAGGACGATCCCGAATTTATTGCGGAAGTTCGCTATTTGCAAAAGCAATACTCTGGTCGGCCAACGCCTTTATATTATGCGGAACGATTGACGGAGAAACTTGGCGGCGCCAAAATTTATTTGAAGCGTGAAGATTTAAACCATACAGGCGCGCACAAAATTAACAATACGATCGGACAAGCGGTGCTCGCCAAGCGCATGGGCAAGAAGAAAGTAATTGCCGAGACCGGTGCAGGACAGCACGGTGTTGCTTCAGCAACAGTAGCAGCTTTGCTGGGCTTTGAATGCAAGGTGTTCATGGGGGAAGAAGATACGAAGCGGCAAGCGCTTAATGTATTCCGGATGAAACTGCTAGGATCAGAAGTGATTCCGGTCACATCGGGCACACGTACGTTGAAAGATGCTTGTAACGAAACGCTTCGTTACTGGGTAAGCCATGTAGAGGATACGTATTATATCCTTGGTTCTGTGACAGGCCCGCATCCTTATCCTATGATGGTGCGCGATTTCCAACGCGTCATCGGAGACGAGTCTCGTGAACAGATTTTGGAAGCGGAGGGCAGGCTGCCTGATGCGGTCGTCGCCTGTGTGGGCGGCGGCAGCAACGCAATGGGTATTTTTTACCCGTTCGTCCAAGATACGAGTGTGAAGCTGATCGGTGTTGAAGCCGCAGGCCGAGGCGTCGATACGGAAGAGCATGCTGCAACGATGACGAAAGGTACACCTGGCGTGTTCCAAGGCTCGATGAGCTATCTGTTGCAAGATGAGTATGGACAAGTGCAGCCTGCGCATTCGATTTCCGCGGGACTGGATTACCCAGGCATCGGGCCAGAGCATTCGTATTTAAAAGATATCGAGCGCGCGAAGTATGTTCCGATTACCGATCAGGAAGCGTTGGATGCTCTTCAGCTTCTAAGCCGCACAGAGGGCATTATCCCTGCTCTGGAGAGCGCGCATGCGATTGCTGAGACTGTAAAGCTTGCTCCGACGATGTCGAAAGATCAAATTATCGTGGTTAGCCTCTCCGGGCGCGGCGATAAAGACGTAGATGCTATTATGGACTATTTGGGCATAGGGAGGGATTAGGCGATGAACCGTATCGATCAACGATTTGCTGAGCTGAAAGAACGTGGAGAAACGGCGCTGATTCCTTTCTTGACGATTGGCGACCCTTCCTTGGAAGCATCGTTAGCACTTATTTTGGAGATGGAACGCGCAGGCGCCGATCTCATTGAGCTGGGCGTACCCTATTCGGATCCACTTGCAGATGGTCCAGTCATCCAGCGCTCTTCCGAGCGTGCGCTGCAGCATCGCATATCGATCTTCGATGTGATTAGCGTTGCCAGTCAAGCTCGCAGCAGAGGCTCGAAACTGCCTTTTATATTATTTACTTACTACAATCCAGTTCTGCAGATTGGTCTTGAACGAATTTTTAAACATATGCAGGAGAATGAAATCAGCGGGATTATCATTCCCGATCTGCCCCTTGAGGAAGACAGTGAGACTAGAGAGATCGCCGAGCGCTATAGCGTCCATCTGATTCCACTTGTCGCGCCTACTTCGAATGAGCGTGTGAAACGGATTGCCGCAGGCGCCAAAGGCTTTGTATACTGCGTATCATCGCTCGGCGTTACAGGAGTGCGTTCTGAATTTTTCGGAGGGATCGACGAATTCTTGGCTACGGTGAGAGAAGCGGCTAAGGTGCCAATTGTAGTCGGCTTTGGCATTTCCAATCGCGAACAGGTGCAGCGGTTTGAAAGTTTGTGCGACGGTGTCGTTGTTGGCAGTGCAATCGTTCGTCAGATTGAAGATTCGCTGCATCACTTGCAAGCAGATAGCTCCCATCCGGAAGGGCTCTTGCAAATTCGCAACTTTGTGGGACAATTAAAAGGATCAAACATTTAGTGATGAGGTGACCTGCATGCAACCCAAACAAAGCATTGTCCACTTGCCTGTCTATCAGCCAGGTAAGCCTATTGAAGAAGTAAAACGTGAATTGGGTTTGAAAGAAGTGATCAAGCTCGCATCCAATGAGAACCCGTTCGGCAGTTCGCCAAAGGTTAAAGAAGCTATTGAAGCTGAATTAGCGAATATCAGCTTGTATCCGGATGGAGGGGCTGTACAATTAACGGATGCTGTAGCTGAGTATCTTGGAGTGGCTACCAACCAAATTATTTTCGGCGCAGGTTCGGATGAAGTTATTCTGATGCTTGCTAGAGCATTCCTCGTTCCAGGCGACGAAACGGTGATGGCTTCACACACTTTCCCACAGTACAAACATAACTGCGAGATTGAGGGCGCCGTATCCATAGAGGTTCCTCTGAAAGACGGAACTCACGATCTCGATGGAATGCTTGCTGCAATTACGGAACGTACCAAAATCGTCTGGATTTGCAACCCGAACAATCCTACCGGGACAATGAATACAGACGCTGAAATCAAAGCATTTTTAGCGAAGGTACCGGCGCATGTGCTTGTTGTTTTGGATGAAGCCTATTGTGAATATAATACGACTGGTGAATTCCCTGATAGTATTGAATTGATCGGGCAATACCGCAATGTGATTTCACTCCGTACGTTTTCCAAAATTTATGGATTGGCTTCATTGCGAATTGGATATGGCGTAGGGCATCCAGATGTTATTCGTTCCATTAACCAAGTGCGTGAACCGTTCAATACAACACGTTTTGCACAGGCTGCAGCTCTTGCTGCGATAAAAGATCAAGCATTTATCGATAGCTGCCGCGAAGCGAATACAGCGGGTCTGCAATATGTCATGGAGCAGTTTGACAAGTTGGGCCTGCAAGCTTACCCAGCTCACGGAAACTTTGTCATGGTCAATGTAGGACGCCCCGCAGGCGCTGTATTCGATGGATTGCTGCGACAAGGTATTATCGTTCGCGGCGGTCACCAACTTGATTTCCCTACTTCCATTCGTGTTACGATTGGCAGCCGCGAACAGAATGAAAAGTTTATTGCCGCACTGACGAAAGTGCTCGCAGAAGTTGCTGTCCAAGCCTAATCCATAGTATAAAAGGTTGATTACATGACGAAAATTGCGATATTCGGCGTAGGGCTGATCGGAGGATCACTTGCCTTATGCTATAAAGGTAAACCAGAATACACGGTTGTCGGCCATTCACCTAACCCCAAATCAGTCGAGAAGCTGCTGAAACGGAATGTCGTCGATATAGCAACAACGTCGATGGAAGAAGCCGCTGTGGGGGCGGATTACATTTTCCTTTGTGTACCCGTAGGTAATCTTGAGGAATATGTTCAGCAGCTAATGAAGCTTCCGCTCAAACAAGGTTGTATTATTACAGATGTTGGAAGCACCAAAGCTTCAATTACAGAGAGTGCAGCTTCATTAACGATCGAAGGCGTATATTTTATTGGTGGCCATCCAATGGCAGGTTCGGAGCGGCATGGCGTAGAAGCAGCATCTTCCTACTTGTTTGAAAATGCGTTCTATGTGTTGACTCCGGCCGAAGGAACGCCTCAGGCAGAAGTTGATCGTCTTGCTTCTTTATTAAAAACGACGAAGGCGCAAATTGTACAAGTTGGCGCCCGTGAACACGATGATATTGTTGGAGCCATTAGTCACTTACCGCATATTATTGCCGTTGCACTGGTTAATCAGGTGCGAGGCTACAACTCGACGAATCCGCTTTATCAGAATTTAGCTGCCGGTGGATTCAGGGATATTACTAGAATTGCATCCAGCGAGCCGATGATCTGGCGCGATATCCTTGTAAATAATCGGGATGTGCTTCTGCGGTTGATCCAAGACTGGCAAGTTGAAGTCTCGCGCTTTATCGATTTGCTGGAGCGCAGCGATGGAGAGGGAATAGCTGAGCAATTCCGGATTGCAGGCGAATTCCGCAGTCAATTGCCTGAACGAAGAAAAGGCATGATTACATCCTTATATGATATTTACGTAGATATTCCTGATCATCCGGGAATCATAGGTCAAATTACAACACTGCTCGGTAACGCAAGAATCAATTTAAGTAATATTCAAATTATCGAGAGCCGTGAAGATGTTCCAGGTATTCTTCGTCTGTCGTTTCGTAGTCAAGAAGATGCAGACCGGGCCTCTGAGCTGCTTAAGCTGGAATATGCCGTTCATGTATAGCTTTTAATCAAAGCTGTTCACTTTTCCTTTTTGTGAATTCAAAAGGGGGAGCGGGCAGTTTTTTTGTCCATATTTCTACAATTATCAATTGTAAATGGACCCTCATTCTCAAATAAATCATCCTGTGCTATAATGACATCTGCTGTTAGATGAATACTACATTTTTATGGTGAGGCGAACAAGTTGAAGCGTGCAATGTGGAAATACATGTTATTGATCATTATTGTTATTGTTAATTTTTTTCCGTCTTTAGTTCATGCAAATGAAGTCATGTATTCGAATCAAGTCACGGTACTCGTTTACCACCACATCGATGATCAATTAGAGGGCGGAGTTACAATTTCAACGAAGCTGTTCAAGGATCAGTTAAGGTCAATGATTCGAAAAGGGTACCATTTCATCACATTGGATCAGTTCAAGGCGTTTATGTCGAGTGGGAAAAGCGTGCCTGATAATGCTGTTTTAGTCACATTCGATGACGGTTATAGAAGCTTTTATACGAATGCCTATCCTGTATTGAAGAAATTGCAGGTGCCAGCCGTTAATTTTGTGATTACGAATGGGCTGGAGGATCCTATGCATTCTGAACTGCCTTCTTTATCAAGAGAAGAAATAGCAAAGATGCGAAAGGAAACGCCTACGATTGATTTCCAAGGTCACTCGGACTCTCTGCATGCGATGTTCGATGCCAAACCGATGCTGACGAACAAAATTATAAAAAACAATATGCTCGAAACAGATGAACAGTTTAAACAAAGGATCGTGGCTGACACGACGTTGTGTCTACATAAACTGGCAGAGCTGAACGGTTCGAAAAACGTTGATGCGTACGCTTATCCATTCGGAAGCTACAACAACCAAACCATAGAATGGCTCAAGTCTGCTGGTGTTCAGTATGGCTTTACAACCAAACCAGGATTGGCTTCCAACCAAACCGATCCCATGCAGATCCCGCGAATCAATGCAGGCAGTCCGTACGTTCAGGCCTATTCGATTAATAACTTAATCAAGCAAGCATTACGTCATCAAATCGCGCCCATTTCATAATGGGAAAAGATTCGTAAACGTTTTCAAAAAGTTATTGACAAAATGAAACCGTATACATATAATAAAAGTACAGTATGGTTTCTCTCCACTCCTATCCGATAATCGCACCATAAGTGCAACCGCCAATTTGGCGGTTTTTTTTTTGTCAAAGTGCCATATTTCTGGAATTTTATTATACAATGGAAAAGACGGGCTGTTGTTTGCAGCTGACAAAGGGGAAAAATGCGATTTCTGCCATCGTTCGCGTAAAATTAACAAATATTTGTCGAATTGAGCAGGAAAATCGCAATGAATCAAGAAAGATTATAGACTAACTTTTACATACCTATAAATTTTCACATTTCGGTTGCAAAATAACGCAACTTTTCACTCCGATTGCAGTACAACATGTATGAGCAATTGGGAGTGCTACCCGGAATCGCAAGGAGGGTCGCCACGTAATGACCGATTCCCAGTTGATCAGAGAAATCAAGGATGGAAACGTTCAATTTTATAATGAACTTATGCGTCGTTACGAGCGTAAAATCCTTGCATTTATTTTTCATATGCTCAAAAGCACGCAGATGGAAGCCATCGCGGAAGATCTATGTAATGAGACTTTCTATAAAGCGTATCGCAGTTTGCATTCGTTCCGCGAAATCGAGGCCTCGTTCTCTACTTGGCTGTACACGATTGCCCGTAACACGGTTTTGAGTGAGCTGCGCAAAAATAAAAGTGTTCAAGTCTCATTGGAGCAGAGCGGTCATACACCGCACGCTTCGTATGATGCAATGCCGGAACAAACGATGCTCCGTAACGAGAAGGTATCGATGGTTCGTGATGCAATTAACAGCCTGCCTGAGAAGCAGCGTTCGGCACTGATATTGCGTGAATATGACCAGTTGGATTATCAAGAGATTGCGAATATTTTGGGCCAAACTGTCAGTTCTGTGAAATCGTTGTTATTTAGAGCCAGAGCATCGGTTAAGCTGCAGTTGGACCCCTATTTCAGCGAACCGATATTTGAAGAATCGAAGGGATGAAAGAGCGATGAAGTGTAGTGACATTCAGGAATTATTTGGAGTCTATTGGGATCTGCCGAATGATGACCTGAGACGTGCCGCGGTGGATAAGCACATTGCCGTTTGCCCCGTTTGTGCTGAGGAATTTCAGATATGGGAGGAAAGCACGCTCCTGATTCGAACTGCAGCTATGTCAAGTGAGCTGCCGGACTTTGAGCCTATCGTTTCCGATAAGGTGATGAATCGAATCTATGAGAATGAATCTTGGCGAATTCCTGTCCAAGAGCGTATGTACGCTATTTCTTATACATTCAGGAGAAATCTGACGGCAGTCATTGCATTTTGTTTAGCGCTCTTCATGTTTAGTTTCCTGTTCGCCATCGTTTATGACGGCACTCCGCAATCTTCCATGGCAGCAGCGGATAACTCGCTGTTCGATCTTGAGGCGCCGCAGGCTTTGAAATCAAGTCAAACGGAATCCATGAATGGCCATCAGATGGTGGATGCTGTTGCTAGTTTGAATCCCAGCTTCATGGAGCCGCTACGATTTCAAGTGGGTCCCATTCATTCTTACCCACATTACTTGTTAGTCATCTCTATTTTAGGTTTGATAAGTACAATGCTTATCATGAATTGGTTATCTCGTACGAAAGCATAATGCTCCGGAAGGGGCATTTTTCATTTTATTATGAATTGGGAGGCAATCATGAGTACACTTGGATTTATCCGTCATGGGAGTACGGAATGGAATCAGCTAGGCAAACTTCAAGGACAATTGGACACGGAGCTGACGCAAGAAGGCAGAGAACAAGCAAGGCGGCTAGGTACCAGATTAGCGAATGAACAATGGACGGGTATCATCAGCAGTGATTTAACAAGGGCGAAAGAGACAGCATTGATCGTTTCAGAGCTATCCGGTATTCCGCTTCTGAGAACTGACGTTAGATTGCGTGAGCGTAAATACGGGCTGGCGGAAGGAACAACAGCAGCGGAGAGGGAAGAACGATGGGGTTTGGATTGGAAGCAAAAGGACATTGGCCAGGAGAAGGATGCTGAGCTGCTTGCAAGGTGGCACCAATTGGAAAAAGATCTGATATTGAATGATCCGAATGAGAAGCTGTTATTAATCTCACACGGCGGATTTATTGTTCAGGTATTGAAAGGACTACAGTTGGAGCAGACCGATTTTTTGCAAAATACATCGTTGACGATCCTGCTGCGGAGTGGCAAGTCTTGGGAGTTACAGCTCTACAATTGCTTGCGTCACCTTGAGATTGAAGACTAATAATCTATGGATTCGGTTGCACTGCTCAGTGATGAGTAGTGCTTTTTTTATGTGAAACGGAATATTTTCGGAAAAAAATCCCATAATGGTTACTAGAAACCACGGAGCTGCAAGATTCCGGGCTGGGGGGCTATTATGGAGATGAACCTAGCGGACATGCTCAGCTATGCTGATATCCATGAGCTGAGCAGGATTGCCCACACCTATGAATGCGAATGTAACGGTCATTCTAAAAATGACTTAATCCAATCTATTTTGAGCACAGCACTCCGTAGAGAGATTTTTGAGCAGCATGTACAGAGCTTGAATATGGAAGACATTCGTTTCCTCAATTCACTGCTTTTTGATCCGCGCAATGCTTTTAGTATGGAAGAGTTAGTAGCAAGAGTTGGGCAATCGCATTTTTCAAAACAGGGCAGCGAAGATTCGAATCCTCGTGAGATGATTATCAAATTTAAGAGGCTAGGGTGGTTGTTTAACGGGTATTCACAACAAACAAAGTATTTGTTTCATGTGCCAAAAGATTTAAAAAAGCGGTTTAGCGATGTTTTAACGAGTCAATTTAAGATGGGGTTGGCAATAACCAAGGAACCTGGCGTTTATCGCGATGAACAGATGCTTATTGTCGACGATATCTCGAATTTTCTCGCCTATATCGCAGGTCAACAGGAGATTCCTTTGACAACCGATGGCACGATGTATAAGCGACAGCTGCAGCAAATCTTAGAGCGGCTTTCAGTCCAAGAAGTAATGGTGGCCAAGGGTGCCTGGAGATTTGGTTATGGCCGAATGTTTAAGGAATATCCGAATCGCTTCTCACTGATTTACGACTACTGCTATTACCACCAGCTGATCTCCGAGCATACGCAAGCACTTCAATTAACAGAGCTGGGCAGGAAGAGGTTGCAGGAAGGCCGTAAAGAAAATTTCGCAGATATATATCGGTTCTGGTTGCGGCTTTACCGAACACCGATTCCAAACGTACAAGCGATTACGCAATGGATTGATCGTTTAGGAGGGCAATGGGTCACGGCGGCTTCGTTAGGTGAAGTGCTTGTAAGGCTGATCAAGCCGTTTTATTATGACACTTCCGAGTCCATCTTTGAACAACGCATTCTTCAGATGATGATGCATTTGGGATTAATTCGGATGGGTGAAGATGAAGAACTGGGGAAGGTCGTTCAAATGACCAGGCTCGGCAGCAGCGTCATCCAAGGAACCTTTGTATCTGAAGAGGATAAAGTTGTGTTTATGCTAGATCCAAACGGCACGATCGACGGTTCTTAAGGTAGGTAAAAGCACATTCCTATTGGAACGGGCGATAGTAGGAAACGGAGAAGGTAGATGTGAATATGCTTAAGTAGGGGCATTCACGAACGCATGACATACAGCATGACAAACATAAACATATTTCTGCGAATATAAAGCTCCTGACAAACCGCGGACAACATTTGGAGGTAGGTCCTATGGGAAAAATGAATGTATCTAACGATGCGCTGTTGGCACTTTTCGCGGAGATGGTTTGGGACGATGCCATACGCAAACATAAAGAGGAAAATCTCTACAAAGAGATTGACAGTGCTTTAGCTAAGGGAGATCAAGCAACGTTCCTGGCCCTTACATCAGAGCTGAAAACCTTACAATCCTTGGGTTAATGCGTGTTTGGTGCCTTCCATATGTTCGTCTAAAGAGACATGTGAATCTTATTCACGTGTCTTTTTTGTGTCCATCGGTCATTACTGCTTTTAAAAAGAACTAATTTCTAAGTGTTCTCGTCAACTTAATAGTTGTTGATAAGATTAAACACAAGGAGAATAACGATGAGAATAAAATTATGGAATCCGCGTTGGAGCAAGGCATTTATGACTCTTTTAGTCGTTGCTGGTCTTCTAATCGGATCTGCATTTGTTTATGCCGCCTATCTGTATAACAAATTGAATCGGACCCTAGATCATATCGCAGCACCTGACACTACCCTTGAGCAACGAACAGCAAACACCACAAACAACATCGTTCAACTTCAGCATACATCCGATAAGATCGCTGAGCCGATAACATTTCTACTGACGGCGATTGATGAACGTGAAGGAAGTACAGGATCTCTCAATACTGACGTTATGATGCTGTTCAGTGTGAATCCGGAAACTCATCAAGCTACTGTGCTTTCCATTCCAAGGGATTTGGAGGTACGTGCGGAGGAATCCGGATTAGAAGCATCACACAAAGCGAATTATTTCTATGCTTACTATTACAATCAAAATAAAGAAACGGCTATCTCGCATACAAAACAATTATTTAGCCGCCTTTATGACGTACCGATCGATTTTATGGCGGTCATCAATTTCGACGGATTTCGAAAGATGGTAGATCAGCTTGGCGGCATGACTGTTGATGTAGATATGGACATGAGGTATGAGGATGAAAGTGATGGTACGAACATTCATTTGGATAAGGGCATTCAGCATCTTGACGGAAAGCAGGTGTTGGATTTCATTCGTTATCGCAAATCTAACTTAGGAACTGCCGAGTCTTCCGATATCGTACGCAATCAAAGAGAGCAGCTGGTGCTGAATCAATTGCTTGAAAAGCTAACTTCTTTAAATGGCGTTACGGCATGGGGGAAGATGTTGGATATCATTGGGGGTTCAGTAAAGACAGATGTTCCAGCAGATGAACTTCGCAGGTTCACAGGCTCTTACAAGGAATTAAAGCCTTCCAATATTAATTTTATACATCTTGATGGAGAATGGGAAAGTCCATATGTGGTCATTAAACAACAAGATCTGGATCAGGCGCTGACTGCTCTTAAAGAGCAATCTCCCATTTCAATTGACAGTATGGGAAGGACGGATTAAAGTAACAAAGAGAGCTTGCTGACGTACATAGCAAGCTCTTCTTTTGTAAAAGATACAGGGAGGATCGCTACATATGAAATTCAATGATATTGAGAAAGATGAATGGCCCGATTTAAAACCTTATCTGGATACTTGTTTATTGCCACTTACCGGACTGAAAGGCTCTGAAGATCCTGCGCAAACAACGACAGCGCTTGAGAGGCTAAGAGATGCTCTAGAGGCCATAGAAATCCCTTTTAAAGGAAGAGTGGTGACATATCCGGCGCTTCATTATGTTACGGGAGTAGATATGAAGGAACAATTAGCCTCACTCAGCGTTAAATTGAAGCATGCGGGGTTCCGGTATGTGATTGTTTTAACCATACATAATGAGGCTGATCACTGGAAGTCAGAACAGACGGACTTGATGGTTGTTGTTGATATGAAAGAATGGGAAAGCAAATCTTCAGAAATCAAATCGCATATTTCCCAGCAAGTGCAGCAGCTTTGGCAGCAGGGTGATTAACTTTTGATTCTGGCGTATTATTGGAAAAAAAATTGTGCAGGATAAGGGAAGCAATCCAATTCTGGCTTTCCAAAAAGTTGTGACAATTTCGTTAAAATTTGTCCGAAGCCCAAGATTTCAGTACTTGAAAAGGAGTTATGGATTCTTGACGCCCTAGAGGTCGTAGGCTATTATTAGTAATGTCCTAGTTATGTAGTGTAATGTCGAACGACACGTGATAGAGGTAACCGTGTGTCCGAGAGGGTTCGGACTTCGGCCAATGTAGGAGGGTAGACCTGAGAATGAGTGACCACAACAATCACAATGAAGATCAGCATGGAAAGAAACCGGGTACAAAACGCGAAATGTCCCGTCGTCAATTTCTTTCTTACACCCTTGGTGGCGCTGGGGGATTCATGGGAGCCGGTATTATGATACCGATGCTAAGATTTGCTGTTGATCCTGTCCTTCAACCAAAGAAAACGGCGGATTGGGTCAAAGTTGTCGAAGAAAGTAAAATTACTAATGTACCACAATCGTTTACGTTTCAAATCCACCAGGTAGATGGCTGGTACGAAAGCGATGCTGATCTGGTAGCTTGGATTTCCAAAGACAGCAGCGGTAAACTGTTTGCGCTAAATCCAACATGTAAGCATCTTGGATGTACCGTTAACTGGAACGACAACCCTGCTTACAAAGATCAGTACTTCTGTCCATGTCATGGTGCTCACTACACGCAAGACGGCAAGAACCTTGCAGTAGCGCCAAAGCCTTTGGATGAATACGCGGTAAAAGTAGAGAACGGTTTCGTTTATGTGGGTCAACTGCATGCTAACACAAGAGTATAAGGAGGCGTCACCATCAGATGTTTAAAAACATGTACAACTGGATTGACGAACGTCTTGATATTACGCCAATGTGGAGGGATGTAGCAGACCACGAGGTTCCGGAACACGTAAATCCTGCTCATCATTTTTCCGCATTCGTATATTGCTTCGGCGGTTTGACGTTTTTCATTACAGTTATTCAGATTTTGTCAGGTATGTTCTTAACGATGTACTACACGCCTGATATCATTAACGCTTATGCGAGCGTTGATTATTTACAACATAAAGTGGCTTTCGGTGTTATCGTCAGAGGTATGCACCACTGGGGAGCCAGTCTCGTTATCGTTATGATGTTCTTACATACCCTGCGCGTGTTCTTTACAGGTTCTTATAAAGCCCCTCGTGAAATGAACTGGGTAGTAGGCATGCTGATTTTCTTTGTTATGTTAGGTCTTGGATTGACTGGATATTTGCTTCCATGGGATAACAAAGCCTATTTTGCAACAAGCGTAACTCTGAAAATTATTGAGTCCGCTCCATTAATTGGCGGATACGCTAAAACGTTGCTACAGGGCGGCGAAATTGTTGGTGCGCAAACACTGACGCGTTTCTTTGCTATCCATGTGTTCTTCCTGCCAGGCGTATTGCTCGCTTTGCTTGCCGGACACTTCTTTATGATTCGCAAACAAGGTATTTCCGGACCGCTATAATTGAAAGGAGGAGCATGGCGTGGCGCATGGTCATAAATCTGACGAAAAAATCGTCTACGTCGGGGATTCCCGCGTAATAAAGAAAACACAGGAGCAGCGTCTGATTCCAAGAGACTACTCAGCATATCCAGGTAAATCGGAAGCATTCATCCCGAACTTCCTTTTGAAAGAATGGATGGTTGGCGTTGTTGTTTTGGTTGGAATGCTCGTTCTTGTTATGTCTGATCCAGCACCGTTAGGGTATCCGGCGGATCCGAAAAACACGGGTTTCATTCCGATGCCTGACTGGTACTTCTTATTCATGTATCAATTATTGAAGTATCCATATACATCCGATCAATTCCTAGTTCTGGGTACAGTTGTTATTCCTGGGCTGCTCTTCGGCAGTTTGCTGCTCGCACCTTTCTTGGATACAGGCAAAGAGCGTCGTTTTTATAAACGTCCTATCGCTTCATCCTTGATGATTCTCTCTTTAGTGGCTGTAGGTTATCTTACATATACCTCATGGGCTCACTATCAAGTGGAGCTTAAAGAGAAAAACATCGTGCCTGAGCATATCAAGCGTGAAGAAGAAATGCACGCGAACAAAGGTGCAGCAGGCGGCGGTGGCGCGAAAGAAACGAAGAAAGCGGCTGCCATCGTGGCAGCGGATGATCCAGGCGCAGAAATTTACAAGAAAGCAACTTGCTTATCTTGTCATGGCGCTGGATTGAAAGGCATGCCAGCATCCGGCGTACCAGCATTATTAGGTGTCGGTGACAAGCATTCTAAAGATGAAATTTTGGGTATCGTTAAGAACGGCAAAGGCAATATGGGCAAACAGTATCAAGCCAACATTGATAAAGGCTTAACCGATGCAGATATTGATAAGCTGGCTGATTGGTTATCCAAACAAAAAGCACAGTAAAGCAAAGAACCTGATCGCGAAAGCGGTCAGGTTTTTTTTGGATCTTATTTCGCACAAGGAGGGGTTTGCTTGCAGCAAGGTATAGCCTTATCATTCATATGGAGCAAGTCATTGTGGTTGAACAAAAAAATGCTGTGGCTACTGCTTATTTGCAACTTGCTTGGGACGATCTACGGATATGAGTGGTATTGGAATCAGATGGAGTATACCCTTGCCAATTACCCGACTTGGTATGTTTGGTTCGTACCTGACAGTCCTACAGCCAGCTTGTTTTTCACCGGAACAGTTGCTTTTCTGCTGGCAGATCGCTCCACGACTAGACCGCGTAGGAAATTATATAAGGCTGTCCGCGGCTTCGTGGAAGCGTTCGCACTCATTACCTCGTTTAAATATGGGATCTGGGCCGTTGCGATGATTTGGAGCGGTGCCTGGCAGGGAGTGCCTGTAGGCTGGGATGGATGGATGCTGACAGCATCGCATTTGGCGATGGCTGTAGAGGTTCTGATTTTCGCAAGATGGTACGCTTACAAGGTGCCCGCAGTTATTCTAGTAGCCATTTGGACATTTTGGAACGATTATATGGACTATGGAAGAGGTGTATTTCCGTCGTTGTCCGATGCGCTATTAGATGATCTGGGCATTATACAATGGTTTACAGTAGGGTTAAGCATCGTTGGTATTATCATTGCCTTGATGGTAAGGATGATGAGGGAAAAAAGGTAACTTATTAGGGGTTCAATTTCAAAGCTCCTGATGGCAATCTTCTAATGGTATGTAAGTCATGCTCAGCTCGGAACTTTCAATCGAATAGATGGTCTAATTAGGGACAAACCTCCATAAAATGATGGTGAAGGAGGGATGTCCCATGTTTGTATATGACGGGGTGAAACGGTTGGCTTCACTGCTGTTGGTAGTCACCGTTGTTTGTATAAGCGCGGCTTGCGGGGCCGTTACGAGCAGCAAGAGTGAGGCTGCCGTTCGAGATGACCCTGAACAGATTCAAAAGATGGAGTTTCTAAATCAAATTGCTGACGAAATGTATAAGAAAACGATGGATGGCCAAGTGCCGGAAGCTCGGAATAAATTGCTTCAAATGTCCGATCAAATCCCCAAAATCAAGTTCGAAGGAGCCACTTCGGTTGAAGGGCTTCATGAGTTCACAGAAACGATCACGCAAGCCAAACGGGTATACAATGCGGTTAATTATTCTCCTGAAGCAGGGCAGGCTGTGGTCGCCAAGATTCGACTCGCCACTGATGCATTAACGCATAAGAACCAACCAATGTGGCTTCAGTATTATAAGGTTTTGAGAAATGAAATCAATGAGCTGGAGCAAGCAGTGAAGGCTAACCAGCAGCAAACAGCCATATCTAGTTTCAATAAATTTTCGCAGCATATTGGTACCATTCATCCATCTATTCTCATAAGCAGACAGCCTGCAGAGGTAGAGAAGCTTGATTCGTTGCTTACCTTTATACACGGTAATTTGCAAAAAAGCCCGCTGCCAGGCAAGCAATTGGAATCCGGGATTGAGCGGTTGCAGCAGGTCATTGATGAGTTGTTTTTGAAAAATAAAGACGCGCTTGCACTTGTGCCGCTAGCCGATCCGAGACAGCCCATTATTTGGTCGTTAGGTATTGGCCTTATCATTGTTAGCGTACTGTCATATGCCGGCTGGAGGATGTACCAATCAGGCAAGCATGTTGTTCCTGTTAAGCAAAAGAGAGGAAGCGAGCATTTGTGAAATGAGGCCGAAACCATGGTGTACATGGTTTCGGCCTCATTGTTTAAACAGATTTGGGCGGCAAGTCAAGACCTTACGGCAACATGCTTGATAAGCCGATAAAACTGTTTTATTTATTGCGTTTTAAATCCCTCGCCAAGTACCTCGTGGACCTCGCCGATGATAATAAACGCCTTGGGATCCGCAGATTTAATGAGCTCACGCATTCTTCTTGTTTCATGCCGGTAGACCACGCAATAAACAACTTCCTTGTTATTGCCTGAATACGCGCCTCTTGCTGGGAATAAAGTGACCCCTCGGTCTAACTCTTTCGTAATGGTCTCTGCTAAAGCATGGGCATGGTCGCTAATAATGGTGAACGCTTTAGCAGCGTATGCACCTTCGGAAATGTAATCAATGATGCGAGAGGTGACAAATACGGCAACAAGTGAATAAAGTACTTTCTCCTTCGGTAAATACAGCAAAGAGGAGCCGATTACGATAACATCGATGATCAGGATGACTTGCCCTACGCTCCAGCCTCGCTTCTTATGCCCGATTCGCGCGAGAATATCCGAACCGCCAGTCGTGCCTCCGTAACGAAATACAAGGCCGAGGCCAGTGCCCAAAGTAATCCCGGCATAAAGCGTGGCGAGGAAGTAGTCCTGGGTTGTATGGAAGGGGATCAGCCATTGTAAACGAATGAGCAGCTCCATGACCCAGAGAAAGAAGGACAAGCAGACTACGCCGAAAATCGTGTACAGCATAGCTTCCTTTCCAAAATTTTTCCAACCAATATAAAATAAAGGGATGTTGATCGCTAAAGTTGAAATGGATGGAGGTATGTTCAGCACGTATTTAAGGAGCAAGGAAACTCCTGTTACGCCACCTTCCATTAGTTCATTAGAAATGACGAAATAGTGCAACCCAAACGCGTAAATCGCCGTGCCCATCAAGATGGCAATTCCATTGGTAAAACGGTCTGCAAATCGTTCTTTAAACATCATACGTTTTCCTCCAGCTCATTCAGTTCATTATGTACGGACCCCACAATGACCATTATATCTTCTTTGCAAAAATGAAAAAAATTTGTCAACTTTTCTTGTTTAGTTTAACATGGTAATGATAGCCTATAGGTGATGAAGGAGAGAAGGGTGAGCATGCCAGAGCGTACGCTAAAAGATATACAGCAAGAGGTTGATACTTATATTTCGCAGTTTAAGGAAGGTTATTTCAGTCCATTAGCGATGCTCGCCAGAATGTCTGAGGAAGTAGGCGAGTTAGCGAGAGAAGTTAACCATTCCTATGGAGAAAAGCCTAAAAAAACATCGGAAGCAGATAACTCGATTGAGCTTGAGCTTGGCGATATTTTGTTCATTACGATCTGTTTCGCGAACTCCTTAGGGATTGATTTAACGGAAGCGCACAACAAAGTGATGCACAAGTTCAACACTCGCGATGCGAACAGATGGACCAAAATTAACACCGAAAACACATAAGCTTCATAAACTGTACCATCCCCACGAACGGGAGTCTGGAGAAACGCGTGCTAGCCAAAGCTCGTTTCCGGATGAATCGCTCTTAGAAGGGAGGATGGGCAGATGAATGGAGAAAATCAAATACAGAAAGCTTACGAATCCATACTTGGTCACGATTTTGAAAAAGCCATTGAATGGTTTGAAAAAGCGATAGCGGCAGAGCCATCAAATGCTGCCTATCACTATAAGTTATCAATTACTTATGCACGAAGCAACAAACTGCAAAAAGCAATTGAACTTGCTTCGAAGGCGCTGGAGCTGGAAGCTCATAATGAAGCTTTTAGATATCACCTGCAGGTGCTTCATGCAAGAGAACTGATCGAGACAGCACAAAAACAGCTGCAAGTAGAAACCGAGCATGCAGAACGCGCTATTTTCTTGCTAAAGGAAGCTATAGTGCTGGACCCTTTAGCGGTTGAGGCCTATTTAATCCTTGCAGAGGCTTTTGCCCAGCGCAGAGATTATGTTAGAGCGTATCACACGATCACAGAAGCCATTCGCTTAGAGCCTGATCATGAATTAGCGAAACAACAAGCTGCTAAATATCAAATGTATATGAAATAGATGTTCTTGAAACATAGAAAAAGGAGACATAACGGAAATGGATCGTAAAATTCGGGTAGCAGTCATTGGCGCAAGCGGAAGAATGGGAAGAGAGGTCGTTAAGACCGTATTAACGGAGCCGGATATGGAACTGGTTGCAGGTGTTAGCCGTTCCTCCGGTCCAATAGATTTAGGAAAAATGGTCGGACTCGAGGAATGCGGCATTAGCATGCAGAGCGATATCGAACAGGCGCTCACTGAAACAAGACCGGATGTTTTGGTTGATTTTACAGGACCGCAAACAGCCGTTTCACATACGAACCTGGCCATCAAACTTGGCATACGCCCCGTTATGGGGACAACCGGATTCACTCCACAAGATATTGCTGAGCTGGACAAGCAGTGTAAAACGAGCGAAATAGGCGGGTTGATTGCCCCGAATTTCTCCATCGGAGCTATTCTCATGATGAAGTTTGCCGCGCAAGCTTCTAAATATTTCCCTCACCTGGAAATCATTGAGTATCATGGCGACCAGAAGCTGGACGCGCCATCGGGAACCTCGGTTAAAACCGCTGAGCTAATCTCGGAAGTTCGGGAAGAAGTGCGTCAAGGCAATCCGAAAGAAGAAGAAACAATTGAAGGCTCGCGCGGCGGGTATTACAATGGATTTAGAATACATAGCGTGCGTTTGCCGGGGATTTTTGCCCAACAAGAAGTGATTATGGCTCAGCACGGTCAGGCGCTCAAAATTCGCCATGATTCGTATGATCGAGCTGCCTATATGCCGGGTGTAGCGATTGCGGTTCGCAAAGTCATGACATATACAGGCATGGTTTATGGTTTCGAGCATTTTATTGACTAGGGAGTGAAAACAACATGTTGAAAATTGCACTAATTGCACATGACAGGAAGAAAGACGAAATGGTTAATTTCGTTATCGCTTATGAACATGTTTTTCATGGGCATAAATTATATGGAACAGGAACGACAGGCCAACGGATTATGGATAGCACACAATTGAGCGTTCATCGATTCATGTCTGGGCCTCTGGGAGGCGACCAACAAATTGGAGCATTAGTAGCTGAGAATGAAATGGATCTCATCATATTCCTGAGAGATCCTCTGATGGCTCAGCCGCATGAGCCGGATATTATCGCATTGCTTCGTTTGTGCGACGTGCAAGGGATTCCCTGTGCGACGAATGTGGCGACAGCCGAACTGTTGGTTCGCGCAATCGATCGAGGCGATTTTGCATGGAGAGAGCTTGTACATAAATACAAACCGGGTATCGAGGAATAATATGGCGGATTCATTAGATATATTGATATTTGGCGCGCATGCGGATGATGCAGAAATTGGCATGGGAGCAACAATTGCGAAGCATACGGCGGCAGGTTATCGGGTCGGTATTTGCGATTTAACCTATGCGGAAATGTCTTCTAATGGCACAGTTGAAAAGCGAATAGAAGAAGCTGAGCAAGCTGCCAGCATACTAGGCTTATCAATGCGATCCAACTTGGGGTTGCCGGATCGGGGGCTTTCCTTGACACAAGCGTACATAGAACGGATCACTTTGGAAATTCGCAAGCATAGGCCAAGAATCGTATTTGCACCCTACTGGCAGGATCGCCACCCGGATCATATTGCTTGTTCTCATTTAGTTCAGGAAGCCGTGTTTAATGCGAAGCTGAGGCGCTATGCTCCTGAATCTGAACCTGTGAATGTTCAGCAATTGTACTTTTACTTTATAAATGATGTCTATGAAGCAGACCTCATGGTTGATGTGACGAATGAATATGATAAGAAAATTGCTGCGCTGAGCGCATATAGATCTCAGTTCGTAACAGGTCATGACACAGTAGCTACACCGCTGAATCAAGGTTATGTAGAGCGGGTGGAAGCCCGCGATCGATTGATGGGGCAGAGAAGAATGCTGCATTATGCGGAAGGGTTCGTTTCGAAACTGCCGCTTCTCGTAGAACATTTTGACTGATCGGGAAGAGAGGAAGGCAATGAAAGATAAACTGAAGATTGGGATTACTTGTTACCCCACATTAGGCGGTTCAGGCGTTGTGGCAACTGAACTTGGGAAGCTGCTGGCGGAGAAGGGGCACGAAGTGCACTTTATTACACACAGCATGCCTTTTCGGTTGGGTAAATTCCATAAAAATATTTTTTACCATGAAGTGGAAGTAAGTGAGTATTATGTATTCCGTTACCCGCCCTATGACCTTTCGCTTGCAAGCAAGCTGGCACAGGTGGCTAAAATGGAAAATCTCGATTTGCTGCATGTACATTATGCTATCCCTCATGCCGTTTGCGCACTGCTCGCTAAACAAATGATCGGCAGTAACCTTAAAGTCGTGACAACCTTGCATGGAACGGATATAACTGTGCTCGGACAGGATCATTCCATCTCGGATTTGATTCGTTATGCCATTAATGAAAGCGATGCGGTTACTGCGGTTTCCAAGGACTTGATTAATGAAACAAGGGAATCGCTGGATATTGATCGGGATATTGATTTAGCCTACAATTTTGTGGACAAAAGAGTGTATTACCCTCGCGATATTTCTAAACTTAGAGGGGAGTTCGCGAGGCCGGATGAGAAGATTTTAATTCACATATCCAATTTTAGGCCGGTCAAGCGCGTACAGGATGTTGTCGACATTTTTGCCAAAGTTAGTTCAAAGGTGAAATCACGTCTTTTGTTTGTGGGTGAAGGACCGGATCTGTCGAAAATCATTTCGAAAGTGAAGGAGCTCGGCCTCTCGGATAAGGTGACGTTCTGCGGTAAGCAGGATGATGTTGCTCAGGTCATCTCGCTTGCCGATGTCATGCTCTTGCCTTCCGAGAAGGAAAGCTTCGGTCTTGTTGCCTTGGAGGCGATGGCCTGTGGTGTTCCAACCGTTGGTTCCAACGCAGGGGGCATTCCAGAGCTTATTACACACGGTGAAACCGGGTATTTAGCGGAGACCGGCGATACAGAAACAATGGCGGAGCATGTCATTCATTTACTTAGCAATGCGGAGCATTATGAACAAGTAGTGCAAAACTGCTTATACCGTGCAAGACATACTTTCTGCAATGATGTTACGACGGTTCAGTATGAAGAAATCTATTACCGAGTTCTGGGGAGAGAGCTTCCGGAATCACATCGTATATTGGATTCTTCTTGTCAATAAATGGATATCCTTAGTTAGGAGCTCGAAACGATCATGTCGGAAGGCGAATGGAAAAATAATGTGGCGGATCGTGGAGCGGACCTAGTGCTCGCTAAGCTTATTGCCGCCGGATACGAAGCCTATTTGGTAGGCGGTTGTGTACGCGACGCAGTGTTGGGTAAGCCCATCAAAGATATCGACATCGCGACCTCCGCAAGGCCGGAGCAAGTGATAGCTTGTTTTCCACGCACAGCGCCGACAGGACTGCAGCACGGAACTGTGACCGTCATCCTGGAACAGGGGACGTACGAGGTGACGACGTTCCGCAAGGAGGCGCAGTATGAAGGCTTCCGCCGCCCGGCATCCGTTGAATATATTTCGGATTTGACGGAAGATCTGAGGCGGCGCGATTTTACGATGAACGCGATGGCGATGGATATGGCGGGGCAGGTGCTGGATCCTTTTGACGGTCAAAAGGATCTGGCTTCCGGCATTCTTCGCTGCGTCGGAGCAGCCAGCGAGAGGTTCGGCGAAGATGCGCTTCGGATGCTGCGGTGCATAAGGTTTGCCTCGACCTACAAGCTGGAGGTCGAGGAGAAGACGTGGCAGGCACTGCTCGCGCAAGCTCCGCTGCTGCGCCACATCGCGATGGAGCGCGTGCGCAGCGAGCTGCAGCGCATGGTGGAAGGCCCAGCTCCTGCACGGGCTGTGCGCCTCCTTCTCGCGAGCGGCCTGACAGGCCATCTCAAAAAGCAGCTGCCGCTGCCTTTTGAGCACTGGCTCGCGCACGACGACGCGCTGGACGCTGTCAGCGCGCTTCCCGACCAGCATGCCCGCTGGGCGATGCTGGTCATGCTCCTCGAGGCACCTGCGGACACCGTCCGCATGGCGCTTCAGGAGCTGACCTTCTCTCGCGCCGACAGCGCCGCGGTCGTGGCTGTGCTCGCCCTGCGCGAGACATTGGCCGCGCAACTGCTTGGCGGCGCTCCGCAGGACGCCGCGGTGCAAGTGCAGGCAGACCCGGCTCCGCTGGAGCGGGTCTGGAAGCTTGAGGCTGTGCGCCGCGGTCGGTCGGCGGCGCTTACGCTTTTGCAGGTGCTGCGCGCGCTGCCGCAGCCCCGGAGCGGAAGCGGCGAGCTCGCGCGCTTCGTGAAGGAGATCGTGCCGGAGCTGCTGCGGCACGCACCGAAGTGGCTGAGCGAGGTTCCTTGCTACAGCCTGAAAGAGCTCGCCATAACCGGTACGGATTTGGCGGAATCGCTAGGCAAGAAGCCAGGCCCCTGGATGGGCCCATTGCTTCAGCAACTGCTTGAACAAACCGCGCTCGGCGATCAGCCGAACGAGCGCGAATCTCTTTTACAGGCCGCGTTTGATGCTAGTACATAGCATCGCCGCGGCTTTCTCTTGAATTTATAACAGATCGTGAGTGAGTATAGATGAATGAACGCATCTTACAGCTTTTTGAAGAAAATCCGAATGCTTATGTGTCGGGTGAAGAAATCAGCCGCAGGCTGAACGTAAGCCGGACGGCGATATGGAAGCACATCGAGGCGCTGCGCCAAGCGGGTTACGCGTTTGAAGCAGCCCCCCGCAAAGGCTATAGGCTACTTGCAAAGCCGGACACATGGAATGTGGCCGAGCTGTTGGGCGGGCTTCGGACGAAAGTGCTGGGCCAGAAGCTGCATGTTTATGGCGAAGTGGATTCTACGCAGACGATAGCTCATGCGCTCGTCGCTTCAGGAGCCGCTGAAGGCACGCTTGTGCTGGCTGAGGCTCAAACAGCAGGAAGGGGGCGCATGGGACGCAAATGGCATTCTCCGAGCGGTAAAGGCATCTGGATGAGTCTCGTGCTCACACCACGCATCCCTGTGTTTTTCATGCCGCAGTTAACGCTGCTATGCGCGGTTGCCCTCTGCCGCTCGATTCAAAAGGTAGTCAAAGTTGATATCGGCATCAAATGGCCGAATGATCTGCTCATTGGCGGGAAGAAAGTAAGCGGAATTCTTCTGGAAAGCAGCGGTGAGGATGAGCGGTTAAAGTACGTTGTCGCCGGCATTGGCATTAGCGCAAATCTGAAGCTGGACGATTATCCGGAGGAGCTCCGGAGTGTTGCGACATCCTTGGCAATTGCTTCGGGCGGTGACATTTCCAGAGAGACACTTGTCCAAGTGTTTTTGTCAGAATTTGAAGAGTTATATACGCTCTATCTTGAAAAAGGCTTCGCCCCGATCCGTCTGCTATGGGAAGCGTTGAGCGTTACGCTGCACCGTCCGATCCGGACGCACACCCCATCCGGCATTGTTGAAGGAATAGCCGATTCGCTGGATGATTCAGGTGCTTTGACTGTGATTACGGGTACAGGAGATAAGGTCAAAATATACTCTGGCGATATTGAGTTGAAGTAGCTGTACCAAAAAGAAGAAACATTTGGTATACTAATGAAAGAGGCGGTATCCTTACGGAATTGCACTCTACGCAAGTGAGGTTGGTTTCACCCAACAATGGAATACTAGTTGAAAACATGATGTTGGATTCTGCTCTGAGCCTTAGAGGACCGAGACAGAAGGATCATTGGATTCTTTCTGCATGCGCTCCTTTTAGCTCTTAGGCTAAAAGGTTTTTTATTTTATACGGAAAGCTGGGATACACAATGGTACAACGCAAACCGTTAACAACTGCAAAGATGAGGAAGATGAAGCAGGACAGCGTGCCTATTACGATGGTTACGGCGTATGATTATCCATCGGCAAAGCTGTCTGAAGAAGCTGAGGTTGATGTCATTCTTGTCGGAGATTCATTAGGGAACGTTGTGCTGGGTTACGATTCAACACTGCCTGTGACGCTTGATGACATGGTGTATCATACACGGGCCGTGAACAGAGGGGCGGGAAGCACATTTATCGTTGCGGATATGCCTTTCTTAACTTACCACGGGAGCTTGGATACGACTATGCAAGGCGTAGCCCGTTTGATGCAGGAAGGCGGAGCGAAGGCGGTTAAGCTTGAAGGCGGAGCCGAAATTGCGGCGACCGTTGAAGCGATTACCAAGGCCGGCGTTCCCGTCGTTGGACATCTGGGTCTGACCCCTCAATCCGTTCATCAATTGGGCGGTTTCCGCGTACAAGGGCGAAGCTCTGAGCAGGCGGAGAAGCTGATGCGCGATGCGAAAGCTATTGAGCAGGCGGGAGCCTTTGCAATTGTGCTGGAGCTTGTGACGGAGGAGTTGGCGGCGTGGGTGACGAAAGAGCTGTCCATCCCGACGATTGGCATCGGCTCAGGGGTGCATTGCGATGGCCAAGTGCTCGTCTTTCATGATCTGCTGCAGTATGGATCCTCCAATGTAACCAATAAATTCGTAAAGACGTACGCGAATATTGGGGAAACTATTCGAGCAGGCATCAGCGATTATGTAAAGGAAGTAAAATCGCGCTCTTTTCCATCGCCGGAACACACGTTTCATATGGACAATGATGTTGTTAAATATTTGTACGGAGATAAGGAGTAGTGGTTGCCATGGAAGCTGTCCATACGATGGAAGTGATTCATTCAATCGCCGATTTACGGGAACGAATTGCCGCGTTCAGGCGAAAAAGCGAGCACTCAGTCGGTTTTGTGCCGACAATGGGTTATCTGCATGAAGGCCATGCCAGTTTACTTCGCAAAGCCCGCGAGCAAAACGGACTTGTCGTCCTGAGCATTTTCGTAAACCCGCTGCAATTCGGACCTAATGAAGATTTTGATAAATATCCGCGTAATGCGGAGCGGGATTTGAACGTGGCGGAAGCCGAAGGCGTCGACATCGTCTTTATGCCCGAAGTGAAGGAAATGTATCCAAGCCAGGTGCGGACAACGGTCAGCGTAACAGGATTGACGTCAAGACTTTGCGGCGCTTCGCGTCCAGGCCATTTCGACGGCGTTGCGACAGTTGTCAGCAAGCTGTTTCATATTGTACAGCCGGATCAAGCTTATTTCGGCCTTAAGGATGCCCAGCAAATTGCCGTCATTCAGCAAATGGTGAACGACCTCAATATGCCTGTGGAAATTGTTCCATGTCCGATCTTGCGAGAGTCCGATGGATTGGCGATGAGCTCAAGAAACGTGTATTTGAATGATGAAGAGCGCAAGCAAGCGCTCGTCTTATCACAAGCGTTGATGAAGGCAAAAGATTACATCCAGGCTAACGCGAACTTTACAGCAGCTTCGCTGTACGACTTGATCACACGTCATATTGAAACCGCCTCGCTCGCGCAGATCGATTACGTTGAAGTGCTGGCCTACCCGACGTTGGAGCCTTTTGCAATGGAAAGCAGCCCTCATGCCGAACACTCGTCTATTATTATTGCTTTGGCTGTTAAATTCGGAAAGACTCGATTAATTGATAATTTGATTATATAATTTCATTCTTAATTTGATTCTTAAGTAAGGACGTGATCCCTATGTTTCGTACGATGATGAAAGCAAAAATTCACCGCGCAACCGTAACGGAAGCGAATTTGAATTATATAGGCAGCATTACGATTGACGAAGATTTGATAGATTTGGTGGATATGTATCCAAACGAGAAGGTTCAGATTGTCAATAATAACAATGGAGCGCGTCTCGAAACTTATATCATTCCGGGACCGCGCGGTTCCGGTGTCATCTGTTTGAACGGCGCCGCGGCACGTCTTGTGCAAACCGGTGACACGGTTATTATCGTTTCTTACGCCATGATGACGGATGAAGAGGCCAAGCGGCACCATCCGACGATTGCAATTATGGGCGAGGGCAACAAAGTCGCGCAACTGCTTAAAGAAGAAGAGCATTCGACCATTCTTTAATCTTCAGGTTCCGTAAAATAGACATTGATGATCTGTTATGAATGAAATCTTCGCTGTTTACAAAGAATGAGGATAAGCTTTCGAAGCAAAGGTGGGATGCCAAATGTTTAAGCATTTATTTTCCACAATGAACGAAGTTTTGGAAGAAATTCAAAAAGAGTATCCAAGCAGTGACGGGGACAAAAAAGCGGAGCTTGACGAACAATTGCAAGTGTTGAAGACGATGAGCGATGAATTTATTGAGGCATGGCTGCTTTTCGAGGAGAAACTGGGAAAGTTTTATGGGGGCGTACCGATAAGTACTCAAACCCTTCATAACGAGTTATTGGATCTTGATGTATCCGGCAAGCAAACGGAAGAGTTTCTGAGGGGACAGGGCTATTACAAGCTAACGATGTATGAGCAGGCCATTCATGAATTTGAGGCGTTGATTCAGCGGCAGCCGGATTTATTATTAGCTCGTGTATATTTAGCTATGGGTTACTTGCGCAAGGGGGAATATGGGGAAGCCTATCGCCATTTTCAGTTCCTCCTCCCGCTTACCGACAATACGAAGATGAAAGCTATTTCATATAATGCCATGGGTTGCATTCAGATCCAGAACCAGAACATGGAGAAAGCTTTTGAGTATTTTCAAAAAGCGTATCATACCGATCCTGCCTGTATGGAGCCGCTTATCAATCTGGACGAGTCCTAATGAATGGAAGTAGGTATTCCCTATTCCCTTTTCCTTATAAGATTTGGTATGCTAGGAGAAGCGCAGGACGAAGGGATTGAATGTATACGTCATGAAATTTGCAGTATTAGATTTTGAAACGACAGGAAGCCAGTCTGCGGATGAGATCATTCAGGTCGGGCTCGTCATTATAGATGAATTTGAAATTGTCGACAGGTATACTTCCTTGGTAAATCCAGGGATCGGTATACCTTCTTCAATTACAACTTTAACCGGAATTACCGATGAGATGGTCAAAGACGCTCCATCCTTGGATCAAGTGATGTCAGATATGTTTCCGTTGTTATTCGATTGCGTGCTTGTCGGGCACCATGTTCCGTTTGACCTGTCCTTCTTGCAAAGAGGGCTGACCAAAACCGGTTACCCGCCGTTCTCTGGACGCGTGCTCGATACAATGGATATGCTGAGGATTTTATTCCCATCGATTTCCAGTCTTCAATTAAGCATGGTGGCCGGATTATTTGGTTTAGATCATGAAAGGCCTCATCAGGCTGACAGCGATGCGGAGGTTACCGCACTCATTTGGATCATTTGTATGGAACGTTTACTCGGGCTGCCGCTTCTTACCGTACAGCGTTTATCGCATATATTCGAAAGCGGTGCCAATGATTTGGGCTGGTTCTTAGAAGAAATCCGGCTCTACAAAGAGTCGGAAACGAGTGTGGATATGGATGCGCATCGTTACTTCCGCCAATTTACGATCAATGTGAACGACTGGGGTGAAGAAGGTGAAATTCGTGAAGG
The DNA here is from genome assembly GCF_040812395.1 of Paenibacillus tabacirhizosphaerae. Classification (GTDB taxonomy): domain Bacteria; phylum Bacillota; class Bacilli; order Paenibacillales; family NBRC-103111; genus Paenibacillus_E. The sequence continues at coordinate 317,297 of NZ_JBFNXH010000003.1, read as the reverse complement.
CGATGACTTAGAAAGATTGGGTTCCTCCTTCGAAGAATTTCACAAAGGATTGAAAGCCGCGCTTCAACAAAAGTTCGAAGTGTTCGAGGAACGCGAATCCCAGGAGCAAATGATTCGTGAAGTCGAACTCTCGCTGAAAACCGATCAGCATTTAATGATTGAAGCCGGCACGGGCACGGGCAAATCGCTTGGCTACTTAATTCCATCCCTCTACTACGGCATAAAAAACGAGAAAAAAGTAATTGTTTCCACACATACCATTAATCTGCAGGAGCAGCTTCGCGAACGGGATATTCCGCTGCTTAAGGAGATCTTTCCCGTTGCATTTAAGGCTGCCGTCCTGAAGGGAAGAAGCCATTATCTTTGTTTGCGTAAATTCGAGAACAAGCTGACAACGCGGGATTATGAAAACGGCAAAGAAGATCCGGTGACTGCCGCGCAAATGGTCGTATGGCTTAGTGAGACGGAGCATGGCGATGAAGAGGAGCTGCACTTTGGCAATAAAGGCGCACAATTCTGGTACACGGTCGCAAGCGACACGGATTCCTGCTTGAACCGTATGTGCCCTTGGTTTAAGAAATGCTTCTATCATCGCGCCCGGAATGATGCCAATACAGCTGATGTCGTCATTACGAATCACTCGCTTCTGTTCACGGATATGAAGGCTGAGAATCGCCTTCTGCCCGCTTATAAGCACTTGGTCATCGATGAGGCGCACCATTTCGAGGAAGTGGCGAGCAAACATCTAGGCATTGAGCTGCATGCATCCGCCTTTTACCATTCCATGCAATGGCTGTACAAGGATAATCGCAGCGGCCAACTGCCCATGCTCCGTTTCCGTTTACAGAAAAATGACGATCATCCGGAACGGGTGGCTGCTTGGTGCCACAGTATAGATTCCTTATTTCCGAAAATCATTAGAATGAAAGAGGATTGGGATCGATTAAGCGATTCGTTATATGAGCTACTTTCCTCCAAGAGCGATCCGTCTCAATCGGAAAATTCGCAATATGTGCTGCGCTTGAAACCGGAATTGCTCCCTCCGAATTGGAATGAACTTCTCATTATGGAGGATAACATTTATCTGAATGCCAATGATCTGCTCCGTACGCTGGATAAGCTGCTGAGCGAGATTAAAGATATGCAGGACGTCTTTGAAGTTCAAGGTTTGGTTACGGATTTGAACGGCACGGTGAAGGAACTCTACAACCACAGAGATGCCCTTCATTTCTTTATGAAAATGGCGGACGAAGGCTATGTGTATTGGATGGAAGCCGGGACATACGCCAAAGCGAAGTCCTTGCAGCTTCTCTCCGTACCTACGGATGTGAGTTCGCTGCTTCAGACGCATTTCTTTGAAACGAAAGACAGCATTGTTCTTACGTCGGCAACTTTGTCCGTAAATAAATCGTTTCAATACTCGGCGGATCAGTTGGGACTGCGCATACCGCAGGATGAAGAGGCAGGGAAGCTTAAGACGGTTCAACTCCCTTCGCCATTCAATTACAGAGAGCAGGCGCTAGTCGTTATTCCACGGGATTTCCCTACGATTAAAGGCGCTTCCGGCGATCCTGTATTCATCCATGCATTAATCGAATCTCTTAGCGATGTTGCACTTGTGACGAAGGGGCGCATGCTAATCCTTTGTACTTCTAACCGGATGTTGAAGCAAGTCTATGCAGGAATGAAAGATCGCCTGAAGCCGCATGGCATTACTGTCCTTGGACAGGGTGTAGACAGCGGCAATCGCAGTAAGCTGACCCGCATGTTCCAAGACAACAAGATGTGCGTCTTACTGGGCACCAGCTCCTTCTGGGAAGGGGTGGATATTCCAGGCGATGCGTTAAGCTGTTTGGCGATTATCCGCTTGCCATTTCAGCCACCGAACCATCCGCTCGTTGAAGCCAAGTGCGAGAATATTAAGAAACGGAATGAGAACCCTTTTATGAAATTCTCCGTGCCCCAAGCTGTGATCCGCTTTAAGCAAGGCTTCGGCAGGCTTGTTCGGAGAGCATCGGATAAAGGGATTGTCATTATTTACGATACACGCGTCATTGATACGTATTATGGCAAACACTTCCTCTATTCTTTGCCTGGACCGAAGATTGAGCACATGACGACGGAGCAAATGCTGCCGAGGATAGAAGAGTGGATGGGGGAGGTGCAGGGGTGAAGTCGCAAAAAATATCCGAGGCGGTCGTTCGTCGATTACCCATTTACTTGCGTTTTCTGAATGAGTTAACGATGAAAAATATTATGACGGTATCTTCGCAGGATCTAGGTCAGAAGTTGGATCTCAATCCAGCGCAGATTCGTAAGGATTTAGCTTATTTTGGTGAATTCGGGAAAAAGGGGATCGGCTACGATGTTGCCTATTTGATTGAGAAGATCCGTCAGATTCTGAAGCTGGACCGTCATATTCAGGTTGCACTCGTAGGAGCAGGAAATTTGGGCAGGGCTTTATGCAATTATAATACTTATTTACGCAACGATATGAAGATTGTCGCTGTTTTCGACGTCTTGCCGAGCAAAGCGGGAGAGTCCATCAATAATTTGATTGTTCAGCCGATGCAGGACATGAATTCGACTTTAACCAGGCTAGGCGTGAGGATCGGTATCATCACAGTTCCCGCGGTGGAAGCGCAGAATGTCGCGAATCAGTTCGTGGAATGCGGGATCGAAGCGATTCTGAATTTCGCTCCTGTCATCATCAAGGTACCGCCTGAAGTACGTGTGCATCATGCGGATTTTACAACGGAATTGCAAAGCTTGGCCTACTATTTGGATTGAAATTGAAAACAAAGCTATCTCCCTTTTAGCAGGATGCTGAGAGGGAGATAGCTTTTTTAATACATACAATTCAAGTGAAAATTACTAATTTTCTTTAATATGGAAGTATATTCAACAAAAATGTGTATGTTTAGTAAACTTTTTAATTTTCGACAAAAGCCACCTTACTTCGACAATATGGGTGTGTTATATTTGATCCCATAAATGCGCAAACGTTTGCGCATTTCAATTTAAAGGCAATGTTACCTTTAAGGGTACAACCTCGGTGATTCAAAGGTTGTACTCTTTTTTGCGTTTAAATCACGAGAGGGGGATACGAATGAATCTTCATGCACTCTACCATCGTTCGAAGCAAAGTTGGGCTTATGCCTACGATGAGAAGACAATTAAGCTGCGATTACGAACAGCGCGCAACGACTTGGAGTCGGTGGATATTGTTTATGGGGACAAGTACAGCTGGAACGACACAGAACAAGCCGTACCGATGAATAAGTGGTTGTCCGATGAGCTTTATGACTACTGGGAAATGGAGGTTCAGCCACCTTACGGAAGGCTTAGTTATCGCTTTTACTTGAATTTTGGTGAGAAAAGGATTTGGTATTCAGAACGGTGGTGTAAGGAACAGCCGCCGGAAGAATCTTTTGGTAATTTTGAGTATCCCTATTTAAGCGCTGCGGATCTGATAAGCCCACCTGCTTGGGTAAAGGATGCCATCTTTTATCAAATCTTTCCTGAGCGCTTCGCCAACGGTGACGCCTCCATTAATCCTGCACAGGTCGAACCGTGGGGAGAGGCGCCTCAAACAAATAACTACTTTGGCGGTGATTTGCAAGGGGTCATTGACCATCTGGATTATTTGACAGAGCTAGGGATTACAGCAATTTATTTTAATCCATTGTTTCATGCGCCATCCAATCATAAATATGACACGATCGATTATTGGAAAGTCGATAGTCAATTTGGCACGAATGAAACGTTAAAACGTCTCGTTGAAGCCTGTCACGAGCGAGGCATCCGTGTTCTCTTGGATGCTGTGTTCAATCACTGCGGTCGTTATTTCCCTCCTTTTGTGGACGTATTGGAGAAAGGGAAAGAATCGATTTATGCAGATTGGTTTCTCGTCAACGAGTGGCCATTGCATGTGAAGGAGAAGGGGGCCAGTTACGAGACGTTCGGCTTTGAGCCATCAATGCCCAAATTTAATACGGCTAATCAAGAACTCACGGACTATTTGCTGCATTTAGCTAAGTTTTGGATCGAAGAGACAGATATTGACGGTTATCGGTTGGATGTAGCCAATGAAGTGGATCATCGCTTCTGGCGTAAGCTTCGTGAAGTAGTTAAGGCAGCGAAGCCCGATGCCTACTTGCTTGGGGAAATCATGCATGACTCGATGGCATGGCTGCAGGGCGACCAGTTGGATGCGGTTATGAATTATCCTGTGACCGATTTTATGCTGAAGTTTTTTGTTAAGGATATGATGGACAGCCGAGAGTTTGCCAACGCCATTGCAACGCAGCTTTCTTACTATCCGCAACAAGTCAATGAGGCAGCGTTTAATCTGCTTAGCAGTCATGATATCCCTAGACTCTATACCTTGTGTAAAGAAAACAAAGAGCGGATGAAGCTTGCTTCTATGTTCCAATTCACGTATCCAGGTGCACCCTGTATTTATTATGGGGATGAAATTGGTATTACGGGCGAAAATGATCCGGATAACCGCAAGTGTATGGAATGGGACATCTCCAAGCAAGACCGGGAATTGTTTGGTTTTTTTCAGTCTCTGATTGCTTTACGCAAAAAGTATGCTGCTCTGCGAAATGGCGAATTTCAATTTCTGCTCGCTGAACCTGGAGATTTTAGGCTGGCCTACGAACGCAAGTTAGGAAAAGAACGGTTCGTCATGTTGATGAATGCTTCGCCACACGCACAGCGAGTAGATATCGCTATTCCCGAAGGGCTTTGGGAGGAGCCGTTGACGGGTATCAAATATGAGCTGAAGAGTGGGTCGTATTCCGTCATTCTTCCTAAATATGGTTTTCAACTATTACATGCCATGGAGGTACAAGTATGAAAGCACTAGTGTGGACGGATCGGCATAAGTTGGAACTTTGTCACATGTCCGAACCGGTTATTCAATCAGCTGGCGAAGTGAAGATTGAAATTAAGATGACAGGAATCTGTGGCACGGATCTCGCCGTAGTAACAGGGAAAGAAGAGGGAGTCCCAGGTATTATTCGTGGACATGAAGCTGTCGGCACCATTATTGAGATCGGTGAAGAGGTGCAACGTTTACGTGTAGGAGACCGCGTCGTCATTGATCCGAACCGCAGCTGCGGACAGTGTTATTATTGCAAACGGAGTGATCCGCATCTCTGCGTGGGATTAGACGGCAAAGGCATGCCAATTGCAGGTTTGAATGCACAGGGAACATTTGCTAAATACGTAGTTAGCGATGAAAAGTATGTACATAAATTGAATGACGCGGTGAGTTGGGAAGCAGCTGTTCTGATCGAGCCAGTAGCTTGCGTCTTGCACAATTTTCACGTTGCAAGGGTGACTAAGGAAGATGCTGTGCTTGTTCTTGGATCCGGCCCGATGGGCATGTTGAGCCAATACGTAAGCGCTCGACAAGCCAAAGTCACCATAGCGACAGAGGTAAATCCTTTTCGCTTGGCTTTTGCGCAAGATGTCGCAGATATGGCGTGTAGACCGGATCAATTGAGCGAAGAAATATTAGCATCCTTAGTTCAGCATGGAAAGTTCGATGTCGTAATCGATACAGTAGGCACTCAACTGGAGATGGCTGAACGCTGGATAGACCGTGGGGGGAGAATTGTCGCTTTTGGGATCAACGCGAACTATCAGCATACGATCAAACCTACGGCTTATGTCCAGCAGGCCATTCAACTCATTGGCGCAGGTGAATATCGGTACAAATTTGAAGAAGCTCTCCAATTTGTAACGGATCATCCGGATTTGGCGCGGTTCGTCACACGAAAGTATGCGCTGGACGCTTTTGAAACTGCGATTGCTGAGCTGTTGGGAAGGCAAACAGATTTGAATAAGGGGGTGATCAGTGAAACCCTGAAAACAGTTTTTGTTTTCGACTAAATGGATACGACCATACTGGGAAGGGAGAGAAGGATATTGATTTCAAAGAGAAAAGAGAAGCAATTGGAGAGTCTTATCGGCTATTTATCCCTCCACACAGAGAAAGAAGGAGAATCGTTTTGGATTCCTGCGATTTGGAATGAATGCGGCTATACGCACATTCTCGAAGAAAAGGAGGGTGAGATTCGGGTTCAACCCTTTGCGTTTTTAACGGAGCACCTGCGCTACTTATTAGAATTATCGCAAGGTTATGGTTGGACAGAGCGAACAGACTTTGCTAATAGTGTCATCTATTCCTCCTTAGTCCGTTATACGACGGCTTGGGATTACGATCACGATGGAGAGATTGAATCGGGGACTTTTCTTCGGATGATGATCCTACTTCCTTTACTGAAGAAAATGGGTGTTACGATTCTATATCTTCTTCCGGTTAATCGCTACAGCAAACTGAATTTGAAAGGGGATATTGGCTCCCCTTATGCAGTGCAAACATTATTCGATTTAGATGCGAATCTGCACGATCCGCTGCTTGACGGCTTGGGGCATTGGTCCATACATGATGAAATGTCGGCTTTGGTCGAAGCTTGCCACATGCTTGATATTAAGGTAGTTATTGATTTTATCCCTCGCGTGACAGCTCGTAATAGCGAATTTATTCGCGAGCATCCGGAGTGGGTGTATTGGATCAAAAATGAAGCGTTAGAAGGCTTTCGGCCACCGAACATTCCAGAGCTCGGTTTTTTTGAAGAATGTACGCCGGACAAACTGGAAACCGTCTACTCGAGCAAAGAAACACAGGCATTCCTGGAGCAGTTTTCACATCCACCCAATCAAGTAAACCCAGACAAGTGGGAAGAGTTGAAACGGCGTTCTGATGAGACGGGGGAAGAGTTGCTTACCCTTGTCGAGTCGCATATGGGAATTACTACGTCTCCCGCTCACTCTGATTGGATCAATGATGTGCAGCCTATTTGGACGGATATTACATTTTTGCGGCTCTATCAAGACTTCGCTCCTCCTGTCAGGCAGTTCGTCAAACCGGATCAAGCTCCTTACGTGCTCTTCGATACGATTAAATGCAATTATTATCCAGGAGAAGAACCTACTGAGGAGCTATGGAACGTACTTGAGAAGGCCGTCGAATTTAACTTGGACACGTACGGCATTGACGGTTTCCGTATTGATATTGGACATGTTCTGCCCACTCCGCTTCTGACGAATATTTTCTCGAAGATACAAACCATGAAACCGGATGCCATTCTCATTAGCGAAGATCTGTTTAACAGAAATCATGAAAAGGCAGCGGCTACCGGATACAACATTATGCTTGGCAGTGGCTGGAATATTATGACCCAAATTACAAAGGAGAATTTAATTAGCTACGCCTCCGAGCTGCCTCAGCTAAAGCTTCATGTTTTTGCATGTGCGGAAACGGCGGATACCCCGCGAATTACGAGTCGAGGCGGGGTTAAGCTAGCACGGATGATTAGCGTCTTCAATCATTTCTTGCCGAACGCGATTCCATTCTTAACAACGGGGTTCGAGGTTAATGAAGAACAACCGCTGAATTGCGGACTTGGCGACAATACGAATGGGGCAGAGATTCCAAGAGCTTTCTTCAATCAACTGCGTATTCACTGGACAAATCCGCAACCGATGCTGCCTCTTCTGGAGCAGTTGCATCATTGTAAGTTGAAGTGGCAACCATTGATTGCACCTGAACATTTCTTCATTCCAGAATCACCTGAAGGCGTTGTAATCTATGGTTATCTGCACAAACATGAACTACTTATTGGCTGTTTCAATTTAAATCCTGAGGAAGCGGTCGAGTTTCCTTTGAACGCATTCATCCCAGGGATCAATCAATTCACTATAGAGATAGACACCGAGGCAGGGAGCAAGAGAGACATTCGAGAGGATGAAACATTTCTGCTTGGCCCGAATCAGGCTGTCATATTATCAAAAATCGGTAGAGAGTGAACGGAAATTTGAGGGAGGAACCGAATGATGGCAACTAGAGATAAAGAAATTATACTTTGGCATGAGTTTGATGGCCCTGGAGATACGTCTATTGGGGTCCTGGAGGACATTTGCCGAATGTACTCGGAACGAAATGGCATCCGTGTGGTTCCAGAAGTAATGGGTATTCAGGAACTCGGCAGACGGATAGGCGAGGTTGCAGGAACGAATCTGGCACCGCATGTGGCGTTTGTACCAGCTGATATGGCCAGCTATTATGTACAAGGACAATATTCGCAGGTTCCGAGTGATTTTAGTGAGGGCTTACTGGACAATGAGGCGCTAGCTACGATGCAAGTCCGAGGCTTGCAATATGGACTTCCTGCACTGTTAGGTAACCATCTCGTTCTCTATTATAACAAAGAAATATATGGAGAGGCTCCGCAATCATGGGAACAGGTTGCGGCTATGCTGCCCGAACTTCAAGCTAAACAGATCATACCGGTTGGTGCTGACCTGGAGCAGTCCTATTGGTTTATCCCTTTTTTAACAGCATTTGGCGGGTGGCCGATGAAAGATGGCAGACCCGATCTTATCCATGATGCTATGAAACAAGCCCTTCAGTTCGTGCATACTCAACTGGAGGAAGGACATATCGTTAGTTTGAACGGATCGAGAGATCTACTCGAACATTTCATTTCCGGTCAAGTTGGCGCTATCATTTGCGGAGAGTGGAACTTCAATTATTTGACGCAGCATATGCAGGGAAAACTAGGTATTGGAAGGCTCCCAAGTATTGGGGGCAATGACTCCATTCCGATGTCCTCATCGATCGGGATGATCTTCCCTAATCGAGCTTTAGAGAGCGAACTGAAGGATGAGCTGCGATCTTTCGCACGTTTCATGCTCAGCGAAGAGTGCCAATTAAAGTGGGTGAACGAGGTACAGCGGATACCCGCCAACCGTGCTGTTCTCCAGTACTTGGCAGCTAATAGTTCACCGAATTGGGTTGAAATTTTGTCATTGCTGCAAGAGAGCCGTCCAATGCCTATTGATCCATTGATGATTCACAATTGGGTCGCAATGGAGCATGGACTCCGAGTCTTGTTGGAGGAAAAGGATACAGATGCTGCACTGCGGAAAATCGAAAGCACGCTAAATGAAGCACTATTGGAGGTCGGAGAACAATGAAAATAACGATATTCAGCCAAATTTCGATAGATGGAAAGCTAACCTTTGGGCAAGGAGCTTCAAGTAAAGAGCTCTTCAGCCTGTTTAACGCAACGGATATCGAATTTATCCATAAATTTCGCGGACAAGTGGATGGCATTATGGTTGGCAAAAATACCATCCACACCGATAATCCATTTCTCACCAATCGGTATGAGGAAAACAAAAATCCAGTGCGTATCATTCCAACGTCGACACTCGATATCCCGCTTGATAGCAATGTGCTCACTGATAATGGCAGAACGATCATTGTTACTACAGAGCAAGGCGCTGATCCTGAGAAAATCAAGGTTATTCGAGATCGTGGAAAAGAATGTCTCATTTGCGGCACCGATAAGGTTGATTTCTTAGAGCTGGGTATGCAACTAGAACAGCGATTCGGCATCAGGAGTTTGATGGTCGAAGGAGGCGGTTTTCTGAATTGGCACGCCTTTGATCAGGATGTTGTCGATGAAATTATTCTCATGCAATTGCCCATTATTATTGGCGGCGCAACGAATATCACGTTGGTGGACGGCGAAGGGTTTCCTGATCTGTCTTTTACGAAAAAGTACAAAGTGATTGAAGTTTTGCCAAAGGAAAACTATACGTTGATGCGATATTCGAAAGCGGTGTAAGGAATGAACCGACACCATGTAGAGGCTGTAATTTTTGATATGGATGGGGTGCTTGTTGATACGGAACCCTTATACTTCCAAATTGAGAAGGATTCGTTCCGACATTTCGGAATCGACGTAGACGAAAGCGAACACCACGGGTATGTGGGTGTTACGTTGGAGAATATGTGGCAGCAGATCATACATCGCCATGGCCTTGCAACTCCACTGGAAGAGGTGCTTCTGCATCATAAAAGCAATGTGGTGCAGTTCATTACCGCTTACGCCGATTTGCAACCGATTGTTCAGGTCGAATCTTGGATTCAGTGGCTGCAAGAACGCGATATCCCAATCACAGTGGCGTCATCATCATCTATTCGTTTAATCGACATCATTCTCAATAAAGCTGGTTTGAAGCCGTATTTCCCGAATGCCATAAGCGGCGAGCAAGTCATGCAAGGAAAGCCTGCACCGGATATCTTCCTGCATGCGGCAGCTGAGCTCGGCATAGCCCCTTCCAGATGCTTAGTCATTGAGGATTCGCATCATGGCGTCAAGGCGGCGAAAGCGGCGGGCATGCTCTGTATCGGTTACCAGAATCCCGGATCTGGCCTTCAAGATTTATCAGAAGCGGATTTCAGGATAAGGAGTTACGAGGAGATGCGGGATGTCACTAGACATTTTTCATGGAAAGTAGGCAGGCAAGCATGTTCAGAAAAGATGATTTTTACAAACAAGTAATTAAAATTGCCGTACCGGTAACTTTGCAAAGTCTGATTATGTCTTTGCTCTATTTGACCGATCAGCTGATGGTTGGACAGCTCGGTGATGTAGCCATTTCTTCTGTTGGCATGTCCACCAAAATTTATGGCATTATTTCAGTTGTATTAGCGGGGTTATCGACTGGCGTTTCCATCTATGCCGCCCAATTTTGGGGAAAAGGGGAAAAGAAGAGCGTCTCGCAAGTATTAGGTTTAGGCTTAATCGGGGGACTTGTGTTGTCGGTCCTATTTACTTTATTCGTATTCATTGTTCCAGAGTGGTTCCTTGGTTTGTTTACAACGGACGAACGGGTTACAGGAGATGGATCCATATTTCTGAAAATCGTCTCGCTTAGCTATGTGCCTATGATGTTGACGATGATGTTCTCGTCCATCTTACGCAGTACCGAACATGCGAAGCTGCCCATGGTTGTCAGTTTAATTACGGTGGGGCTTAACATTGTTTTAAATTATGGTTTGATTTTTGGTCACTTCGGCTTGCCGCAATGGGGACTGATGGGGTCGGCCGTAGCGACACTGATCGCCCGAATCGTGGAATGCTTGCTTATTATCGGGGCCGTTTACAAGTTCAGATTGCCAGGGTCTGTGGATTTGAAGTATTTATTCCTCATCCCTAAACCATTGTTTCAACAGTTTCTGAAAACAACCTATCCCATCATCTTAACCGAGCTGGTCTGGGTGCTTTCTGAAACGGTGTACGCGATGGTGTACAGCCGAATGGGCACTGCGGAGATGACTGCGATGACGATTACATTCCCGCTGCAGGGCTTGAGCGTTGGGTTGCTTTCAGGCTTGGCTAGCGCAGCCGGCGTCATTGTGGGTAACCGATTAGGAGCGGGCGATGAGAGTACGGCTATGGACTATGCCAAACGCCTTATTCGGTTAGGGATTCTGATTTCAATTGCGCTGGGACTCATCATAGCTGCCATATCTCCGTTTTATGTAGCGGCTTACCATATCTCAGAGGAAGCACACAGATTGGGGATGTACATTATCCTTGTCTTCGCTGGGTTTCTGTGGGTGAAAGTGGCGAACATGATTATTGCGGGAGGGATACTTAACAGCGGGGGGGACAGTAAGTTCGTATTCGGGATGGAATCGACAGCGAACTGGATAGTTGGCGTACCTTTAGCTGTTCTCATGTCTTTCGTTTGGAAGCAGCCTGTGTTTGTTGTTTATCTCGTTCTCTCGATTGAAGAGGTCGTACGGTTCGGCTTTGGCTTAACACGGATCTACTCCAAAAAGTGGATTCGCAATCTGGTTAAAGATATAGCGGCTTAATAAAAAACAATCCCAAACTCTAACGAGTTTGGGATTGTTTTTTTAAATTGCTCTCAAGACAGCGTAACCGAGTGCTGGTAGAGTAATTTGCAGCTGATTGGCTTTAGCGGCAATGGTTTCGTTCGTAAATTCGTTTTTCCATTGACCTTTTGTCACGGGGAGTAAGAGATCAGCGCTCTCTGTACCTCGATTTATGATAATCAAAAATTGATCTTTCTCATCTGAGCGTTCGTAAGCAATAATATGGCTTTGCTCCTCTGCTTGGAGGAAGGCTAGCTTCCCTGTTCGTAGGGTGGGATTAGCCAAACGAAGCCGGGTTATTGCTTTGAAAAACTGAAATAACTCCGTATCCTGCTTGGACTCATCCCATTCCATGCACTTCCGATTAGCTGGATCGTACCCGCCGTCCACCCCGATTTCATCGCCATAATAAATGCATGGGACACCGAGGTACGTATGCTGAAACAACGTTGCCAGCTTCACAAGCTCCTTATTGCCTCCAGAAAGTGACAAGATACGATGGGTGTCATGACTGCCCAACAGGTTGAAAGCGACCTCATTGACTTGCTGAGGGTAGCTGGAGAGCTGTGCGGATAATCGATGAGCGAGACTAGCGGCATCGATTCGATCGTTCAGGAAGAAATCATTCACCGCATTGGTGAACGGATAATTCATAATCGCGTCAAATTGATCACCTTGCAGCCATGGAAGGGAGTCATGCATGATTTCTCCTAAGATGTAAGCCTCAGGATTGACGGTTTTGACAATTTTGCGGAACTCCCGCCAGAAATGATGGTCAACCTCATTCGCAACATCCAATCTCCATCCATCAATCCCAACTTCTTCAATCCAGTAACGGGCAACATTCAATAAATACGCTATGACTTCAGGATGCTCTGTATTCAGTTTCGGCATAAGCGGTTCAAATGCGAACGTTTCATAAGTTGGAATACGATCAACAACACGAATTGGCCATTCTCGTACATGGAACCAATCCGCATAGCGTGATTGCGCACCTTTTTCGATACAATCCACAAATGGGGCAAATTGCTTGCCTGAGTGATTGAACACGGCATCAAGCAAAACACGGATTCCACGTTCATGGCAAGCTTTCACCAAAGCTTTCAACGTTTCATTAGTGCCGAATTGCGGATCAACCTGCATATAATCAGTCGTGTCGTATTTATGATTCGTTGTCGCGGCGAATAGAGGGTTGAAATAGATAGCGTTAACGCCAAGCTCGGTTAAGTGATCTAAATGGTCGATCACGCCCTGCAAATCGCCTCCGAAGAAATTCGTTGGCGTAGGCACACCGCCCCACGGTTCAACATTTGCCGGGGAAATCGAAGGATCGCCATTTGCGAAACGCTCCGGGAATATTTGATAGAAGATTGCATCTTTCACCCATGCAGGCGGTTCTATGACATCAACGGCATTGAGATAAGGAAAATCGAAAACGCCTTCATAGAAATTTTCAGGTTTATTATTGCTTATGCCTTTTTCTGATAAATAGATCGTTTCCTGAACATCGTGCAGGGCAAAATAATAAATGAGACGGCGGAAAGGTGGCTGAACTTCAGCTGTCCAGTAGTCGAACATGCTATCGGATACCCATAGAGACATAGGAACAACGTGATTGGTTTCCTCCCAGGCGTATTTGTCTCCGCAATGCAAATCGACGGAAGTCACGTCTCCTTTTTGAGTGCGGATACGGATGTGAATGGTTTGACGATCGTAAGCATAGGACCAATTTTGTTTTGCGCGATGATACACAGCATGTTTATTCATATATCATTCTCCTCTCGACATAAAAAAGGTACAATCCCGAATCGAAATCGATCGAGGTTGTACCCTTTGGCGGTAGCATTGCCTTTCAGCTTCTCCCATAATAACACAAAAAATAACGAAATTCAACGAGAAAACCGGTTTCCTAGTGAATTTCCACTCAAAAAATGAGCCTGAAGAGGAGGAAATAAATCGAGAACGCTAACGCAATAGAAATCGGAATTGTAATCACCCAAGTAATCAGCATGCGTCCGACAGTTGCCCACTGAACCTCATGGAAACGGAGCACGCTGCCTGTACCAATAATTGCTGAAGAAATAACATGTGTAGTGGATAGCGGTTTACCGATGTGTGTAGAGAATTGAATAACGATTGCGGATGTTAAATCCGCCGCAAAGCCATTGATCGGCTCGATTTTGACAATTTTGCCGGAAATGGTTTTAATAATCCGCCATCCGCCAATGGAAGTTCCGAGTCCCATGGCTAAAGCTGCCGCAATTTTAACCCACAGCGGTACGTTTAAATCTGTCTGATAGCCCGCTGCCACAAGTCCGAAGACGATGATGCCCATTGCTTTTTGAGCATCGTTTCCACCGTGGGAATAGGACAATAATCCGGCAGATAAAATTTGCAAAGTACGGAACATGCGATTTAATTTGGATCTTGAAGTATTTCCTGACCAAAGAATGATGTATTTGATAAGCACCATGATGAGATAACCGAGAGCGAATGCAATGATGGGCGACAAAATTAAAATGATAATAATCGACGTGAAGCCGCTCCAGTTAACAGCATGAATGCCTGCACCAGCAATAACGGCTCCTGCTAAGGCGCCAAGGAGCGTATGAGAAGATGAAGACGGTATGCCGAGATACCAAGTCAACAAATTCCAGATGATTGCTGCGAGTAGAGCGGCGATGACAATTTCCACACCATTTTCGATCTTGGCCGGATTTGCTATGCTTCCTCCGACGGTCTTGGCAACTTCCGAAGACACTACAGCCCCAACAAAGTTTAACGTAGCAGCCATCATAACCGCGATACGTGGACTTAATGCTCTGGTTGAAATGGATGTAGCAATTGCATTGGCCGTATCGTGAAATCCGTTGATGAAATCAAATAGCAATGCCAGGGCCACGATGACGATCAGATAGGTTAACATGATTTCCTCCTAAGAGTTTTCGCGAGAAAACTAGCGTCGTAAGCATAAAGCTGAGTTTCCTTCGTATGCAAGGCGCCACAGATGAGCCTTATGAATAGCGAAGAACCACGCTTTCAAGAATGTTAGCTACATCTTCACAGGCGTCAGTCGTTTCTTCTAGCCGTTCATAAATTTCTTTTAGCTTGAAATCCTCGTAGGGGTCTTTGCGAGCGATGAAAATTTGGCGAATTCCTTCGCGCATCAAGCGATCGCCATCGTTTTCGAGGCTGTTAATCGCTACCGTATGTTCGGGGATTTGCATATATTTTTTCTTAGCCAGCAATTTGAACGCATCCAGCATGTGCTGGCAGGAGTCCACAATGACGGCAGAAAATTCTTTCATATACGAATCTGTATAAGAAACGCTGAGATAGTCAAAACGCGCGATCGTCGCTTCAATGCCATCAGTCACGTCATCCAGCTTGGAAGCCAGCTCCATAATGTCTTCACGATCCAGAGGGGTAATGAACACTTTGTTCAAGCCTTTGAAAATTTCGTGCGTAATCGAGTCGCCTTCGTGTTCCAGATCATTAATAGCTTTGACGTACTCGACAGGCGGTTTGTCCCCCATCATGGCAGTTCGAAACAATTGCGCCGTCTTGAGTCCATTCTCAGCTGAGCGGATTAATAGCTGCAAAAAATCGATCTCGCCTTTTTTCGTGAATAGCGTTGTCATAAATGCCTCCTAAATTTTTCTATATGTACAAGATTTTGATCGAATTTACAACATAATTAGACCAAATTGTAGAAAAAACTCACGGAATTAAAAATATCATAATATATCTATTGAAAGCAACGTTAATTCGGTGTCATTTTACAATTTCTCAACATATCGGAGTTTCTTGATTTTACTAGCCCGAAGTTGTACAGTTGGAAAAGCAGATCTTATCTATATAATGAGCAGAGAGAGGAAACTTTAGTATGAAAAAAACATTAATTACGAACGGAATATTTATTTCAACTAATGAAGAAAAAAATTCAGTTAAAGGCTGCATGGTCATAGAAGGCGACCGTATTACATACATAGGTGAGCAAGCACCTGAACCGAAAGAAAATTATGATGAGTTGATTGATGGGACGAATAAGCTTTATATGCCGGGTCTTGTTAATACGCACGGCCATGCGGCCATGTCATTGCTCCGTGGTTATGGCGACGATCTCGCTCTGCAGATTTGGCTGGAAGAGAAAATGTGGCCGATGGAAGCGAAGTTCAGCTCCCAGGACGTGAAATGGGGTACGCTGCTTTCCATTGTCGAGATGATAAAAGGCGGAACGACGACTATTGTCGACATGTACGATCATATGCATGAGGTGGCAAAGGGCATTGAACAATCAGGGATGCGCGGCGTACTGACCCGCGGGGTGATCGGGTTATGTCCTCCTGATGTGCAAGATGCCAAGCTGAAAGAAGCAATTGAATTTGCACAAAGCTGGCATGGTCAAGCGAATGGACGTATTACTGCAATGATGTCTCCACATGCGCCTTATACATGTCCGCCCGACTATATTGAACGAATTGTGCAAGCAGCGCATGATTTGAACTTGCCGATTCATACGCATATGTCGGAAACAAGCCGCGAAGTTCAAGCGAATGTGGATCAATACGGTCTTCGACCTGTCGCTCACTTGGAGAAACTCGGCGTATTCTCAAGACCGACGCTAGTTGCGCATGGCGTGCACCTCACAGATGAAGAAATCCAACTTTTAAAACAATACGATGTGCGCGTCTCGCATAATCCAGGAAGCAACCTGAAGCTTGCCAGCGGTGTTGCCCGAGTGCCTGAACTGCTGCGTGCCGGTGTGAAAGTATCGCTAGGAACAGATGGCGCAGCATCCAACAACAATTTGGACATGTTTGAAGAAATGCGTCTTGCTGCTTTAATTCATAAAGGCGTATCAGGTGATCCTACAGCTGTTCCTGCCGCTGAAGCACTTCAGATGGGCACTGTGATGGGGGCAGAATCTATTTGGCTGCAGGATGTGGGGCAGCTCTCGCCAGGGATGAAGGCTGATTTTATCGCGTTGGATATCGATCAACCGCATTTCTTGCCGAAAACCGATTTTGTTTCACATATTGTTTACTCTGCTTCAGCAAATGATGTAGTTGATGTGTGCGTAGACGGAAATTGGATCGTTCAAAAAGGCGTATGTTTGACGCTGGATGAAGAAAAAATCAAACGAGAGTTTGAGCAATGCTTTAATAAATTGATTGGATAAACGTCATTTTGAGAGGAGAGCGGTTAGTGAATTGGAAAAGAACAGTGGCGCTCAGTGTATTCATCTTATTAACACTTGGTGTTGTTCTGAGCCGCTTTTACTTGGACGTTCAGAATGAACATTGGGATGAGAACAGTAAGGCTGTTGAAATTGCGTATGAAAAGTCGATTCTGACAAAAGCTAGCCGAGTGGAATCGTTCTATGGCGATGATCCTTTTAAGATTATCTATGGTGAAGATAAAGTCGGTCAATCTGTTTTAGTTTGGGTTTATGGCAATGATGTCCATACAGAAATGACTGATGATGCATTTACCGAAGCGCAGGTGCGTGAATTGATGCTGAAAAAAGGACTCGACTATCAGGTGCAGCGCGTGCTTCCAGGAAAGCTAGGCAATGTCTACGTGTGGGAAGTCTTCTATAAAAAGCAGGACGAGACCGGCACGAGATATTTCTATGATTATTATAATTTTAAAGATGGCACTTATATGGATACGTATCGACTCAGCTTGCAATAGGCTGAGTTTTTTTATGTTTCCACTCTTTTCATAGGGCAATCATCTATACTGAATGATATACTAGGCGTATAGCAAAAGCGACGAGTTAACAAAATAGATTATAGAAAGGGGGACGTTGTCTGATGAAGCTACGTCTCTTACCTGTTGTCCTGAGTGTGATTGTCTCTTCCGCAGTATTATTCGGTGGTTGGTTTGCATATACAAGTCTAGCTATGGAAAATCCTTTATCTGATATCATCGGCAAAGCTCCCGGTGTGGTAAGCTCTACGATGAAGTTTGACAGCAATGAAGTGAATATTGATTTGACTTTAAAACCTGACGCGAATTTACGTGATATTGTGAATCAAATTCAAACGGAGGGTTCGTCTGTTATCGGCAAACGTACGATCCATGTTGAAGTGACGGGAACCCCATCTGCAAAGCTTGAAGCATGGTGGTCGAAAGCTCTATTTGAGGTTGCACAAGCGATGGAAACGAAGCATTATGCGGATATTCCGGCTACATTGCAGAAATATGCGGCAGATGTTCCGAATATGAAAGTGGATAGTGAAATGGACAATTCGTATGTCTATATACGGCTCTCGGATGGTGAATCAACGAAATTCGTAATGCTCCCTAGATCTTCTCAGATAGGAGTGTGGCCGAATGAGTAAAATTTATAAAGAAATAGGAATTGGTTTTGTTCCCGTTCTTCTCATTTTCTTAGCCTTTGTAGGCGTGAATGTGATTCCTTTGTTGTTTGTGGCCGTGCTGGGGGTTTCGTTGTTTTTTATGATTCGGAGCCGCGGCGGTGTCGGCATTTCGGCAGGCGGCAGCGATCGGAAAAGTAAAAATCGAACGCCATCTTATTTAACTTTCGACGAAATCGGCGGTCAAGACCGTGCCAAACGAGAATTGATGGAAGCACTCGATTTTCTGATTAAGCATGATCAGATTAAACAGTTAGGAATTCGCCCTTTGAAAGGGATTCTGTTAACAGGTCCTCCGGGAACTGGGAAAACGTTGATGGCGAAAGCAGCCGCACACTATACGAACTCGGTCTATATGGCTGCATCCGGCAGTGAATTCGTTGAAATGTACGTTGGCGTTGGTGCAAGCCGTGTACGTGATCTATTTAAAGAAGCGCGCACTCGTGCTGCGAAAGAAGGTAAAGAGAGCGCGATTATTTTCATTGATGAGATTGATGTCATTGGCGGTAAACGCGATGGCGGGCAGCACCGTGAATATGATCAAACGTTGAATCAATTGTTGACCGAAATGGACGGTATTCATACGACAGATGCGCCGCGCATTCTGATTATGGCTGCGACGAATCGGAAGGAAATGCTGGACAGCGCATTATTGCGTCCGGGCCGTTTCGACCGCCACATCGATGTGGATTTACCTGATAAAAAAGGCCGCTTGTCCATCCTTGATATTCACGTGAAGAATAAACCGCTTGCGGCACAAGTTTCCTTGGATGCCATAGCGGAACAAACCTTCGGATTTTCCGGAGCCCAGTTGGAAAGTGTACTGAATGAAGCGGCTATTTATGCGCTGCGTGAAGAAAAGTCTGAAATTGAGCAGCAGCATCTTGCGTCGGCCATTGATAAAGTGATGATGGGCGAAAGAACAGACAAGGAAGCAACTCGGGAAGAGAAAGAGCGAGTAGCCTATCATGAGCTTGGACATGCGATTGTCGCAGAACTCGTTCGTCCCGGAAGTGTCTCTCAAGTAACGGTCAGCCCTCGCGGGAAAGCATTGGGATATGTCCGGCATAATCCGCCTCAAGATCATTATTTATATACGAAGGATTATATCGAAGAGCAGATTATGATTGCATTAGGCGGAGCAGCGGCTGAAGAGATTTTCTACGGAGGCCGCAGTACAGGCTCGCGCAATGATTTTGAACAAGCGTTATCGATGGTTCGCAATATGATGGATTCCGGATTAACAGCACTAGGCATTATGGATCGTGAGATGGTAACGAAAGATCAGCTCATGAAAGAGAACACGGCGATCATGGATGCGCTCATGCTGCGCACCAAAGAACTGCTGGAACAGCAGCGCCGCGTGTTTGACCATTCTTTTGATATTTTGATGAAAGAGGAAGTGCTCTCCGGAAATTCATTCCGCAAGTTATTAGAAATGCAAGTTGCTGAAACTGCATAAGCATGACCGCTGACCCAAGAGTCAGCGGTTTATTTTTTTGCCGGCATGTTCGTGCCCAAAATGTGTCGAAGTTTTGAAATGCTCATGAATTTTTGCGTATTCGGATGAAATGCCGGTACAAAACTAGTATGATAATAATGAGTTAGAGATCATAAATCAGTGCTGTGGACATAGACAACTTGAAGTGGAGAAGGAGAAACGAGCATGGCATTCAAAACGATTGGGGTAGTAGGCGGAGGCACGATGGGGCAGGGGATCGCCGAGATGCTTGCAGCGAGAGGCATGGAAGTGCTGCTTGTTGAAAAAACAGAAGAAAAAGCGGATCGCGCATTAGCCATGATTACGGCCAGCCTGGATAAACAATTAGAGCGTTGGGCATTGACAGAAGCTGAGAAAAAGTTGATTTTGTTAAAAATCAAAACAACAATTTCGCTTCAGGAAATGGCAACCTGCGATATGGTCATTGAGACAATTACGGAAGATTTAAATGCAAAAAAACACGTGTTTTTTCAACTCAACCAAATCTGTCCACCGTCAATCATTTTAGCCAGCAATACGTCTACCTTAAGTGTCACGGAAATTGCAGCCGTTACAACGAGTCCCGAGCGGATTATCGGCCTTCATTTTCTACATCCTGTTGCAAAGATTGATTTGGTCGAAATTATTAGAGCCATGAAAACATCGGATGAAACTTTTGCTCAAACACGCAACTTTGTGGATGAGTTGATTCAGAAAAAAAGCATTAAAGTGAATGAATCGCCCGGGTTCATTACAACCAGGTTAATTTGCACGCTAATTAACGAAGCCTTGCATACGCTCTCAGAAGGCGTTGCTTCTGCAGAAGATATCGATAATGCGATGCGTCTTGGCTATGATTTCCGTTATGGACCGCTGGAAATGTGCGACCGCTTTGGATTGGACTCTGTTCATTCCGCGCTGGATGGGATGTTTCGCGACTTCGGAGACATTAAATACCGCCCTTCTTTTTTATTGAAGCAAATGGTTCGCGCAGGACATTTAGGTGTGAAAACAGGCGAGGGCTTTTTCCGCTATAATAAGGATGGTGATCGTCTATGAACATCCTGGTCATTAACGCGGGGAGTTCCTCGCTCAAATATCAGTTATTTAATATGCAAGATGTATCCGTTCTCGCGAAAGGTAAAGTGGAGAGAATCGGCATGGAAACTGCGATTTTGACCCATGAGCCGACGAACAAGGCCGAGGTGACTGAGGTTAGTGAAATCCTGGAACACACTTCGGCGATTCGCAAAGTGCTGGACAAGCTCGTACATCGCGAACATGGCGTTCTGAGCTCCGTTCAGGAGATCGACGCCGTTGGCCATCGCGTAGTGCACGGCGGCGAATCGTTCAAGAGCTCCGTCATCGTCGATGATGCGGTGAAGCGGGAGATCAAGCGGCTCTTCGATCTCGCGCCGCTGCACAATCCGGCGCATATGCTTGGCATCGCGGCGGTGGAGGCCAATATGCCTGACGTGCCGCAGGTCGTCGTATTCGATACCGCCTTCCATCAGTCGATGCCGGCGCAAGCTTACCTCTACCCGGTGCCGATGGCGCTGTACCGGAAGCACAAAGTGCGCCGCTATGGCTTTCATGGCACCTCGCACCAGTATGTGAGCGAGCGCGCCGCGCTCTTCCTTAACCGCCCATTGGAGCAGCTTAAAGTCGTCACCTGCCATATCGGCAATGGGGCCAGCTGCACCGCTATTCAAGGCGGTAAATCGGTCGATACGAGCATGGGAATGACTCCACTCGAAGGGCTTATGATGGGTACGCGCAGCGGCGATCTAGACCCTGCCATCGTGCCTTATGCGATGGGCAAGGAGGATCTGACGATGAGCGAGATCAGCTCCATGTTGAACAAGCACAGCGGGCTGCAAGCGATCTCCGGCATCAGCAGCGATATGCGGGAGATTGTAGAGGCACTTGAAGCGGGCGATAAGAATGCCCAGCTTGCTTTTGATATGTACGAATATCGGCTACGCAAATATATCGGAGCATATGCTGCTGCGATGAATGGCATCGATGCTATTGTGTTTACCGCTGGAGTCGGCGAAAATTCCGAGCTGCTTCGCGAAACCGTTTGCAATCATTTGTCATTTCTTGGCATCGAATTTGATACGGAAGCAAACCGAATGGGCAGAGGGCAGGAACGACGCATTTCCAAGGCGGGCTCGAAGGTTGAGGTACTGGTCATCCCAACGAACGAAGAATGGATGATTGCGCGCGATACGTATGCCTTGGTGCAGGAGCAAGCGAACTGATTCTTTTGTGGAAATAGTGTACAATAAAGATGAGGTTCAAAAACCGGATGTTCCGGGTGTTACAGGAGGCTTGAAAGTTAGATGAAGTGTACGATTCGTGAGGTTAAGCATCATGTTGGCGAGTCGGTGACGATTGGCTGTTGGCTGAACAAGAAGCGCTCAAGCGGGAAAATTCAATTCCTCCAACTGCGCGACGGTTCCGGATATATGCAAGGCGTAGTCGTAAAAAGCGATGTCAGCGAAGAAGTTTGGGATGCTGCATCCAAGTTAACGCAAGAAAGCTCCTTGTTCGTAACAGGCACGGTGAAAGAGGATACGCGCAGTAAAGGCGGATTCGAACTTGATGTGTCAGGCTTGGAAATCATTCAGATCACTGAGGATTATCCGATTTCGCCGAAAGAACATGGGGTCGATTTCCTGATGGATAACCGCCATCTTTGGATTCGCAGCCCTCGTCAACGAGCGGTTCTCGTAATACGCGCCCAAATTATTCAGGCGGTGCAGCAGTTTTTCAATGAGCGCGGATTCCATCTCGTGGATCCCCCGATTTTGACGCCATCCTCGTGCGAGGGGACAACGAATTTGTTCCACACAAAGTATTTTGATGAGGATGCCTTTCTGACACAAAGCGGTCAACTGTATATGGAAGCGGCGGCAATGGCGCTTGGGCGCGTGTATTCGTTCGGTCCGACATTCCGTGCTGAGAAATCCAAAACGCGCCGCCATCTCATCGAATTTTGGATGATAGAGCCGGAAATGGCGTTCGTGAATCACGAAGAAAATCTGGACATTCAAGAGCAGTTTGTTTCTCACATCGTGCAAACGGTGCTGGCCAACTGTGCACAGGAGCTTGAAACGTTGGAGCGCGATACATCCAAGCTGGAGAAAATTAAAGGCAGTTTCCCGCGTCTTACCTACGACGAAGCTGTTGCATTTCTCAAAGCGAATGGACATGAATTCGAATGGGGCGAAGATTTCGGTGCGCCGCATGAAACAGCTATCGCGGCGCAATATGAGACGCCTGTGTTCATTACCCATTGGCCGACGGAAATCAAAGCGTTCTACATGAAACCGGATCCAAATCGTCCAGAGGTCGTACTTTGCGCAGATATGATAGCGCCGGAAGGCTACGGAGAAATTATCGGAGGCAGTCAGCGAATCGACGATCCTGAACTGATGGAGCAGCGCTTCGCGGAGCATGAACTATCGAAAGAAGCGTATCAATGGTACCTTGATCTGCGCAAATACGGTACTGTGCCGCATTCCGGATTCGGACTAGGACTTGAACGGACGGTTGCCTGGATTTGCGGTTTGGATCATGTACGCGAAACGATTCCGTTCCCACGTCTTCTATATCGCCTGTACCCGTAGACGTTTTTATCAACCACTGGTAAAAAGGGAGGGGTTCAGATGAGTAGACAGGATACACAGCTTAAATTACTGGAATCAGCCCTTATCATTGGCTTGAAAGAGGGCAGTGTTGCGGTGCCGACGCTTCTATTGAAGAATTACCGGCTGCTAAAGCTGAGTGAAATCGAAGTAATGACGATTATTCAATTGATTTCCTTTTTGGAAAAAGAGAAGTATGACTTTCCAACCATCGAGGAAATTCAAGCGCGTATGTCAGCATCGCCAGACCAAGTCATTGCAAGCTTGCAAAAGCTGCTCAACGAGCAGTTCATTACGATTGATGAAGAGACAGAGGCAGCCACGGGGATGCGGTATGAGAGGTACAATTTGTTGCCGCTGCATCAGAAGTTGGCTCAGCTCCTTATCGAGCAGGAAACCTTAGCAGCGAAACGTGTGCCTATTCATGCGGATACCGCTGCGAAGGATATTTACACCACTTTTGAAAAAGAATTTGCGCGTCCGTTAACGCCCATGGAATTGGAAACAATCAGCGGTTGGCTGGATAAAGATCTATACCGGGAAGAGCTGATTCTGACAGCGCTAAAGGAAGCCGTCTTTGCCGGCAAAGTGTACTTTCGTTACATCGACCGGATTTTACTGGAGTGGAGCCGAAATCGGGTGGCGACCGTGGAACAAGCGAAAGAGTATTCGCAGCGTTTCCGACAGTCTCGGTAGAAAAGAAAACGTCCTATTTTCCAGAAATGGAAGGTAGGACGTTTTTTTAACAACATGTTTAAATCCTTTACAGAACTAAAACGTTAGGGATACCCTTTCTAAATGTAAGTGTATTATGTCGTCAGGTATGGTGTGTGACGAGCTCACAGAGCGGACAGATTCACCACGCATCGTGTGGTAGGAGCATTTGATAGGATGGATGTAGAAGATCTGGAAGTGCCACAGCTGGTTTGAGTATTGAAATATCGCCTCTATCGGCGATAGGTCGTCTTTTTGCATGGATGAGTGGAACGTGGGTGCGTTAAGAGGCGGTATTTTCGGTTGTGGGGACATTTTGCGGAACTACCGTGCGTTATGAGCAGGAAATGCTGGGTTGTTGGCACAGTATCGCTCATTTAACGCACCCTAGTTCCGCTTCAGGGGGAGAAAAGGGACATTACCGCGGAATAAGACATCGTAGTTCCGTCGATATCGCTGTGCATGGGGAATAGGCGGTCCGGAAGTACCTCCTCCGGTTTCCTTGCGAATCTCGCGGAGGCGAGTTGTCCCCGGAATCTTGAATCTTACAGGGGTGTTCATTAGGAAAACTGGATGGAAGACAGGGTAGTTAAAGGGAAGTAGAAGACAGCACGAAGTAGAACAGAAAAGGGAAAGGGGTGGAATAGCGATAGCGGATGGAACCCCTTTCCCTTTTCCCTCCCCATGCTCAAACGTATGGGTTTAGACAAAAACCTGAGGCACAAACCTCAGGTTTTTCGTCTTTCTAAAAGATAAGAATTGAAATGCGCTCATCGAAATTCAGCATTATTTATGCAATAAATGGGAGTGGTACACATATTCGAACAGGAATTCAAAGGCTTCCAAATGACGCTTCGCCTCGAAAGCGTTAGCGCCCCAAGCATAAATGCCGTGGTTGCGAAGAACAATCCCTGGAATACGAGGGACAATAGCGCCTTCCACTAATTCAGCAATCCGAGGGATTTCAGCGTAGTTTGGCAAAATTGGAATTTCGATCTGAATATCCTCTTCCCAGATATTGAATGCCTTAATAAGCTCAACGCCTTTGACGGGAATGCTTTTGCGCTCTGCATACAATTCAGATATCAGGTTATTAAAAATCGTATGAACATGAAAAATAGCGCCCGCGCCTGTTAACCGATAGATTTCACTATGAATTAACGTCTCGGCGGATGGTTTTAAGCTTGTCGCATCGGTAGGCTGGCCTTTCTCATTGACTAGCAGGAAATCCTCCGGCGTTTGTACCGATTTATCTTTGCCACTTGAGGTGATAGCAAACGTAAAGGCGTCAGGCTCGAAGCCGCCTACGCGAATAGACAGATTGCCGCTCGTTGCAGGAAACCAGCCTCTTGCGGCCAAATTTGCTTTAATATCACGCAGCTGCGCGAATGCGCGCTGTTTTTCTTCCAATAGAATACTCATGCTACCGGTTCAGCCTCCAGTTGTTTCATTATATCAAAGAACGTATCAAAAGCGTGATACGGATAATTCAGCTGCTCACACATCTCGATCAGATGGGATCTCGCGAATATGGTATCCACAAGCTTTGCCCCTTCAAAGTCGGTGATGCTGTCACCAATAATAATGCGTTCATATTGCTTGGAGTCGTAGGAACGTATGATGCTCGTTTTGCACATTCCGCAGTCGGTGCGGCAATGCTCGTCACAGCGGTTTGGCCATAAAATTTCAATGGTGCTGCCCTCGAACGAGCTGGCATTGCAATAGATATGATTCGTTGGTATCCCAAATGGTTGAAGCAGCGGATATATGAAGAAATCGATGCCTCCGCTCGTAATGAGCAGCGTGATGTTTTGCTCTTTGCAGAACGAGACAAACTCGCCGAATCCATCGCGGATTTTGGCATTGCCAATGGCATAATCGACGATTTCCTTCTTGCGGGATGTCGGCAGGAGGGCGAACATCGCGCCAACGCCTTCACGAATGGAAATTTTTTTGTCAAGCAGTTGCTGAACCAGTGCATCCCAGCCTGGGGGGTTAAAATGTTTCATAATCGCCACGATGTTATCGTTGACGGTGATCGTGCCGTCAAAGTCGCAAAAGATGATGCGCTGCTTGCTCATTCTTTATTCCCCCAAGTGTCAATAGCGGTTTGTAACTCTGGATGTGTCAGGGCAAATTCGCGCAAGGTAATTCCTTGCAGGCTCGCGTCAATCGCTTGACGGAAAGCGCGCCCACCGGCAATAGTGCCAAGCGGATGGCCGTGGATGCCGCCGCCTGCGTTCACCACAACATCGCCGCCGAAGTCTCGCAGGATGAGAGGGACAAGTCCAGGGTGTATCCCGGCAGAAGGCACAGGGAAGCTTGCAGCAAGCTTTAATGCGGCACCAGCAGCAGCTCCATACGCATAATCCTGCTGCAGATCGCTGGTCAGCAACGCGTGTTTGATGGCGAGGTTTTCTTCTCTCGGCATGACCACGGATCCGTACGGAGAAGGGAAAAGCACTAAGTCCGCACCGGCGAGCCGCATTAATTTTCCGAGCAAAACAGATGCAGACATGCCGTAATGCGGAGACGGATACGTAGCTCCAGCCATGGCAGGATGCGCCATAATAGGAATTGTTATTTCCGGGTCCGAGCTTAATTCATGCAGGACATCGAATCCATAGGCAAGTACGTTGAAAAGCAAGGCATTTGCGCCTGCGTTTATTGCTCGCTTGGCTTGCGCGGCCAGCTTGAACGTCGGACCGGTCAAATTGACCGCATAGAGCAGCTTCTGACCGGTTTCTCTGGTTGCTTGCGCAGCTGCGTCCAGACAAACTTCGATGCGTTTCTCCAGTGGAGTTAACGGATTTTCAAACAAAATTTCGTCGTCTTTGATTAGATCAACACCGCCGGCGGCCTGCAAATAAAATTGTTCTCGCAGCGCGGGCAGGTCATAACCGACAACGGATTTGAAAATACTCATGAGCAGTGGGCGATCGTGTACGCCGAGAAGGTCCCGTACGCCCTGCATACCGAATTTAGGGCCTGCAAATCCAGCAAGAAAATCGGAAGAGAAGGACAAATCAATTAGCTTGATTTTGCCATCCATGGATAGTTTTCCGAATACGGTAACCAGCAAAGCAGGGATATCACGGCTGAAATTAACATCCGGATAAGCAATTTGAATGTCTGCGTAGCGTTCGGATGGACCTTGTCCTGCAACAGGTTCGTGCACCTCAACGGAAACGACCTTGCCCAAGTGTTTTTCCATCTGCGCTTTTTGCGTTTCAGGAAGTTCTGTCCAACTACCTACGGTGAGACCGATTGCGATGCCGTTTGCCTTTTTATGAAAATCGGCTTTCTCATCGAAAGCGCGGTATGTGGCTAAGCAATAATTACTCATTCTATTCACCTGCCTAATAGGAGTAGGGGTTATTTCACATGCTGTCGATTATGATTGCACACTTGAACTGGGTGCAGCTGCGATTTGTTCACCCATTTCTTTGGTGCGATCTGCGGAACGGAAAACAGCGCGCTCGATGCCTTCGGCGAACTGGTAGCGGTCAAGAACTTCGATCGCAGCTTGTGTGGAGCCGTTCGGCGAAGTGACCTTCCGGCGCAGCTCGGCTGGGTCTTCTTGGGTGATCTGCACCATGTGGGCAGCGCCTAACACGGTTTGCAGCGTTAATTTTCGGGCATTTTCTTCGGTGAGGCCACCTTCGATACCGGCTTTTGTCATAGCCTCCATGAAATAGTACACATATGCGGGGCCGCTGCCTGACAAGCCTGTTACAATTTCAATTTTTGATTCTTCTACAATGCTGACGATACCAACGGCTTCAAACATTTGCGTTGCCAGTTGTCGCAGCGGCTCATTCACGGCAGTGGAGAAGCTCATTCCGGTAGCGCCAAGACCAATCGTACTGGATGTATTTGGCATTGTTCTTACGATCGGCATACGCGTTTGCAGCAGATGTTCAATCTTGGCAATGGATAAACCGGCGATAACGGACACAAGCAGCTGTTTTTCGTTAAGAAGCGGCTGCAAATCCGCAAAAGAAGCTTCCACATCTTTGGGTTTCATGCAAAGCACGACAACATCGGCTTCTCGAATGTAGGCTTCTCTTGTGGCAGCGTCAGAAGTTGTATGGACGCCGTACTCGGAGCGGATATGCTCCATTCTTGCTTGATTGGAACGATTCATCACATATATATGCTGAGGTGTGGCGACTTCGCGTTCGATCAGCCCGCGGAAGATCGCTTCTGCCATGGAGCCTGCTCCGACAAAGGCAATTTTAGCTTGAGATAAGGTTAAAGACATCGATCTGAACCTCCTTGGGGTGTGTTATTCTCGTATTTGGCCGCTTCCATAGACGCGGAATTTCGTTGATGTGAGGGCAGGCAGTCCCATAGGCCCGCGAGCGTGCAGCTTTTGTGTAGAAATGCCGATTTCAGCGCCAAAACCGAATTCAAAGCCGTCTGTGAAACGCGTCGACGCATTGTGATACACGGCAGCCGCATCAACTTCCTGCAGGAACCGTTCGGCATTAGCGGCATTCTCTGTCACAATGCACTCGGAATGCATGGTGCCATACATACGAATATGAGTGATAGCTTCATCAAGATTACGCACAATTTTAACCGAAAGGATATAATCTCCATACTCGGTGCCCCAATCATCAGCCTCGGCAACTTTCATAGAAGGAACTAGGGCTCTAGAGCGGTCATCGCCTCTTAGCTCGACATGAACGTTTTGAAAGGCGTCTGCCAGCGCTTTTAAATGTTGATCAGCAAAAGCTTCATGAACGATCATGGTTTCCATGGCATTGCAAACAGATGGACGCTGCGCTTTAGCATTTACAGCAATACGGATAGCCATGTCCAACTGCGCGCTTTCGTCTATAAAAGTATGACATACACCAGCGCCTGTTTCAATGACAGGAACCGATGCGTTATTGACAACATTTTGTATGAGAGAGTGTCCGCCTCTAGGAATGAGAACATCGATAAGGCCATTCAGCTTCAACATTTCATCTACGGATGAGCGGTCGGAACTAAGAATGAGCTGCAGCGCATCGACAGGGATCGAGGAGCGGCTTAGCGCTTCCTGGAGCACTTGAATAATTTTTTCATTTGAAAATAAAGCGGAAGATCCGCCGCGCAGGACAACCGCATTGCCGGTTTTCAGGCATAATCCCGCAGCATCAACCGTAACATTTGGCCTTGCTTCATAAATAATGCCGATAACGCCCAGCGGAACCCGAAGTTTTTGAATGCGCAGGCCATTGGGACGCTCGAACGACTCTAGCGTATCCCCGATTGGATCGGGAAGCTCGGTAATTTGGCGAAGCCCCTCTGCCATAGCGGCGATTCTGTTTTCATTGAGTGCGAGACGATCCAGTAAGGAAGCGCTCGTGCCGGATTCCTTGCCGCGCTGCAAATCCTTCGCATTAGCTTCTATAATGGCTTGCTGCTCAGTCACCAGTGCATCTGCCATGAGAAGCAAGGCTTCGTTTTTCTGCTTGGTTGTCAGGTTGCCCATGGATTGGGCGGCTTGCTTGGCAAGCTTAGATTTTTGTACAACTTCACTCATCGGTTTTTCCTCCATATGTGAAAAATGATTGACAGTGCACGAGTAAGCTATGAAGCTGAAGCTCGTACTGTTCTATATTTAAAAGGAACTACAGTACGCTATTGTGAGCTAAACGGACTTGTTGAAAGAATTGGCGGAACATGAGTGCGTTATTGCAGGCAAAAACAAGGATTTCTGCATCAAAATCTTGGAATAACGCATCATAGTTCCGCGAAATGACCATGAATATGGCTTAATGACTTAATAACGCACTCAATTTCCTTTAAACCTTGAATAATTAAGAAGGAATTACCCAAACCACTCAAGGCAGAGGAATCCATTCGTCCCTGTGGATCACTTCAATACGAACAACCTCGAGGCGTTTCTGCACCTCGTCGGTCGATAAACCAGCGGCGGCTTGCAGCTGCCAAGCCGCGTAGTTGACGACACCGCGGCCGAGCAGCGTGTTGTCAGTGCTAACCACCTCGACGACATCGCCGGGGTGGAACTCGCCCTCAACGGCGGTGATGCCGGCGGGGAGCAGGCTCTTGCCGCCATCGACGAGCGCCGCCTTGGCGCCTTGATCGACGATGATTCGCCCTTGGGGGAGCGAATGGTAGCCCACCCACTGCTTTTTGACCGGCAGGTTATCCATCGCCGTGTCAAAATAAGTGCCCTTGCCACGGTCGTCCACGGCAAGCTGCAGGTCATAGGGCTCGACTACGCGCCCTATGAAGACCGGCACGCCCCCGCGCATCGCGATGCGGGCGGCTTCGACTTTGGAGCGCATGCCGCCTGTGCCGACCGCGCTCCCAGAGCCGCCAGCGAAGCTGAACAGCTCATCGCTGATGGCGTCAACGCGCTCGATGCGCTGCGCACTCGCGTTTTTGCGGGGGTCGTCGGTGTATAGACCGTCCATATCTGTAATAATGATCAATCTGCTGGCTTTGACCAGATTACCGACCAGTGCCGACAACGTGTCGTTGTCGCCGAACTTGAGCTCGCCCACCGATACGGTGTCGTTCTCGTTGATAATCGGGACGACGCCGCGTTGCAGCAGTTCGTCGATGGTCATCAGCGCGTTTTGCACACGCTTGCGGTTGGAGAAATCGTAGCGCGTCAGCAGTATTTGCGCGACGCCAACACCATGCGAGGCAAACGCCTCGTGGTACGCCTGCATGAGCAGTGCTTGGCCGACCGCGGCTGCGGCTTGCTTCTCGTGAAGCGCCTTTGGCCGCGTACGATAGCCGAGGGAGGTGAAGCCTGCGGCAACGGCGCCGGATGTAACGAGCAGCACTTGGTTGCCGTCCTTCTGGAGGCGCGCAAGCTCCGCAGCAAAAAAACGAATTTTATCCGGATTGAGCCCGCCTGTATCTGAAGTTAAAGAGCTGCTGCCGATTTTGACGACGATGCGCCTAGTCATAACAATCCCATCCTTTTGATTCCAAATATGTAAATGAAAAAAGACTTCCGTCCTCATAACATAAGGACGAAAGTCTGTAGCTTCCGCGGTACCACCTTAGATTGGCGCATGCTGAAAAGGCTGCACCCAACTTTAGATTCCCTATATAACAGCAGGGGGCTGTTCAACTCATCGTTGACCGTTCAGGGGCGGGTTCGGAATCGGTTCACGGTAAGCTCTCTCAGCCGGTGGAGCTTACTCTCTGCGCGTGCAGCACGCTTCCTACTATTCCCATCATAACGTTGCGATATGAAAGCCATTTGCAGGCTCCCTTTTTTATTCTATCTAGAATAGCACGCGGTACAAGCCTTTGTAAAGGATCGGCTGCCCCGCTCATTGTTAATTTTTAATTAAACAAATTCAGCTTACCGATTCGCTGCACCGCTTCTTCCAAGCGGTCTTCCGTCGAAAGCAGCCCGAGTCTGACATAACCTTCGCCATGCGCTCCAAAACCTACGCCTGGAGCAACTACAACCTTTGCTTCTTGCAGCAGCAGGTCTGAAAGGCTCGTTGAGGTATGACCTTTCGGCACAGGCAGCCAAGAGAAGAAGGAGCCCTGCGACGGGGTTGCTTTCCAGCCGATGCTGGTCAGGGACGTGTAGAGCGCATTGCGGCGGCTTTCGTAAACATCGCGCAGCTCTGTCACGCAATCTTGCGGACCGGTTAGCGCTGTCGTCGCTGCAACCTGGATACCGCCGAAGAGCGAGCAGTAATAATGATCCTGCATCAAGTTGATCAAACGAATAATTTCGCGGTTGCCTAGCGCAAATCCAACGCGCCAGCCAGCCATGTTGTAAGTTTTGGAAAGGGTGTAGAACTCTACGCCCACTTCTTTCGCTCCTGGCGTTGACAGAAAGCTTACAGGCTTTTGACCGTCAAATCCGATCGCGCCGTAAGCGAAATCGCTAGCAACAACGACGCCGTGCTTATGCGCGAAGTCGACGGTTTCCTGATAGAAAGAAGCGGGAGCGGTTGCGCCAGTCGGATTGTTCGGATAATTAATGAACATCAGCTTCGCACGTTTCAAGTCGTCTTCCTTCAGAACGGAATAGTCGGGCAAATAGTTGTTGTCTTCTTTGAGCGGCATGAACGCCATTTCGGCGCCGGCAAGTGCGACGCCTGACCAATAATCAGGATAACCGGGATCGGGAACGAGACAAACGTCTCCAGGATTGAGCAGACACTGGGCGATCTCGATCAACCCTGTTTTGCCGCCAAAAAGAATAGCGACCTCGGTTTCTGGGTCTAGATCGACGTTATGATCTTCTTTATAACTCTGAGCAACCGCCTGTTTCAAAAACGGAAATCCGCTGAAAGGTGGATACTTATGGTAAAGAGGATTTGCGGCAGCTTCCTGCATGGATTGAACAATATGCGGGGGCGTCGGACGGTCTGGATTGCCCTGACCCAAATTGATCACATCATGCCCTTGGGCGATCTGTTCGTTAGCTTTGCGCACGAGTGTCGCAAAAAATTGTGTCGGAAGTCCCTGCATGCGATCCGCTGGCTGTATGGAAAAAGGGGTTTGCGTACGAGATAAGTTGTTCACGAGTCAAATCACACTCCGTAGGTCGGGATTTACATAATACCATTAATATACCATGATTCTATTAATTTATCATAATGGGAAAATTCTTAGTAGTTATAACAACCCTGATGACGAAAAACTTTTTTTCAAGCTGATTCAAAAAATCAATCCCACACGTTTAATCCTAATTGAGTTCATCGCGCAATTCGTCTAAAATAGTAGAAAAAATAGTTTGCTAATTGGAAGGAGTCCTCGCTATGAAGGACACACATACACTGCATATTGCTCTTATTCAAATGGATATCGCCATCGGTGATCCGGATACGAACTACACACGATTGAATAAGCTTCTGACTGAAGCCGTTTCTGCGGAAGTGAAACCGGATGTCATTGTATTTCCCGAGATGTGGAACACGGGCTATGCCTTGACGGAGATTCATCATTTAGCGGACCAGGACGGGGCGCGTACGAAAGCTTTTTTAAGTGAATTTGCCCAGAAACATAGCGTCAACCTCATCGGAGGCTCTATTGCCGATAAAAGAGGGGATCAGGTGTTGAATACCATTTATGCGTTCGACCGCCAAGGCCAAGAAATTGCCGAGTACTCCAAAATACACCTGTTTCGCCTCATGGATGAAGAAAAGTTTCTGCATAGCGGTGATCAACTCGGCCGATTTGAACTGGAAGGCGTACCGGCAGGCGCGATGATCTGTTACGATATTCGCTTCCCCGAGTTAGCGCGCAAATTAGCGCTGGATGGCGCGAGAATCTTATTCGTGCCGGCCGAATGGCCGCATCCGAGGCTGCATCATTGGCGTACGCTGCTCATGGCAAGAGCGATTGAGAATCAAATGTATGTCGTCTCTTGCAATCGCGTAGGCACAAGCGGTACGACAAACTTTTTCGGTCATTCCATGGTCATCGATCCTTGGGGTGAAGTGCTTGTCGAGGGCGATGAGCGTGAAGCCGTCCTGCATGCAACGATTGATTTGAATGAGGTTGTGCGCGTGCGCGGAAAGATTCCTGTTTTCGAGGATCGTCGTCCTCATTTGTATTAGGCTTTTTGTGAAATTGTTATGAAATAACAAACATCATTTGATTTTTTTTTTGTTTTTCTGTACACTAAAGCCAATTGCATGACAATTGTGGCTGTGATGGATGAATAGTACTTGAAACCCTTCATGTTCAGCGAGCTGGGGACGGTGAGAGCCCAGAGATGAATTTCAAGGAAAAGGCAATTCGGAGCCAATTCGATAAAGGGGATGCGCGGGTAGGATTCAGCGTATCAACTAGGGTGGAACCGCGGGTGCGTAAGGCTCTCGTCCCTAG
This sequence comes from Paenibacillus tabacirhizosphaerae, assembly GCF_040812395.1. GTDB lineage: Bacteria > Bacillota > Bacilli > Paenibacillales > NBRC-103111 > Paenibacillus_E. Next base: position 283,457 of record NZ_JBFNXH010000003.1, on the reverse strand, counting down.
GCATTTTTGATGCCTTTGGATGATGAGTCTTTTTTTGCGCTCACCACCCGGGGCGGAGTTACCGGTCGACAGACCCATTTTGCTTAGATGAAGGAGAATTGTGGCATGAGTGTTACTATGGAGCAAGTCGTAGCGTTAGCGAAACACAGAGGTTTTGTATTTCCAGGATCCGAGGTATACGGCGGTTTGGCGAACACATGGGATTACGGTCCGCTTGGCGTCGAATTGAAAAATAACATCAAGCGCGCTTGGTGGAAAAAATTTATTCAGGAATCCCCATACAACGTAGGGCTCGACGCGGCGATTTTGATGAACCCGCAAGCTTGGGTTGCTTCCGGTCACGTGGGCAACTTCAACGATCCAATGATCGACTGTAAACAGTGTAAAGCACGCCATCGCGCCGACAAATTGATCGAAGGTAAACTGGCTGAAAAAGATATCGAGATCATCGTCGATGGCATGACTTTTGACCAAATGGCTGATCTTATCAAGGAACACGATATTGTTTGCCCGGATTGCGGCAGCAAGGATTTCACGGATATTCGCCAATTCAACTTGATGTTCAAAACGTTCCAAGGCGTGACAGAGTCAAGCGCCAATACAGTTTACCTGCGTCCTGAAACCGCACAAGGTATTTTCGTGAACTTCAAAAACGTGCAGCGGACGATGCGCAAAAAGCTGCCTTTCGGTATCGGCCAAATCGGTAAAAGCTTCCGCAACGAAATCACGCCCGGGAACTTTACGTTCCGTACACGTGAGTTTGAACAAATGGAGCTAGAATTTTTCTGCAAACCAGGCGAAGATTTGAAATGGTTTGAGTATTGGAGAAGCTTCTGCCATAACTGGCTGCTTTCCTTAGGCGCGAATCCGGACAATCTCCGATTGCGCGACCACAATGACGATGAGTTGTCCCATTATAGTAATGCGACTACCGATATCGAGTACAAATTCCCATTCGGCTGGGGCGAGCTATGGGGTATCGCGGACCGCACAGACTTTGATTTGAAACAGCATATGGAGCATTCCGGCGAAGATTTCAACTATATCGATCAAGAGACGAACGAGCGTTATATTCCTTATTGTATCGAGCCTTCACTTGGTGCGGATCGCGTTACTTTAGCGCTATTGATCGATGCATTCGAGGAGCAACAGTTGGAAGGCGATGACAGCCGTACGGTGCTTCGTTTCCATCCGGCACTTGCGCCGATCAAAGCAGCCGTATTCCCGCTGTCGAAGAAGCTGGCCGAAGGCGCTCAGGCTGTATTCGCAGATCTTGCGAAGCACTTTATGGTCGATTATGACGATGCAGGTTCGATTGGCAAACGTTACCGTCGCCATGACGAAGTCGGAACGCCATTCTGCATTACGTATGACTTTGAGTCCGAAACAGATGGTCAAGTTACTGTTCGTGACCGTGACACCATGGAACAAACGCGTATGCCGATTAGCGAACTCAAAGCGTTCATCGAAAGCAAATTGCAGTTCTAATTGTAAAAAAACAACCCCCTATATTCACGCGGTCAAGCGCGCGGATTAGGGTTTTTTTTCAAATGCTAAAATCAAGTGTTTCACAATAAGTCAAGTAGCGTTTCACGCTTCGAAGCGGTGGAGAATAGACATGCAGCGAAATCGCACGTTCGTGGAAAGGATTGCTTAGCTGATGAATTTGTCCGGCGGGTGCTTCGATACATTGTCCGGCTTGAATAAGGTTATCATGTTCGGTGAGGGGGTAGCCTTCTAAATCCAAGGTAAAGGTGGTATTGATAAGGGAGCCTTCGACTACATATGCCGTACCGATGGACAAACCATGGTTATGGATTGAGGTAGCCCGATTCGCTGGGATATGAATGACAATCACTTCTAGCTCCTTGCCGCTAAATACTACATTCCTGCCATAGGGAAGAAACGTTGGTTCCGTCATATACGTTGGGGTCGCTGCAAGTAGATTATCCAATGTGAGTATAGCTGCTTTCATTGTTTCAATCGTGGGTTCATTCAAATTACTGAAAGTCTGTTCAATGGCTTGGAGTAGTGGCATGGTTTTCGCCTCCTGTGGACAAATATCTCTTTAGTAATATCAGAAAATAATGGGATATTAATAAATTTTTTTGATATATGATATGCAGGATTAGGTGAATAGGTTTATTTACCTTGAAACCAATTATTGCTACAAACGAAATGGAGACACCTGTCTGCCGTCAATGTCGTAAAGCCATACTCTGTGGCAAGCGAGCCTGCCTCGAAAAGAAGACCTGTTTTTGCATGCACCTGTGGATCAGAGGCAAGCGCGACAACAGCTCGACCAATGTATTAGACCGATTCCGTTGCTTGAAGTCAGCGATCTTCATGAATTCAGGGTCGCCGTTTTTGAGCCCATAGTGCTTATACACGGCTTCCGTACGCATCCATCCAGGTGCAAGAGCAAGAGCCGTTACACCGATCTCATTTGCTTTGAGGTTGATTGACATCATGCGAGTCATATTTACAACTGCAAGCTTGACCGTGTCGTAAAACACATTAACAGGATAATTGCCGCCAATATCGGATTTGACACCCGTATTAATAATTAATCCGCGCTTCTGTTCAAGAAAAAGCTAGTCATGGCACAGCGGCTGGAAACCATTTGAGCGCGCAAGCCTGCTTGAAACATGTTGTCCCAATGCTTCATGGGCTGCTCCCAAAAAGGCGCCAAAAAATCCGTTTCTTCAATAATCGTTATCCGCTGCGAGGTCCAAATTCCGTATAAAGCGGCATGCCCATCTCACTTAGTTCCTGCAGATCGTGGTGCATCGTTCTTTCGGAAACGCCAAACTCATCTGCCATTTCTTTAACTGTGAACTGCATGCGCTCATTTACAGCCATCATGAGTTGAATTAAACGTTGTGTCTTATTCACTACAGTTGCCTCCAAATGGATGTGGATGGTTATTCGATACGGTTACACGATACCGCCCATGACTTCTTTCATCGTTGAAACAAAAGCTTCAGCTGCCTTGGAAATATATCTGCCTTTCTTATAGGCAATAACAAGCGTTCTCGCGGGGCGGCCCTCTAGAGGGAGATGAACGGGAGATAACTCGCTAAAGCTTCGTCTCGAGATCAGATATGGGACGAATGCGATGCCCATTCCAGCTGCGACAAGGGATTGCACCGTTTCCATATTGCTGGACTCAAACACAATATTCGGCGTGATGCCAGCGCGCTGACACAGTTCTAAGGTAAGCTTGCGGAATCCTTGGCCTTTTTTCAAAGCAATAAAGGCTTCTTTCTCCAATTGTTCGATGCGCACTGGCACTTTGCTTGCAGCTAATGGGTGCTGGGGGGGGACTGCGAGAACGATTTCTTCTTCCAGCAGCGTCTCATAAACAAGGGAGTCTTCCCGAAGTGGGAGCGAGAGCAAGCTGATATCGGTTTGACCATTGCTGGTAAGCGACTCAAGATTGGCTGAAGTTTCCTCGACAAGCGATATTTCGATATCCGGGTAGGTTGCTTGAAATACAGGTACGACGAACGGAAGGATCGTCGAGCCGGTAATTGGCATGCTGCCAACGACAAGCCGCCCTTTTTTCATTTGTGAAATGTCTTCCATCTCTTTCTTTAGCATCTCAACCATGTCAAGAATTTTTTGAGATTTTTCGACAAACAGAGAGCCTGCATGGGTAAGCTCAACGGAATTGGTGCTGCGCTGAAAGAGCAGAACACCGATCTCTTTCTCTAGCTTGGATAACTGCTGGCTAAGCGAAGGTTGGGCGATGTGCAGTTTCTCCGCAGCGCGTGAGAAATTGCGCTCCACAGCGATTTGGATGGCATATTGCAGCTGGCGTAATTCCATCGGTATAGGGTCTCCTTTTATATGAAGATCGTTTGCTTTATTGGTTGTACCTATGAACCTCCTCATTATAATACAAAACAGAGCTTTATTATATGAACACGCAATCAAATAACACCTTTAACCAATTTTGTTTTATAGGAAACTCCTATGAACCTTATAGTTATTATATCTTGGAACTATGACTTAATCCGTGCTAGTATACGTTATGAGGGTAATACAAGTAAGTATTTAAGAGCGGACAATGACAAGAGGTGACTGGATATGAGTAAAAAAACGATGTTCGAAAAGATTTGGGAAAATCACGTCATTCACCAGGAGGCTGGCAAGCCTAGCGTGATTTATATTGACTTGCAACTGGTGCATGAAGTTACTTCACCACAAGCATTCGAAGGTCTTCGTTTGTCGGGACGTAAAGTTCGCAGACCGGATCTGACTTTCGCAACGATGGATCATAATGTGCCAACGAAAGATCGCTTCAACATTACAGATCCGATTTCCAAACAACAGATCGATACGCTTTCTCAAAACTGCCGTGATTTCGGCGTTACGCTGTTCGATCTAGACAGCATTGATCAAGGTGTTGTTCACGTTATGGGGCCTGAGCTTGGTCTTACACACCCAGGCAAAACAATCGTTTGCGGCGATAGCCATACGTCTACGCACGGAGCTTTCGGCGCACTTGCATTTGGTATTGGTACGAGCGAAGTTGAACACGTACTTGCTACTCAAACGCTGCAGCAATCCAAAGCGAAAACATTGGAAGTTCGTATTAAAGGCAACCTGAAACCAGGCGTAACAGCTAAAGATTTGATTCTTGGCGTTATTGCCAAGTATGGTACTGACTTTGCGACTGGCTATGTTATTGAGTATACAGGTGAAGCAATCCGCGGTCTTTCCATGGAAGAGCGCATGACAGTTTGCAACATGTCCATTGAAGCCGGCGCAAGAGCAGGATTGATTGCTCCTGACGAAACGACATTCAACTACCTGCGTGGCCGTGAATATGTGCCGCAAGGCGCTGCCTTCGACGCTGCCGTACAACAGTGGAAACACTATGTAACCGACGAGGGAGCTTCCTACGACTGGACAGTCGATTTCGATGCGGATTCCTTGATTCCGCAAGTAACTTGGGGAACAAGCCCGGGTATGGGAACTAGCGTTACTTCATTGGTTCCAGATCCGCAAAGCTTCGAAACCGAAAACGAACGTAAAGCGGCTGAAAAAGCGCTTGAATATATGGATTTAGCACCAGGAACGCCAATGACTGAACTGAAAGTCGACTACGTCTTCATCGGTTCTTGTACAAATGGCCGGATTGAAGATCTCCGCGCAGCTGCCCAAATCGCACAAGGCTACAGTGTAGATCCTAGCGTAACGGCAATTGTCGTACCAGGCTCAGGCCGTGTCAAAATTCAAGCTGAAAAAGAAGGCTTGGACAAAATTTTCACAGCAGCTGGTTTTGAATGGCGCGATGCAGGTTGCTCGATGTGTCTGGCTATGAACCCTGACGTTCTGAAACCGGGACAACGCTGCGCATCCACATCCAACCGTAACTTCGAAGGCCGCCAAGGCCGCGGCGGACGTACGCATCTCGTATCTCCGGCAATGGCTGTAGCAGCTGCAATCAAAGGTCATTTCTTCGATGTGCGCGATTGGGAAATTAAAGAATACCAACAAGCATAACTACGGTTGATTATAGGTACCAGGTATAGTAAAGGAGAATGTCACTATGGAAGCTTTTAAACAACACACCGGCCTTGTAGGCCCGGTAGATCGTGTGAATGTAGATACAGATGCAATTATTCCTAAGCAATTTCTGAAAAGAATCGAGCGTTCCGGCTTTGGACAATTCCTTTTCTTCGAATGGAGATGGGATGAAGCGGGCAACGTAATCGAAAGCTTCCCATTAAACCAAGATCGTTACCAAGGAGCTTCCGTTCTGATCTCCAGAGCGAACTTCGGTTGTGGATCTTCCCGTGAACATGCGCCATGGGCGATCCAAGATTTCGGCTTTCGTGTTATCGTCGCTCCGTCCTATGCGGACATTTTTTACAACAACTGCTTCAAAAACGGTATTTTGCCGCTGAAGCTTTCTGAAGAGCAAGTGAATGACTTGTTTGAGCGCACAGCAAAATATGACGGCTATAAGCTGCATGTGGATTTGGAGAACAACAAGCTGTCTGACGATTACGGTCTAAGTATCGACTTTGAACTTGATGAGCACCGTCGCCAATTTTTGCTGCAAGGTTTGGATGACATTGGATTGACCCTTCAACATGCTGATAAAATTACAGCATACGAAGAAGCGCACCAACAACGTCTAGCTTATAAATAAGTTATATGCCAAATGAAAAGCGTGCTAATTGATGCATTCAATTAGCACGCTTTTTTGTCGTCTGCGGATGCAACTTTTGGCAGTTCTTCGCGTCTAATAGATTACTAGAATGTCGTTTGAACGGAGGTTTTGCTGTCGGTAATTTTACTATTTTGATATAATGAGAGAGCTGCTTCTAGATGCTGATTACTTCTTAATCCAATTATGACATTATTGATTGATTCCGACATTACATAGAGGTGAATGATGAGATTACCTGCTATTTTTTTGACGCTCGTTGTATTTATGTTGATTTTGCCTACATATGCTTTTGGTGCTGAAGCTTCCCCAAAGGCAATTAAGCTGTATATGAATGAAAAGCTGCTCCCATCTGTCGAAGTGCCGCCACGAATTGTAAACGGCAACACGATTGTGCCTGTGCGGATTATCGCTGAAGAAATTGGAGCTAAGGTTGCATGGGATGAAGCGACCCGTAAAGTGACGATTTCAAAAGGCGAGATGAATCTTCAACTCACGATCGATAGCAAGGTTGCTTTGAGTAAAGGCAAGAAGCAAACCTTGGAAGTAGCCCCTGTCATTACTGATGGGAGCACGATGCTGCCGCTTCGCTATGTCGGTGAACAACTTGGCGTCGAGTTCAACTGGGATGCGCTGACGAATTCTGTGCATATGTTTAAAAAAGATGACTCGACGTCTCTACCAGTCACCGCTCCGCCGGATGATAACGATCAAGAAGATAAACCTCGAGGCGAAGTCAAGCCGCCAGCGACAGTCACACCTACGCCGCCTGCAACGGGAACGAAGCCGCCTGCGGGAACAGGTTCGGAGGCAGGCAGTAAAACGCCTGATCCGAATGCACACTTGGTGACTTCAATTGAATTATCGGAGAAAGACATTATTGTCAAAGCAAAAGATGGCTCGCTTGCGCCGACGATGCTGAAGCTAGTGAACCCTAATCGAATCGTATTCGATTTTCCAAATACAGAACTAGATGAGTCACTCGCAAAGTTGTTAAACAATAATGCAGGCGAATTGCCGTCCAAGCATCCGCTTGTCCAAAAAGTTCGGTTTTCCAATTTTTCGGACAATCCGGCAACGGTTCGTATTATTTTGGATTTGAAGGAAACTGCCGACTATCGGGTTCAAACGACTAAACCATCGAATCAATGGATTGCGTCGATTGAAGAGCATCATTTGAGAGTTGTCATTGACGCTGGACACGGCGATCAGGATCCAGGTGCGTTATCTATAACTGGGAAGCATGAGAAGGATTTTACACTTGCAACAGCGAAGAAAGTAACGAAGCTTCTATCGCAGGACAAGCGTGTCGAGGTTTTAATGACTCGATCCGATGATACATTTGTTGAGCTGGACGATCGTGTCGCTTATGCGAATGAGAAACAAGTCGATCTTTTCCTGTCTATTCATGGCAATAGCGCCAAGGCTAGTGTTTCAGGGACAGAAACTTATTATAATCGGCCTGAAAGCTTATCATTTGCCAATGTTATTCACAAATATGTGGTTCCTGCAACGGGGTTCACCGATCGTAAAGTACGCGCAGCGGACTTCCGGGTCATTAAAAAAACGACGATGCCTGCTGTGCTAGTTGAAGTTGGCTATTTGTCCAATAAAAACGATGAAGCCGCCATGTACAATGAAGCTTTTCAGGATAAAGTAGCTGCCTCTTTCGTAACTGCGATTAAAGAATACCTGAACCTCAAATAAGCTTCAAACAACGAGATCGGCTTTCCAAGAGAAAGCTCAGCAATGAATATGAAGCAAGTTTTCTAACGGAAAACGCTAAGGAGTGAATGAGATGACAAAAACAAGTCGCCTAATTCAAGGGGCGCTTCTTGTAAGTGCCATCACGTTAACGGTAGCTGGTTGCGGCCAGAAGGTAGCGTTGATCGGTGGGGCTACTCCACAACCGACGATGAATACCGAGGCGCCAGTCGTTCAAAGTCCGCAGCCTGCTGCGACACCAACGGCTGATGCAATGAAGCATCAAAAGGTAAAGGCCTATTACAGCGATCAAGATGAGATGAAATTAGTCGAAAAAGAAGTTGAAATCAGCTATAAACTGGATGGCACCCCTTATGAAGCCGCGTTAAACGTACTTACAAAGAGCGATGATGCTAAGGCACTTACTTTATTTGATGATATGAAATTTACATCAGTTGCTTTTGACAAAGCCAAAGGAGAACTCAAGATTGACCTCAAGTTTGGCCCGAAAACGCAAATGGGAGCGCCTGGCGAAGAATTATTTCTGCAAGCCTTGAAGAAAACAGTTTTCCAATTTCCCGAAGTGAAGTCGCTATTTGTACTCAAGGATGGGAAACAAGTGGAAAGCTTAATGGGACATCTCGAGCTTCCTTTTCCAATCAAAAGATCGAATGAATCCAACTAGAAGAGGAGTTTATACAAAAGATGAGAAACAGAAAATTAGCAAGCGCTATTCTTAGTTCTTTGATCGTGACTAGCCTAGCCGCAACGCCGGCTTTTGCAGAGTCTACCAACAATACATCATCTTCAAATTTAGGTTTAGTCAAGCTATCTTTTCCTGATGTAAGTTCAAATTATTGGGGGATTCGTCACATTTCCAAACTTGCTCTGGAAGGCATTATTGAAGGTTATGAGGATGGTGCGTATAGGGCTGAAAACTCAGTCACACAGCAAGAAGTTCTTGTTATGGCAGTAAGAATGATGGGGCTTGACGATGAAGTTAAGGCCATGACCGCTTCTACGGTTTTCCCTGATTTTATGCAAGTGGATTCTTTCTTCAGAAACTATGTGGCGGTTGCCCTTCAAAAGGGACTGATTACTAACGAGGAAGAAAAATCGAGAGCGCAAGGCGACACGTCTAAAGAGAAGTGGGGCCAGAAGAAGGCGACTAGAGAATGGGTAGCAGAGGTTGTGATCCGTGCCATTGGCAAAGCTTCGCTTGCTCAAAGCATGTCATCTTCACCAAGCGCATTCACAGATAACAGCGCAATAAGCTATTCTGCCTTAGGCTATGTGAATTCGGCTGTCGCTTTGCAAATTGTTAATGGATTTGAAGATGGCTCTTTTCAGCCGAAAGGTGCGGTAACACGCGCTCAAATGGCGGCATTCCTGAGTCGCTCACAGAAAGAACTAGACACCCTTCCATCTCGTGTAGTAAAAGGGTATTTAACCAGCTTGACGAGTGGCACGATCGGCATCATGGATAAAGACGGAAATACAAGTACATATAAACTATCCACAAACGCATCTTTTTACGGAAAAAAAGATGATAATCCGATTGCTTCCAACACGATTCAAGAAACATATGAAGTTTCTATTGTACAAGTGAATGGAACGGCCTATTATGTTGAAGTTTTAAATGATGAACTGCAAATGGACATTCATGAGGGGAAATTATTAAAGCTTAACATGACTTCCATGAAAGCAACGCTGGATGATTATGAAAGCTATGATCTTGCTTCCGATGTTACGGTTACAGATGCGGACGGCAGAGGCCTTAGCCTTGCTTCCATCGTTGATGGAAGTACGATTCAAATTAGGAAGAGTAAAATTGTTAAAGGAGATAAATTTACTTCCATCGTTGTTAAACAAGTTCCAGTGAATAAGACGGCTACTGGCTCCATTCAAGTATTGAATAAAGATGCCATGCAGATCACAGTTCTTGATGGAACTTCAGGACAGCCTGAAACGTTCGGCTTCTCAAGCAATCTGATCGCCACATTGCCTGATAATAGTTTGATTGACATCAATTCCTTACATGTGGGAGATTCGGTCGAATATACGGTGAAAAATAGTGAAATCATTAAGGTCTTAGTTAAAAAACAGGCAGATGTTGGCACAAGTGTAGAAGGCACACTTAAAGCGCTAAGTGATGATAAAACGTACCTTACGATTACCAAAACAGCAGGAGGACAATTAGCCTCGTATCTTCTCGGCGACAATGTGCAGGTGAATGTCAGCGGCCTGACCAATGCCAGTATTTATGATATATCTCCTGGGGATCAGTTGAAATTGGATGTTATGAACAATAAAGTGACACAAATTAGTGTAACGAACCGCTCGATTGAGAACTTATACTTTGCTAAAATTATTTCCTACGATCAAACAACGAAGATTTTGACGGTAAAAGATAATTCCGGTGTCCCGCATGCATACCAGTTAACGGAAAGTATGACCATTATGTATGCAGGGATGAAGCTGCCATTCGCTAATTTCGCGACTACATTTACAACAGGTAAATATGTCGATTTGCTTGTATCCAAAAATAATGTGACGCAAATCCAAATGTCGACGCAGCTAGACGGTACTTTGACACAGCTGAATCTAACGACTAGCGATATTACTTTGAAAACAGATAGTGGACAAAGTTTAAGCTTTAAGCTTACTTATGCGCCCGTAGTTGAAGTCGCTAATAAACCAAACAGCACGCTATCTGATTTGAAGGTTGGCGAGAATATTAGTCTCATTCTGAGCTTCGATCAAACGATCGTAACGAAGCTTGTGACGAGCAAGACGGCGTTGTATAAAATGGTTCTAGGTAATGTACTAGGCAAACAAATTACGGTTTCGGACGAAGCAAACGTGACTAGTGTCGTTAGCCTTGACGGAGTGCCGATTATTAAAGAAGATCAGAGTACAGGCGCAATGACTGATTTTGTGACGGATGAGTATGTGAAGCTTACGTTCAAAGGGCTTACGGTTGTGAAAGCGGAACTTATTAATGCGATTCGCGGCAAAGTGACGGCTATAGACGCTGCGAGCGCAAGCTTAACTGTTCAGGATTTCTCCGGCAAGAGCCAAGTCATTAATGCAGGCAGTAATTATGTGGTAAAAGTGAATGGCGGGGGGACGATGAACTTCTCTTCCATCAAAGTAGGCGATCGCGTGCAAGTGATGAAGGATGCCAGTGGTAAGCAAACGATTCAAGTTGCCGCAGCAACAAAGAGAGAATTCGCAAGTTACAATAACATTGTGAATCAGATGAGTTTTAAAGCAACACTAGGCAGCGACAAAACAACTTATAACCTGTTCCCTAGAGCCTATTATCATAAAGGTGCTGACGGATTAACGGCTTCCTCCTTCCAAGCTGGCGATATTCTGATGGTTTACGTGCTGGACGATAAAATTGTTGAGCTTGATAAGCAGTAATTTTTGAACAAATAATGGAAATGATCCGTCTGTTTGATTAGGAGCATGTCTCTTTCATGCAGACGGTTCGTTTTTTGTTGGCTGAATAAAAAAAATATGTAACTTTTATAAAATGTTCGCATTTTGACGCTTTCAAGCATTGATTCTACCGCTACAATTCGCTACACTGGAGAATATTACGCCGTAAGGAAGAATTAATATGACACAGAAGTTGGTTAGGCACATTTTAGATACGATTGGCGAGTTGTTCCCGGATGCGCATTGCGAGCTTCATCACAGCAATCCGTTTGAATTGACCATTGCTGTGCTTTTGTCCGCACAGTGTACTGACGAAACCGTTAATAAGGTCACGCAATCCTTGTTTCAGAAATATAAGCGTCCTGAAGATTATTTGGCCGTTCCTCTCGAGGAACTGGAGCAGGATATTCGCCGAATAGGTTTGTTTCGGAATAAGGCGAATAACATCCAAAAATTATGTCAGTTGCTGCTGGACAAGTTTGAAGGTGAAATTCCGGAGAAGCATGAACAATTAGTCGAGCTGCCAGGCGTAGGGCGCAAGACTGCAAATGTCGTCGTATCGAACGCTTTTGGCGTACCTGCAATTGCGGTGGATACTCATGTTGAGCGTGTTTCCAAAAGACTCGGTCTTGTGGGAGCAGAAGATTCCGTGCTTGAAGTTGAGAAAAAGCTGATGAAGAAGGTTCCACGCGAAGAATGGACGCAGACTCATCATCGACTGATCTTTTTTGGCCGGTATCACTGCAAAGCACAGAATCCGCAGTGTGACGTTTGTCCGCTGTTGGACAATTGCCGAGAGGGCAAAAAGCGTATGAAAACAAGTAAAACTAGGAAAACTATTACAAGCAAATGATATGCAAACAAAGGATGGGATGGAAATGAAATGCATCGCCGTATACACCAACAGTTTCGAATTGTTCTCTGATATCTATGAGCAAGTGATTAATACGCCACTTAAAGAAAATGAAGAAAAAGTTATCGAAGGTGTAACCGTCAGCGAATCCGGTGAGGTTCCACAAAACTACATAGACAAAATGAAAGCGAAGCCAGAAGTCGTTGTTATGAAAGATAAAGATTCGGACATCACGATTTTGCAACATCGCGATGTGTTTGAAATCTTTTTGCCAGAAAACGAAAAAGTGGTTATGTCCTAAATCTCCCTTGCGGAGATTTTTTTCTGCCACGACATTCAAATGTGGAGAAAGTCTGTTTATGGCTAGTCTAGCTGGGGGAGATTGACGATGAATGAATTATTAGATGCAAGCTTGGTGGGTATGCCGGGTGCGATAAAAGAGATGCAGGTCGTACTACACCGAGCCGGAGATGGGGATAACGCGAGCAAGCTCGGGCAGTTGCTCGATAAAATAAGTTCGGAACGAATGAATATTGCCTTTTGCGGACATTTCTCAGCAGGAAAATCCACGCTTATTAATCAGCTCTGCGGACATGGTTTGCTGCCGTCCAGTCCTATTCCCACAAGTGCGAATATTGTTAGCATTCGGAATGGAAAGCCTGGCGCTCATGTTACACATCGTGAAAAAGAAACAAGTGTGGAAATGTCCGGTAACCGAACAAGGCAGAAGACGATAGCTCTCGAGGAGCTGGAGGCATACTGCGTCAACGGTACGGATATTGAAACGGTTGAGATTACGTATCCAATCCCCTTCCTGGGCGAGCATTCTGCATTGCTGGATACTCCGGGGATTGATTCTACCGACGATGCTCATCATCAGTCAACCGAATCTGCGCTGCATTTAGCGGATGTCGTTGTTTATGTGATGGATTATAATCACGTGCAGTCCGAGGTGAATCTTGCGTTCACGAAAAAGATGAAAGAGTGGGGCAAACCGCTTTATTTAGTTGTGAATATGATTGATAAGCATAAAGAATGGGAGCTGCCTTTTAGCCAATATCAAGAGGGGACTAAGCAAGCTTTCCATAGCTGGGGAATTGAACCGGATGGTTTGCTGTATGTCACTATGAAAGAGCCGGGTCATCCGCATAATGAGTATGCTAAACTGCGATGGCTGTTAAACGGCCTTATTGAGCGCGGCGAAAGCCTGCGTAGTTATAGCATTGACGCATCAGCGCGGTATCTGGCGACTGAGCACGGCAAATGGCTGGCTGAGCAAAATGAACCGCAGAAGGCGGAGCTCATGGAGCAAATTAGCCAAGATGGCGACGTGCAGGCAGTGCAAGAACAAGCGAATACGAAGCAGCACGAGCAGCAGGAGCTAAGGGAGCTGCCGGAGGTGTTTACTGCAGCTGTGCGTAAAGAAATTGGCGTCATCATTGAGAATGCCAATATTACGCCAGCCTTGACCCGGGATCAGGCTCAACTCTATTTGGAGAGCCGCAAGCCGGGGTTCAAGGTTGGTTTCTTCTCGCGTGCCGCACAGACGCTAGCGGAGACGGAGAAACGGCTGCTGGCGTTTCAGGCGGATCTCGCCGAGCAAGTGGAAGCCCAGCTCGACTGGCATCTGCGCGATGCCCTTAAGAAGGCTGCTCAGCAGCAAGGGCTGCATAATCCTTCTCTGATTGCGCAGATTGAAGCTCTTAAGGTCGATGTGACGCCGGAATGGCTGGCGGCACAAGTACATGCAGGCGCAGTGTTCGGGGGCGAATACACGCTTAACTATACCAAACAGGTCGCAGCCGATTTGAAGCAGCAGTACCGCAAACAGGCGTTTGTGGTCATTGATGAACTCGCGGCTGCGGTCCGCGAGCGATCCCAGCAAGCGGCTGACGTGCTGGCTGGGGAGCTGGCGGCGCTGAATGAGCGTCTCAGCGCCTGCCAAGAACTGCAGCGGCTCGTGGAAGCCGAGGCCGCTGCGCAGGCTGAACTGCTGCAAATGGCCAGCTGGCGGAAGCCGCTTCCGCCGGCGCTGCCTGATTTGCTGCAGTTCACGGCCATGGAGGAGCTTGAAGCAGCTCCGCTGCATGTGACCTCCATGGGCACGATCCTGCAGGCCGCTGCTACGGCAGTGGCAGCCGCTGGAAGTTCATCTGCTGCCACAGTGGAGGCAGCGGCAACGCCTTCCGTGTTCACTTCGGGTGAACACGTGGGGCGCATGGAGCGCAAGGCCGCCGCTCTGCAAGCGGCCTCGACCCTCATCGACGGCTTGCCGTCGATGAAGTCGATCGCGCGCTCCATGCGCGGCAAGGCAGAACGTCTGCGTGAGCGGACGTTCACTATTGCGCTGTTCGGCGCGTTTAGCGCCGGGAAATCCTCGTTCGCCAATGCGCTTATTGGCGAACGAGTTTTGCCGGTGTCGCCGAACCCGACAACGGCGGCGATCAATAAGATCATGCCGCCGCAGGAAGGCTGGCCGCATGGGACGGCCAAGGTCAAAATGAAAGCTGCGGATGCCATCCAGCAGGATGTTTTGTACTCTTTGGAGCTGCTTGGGGTACAAGCTTCAGATATGTCGGCTGCTCTGAAGCGCATAAGCGCCTTGTCTCCGGCCGATGTGACAGCCAAGGGGAAGCCTCACTATTCATTCTTGAAGGCTGTAGAGAAGGGCTGGTCATCAGCGGAGAGTCATCTTGGCACCGAACTCAAAATTACGAAAGATGAATTCCCGGCCTATGTGGCGGATGAATCTAAATCCTGCTTTGTCGAATTTATTGAATTGTATTATGCAAATCATTTAACTGAACAAGGTATTATTTTTGTTGATACGCCAGGAGCCGATTCAATTAATGCTCGCCATACAGGCGTAGCGTTTAATTATATAAAGAACGCTGATGCGATTCTTTTCGTTACGTATTATAACCATGCTTTTTCGCAAGCCGACAGGGAGTTCCTGTTGCAGCTTGGACGTGTGAAAGACAGCTTTGAAATGGATAAAATGTTTTTTATCGTCAATGCGGCGGATTTGGCATCAAGTGCAGATGAGCTGGAAGGTGTAGTCAAGCATGTGGAAAACAACCTGGTGCAGCATGGCATCCGGAATCCGCGCATATATCCCATCTCCAGCTATTTAGCTGCGGAAGGAAAGATAACGGGGAACGAAGCTTTGGTTACGCAATCGGGCATTCGTCCATTTGAACAAGATTTTGTTCAATTTACGTTTAACGAACTAAGCGATGTCGCGATTCACGCGGCTAATCTGGAGCTGAGTCGCGCTATTCAGACGATGCAGCAATGGATGGAGCGAGCGCAAACGGGGGAAGAGCAGCGAAAACAACAAATAGCTGATCTTCAAAGAGATGAGCAAGTAGGGGTACAGCTTCTCCAGGAGAGCGATTTTGCACCGGAATTAAAAGAAATGAAAAAAGAAATTCAAGAACTCTTGTACTACGTGAAACAGAGAACGATGTTCCGTTTCGGCGAGCTGTATAATTATGCATTTAATCCTTCGACCTTCCGCGAAGAAGCGCGGGATCCGAAGCAAGCCTTGCAGTCGGCTTGGGGCGAGTTGCTGCGCATGATCGTTTTCGATTTATCCCAGGAAGTGCTGGCGACTACACTCCGAGTAGAAAATAAATTGAATGTGTTTAGCGGCAATCGAGCTCGTCGTTGGGAAGCGCAGCTTTCGGAACTGATCGAAGGATTCGAGTGCGGCTCCTATGAAACGAACCAATTTGGAACGCCTGAGGTTACACCCAAGCTGGAAGTGGCAGATGTGTCTTTGAAGCTGCTGCAAAGTTATTTTAAAAACGCGAAGCAGTTTTTTGAGGGTGATGGCAAAAGCAAGCTAAGAACGGAATTGGAAAGCCGAATCACTGCCCCAGTTTCTGCTTTAATTGAAGAACAAACTTCGGAGCTTGAAGTGGCGTATGCCGAACAATTGGAAACATGGCTTGTGAATTTGCGAAATAACATGCTGCAGCAACTGAGCGAGCATACGCAAGGTAATCTCGATGCGCTGCAAATGAAGATCGATCTGAATGAACTGATCGATATCCAGCATCAATTAAAGGCTCTTGTTAATTAATAAGAAGAGGGCTGTCCCCATCAAGGGGGGCGGTCCTTTTTGTTCAGAATGGTTAAATCCTTTACAGAATTAAAGCGTTAAGGATACTCTCTCAAATAGAATAAGAAAGTATATGTCGTCAAGTTCATGTGCGCGACGAGCTCGCAGCGCTGAGAGGTTCCGCACGCATCGTGTGGTACGAGCATTGACAGGATGGACGTTGAAAATCTGAAAGTGCCAAAGCGGGTTTGGATCATTGAAATGTCGCGTCAATCTGAGATAGATCGTCTTTTTGCATGTGTGAGCGGAACGTTGATGCCTTATGAGGCAGTATTTTCGGTTGTAGAGACATTTCGCGGAACTACTGTGCGTTATGAGCAGGAAATGCTGGGTTCTAGGCACGTTTTCGCTCATTTAACGCACCCTAGTTCCTCTTCAGGGGGAGAAAAGAGGCGTTGCCGTGGAATAAGGTATCGTAGTTCCGTCAATATCGTTGTGCATGGGGAAAAGGCGGTCCGGCAGTACCCTTTCGGTTTTTTGCGAAGCTTGCGGAGGCTAAATGTACCCTGAATCTTACTCCTACAGGGACGTTCATGCGCAGGAATACAGGATGGAAGACAGGTTAATTAAAAAAGAGAAGAAGAAGGCAACTCAAAGATGAACAGAGGGAATGGGTTCGGGGGAAAACCATCCCCATGCCTCGACGTATGGATTAAGATAAGGACCTGAGGCGCAGCCTCAGGTCCTTGTCTTAATCATCCTTGCATCATTGGACGGAATTTGCCATTTTCTGAAGATCCTCTAAAGCAATCGTAGGCGAGGACGTGGATATCGTGTAAAGGATGGTATGGTTGTTCTGATTCTCAATCCATTGCAAGGATTGTAAGTAGCCGTTCTCACTCGAGAAATTGTTATCATTCGCGACATAATAACCCGCCGTTTGATTGCGAAGATTTACGGGTTCGGCTTTCGCCTGTTCATTGATCATTCCTTTTATTTGAATATTTCCATCCGTTTGGGGAAAGATTTGATACCTGATTTCAAGCTGTTGAGATGCATGATTGCGGTAAATGAGCCCGGGACTGTCTAAAGAAGATAGAGCTGGCCGATTGTCCGGTGTTTTTTCCCAAGTGATGCCAGAAGAACCCTTCTGAGATTTCTTGCTTAATTTGCTTTCATAGGACTTTGCTTCATCTGGAGAGTAAACACCGATCCAATTTTGTAATTGTCCAGCGGCAAACGAATATCCTTCTGGCAGATCGGTAGGCATTTTGAGCGTTGGATAAATGGCTTCGACAGCTGCCTTCCATTCATTCAGTACGTTGTATTGGACGGGTTGCTGGACAAGCAAAAGAGCAGGCACTTGACGTTCAGCTAGTGGTCGTAAGTAGACAAATGCGGATTGCTTGTCAGCTAATTGACTCTTTACTTGCTGCAGTTCGTTGTAGATCGCCACGGATTCACTATGGCTAAGATCTATGGCGGATTCTTTGCTTACCTGTAGCTGGACGCCCTTGCCATTCAAACTATAAAGCAGTTGTGATGCATAGGCCGCACCTGAAAGCAGAAGCATGGATGCGAGCGCTAAAATAACAATTTTTCGTTTGCTGCCTTGGAAGAGGGAGAAGGGACGTTTCCTTCCTGTATCTTCCGATCGAACTGCTTGGTTATCGACGATATTTGTATGAAATAGTTGTTCGATTTTTGCATCCAGTTGCTTGGGAGGGTGCAATTGATCTGTAACTTGCTTAAACGCTGTTTTTAGTTGTTGCTGAGTAGACATGTGGGGAATCCTCCTTCATGGATTGAAATGTAAAGCTGTGAGCCGAAAGGCGAAGCTTCTCCAAAGCATTATGATGTCTGGATTTGGCCGTACCGACGGGAATTTCTAAGATGTCAGCAATTTCCTCAAAAGAACATTCTTGATAGTAACGCAATACCAACACACTTCTGTGTTTATAGGAGAGCACTTGTAACAACTGAAAGAGTTCATTTTTGCTTTCTTGGCGCATGAAGATTTCTTCGGAGCCAGGTTCTTTTTCGTGATTTTCCAATAGCTTGCTTCGTTCGAATAATCGCCATTTGCGCCACAATTTTCGGTTCCAGCTACGGCATTGTCTGACGATAATGCCGTTTAGCCAACCGCGAAAAGCCCATCTGGCATCGTATTTGGGGATCGATCGAAACAGCTCTGCATAAACCTCGCTGACCACATCGCAAATATCGTTTTTGTTTGTCATCAGCAGAGTTACGGTGCGATATACTTGCTCACGGCTTTCGTTATATACGCGGCGAAAAGCGTCCTGATCGCCTTGACTCATCCGTTGCAAGGATTGTTGCCATTCTTGTTCTGTCATGGGCGGCCGGCCTCCTGTTTGGTTATTTCGTACTATCTTGGTCCGGTTCCTGAAAAAAGTTCAGTATTAGGTTTCGTGATCTTTTTTAGAAATCCTTGCCGAGAGAACGCTATTTAGTATGCGTTTATATGTAAGGGCTTACATTTTAGGGTATCGGGATGATTTCCAAGAATAGGGCGGATTCTTGCTAGTTTTTGTGAATTTATGGTCATTTAATCGTTTAAATCCTCGTATCCTGGCTTCGGCCGAGAGAATTTTCGAATATATCGATGAAAAGCCAACGGTTGCCGAGCTGCCCGGAGCCAGAGAACTTCCTAGCATTGTAGGTCATGTTGCATTTGAGAATATTGTGTTCGAATATGAAGCAGGCCGACCGGCACTTAAGGGCATCAATCTGGATGTACAGGCAGGGCAATCCATAGCCTTAGTCGGCCATACGGGTTCAGGCAAAAGCACCATTATGAACCTGTTGTGCCGCTTCTATGACCCTGTAGAAGGACGCGTGCTTATCGATGGTCAAAATATTCGCGAAGTGACGATTCAAAGTCTCCGTTCGCAAATCGGCATCGTGTTGCAAGATACGTTTATTTTCTCGGGCACCATTCGCGACAATATTCGTTTCGGCCGTCTCGATGCGACGGATGAGGAAGTCGAGCAAGCGGCAAAAGCCGTTCACGCGCATGACTTTATTATGGGTTTGCCGCAAGGCTATGAAATGGAAGTGCAGGAGCGCGGCAATGTGCTTTCTATGGGACAGCGGCAACTGACTTCGTTTGCTAGAGCTTTACTCGCGAATCCGCAAGTGCTTATCCTAGATGAGGCAACGGCAAGTATCGATACGGAGACCGAGCTGAAGATTCAGGAAGCGCTCAAAACACTGCTCGCTGGCCGAACCTCTTTCATTGTCGCTCACAGGCTATCCACAATTCGGGGCGCAGATAAAATCATCGTGCTTGATCACGGAAGTATGATGGAAAGCGGCAATCATGAAGAATTGATGCAAGAGAAGAAAATTTACTATGGCTTGATACAAGCCCAGTACAAATTTTTGCAGGATGCCGGTTAGGAATAAAAGCTGCTTGAACGCGATTTGCGCTCAGGCAGTTTTTTTTGTTCGCAGGAACTGTAGAGATATCAAGTTTGCAATATCAACCAAGAAGCTATAATCTTATAGTGAATTATGCCATTATTCGCAGGAGGGGACTCGCTTGAGATCATCTCGCTTTATCTGGGGAGCTATCGGCCTTACGGCTTCGATATCGACGATTGTTTTTGCAGTAGGCTTTGCCTATGCAGCGAATCAAATTTGGTTTCCGAAAGCATCGGGAGACCTTGCTATTTCAACTACAGCGCCAAAGAAAGAAACTGTGATTGAAGCGAAAAGTAAACTGCAAATTGTGGCGCTTGGCGACTCGCTCACTGCAGGAACAGGCGACAACACAGGCAAAGGCTATGTAGGACGAGTCCGGGAAAAACTCGAGCTCCAAAGCGGAAAGCCGGTTTTTGTGTTGAATAATTTGGCGATTCCTGGATACAAAAGCGATCAGTTGCTTACGGACTTGGCTTTGAAGAAAACTCAGGATGCGCTGGCGCAAGCCGATATCGTGCTTTTAACGATTGGGGGCAATGACCTTTTCGCTGGCGGGGAAGACATGTTTAAAGGCGAGAAGCAGGAATTCAATCCGGACGCTGCGCTTAAACGGATTGATCCTGCTTTAGAGAGGGTAGATCAAGTGCTGAAAGCCATTAACAAGGCCAATCCGAACGCCGTTATCATGTATGTCGGACTCTATCATCCTTTTTTGGATCTTGATCCTAATCGCGAAGGTTCACTCATTGTGCAGCGCTGGAACAACCGCGTTTTTGAAATGAGCAATGTCTACCCGAATATGGTCATTGTTCCCACCTATGATCTGTTTGAGCAAAATTTGATTAAATATTTGTCAGCTGCCGATCATTTTCATCCTAATGGAGATGGTTATGAGCGCATAGCTGACCGCATTGTGCAAATTTTGAGGTAGGGGAGGAGTCGCTCACATGGCACAGATTGCCAATGAAACTCGGACTGTATTATCCGTGAAAAATGTCAAGAAATCCATTAAAAATAAAGAGATTATTAAGGGCATTTCGTTCGATGTCTATGCCGGAGAAATTTTCGGTTTCCTTGGGCCTAACGGATCGGGTAAAACGACGACCATTCGGATGCTCGTTGATTTGATTCGCCCGACTGAAGGGTCTATACATATCTGCGGGTATGATGTTCACAGGGAGCATGATCAAGCGCTTCGGCATGTGGGCTGTATCGTAGAAAACCCGGAGCTCTACTCATATTTGACAGGCTGGGAGAACCTGGAGCATTTCGCCGGTATGCTGCCTGACGTGGATGAGAAACGAATTGCTGAGGTTGTGGAGATTGTTTCCATGGATGGGCGCATTCATGATAAAGTTCGCACATATTCGCTTGGTATGCGGCAGCGGCTGGGGATCGCGCAAGCACTTCTTGGACGGCCAAGTTTATTGATTTTGGACGAGCCGACCAATGGCCTCGACCCACAGGGAATCAAAGAAATGAGAGAGTTTATCCAACGATTAGCCGAGGGCGGGCTAAGTTTATTCGTGTCCAGCCATTTGTTAAGTGAAATTCAGCAAATGTGCGATCGCGTCGCGATTATAAGCCACGGCGAAGTTATTAAAGTCGGCTCTGTCGAAGAGCTTGTCGCAAAAGGCGGTAAAGTAGTGTGGTCTGTTGTACCCGCTGAGCTTGCTGAACAAGTGTTTCTTGCTTCTCCTTACGTAACGGACATCGAGGAGATTTCGCAGGAAAACAGTCATGCAACCGAGCGATCCGTTAAGCAAATCGTAACTCATATGAATCAGGAGTATGTTCCGCAAATAACTCGGCAATTAGTAGAAGCAGGAATTAACCTCTACGCTGTAGAAATCAAAAACCCAACGCTGGAAGAATTGTTCTTGAGCCTAACCGAAGGTGAGAAAATCGAATAGGGGAGGGTGATGGAATTGAATAGTATATATCCGCTTGTGAAAAATGAATGCATCAAAATGATGAAGAAGAAGCGATTCTATGTCATTTTACTTATTCTGCTTGCCTTAATTCCTATGTTTACTTACGCGCAAATGCGAGTCGCACAGAATACGCAGAAGCAATTCGGAACCACGGATTGGAAAGCCGATCAAAGGCAGAAAATTGCGGATTGGGAAAAACGTCTCAGCTCTGCACGCACACCGGATGAATGGAAGCAGCAGTTACAAGTGCAAATACAGATCGCCAATTATTATTTGGAAAAAGACGTGGATCCAAGTTCACCTAATGCGGTGACTTTTACTCGCGAATTTGTCAAAAATGCGGTAGGTTTATTTATTCCGCTCATCATCATGGTCATTTCTGCCGATATCGTATCATCGGAGCATTCTACGGGGACTATTAAATTATTGTTGACAAGACCGGTCAGGCGTTGGAAAATCCTAATGAGTAAATTAATTACGGTTGTGTTCTTTACTTCATTGACGGTTTTGTCCACAGCGGTGCTTTGTTACTTGATTTCAGGCGTTGTTTTCGGATATAACGGATGGACGATGCCCGTTTTTACTGGCATTCAATTAACAGGCACAGAGGTGGATTTCAGCCTTGTCCGAGCGGTGGATCAATGGTTCTTCTTGCTCATGGAACTTGGTTTGGTCTGGTTCTCCGCGCTGGTTGTAGCCTTGATGTCGCTTATGCTTTCTGTGCTGATTCGCTCGACAGCGGCTGGCATGGGTGTTATGCTCGCGGTATTAATCTCTGGGACAATCCTTTCTAATATGGTATCCTCATGGGAAACAGCCAAATATTTGTTCATGGTCAATTTAGACCTCACGAAATATTTGACCGGTGGGCTTCCGCCGATCAAGGGGATGGATTTAACGTTTTCTCTTAGTGTTTTATCGATATGGGCGATCGCTTCCTTAATCGTTTCATTCTCTGTATTTACACGTAAAGATGTTTTAAATTAATGATGTGTTTAGTTTAAAAGGAGGGCTTCGATGACCGAGCAGCTAGAATTATTTGCGAATGGAAATGCCCCGGCTTCGGAATATAATGCAGATGACATTCAAGTGCTGGAAGGCCTTGTTGCGGTGCGGAAGAGACCGGGTATGTACATCGGCAGCACCAGCACGTCAGGCTTGCACCATTTGATCTGGGAGATCGTGGATAATGCGGTTGACGAACATCTCGCCAAGCATTGTTCTAAAATCAGTGTGACCATTCATAAAGACCAATCGATCACCGTTCAGGATAACGGCAGAGGAATTCCAACCGGGATGCATAAAACAGGGGTTCCTACTCCGCAGGTCGTGTTCACGATTCTGCACGCTGGGGGGAAATTCGGCGGTGCGGGATATAAAAAGTCAGGCGGGCTTCACGGTGTAGGCGCTTCCGTGACGAATGCACTGTCAGAGTGGCTGGAAGTAGAGGTATACCGAGACAGTAAAATCCACAAAATGCGCTTCGAGTACTGGGTGGACGATTCCGGCATCGAGCATGTTGGAGAGCCAGTTACAGGACTCGAGGTGATCGGCAACACGAATCGGACAGGCACGAAAGTAACATTTAAACCCGATAAACGTGTTTTTCAAAGCGGTACAACGATTAATTACGACACACTATCTGAGCGTCTGCAGGAAATTGCTTTCTTGAATTCCGGTTTGCTAGTTAATTTGAAGGATGACCGGACGGATAAGCAGGAATCGTTCCAATACGAAGGCGGAGCGAGCCAGTTTGTCGAATTTCTGAATGAAGAAAAGACCGTTCTGCATCCCGTCATTCATTTCGCTTCAGAGAAAGATGAAATTGAAGTGGAAGTCGCTCTTCAGTATAATGACGGCTACACGGAGACGATTGCTTCTTTCGTGAACTCGATCCCGACACGAGGCGGGGGCACGCATGAAACCGGTTTTAAAACCGCATACACTCGTGTCATGAATGAATATGCCCGTAAAGCAGCGCTTCTCAAAGAAAAAGATAAGAACTTGGACGGTACGGATCTCCGCGAAGGCATGATGGTCGTGATCAATATCAAAATGGGTGACGTAGAGTTTGTCGGTCAGACGAAAGACCAGCTCGGCAGTGCTGTTGCCCGAAGCGTAGTCGATGCGATTGTTTCGGATAAAATGGCCGTGTTTCTTGAGGAAAACCCGCAAATCGCACAAATGATGTTGAAAAAGGCTGTGCAAGCATCGAAAGCGCGTGAAGCTGCGCGTAAAGCCCGTGAGGAAATCCGTAACGGCAAAAAAGGGAAGAGCGAAAGTTCCAATTTGAACGGAAAGCTGACACCTGCACAGTCCAAAGATTTGCAGCGCAATGAATTGTTCATTGTGGAGGGCGATTCAGCTGGCGGTTCGGCTAAGCAAGGACGCGACTCGAAACATCAAGCGATTCTTCCGCTCAAAGGGAAGCCAATGAATCCTGAGAAAGCGAAGCTTCTCGACATCTTGAAGAATGATGAGTATAAGGCGATTATTTCCGCAATTGGCGCTGGCGTTGGCCCGGAATTCGAGTCCGATGAAACGAATTACGGTAAAATTATTATTATGACGGATGCGGATACGGACGGCGCGCATATTCAAGTGCTGCTGTTAACATTCTTCTATCGTTACATGAAACCTTTAATTGATTCCGGTAAAGTGTATATTGCACAGCCTCCGCTGTATAAAGTGACGAAAAAAGGTGGGAAAAGCACTGCACATCGTTATGCCTGGACGGACGATCAGCTGCAATCGGTGATGAAGGAATTCGGAAAAAACAGCGAGCTGCAACGTTATAAAGGACTCGGGGAGATGAACCCGGAGCAGCTGTGGGAAACAACGATGGATCCGGAAACACGCATCTTGCTCCAAGTCCAGATCGAAGATGCGGCCAAAGCAGAGCGGCGCGTAACGACATTAATGGGTGATAAAGTAGATCCTCGTAAACGATGGATTATGGAAAATGTCGATTTTACCGAATATGTAGAGTAGACCAAAAAGAGTGGTGACTGAAGGTTGAGTATGTTAGAACAGTTTTTGCCTGCTTTTCTGGAGGAGGTCGTTGGCGATCGCTTCGGCCGTTATTCCAAATATATTATTCAGGATCGCGCGATTCCTGACGTTAGAGACGGTTTGAAGCCTGTACAAAGGCGCATTCTGTATGCCATGTATGATTCAGGAAATACACATGATAAACCGTACCGCAAATCGGCGAAAACCGTCGGTGACGTGATGGGGAATTATCACCCGCATGGTGATGCTTCGATTTACGATGGCATGGTGCGCATGGCCCAGCCATGGAAAATGGCCCATACGCTAGTCGACGGTCATGGCAACTGGGGTTCCATCGACGATGACCCGCCGGCGGCAATGCGTTATACCGAGGCGCGATTGTCGGAAATTGCGATGGAGATGCTGCGCGACATAGAGAAGCGTACGGTTATGTTCAAAGACAATTTCGATAATTCGACCAAGGAGCCTGTGGTGCTTCCTGCTCGTTATCCGAATTTGCTTGTTAATGGGGTAAGCGGGATTTCTGCCGGATTCGCCACTGAAATTCCTCCGCACAATTTGCGTGAAGTCATCGATGCGTGTATTGCGATGATTGATAAGCCAGAAATCACCATGGAAGAGATCATGACGATTGTTAAAGGACCCGACTTTCCTACGGGCGGAATCATCATGGGCGATGAAGGCATACGCGATGCTTACCGAACTGGAAAAGGCCGGATTTACATAAGGTCGAAAACGGCCATTGAGGACATGCGCGGCGGCAGACAGCAAATTGTCATTACCGAAATTCCTTATCAAGTGGTCAAAGCCCGCCTAGTCACAGCGATGGAAAATATTCGTCTGGAGAAAAAGGTAGAAGGTATCGCAGAAGTACGTGATGAAAGCGGCAGGAACGGTCTGCGGATCGTGGTTGAATTAAAAAAAGAAGCGGATGCTCAAGGCATCCTGGCTTATTTGCTCAAGAAGACAGATCTCCAAGTGGCCTACAATTTCAACATGGTCGCTATCGTCAATAAAGCGCCGCGCCAGCTTGGCTTCAAAGAGATTCTCGAAGCATATATCGAGCATCAGAAGGAAGTTGTTACGCACCGTTCTCAATATGAGTTGGAGAAAGCCGAGGATCGTGCTCACGTGTTGGAAGGGCTTGTCAAGGCGCTGAATATCCTGGATGAGGTGATCGCAACGATCAAAGCGTCCAAGAACCGTCAGGATGCGCAGAACAACCTCGTAGCGAAGTTTGGATTCTCGGAGCGTCAAGCAGATGCGATTCTCGTCTTACAACTTTATCGCTTAACCAATCTTGAGATCACTACTTTGGAGAAAGAGCTTCGCGATGTGGAGAAGACAATTGCTTACTTACGCGGAATTCTAGGCAGCTTGAAGAAGCTTCTCGGTGTGATCAAGGATGAGATTGGCGATATTCGCAAAAAATACGGCATTGACCGCCGTTCCGACATTCAAGGTGAGGTCGAAGAGCTCAAAGTGAATCTGGAGGTCATGGTAACCCCGGAAGACGTTCTGGTAACGTTGTCTAACGAGGGCTATCTGAAGAGAACAAGCAAATTGTCCTTCACGCGATCCGGCGGAGAGCTTGAAAACACCGGATTGAAGGAAGGCGACTATGTGCGCTTCCTGCTTGACGTGAATACGATTGAGAATATGTTGATCTTCACGAAGAAAGGCCAGTACTACCTGCTGCCTGTCCATCAAGTGCCTGAGTACAAGTGGAAAGAAAACGGAACCGCAATCGTGAATGTGATACCTATTGCGAAGGAAGACCGCATCGTTAGCGTAATTCCTGTCAAAGGATTTGATGATCCGGGAAAATCACTCGTTTTCGTTACGCGAAAAGGGCAAGTGAAGCGAACGGAGCTAAAAGAGTACATGACGAACCGTTCAAACGGAATCGTTGCTTGTAAGCTGGGCGAACAAGATGAAGTGCTGCAAGTGTATTTAAGCGACAATTCGAAGGAAATACTGCTAGTTACGAAGCAGGGAATGAGTATCCGGTTCCGCGAAGAGGAAGTGAATCCTATGGGTCGAGCCGCCGCAGGAGTTCGCGGCATTCAGCTCAAGGAAGACGATGAGGTCGTCTCGGCGGAATGGATCTATGGCGATGAGGGAGAAGTGCTCGTCATCTCGGATCTAGGCTATGCCAAACGCTCGCTAGTGGTTGATTATCCGATTCAAGGACGTGGAGGCAAAGGCATTCTTACCTTTGAATTTAAGGAAGGCAAGCGGGTAAGGCCGAATGGTTCGGCATTAATTCGTACCTTTATTGTGAAAATGGATTATACGATAACTGCCATTATGAGCAATGGAGAAAAACTTCGCTTTTCAACGGAGACGGCACCTCTGGAAGATCGCAAATCGCAAGGCAAGCAGTTAGTGCCTGTGTCGAAAACGGAATCCATTCTAGATATTCTACGGTTTCCTCAATCGTAGGAGATCGAAGGCGGATCCAGTTTATCAATGAGTTGAAACGCAATTTCCAATAAGACCCACAGGGGCATGGGTTCGTCTAATCGATCCAGCCACTGCGGGTCTTTTAATATGCCAGACTCCAGTGCCTTTTTGCCAAGTTCCAGCTTCCAAGCTTCCAACGGGAATCACTCCTTTGTGAAAATCGATACGAGCCTATTGCGCTTACGCCACAGTATATGACAGGAGAAGCCTATGTGTTCATGAAATGACAAGACTCCCATTGAAGGCTCTTCAATCATGCCGATTCGACAGCATGTCCTGCCGGAACCGCAGGTATTGTCAGAAAATATTAACGCCATTAACCTTTAAACCGAAGAGAGGTCGTGGTATACTCCAAGTAGGATTATTCTGGAAGGTAGATGATGTGCGTGTATTCCGATGAATTCGGGAAGATATGGCTGAAATTGTCCAAGGAATTGAAATCTCAGATGGAAGTTGGCTTGTCGCCTTCGCTAACGGAAGGACAACTAGGCGTTCTGGAACTGCTCTTATCCAATGAGCGGATGAAGCCGTCAGATCTCATTGAATATTTAGCAACGACACCAGCCGCTGTTACAACGCTGCTTGATCGAATGGAAAAGAATGAGTTGATTGTACGTGAACGGGATGAGAAGGACCGCCGGATCGTCTGGGTCAACGTGACGGATAAAGGAAAGGCGGAATGCGAGAGAGGCAGCCGAATCCGTGAACAGCTGTTGGATTCTTACCTCAGTCGCGTTTCCGCCCATAATCAGAAACTGCTTATTTATTTATTGGGGAAGGTCGCGAATTAGCTCTGACCACAAGAACCACGGATGCTGCTCGGGAGGGTACGACCGGAAGCGCAGCTCGTCTTTGAGCGTTGGATGCTCAAAGGCAAGCTCAGTCGACCAGAGCGCGAGCTGCTGGCCTGGTTTGTTGACCGCGCTTCCGTAGCGCTGGTCGCCGTAAAGCGGGCAGCCGATGGCCGTCAGCTGTACTCGAATCTGGTGCGGCCGCCCGGTGTGCAGCTTGATCTTGATCAAGCTGAGCCCATCCGAGCTGCCGAGCACCCGATAGTCCAGCACGGCCTCCTTGGCGTCCGGCTGGCCTTCTCTCACCACGCTGACCGTATTCGTCCGCGTGTCCTTGCGAAGCCAATGCCGCAGCGTTGCAGACGGCTGCGGCGGTTTGCCGTGCACGACAGCGACGTACGTCTTGTCGAGCTGCCTTGTTCTTACCGCGTCCGATAGCCGGGACGCGGCTTTTGACGTTTTGGCGAATACCATTACGCCGCCAACGGGACGGTCAAGCCGGTGCACAAGCCCGAGGTAGACGTTGCCTGGTTTGTGGTGTCGGTGCTTCAGATCAGCCTTCAGCACGCTGAGCAGGTCAGGATCGCGCGAGTCGTCCTCCTGCGTCGGCATGTTGACGGGCTTCTCAACCACGAGAATGTGGTTGTCTTCGAACAAAATCGGAATCTGTGAAGCCTCCGATATATCTTTTGGTCCTGCCACCTTTACGCCTCCCAGCGTCCTAGAATGCCGCAAGGCAGCATTAAGCCGGAATGGGTGATCGGCAGTCCGATTTCACCGCTGGATATCGTGCCGCCATGCTTTTGCTTCATCGCCATGGAGAGGATGTTGTGCAGAACGGTCGACGAAATGCCGGTCGTATAGGAATTGATCAGCAGGAACAAAGGGTTGTCTGTCAAAATGGACATGCAGGTCTGAATGAACGGGTAGAGATCCTCTTCCAGCTTCCAGGTTTCTCCATTCGGGCCTCTTCCATAGGAAGGAGGGTCCATAATGATCGCGTCATATTTGCTGCCGCGACGTTGTTCCCGCTGCACGAATTTGAACACGTCGTCTGTAATGAAGCGCACAGGACGGCTGCCCATCCCCGACAAATGTAAATTCTCTTTCGCCCATTGGACTACGCCTTTGGAGGCATCTACGTGGCAAACCTCTGCGCCCGCGTAAGCGCAAGCCAGAGAAGCTCCGCCTGTGTATGCGAACAGGTTCAACACCTTGATCGGACGGCCTGCGCCTTGTATTTTCTCGATCATCCATTTCCAGTTGACGGCCTGTTCCGGAAACAGTCCCGTATGCTTGAAGCCTGTCGGCTTAATATAGAACGTCAGCTTCTGGTCATACGTAATCGTCCAGCGTTCCGGCAGCTCAGTGTGGTTCTCCCATTGCCCGCCCCCGCTGGTGCTGCGGTGATAATGCGCATCGGCTTCGCGCCAAGCTGATGTTTCTTTGACGAGCGGCCAAATGATCTGAGGATCTGGTCTCCTCAGCACATAGGTGCCCCAACGCTCCAGCTTTTCGCCGTCGCCGGTATCCAGGAGCTCATAATCGGCCCAATCTTTTGCATAAAACATGCTGCAATCCATCCTTCAACTTTTTATACTTTGTCAAACAACCATTGTACACCATTTATTGACCTAAATCGATCTTTTCAATCAAGCCAGGCAGTTCTTTTTCAGTGAAGTTTTTTGTTTTTTCCTGGACGAGCTGACTTTTCAATTGATCTTTCACCGAATCGAACGATTTGACGCTGCGCGATTCCACTTTCATAATGTGGTAGCCGTATTCAGTTTCTACTGGATCGCTGATCGTATCGAGAGATAATTCGAGCGCAGCCTTTTTAAATGCAGGAACCCAATCACTTACAGCAGCATTCTCATACAGGCCGCCATTATCCTTGGAACCTGGATCTTCCGAGTATTCCTTTGCAAGTGCTGTGAAGTCACCGCCATTTTTCAGCTTATCGAGCACCACTTTGGCGCGTGCAAGCGCTTCTTCTTTGGTACGAAGCGGTTTGCCTGTTGTGCTGTCGTTAAGGCTAATGAGAATGTGTCGAACGGATGCCGTTGTATAAACCGCTTTGTCAGTTTTTAGCGTGTCATCATATTTCGCTTGCAGGGCATCATTGGTGATAAGGGAGGAGATATAGCTTTGAGCGCTGAGGCTGACGACTAGAAAATTGTGAAGATCCCCTTCGGTCAGCTTGGCTTTCTTCAAATCATCGCTGAATTTCGTCTCGGTAACTTGCGCTTTCCATGCCGTGATTTGTTTGTCAGCGTCGGCTTTCGCCGTATTGAGCTCATCAGCGGTTGCTCTGCTTGAGAAAATTTTGTTTTGGATGAGATCCTTAACCAAATACTGTTGGTACTCCGGGTTGTTTTGAGAAGTAGCTGCTCTCGGGTCAAAAAATGTTTGAAGCGCTGCGTAAGTGTCGTAATCGGCTTTCGTCACTTTTCCGTCTTTGTAAGTGGCGACGATTTGACGCGGATTGCTGCCGATCCAAATGGTTTCATTCTCCTCATCCCACTCCACAGGTTTACCGAGCGCTTCGCTCACGAACCGAAGGGGGACATAAGTCGAACCCTCATAAATAAATCCTTTCCCCTCCGCAGGTGCTTTTTCAACACCGTCAAACATATACTTAAGATTTCGGAAGGCGACATCAATTTGGCTGCTGGCTGCAAAAGCGGCAGTCCCGCTTAATAAAGATCCTATCGTTAAACCTACGATTAATCCTTTTACTTTGTCTTTCATGATTAAATTTCCACCTCTCATTTATACGTTCTCTTATCAATTCACCGGAATCAAAGGAATTCCCTTTTTTTCTTATGGGAAGATTAAAGGAATTCTTCACCTGTTTGTAGTATTTGTAAGTGATAAGATGGATTGGAAGTCAACTGGGAGTTAAGAAGTTATTTAGGGTGAAGGAGGGATTTTGTGAAGGCGCTTGGCAGTCCCAGCTCAGAAGATTTATTTTTGCTTCATGAAGGATCCCTTTTCCACAGCTACCGTCTACTGGGGGCGCATGTCAGTAAGACGTTAGGGCAAGAAGGCGTACGTTTTGCAGTATGGGCTCCTGAGGCTAGACAGATTCAGCTTCTTGGTGATTTCAACGGTTGGACTTCCGGCACGCATCCGATGGAACGCATCAGCACGTTAGGCGTGTGGATGTTGTTTGTACCCGAGGCGCGTGAAGGTGACTATTACAAATTCGAAATTCATAGCAAGACGGGACAACTTCTTTTGAAAGCTGATCCCTATGCCTTTTATTCGGAGCTTCGTCCTGGAACGGCATCGCGAGTCGTTGATCTTAAGGGTTACGAGTGGCAGGATCAGGAGTGGCAGCAGCAAAAGAGGAACAATTCGATTTATGATAAGCCACTAGCTATTTATGAAGTTCACCTCGGTACCTGGCGCAAAAAAGATCGATACAGCGAAGAACTATATACATACGAACAGCTGGCAGAAGAATTGGTCGATTATGCCGCCTCTATGGGGTATACGCATATTGAGCTTATGCCCTTAGCGGAGCATCCGTTTGATCGCTCATGGGGTTATCAGGCTACAGGGTACTACTCGGTGACTAGCCGTCATGGCACTCCGAAAGATTTCATGCACTTCGTGGACAGTTGTCATCGACGGGGAATCGGGGTCATTATGGACTGGGTACCTGGCCACTTCTGTAAGGATGATCATGGATTGCGGCAGTTTGACGGCAGTCCGTTATATGAATACCAGGATCCGCGCAAAGCGGAGAAACTGGAGTGGGGGACGCTAACGTTTGATTTCGGAAGGCCGGAGGTTCAAAGTTTTTTGATCTCTAATGCGGTCTTTTGGATGGACATGTATCATATCGATGGAATAAGAGTGGATGCTGTGGCTTCCATGCTTCATTTGAATTTCGGCAGGTGGAACGAGAAACCTATTCGTAATCAGTATGGCGGCGACGATAATCCCGAAGCCGTGGCATTCTTACGTAAGCTCAATAAAGTGGTATTCTCCTATTATCCGCACGCACTCATGATGGCCGAAGATTCCACGGATTGGCCGCTTGTGACGGCACCTGTCCATGATGGAGGACTTGGATTTAACTATAAATGGAACATGGGTTGGATGAACGATATGCTCCGCTATATGAAGTTAGATCCTATTCATCGCAAATATTATCATAAGCTCATTACTTTTTCCTTTATGTATACATTTTCAGAAAATTATATCCTGCCTCTATCTCACGACGAGGTTGTCCATGGCAAACGTTCGTTGCTGCATAAGATGCCGGGCGACTATTGGCAAAAGTTCGCAAACCTTCGTGTGTTGTACGGGTATATGACAGGGCATCCTGGTAAAAAGTTGCTGTTCATGGGGAGCGAAATCGGGCAATTCGATGAGTGGAAGGACCTGGAGGAAGTGGACTGGTTTCTGCTTGAGCACTATGAAAAGCACCGCCAAATGCAGCATTATGTCCAAGCGCTCAATCATTTTTATTTAAGTGAACCTGCCTTATGGCAGTTGGACCATCATTCAGACGGCTTTCAGTGGATCAATCCTCATGATGAGAGCCAAAGCGTTGTAACCTTCATGCGAAAAGGGAAAAGGGCGGAGGATGATCTGATCCTCATTTGCAATTTTACGCCGGTGGTTCATCCGGATTATCGGATCGGGGTGCCAAGGTATGGGATCTATCAAGAAGTGTTTAATAGTGATTTGCCCGAATACGGCGGATCTGGCCAAGCCAATTCAACTCCGATATCGAGCGATCAGCGCTCGTGGCACCGGATGCCCTACAGTTTAGCCCTTTGTATTCCGCCGCTTGCGGCTATCTATATCAAATGCGTTGACGTATTCCAAACCAATCTCGAGGAAGACGAAGGGGGAAATCAGCTATGCGCAGCAAAGAATGCGTTGCCATGCTCCTTGCTGGAGGAGAAGGACGAAGATTAGGCGTATTGACAAACAATTTGGCCAAACCAGCCGTTCATTTCGGCGGGAAATACCGGATTATTGATTTTACCCTGAGCAATTGTACAAATTCTGGCATTGATACCGTCGGTGTTCTGACGCAGTATCAACCGCTCGTTCTAAATTCTTATATTGGCATTGGCAGTTCGTGGGATTTGGACCGCAAATACGGCGGTGTAACGGTGCTCCCTCCATTCATGGAGCAAAAAGGCGGAGATTGGTACAAAGGGACAGCCAACGCCATTTATCGAAATATTGGCTTCATTGAGCAGTATGATCCTGAGTATGTGTTAGTCATCTCAGGCGATCACATCTATAAAATGAACTACGATTCCATGCTGGATTTCCATAAGCAAAAAAAAGCGGACGCGACGATTGCGGTAATTGAAGTGAAGTGGGAGGAAACAAGCCGTTTCGGGATTATGAGCGTAGGTGAGCATCAGGCGATTACGGAATTTGCTGAGAAACCGAAGGAAGCCAAAAGCAATTTAGCTTCGATGGGCATCTATATTTTCAAATGGAGCGTCCTGAAATCGTATTTGACCAAGGATGAGGAGAATCCGGATTCCAGCAAGGATTTCGGTAAAGACATCATCCCTATGATGCTGAAGGACGAGGCGCGCATGTTTGCTTATCCTTTCCAGGGGTACTGGAAAGATGTCGGTACCATCGATAGCTTATGGGAAGCGAATATGGATCTGCTTGATGAACAGAACGAATTGAATTTAAACGACAAGGACTGGCGCGTGTATTCGCAGAATCCGTATCAGCCTGCTCAGTATGTGGCGCCAACAGCCAATGTGCGACGTTCGTTGGTGAACGAAGGGTGCGCTATTTTCGGCGATGTCGAACATTCGGTGTTGTTCTATGGCGTTCAAGTAGGGGAAGGAACGGTTATCCGTGATTCCGTCATTATGCCCAACGCGAAAATCGGCAGCCATGTGACGATTGAGAAAGCCATAATCGGTGAAAATACAGTTGTAGAAGATGGAGCGGTCATCGACGGACACGGTGAGATTGTATTGATTGGCGGCAATGAACGGATTATCGCGACTGCAAATCAGAAAGGATGAGTTCAATGAAGCATGTGATGGGTGTCATCAATTTAGTGAATGAACCGGATGATTTGGAGGAACTAACGTATTTCCGTTGCCCGGCATCGGTACCCTATGGCGGTCGTTATCGACTGATCGATTTTGCGCTTTCCAGCATGGTGAACTCGGGCATCGATAACGTTGCCGTTTTCACACAACATAAATACCGCTCGCTCATGGATCATCTAGGATCAGGTAAAGAATGGGATCTTGACCGGAAACGTGGCGGCTTGTTTGTTCTTCCGTCTGTCTTGGATGAGCCAACGGGGATATCTCGTGGGGATTTGTACCAGTTCTACAGCCATCGCGACTACTTCTATCGTGGCAAAGAGGAGCTTGTTATCATCTCGCGGAGCCACATGGTATGCAACATCGATTTGGTCGATGCAGTGAGATACCATGAGGACACACAGGCAGATATTACAGTCATTTATAAACAAACGGATGAGGACATTCATGGCAAATTCCGGCGTCTTGCCGTCAAGGACACCGGACAAGTAACGGTGATGGAGGATCATACGGGGCGTCTGCGAACAAACAACATTTCAATGGAAATGTACATTTTGAGTAAAGCGCTGCTGCTGGATATGGTGGAATCGTGCCTTGCCCAAGGGTTTGATCATCTCGTCCGTGACGGCATTATGAAAAATATCGATAAATTAAGCGTATATGGCTATAAATTCGAAGGATATGTCGGTGTCGTGAATTCCATCCAAGGCTATTACAAGCACAGTATGCAGTTGCTGAATCCAGCCATTTGGAGAGAATTATTTTTCCAAAAGAATCTGATTTATACGAAGGTCAAAGATGAACCGCCTGCCAAATATTTGGAAAGTGCCGCAGCCAAAAATGCTTTGATCGCTAATGGCTGTACCATTGAAGGCAAGGTAGAGAACAGCATCCTCTTTAGAGGTGTGAAAATCCGTAAAGGCGCTTATGTAAAGAACAGTATCATTCTGCAAAACTGTGAAATTGAAGAGAATGTCATCATCGAAAATGCCATTCTCGATAAGGACGTTTTCATCTCCCGCGGTCGCGTCCTCACCGGCGACAACAAAGCGCCGTTCATCGCCGCCAAAACCAAGGTGATCTAGAACTTCAATGATAAGCCATATTATCATTAATTTGGAAGGAGTGGGATGATGAAAATTCTGTTTGCTGCAGCAGAAGCCGTGCCTTTTGTCAAAACAGGTGGCTTGGCAGACGTCATTGGCGCTCTGCCCAAAGAGTTGACGCGGCTTGGACTCGACGTGCGCGTTATTTTGCCTAAATATGGAGATATTCCAGCTAAGTACCGCAATGCGATGACATCCCTTGCTGCCTTCGATATCTATGTCGGTTGGAGGAAGCAGTATCTGGGTGTCGATGTGCTGCAATATGAGGGTGTCACTTTTTATTTCGTTGACAATGAGTATTATTTTAAGCGTTCAGGCTTATACGGTTTCGGAGACGAGGCGGAACGCTTCGCCTTCTTCTGTCGCGGGGTCATCGAGGCACTTCCTGTTCTTGATTTTCAACCTGATGTCATTCACTGCCATGACTGGCAGACAGGCATGATTCCAGTCTTACTGAAGGCGCATTACGGACATTTGCCCTTCTTTAATGGGATCAGAACGGTATCGACGGTTCATAATCTCAAATATCAAGGCGTCTATGGCCAATCGCTCATGAAGGAACTTTTTGGTTTAAGCGATGATCACTTCTCAGGTCTTGCACTCGAGTTGCACGGCGGAGCCAGCTTCTTGAAAGGCGGACTGCTCTATTCAGATCGCATCACGACCGTCAGTCAAACTTATGCGGATGAGATTCAAACGCCTTATTACGGCGAGCATTTGGACAGCCTGCTGCGTCACCGTAAAGATCAATTAACGGGCATTGTTAACGGGATTGATTATGAATTGTTTGATCCGATGAGCGACCCGCACCTCGTTGTGAACTATCGGGATTCATTGCCGAAAAAGCAGCAGAATAAGCTAGCCCTGCAGGAACGGCTGGGACTTCCCATCAATGGCGATGTACCCATGATCGCTTTGGTTACCCGGCTGGTACAGCAGAAGGGATTAGATCTTATTCAACACGTGCTTCCAGAAATATTATCGCTCGATATTCAGCTTGTTGTGTTGGGTACCGGAGAAGAAAGCTATGAAACGATGTTCCGTCATGCAGCCGCAGCACATCCGGATAAAGTATCCGCACAAATCACATTCAGTGAACCTTTGGCTCATCAAATCTATGCATCCTCCGATATGTTTTTGATGCCTTCGCAGTTCGAACCATGCGGAATAGGTCAGCTCATCGCGATTCGCTATCGCTCTGTACCCATCGTACGGGAGACCGGAGGGCTTAGAGATACCGTTCAGCCGTACAATGAATTTGTTGGCGAAGGAACGGGCTTTACATTCAGCCATTATAATGCTCACGACATGCTGCATACCATTCGACGTGCCGTATTTTTCTATAAGAATGATCACGAGGCATGGAACCGAATTCAGCAAAATATGAAAAAAATTGATTTCAGCTGGAAAAAATCGGCTCAGCAGTACATCTCGCTTTACAAAGAGCTGCTGAAAAACGGTGCGTGACAGAAACTGGAGGCCTAGGGGCTTCCAGTTTTTTTTCTAATAGGTTTACATGATCTTTGTAAATACAATAATTACTGGAAAATTTATGATATAATAGTGAGTACAAACGTTTGTATTGTTTAACTTTTACGAAATCCAACAACTCCAAAAGGAAGGGGGCTTATTGTTAAGTAGCAGCTTCGTGCAGACAGCTCAATCAGTTAGTGCAAACGTTTGTTCATCGTTCGTTTTTTAGAGAAAATTTGAAGAGGAACAGGAGTGGTATGAATATGAGAAAAATCTTTGCCTTTGTTCTCGCATTAACAATTAGTTTGGGCTTGCTAATCGGACAAAAGCCGGCAGAGGCTTCATCTGTAAACGGCTCGATTGATCGGACAGAAGGCGGCATTGTAACAGTCAGCAGCGAGGATAGCCCGATAACGGAGGCCAAAGTGAATGCGTTTGACAACAATTATTATTCCAAATGGTTGGTGAGTTCGAGCTCAGCGTGGATCCAGTATCAATTCGCTGGCAATGCTTCTTATGCCATTAACTCGTATCAAATATCCGCTGCGAACGACTATCCCGATAGAGACCCTAAAAGCTGGACGTTGAAAGCTTCTAACAATGGAACGGACTGGACACTGTTAGATACCCAGCAGAATCAGGATTTTGCCTATCGCTATAAAACACAAACCTATTCATTTGTAAATTCGGTTGCTTATAACTATTATAAATTTGAATTCAGCAATCATAGCGGGGGAATCCTGCAGCTTTCCGAAATTCAACTGTTTGATGGTGCTTTAAGTTCGGTTCTTCACCCGCAAGTTACTGCAAGCGGCGAGAATGGGCCAAATGAAGGCAAAGAAAATGCGGTTGATGGCACAAGCACAACCAAATGGCTGACTTTTCAAAGTGCCGGATGGCTTCAATTTGATTTCGGACAAGCTATTACACTTGACGGTTACGCGATTTCTGCTGCCAATGATGCAAGCGAACGCGATCCCAAAAGCTGGACTTTAAAGGGATCCGCAGATGGGTTAACTTGGACTGATATCGATAGTAAAAGTAATGAGAATTTCAAGCTTCGCCATCAGCGGAATCATTATATCCTTCAAGCTAACCAAACGGCATACCGGTATTATAAACTTGATTTGCAGAATCACAGCGGAACGATTTTGCAAGTGGGGGAAGTTGAGTTTTCGTACAAAGAAGACAAATGGCATGCCATTCATCCCGAGATTGAATTCCAAAACTTGGATACGGCGGGCAACGGGTATTTGTTCGAGCAGGCATTGCCTAATCCTCAAGAAGAAATTAGAGCGATCATTAATAAAGTAGTCCAAGTGCTGTACAATGACCCAAGTGAGGTGCAGTTACGTAAACAAAAGGTTGTTATTACAATTGAAAATTTTGACGGCGTTGCCGGGGCATCAGGAAGTGCATCAGAGGGGCATATTGCGATAAGCTCCCGGTATCTCAAATCTTATTACGATTCCGGACAGCCGCTGCACGAGGAAATTATTGGGATCCTCTATCATGAGTTAACTCATCTGTACCAATTCAGCGACGACAATTACGGTCAAATCGGCTATATGATCGAAGGCATGGCGGATGCGGTGCGGTTCGAAGTGGGCTACCACGACCGGTATCATCCACCTATTGGCGGTACATGGAAAGACGGATATGGGACAACGGGAAATTTCTTTAGATGGATAGATGAGCATAAGCACCATGGTTTTTTACGTGAAATTAATGCCAGTCTGGATCCTTTCGATGGCGTAGCTTGGACCGAGAATGCGGTTCAGCAAATTACGGGAATCCCTGTTCTAACGCTTTGGAATGAATATCAAGGCGCTGATACGATAGCTCCTTCCACTCCTTCCGGACTGGCCTCAACTAGCCAGACGAGCAATAGTGTCAGTCTTTCGTGGAATGCTTCTACGGATAATGTGGGAGTAACGGGGTATGACATTTACCAAGCGGGAACGAAGGTAGGCACTTCGGCAAGCACGAGCTTTACGATAACTGGACTAAGTGCAGGCACCGTTTATGCATTCACGGTTAAAGCGGTGGATGCCGCGGGTAATGCATCTTTGGCAAGTGCCGCACTTTCCGTGACAACAAATGCCTCCAATACAGCAACAATCTACTATAAACAAGGCTTCACGAACCCCTACATTCATTACCAAGTAGACGGAGGCGCTTGGACAAGTGCCCCAGGTGTGGCCATGTCCTCCTCAGAAGTAGCAGGTTATAGTAAAATTACAATTAATTTAATTTCGGCGGCTGGGCTGAGCGCAGCATTTAACAACGGAAGCGGGACTTGGGATAACAATAATGGACAAAATTATCGTTTCGCAGCAGGGACCTCGACTTTTGTTAATGGAACGATCACGCCAGGTGTACCGCAACCGGACAGCATAACCTTTATTGTCGCCGCACCGGCAAATACTCCAGTTACTTCGGCCGTCTACCTAGTTTCTTCACTCAATAGTTGGAATCCGGCGGATGCTAATTCGGTGCTAACAAAAAATACGAATGGCACATACAGCATAAAATTGAATGTTTCTTCTGGAACCAGCATTCAATACAAGTTCACCAAAGGGTCTTGGTCAAGTGTGGAAGTAAACAGCAATGGCACGGATATTGCCAACCGGACCTTAACGACAACAGGCGGGGCTCAAACGGTTAATTTGACTGTGCAGCGTTGGAAAGATCAATAATGGTTTTTTGATAAAGCATGCTTTTTTGCAGGTTTTAGGTATAATAGCCATATCGACAGAGGATATGGAGTGTTGTTATGGATTGGATTTCTCATGTACTTACCGGATTATTCGTTATCAATATCTTACTTGCGTTGACTGTAGTATTCCTTGAACGCCGTAACGTCGCCGCCACATGGTCATGGCTTATGGTGCTGCTATTCATCCCGATTCTAGGTTTTGTTCTATATGTTATGCTGGGCCAAAACTTAAGCCGCCGAAAGCTGTATAAATGGAATCGCCAAATGCTGGAGAGAGTTAAGACGCTCACGGCGGATCAACGAAAGCAGTTAACAGATGGCACTCTGCCTTATATGACTCCTATGGTAGGCCAATACCGGGATCTGATCTTTATGAATGTTGCGACGAATGATGCTTTTTTGACGCAAGATAATGATGTCCACATTTTTACAGACGGCGTATCCAAATTTAATGATTTATTAGCAAGCATTAACGCGGCGCAAGGGCATATTCATATTCAGTACTACATTGTAAAAAATGATGAGCTGGGTCAGAGAATCATTCAGGCATTGACCCGGAAAGCGGAGCAAGGCGTAAAGGTCAGGTTTCTCTACGACGATATCGGCTCACGCTCGCTGAAGGATGCCTTCTTTCGCGCTTTCGTGCAAGCCGGTGGCGAGGTGGCTGCATTTTTCCCATCCCGCATTCCCTATCTGAACTACCGGGTCAACTATCGGAATCATCGTAAATTGGTCATTATTGATGGGAAAATCGGTTATATGGGCGGATTTAATATCGGAAATGAATATTTAGGTCTTGACCCTCGGTTTGGCTTTTGGCGGGATACTCATCTGAGATTACAGGGAAGTGTTGTCCGGGCACTGCAATCCCGCTTTATATTAGATTGGAATTTGGCTTCGCCTGCTTCAATGGATATTGATGGTGCTTATTTTCCCGAAAGATCCTCGGAAGAAATGTCTGGTACAGTGCCGATGCAGATCGTTGCTAGTGGTCCTAATGAAGAATGGCCTCATCTCGTGTATACATTTCTTAAAATGATTAGTGCAGCAAAAAGCCGCATTCTGCTGCAAACGCCATACTTTATCCCCGAAGAAAGCATGTTGAACGCCTTGCGCATTGCCGCTTTATCGGGGATTGACGTGAGAATCATGATTCCACAGAAAGCGGATCATCTGTTCGTCCATTGGGCTTCATTGTATTATGTTGGAGAACTGCTGCAAGCCGGCGTGAAATGTTATCTTTATGATCACGGCTTTCTGCACGCGAAAACACTTGTTGTCGATGGGGAAATAGCTTCTGTAGGTACAGCAAATTTCGATATACGGAGCCTGCGGCTTAATTTTGAAACCAATGCACTCATGTATCATGCGGAGACAGCTGTGCAATTAGAACGGATTTTTTGGAAGGATATGGATGGATGCCTCGAACTGACGCTAGAAGAGTATGAGAAGCGATCTTTGCGTATTCGATTTTTGGAGTCTGTATCCAAGCTGATCTCACCAATATTGTAGCGGGAATAAAGACGAAGTAAAATGAATGGAGGCTGTACCAATTCGCTAAAGAGCGGCTGGTGCAGTCTTTTTCATGTCAGTTTTCATATTGTTTTCATAGGAGGAAAAGAGTATAGTAAATAGTAGCGATAGATACAGAATTATGGAGCATACGGATGGATTTTCTTCTTTTTATGGTTTTTAGCGTTATGGAAACCTCAGCTATGTACTATTTTATGTTTCGCCTATTTAAGATGGACATCATTCCGGTTTCCATCTTTTTTGCCAGCACGGTTGCCAGCGTTATTTCTTTTTCCCTAAGAGAAATTTATTACTATCCAACTTTGGATATTATTCTCCAATTACTACTGACTTTTTTGTTTCTATGGCAGCTGTGCAAAGTGCAAATGTTTTACTCTGCGCTCGTGAGTATTACAGGATTTGTCGCCGTGGCAGCTATTCAAACAGGCTTATTTTACATAGTTCATATGATCGGTTTCTTTCAAAATCCCCCTGAGCCCAATTCAACAGACACCCATATCCTTCAGTTAGTTTCAGCGAGTATCGTTATTCTAATAAGCGTTTTCATTCGAAAGAGGAGACTGGGGTTCACATTCGTTCCCCTCAGCAACTATCAAGCGTTTCAGTTCACAGCCAGCAACCGGAAAGCTGTGTTCATCTACATTTCCTCTCTATTTCCTATATGTTTGGTTTATTTTTTTCTGGATAAACATACGAGTCGTTTGTTTTTTATTATTCCAATGTCCCTTGGCTTCATTCTTGTAGCCCTGTTATCCTGGGCAAACAAGCGAGAGTTCAGCGATGATTGAGACGCTGGCTCAATGAGTTGCTGATGGGTTGTTCGATCAGGTAAAAGCATTCAGGAACGCAACATGCTATGCTTTGCAGTTCCGAAAACCCTCATGCATTAAAACGAGTGAAGAATTAATTCATCTAAATGGAGTTGGCTAAGAAGAATGCGCGTTCTACGTGAGGACGGAACTATGTATGATTTGCCGGAGTCAGAAATTCTATATTTTACAATACATAGAAATGCAATTTCTGTTCATACAGAAACGGCATCCTTTTTTTATCCTACTTCTTTTGAACAAATTCTTTCGGCTTACCATGATAAAGGTTTCGAACGTGTGGATCGTTCATATATCGCACAGCTGACACAGATCCAAGGTTACGATGAGTCTAGACAGTCTATTTATTTCGGAAATAATGATTTCATACCTGTCTCAGCTAAAAATTATCCGAGAATCCTTCAGCACATAAGAGAGCGAAAGGAAACATAAATAAAACGTGCAATCCCCAAAGATGATGAAGATCATTTTTGGGGATTGCGTGCTTATTACGTTTCCCCATTTACAATTGCCGAAAGCCGTTCCTTGATTCGATCGGTGCAAACGCCACCATGATACGTAATGACGGTTTCAATGTCGAAG
This sequence comes from Paenibacillus tabacirhizosphaerae, assembly GCF_040812395.1. Classification (GTDB taxonomy): domain Bacteria; phylum Bacillota; class Bacilli; order Paenibacillales; family NBRC-103111; genus Paenibacillus_E. The sequence goes on along the minus strand of NZ_JBFNXH010000003.1, from coordinate 241,254 downwards.
TTCAGTAATTTACGAAGGGATTCGAGCGCTGTTTCCATGTCGGGTGTGAATTTCGGTTCCGGGCCCAAGAGTACACCGTCCCGTGATGTGAGTGCATCTCCTGAGATCAATGTCTTGCTCTCTATATGATAGAGGCTCACATGATCTGGCGAATGGCCTGGCGTGAAAATGACTTGAACGCCTCCGGCGAAAGGGAGGACATCGCCGTCTTTTAAGGTTACGTCTACTTGTGTAGAGGGGAAAATCCGTCCGCTTTTGACAAGAGGAATTTCCCCAAGAAGGTAAGGCTTGGCTAATTCGTGAGCAAGCACGTCAAGCCGATTTTCGCCAGCAGATAGAAGTTCAGGCAAGCCGCCGATATGATCCATATCTTGGTGAGTAATGATCACTTTCGTCAGTTTCTCGAATGGGATGGATGCTGCTGCGAGTGCATCCCGGATGACTTGTAGTTGACCGGGGAGCCCCGCATCTACAAGTATGCAATTATGCTCGTCCCACAGCAGTGATGCGTGAGCCACGAATGGGTTGCCTCCTGCATTCATTTCCAATAGTAAGGGTTTAATTCCTGTTTTCGCTGGCATTTACCTACACCGCCTTTTAAATATTCATTTCGCATGCTTATTTTATTGTAAAGCGTGGGCTTGGGAAGTTCAAACTTATAAACTTCGATATTCGATCGAAGCGTATAGCTTAAGCTAAGTTCATGGAATTTCCAATATATAGTAAAAGTGTGATATAGTGAAATTGAGATGATTGTTCCATATTTAACGGAACGTTTTGGTAATCGGAGGGATTTGATGAAACTTGCTTAAGCCCTGGTTCTGCGTGCAGATGCCCAAAGGAAAGTAGCTCAATTAAAGCAAAGATTAGAGAGAGTCGTCAAAGTTCAAGAAGGAGAGCAACCAGCAGAAGAGCCAACTTACCTTTTTGGAGAAATCAATAGTACGATCGAAGAATTAACAAGTTGGGTGAAAAAGATCAACAAGACGAATGCACTAAGCCCTTTTGATGCAAATTGGAGCATAGCTGATGCACTTGCTGAGCGTGATCAACTCATGATTTGTTGATAATGGTGAGGGTGGGTACGGGGACTTGAATGATCAATCATTTTTTCGTTCAATCATTTCACTTCGAACAATGGTTTTTACAAGGTCACACGTCATATCAGATCTAAAATCATGAATGTATTGCTTTGCTGTCTCCTCATCTAAACCTAGCATAATGGTGAAATAAACATGCATGTGCTCATAGAGCGAAGCATAATGATCAAGGGTTGTGGGGTTCTCGGATACATATTTTCTGTGTTGATTAACATATTGTTCGGTTACATGGTTCAACGACATTTCCTCCAGTGGTTTGTGAACATAATCTAACACATTTTTATTAGAAAATCTGTTCTTTACAAAAAATTATAAGTACACGAGAGTTAAGTAAAGAAAAGTGCCTCCAATTGCTTTGCAAGCGCTTACTATTTCTATTTATTATATTAAGATTGTAAAGATATTTCTCATCATATTTTATTCATTCTACTTCATATCTTGCATTTTTTATAATGCATTTAACCGAATGCCGTTCGCGACGAATTGGATTGCTGCTGCCGAGGTTTAACAGCGTCTCACGCGCTGAGGCTGGATGGAGATTGGAATTTCTATCCGCAATCTCTTGCATCCAACAAATAACGCTCAGGGGGGATGGATAGGGAGTTATGTATTTCCCTCTCATCTACTATGTGATACAATATAGCTATTCAACTACAATGCATGACCTATTAGGGAGGCGTCGTGAGCGACAGATCACAATTGTTAAAAGGTATTCTGGAGGGATGTATACTGAAGGTGATTCACGACCACTTAACCTATGGTTATGAGATCGTGGAAAAGCTCAGGGACTATGGCTTCAACGATGCCTGTGAAGGAACGGTGTATCCACTGCTGCTGCGCTTGGAGAAGAATGGGCAGCTCATCGCCAGCAAGAAAGCTTCTCCGCTGGGGCCGATGCGCAAGTATTATTCTTTAACCGATGTAGGTTTGCAAGAACTGACCCTGTTCCGGCACAATTGGGCGGTGGTTGCCCGCAACGTTGATAACATTCTGCAAGATAACCTGGGAGGGATAGGGAATGAATCGATCCATTCGGGCAACGTTCAAAAGAAATAATGAGTTGGGACAGCAACTGCGGCTCGCTTATAGACATGTTTACACCGACATCGTGACCAATCTGAGGACGGGCACACTAGAGGAATCGGAGACTGAAGAGGCTATCGAAGACGTGCTGGACTTGCTGTTATGCGCTCAGGAACGCGGGGAGACCGTAGAGCGTGTTTTTGGTGGCAAGGATGTGAAGCAATTTTGTGCTGAAATTGTTGCCTCTTCAAGGCCTAGGCTGTTCACTTGGAACAAAGCGCTTGGACAACTGAAACTATTTATTATGTGTGCGGGCTTGCTGTGGGCCATCGAAATGATAGGCGGCATGATGAGTTGGTTGATCAGAGGGATCCCCTTGTCATGGGACTATTCATTTACGTGGGGGACGATTCTAAAATATGTCGCTTGCTATTTGCTTTGTATGGCGACACTCCGTTATATCGGCAGGGAAGTAAAATCGACGAAGATCACGATGCGCAACCGCATTATCGTCGCTTCGTTATTTCTGGTCAATCTGGCCATCCTTGTATCCGTTACCTTTTGGGTCTCGCCAATACCGATCTTGACACTGAACAGTGCAGTGATTGCTCTTGGATTCGTTGTTGCATACTTTCTATTCGCACGAATCCAGCAGAGCATTGCTCGTCGCGAATAAAGCTTCGAACAGCTTGAAAATTTGCTTTCGGAACGATGATAATAATTATCATTATTGGTTACAATGTACATAGAGGCACAAAAGAAGAGGCCGTAAGGCCTCTTCTTTGTCACCAATATTCAGATCAGCTCGAGACATTCGAATTAAACGTTCGTCAGTGCTTCAGCTTAGCTCAGGCTTTCAATTCAGACGATCTGCATGCCATCACTTTAGATCTAAACTTTCGATTCAAACGTTTTGCAATCTGTTTCTTCGGAATTGCGTGCTTGATTACTGCCGTGGTGGCTCACGATAGCAATTGAGGCCGCATTGCATTTGTTGCCGCTCGCCCAATATTTGCAGGAATTGACTTCGCATAACACATCTTTTGCCATGTTTTCTTCACCTCCTTTACTTCATAGGGTGGGCGAAGAAGGCATGGTTTTATACATGTCATTGGAAAGAAATGTTTTCGCTTGCCATAAAGACACCTCCGCGATAAACCACATATACATGAAGTAGGTAAATAAGCTTCAAGGAGTGATGGGTTATGGCGGAGGAGGAGCTCCAAACCTGTGTTAGGTGCGGCTTTGTTGCCGACAAAGAGGAAAAGTACTGTATTAAATGCGGTGCGCCGCTTAAGAATAGGTGCACAAAGAAAAAGACGCCGCTGCACGGTGGTTGTGGCAAGATCAATAAACGAGATGCCAAATATTGTTCGGATTGCGGTACGGAAACCTTATTTTCAGATATGGGGCTGCTCTGAATGAGAGCAGTCCTTTCCATATCTTTTATGGCTTATTTGAAGCCATTGAATTCACTTGCATCATTTGGCTTGTAAAATTGTTTTCCATAAATCCGCCGAATCGTACCCTAGGCGCCAAGCGGCTACGCCGACAATATCGTACTTTTTCGCCATATCCATTCGTGCTTTGACCGTCGCTTCATTCTCTAGCCAGAATACGTAGGTAAAGCCATCTTCTTGATATTCGACACGATACTGCTCGAAGGTTTTGTCCCACGTTTGTGTGGTTTTCTTGGCCGCAATAAGGGCTGGAATATCTTTGAGCAGCACAGTGCGATTACTTTGCAGGGCGCCGCTTGCGTCAAGTTTCCATTCTCTTACATAGTAAGGGATGCCCAGGATGATTTTGTCGCGTGGTATGCCATACGACAGGAACTCTTGGATACCGCCGTCTGTCCATGGCAGACCGGCAACAGAGCCAGCGGAGGTGCTGCCGCGATAAAACTGATCGTAGGCCATAATAACGATATAGTCGACTAGACCGCCGAGCTTCTCGTGATCGAATGCAGACAGATGGTTCCATTTGACGCTGCCGCGAGGCAGATCGATGGATATTTTCACATTTTTCTCATGGGCATAAGCCGTTAATTTCGTTATGAAGGCCGTAAACGCGTTGCGATCGGAACCCGATAAGCTTTCGAAATCGATATTCAAACCAGGAACGCCGAGCTGTACCGCACGATTGATCAAGTTATGTACAAATGTATCTTGAGCGCTTGGATTGGCGAGAAATTTGGTTGTTAAGCCGGCATCGAATTGATTGCTTACTAACGGATAGACGGTGAAACCTTGCTTTTGCAGCCAAGCTACCGTATCCGGGCTGGAGTTGTCTTTCAAATTTCCATCCGCATCGGACAGTTCAAAATAGCTCGGGGAATCGACATCGAGCCCCAGTGTTTGATTGACATGCGTTTTAATCGTATCTGCGCCAGCCATACCGTTCCAACCCCATACTTGCAGCTTTTTAAAATTATCCCAAAGCGTGCGGCGCTCCAGCGTCTGGATGGAGGCATTGCTGTACTGTACGCTGTAGTTTAAAGCGTCCGGAATCGTCTGGAATTCACCGATAAGAGCGTCATTTTGATACACTTGGTAAGAAGCATAGTTGTTCCAAATTTTACGGCCTTCCATGAAGATAGAGCTGTGTCCCCATAGACGCGCATAATCCACTGCATCGTTCAACGATGTAAAGTCTTGCAAGAATGAATCATTCTGGAACACTTTAAAGGGTTTGCTGTTGCTGTACACGGTGTTTTTGGTGTTCATATGGATGATCGTTGAGTTGCCCCATTTCAGCGCTTCGGCAATTGCGTCCTCCAGATAGGCAAACGTCCAGTTATCCGCCGAGAATGTACCTTGATAGACTTTATAGACGGGCGTGCCTTCGCGGATTGTTTGTTTTTCTTCAGGGGAGGTGTTGTCCCAAACCCATTTATTGCTGCTTAAATCGATGACGTGGGCGCCGCCCCATTTTTTCGCTTCGACGATAGCCTCATTCATTGTTGCAAATTTCCAACTGTCTAGTGTGATTTCGCCTTGGTAGACCTGGAACCTTGGGTAATTGTTCCACACCCAGCCGGTCGACTGCAGATCACGCACACTGGCGTAGGTCCATTTCTTCGCTTCGGCAATAGCGGCATCCAGGCTGTCGAATTGCCACTCCGGCAAAGAGGTGTCTAATTGAAATACCTGATAGCGCGGGAGATTGTTCCACACCCATTTGCGAGAGCCAATTTCTTCTATGTGGCTGTTCGTGTAACCTTTGGCAAAGGATTCGGCTTGTTTGTAACCAGCGAATTCCATGAGCACTTGATTATATTGATAAACGCGATATTTCGTCGTTTTGTCCGCAACTGCCTGAGCTGAAGCCGCTGCGCTTACGGATTGAGGAACCGCAATTGCAAGCAATAAAGTACTAGAGAGCATCCACTTTCCTATTTTCATTTTTCACGCCTCTTTCTGCTAGTCTACTTAATTGGACGTAGGGATTGATAGATTGGTTGCGCTGGAAAATGATGTAGCTTACGATGTTGGACGATAAGGCGCATTTCGGGTAACATGGATAGGAAAGACTGTTATCGGATCACACATCAGAGCGAGGGGAACGAAACATGAAGTCATATCCGGAGGCATACACGGATTACTTGCTTTTTTTCCATGGGGAACGTGATTATTTTGAGTGCCACGAAGTGATGGAGGAATTCTGGAAGGAACATCCAGAGGATGCAGCCAGCAGAACGTATGTAGCTCTCATTCAAATTGCTGTTGGCCTCTATCATGACCGGAGGGGAAATCGTTCAGGCGCACTGAAAATGCTGCAAAGCGCGGCCAAAAATGCAGAAGATGAACACATGACTGCTTTCGGACTTCACGCTGAGAAACTGCAAGATCATCTTAAAGAACGCTGTGTAAGCATTCAGTCTAGCGATCATGTATATGAAGATATGAATTTGCCGTTTATCGATCATGAGCTTGAAGAGTGGTGCAGGATCGAATGCGAGAGAAAAGGACTCCACTGGAAAGCCCCGAGCCGCCTTGAAGACGAATCGCTGATACAGAAGCATACGCTTAGGGACCGTTCAGGCGTTATTCGTGAGAGAGCGAGACAGCAGCAGCTTCGTAAAGAGAAGGGGGAGGCCAGATGAGCTCCGAAGGCAAAGTTCTAGTGGTGGATGATGAACCGAATATCGCGGAAGTCGTTCGATTATATTTGGAGCACTCCGATTTTGAGGCAATCCTGCTGCCACGCGGTCAAGATGTGCTTCGTACAATTCAAAGCGAGAAGCCTCAATTGGTGCTTCTCGACATTATGCTGCCGGATATTTCGGGCTACGAATTGTGCGAAAGTATACGAAGGATGGAGCCTCCATTTGACCAAACTCCGATTATTTTCCTAACGGCGAAAGGGGAATCCATTGATAAGCTGAGAGGATTTAACATGGGCGTTGATGATTATTTGGTTAAGCCTTTTGACCCCAATGAACTTATAGCCAGAGTAAAGGCCGTTCTGCGCCGCTCCAGTCAGGCGCGTCCTGAGCAGGTTCATTCACAGTCGCGGAAATGGCTGGAAATCGGCAATATTATCGTGGATATGGAGCAGTACCGGGTTACCGTGGGAGAGAAGCGGGTGGAACTGACCCCGAAGGAAATTGAGCTGTTGTATTTTCTGTGCAGCAATCCGGGCCGTGTGTTTACAAGGGAAGATTTGCTGGGCTACGTGTGGAATTTTGATTTTAGCGGGGGAACTCGCACCGTGGATGCACACGTCAAAAACTTACGCAAAAAGCTGGGACAGCACGAGGAGTGGAATATACAAACCTTATGGGGAATCGGCTATTCCTTTGAGGTGACCCCGCATGGTTAAAAAATGGTTGGTCTTAAAATACCGCAGCCTGTATTTGAAAATATTTTTATCTTTCTTGGCGACCTGTGTCCTTTTTTTTGTTGGGCTTTTCGTATTCTGGAATTACTATTTCACAGATTTGTTTTATAAAGACAAGAAGGAACTGCTGGATAAGCGGTTCGTCGAAGTAACCCGATTACTGAATTCGTTTCAAGATGGCTCGATCTCGACTCGGGAGCTAAAGTATACGATCCGGATTGTAGCGAGAAGCATTAATGGACAAGTCTGGCTTGTCGATGACAACGGCAATTTGCTGAATGGTTCCTCGGAGAGCGAAGGCAGAGCGCTGCCCAAGCCCATGGATGCCATGTTTATCGACGGCCTCCATGGCCGATCCGGATATGGCATGGTCAGCTTTACGACGTCGGATCAACGGTCAGTCAATTTGTTCACTTATCATGCGCCTTATCAGCTGAACGGCCAGCCGATTGTGGTGTTTTTACATTTCCCTGCTGGTGATATCAGCGAGGCGATTGCCGCTGTCCGCTTTAATATTCTCGTCCCGCTCTTATTCTCGCTTCTGGCAGTTGGCGTCATTCTATTCGTTATTTCACGTAAATTGGCGCGTCCGCTGCAGCAGATGAACCGGGCTGCGCTAGAGCTTGCCGGAGGTGATTTTACCACACGAGTTCCCGTTTCTTCGGAGGATGAGGTGGGGCAGCTCGCAGCAAGCTTTAATTTCATGGTCGAGCAGTTGGAAGAATGGGAAGACACGCGCCAGGAATTTTTGACGAATGTCTCTCACGAGCTTCGATCGCCTTTAACGACACTTCGCGGTTTTATCGTTGCGATGAATGATAAGGTGATTCCAGAGGACAAATACGCCCATTATTTGCATATTTGCGACCAGGAGGTTCAGCGGCTGCAAAGGCTGGTAAGCGATTTGCTTGACTTAGCCCGCATTCAGAATGGCGTCGATGTATTCCGCATGAGGCCTGTTGCGCTGCATGAAAAGCTTGAAGAAGTGCTGGAGTTGTTAAAACCGTCAATCGCACAAAAAAATATGCAGCTTCATGTCATTATGCCTCCTAGAGAACACGATCCCCTGCGGGTTTACCTGGATCCTGACCGTTTCGCGCAAATTGTACAAAATCTGATCTATAACGCAATCAAATTCACACCTCCTGGCGGGACACTGACCGTTGCGCTTGAGCAAGCGGATGATGACGCTGTCGTTTACGTTCGGGACACCGGGATGGGCATGTCAGAGAATGAGCTTGCGCGCATATGGGAGCGCTTCTACAAAGCCGATGAGGCAAGAAGCCCTCGCTCAGAGGGAATGACGGGAACGGGTCTTGGTTTGACGATTGTCAAACATTTAGTGAGCGGAATGAAAGGTTCTGTACAGGTTCGCAGTCAATTAGGCCAAGGAACGGAATTCCGCGTAGCATTTCCGCGAATGACGTAGCTATTTACACTTTTTTTACAACTTAAACTCACATTTTTCATGAAGTTCCTGTATCCTGTTCCTGTTGGACAGGATTTTTTTGTTACGGAGGTGCGGGGATGTTGACATGTAAACAAGTTATAGCTGTGACAGTCTTGCTTGTCGGGGGACTCATCAGTGGCTGCAGCTACACCGCCAATAAGCTTGATTCCTCAGCGTCTGTATCTCCTGCTGAAACAATGTCGCAAACGCAACAGGATGCGAGTCCGGCAGACGACGTGCAAAATGGCAAGGAGAGAACGCTTGTCATGATGTTCCACGCTTTGATAAAAATGGATCGACAATCGGGGCTGACGATAACGAATCAGCAAGCGAAAGCTATGCTTCCCTTGGTCCGCAAAAGTATGGAAGAAGGAAGCTTGAATGAGTCGACAAACATGCAGGTCATGAATGTGTTGACAGCAGAACAAAAATCATTCCTGGATGAGCAATCGAAACAGGCAAAAACCCAAGCCGCCCGGAGAGACGGTCATCCGGCTAATGAGATATCGCCTGAAGAGCGAGAGAAGAGGATTGCGGAATTCACCAGAAGAAGAAATCTCGATCAACCTCAAGAAACAGGTAAAACCGATGGAGGCAGCAGGGATAGTTTGCCACCATCAGATAGTAAAAGTGGCGGGAAAAGTGTTGAAAAACAGTTGATTGAATTGTTGGAATCCAAGCGGCCGTAAAGGTGTAATTGTTATTCAAGACCTTCGATGTTGGATCTCTCGACAGAGAAGTTTTCATGTTGAATGTATGTTGTTAACAAAAAGTGAGAGGATGTCCCTCGGTCATTTTAAATGACTTACGGGACACCCTCTTTTTTACGCTTGAATATGGGGTTAGCATGAGACCCGGCAACGAAAGGTCGCTTGCTCAAATGGATTAGAGAACAATTCCCAGGTTAGCGGAACGGGAGTTCGTTAACAAGGGAGAGATGCGAGAAAATGGCGCACAGCAGTATTTATTCAGTACGCTGTTGAATCGGTTTACGCAAACTATTCATTTACGATAGCTTCATAACCATTCGCAAGCAGATCGAGGCGGCCTGTTTCAGGGTCGATGATGAGACCGTGAACGGGCAGGTTTTTCGGAAGCAGCGGGTGGTTCCGGATGATGTTAACGCTTTTCTCGACGCCTTCCTTGGCATGGTTGAATCCGATTAACCAACGGGATAGATCAATGCCGGAGTGACCGAGCGTCTTGATCACATCATCGGAAATGCCGCGATTCTTCACCTTCGAAATGACTTGTTCGGAATTGAGGCCGGTCATCCCGCAATCGTAGTGCCCGATGACGAATACTTCATCGGCATCCAGTTCGTAGACAGCCACGATGATGCTTCGCATAATACTGCCGAAGGGGTGGGAGACAATGGCGCCGGCATTTTTAATAATTTTTGCATCCCCATTATGCAAATTCATTGCTTTCGGAAGCAGTTCGACAAGACGGGTATCCATACAGGTGAGAACGACCATTCGTTTGTCGGGAAATTTGGTTGTCAGGAACTCTTTATACTGTTTCGTTTCTACAAAATTCTTATTGTGGTCAAGTATTTCTGTGATTAAAGACATCACATTCCCTCCATTCATTGGTGTACCGAAGCGAGTAATCTCTCGGCGTGTTTGTCTATCTTTTGTCAATTACGCTCATATGAGCATTGTAAATCTGACTATTGCTCTTTAGTATATAAGATTTATTTCCGGGATGGTAGTCCAGTTTCATGAGCGCTTCGAAAAAAATCTCATCTTTAGGCTTGTATATAAGCTGGAACGGATCAACTTCCGCATGAAGATCGCCGGTTTCCGCTTCCGTCACGATCCAAAGGGTCGGAACGCCATTGACGGAGCATCCACAATCTTCTGTGTCAAAGACTAGCTTCAACATACCTTGCCTGCTTCCCATGAGGGCGGTTATTCGTTCAATAGCTGTATCTGTAAACGTAATTTTCAATGGTGTCATCTCCTTAGCGCATAGTATTTTAATATTGTACCACAAGCCAGCATAAATTTGATTCTGTGTAGGGGACGAAGTATGATGAATAAAGAAACTTTTGGAAGGAGAACTGAGCATGAGTGTGAGTGTACAAGAGAACCAAACAAAGCTTGAGGCTTTTAAAGCGTACGTGCGTAAAATGAAGCAGTACGAGGAGGCGATCGCCCTTATTTATTGGGATATGCGAACCGGTGCTCCGAAAAAAGGGATTGAAACTCGCTCCGAAGTTGTCGGGGAGCTTTCCACGGAAGTGTTCCGAATGTCTACGTCCGATGAGATGGGCGGTTACTTAGCCTATTTATTGCAACCAGATCAGCTGGAGCAGCTCGACGCGGTTTCCCGCAAAATGGTGCTGGAATGCAAAAAGGAATATGACCGCAGTAAAAAAATACCGGCTGAGAAATATCAAGCCTATGTGGTTCTCACTTCGCAAGCTGAATCCGTGTGGGAAGAGGCAAAGCATACATCCGATTGGCCCATGTTCCAGCCGTATTTGGAGAAAATCGTCGCTGCGACCAAAGAATTTATCGAGCTATGGGGCTATGAGGGCAATAAATATAATACATTGCTCGATATGTACGAACCGGGGATGACCGTGGAGAAGCTGGATCAAGTATTCGGTGCGCTGCGGGACAAAGCCGTTCCGCTGCTACAGCGCATTCAGGCGGCGCCGAGTCAGCCGGATCGCTCTTTCTTGGATCAACAATTCGAGATCAGCAAGCAGAAGCAGTTTTCGCTCTCGATTTTGAAGCAAATGCATTATGACTTTGAAGCAGGTCGATTGGACGAAACGGTTCATCCGTTTGCAACAGCGCTCAATCCGGGGGATGTTCGCATTACAACGCGTTATTTGCCTAATGATATTACCTCGGCGTTATTCGGTACGATTCATGAAGGCGGTCACGCCCTGTATGAGCAAAATATTTCGAAAGACTTGGTGGGAACCAATCTGTGCACGGGCACATCAATGGGCATCCATGAATCGCAATCCCGGTTCTGGGAAAATGTGATCGGGCGCAGCAAAGCGTTCTGGAATCGCTATTATGGCGAGCTTCAATCGACATTTGGCGGTCAAATTGATGATGTGGATGTCAATGCCTTTTACCATGCGATCAATCATATTCATCCTTCGTTAATCCGAATTGAGGCGGATGAGCTTACATACAACTTCCATATTATGATTCGATACGAGCTTGAAAAAGGCTTAATCAACGGGACCATCGAGATTGCAGATCTGCCACAAGCCTGGAATGCCAAGTATGAAGAATATTTGGGCGTTGTTCCAGCGAACGATGGTGAAGGTGTGCTCCAAGATGTCCATTGGTCGGGCGGTGCGTTCGGTTACTTCCCTTCGTACTCCCTCGGCAATATGTATGCGGCTCAATTTACGCATACGCTGCGTAAGGAGCTTCCGGATTTTGATCGTCTGATCGAGACGGGGAACTTAGTTCCTATTAAGGAATGGCTTTCCGATAAAATTTATCAATACGGGAAATTGCTGACGCCGAATGAAATCGTCAAACAGGTGACAGGCGAAGAACTGAACCCGGAATACTTGGTTCAATATTTGGAAGAGAAGTACTCGGAGATTTACGGAATTTAAATGGAGTCACGGTGTGAAAAAAGCAGTGCGTGAAGTCGGCAGAAAGTCGTCTGAGCGCACTGTTTGTTTAATAAATGTTTAAATCCTTATAGAACTAAAGCGTTAAGGATATCCATTCTAACACGCCAGAAAGCATATGTCGTCAGGTATGTGTGTGACGAGCACGCAGAGCGGAGAGATTCCGCACGCGCATCGTGTGGTACGCGCATTTGACAGGATGGACTAAAAGATCCGGGAGTGCCACAGCGGTTTGGAGCATCGGAAAACCACTTCGATCTGCGATAGATCGTCTTTTTGCACGGGTGAGCGGAACGTAGGTACGCTATGAGGCGGTATTTTCGGCTGTAGGGACGATTCGCGGAACTACAGTGCGTTATGAGCAGGAAATGCTGGGTTTCAGGCACGTTTTCGCTCATTTAACGTACCCTAGTTCCTCCTCAGGGGGAGAAAAGGGACATGAACGTGGAATAAGGCATCGTAGTTCCGCCGATATCGCTGTGCATGGGGTTACAGAAAGAAAGTGAGGAGATTGTCTATGAACACAGCACAACGATTAGGTTATAGCGATAAGGATAAATTATTGATTATCAATGCGGATGATTTCGGCATGTGCCATGCCACGAATGCAGGGGTACAACAGCTGCTGGTTGAAGAATTTATTTCCTCAACGACGGTTATGATGCCATGCGCATGGTCAAAAGAAGCAGCGGTATGGAGTGCAGCCCATCCCGCTTATAATGTGGGCGTTCATTTAACGTTCACTAGCGAATGGAAGAACTTCAAATGGGGACCTGTTACCCGCAATGCAAATACGGATTCCTTGCTTACAGATGAAGGCTATTTTCCACCTGACTGCTTAACGTTCGAACAACAGGCAGATATCGGGCAAGTGAAAGCGGAGATAATTCAGCAAATCGAATCCGCCAAAAGATTGGGGGTAGACCCGACGCATCTCGATAATCATATGGGCAGCCTCTACGGTTTGCGGACAGGACGCGACTTCTTAGAAATCGTGATCGATATTTGTGCGGAGTACGGACTGCCGCTGCGAATGCCTAGACACGTACCCGGGCAAGCTATCTCCTCTGAGATAGCCCAGATCGCTGCTCAACGTGCCGAATTGGCTGACCGGAAGGGTGTTGTTATTATCGATTATTTAGTCGATTGGCCATATGCTCCTGCAACTGCCGGCACGTACGAAGAGGCTAAGATTAGATTGACAGATGCGCTTAGAGGGATTCAACCGGGTTTGTCGGAGCTGATTATGCACCCTTCGTTCGTGACAGATGAGTTGAAGGCGATAACTCCCCATTACGAATGGCGCGGAACTGAATTCGCGTTACTCCGTGATCCGGATTTACGTAAAATTGTTGCAGATGAGCACATTCACGTGATACGCTGGTCTGATTTAAGACAATTGCAGCGCCAATAGCAGCAAGGAGAAGAAACAGGAACGAGAATGGAGCGTGATGATGTGATGCCAACAATCAGCGCCCGCAACAGCATCGCATTTAGTATGGGGAGTGTATCGGTTAGTTTATTGTCGCAATCCTTCGCTACGTATATCGTGTTTTATTATGTCGATGTGCTGGGCGTAAGGCCATCTTTAATTAGCTTGGCGATGGTAATCCATGGTATTTTCAGCGCGTTTTTGAATCCGCTGATCGGGCACATGTCGGACCTTACAAGAAGCAGATGGGGCAGGCGCATTCCCTATATGCTCTTTGGGATCGCCCCTTTAGCGGCAGCGTTTACACTCATCTGGTTTCCATTTGTAAGCGGGAGTGCTTTGTTCTGGTACTTCCTAAGTATGGTTCTCATTTACGATATCTTATTTATCGTCGTAGTGCTCAACTATTCGGCGCTGTTTCCGGAAATGTTCGTTACGATGGAGGAACGTACTTCGGTTTCTTCGTGGCGGCAAATGTTTGGAATCATCGGGATGATTGCAGGTGTGGCTATCCCACCACTGTTGTACAGTCAATTGGGTTGGGGAACCATGGGCTTGATTTTTGGGGGAATGGGATTTCTGTTTTTTGTCGTGATGCTGCGGGGCAGCAAGGAACGGGAGTATAAAGACACTGAAACCATCGGCTTCGTACAGGCTATCCGATTTACTTTTACGAATAAATCATTTCTCACCTATGTAGTCGGAAGTTTTTTTGTTCAGTTTACCTTTGCGCTGCTGCCTGCCGGCATCCCTTTTTTCACGAAATACGCGCTGCATGCGGCGGAAAGCGTTAACACGATTTTGCTCGGAGCTATCTTCGTAACGGCTATTCCTCTTGTCTATCTGTGGGGAAAGTGGGCTAGGAGGTTCGGACCGCGAAAGACCATGCTGGCAGCCGTCATTGCGTACGCTTTGGCATTAAGTCCTTTTTTTATCGTTACAAGTATAGCAAGCGCTGTCATAGCGGCAGTGGCCATCGGCCTTAGTTTGGCAGGCTTGATGGTGCTGCTGGAGGTCATGCTTTCGGAGGTTATTGATGAAGACGAGCGCCGGACTGGCTTGCGCCGTGAAGGCATGTACTTCGGCATGAACGGGTTTATCGTAAAATGGGGCGTATCGCTGCAGGCCGTTATCATGGGTGTTATACTGGAGTCCTCCGGCTATACTGCGAATGCGGCAACGCAGCCAGATTCTGCTGTTTTCGGCGTTCGGCTTATGCTGAGCGGCATTCCAATTGTTGCGCTTCTGTTGGCCTTTTTTTGCTTTTATTTGTATCCGCTGCGGAGTGCAGACCGGTCAACAACGAAGTAGTACGAGATTTGCAAGGCGGATAGGAATGGGGATGAGCAGGTATTTTTGGTAAAATCGGAATTTTAATCGTATCAGCTATGACGCTAATGGTTTCCGCTGATCAAGTGGGTTCCAGCCTTGGTTCTTTCCATGAAACTGAGGGGGAAATCCTCATGTCTACAAAGGCTGATTTGACCGGTACGGGTAAGGAGTCTACGATTTCGCTCGTTGTACTGCCTCAAAAGCCTAATCAAGATTATGAAGGTTATGTAAGAATTGGAGACGAACACCAAAAGATTTCTCAAGTGTTCACGGTCAAAGGATACAACATTCTGAATCCCGTCCAAATTCATGTGGTTGATGTGACGAATGACGGGAAACCGGACATTATTTTGGAGACAGATGAGCTGGCGAACGGCGGGTTGGGCGCGCATGATCTTCATATGTATATCCAAGAGCAGAATGGCAGGTTCATAGAGCAATTTATACCGGATGATGGAGATACGGAGAGTCGGTTTTCAGCAGCATATCGTCCTTCTACTCGTGAATTTACAGTGTCGAATATGGAAGATAACCGAACATGGCGCATCCAAATATCCGAAAAGTTTGCCGGGCAGCTTGAAGCTGACCGATTAGATGAAATGAGTGAGAATCGGGTTCATGTGGATCCGATATCATCGATCGATCTGATGAATAACAAACTTGCGACGAAAAGATACGTATGGTTTGGAAGGCTGCAATTAAATGGGCTGGCTGTCCTGGAAACCGAATATGTATGTACGAATGGGAATTGGCGAATGAAACAATATCATTTGCAATCTGTGGAAAGCATGACGAAGGTAGCGGAAACCGAATAGATGAAGACAAGAAACCGTTTTGCACACCATTCGTGTGCAGAATGGTTTTTTTGCTGTCTATTGTAGTCGAGCGTTAACCGATTTCTGGGCTCCTGCATACGATACAGTACTTACTTAATGGAGGGAAGTCTATGAACATAAGGAAAAATTGGGCATTTGCGCTTTCCGCTGTTCTGCTGCTTAGCGTGATTCTTTTCGCATGCGGCACGAAAACAGAGGAAACGACGAAGGTGCGCATTGGCGAAGTGACGCGATCTATATTTTATGCGCCTCAATACGTGGCATTATCGCAAGGATTTTTTAAGGATGAAGGTTTGGATGTGGAGTTGACCACAACGCCTGGCGGAGATAAGACGATGACAGCTTTGCTGTCGAATGGGATTGATGTCGCGTTGGTCGGATCGGAGACGTCCATCTATGTGTCTCAACAGGGTTCGGATGATCCTGTCATTAACTTCGCTCAGCTTACACAAACGGACGGAACTTTTCTCGTAGCGCGCAAAAAAGTCGACAACTTCGACTGGAATTCGTTAAAAGGTTCGGTTTTCTTAGGCCAAAGAAAAGGCGGCATGCCGCAAATGGCCGGCGAGTTCACCTTGAAGAAGCACAATATCAACCCGCAAAAAGATCTCCAGCTCATCCAAAATATTGATTTTGCCAATATTACTTCGGCCTATTCATCCGGAACAGGCGAATACGTTCAACTGTTCGAACCGCAAGCGTCAATTATTGAAAAAGAGGGCAAAGGCTACGTGCTGGCATCCTTTGGTGTAGAGAGCGGTCACCTGCCGTATACCGTCTTCATGACGAAAAAGAGCTTTATGGATAAAAATCCGGGCACAATCCAAAAATTCACAAACGCTGTGCAGCGTGCGCAAAATTGGGTTGCTGCGAAAAGCGTAGATGACATCGCAAACGCAGTGCTTCCTTATTTCAAGGATACCGACCTCAGTATTATCAAAAATGTCGTCAAACGCTATAAAGATCAAGGCTCCTATGCGACTGATCCCATCGTAGATGAAAAAGAATGGAACAATTTGCTCGACGTTATGACGAGCGCCGGCGAACTGAAGGAAAAAGTAGCGTGGAAGAAGCTGGTAGACAACAGTTTTGCCGAGAAGGCCAAAACGAACGCCAAACCATAACGCAACAACTTTGGCAATGGGAGCAAAAAGGAGGTGCGTGTGTGAACGCAGCTGTGACAGTGGATGATGTGACACAAGTGTATGTAACGGAGCAGCGGGCAATGTTAGCCATCCAACATATGAATTTCACTGTTGGGCAAGGTGAGTTCGTCAGTTTGATCGGGCCAAGCGGCTGTGGAAAAACCACTGTCTTGTCCATCATTGCCGGATTGATACGACCTACGGTTGGAACGGTTTCCGTAGCTGGTGATAAAGTGAATGGCCCTTCACCGCGAGTCGGTTACATGCTTCAGCAGGATTATCTGTTTCCCTGGCGAACGATTTTTGATAATGCGGCTATAGGGCTGGAATTGCAGGGGACATTAACAAAAGCAACGAAGCAAGAAGTGCTTCATTTGCTGGAGGAAATGGGGCTCTTGCGTTTTAAAGATTATTATCCTTCTCAATTGTCAGGAGGAATGCGCCAAAGGGTTGCACTTGTTCGCACACTGGCGACAGATCCTGAAATTTTGCTGCTGGATGAACCGTTTTCGGCACTCGATTACCAGACGAAACTTCAACTGGAGGATTTGGTGGTGGAGACGCTTCGCGCAAAGCGGAAAACAGCGCTCCTCGTCACCCATGATATCTCTGAGGCTATAGCGATGAGCGATCGCGTCATTGTATTGGAGCCGAATCCGGGACGGATACGACAGGAGTTTGTCATGCCGGAGGAGATCCGGGTTGAACTCCCGTTCGTGGCGCGTGAGCAGCCAGGGTTTCATGCACTGTTCCGAGCGATATGGCTGGAATTCGGAGGCGATCCCCATGAATGATAAACAAAGGCTTGGGCACTCGCCGAACAGCGCTAGCGATCTTACGCAAGAGGCGCATCGCCAGTTTGTTAAAATCAGAAAAATAGAAACACGTTATGTCCGAGTCGTTCAACTTATCATTCTGCTTGTATTTTTTGCGGTGTGGGAGCTCGCAGGGCGGCTGAAGTGGATCGATGTACTGCTTTTCAGCTATCCGACGAAAGTATTTCAGCTGCTGTGGGATAAAATGCTTGATGGGTCGCTTCTACCTCATGTTGGGGCAACGGTTCTGGAAACGATCATTGGGTTCGCTTTAGGGACCTTGTTCGGCACGGCATTAGCTGTTGTAATTTGGTGGTCGCCTTTCCTATCCAGAGTGCTGGATCCTTATATTGTTGTCTTGAACTCAATGCCCAAAGTGGCGCTGGGACCGCTATTTATCGTGGGCTTAGGTCCCGGACTGCTCTCGATTATTGCGACAACCTTGTCGATAACGGTTATCATAACCACATTGGTTGTCTATGGGAGCTTTAAAGAGGTCGATGCGAATTATGTAAAGGTTGTGAACATTTTTGGCGGCAATAAGCGAAAAGTGTTTCAGAAAGTTATCCTTCCTGCTTCTTTTCCAGCCATTGTCGCAACGTTGAAAGTCAATGTCGGTTTAGCGTGGGTTGGCGTCATTGTAGGCGAATTTCTTGTATCCCAAATTGGTTTAGGGTATTTGATCATTTACGGATTTCAAGTATTTAATTTTACGTTAGTGATTTCTACGCTCATCGTTATTGCGATCGTGGCGACCTTCATGTATCAAGCCGTTTCCTATTTGGAAAAAAGAATGACGAAACATAGGTAATGCTTGCCACAAGCCGTCCAAAATGAAATAATGAGCCCATAGTTAAAACCAGTAAAGAGGTGAAATCGCTATGGGCTTTCGTGTGCTCAAAACCGCCCTTGCGGTCGTCATCGCCATGTATCTCGCACATGTTTTAGGGATTAAATCACCTGCAGCTGCAGGGCTTTTGGCGATTCTAGGCATCGAAGTAACGAAGAAAAAAGGAATTGAAAATTCGCTTCATCGGATTGCGGCGTCCGTATTGGCATTATTAGTTGGGTCATTCATGTTTTGGATGTTTGGTTTTCATGCTTGGGTGGTGGGGATTTTTGTCGTTATTGTATTTCCTATATTGCACCGCTTGGGCATCAGTGAAGGTACCGTCACAGGCGCGGTGGTCATGTTTCACCTGTATGCCTACGAAACAGCGGCTCCCTTGGCCGTCTGGAATGAAATTGCACTGCTGCTTATCGGCTTAGGTACGGCTACCTTAATTAATATCGCGTATATGCCAAAGACGAATAAAACAATTGAATGCCACAAAAAGAGGACGGAAGAACTGTTTTCGGTCATTTTCTTGAAAATAGCCCAGCATCTGCGTGACAATTCCATCATCTGGGACGGCAAAGAACTGCTTGAAGTAGGCGAAGAGATCGAGCGAGGAGCGGCGGTTGCGAAAAGGACTGCGGAGAATTCGCTGATCTTCGGAGGCGACCCCTATTGGCGTGTTTATTTTTATATGCGCGGAGAGCAACTCGAATCGATCCATAGAATGATCGGTCTTGTGGCGCAAGTGTACCAGACGCTCCCCCAAGGGGAACTGGTTGCAACTATTTTTGAAGAGTTAAGCGTTTCTGTAAAAGAAGACTATTATTCCGGTGTTGCAGAGAAAGATTTGCAAGAGCTGGATCACAGATATAAAGAGATGCCGCTGCCGGCGAGCAGGCAGGAATTTGAAGTGCGGTCAGCGATATTACAGCTAAATCGGGAGCTTATGCAGTGTTTGACCATTGCCAAAAAGCAGAAAAAACAACGCCCGGGGGCGGGTTGACTCTGACAGATAGAACGTTCTTTTAAAAGTAAATTTGTAGAAAAATAATTGTCACTCTAGACTGGTGTCCTGCATACACTTGTAATGAATGATTGTATGGAGGAGGTTGAAAGGATGTCATTAGATAAAGATTTGCAGAGCAGAGAGATCATTACAAAGGCTGTCTGCGGTAAAGGTCGCAAATTTTCGCATGTAAGTCA
This sequence comes from Paenibacillus tabacirhizosphaerae, assembly GCF_040812395.1. Lineage (GTDB taxonomy): Bacteria > Bacillota > Bacilli > Paenibacillales > NBRC-103111 > Paenibacillus_E. The sequence goes on along the minus strand of NZ_JBFNXH010000003.1, from coordinate 221,622 downwards.
TACCGTGACTCCGCCCTTTTCTCCGACCAGTATTTTGGGCGCTTGGATCATCAATAACCAATTTGAGTCGATCCAATCCGGAGATGGCGTAGAAGTAGTTGGTACTTATGATATCAACATCTGGTATTCTTACGATCGCAACACCAAAACAGATGTAGCAAAAGAAACCGTTTCTTATGTAGAAATCGTACCTCTCAGTTATCTGGACAAAAAACATAGGCCGACTACTGCCGAAGTATCTGCTGTCGCAACCCAAGAGCCGAACTGTGTGGAAGCCAGTATCTCTTCTAGCGGCGACAGCGTGATTATCCGGGTGGAACGGGAGTTCCAAGTCGAGTTGGTCGCGGAGACGAAAGTCTATGTCCTTGTTAGTCCTTATGGACCAAGCGACTTCGACGACAAACATGTGGATTTCGATGACGGTGGCGACGGAGATTTCGAGGATCTTGACGCCGAGTTACTGGAAGATGATTTGGATTAAGGAACCTTATACTCCAGTCTATGCTGGAGTTATTGGTTCGGCAGAGGGCATATGCCCTCTTTTTTGTTGATTGCGGATAATTGGGCTGATTCAGCTATACATAAAGGAGTATATGTAAGTATGGCGGGCGTGGAGGAGTACGCTAATGGAAACATTCTTATTGCATGGGCAGGAAAAAGAAGCGCTTGAGCTGGCTGGTCTCATTCATATTCCGAACGGCACCAGTTTGCCGAAGGACTGGAAGGGCCAGATTGTCATTCACTGGGGAGCTGCCCATGATGAGCACGCCCAACTGCCAGCCCTACAGCCGTTAAGAGCAATTGTTCGAGCGCAAAAAAGGGCGAAGCGGGAAGCGTTGCTCCAGCTTCATGGTTTGAAGACAATCGCTTCACACCCAGGTCAAGATGACCATGTTGTATTTACACATAAATACAAGGTCGCCGTTTTCCATCTACAGACGCTTGCTGTATATGAGAATAAAGAGCAGCTGGTCGTGGCAGACAAAACGATTCATCAACAAAGGCAAAACCATCGTGAAGCCGTCTATCGGGAAGTTGCGCCGGAACTGGCTAACTTTCACGTGCGCAGAGCGAGCCGCGAAGCTGTCAAAGCGCTTTACGCGCTTGGGCTGGACTACGGGCTCGTTACTCTTGGCGTGCTGCCGAACGGGCACACGCTCGTGTTGGACGCCAATCCCGCTCCTAAGCTGAGCGGGAAGCTTTTACAGCTCTTTGCGCAGGCGATTGACCGCTACGAGGCTGCCCTAGCCAAGGAGCTGCGGCGCAAAGAGCGCGCGATGCTCGGCAGCGATCCCGAGTTTCTGCTGCTCAGCCCGCAGGGCAAAGTCGTTTACGCCGACCGCTTCCTGAAGCGGGACGGCGCCGTTGGCTGCGATGCGATCGTACTCAGCGGGCATCGCCTGATTCTGCCGCTGGCGGAGCTGCGCCCGCAGCCGAGCGCTGACCCGCGCGAATTGGCGAGAAACCTGCTATCAACGATGCAGCTCGCCGCGCGGGCGATCCCTGACGAGAGCCTCGCGTGGCTCTCGGGCGGCATGCCGGTGGGCGGCTACCCACTCGGCGGTCACATCCATTTCAGCCGCTGCTGGCTGAATGGGCATCTCCTGCGCGCGCTCGACAACTACCTCGCGCTGCCTCTGGTTTTGATCGAGGGCGAGACCACGCGCAAGCGCCGTCCCCGGTATGGCTACCTCGGCGACTTCCGCCGGAAGTCGCACGGCGGCTTCGAATACCGGACGCTCCCGAGCTGGATGCAGTCGCCGGAAATTACGCGCGGTGTTTTTGCGCTTGCGTCCCTGATTGCAGATCACTATAGGCTGCTGCCCTGGTTGCCCTTAAGCGAGCCAGACATCCAAGCCGCTTACTATCGCGGCGACAAAATAGGCCTGAAACTGACTGTCGCGAAGCTCTGGCAAGAGTTAGCTAAATTGAAGGCCTACGAGGTCAATGCGCCCATATTGGAGAGGCTTCGCGCCCGCATCGAAACGATGGATCCGTGGGATGAACAGGCGGATATCCGCAAAGCTTGGAAAATTGCACCCTACCATCGCAAAGAAGCTATTGAGCAGCAAATCATGTTATAATAGCGAGAATACGATACTTGTAAATGTTTAGTGGTTTGAGCCTGAGCGGGTAGGCGGAAGTGGCTGGTCGCTTGAGAGGTTGTAGGGGCTGATGAAAACGTCGTGAAGGGCGGCTCGTAAGGCCCGAGAGCGTCCTTACAGACCGAAGAAACCGCGTGCAGCGGTTGCTGGTCAAGCTGTAACGCCCAAAAAGGTCGTTACGGAGTTCACCCGCCGCGAGAGGGAGCCTGAAAGGCCCGAAAGCGCCCTTACAGGCCGAAGGAACTGCGCGCAGCGGTTGCTGGTCAAGCTGTAACGCCCGAAAAGGTCGTTACGGCGTTCCCCCGTTGCGAGAGGCGGCCTGAAAGGCCCGAAAGCGCCCTTACAGGCCGAAGGAACTGCGCGAAGCGGTTGCTGGTCAAGCTGTAACGCCCAAAAAGGTCGTTACGGCGTTCACCCGTCGCGAGAGGGAGCCTGTAAGTCCCGAGAGCGCCCTTACAGTCCGAAGCAACCGTCGCGAGAGGGAGCCTGTAAGGCCCGAAAGTGCCCTTACAGGCCGAAGAAACCGCGCGCAGCGGTTGCTGGTATAGCTGTAACGCCCAAAAAGGTCGTTACAGCATTCACCCGTCGCGAAAGGCAGCCCGTAAGGCTCGAAAGCGCCCTTACAGGCCGAAGAAACCGCGCGCAGCGGTTGCTGGTCTAGCTGTAACGCCCGTAACGGGCGTTACGGAGTTCACCCGCCGCGAGAGGGAGCCTGAAAGGCCCGAAAGCGCCCTTACAGGCCGAAGGAACCGCGCGAAGCGGTTGTTGGTCTAACTGTAACGCCTAAAAAGGTCGTTACAGCGTTCACCCGCCGCGAAAGGCAGCCTGAAAGGCCCGAAAGCGCCCTTACAGGCCGAAGGAACCGCGCGCAGCGGTTACTGGTTTAACTGTAACGCCCAAAAAGGTCGTTACAGCATTAACCCGTCGCGAAAGGCAGCCTGAAAGGCCCGAAAGCGCCCTTACAGGCCGAAGAAGCCGCGCGCAGCGGATGCTGGTCAAGCCGTAACGCCCGAAAAGGTCGTTACAGCGTTCACCCGCCGCGAGAGGCGGCCTGAAAGGCCCGAAAGCGCCCTTACAGGCCGAAGGAACCGCGCGCAGCGGATGCTGGTCTAGCTGTAACGCCCAAAAAGGTCGTTACAGCATTCACCCGTCGCGAAAGGCAGCCCGTAAGGCTCGAAAGCGCCCTTACAGTCCGAAGAAACCGCGCGCAGCGGATGCTGGTCAAGCTGTAACGCCCAAAAAGGTCGTACAGCGTTCACCCGTTGCGAAAGGCGGCCTGAAAGGCCCGAAAGCGCCCTTACACTCCAAGGTCAGCCTTTCCCCTGCTGCCGTTAATGCCGCCCCTTGGGGGCGAACAGCCCCCTCGTTCCTCACATCAGCTATGGAATGCCAAGCAGTGGCATTGGCAGCTTTTTTTGCGCACATATGAAAATAATAGATTGATAGATTCTAAGATGAATTTACGATTGGTTGGAGGAACGAAAGACATTATGGCCCAATATACGCCGATGATCCAGCAATACTTGGCCGTAAAGGCGCAGGTCCCGGATGCATTTTTGTTTTTCCGTCTGGGCGATTTCTATGAAATGTTTTTTGAGGATGCTATCCATGCATCAAGAGAGTTGGAAATTACATTAACGGGCAGAGAAGGCGGAGCGGACGAGAAGATCCCGATGTGCGGCGTTCCTCATCATTCCGCTGAGAATTATATGTCCCGCTTAATTGAAAAAGGATACAAAGTTGCGATCTGCGAGCAAGTCGAGGATCCATCTGAGGCGAAAGGCGTTGTCCGCCGCGAAATCGTACGAATTGTGACGCCGGGTACGGTCATGGACAGCAAGCTGCTGGGTGAAACCAGCAATAATTATATCGTCTCGCTAGTCAGCCAAGAGGGCGGATACGCATTTACGGCATGTGACATCTCTACAGGCGAGCTGTACACGACACTGATTCCTGATTCATGGGAACTCGTAATTGATGAACTGAATGTGTACAATCCTTCGGAAATTATTACGGACGGGAAGTTGCTTCCATTGATTCGTGAAACGAGCGCAACCTGGGGCCGGAATACGGTTCTGACGGAATGGTCGCTGGCGGACGAGAGACTGCTCGATGAACATTTTACTGAAGATGAGGCACTGCCTGTACTTTCTATCTTAAGCAGGCAAGGAGTCGCGCTGCTGCTAGCCTATTTGAAGGAAACGCAAAAAAGAGCCCTTACGCATGTCAAGCATATCCGGGTATATGAGCCTGATCAATATATGACGATGGACCCTTTTACCCGCAGAAATTTGGAGTTGGTAGAAACCGTTCGAGAACGCGCGAAAAAAGGGTCGCTGCTCTGGCTGCTCGACAAAACGGTGACGGCAATGGGCGCGCGCATGCTGCGCCGCTGGATTGAGAAGCCGCTCATGAGCGTTTCACGTATTCAGGAACGATTAGAAGCCGTGGATCTGCTTTATAACCAGCTCATCGTTCGCGAAGATGTGAAGAGCGCGCTTAAAGAAGTGTATGACCTTGAGCGGTTAGTGGCACGGATTTCGTACGGAAACGCCAACGCCCGCGACATGCTTGCGCTTAAACATTCCTTGCAGCAGGTACCGCTCCTGCAAGAGGTATGCGAAGCATCAGGCTCGGAGACGCTTCGTAAGCTTGTTCAAGGGATGGACGCCTGCGAAGATGTGAGGGGATGGATTGCGAGTGCCATCGAGGACGAGCCTCCAGTCTCGATTCGAGACGGCGGTATGATCCGGGAAGGCTACCAGCCCTATCTCGATCAGCTCCGCGAGGCGAGCAAGAACGGCAAGCAGTGGATTGCCGAACTGGAGCGCCAGGAGCGCGAAGCGACGGGCATCAAATCGCTCAAAATCGGATACAACAAAATTTTTGGCTACTTTATTGAGGTGACCAAAGCCAATATGGCGTCGCTGCCGGAAGGCCGATATGAGCGAAAACAGACGCTTGCGAATGCAGAGCGTTATGTGACACCGGAGCTTAAAGAAAAGGAATCACTCATTCTGGAAGCCCAGGATAAAATGGTCGACCTGGAGTACGAGCTGTTTACCGAGCTGCGCGACCGGATATCCGGGCATATCTCCAGACTTCAAAAGCTGGCCGAAGTGATAGCGACCGCTGACGTGTACCAGTCGATGGCCGCCGTCAGCGCGGCGCATCACTACCTCAAACCGGAGATCGGCGAAGGCTTCGATCTCCAGATCGAAGAAGGCCGCCATCCCGTCGTGGAAGCGGTCATTCAAGACGGTTCGTTCATTGCCAATGAAACGAGCCTGACACAAGACCAGGGCCGCATTCTGCTCATTACCGGACCCAATATGGCCGGTAAAAGCACCTATATGCGGCAAGTAGCCGTGATCTGCCTGATGGCGCAGATTGGCTGCTTTGTTCCTGCCGGGTCTGCCCGCATCCCGATTATCGATCGGATCTTTACGCGGATCGGCGCGGCCGATGACCTGATCGGCGGGCAAAGTACGTTCATGGTTGAGATGATGGACATTCAAGTGATGACGGAGAAAGCGACGAGCAAAAGTCTGGTCATCATCGATGAATTGGGCCGAGGCACCTCAACCGGCGAGGGCATGGCGATCGCGCAGGCGGTTATCGAGTTTCTGCATGATCGGATCGGCTGCAAGACGCTAGTTTCCACGCATTTCCATGAGCTGGCTCACCTGGAAGAAAGCCTCGCCCATTTGCGGAATCACTGTATGGCGGTTAAAGAGAGCGGCAGGCAGGTTACTTTCCTTCGCAAGTTGATCCGCGGTGCAGCAAGTACGAGTTATGGCATTTATTGTGCCGAAATCGCCGGGCTGCCCGAAACGATCATTCAGCGCTCCTACCAGCTGCTGAACGGGTTTGAAGAGCGGGCTGCGGGGGGTGCGCAGACCGCCGTTTCCACAGAGCGGCTTGCGCCAAGCGAGCCGCACCATGCGCCAGCTGCTATCGCTGAGAAGCCGGCAGCTGCGGTCCAACAGCTGTCCCTCTTCGAGGAAGACAGCGCGAACAGTCCTGCCGTCAAGAAGAAGCTGGACGGCAAGTCTCAGTTGGTGCTCGACCAACTGAAGGGGATTGATTTGATTAATATGACGCCGCTACAAGCGTTGAACTTAGTATACGAATGGAAACAAAAGCTGCAGTAATATGCGTCAGATTTTGTTCGGGGAAGAACATTTGTCTTAGACATCAAAACCAAAACATGGGAGAGACGAGCATGAAACAACAACCGGGAATGAAAGCAATGAAGGTTACGCTGGCGCTTGCAACCACACTTATGGCCATTTTTCCGGTCAGCGGGGTGGCGGCGCAAGAAGATTTGCAAACGCAGCAAGTCAGAGAAGTCATCGGTAAGCTGCATGTTAGCGGTGTGACAGAAGAAGCTTTGGCTGGCCAAAGCATTAAGCAAATGGTGGAAGGACTCAAAGACCCGTATACAGTGTTTTTCAGCAAAGAAGAATACGGTCAATTTAACAGTTCTTTGGAAAATAATTATGTTGGCATGGGCGCACGCATCGGATTGGACGAGAAAGGCGTGTACATTTCTGAAGTATTTGCAGGATCTGCTGCCGAGACCGCTGGTTTACAACGGGATGATTATGTTGTTGCCGTAGACGGAGTTGCGATAGATAAGGAGTCTACTGAATCGGCAAGAAGCAAAATTGTCGGGGTTGCCGGCACGAAAACGAAAGTAACCGTACAACGCGGCGATAAAGAATTGACCTTGGAACTGACTCGTAAAGCCGTAAATGTGCCTGAAGTATACAGCAAGAGCTTTAGCGATGGCGTGGGCTATATCCAAATCACTGATTTTTCCAGCGATGCGGATGAAGATTTTGATCAGCAGTTGAAGGCGCTGCAAGCGAAGGGGCTCAAAACCTTAATTCTAGATGTGCGCAATAATCCGGGTGGTCTCGTCGATACGGCTGAGAACATTGCGAAGCATTTTGTGAAGGAAGGCGTACTTATTCATACCAAAGACCGCAATGGCGAAGACGATCCGGTGTCGTTTACAGGCGGTTCAGCATTAAACGTACCCGTCTATATTTTGGCTAATGAGAACAGTGCAAGCGCCTCGGAAGTCTTGTCCGGAGCTCTTCAGGATTACAAAGTGGGCAAAGTGATCGGCATGCAAACTTACGGTAAAGGCAGTGTCCAGCAGTTGTACCAATTGGATTCTGGCAGCGCGCTTAAAGTGACGGTCGAGGAATATTTAACACCGCTCAAACGAAAAGTGAATAAAGTTGGTATTACACCTGATGTAAAAGTAGACGGCGCTGCCGCTCAATTGATTTCAGCGTTGCATCTCTCAGGAATTTCAGATATCCAAGTCGAGATCTCGAAACATAAAATTACGTATAACGGCGTTGAAATGGGCAGTTTACTGGGGAACTTCCGCCAAGACGGTCACTTGTTTGCCAACACGCGCGCTTTAGCTGCTCTTGCTGGCGCAACGATTACATGGAATGAGGTGAACCGAACCGTCGATATTTCCGATGCAAAAGGAACGCATGCCATTTCGGTGGAAGCGGATAAGCTGATCATTGATAACGGAACCAGCTATGTCAATGTTGACGTGTTTGATGATTATTTTCCTCAGGTGAAAGTAAATGATCAAGGAGAAACGGTTTCCATTCGCGCTGCAAAGGGGAATTAAGTACTATGGGCAAAATTCAGCTCTTAAGCGAGCATATCGCCAACCAAATAGCTGCCGGTGAAGTGGTAGAGCGTCCGTCCTCTGTAGTGAAAGAACTGGTCGAGAATTCGGTGGATGCCGGCAGCACCCGGATTGATGTGACGATTGAAGAGGGCGGCTTGCAGCTCATCCGTGCGGCGGACAACGGCTCTGGCATGGCTTTGGAAGATTGTGAGCTAGCCTTTCAGCGGCATGCCACCAGCAAGATTGCGACGAGCAAGGATTTATTCGCCATTCGCACGCTGGGCTTTCGCGGTGAGGCATTGCCGAGTATCGCGTCCGTATCCCGCTTGGATTGTGTCACAAGCTCGACAAGCGACGGTCTTGGCCGCAAGATCAGCATTGAGGGCGGCACCATTCGCGCTGTTGAGGAAACGGCTGCATCACGCGGGACGGAAGTAACGGTGAAGGAGCTTTTCTACAATACGCCGGCACGTCTTAAATATATGAAAACAATCCAGACTGAGCTTGGCCACATCTCTGATTATATCTATAGACTGGCGCTTGCCCATCCGGGCATCGCTTTCTCGCTCAAGCATAATGGCAACCTCCTGCTGCAAACGCTGGGCAACGGAGATTTGCTTCAGGTTATTGCCGGCATCTATGGAACTGCTGTGGGGAAACAAATGCTTCCTGTTCAAGTGGAAAGCTTGGATTATACGATGACAGGCTTCATTGCGAAGCCGGAAATGACGCGTGCGAACCGTGGAGGCATCTCGACGATTGTGAATGGCCGCTATGTGCGCAATTTTGCGCTCAATCAAGCGCTCCTGCAGGGGTATCATACGCTGCTGCCAATCAATCGTTTTCCAGTCGCTGTGCTCCACATTGTGATGGATCCTTCTCTGGTCGATGTGAATGTGCATCCCGCAAAGCTTGAGGTTCGCTTCAGTAAAGAAGCGGAACTGACAGCCCTGATTGAAGATGAAGTGAAGAAAATGCTCGGCAAGCAGGTGCTGATCCCGCAAGGTGCGAAGCCGGCTGCTCCCAAAGGCGCATACATTCAGGAGCAATTGGAGTTGACCCGTTCTGTTGAATCAGGTCCGATTGCTCAGCAAAGCGGATCAGAGATAAATGCTTCTCAAGGTACGCCAGCTTCAGCTCCAGCATTCACGGATGCTGCTGTCTTATCGGCTGAAGTACATAGAGCGGACAGCTTCAACAACGCGCAAGTGAAAGAAGCCGTACCGCCGTACCGTACAACTTTAAATACTGCGTCAGGCACCGTGGAGCCATCGTATCGATCTCCTTATACGGAGAATCCGCGCAGTTCACAAACCTCTCCATCCGCAAGGGCGGGGTCGGCATCGCAGACGAATGCCTACACATCCGGCGGTTCACGTCCTCTATCCATGCAGCAGCAGCGCAAGGCCAACGAAGCGTTCATGGAGTTGCTTCCCCAGGTGGAGGTTGGCGATGCGCCGAAGCTGCCGTCTTTTCCGAGATTGGATCCTATCGGCCAGATGCACGGCACGTATTTGGTTGCCCAGAATGAGGACGGTCTTTACCTGATTGATCAGCATGCCGCCCATGAACGGATCAATTATGAGTATTATTATGAGCGATTTGGCAATCCTGCTGAGGCAAGCCAAGAGCTTCTTGTGCCGATAACGCTCGAGTTTACGCCAGCGGAGGCTGCTGTCATTGCGGATAAGCTTTCTCTTTTTGAAAGCGCGGGTGTCTTCATGGAGGCTTTCGGCGGGAATACGTTCCTCGTCCGCGCCCACCCGCACTGGTTTCCAGGCGGTGAAGAAAAGGACATTGTAGAAGAAATGTGCGAATGGGTGCTCACCGAGAAAAAAGCGGTAGATATTGCCAAGCTTCGGGAAAAAGCTGCGATCATGTGCTCGTGCAAAGCTTCAATCAAGGCCAACCAAGGGTTAAGCGTGATGGAAATGGAGACATTGATCGACCGCCTTGCCGGGTGTCGTAATCCGTACACATGTCCGCACGGCCGCCCTATTGTAGTTAGCTTTACGACCTATGAGTTAGAAAAAATGTTTAAGCGAGTGATGTAAATCAGTGTTAGTGACAACTTCTTATGCTCCGTCGAAGGAATTGCTGGAGAAAGCCAGCCGGTTGGCCGCTGCGTATGGGGGCCGACTGGTTCCAAGACGTAAAACTTCTTTAGAACAAATAAGGAAATCTTATAAAGATGATTCGCTTCTGCTTGTGACGAAGGAAGAGATCAGGTACTATGAAGGAGACGCGCCTGCGCATTTTTTCCATCCGAGTATGGCACTTGTGCGCATTAAGCGTTTGCTCAAAGGCGAAACTGATCTGCTGCTCGAGGCGTCTGGTGCCGCCCATGGCGATACCGTCATCGATTGCACGGCAGGCCTGGCGTCGGATGCTATTGTGTTCGCTTTCGCTGTAGGTGCAGCGGGACGTGTAACTGCACTGGAAAGTGAAACGATCCCGGCAATGCTTGTCCATGAAGGCCTTGCTGTCTACGAGTCGGAAGTCGCCGATCTCAATGCGGCGATGAGACGAATTGAGCTTAAGAAGACAGATCACCTCCTTTACTTGCAGCAGTTGCAATCGCAAAGTGTGGATATCGTCTACTTCGATCCGATGTTTCGAAGTCCAATTGAGGAATCTCAAGCCATTTCACCGCTCCGGCAACAAGCAAATGGAGAAGCTGTGAGCATGGCAGCCGTCACAGAGGCAAGACGTGTTGCGCGCAAGTCTATCGTGCTTAAGGAGCATAGGGACAGCAAGGAATTTAATCGGCTAGGATTTGATTCCATCTTACGTTCAACAACGAAAACAACCTATGGAGTGATTCGATTGTGTTAGCCCCACTCGCCAAGCCGAAATTACTCGTGCTTCTCGGTCCTACTGCAGTAGGTAAAACAAAATTAAGCTTGGAAATTGCCCAAAAGTTTGGGTGTGAGATCATTTCCGGCGATTCCATGCAGGTGTATCGGGGCATGGACATCGGTACGGCCAAGGCTAGCGAAGCAGAGCAGAAGCTCGTCCCGCATCATTTGATCGACATTCACGATCCGTCTTACCCTTTTTCAGCCGCAGAGTTCCAGGAACGTGTGAAGAACTTGATAGCGGATATCCATGCACGAGGGAAGCTTCCTTTTATTGTGGGGGGAACGGGTCTATATATTGAATCCGTGTGCTACAATTATCAGTTCACAGACGTCAGTATGGACGAAGCGTTCCGCCATGAGCAGGAAGCGTTCGCCAGCTTGCATGGTGACGAAGCGCTGCATCAAAAACTGCGCATCATCGATCCGGAAAGTGCGGACCGGCTCCATGCGAACGATCGCAGGCGCGTGATTCGTGCACTTGAGATTGCCCATGTGTCCGGTCAGACGATGTCGGAGCATTTGGCAGTCCAGAAAAAGGAGTCGCCATACGAACTATGTATCGTTGGACTTACGATGGATCGGGCGCTCTTGTACAAGCGAATCGAGGAACGCATTGATGCGATGATGGCAGAGGGACTCGTCGAAGAGGTTCAGACGATTCTGGACGCGGGCTGCCCCAAGCAGGCGATCTCGATGCAGGCGCTGGGTTACAAAGAGATCCTCAGCTATTTGGAGGGCGAGCTCACGCTTGAAGAAGCAGTCATTCTGCTGAAGCGCGATACCCGCAGATTCGCGAAACGCCAGCTATCTTGGTTCCGTCATATGAAGGATATTCAATGGATGGATGTGACGGATTCAACAAATTTTTCTGCCCATTTCCAAATGATTAGTGATATAATAGCAGGAAAGTTTGTACATAAAATTGAATATAATCAACAACAATGAACATTGAAAATAGCGCCGAGCGTTGATCGATCCATAGCCAACGTTTCATTCCATTAAGGGGGATCTACTGATGAATAAATCCATTAATATCCAAGACAATTTCCTTAACCAGCTTCGAAAAGAAAGCATTCCTGTAACTGTATACTTGACTAATGGGTTTCAAATCAGAGGACTTATTCGTGCTTTCGACAACTTCACCATCATTATTGATAGTGAGGGCCGTCAACAAATGGTGTATAAACATGCAATTTCCACGTTTACACCGCAGCGCGCTGTTTCCTTAATGGCTGCTGCTGAGGCATCGGAATAATCCGTAGACTGGATGTTTTGCAACTTTTTAATTTGCGAGACCGTCTAACCGAATAGAAACGATTGGGAGCAACCTTACTTATGAGGTTGTTCTTTTGTTGGTAAGATATAGAGAATGTACAGGAAGGGAGTCGGTGAATATGGCGAAACCAACGAGTACAAAGCCGCAGGGCAGTAATAAAGGTCCGAAGAAGAAGCGCATTAACTTTCGCAAAGTCATTACGGGCACAATTATAGCCGGTATTTTGGCGATTATTTGTGCAATGGGCATTTATATTGTCGTTATTATTAATGGGCAGAAGATTTTAACGCAAAACCTGGATAAGATTAATTCGACAAATGAATCAACGCTTATTTATGGGCAGGATGAAGGCAAGGACAAGAAGCTTGTGGATGTCGAGGTTGCCAAGATTTATAAAGGCGAGAACCGTGAGAGTGTGAAGATAAAGGATGTGCCCGATCGGCTGCAGCAAGCGTTTATTGCCACTGAGGATCGCCGTTTTAATGAGCACTCGGGTGTCGATTTCTGGGCGATTGGCCGTGCGCTGGTGAAAGACGTGATGCATATGAGCGCAGTTGAGGGAGGCAGCACAATAACCCAGCAGTTAGCGAAGAACGTATTTCTAAGCTCGGAGAAGACGGCGTTCCGTAAAGGTACGGAGATGTCGATTGCTTTTGCGTTAGACAGCAGGTATGGCAAGGACGAAATTCTGGAAAAATATTTAAATCGCATTTTTTTCGGCAGCAATGCTTATGGGATTAAAGCGGCTGCGAAGGTGTACTTTGGCAAATCGGATCTCAACAGTTTAAAATTGTGGGAGATGGCGACACTGGCAGCATTACCCAAAGCACCTTCGAAGTATTCGCCGCTCAAAAATCCGGATCTGTCCAAAGAACGACGGGGTGTCGTTCTTCGGCTGATGACGGATCAGGGGTACATTACGGAAGCTGAGCGTGCAGAAGCAGCGGCCGTTGATTACGTAGCGCCGTCTAGCGCTAACCAAGGCAGCACAGACTACGCGTCTTATGTAGATTATGTCACGAACGAAGCTGAGGATGTATATGGCATCGATGAGGATGAGCTGCTCACCAAAGGATATCGCATCTACACGACAATGAATCCGAAAGCGCAAAAAACGATGGAGCAAACCTACACGAATGCCAGTTTGTTCCAAAATAATGCATCCGATGGTCAAAAGATTCAAAGCTCGATGGTAATTATCGACAATAAGACCGGCGGTTTGCTTGCGATGATCGGCGGACGGGACTACCAGCCTAAAGGCTTTAGCCGCGTCTATTCCAAAAGGCAGCCCGGGTCTTCATTTAAGCCGATTGCGTCATATGGCCCAGCGTTAGAGAGCGGTAAATATACGCCTTATTCGATGATGAATGATGATCAGACTACATTTGGCAATGGAACGTACTCGCCACGTAACTATGACAGGACGACACATGGTCAAGTGACGATGTTTGAAGCGGTTAAGAAATCCTACAATCTTGCGCCTGTCTGGTTACTGGATCAAATGGGAGCGAAAGCGGGATTGGATTTCGCAGCTAAGCTCGGCATTCAATTGAATAAACAAAAGGATCAAAATCTCGCTATTGCATTAGGCGGTCTTACTGACGGAGTGTCTCCACTTGAAATGGCATCCGCATACACGGCTTTTGCCAATCAAGGGGTACTCAATAAACCTCATGCAATCTTGCGAATTACGGATGCGCAAGGGAAAGATATTCAGACGTACAAACCTGAGAAGAAGCAAGCCATTCAAGCGAAAACGGCCTATTATATGACATTGCTGCTTCAGGGCGTTGTGGAAACTGGCGGAACAGGGACGAAGGCGAAGTTAAGTCGGCCTGTAGCCGGTAAAACGGGAACGACCGGTCTGGATTTGAAAGGCCTTGAAAAATATGACCGTGATGTTTGGTTCGTCGGTTATACGCCAGAATGGACAGCCGCTGTCTGGGAAGGCTTTGACAAAGTCGACGCCAAACACTATGTAACAATTGGCAGCGGCAGCCCTTCGGCTATTTTCAATGTAGTGATGTCAAAGTCGCTTGAAGGGAAGCCGGTTACGAATTTTGTGAAGCCGGATAATGTGGCTGATTTGACTGAACCTCCTAGTGGAATAGCGGATTTAGCAGCCGTGTATGTGCCGGAGTCAAAGATGGTTAAATTGACATGGACTTCTCTTGGCGATAAAGTTGCCTATAAACTGTTCCGCAAAAGCTCAAAGGAAACTGAGGCCAAGCTGATCATCCAAGTGCCTAACGCCGAGGTGAATGATATAACTGTAACTAGCGGAGAAACCTACCAGTATTACATTACGCCGATTAGCTTGGACACGAATACGGACGGTGCGAATTCCAATGTGATTAATGTTGAAGTGCCTAAGAATGAAACGGTACCGAGTCCATCTCCTTCACCGTCCGGATCACCTCTGCCATCTCCGTCCCCAGGTACTGGCAAGGATCATCAATCGCCGTCTCCTTCTCCATCGCCTGGCGCGAAGCCGACGCCTTCACCTTCGAATGGCGGGACGGCGAATGACGGTAAAGGGAACTCAGGGGCAAGCGCAAATCCGAGTCCAACCCCTAGTGCGACGCCTGTCAATAAAGCAGAAGAAGCGCCAGCGGATAAGACGAAGACGGATAAAAATCAAGAAAGCGTGAAAGTAACCGCGCCGAACGTCCAACAATAAAAAAATAAGATCATTTATCATGGAGGATACAGTCAAATGAATGAGAATACGAAGAAATTGCTTCCCCTTGCCTTGCTCGGATTAACCTTGCTCGTATCTGCTTGCGGCAATAAAACAGCCGAAACAACCGGAGGCACATCTTCTCCGAAAAACGGCGCTGCCGCATCAGTATCTCCGGCTGCAACAGCATCTCCAAATACCCCGAAGCAATGGAGCAAAGCACCGGACATGACGATTGATCCGAACAAATCGTATCAAGCAGAAGTGACAACATCCAAAGGGGCGTTTACTATTGACCTTTTCGCGAAGGAAGCGCCTAAGACGGTTAACAACTTTGTTTTTCTTTCCAAAGAGGGCTTTTACGACAATGTGACGTTTCACCGTATTATCAAAACGTTCATGATTCAAACGGGAGACCCGCTTGGTACGGGAATGGGAGGCCCGGGTTACAAATTTGAAGATGAACTCAAAACTACCCATAAGTATGAGCCTGGCATTGTTGCTATGGCGAACTCCGGCAAGAATACGAACGGAAGTCAGTTTTTTATTTGCTCGGGTGCGGATTGCGCGGCTGCTTTAAACTCACATCCGAATTACTCTATTTTCGGTAAGGTTACAGACGAGGGTATGGCTACAATAACGAAGATCGCGGATACGCCTGTTCAAATGAACCCTAATGGCGGCGATTCGTCGCCAAGCATGCCAAAAGAAAAAGTAACGATTAATTCCATTGCCATTAAAGAAAAGTAGAAGATCTGCACGTTATGCCTTTGGCAGACCGAATGGGAAGGAGACCTGTATGAAACAGCCTTGTTTATTGTTCCACGGGTTCACCGGAGGTCCCTTCGAGGTGGAGCCACTGGCGCAATATTTGTTAGAACGAGGGCAGCTATGCGATGTGCCCAAACTTCCTTGGCATGGAGAAGATGCGGAAGAATTGAAAGCTTCCCGCTGGGAGGATTGGGTGCAGTCTGCTGAGCAGCATGCTCAGCGGATGACGAATCAATATGGTTCCTTTGATTTGGTCGGCTTTTCAATGGGCGGACTGCTCGCGGCTTACCTAGCTGTTCGTTATCCGGTGCGACGATTAGTGCTGTTAAATACAGCGGTCATCTACATCAGTCCCTCGCGCCTGCTGAATGTGATCCGGGAGGACTGGAGACACCAGGATCAAGATTATTTGAAAAAAGCAAAATCAACACCGCTGCGGGCCACCTGGCAGTTCACGCGATTGGTTAGGCATTTGAAGCCGGAAATAAGCAGGGTGACAGTGCCTACGTTTGTTGCTCAAGCTGAGAGAGACCAAGTCATCCATCCGCAAAGCGCGCGATACATCTACAGCAAGCTGAATGGTCATCGTGAGTTGTACTGGTGTCCGAAGTCGAAGCATCTCATTTGCCACAGTGAAGATGCCGCTGCATTATTTGATCAGGTGGGCACATTTCTGGAGAGGGATACAGTAGAAAATGATCACGAAAACGCAGCAACATCGAAATCAACGTCTTACGCATCGCCAACTCAAGGGAAAGCGCCGCTCCGGTAAAGTTTCCCTGTTCATGAACGTGCTGCGCCGTTTTATCCATTGTCTGTTGATCGCTATTCTGCTTTTAGCAGGCTGGATTGTCTACATTCAGTGGAAGGTTCAACGGGCACCTCAGCAAGCACTTCCGGGTCAAGTCGATGTCGGTATTGTGCTTGGCGCATCACTGCGTAAAGACCTGCCAAGCGGCGGGCTGCAGGAGCGGCTTGATTTGGCTGTCAGTCTGTATAACCAAGGGAAGTTTCCGCATGTGATCGTTTCCGGAGGTTTGGATCATAACGGTTCTAAGCTGACAGAAGCGGAAGGAATGCGAAATTATTTGGTGAAAAAGGGCATCCCGCAAAACCTCATCCTCCTCGAGCCTAAAGCAACGAGTACTTACGAAAATTTGCTGTTTAGCAAGCAAATTATGGATGAGCAAGGGCTTGTCAGTTCGATCATTGTAACCCATCAATACCATGGCTCACGCTCGCTTGATATTGCAGAAACAATTGGGTTGAAACAGCCTCTCGTTTCTTCCACCAAATCGGAAGTGCTGTTCATGCCTTATCATGAAGCGCGTGAAACACTCGCTTACACGAAATGGGAGTGGACGAAGTTGTGGCTGAAAGCCGGACAATAAAAAGAAAAAAGGCTGTACCTGAAACGGATTATAGATCCATGAAGGGTAGAGCCTTTTTCAATGGAATAGTTAGATCCTTGCAGAGCTAAAGCGTAAGGGATACCTATTCTAACAGAAAGCATATGTCGTTAGGTTTGTGTGTGTGTGACGAGCTCGCAGAGCGGAGAGATTCCGCACGCATCGTGTGGTACGCGCATTTGACAGGATGGACGTAGAAGATACAGAAGTGCCCTAGCTGTTTTGCCACAGCGGTTTGTAGCACCCCATGCCGCCTTGATCTTCGATAGATCGTCTTTTGTACGAGTGAGCGGAACGTAGAGGCGTTATGAGGCGGTATTTTGAGTTGTAGGGACTTTTCGCGGAACTACCGTGCGTTACGAGCAGGAAATGTTGGGTTTTGGGTTGGTGTTGGGTACATTTTCGCTCATTTAACGCACCCTAGTTCCGCTTCAGGGGGAGAAAAGAGACGTTACCGTGGAATAAGGCATCGTAGTTCCGCCGATATCGCCGTGAATAAGGAATTGGCGGTCCGGAAGTACCTCTTCCGTTTTCATGCGAAGCTTGAGGAGAAACGCGCGCCCGGGATTCGCGCGTGTTGGGAAGGCGTAATGTACTCGGAATCTTATAGGGGTGTTCATCGATAGGAATACCGAATCGAGGATCGGTTAGTTAAAAGAGTAGAAGGCAGCACAAAGTAGAACAGAAAAGCCAACCAGACATTTCCGGTTAACCTGAAAATACGAAAAGGGAATTGGTAGGGGGTGGAAAAGCGATGGCGTCCGCCTTTAAAGTCGTGTTGGCACCCTCTTTGTCCATGCAAGGAACGCGACTTTAACAGCGGTTGGAATCCCATACCCAATTCATACTTCCTTCCCCATGGCTGGATGTATGGGTTTAGACAAATACCTGAGGCACAGCCTCAGGTATTTCATATAGTGAACAATAAGGATGGAGCCGAACTAACCGTTTACGATCGTTCCTCCGTTCACGTGAATAATCTGGCCCGACATGTACGACGAATCCTCGCTCGCGAGAAACACTTAACTTGGAGCCAGCTCTTTCGGCTGCCCAGCCCGCTTCATCGGCGTATCGGAGCCGAAAACAGCGACCTCATTGGCTGTAAACGTGGAAGGGATGAGCGGTGTCCAAATCGGACCAGGCGCTACGCCGTTTACTCGGATGCCGCGCGGATTTAACTGCAACGATAATGAACGTGTGAAAGAAACAATCGCCCCCTTGGTGGAGGAATAATCAATGAGCTGCTCATGCCCGTGATAAGCGGTTATGGAAGCGGTGTTGATGATTGCGCTGCCGGGCTTCAGATGAGGCAGCGCCGCTTTCGTCAAATAGAACAAAGAGAACAGATTGGTGCGGAACGTTCGCTCCAGTTGTTCGGCTGTAATAAGTTCAATGCTGGCCTGGGGATGCTGTTCTGCCGCATTATTAACCAGAATATCGAGCTTGCCGAACGTCTTGACGGCTTGATCGATGATCTCTTTGCAGAAATTTTCATCTCCGATATCGCCGGCAACATGAAGGCATTTACGGCCCGCCTTTTCAACCTGACGGTGCGTTTCTTCGGCATCGCCATGCTCGTTTAAGTACACCAGAACGACGTCCGCTCCTTCTTTGGCATAAGCGATGGCAACCGCCTTGCCTATACCGCTGTCGCCGCCCGTAATCAAGGCGACTTTATCCTTCAGCTTCCCTGCAGCCTTATACTGCGCATCCTCGGACGCAGGCAGCGGATTCATCTGACTCTCGAGACCAGGCTGCTGATTCTGGTGCTGGGGAGGAAAAGTCGGTTTTGTTTGTGTAGCTGTCGCCATGGATAAAACTCCTTTCATCCTTACAGATTTCACTGTTAGGATGAGGCAAGTTCCTACAAATCATACTTCGTACGATAGTGATACCTGTAAAGCTTGTTGTAACCGAGGTTGCTATATAGAGAGACTGCCGGTCTGTTATCGGCCACAACCTGCAAATATTGCGAAGAGGCGCCATTTTCTATGCTCCAAGCCGTCATCGCATGCAGCAGCGCATAGCCAAATCCACGGCCTCTATAGGCTTCATTGACTACAACATTTACAAAGCCCGCCAAGCTATCCTCAACAATGGCGGTTCCGAGCGCAACCGTCTGATTCTCGTATACCAACTTAAGGAACCCTTTTGGCGTTGGCATCCGTTCTAGCAAATCGGCATAAAATGTTCTCCGCAAAGGAGGGAACTGCTCCAATTGCATAAACGCGTCCAGCCAAGCCGTATCCGCATGGTTGGCCCAAACAATGTCAACTGCTTCCGGATTCTTGCTTGCCATGGCTTGCGAAGCCCTTTGTTTGACTTCTTCGCAATCTGCCGTCATGAGGAAGCAGGGAAATTCAATAGCATAGCCCTCAGCTTCAAGAATGGCATCGAGACCTTCAGGCGATGCGCCGCTTACATGATAGAGAGCCGGCAAGCCGAGCGCTTGATAGTGCGCTTCGATCTGATGCAACCAGTCAGGGGATTTAGGGTAATCGCCTATAGCTAGGACGCTGTTTGCCCGTTTGGTGATGCCTTTCGAAGAACGGAGCTGCCAGTGTTCGAAGGTGCCAGTTGCTTCTGCCGGCCACGTATTCGCAGCAATGGCATCTAAGTAGATAAAGTGTTCATGAGTTGCTTTCATCTCAAATAAGTCCTCCTGTCATGGGAATAATACAAATAAATATACATAATTATGCATAAAAATACAATATGACAAAGTGGAAAAATCGCCTTATTTGCGGTAAGCTAGGAAGAAGCTAACATTTGTTGAGATGAAAGGAAGGCTACCTTGCCTTGAATTATACGATCAGAATCGCGCAGGCTCAAGATTACGAGGCCGTGAATGCCATTGTCCGAGTCGGACAAGTCGAACATGCGGAGGCGCTGCCGACGATATTTGCCGAACTGGATCGTGTCGTCGCGATGGGCTGGTATCGCAGCTTCTCGGATGCAGTTAACAAAGTCATTCTCGTTGCCGAGTGCGAAATAGGCATTGTTGGTGTTTCCATGCTGGAACTGAAAAAAAGCGCCCCTTATGATGCGCTTGTTCCGCGCACCTATGCGCATTTGAACGAGCTGGCAGTTGCGCCAATGAGTAGGAGTCAGGGAGTTGGTACAAAGCTGTATACAGCTTCGCTGCAATGGGCACAAGAACGCGGTGCTTCCTCCTTGGAGCTGAACGTATGGGAGTTCAATGAACGTGCAATCGCCTTTTACGAATCTTTAGGCATGAGTACCTTACATCGAACCATGTCCATTGAGCTATTAACCTCTAAAGGAGAATAATACGATGCTATTTATACATAACGAAGGGATAACAGATCCTAGAATTAATCTGGCCATTGAAGAATACGCCTTAAGGCAGCTGCCAGCTAACGAAAGTTACCTGCTCTTTTATATCAATGAGCCGTCGATTATTATCGGCAAGAACCAGAACACAGTCGAAGAAATCAATCCGGAGTATGTGAAGGAACAGGGCTTGCACGTTGTGCGCCGGCTATCGGGAGGCGGAGCCGTGTATCACGATCTGGGCAACCTGAATTTCAGTTTCATTACCAAAGATGACGGCAACTCTTTTCATAATTTCCAAAAGTTTACGGAGCCTGTCGTGGCTGCGCTGCGCAAGCTTGGCGTTGAAGCAGCTTTATCCGGTCGAAATGATATTCAAGTCGGCGAACGCAAAATTTCCGGAAATGCGCAGTTTGCTACGAAAGGGAGAATGTTCTCCCACGGAACGCTGCTGTTTGATTCGGAGATTGAGAGCGTCGTCTCAGCGCTGAAAGTTAACCCCGATAAGATTCAGTCAAAAGGTATTAAATCGATCCGCAGCCGGGTTGCGAACATTGCTGAATTCCTTGATGAGCCGATTACGATTGAAGCTTTCCGCAAGAAGCTGCTTGAGTCCATCTTTGACACGGAGGAAGATCGTGTTCCTCAGTATAAGCTGACTGCGGAGGATTGGAGCCGCATTCAAGCGCTGTCCAAGGAAAGGTATCAGAACTGGGACTGGAACTATGGCAAATCACCGAAGAGCACCGTTCAGAACTCCAAGCGCTTTGAAGGCGTAGGCTCTTTGGACGTGCGTCTGGATATCGAAGAAGGACATATAAAGAATTTAAAGATTTATGGCGACTTTTTTGGCGCGCATGACGTATCGGAACTTGAAGATGTGGTTCGCGGTGCGAGATATGAAGAGAAGGCAATTCGCGAGCGTTTATCAGACATCGAATTGCGTAAGTATTTCGGAGCGCTTGATGTAGATGCGTTGATAGCATTGCTGATGTTAACTTGAGGCTTGTTGGGGGAGGATAACGTATGACGAAACTGTACCTGATCAGGCATGGGGAAACCGAGTGGAATGTGGAGCACAGGATGCAGGGGCATGCTGACTCTCCGCTATCGCCATTAGGCAGAATGCAGGCTGTATGGCTTGCCGACTCGTTGGGTGCCGTCCCTTTCGATGTAATTTGTGCCAGCAGCAGCGGTCGGGCGCTGGAAACGGCTCATATTGTGAAAGGCCGGCGTGAGCTGGTTATCCAGCCGTCCGACCATTGGCGGGAAATGAATTTGGGAGCATGGGAAGGCCGGATTGCTGAGGAGATTAAACAGGAAGAAGCGGAAAGGTTTCATGCCTTTTGGAACCATCCTCACTTATATAAGCCTCAAATTGGCGAATCTTATGCGGACTTGCAGGCGCGAGTGCTGCCTGAGCTGCAGCGGCTGTTGGATGACCATAGGGGAAAGACGATAGCTCTCGTATCTCATACGGTTACACTGAAGGTGATTATGGCTCATTTTGAGCAAAGAGCATTAGCTCAGCTTTGGAACCCTCCTTATTTTCATCCAACCTGCTTAAGTCTTGTGGAGTGGAATGCAGGCAATCCGCGCATTGTGCTTCACGGCGATACCTCGCATTTCCAGGAAGAAGATGCGTTTGGATTTTGACATCAATGAATGTAAACGATTTCCCGGGTAAACGCATAAATCGACACGAGATGCCGCTGCAGGCAATGATGTATACCGAGTAAAGGTTCGCAATCCGGAAGTCGTCTCTACCTCTTGAAGGTCGGTCTAAATTTTACGTAAACCGCGTAGGATGGAGTGATAACAACCAACAAGTAAACGAGGTGATCCTCATGAGTGGTCGAAGCCTGCCATCGAGACAAATCAACATAGTGTTGCGGCAACCGGAGCTGGGCGCCTCGACTATGGCTGATAGCGAGCCACAATTGGCAGGAAAGCGGACACCGCAGGATGGTCCGTTATCTGACATTTTTAAAGAGTTGAACCAAATGATAGGTCTCGATAATGTCAAAGAACTGGTGCACGAAATTTACGCCCTGCTGCAAATTTCTCAATTCCGCACGGAGGCGGGGCTGCTTAGCAACGCGCATGTGTACCATATGATTTTCAAAGGAAGCCCTGGCACTGGCAAAACAACAGTAGCCCGTTTAATGGGACGCATGTTTCATGCCATGGGCGTGCTAAGCAAAGGACACTTTATAGAAGTGGAACGTGCAGATCTCGTAGGCGAGTATATCGGGCATACCGCGCTGAAGACGCGAGAACTGATGAAGAAGGCCATGGGCGGCATTCTCTTTATCGATGAGGCATACAGCTTGGCACGGGGCGGAGATAAGGATTTCGGCAAGGAGTCGATCGACGCGCTGGTGAAAGGCATGGAGGATAAGAAGAACGATTTTATTTTGATCCTTGCAGGCTATAGCGAGGAGATGGAACAGTTCTTGTCCACCAATCCCGGACTGCCCTCCCGGTTTCCTATTCAGGTGGATTTTGAAGATTATCCTATCGAGCAGCTCATTCAAATTACGGAACTTATGGCTAAGGATAGGGAATACGTGCTGCTTCCGCAGACGATTGCCAGATTGAAGCAGCATCTGATGGAGGAAAAGGCAGCAACTTGGCGGGCATTCAGCAATGCGAGATACGTTCGCAACATTCTCGAGAAATCGATGCGTCATCAAGCTGTTAGGCTGCTAAGCCAATATGTAAATCCACCTTCTAAACTGGAACTCATGTCCATTCGTCCGGAAGATTTGAAAATGAAATGAATCCTGAAGCTGTTCAACTCCAATCGTTGAATGGCTTTTTTTATTTCTATAAAAAGAATTGACAGATTGGCGCATCTGAGTAAAATAGACAGAGTGGTCAGTGATAATGATTATCAATATTGATTCTAAATAACGATGATTTCAGTCTACATAGGGATTGGTGATGTATGAAAAAAGTTCTAATTATTGGATGGATTGCGCTGCTGATGCTGTTTTCGCTCCCCTTAGCGGCGGGAGCGGCGGCAGAGGATGATTTAAAGAAGGCGGATGCAGTTATTGGGCAAGCGATACAAGCGGCTGAGAATGGAAAGCTGGACGAGGCTTCCAAGTTGTTTGAATCCTTTCAAACGGATTGGCTTACCTATGAGGAAGGCATTAAGGTAAAATCATTGGCGGCTTATCAAAAAATTGAATCCGCAATGGGTGAAGTATCCTTTACAACGTTAAAGCAGCCTATCGATCAAGCTAAATTAGTTGCCACTCTGAAGCAGCTCCATGAGCTGAATGAAACATTCATCAGCGGTAAATTGGACGCTTTTGGAGAGGTGAGCAAAAGCGATGAAGTCGTGACGATCGCCTCACTTGTCGCATTATTGGACAAAGCGGCAGATCAGTTGAAGCACAATGATATCAATGGCGCCAAAGCCAACGTTCAAACGCTTCGCAGCTCCTGGCTTCAAATCGAGGGCATCGTGCTCACACAATCGTCAGTGGTGTATGCTTCGATGGAAAGAGATATGGTTACGGCTTATGCGCAGTTATCGGCTGATCCCGTTCAATCGAGCGAAGCCGCAAGCACGGTACAACGCATGCACGCTGCACTTGAACCGTTAGCGGCAAAAACCAGCTATACGATGCTGGATGCCACCACGATTTTGCTGAGAGAAGGTCTTGAGGCGCTGCTTGTCATTATAGCTTTACTCGGATTTCTCAATAAATCAGGGCATGGCGATAAGAAACAATGGATTTGGTATGGCGTTGGCGGTGGCCTTCTGGTTAGTCTCGCGCTGGGTATTGTTGTTCAGCAATTGTTTTCGACTAGCGCATTCGGAAATAATAATTTCTTGATAGCAGGTTGTACGGGCATATTTGCTGCAGTCATGCTGCTTTACATGAGCTACTGGCTGCATAGCAAATCTAGTGTTTCCAACTGGCAAACTTACATCCGGAACCAAAGTGTAAAGGCGCTGGCGACAGGCAGCTTGTTTTCACTAAGCTTATTGGCTTTCTTGGCAGTGTTCAGGGAAGGAACGGAAACGGTTCTATTTATGATCGGAATGGCATCTTCTATCTCCATTGGTTCCTTGCTTGGCGGGATTGGTATTGGGGTTGTGCTGCTGATTATTGTTGCGTTCCTAATCCTTAAGATTGGCCTGCGCATTCCGATGCGTCCATTTTTCCTTATATCCAGCTTTTTCGTTTTCTATCTTTGCTTCAAATTTGCCGGCATGGGGGTTCATGGATTGCAACTTGCAGGTTATTTGCCGGCGACGACAGCTTCCTGGCTGCCTAGCTGGGATGCAATAGCGCTATATCCTACGCTCGAAAGTGCCATTCCTCAGCTTGTTTTACTCGTATCTGCATTATTCGCTGTTTTATGGGATCGACGAAAAACCGTACAATTTCGGAAATCCGCATTAACTATAAAAGAAAATTAAAAAAAACGGGGGAAACCATATCATGACAAAACGTCAACAATTAATCGTTCTAACTGCCGCACTAGCGCTCGTCGTTGCAGGCTGCAGCAAAGCAGCAACACCTGCTCCGACTACATCAGCAGCTCCGGTAGAAAGCCAGACTCCGAATGTGGGAAAAGTGCCGGCCAAAGATGGCGCAGCCTCCTTACTTAAAACCGTCGATGAACTGAAAAATCAATTGAGCGCTAAAAAAGTAACTGATCCGAAAAAACAATCCGCAGCGCTCGAAGACGGATGGGCAAGCTTTGAAGATGAAGTAAAAGTGAAATACCCTGATCTCTATGTGAAAGTAGAGAAATTCCTGACTCCGCTGGAAGCAGGCTTAAACCAAGCTAAACTCGACAACGATCTGCTGACGCAGCTGAATGACGGCTTGAAAGGTGCAGTAGGCGAACTCAGCACTTCACTAAATGAAAATAAAGGTGCGGTAAACGCTGCGGCGATTTCCGCTTCCAAAGAGCTGCAAGAGGCAACCAAAGCGTATAATCAGTATGTGCAAGATCAAGGGAAGCAACTGGTAACTTTGCTGGAGCAGCTCAATACGGCAGTGAAAAGCGGCGATTTGAAAAAGGCGCAAGAAACTTATGTACAGTCACGTATGCCTTATGAGAGAATAGAACCTGTTATTGAGAAATTCGCAGAATTAGACGGCGTCATGGATGCTCGCGTGGATGATTTCAAAAACGAGGATGATCCTGAATTTACGGGCTACCACCGCATTGAACACCTTCTGTTTGTGAAAAAAAATGTGAAGGACGCAGAGGCTTTTGCGGCGCGACTTCTTGAAGACGGTAAGAAAATGCAAAAAGAAATAGCGGCGACAAACATTGAAGCAACCGATTTTGTGACAGGTGTAGGCGAGCTGATGGAAGAGGCGCAAGCTTCGAAAATTACCGGTGAAGAAGAACGCTGGAGCGGAGCCACGGTTCCTGTTATCCGTGCAAACGTAGAAGGCGCTCAAGAAATATATAACCTCGTTAAAGGCGAGCTGAATAAGAAAGATGCAGCCTTGGATGAAAAAATAAGCAAGAGCTTAACTGCAGTTATTGAGACGATGAACACCTTGTCTCCTGCTGGAAATACGTGGAACGATTTCGGTAAAATCGAACAATCCAAACAAATTGATTTGAAAAATAAACTGGAAGCTTTGGCAGAACCGTTAGTGAAAATGCCAGGGACACTAGGCCAATAATAAATTAAAGGGGGAACAACGGAATGGCGGATAAAATGAATCGTCGTGCCTTTCTGGGGATGACAGCGGCAGGGGCAGCCGGAATCGTGCTGGGTGATTTGCTTGGTAAAGCGCAGAATACGTCACCAGCCGACACGAAGCCTGAATCGGTAGCTTCAGCAGCTTCCGCAAACGAGACGATTTCCTTTTATGGGACTCATCAGTCCGGCGTTGTTACTCCGCAACAAAATTTCGCGAATGTAGCTGCGTTTGATGTAACAACGACGAATGTGAAGGAATTGCAGGAGCTTTTACTTACTTGGACCGAGATGGCGGCAACATTAATGGAGGGCAAGCCGTTAGCTGCAGAGCCGCAGCCGGGGAAATTCCCGCCTGAAGACACTGGTGAACAAATCGGTTTAAACACGGGCAAATTAACATTAACCTTCGCTGTAGGCGCAAGCCTGTTCGTGAAAGATGGAGTTGACCGCTTTGGCTTGCGTTCACACAAGCCTGAAGGCCTGACAGAAATGCCGATCTTCCACCAGGATTCGTTGCAGGATCAGTTGACGCACGGTGACATCGTTGTTCAAGCCTGTGCGGACGACCCTATGATTTGTTTCCATGCGATACGCAACCTGTCAAAGGCAGCCCGTGGAAAAGCCCATCTGCGCTGGCAGCAAACAGGTCAGCTAGGCGTGAAATCAGAGGGGACGAAGCGAAATTTGTTCGGATTCAAAGACGGCACGAATAACCCAGCGCTGAGCGATGAGAATTTTATGAAAAACAACGTCTGGGTCGATGCGGCTGACGGTGCCTCATGGCTAGCCGGAGGCAGTTACATGGTGGTCCGCCGCATTAATATGCGGATTGAAACCTGGGACCAACAGCCTTTTTCCGATCAAGAAAGCATTATTGGCCGGCAGAAAGTGAGCGGTGCGCCGTTGGATGGTGCGAAAGAATCCGATCAACCGAATTTCGCAGGGGATGAGAAGGGTGAGAAGACGGCACTAGACTCACACATTCGTTTATCGAACCCTCGCACAGGCGAGAATTCGGAGAGAGAGCGTATTTTACGCCGCGGCTATAATTTTATGGAAAATCTTGATGCGGTCGGCCGTATGAATGCTGGGCTCCTATTCGTATGCTATAACCGTAATCTCCAGACGCAGTTCGAGTCGATTCAGAAGCGACTGACAAATCCGAAGATGCCGGATAAAATGCTGACCTACACACAAACAACTGGCGGCGGATACTTTGCCGTATTACCTGGTGTAACGGCAAAAGGATCTTATCTCGGACAAAGCTTGTTTGGGTAATAGGGCAGGAACAGAACCGATAGACCTTTGGTCTTTCGGTTTTTTTACGTGCCCGAGGAGCACATCGATATAACGAATTTTTCCTGAGGCGCAAATTGACTTTCCCTTGTTTTTCCTCCACAATGATGGTGGGTTATGCCCAATTCGCTTTGAGTTTGAGTTCGACCAAAGGAGCCTATAGATGAAAACAACTTCACATATTGTAGAAAGTGAAATTCAAGACCGAGCCGTGCTTGTCTCACTCATTACCCAGAAACAAAAGAAGAACGAGCAATTGGCTGAATACTCGCTTCAAGAGCTGGTTAAGTTAGCTGAAACGGCCGGTGTTCTCGTACTGGAAACAATGACTCAGAACAAGGAGTCCGCAGATACCAAATGGTTTATAGGCAAAGGTAAAGTCGAAGAGTTGAAGCTGCGGATCGAAGAGCTCGGAGGAAACACGGCTATTTTCGATCAGGAGCTGTCGGGTGCCCAAGTCCGCAATCTGGAGGCGGCGCTCGATGTGAAAATCATTGACCGTACGCAATTGATTTTGGACATTTTCGCCCAACGCGCTAAAACGCGGGAGGGCATTATCCAAGTGGAGCTCGCGCAGCTCAGTTACCTGCTTCCTAGGCTGTCGGGACAAGGCAAGAACTTGTCTAGGCTGGGTGGCGGAATCGGGACGAGAGGTCCCGGGGAGTCGAAGCTGGAAACCGATCGCAGGCACATTCGGGGACGGATTGATGAGTTGAAGGCACATCTCGAAGAAGTCGTGCGCCATCGTACGCTGCATCGCGAACGGCGCAAAAAGACCGGTGTCTTCCAGGTTGCGCTCGTCGGTTATACGAATGCCGGGAAATCAACGCTGCTCAAGCAATTGACACAGGCGGACGTTTATATTGAAAATCAATTGTTTGCCACATTGGATCCAACTTCGAGGACGATGGAGCTGCCTAGCGGCAAAGAAATTGTAATTACAGACACCGTTGGTTTTATTCAAAACCTGCCCCATGATCTGGTCGCTTCGTTCCGCGCCACATTGGAGGAATCCAACGAGGCGGATCTGATTCTGCACGTGGTCGACTCCTCAACAGATATGCGCAATGAACAAATGCGCGTTGTCTCGAAGGTACTTGAGGAGCTTGGCGCACATCAGAAAGAGCAGCTTACGGTATTTAACAAAATTGATCTTTGCACGCAAGAAGAAAAGGAAATGCTTTCAACGGAAGGCGACTTTTTGAAAATTAGTGCCTATGCCGAAGGCGATTTGGAGACCCTGCGTCTTGCCATTCAGGAGAAACTGATGGGAGAAAGCAAGAATTTCCGGATTCCTGCCGAGAAAGGCGATATGATTTCACTCATATACCGGATTGGCGATGTGCTGTCCAATGAAGTTGACGGCGAAGACATGCTGTTTCAAGTTCGCGTAAATAAAGACGATTACGAGAAAATGGGTTACCTGCTTGCCGCTTACGATCAGCAGCGCGTGCAGCAAGATGTTGAAGATGGCAAGGGAGAGAATTATTAATCATGCAATTCGGGGAAAAAGTAATGGGAATTATGGAAAGCGCTGAGAGAACAGTAGAGAGCGCTTTTCGGCAAATCGAGAAAACAATCGATCTCAATCAATGGAAAGTTATTAGCGCTTTCCAGAAGCATAAGGTTAGTGATTACCACTTCGCTTCGTCAACAGGATATGGCTACAATGATCGCGGCAGAGAAGTGCTTGATCTCGTGTATGCGGATGCAATGGGGGCTGATGCGGCTTTAGTGCGCCCTCACTTCGTATCGGGCACGCATACGATCGGGACTGCGCTATTCGGTGTGCTGCGCCCAGGCGAACATCTACTTTACATAACGGGTAAGCCCTATGATACCCTTCACAAAGTGATCGGTAAGCCGGGTGATGGCACCGGATCGCTGCAGGACTTCGATATTGCTTATAGCGAGGTTGCCCTGACCGAGGAGGGCGCGCCGAACTGGCCCGCAATTGCGGCTGCCATTCAGCCGAACACAAAGGTGATCGGCATCCAGCGCTCACGGGGCTATTCGTGGCGCCCGTCCTTCACAATCGAACAAATCGGCGAGATGGTCCGATTCGTGAAGGAACTGAACCCATCCGTGATCGTCTTCGTCGATAACTGCTATGGGGAGTTCACCGAGCCGCAAGAGCCGACGCAGGTCGGCGTTGATTTGATGGCCGGCTCGCTTATCAAGAACCCCGGCGGCGGCATCGCGCCGTCCGGGGGCTACATTGCCGGACGGCGCGACCTCGTCGAGCTCGCCGCTTACCGATTGACCGCCCCCGGCATTGGGGGCGAAGTCGGGGCTATGCTCGGCGCGACGCGGAGCATGTTTCAAGGGCTATTCCTTGCCCCGCATCTAGTGGGGCAAGCCGTCAAGGGATCGGTCTTCGCCGCCGCGGTGTTTGAAGAGCTGGGCTTCGAGAGCCATCCGCGCTGGCAGGACCAGCGAACGGATCTCATTCAGGCGATCCGCTTCACGTCCGCGGAGCACTTGATCACGTTCGTGCAGGGCATCCAGAAGGCGGCTGCCGTCGATTCGCACGTCGTGCCGGAGCCTTGGGAGATGCCCGGATATGAGCATCCGGTCATTATGGCCGCCGGCACGTTCATTCAAGGCGGCAGCCTGGAATTGTCGGCCGACGCCCCAATCCGCGAGCCTTACATTGCTTACATGCAGGGTGGATTAACTTACTCCCACTGCAAGTTAGGCGTGCTGACCGCCATCCAACATATGGTGGATAAGGGATTAGTCTGAAAAAAAGTAACTGTAAACAAACCTAACACTCCTTGACACTTATTTGTTACGAAGGTACAATAAGGGTGAGGTACTTATGGACCAGGAGTGATTAGCATGAGTGATGATATACGTAGAAATATGGCGTTATTCCCGATCGGCATTGTAATGAAGCTGACAGATCTAACAGCGAGGCAGATTCGCTATTACGAACAACACGAACTCATTATACCGGCGAGAACGTCAGGCAATCAGCGGTTGTACTCGTTTAATGACGTAGAACGGCTGCTCGAAATTAAAGATCTAATAGAAAAAGGCGTGAATATCGCCGGTATCAAGCAGGTGCTCTTACCGGTCGATAAGGATTCGGAAGATGCTACCATTATTAATGAGCATACGGAAGTAAAACGGAAAGAACTCTCCGAGACCCAGCTGCACAAGATCTTGAAACAACAGCTGATCGGCGGAGGCAAACGACCTGGTCAAGTTTCGCTGATTCAAGGCGAGCTATCCCGATTTTTCAAGTAGATAGAGTATAAGATGTATACCTTTGCTTCACATCTACCTGACAAACACGCTCGTTCCTGAAGGACGAAGAGGCGTTTATCCTTGGTATTACGAAAGCGTTTTTAATTTGAGAGGAGAATGTTCGTGGGTCACAATCCGTATAACAAAGAAGATATCCTGCGCATTGCCAAAGAAGAGAACGTTCGTTTCATTCGCTTGCAATTCACTGATTTGATGGGCAGCGTCAAAAACGTTGAAATTCCTTTCAGTCAACTGGAAAAAGCTTTGGATAACAAGATGATGTTTGACGGTTCATCGATTGAAGGCTACGTGCGTATTGAAGAATCTGATATGTACTTGTATCCTGATTTAAGCACTTGGGTTATTTTCCCTTGGGTTACTGAGAGCAAAGTTGCACGTTTAATCTGTGACATTTATTTGCCAGACGGCAGGCCTTTCCCTGGCGATCCGCGCGGAATTTTGAAAAAAGCGCTTAAGGAAGCCGAGGAAATGGGCTACACAGCAATGAACGTGGGTCCGGAGCCTGAGTTTTTCTTGTTCAAAACGGATGAGAAGGGCAACCCGACCGCGGAGCTTAACGACCAAGGCGGTTATTTCGACCTCGCGCCTATGGATCTTGGGGAAAACTGCCGCCGCGATATCGTGTTAACGCTTGAAGAAATGGGCTTCGAAATTGAAGCATCCCATCATGAAGTAGCACCTGGCCAACACGAAATCGATTTTAAATATGCAGATGCGATTACAGCGGCTGACCAAATCCAAACATTCAAGCTAGTGGTTAAAACAGTTGCCAGACAGCATGGACTTCATGCAACTTTCATGCCGAAGCCGCTCTTTGGAATGAATGGGTCAGGTATGCACTGTCACCAATCGCTATTCAAAGGCGAAGAGAATGCATTTTATGATGAAAGCGATAAGTTAGGATTAAGTACTGTTGCCAGACATTATATGGCTGGTGTTCTGCGTCATGCCCGCTCTTTTGCAGCGATTACGAACCCAACTGTTAATTCATATAAGCGTCTTGTGCCTGGTTACGAAGCTCCATGCTACGTCGCATGGTCAGCTAGCAACCGCAGCCCAATGATTCGTATACCGGCATCCCGCGGCCTGAGCACACGTGTAGAAGTGCGTAACCCGGATCCAGCGGCAAATCCTTATCTAGCATTGGCTGTTATGCTTGCGGCAGGATTAGACGGTATTAAAAACAAAATGCAGCTGCCACCGCCTACAGACCGCAATATTTACGTGATGAGCGAAGAAGAGAGAGAAGAACAAGGCATTCCTAGCTTGCCTCTGAACTTGAAACAAGCATTGGAAGAGATGATCCGCGACGACGTTGTTTGTGACACGCTGGGAGAACATGCTTTAGCACATTTCTACGAACTCAAAGAGATCGAATATGATATGTACCGTACGCAAGTGCATCAGTGGGAAAGAGATCAATATTTATCTTTGTATTAAAATCAGGATATCAAGTAGATAAGAAAAGCCTGTTAGCTGTCATGGATGCCCTATCCTGCGCTAATGGGCTTTTTCATACAGGAGAGATGATATGTGGAAAAATTTTCTGTACAGTTAGAGAAGTACGCAGAGCTTGTCATTAAGATCGGAGTCAATTTGCAGAAGGGCCAAGATCTGATGATCGAATCACCTATGGAATCTGTTGCCTTAACCAGGCTTATTGTTCAGAAAGCTTATGAAGCGGGTGCTGGTTTTGTTCAGGTGCATTGGTCGGACGACATCATCACTCGCAGTCGATTTGAATACGGCTCTGACGAGGTGATCGATTATTATCCAGAGTGGTATGCAAGTATGTTGGAACGCTTTGTGGAAAATTGCGGAGCACTTCTGCATATAAAAGTGCCAGATCCGGATCTATTTAAGGGAATTGATTCTACACTTATTTCAAGAGCTTCCAAAACGGCGGCTACTGCGCGCAAAACGTATCAGCATTACGTTCGCACCAGCAAGTTCAGTTGGTGTCTGATCAAAGCTCCGACACAAGCTTGGGCGTCCAAGGTTTTTGCCGAGCTTCCTGAAGAACAGCGCGTGGATGCAATGTGGGATGCTATATTCCGGATGAATCGCGTGTATGAGGAAGATCCTGTGGCTGCATGGCGTAAGCACCTTAAGCAATTGCAGCGGGTGCGCGAGGTGCTGAATACTAAGAATTATGCTGCGCTCCATTATCGGGCGCCAGGCACCGATCTGCGTGTAGAGCTGCCGGAAGGGCATATTTGGCTGGGCGGCGATAAAGGAAATGAGAGGGGAATTCGTTTCGTAGCCAACATGCCGACCGAAGAAGTGTTTACTATGCCGAAGAAGACGGGCGTCAACGGCACGGTCTCGAGTACGAAGCCATTGAATATTAATGGGGCTATTGTAGATAAGTTCTCGTTTTCATTCGAAAATGGCAAAGTGGTCGATTATGCCGCTGAAATCGGATATGAACATTTGGATAACTTGATGAACATGGATGAAGGGAGCCGTTATTTGGGCGAGGTTGCGCTTGTTCCGTACGACTCGCCGATTTCGAATATGAATCGGATCTTCTATAATACAGGAATCGATGAGAATGCCTCCTGTCATCTCGCATTGGGCAGCTGTTATCCGACTAACTTGACGAACGGGGCCAAATTATCCAGAGATGAGTTGGATAAAAGGGGCGGGAACACTTCGTTAATTCATGTTGATTTTATGATTGGATCGGCTGATATGGAGATTGATGGCGTGCTCAGTAGCGGGGATGCGGAGCCTGTGTTTCGCAAGGGGAACTGGGCTTTGTTGTTTTAGTTGCGGCGACTCCATTTATTAACCTACGTTCAAAATGGTCGCATGCTGCCTGTCTTCACAAAACCAGATGGATAGTTTTAAACAAAGAACCGTAGGCTACTGACCTGCGGTTCTTTGTTTTTCCATATGTATGAATAATGAAGGATACGAATTGCTACATGTCGCGGAACAAGCCAATAACACGCCCGAGAATTGTAACATGCTTCAGAAGAATCGGTTGAAGTGCGGAATTCTCTGGCTGAAGACGAATGTGATCTCTTTCTTTGTAAAAGCGTTTCACTGTTGCTTCATCGTCTTCAGTCATTGCAACGACGATATCACCGTTATTCGCTGTCTGCTGCTGCTTGACGATGACATAATCGCCATTGTGAATGCCAGCTTCAATCATACTATCTCCCATGACACTTAGCATAAATACGTTGTTATCGCCGACCAAGTGAGAAGGGAGCGGGAAGTAATCTTCAATATTTTCTGTAGCTGTAATTGGTACGCCGGCAGTTACTTTACCGACTAGAGGTACACGTGCCACGGAGTGTGCGAAGTTGCTTTCACTCCCATCCAGCCCTAAGATTTCTATTGCGCGAGGCTTAGTAGGGTCACGACGGATGAGTCCTTTCTTCTCCAAGCGTTCCAGATGTCCATGCACCGTAGAGCTGGAAGCAAGACCAACAGCTTCTCCGATTTCTCTAACAGAAGGCGGGTACCCCTTATCTTTCACTTCATTCTTAATGAATTCCAAAATAGCTTGTTGTCGTTGCGAAATCTTGCTCAATAGTTATCACTCCAATTATGGTAATCATTATCCAAAGTATAACATAGAACCCGAGTTCGTACAAACATAAGTTCGAGAAAATAGGTTGACTCAAACATGTGTTCGTGTTAATCTAAGAACAGAACAAATGTTTGGGGGATGAATTTATATGTACATGGCCTATTCTGATACGCACACTACACTTACACCTCATAGATCTCAACACACAATGGATCGTCTGAAATCAACTACGAAACACATAAGAAAGCTGTTCGTCTTTCTTTTGTTTATCACTATACTTGGCATTGTATTTTCTTGTGGGGCTATCGTACAAGCCTATGCGGGAGAAGGGCAGCCTGCTGTCGCTTCAAAAGGGGAAGTGCTCGTGAAGGCGAAAACGAATGATCAGATTGTCATCCAACGTGGAGATACGCTATGGGGGATAGCATCCTCGCATATGGCCAAGGGAGAGAACATTCGTTCTTATATCGATAAGATCTACGTAATCAACCATTTACAATCGAGTACACTTCATGAGGGTCAGGTTCTAGTGCTTCCTTAAAGAAGAATGACGTCTATATCGTTTGCGAGGAATCAGAGGCATGGGTTTGTTCCCATGTCTCTTTTTGTTAGCCTTCTTGACAATCCTTTAGGAGGATGGCAAAGTAGTATTCATATTGAAATTTGGACAGGGAGGACAATCATGAGCGACAGCATGGAGCAGACGATAGAGCGGATTAATGAGCTTGCTCGCAAAGCGAAAACTGCGGGACTTACAGATGCGGAAATCGATGAACGCAATGAGTTGCGAAAAAAGTACATAGATGCATTTCGAGGCAACCTTAAAGTTCAACTGGATTCCATTAAATTCACAGATGAAGAACAATAATATGTTCATATAGAAACAGCATTCAAAGGGGAAAATAATAATGACATTGAAAGCCGTATTGTTTGATTTGGATGATACTCTATTGTGGGATGACCGCAGCGTGAAGGAAGCGTTCGAGGCAACTTGTGCGGAGGCTGCCAAACACGTTAATGTGGAACCGGAGGCTTTGGAAGCAGCGGTTCGGCAAGAAGCTCGCGCTTTATATGAGACGTTTGACACATTTCCATTTACGAAAATGATCGGAATCAATCCGTTCGAAGGACTATGGGCGAACTTTACACAAGGCGAGGATGAGAATTTCCGCAAGCTGCAGAAGCTTGCTCCCGGCTACCGTACAGAATCATGGACACGCGGATTGCGCGCACTTGGCATTGAAGACCGCGAGCTCGGCTTCACGCTTGGCGAATTGTTCCCGGCTGAACGTCGCAAACGCCCACTAGTTTATGAGGAAACATTCCGGGTATTGGATACACTGAAAGGCAGCTATCAACTACTGTTGCTGACTAATGGCTCTCCTGATTTGCAAAAGGAAAAACTTGCAGGCGTTCCTGAGATTACAGGATACTTTGATCATATCGTTATTTCCGGCGAGTTCGGGGAGGGTAAACCCGCAGCATCGATTTTCCATCATGCGATGTCTTTGCTGGGTATCGAGGCTCATGAAGGCATCATGATCGGAGACAAGCTTACGACAGACATTCTAGGTTCCGGTAGCGTAGGCATGAGCAATATTTGGATTAACCACCATGGATTGCCGCGCGGG
Organism: Paenibacillus tabacirhizosphaerae; assembly: GCF_040812395.1. Lineage (GTDB taxonomy): Bacteria > Bacillota > Bacilli > Paenibacillales > NBRC-103111 > Paenibacillus_E. The sequence continues at coordinate 186,122 of NZ_JBFNXH010000003.1, read as the reverse complement.
GAAGAAATCGTTCCTGTTTATGAAGTAAGCCGACTACAGGAGATTCTTCCAATTATTCATAATGGCTAAATGGATAAGCAAAAAAAGCCCAACGACTTATCAGGATCACTCCTGTGCCGGTGGGCTTTTTTTAATAGATTGATATTTAAGCTTTGATAAATTCAGGATCTTCTACGTTGTATGCGACCCAACCATCTTTCTCAATGAAGAGGCGAACAGCGACAATCTCACGATTCTCCATCAAAGTGAAGAAATGATTCGTGTTCTCAGGCACGGAAATAACATCGCCTGGCTCCAGCTCGACGTCGAAGTAGCCGACTTCGCCTTCCGATTTAATAATGAAAATGCCTTTGCCCGAAACAATAGCACGAATTTCATCTTCGGTGTGCGTGTGCACTTGCTCGAATTTCTTAAGCAACTCTTCGATATTTGGTGTCGCGTCGGAAAGGGAAATGACATCCCAAATCTCATATCCGCGTCTCGCAGCCAAATCGCGAATTTCTGGTTCATAGGTGCTTACGATTTGAGCCTTTTCTTCATCGCTTAGAACGAATTTCTCGCGAAGGGCTTCAGGAAGCTTCGTCGGATCCCAGTGTTCGTATACGACATTTTGACTATCCAGAAAGGCTTTAACCTGATCTTCGCCTTCAATGCGCTCGTTCGTATTGCGAATTCGTATTTGAGCCATGTTACATCCCTCTTTCTAAGTAAATATATAAGTATTATAGTAGAAAATAAGCGGCATGTCGATGGATTGGAATAAGAAAATCCGAGATATCCCATAGGAAATATTGATAATTCAAAATCTTTTCATAGAAGCGGTATTCTGTTACACTAATTGTTAACATATTTTGTCGATAATACGGATGAATTGTGAGTTACGCCAAGTTGAAAGGGAGTCATGTCATGATCAAAACACCGATTCAAGAACAGCTGAAGAAAAAAATTATGATCCTAGATGGCGCTATGGGGACGATGATCCAGCAAGAGAACTTAACCGCGGATGATTTCGGTGGAGATGATCTCGACGGTTGTAACGAGATTCTTTGCGTTACGCGTCCTGACGTCATTCGTAAAATACATGAGGCCTACTTCGCAGCAGGCGCCGATATGATTGAAACTAACACATTTGGGACGACTAGCGTGGTACTTGCGGAGTATGACCTACAAGACCGCCATCGCGAGCTAAATCTTGCTGCGGCCAAGCTGGCTATTGAAGCAGCGAATAAATATTCAACGCCGGAATGGCCTCGTTACGTTATTGGTGCGATGGGACCAACGACCAAAACGCTTTCCGTAACAGGCGGCGTTACCTTTCAGCAGCTGGAAGACAGCTATTATGAGCAGGCTCTTGCGCTTGTTGAAGCTGGTGTAGACGCGCTGCTGTTGGAGACATCGCAAGATACGCTTAACGTGAAGGCGGGCAGCATCGGTATTCGCAGAGCGTTCGAGACACTTGGCGTGAAGCTGCCGATCATGATTTCGGGCACAATTGAGCCTATGGGCACGACACTCGCGGGTCAAAATATTGAATCCTTCTATATTTCACTGGAGCATTTGAACCCGATTTCGATCGGACTAAACTGTGCAACGGGCCCTGAGTTCATGCGGGATCATATTCGTACGCTGTCTGATATTGCAGGAACAGCGGTTAGTTGTTATCCGAATGCCGGACTTCCGGATGAGAATGGCCATTACCACGAGACACCGGAATCGCTCGCCAAGAAAATGGCCGCATTTGCGGAGCAAGGCTGGTTGAATATCGCGGGCGGCTGCTGTGGAACGACGCCCGATCATATTCGCGCTATGGCAGAGACACTAGGCGAATATAAGCCGCGTACCGAATACGGTTCTCATCCACCGGCAGTGTCGGGTATTGAAACGGTCTATATTGAGCCGGAAAACCGTCCCATTATGGTCGGAGAGCGGACGAACATTTCCGGTTCGCGGAAATTTAAACGCCTCATCAAAGAAGGCAAGTTTGAGGAAGGTTCTGAAATTGCGCGGAATCAGGTCAAAAATGGCGCACATGTCATCGATATCAATTTGCAGGATACGGATATTGATGAAGCATATGCAGTCGAGGAATTCATGCAGCAGGTCGTGAAGAAAGTAAAAGTTCCGCTCATGATTGACTCCACCTATGATCATATTATTGAGCTTGGTTTGAAATATTCGCAAGGGAAAGCGATCATCAACTCCATCAATCTGGAGGATGGCGAGACTAAATTTGCGGGGATCTTGCCGCTTATTCACCGTTACGGGGCTGCGGTTGTATGTATCCTTATCGACGAACGCGGGCAAGCCGTTTCGCGTGAAGCGAAGATTGAAGTGGCAACGCGTTCCTACGAGCTTCTGACGCAGAAATACGGAATGAATCCGGAAGATATTATTTTTGATCCGAATATGTTCCCGGTAGGTTCGGGCGATCCGCAGTATATCGGTTCAGCAGTGGAAACCATTGAGGGTATCCGCATGATTAAAGAAAAGTACCCTGCTGCCAAAACGATTCTTGGCTTGAGTAATATTTCCTTCGGCTTGCCGGATGCTGGCCGCGAAGTGCTGAACTCTGTCTACCTGTATCATTGTACAAAAGCTGGATTGGACTATGCTATTGTTAACACGGAGAAACTGGAGCGTTACGCTTCCATTTCAGAAACAGAGCGTAAACTCGCAGAAGATCTAATTTATAATACGAATGATGAAACGTTGGCACAGTTTGTTGCGCATTTCCGCGAGAAGAAAGTTGAGAAGAAAGAGAAAATTTCGAACCTCACGCTGGAAGAACGACTGGGCTCCTATGTTGTAGAAGGAACGAAGGAAGGGTTAATTCCCGATCTGGAGATCGCGTTGCAGACTTATTCACCGCTTGAAGTCATTAATGGACCTCTCATGAAAGGGATGGAAGAAGTTGGGCGTCTCTTTAATAACAATGAACTGATCGTCGCTGAGGTGCTGCAGAGCGCTGAGGTTATGAAAGCATCCGTCTCCTACTTGGAGCCGTTCATGGAGAAATCGGAATCCGCGGTGAAAGGTAAGATCATTCTGGCGACGGTCAAAGGTGATGTGCATGATATCGGGAAAAATCTGGTCGAAATCATTCTTTCGAACAATGGCTATAAGATCGTGAATTTAGGCATTAAAGTACCGCCTGAACAAATTATTGAAGCTTACCGCAAGGAGCTGCCGGATGCGATCGGTTTATCCGGACTGCTTGTGAAATCGGCACAGCAAATGGTTGTCACTGCGCAGGATTTGCGTAATGCGGGAGTTGACGTACCGATCATGGTCGGCGGGGCTGCACTTACCCGGAAATTTACGAAAAACCGTATTCAGCCCGAGTATGAGGGCGTCGTGGTTTATGCAAAGGATGCGATGGATGGTCTGGATCTTGCTAACCGGTTAAGCGATCCTGAGCAGCGCAAACGCCTCATTCAAGAACTCAGAGAGAGCAGAGAATCGGATGTGATGGACACCGGTAAGAAAGAGGAGCAAATGCCGAAGTTGACTCGCGTCAAATCGTCGGCTGTTTCCAAAGACCTGCCCGTGCATGTTCCGCAGGATTTAGAACGTCATGTGCTGCGCGATTACCCGATCAGCCATCTGATGCCTTACGTGAACATGCAAATGCTGCTGGGGCATCACCTGGGATTGAAAGGCAAAGTCGATCAATTGCTTGGCGATAAAGATGCGAAGGCGATACAGCTGAAAGAAACCGTGGATTCCATTCTTCAATCGGCACAAAGGGAAGGGATCATCAAGGCACACGGGATGTACCGTTTCTTCCCTGCTCAATCCAGTGGTGATGATGTCATTGTGTATGATCATACGGATCATAGCAAGGTACTGGAAACATTCACGTTTCCACGTCAGGATAAAGAGCCGTTCCTTTGCTTGGCTGATTACCTCAAATCTGTGGAAAGCGGACAGATGGATTATGTCGGATTCCTGCTCGTGACTGCTGGACATGGGATCAACGATCTAGCTAAAGAATGGCGAGATAAAGGGGACTACCTGAAATCGCATGCGCTCCAGTCAACAGCGCTGGAAGTGGCCGAAGGATTCGCGGAACGGGTTCACCATATTATGCGTGATGTGGTTGGCATTCCGGATCGTCCTGATATGACCATGCAGGAGCGTTTTGGGGCGAAGTATACAGGCCAAAGATTCTCCTTCGGCTATCCGGCTTGTCCAAGTCTTGATGATCAGGCAAAGTTGTTTAATTTGCTAACGCCGGAGGATATTGGAGTAGAGCTTACGGAATCTATGATGATGGAGCCTGAAGCCTCTGTATCGGCGATCGTATTCGCGCATCCGGAAGCTCGTTACTTTAATGTTGGTTAGTGCTTTTTAGAATATAAAGCGAGGCTGTCCGCCTGAACTTGATGGTTCGGCGGGTCACCTCGCTTTTTTTGCTGCTATGGCTTCAGAATGACTTTGATGCAGCCGTCTTTTATCATCGAACAGTTGATCAACGATCCATTTGAAAAAATCGACGCATCGGCTTCCTGTTTGACTTATGGACGAAATTGGATTAGCATTTTGTGAAAAGAGATTGTGTGGATCAGGATTTACTCATAGATAGGAGTTTGTACAGTGGAATTGTATTTTCTTGGAACAGGGGCAGGTATGCCCTCGAAACAACGCAACGTGACTTCAATTGCCCTTAACTTGCTAGAGGAAAGAGGATTTTATTGGCTGTTTGATTGCGGTGAAGGCACGCAGCAGCAAATTTTGCACTCACCTGTTAAATTAGGACGTACGGAGAAATTGTTTATTACGCATTTGCATGGCGACCATATATATGGAATTCCCGGGCTATTAACCAGTCGTTCTTATTTAGGCGGAGATACCCCGCTTACGGTTTATGGTCCCGTCGGTCTAAAAAGTTTTATTGATACTGCGCTGTTAATAAGCGGAGCGCACTTAAGCTATACGCTACATGTGGTAGAAATCACGGAGGAAGGGCTGCTGTTCGAGGACGAGACCTTTCGTGTAGAAACTGCGCGCCTCGAGCATCGTATCGAATGCTTCGGCTTTCGGATTATCGAGAAGGATCAACCAGGTAAGCTGTTGATGGAGAAGCTTGCTCAGCTTGGGGTACCCGCAGGGCCGATTTACGGCAAGCTGAAACAAGGGCACACCGTGGAGTTAGCGGACAGCCGCATCTTGCGTGGCGCCGATTACGTCGGACCGCCGATTCCTGGGCGAATCGTTGTTATTCTCGGCGATACCCGCTATTGCAGCGGAGCACAGCATTTGGCCGCTAGCGCGGACGTGCTGGTGCATGAGGCGACATTTGGCATGGACAAGCAGGAGCTTGCGTATGCGTTTGACCATGCGACTTCCGTAGATGCAGCTCGGACGGCTGAGGAAGCTGGCGCTGGAGCGCTGATTATGACGCACATTAGCTCGCGTTATCAAGGCGAAGAAATCCTTTTGCTGCTTCAGGAAGCGCAAAACATCCATGCGAACAGCCATGTGGCTAAAGATTTTTGGAGCTTTGAAGTGCCGCGTAAAGCGTGAAATGAAAAAGCCTTTTCCAATTAAATGGAAAAGGCTTTTTCTCATTGGTTCGTTTCGTCCCGTTTCTCTTCGATAAAGCCATTGATGCTTTCTTTGCGGCGCTCATTTTTGGATTCGATGCTTTGCTTATCCTCTGCGGATATTTCATCAGCATGCGCGTCCAAATAATTCTCAGCTTCGTGAAGATTTGCTATCGTATGATCGATTGCGTTCTGGATGCGAGCTGGATTATCAGCGCGATCATCAGGTTTAGCCATTGAAGTTGTCCTCCTTTTCTAGGATGTTTAACCCTTCGTTACGATTCCACAACAGAAATAAGATTATACGGCAGAAATCAGTCAAGTTTCTTTTGCCTCTCTCATAGACTATCCAAAAGTGCGCACATCGAGGTGATCTAATGGGAATTACGCTTGCTGAAGTGCTGCTCTCCATTTTTATGTCATCTATTTTTTTTATAATGATAAGAGAAATCAAACAAGCGTACAATGACAGGGCTTGAATGCAACTGGAATGTAGGTTATGTACGGGCTTGATTGCTATATGAGTTGATTTAGAAGAAACAGAACCCTTTACGGATTCTGTTTTTTTATTTTACAGATTGTTTAAATCCTTTACAGAAATAAAGCGTAAGGGGATACACATTCTAACAGATAAGAGAGCAAATCTCGTCAGGTTTGTGGGTGTAACGAGCTCGCAGAGCGGGGAGATTCCGCACGCATCGTGTGATGCGAGCTTTAGACATGCTAGACGTAGAAGGTCCGGAGATGCCACAGCGGTTTGGATCACCTCATACCGCCTCGAACTGCGAGAGATCGTCTTTTGCAGGGGTGAGCGGAACGTAGATGCGTTGAGAGGTGGTATTTTCGGTTGTGGGGACATTTCGCGGAACTACCGTGCGTTATGAGCAGGAAAAGGTGTGTTTCATGCACGTTTTCGCTTACTTAACGCACCCTAGTTCCGCTTCAGGGGGAGAAAAGAGACTTTACCCTGGAATAAGGCCTCGTAGTTCCGTCGATATCGCTGTGTATGGGGAATAGGCGATCCGGCAGTACCTCCTCCGTTTTCTTGCGAAGCTTGCGGAGGTGGAATGTACCCGGAATCTTACAGGGGTGCTGATGGATAGGAATACCGGATTAAAAACCGATAGCGGCCGTATTTGAAATCGTGTTATTACCGCTGAATCAATTCAATGAAACACGATTTCAAGAAACGGTTGGAACTCCATACCCAATTCTCTCCCCATACTCAAACGTAGGGGTATGGACAAGGACCTGAGGCGCAGCCTCAGTTTTTTCTTAATGAACAAACGCATGTAAAAATATTACAAAAGCTTAATAACACGAAAACGATCGCTTAATAATCCTCTGCTAACCTTGTCATAGAAGAAGATTGTTAATCACTGATCCCCTTTGAAAGGCGTGAAGAAGATGAGTTCATCGCTTCTGAATACGGCGCCGCAGCATCCCAAGCTGTCTGTCATGCTAGCGACAAGCGCAAAAGAAATCGAACAGGCTATGCGTTTAAGGTATGAAGTGTTTGTGGAAGAAGAGAAAAACATGCGAATGTTGAATGAAGAGGGTTTGGAGAGAGATGCTTATGACGCGTACTGTGATCATTTGATTGTTAAAGATATGGACACAGATCAAGTGATTGGCACGTACCGACTGTTGCCGGGAGATCGGGCGCTGAGCGGCATCGGATTTTATTCAGAAAGCGAATTTGATTTAAGCGAATATGTCCCTTACAAAAGCCAGACGCTTGAGCTGGGTCGCAGTTGCATTGCACTTCCTTATCGAGGAGGCAAAGCGATTCAGCTTTTATGGGAAGGGATTGCCGCTTATATTAGCGAGCGCAATTATTCCTATTTAATCGGCTGCGCCAGTGTACATATGGAAACGATGGAAGACTTGAATGCCATCTATACGATGCTGCGGCAGAAGGGAGTACTTACGGACCGTTTCGGCATTCAACCGCTTGCTACGCACCGTATTCAAGGTCTTGCCATGTTGGATCATGCATGCGACGAGAAGGAAATGTTTCGCAAACTTCCTCCGCTGATGAAAGGTTATTCATGGCTTGGTGCAGAGATCGGCGGAGACCCGGCGTATGATGATCTTTTTCAATCAGTAGACTTCTTTATTATATTGCAAAAGGATCGAGTGACCCGCAGATACAAGCGCCACTTTCTGCAAACCTAGATTTAGGAGGGAACCATTTGTACGATTGGATATCGAAATTAACGCGGAATGAACCCGCGCTTCGCCGTTTATCGAACGTCTTTCAACTACTCCCGGGCTGGCTGATGGCAGGAATTTGCACTTTGATAGCGCAGTTGATTTACTGGGGAGCTAAGCAGGGAGTTAGAAGACGTGTCGAACTCAATATCATCGATGTATTGGCGCCTCTGTCGGAACATGCGTCGAAGCAGATAAGCAAAAGCTATTTTCGCAATTTGGTATTTACCTTGTTCGAAATTCTATTCCAATCGTATCACATAGAGAAGACGGGTTTGAACAACTTCGAGGTTCAGGGGGAGGCATACCTGAAAGAAGCGGAGCTGCGAGCACAAGGGAAAGGCTTTATCGTATATACCCCGCATGTAGGGAATTTTTTTTATGCCTACTGGTATTTATCGCGCCATTACGATTGTTTAACGATTGCTTCGGCAGGAAGTGCCGAGCTTAGACCACTCTATCTCAAATTTCAAGCGATGGGATGCAGAGGTCTGGATTATGACAATACCCCGTCGCTGGAACTTTACCGGGCCCTTAGGAAGCATATTTCTGGAGGAGGCGTGCTCTTCATTTTGGGGGATTTCTGGAGGCCTTCATTTCCGCTTACCCGATTGTTTGGAAGACAGACACGCACGCCGGAAGGAGCTGCGATGCTGGCGATTGAGAATCAGGTGCCGCTTGTGCCTTTCTACGGGTATCGGAAAACTGGATTCCGGCATCGATTCGTTTTTAACCAACCCCTGTATCTGCACGAGCAATTTGCCCGTACGCAACGAGCGGAGGCGAATCAGCTCCTAAGCGATTTCATGGCGGATGTTATCAGGGAGCATCCTTCGGAATGGTTTTATTGGTTTAATGTGCATGAACGTTGGGAGAAAGCTCCGGCATGGGCGGTCGATCAGGAAACGGAGAGGGAGAGCAGCATCTTCACAGCGGAAGCTGCAGGTTAACACACCCAGGAAAAGGATAGGTGAACTACGCGTGGATACAGGAAGCCATTTGTTGTTCGGAGTCACACTAGCCGGATTGGCTTGTTTAGAGCCTGCCGTTGCTCAGGAGCCTGCGCTCGCACATGCGATTTTTGCAGGTACGGTCATAGGCTCCCATGCTCCGGATTTTGATACGGTAGCGCGATTGCGCGGATATGCCAGTTACGTTCGGATTCACCGGGGCATAACACATTCCTTGCCGGCATTATTTATATGGCCGATCGTTCTTTGTTTGCCGCTTGCCGCCATGTTCGGCGTATGGGATCACCTGCTAAGTCTTTACTTATGGACATTTGCCGCTGTTGTGTTCCATGTTTTTCTGGATTTGTTTAATGTGTATGGCGTGCAATGTTTCCGTCCTTTTACATCCAAATGGTTTCATCTGGATACGCTCTGTCTTTACGAACCTTTCTTGTTCGCCATTCACACTGTCGGGGTGCTGCTTTGGCTGCTCGGATGGAGCGGGGGTGAAGCCAGTCAAACAGGGAGTATGTTTGCTTGGATCTACGGGGTCAGTTTTCTCTATATCGCCATTCGCTACGGTCATCGGACTTATTTGGTGAAACGGGTGCTGAGTGAATTAAATCAGGATGGCATCTGCCACCTCATCCCCGGTCTTAGCTGGTTTCATTGGCAGTTCGTGATGGAGGGAGAAACGAACTTCTACCTCGGCACGATCCGATTCGGCATGATACAGATTCAGGAAGAGTTCAGCCGAACGGATTATGCGGGAGGGGATTCGCATCCCATTGTGAAAGCAACCTTGGCAACAGATGGCGTCCGCGCTTTCCTGCATTTTGCGCAGCGAATTCATGTATGCTGGAGGGAGCAGCAGGACGGTTATGAGGTCCAGTGGCGCGATGTCCGGTTCTGGCATAAACAAAAGCTGCCTTTTGGCGTTAATGTCAGGCTAGACCGGGAAATGAACGTCATTAGCGATACGCTAGGCTGGGATAAGAAGGCGTGGGACCCGCCTTACGTTTAAAGAGGCGAAAGTGTCTAAGGATGAAAAAAGAACATCTTTGCACATGGTGCCGAGATGTTCTGCGTTTAATATCACTTATAACTCTTTCCAAATGTGCCGCTTAAGAGTAATTCACTCAATGGGCGACGACTAGACGGAACTTCACGCTCCTGGAACTTCTCATCTAAAGCATCTACAGGTCCTCGATAGCCAATTGCAATGACGGCATGGATGTCGAATTCTTCGGGAATCGCAAGCGTTTCACGGGCTTTGTCACGATCGAAACCACCCATCGCATGTGTGATCAAACCTTGATTTGCTGCCTCTAGTGCCAAATATCCCCAAGCTGCACCGGCGTCGAAAGCGTGCGAGGTATTGGCGTTGCCGCTTGCTGTTTTCGTGTTCGAGACGATTAGCGCGAGCACCGGAGCTTTTTCACACCATTCGCGATTGGCGGGGGCTATGAAAGAATGAAATAGGCTTAATTCTTCGGTTGAACGAGCGAGGATGAAACGCCAAGGCTGCAAGTTGCCGCCTGACGGAGCCCAGCGTGCTGCCTCAAATAAACTAAGTAATACATCCTCAGGGACTTCCTGATTCTTAAAGGAGCGCGGCGACCAACGGGTGAGAAATTGCGGATTAATTTCGTGGTCGGGTTGACGATGGGTTTCAATCTCTTCAGGCAATGCTGTTGTCATATCATTTCCTCCTCAGTATGTAGTTCTTTTACATTGTACTTGATTCAGTCACGCCATGCGAATTGACGGAAAATGGACACATTTGTATGTTTATCCTTGAATTAGGCAAAGCTAGTGGTTAGGAAATGAAGTACCAAGAAGAGGTGCGAGCAGACGGTGAATTTTACAAGTCATGATGTTGTCATCATTGAAAGAGCTCTGAGAACAGCTATGAAACATGAAATTGAAGACCACCGCACTAGGGATTATCGCGAGGTGCTGCTAAAATTACAGGAAAGCGCTACACAGGCGCTAAATGCACCTTCGCAGACTGCAATCACAGAGTATGAAGGCATACGTTACGATTATGATGATTCATCGGATCTCATGTAGACATACGAACGTGTATTCTGTAAAATGAAAGAAACGTTGTGGTAAGGAGATTCGACTCATGAATCCTTTAACAGGTAAAGTTTCTTCCATTTCAGAAATGATTGACTGGATACGCAGATCCCCAGAGATCATGTCCCAGGTTACATATTGGCATACAATACCCCCGCGCGACCCGAAGCTGGACGTTTTTCCAGAGGGGCTGCATGAGGGTATTCGTGCTGCGCTCGAGCATAAGAATATTCACCATCTATATACGCATCAAGCGGCTTCGTTCCGGGAAGCGACTGCTGGCAATCATGTTGTCACTGTGACGCCGACTGCTTCAGGCAAGACCCTTTGTTATAACCTGCCTGTGCTGCAAAAAATCCTCGAGAACGACGCGTCGCGCGCGTTGTATTTGTTTCCGACCAAGGCGCTCGCGCAAGATCAGGTCGCTGAACTGCAGGAAATGGTCGATTTTATGGAAGTCGACATTAAGACGCATACGTATGACGGGGATACGCCGCCGACGGTCAGACAGGCTATCCGGAATGCCGGGCATATTGTCGTGACGAACCCGGATATGCTGCATTCGGCCATTCTTCCCCATCATACGAAATGGGTGAAGTTATTCGAGAATTTGAACTACATCGTCATCGATGAGGTGCATTCGTACCGCGGTGTGTTTGGGAGCCATGTGGCGAATGTTATTCGCCGATTGAAGCGTATTTGTCGATTCTACGGGTCGACGCCGCAGTTTATTTGCGCTTCCGCAACGATTGATAATCCAAAGGAGCATACGGAGCGATTGATCGGCGAAAGCGTGTCGCTTATCGACAATAATGGAGCTCCGGCTGGCGAGAAGCATTTCGTGTTCTACAATCCGCCGGTTGTGAACCAGCAGCTCGGCATTCGCAAGAGTTCGGTGCTGGAATCTCGTAAGCTGGCGGGTATGCTGCTGCGAAGCGGGATCCAGACGATTGTTTTCGCGCGGAGCCGTGTACGAGTGGAGATTTTGCTGACCTATCTGCAGGAGCTTGTGGCACACGAACTGGGCAGCAAATCGATTCGCGGTTATCGCGGCGGTTACCTCCCGAAGCTGCGCCGGGAGATCGAGAAGGGCTTGCGCAGCGGGGAAATCCGCGGCGTTGTCAGCACGAACGCGCTCGAGCTAGGTATCGACATCGGCCAGCTGCAAGCGTGCGTGCTCAATGGCTATCCGGGTACGATAGCCAGCACTTGGCAGCAGTCCGGGCGTGCCGGACGGCGGCAGGAGACCTCGCTGACGATACTCGTTGCGAGCAGTAATCCGCTGGATCAATATTTGATCCAGAACCCGCGGTATTTCTTTGAGCGTCCGCCGGAGCAGGCACTTATTCATCCGGACAATCTGATGATCCTAGTCGATCATGTGAAATGTGCAGCTTATGAGCTGCCATTCGAAGCAAACGAGAAATTTGGCGATGAGCAGCTAACGGATATTTTAGAATTTCTGACAGAAGAACAGGTGCTGCATCAAGTTAAAGACCGCTGGTATTGGATGGAACAATCGTTTCCCGCTCACAATATATCGCTGCGTTCGGCGGCACAGGAGAACTTCATCATTATCGATATGACGAACGGACACCGCGTCATTGGTGAATGTGACCGGTTTAGCGCGCCGACGCTTATCCATGAGGAAGCGATCTATATCCATGAAGGGATTCAATTCCAAGTGGAGAAGTTGGATTATGAAGAGAAGAAGGCCTATGTACGCCAGGTGAATGTGGATTACTATACAGACGCTAGTATGGCCGTGCAGTTGAAGGTGCTTCATGTGAATAGGGAAGGACAATCGGCTGGTTTGCTGCGACAGCTAGGCGAAGTGACCGTCAATGCGCAGCCGACGATATTCAAAAAAATCCGGTTGCGCACGCATGAGAACATAGGATCTGGACCTATTCGTTTGCCGGAGGAAGAGATGCATACAAGCTCATATTGGTTCACGTTCGATGAGACGATGTCTGCAGGCCGTTCGGCGAATGATATGCAGCACGCGCTTCTCGGCATTGCGAACGTACTGGCTCATCTTGCTCCGCTTTATTTGATGTGCGACCCGATGGATATTAGGGTTGTTCCACAGGTAAAAGCCGTGCATAACAAAATGCCGACTGTGTTTTTCTACGACCGCTATCCGGGCGGCGTCGGTCTTAGCGATCGGCTGTACGAGGTGCACGGGCAACTGCTGGATCAGGCGCGCAGCCTGATCACAGAGTGCGGCTGCCTCAGCGGCTGCCCAGCCTGTGTCGGGCCGATCGAGGAGGTCGGCTTGCTCGGCAAGCAGCTCGCCCTGGGGCTGCTGTCGCAGCTCGAAGGCGGTGCCCGGTGAGCGGGCTCCGCGAGCGACTAAGCCGCCTCCGAAGTCCTGAGGCGGCAGCAGTGGCAGCGCCGGCCCTGCCTGCGGCAGGAGGCGAGTGGGCGCTGCTTGGCGCCCATGTGGCGGCGAGCCCGGCGGGCTCATTCGTCATGCGGCGCCGGACGTACGGCGCGGACAGCATCCACGGCAAGTACAGGCTGCGCGAGCTCACCGATCATGTCCAGGAGCTGAGCAGCTTTCACGATCGTGACGCTGTCGTCCGTGCCGAAGATCTGCTGTTCTTCGACACGGAGACGACCGGACTTGGCGTCGGTACAGGCAACGTGCCGTTCCTTGTCGGCATTGGCTACTACACCGGAGAGCTGTTCACGGTGGAACAGCTTTTCATTCGCAATCCGGCGGAGGAGCACGCCATGCTTGTTTACTTGCAGGAGCTGCTGGAACGATTCACGCATATTGTTTCCTACAACGGTCGCACGTTCGATTGGCCGATTTTGAAAAATCGCTACGTGCTTAATCGATTGAAGCTGAACGATTCCAAGCTGTTGCAGCTAGATCTCTTGTATGCATCACGCAGCTTATGGCGGAACACGCTCCCTTCATGCCGGTTAAGTAAGGTCGAGGAGAGCCGTCTCGGTTTCGAGCGTGTGGACGATGTGCCCGGATCGATGGCGCCGACGCTCTATTTTCAGTATTTAGCGGAGAAAAATCCCGCAGTGCTGCAAGGTGTATTTACACATAACGAGCATGATATTGTGACTTTAGCGGCACTTTCCATCCACTTTGGCAAACTGTTGGGCGGTTCGGTTAGTCACGAGGCGGAAGGCGGGGATGAGCCGTCTAGGGCCTTGTTCGGTGATGATATAGAACTAGAAGAACAATTTCGAACAGGGTTATGGCTCGAAAAAATGGGAAAAACGGCATTAGCAGAATCCGTATTGGATACGCTCTTTGATAGGTTAGTTCATGAACCTGAGACGCTGTCTTCATCTCACGGTGGAACACATCAGGCCAAAGTTTTTACACACTCCGATGAGGAGTCTATCGTGTTATTGTTAGCAGCTTTTTATAAGAAAAAAGCGATCTATAACCGGGCAGTCGCGCTATGGCAGCGATGGATAGAGGCCAAAAGCGCCAGCATTGCGCTGCAACTGGAGGCTTATCTGGAGCTGGCGATGTATTTCGAACATCGTGAGAAAAATATGCATCAAGCGCTATTTTATGCAGAAGAGGCTTGGGCCAAACTATGGCGCCGACGCTCTTTGCAGCGCAGTGACAGCAAGCATATCCAAGCTGAGGAAGCTCTGGAACGGCGCATTCGGCGGTTGAAAGAAAAGTTGCATAAATCGGAAAAAGCGCAGACGCAGCAGCGAGCGCCTAAAGGAACCACACCGAAGCCGAAAACGCCCCGAATGAAGCCGATCTATGTGAGTGAAGGCTTAATTTAGCGGTATTATTCAGTGTGAGACTTTGGCGGCATGCTGCTATTCTTAAAGCGGTATACGTTCTATCCCTTTTGGTTATACAAGGTAGAAAAGGCAAGGAGACCGTGTCATGCCCGAGCTTCCAGAAATGGAAACCTATCGTCAACAATTGACGCCACTGGTCCAAGGTGAAGTCATAACAGGCGTAGAAGTGCATCGCCCAAAATCTATAAATGTGGAACAGGACCATTTTGCACAAAAGCTGGTCGGGAACCGCATTGTTCGGATAGACCGAAGGGCCAAGCATCTGCTGTTTCTTCTGGCCTCTGGAGAGGTGCTTCTTCTCCACCTCATGCTGGGGGGATGGATGTTTTATGGATCCGAGGAACAGAAGCCGAATCGGACGACGCAGGTTGTGATTCATTTCGGAAATCAACGTTTGTATTTTATTGGGTTGAGGCTAGGGTACTTACATCTTCATAATATCCCAGGAGTGGAAAGTTTTCTTAGCAAACTGGGACCAGAACCGCTGACACCCACGTTTACTCACACATTTTTCCGGGGAATTATGAAGGGGAAGAAGAGCAATCTTAAAGCTACATTAGTCGACCAAGCGGTTATCGCCGGGATCGGCAATTGTTATTCGGATGAAATCTGTTTCATTGCGGGCATGCTTCCGCTTCGGAAAGTTCCATCACTGAAAGAAGATGAAATGTACCGTTTATATCAAGCGATTCGTTCTGTTTTATCTGAGGCTATTCATTTTGGCGGGTACATGGAGTCACCGTTATTCTTAGGGGATTCCTTAACAGGTGGATTCGATGCGAGGTGTCGTGTCTATGATCGGGAAGGTGAACCTTGTGTGCGCTGTGGACATCCGCTAGTGAAAGACGAAGTATCCAGCCGGAAATGTTTTTATTGCAATCATTGTCAGACCTGAAAGGGCTGAAAACCGATGTTCATTGGCTCTCATGTCAGTACAAGAGGCGGATATATAGGAGCGGCTAAGCTCGCTTATTCCTTAGGCGCCAACGCCTTTCAATATTTTCCGATGAACCCGAGAAGTCTGGCGACCAAAAAAGTGAACGCTCGTGATGCCGAGGCTTGCGCTCAATTTTGTCAGAATCATGAAATGCTGTCGATTGGACATGCGCCTTATCCGTTGAATCCTGCCGTCGATGAAGAGGAACGCAGTCTTATGGTACAGCTTTTATTGAACGGACTCCACATTACAGAAGCTTGCGGTTCGGTAGGTCTTGTGGTTCATTTTGGAAAATATGTAGGAAAAGACTCGTTACAAGGCTACAAAAATATAATACAATGTTTGAATAGCGCGACTCGCGATTATCGGGGGTCGTCTTTGATATTATTGGAGAATCAAGCCGGAGAGGGCGCCCAGCTTGGGCTGACCTTAGAAGAACTGGCGCAGGTCCGCAAGCTTTGCGACCATCCTGACAAGATCGGCTTTTGTCTGGATACATGCCATGCGTTTGCGAGCGGATTATGGCGCGGTGACGATTGGACGGAGTTGGAAGCGAGGGCGGAACAGCTTGATTACCTCCCGCACTTGAAAGCCGTTCATCTCAATGACTCCATGTATCCATATGGTTCCCGAAAGGATCGTCACGCAAATATCGGCAGAGGTTATATCGGCAACGGGAATTTGCAGCAGCTGCTAGCCTCGGAACGATTGCAGCACATTCCTTTCGTCCTGGAAACTCGAACAGCGAGCGGTGGTACGCATCGAAGCGAAATTGCGCATGTGAGAATGTTGGCCGGAAAGGAAGATTTGAGATGATTCATGTGTACTTAGATGATCTGCGCCCTTGTCCGCAAGGATTCACATTAGCCAGAACCGCGGATGAATGCAAACTGATTCTCGAATCCTGCGATGTGGATATTCTTTCGTTAGACCATGATCTTGGCTGGGGGTCTCAGCACACGGGTATGGATGTGGTCATTTGGATGGTACAGCAGCAAATTTTCCCTAGAACGGTTTATATTCATACTTCCAGTCCGTCCGCCTGCACAAACATGTTTCAAATGTTGAATCATGCGAAGCCGCCAGAGATGAGGCTGTTTCCTAACCGGCTCCCGGACGATTTACTTTGGCAAATTGCACATGAAACGAGAGCAAGTGGATAGTATAGAAAGGAAACGATGTCATTATGATCCATTTATCCGGTATTCATTTTATTCGTGAAGAACGTCACATCCTTAGGGACGTGAACTTGCATATGCAGCAAGGCGAACACTGGGTTTTGCTAGGGCGCAACGGCTCAGGGAAGACGACACTGCTTGAAATGATGAATGGTTATGAATTCCCAAGCAGAGGAACCGTAGAGGTGTTAGGCAACCGTTATGGCCAGTGCGATGTGCGTGAAGTGCGCAAGAAAATTGGTTATATTTCCCAATCTTTATTTGAAAAGCTGAACCTTGCCGACCCGGTATGGGAAGTTGTAGCTACAGGGGAATATGCGTATTTGCGATTTTATCAGGAAATTCCTCAAGAAGTGAAGGAACGTTCGCTGGCGATTTTGAAAAGGGTTCGTATTCCGCATCTGGCTGACCAACCGCTAGGAACGCTGTCCCAAGGTGAGCGGAAGAAAGTGATGTTGGCTCGATCGCTTATGAGCAAGCCTTCTATTCTTATTATGGACGAGCCTGCGGCGGGGCTTGATTTGTACGAGCGTGAGCGTCTGCTGACTGACATTAACGATCTTAGCCAGCAGGACATTACGGTGGTGTATGTAACCCATCATATTGAGGAAATCATACCCTTATTTACGCATGTTGCACTTATTGAACAAGGCAAGCTGATTGCGGCGGGACCGAAGAGAGAAGTATTAACACCGGAGAATGTGTATAGGGCCTTTGGCGTTCATATTACGTTAGACTGGTTCAAAGAACGTCCGTGGATCAAAGTGATTGAACCAAGCGAATAGACTTTTCAACAACCTTATAAAGGATGCGGCTATGACAATTTTAGCAAAATATATCGGAACGTCGAATCATGGATCTGCCCAGTATGCGCAAGAGGAAGTTCGTAGATTGTTTCCTGCAGCCAAGTTTACTTTGCTGGTGCCCACCGAAGTATTCCTATTCGAAGTGCCTGCTGACCCTACAGAAGTAGTAACGACGCTGAAAGAGCAGGAGCCCATATTCCTTCGGCATGTTCAACCCGTACATCAAGTGTGGGAATTGAGCCGGACTGAAGCCGACATCGATCAATTGAAGGTATGGCTATCAGAGGCGCATGCTTCAGGACTCATCGGATCCGGAGAAAAAGTAGCTGTTCAAGTGCGTAAAGAAGAACGCGCCAATGTTCCGTACGCGCCTTTCGCGGTGAAAGCGGCACTGGATGAAGTCATCGTGTCGGTGCTGGGCTCCGAGCCAGTCGTTAAGCAATCGGATACCATCATCTCAGTATATGTGAGCGCCAGCAAGCTGTTTGCCGGCATCTCCAAACCAGCCGATAATTTGTCCGATTGGTCAGGCGGAGCGATCCGTTTTCTGAAGGAAGAGGATCAAATATCGCGGGCCAAGTTCAAGCTGCTGGAAGCGGAGCAGCGATTTGGCCTTGATTTTCAATATGCGCGGGCCGCGCTGGATATCGGGGCCGCACCTGGGGGATGGACTTCCTTCTTGCTGGAACGTGGGCTGCGAGTGACGGCCATCGATCCTGCGTCCATGCATCCTAGTTTGCAGGGGAAGCCCATGCTGACCATACATAGGAAAAATGCAGGTGACGTGAAGCTGCGCCAGGATGAATTTGACCTGCTTGTTTGCGATATGAGCTGGAACCCTCGTCAGATGGCACGCCTAGTCGCCGATTTGCTTTATGCGCTGCAGAGTGGCGGAACAGCGATCATTACGGTTAAGCTAATGCACAAAAAACCATTTCAAACGATTCGTGAGATCATGCAAATATTTGAGCCTTCGCTCTATCTTATTAAAGCGAAGCAATTATTTCATAATCGCGAGGAATTAACGCTCTATTTGCAAAAGACGTAGAAAATGGAAATTTTTGTAGATTTTTGTTGGAAACCCTCTTATAATCAAGGTGATTCATACTTGATGGGGGGTTTTTACTTATTTTAGCGAACAAAAAATCATATATCGGAACACGTATAGGGGGGAGATACTGGATTCACTCGTTGCTCGGACAAGGTGGAATGGGACATGTGTATTTAGCCGAAGATTTGAAGTTGAAAGGGAAAAAGTGGGCAGTGAAGGAATGTTTGCCATTTGAAGCTGATTTGGATTGTTTTCTGGAGGAGGCTGAAATGCTCGCCAGACTGCAGCATCCGCAACTGCCGCAACTGGTGGATTACTTTATGACGGACGAGGGCAGCTGCTTCTTGGTCATGGACTATATCGAAGGTCCAAATTTGCATGATTTATTTGAGGAAAAAGGACGAGAGCTGCCCGTTGATAAAGTAATAGGAATAGCTCTTCAACTATGTGATCTGTTTCATTATTTACATACGTTTCAGCCGCGTCCGATTATTTATCGTGATCTTAAGCCTTCGAATGTCATGCTGAACGAGCATGATCAAGTAAGGCTTATTGACTTTGGCGTGGCCAGACATTATACCCAAGGAAAACAATCGGATACGATGCAAATTGGCACGGTTGGCTTTGCGGCGCCCGAGCAATTTCTCGGACAGCAAACGGATGCCCGGTCCGATTTATTTACGCTTGGAGCTAATCTATATTATTTATTATCAGGCGGTCAATACGCTTACATCACACAGCAGCCGCTAGAGCAGATTCGAAAAGGACTGCCGGAAGCACTGACGACAACGGTTCAAATGCTTCTCCATGAGCAGCCGCAGCATCGCTGCCAGTCCGCAATGGAGGTGAAGCATCGACTTCGCGGGCTTCAATCTCAGGTGAAGAAGGCAGGAATCGGCTCGAGTTTCGGTGGTGAACGACAGATCAATCATTCTGCAAATGGGACTGCTACGCCAGATAAGCTCATTGTGGTTGGAGGTTTATTTGCTGGCGTTGGGTCTACGTTCACGGTCATTTCGATAGCTCGGATATTGCATGCAGGGCAAATTCCTCATGCTGTGATTGAACACCCGGCGATTGAGCCTGATCTATACATGCTTTTGTATGGCGATCATAAGGCCCCCGATAACTATACATTTGCTACAGATTCCGTGTCTGAACAAACAACTCTCACACCCACGCCATGGACAAGCGGATTGACGACATGGGTCCCCCTGCACCCAGAAGGCTTTCGCGGGTCGTGGCTTCCTGCTGATACATTTAAATTATTGCATGCGGTCAAGAAGCCGGTTATCATCGTTGATGTGTCGACAGGATGGGCGAATCCCGCAGTTCAGGAATTATGTCACAGCGCCGATGAAATTGTCGTCGTACTTGATGCTTCTCCCGGCAAGTGCAATCGACCGAGCACGCGAGCGCATCTAGAAATGCTTGAATCGTACCGCAAGCGGGGTAAAAAAGTGCGTTATATCGCCAATAGAAGCTCATTGGGGAGACTACACAAAGGTTGGACCGTTTCACTTCCTGAGCCACCATTATGCGCGATTCCCGAGATTCCTTATGATGAGGTAATGAGGGCTGTTTGGAAAGGGGAATGCATTCAAGATCAGCCTCAAATATTGGACCTGCTGAGCGATGCTTTAATGCCTTTGATGCGAGAGATATGCCCTATCGAGGTTTTGCGCCAGCGATCGCGAACAGATAAACCAAGCTTCTTATCCCGGTTTAAACGGCTCGGTTAGTACCTTTGTTTAGCTGGTAAATCATCTATGCTAGGAATGCAGTGAAACAGCTCCAAGGGGGCTACCTCCCATTAGATTGAATAGTTTGTGCTACTATATTACACATGCTGCGAAAGTTATAACCGCTGTTGATAGGTTTCTGTGTTATGATACAAGTAATTTATGATAAGAGGGGTTGCACAGAATGGAACAAAGATACGCCAGAGAATCCAGATGCTTCAAAACGTCAAGAATTTTCCCGACGGATGTGAACAATCATAATACGTTGTTTGGCGGTAAATTGATGTCTTACATCGATGACATTGCATCGATTGCCGCTCATAAACACTGCCGCCGATCTGTTGTGACAGCCTCTACGGATTCCGTGGACTTTCTGCACCCGATCCATACATCTGATTCGGTCTGCCTGGAGTCATTCGTGACCTGGACAGGTACAAGTTCAATGGAAGTATTCGTTAAAGTGGTTACAGAAGATTTGAAAACAGGCGTCCGGAAAATTGCTGCAACTTCCTTTCTTACCTTTGTCGCGTTGGATGACAACAAAAAGCCTGTTGAAATCCCTCAAGTAGTACCGGAGACCGAAGAAGAGACGAAGCTTCATGAATCCGCGCCTCAGCGAGCGGAGATTCGGCGTATTCGCAGACAAGAAAGCAAGAAGCTGGCCGGTTTTTTCACCATGAAATATCCTTGGGAATAAAAGGGATTGATTTTTTGGGGAAATGTGGTACAATTTGGTTAATTTCAAAAAACAAGCGGAAGCACCGCTGATGATGGAGATTGATCTCCTTGATCAGTGAGTGCTTTTTTTGTGTTTTAAGGAGGGGGATGAATGGCGTCTGCGACTGCAATTCGTATTGTCATCGTGCTTGCAGTCATCGGTTTTGTGCTGATTGGCAGCGGATTGTATACGATGATCACTTGAATTCAAAGTGTGGGGAGGAGGATTAGATGACGAAAATTCAGCTTTATGTTTTGGATGACGACACGGTCTATGCGGATCGATTAGCGGCGTTCGTACGCACTTCAGAGTTTGCCGAAAGGCTTCAAGTTAAGCTGTTTACAAAATTAGACTATGTGATCGAATTGATGGAAAATCCCCAACTCGACGGCATACTGCTGCTGTCGGAGGTATATTATCCGCAGCTTACGAATACGCATGCCTCCTTGTGTAAAATTATTTTGAGTGAAACGATCACAAATTCCCAGGAAGCGGAGGTCAAGGTACCGTTCCTGTATCGTTTTCAATCGCTGCAGCAGCTGTTGTCGCGTCTCATCGCCTTTTATTGGGAAAAGCTGATGGTTACCTCTACTCCCGGACATAAAGGTACACAAATATTATCCATATACGGAAGTGTTGGCAGCAATGGCAAGACAATAACGGCAGTTCACTTGGCAAAGCAACTATCGTTTCGTGGGGAACGTGTGTTTTATTTAAGCCTGGAATCTATTAGTTCAGCCTCGGCGTGGATGCAAGGAGATTCGACACGTTTTTCGCAAATTTTATATTATTTGAGAAGTACGCCTGAATTGTTAGCACCTAAGCTGGAATTGTTGAAATCGCATGATCCTCGATTACGGGTCGATTACATGACGCCTCGGGATCTCATCCGAGAAATGCAGGAAATGACAGGAGAAGATGTGCGTATTTTTATTGAAGCGCTAGTCCATCTAAACCAATATGACTATATCATCATTGATATGGAGGCAGCTGTTCATCCAAGGATTGTCAAAGCGTTGGAGCTGAGTGATCACATCTTCTGGATCGTGCTTGACGATCTGAACGACGTATTCAAAACGCAAGCATTGTTGAAGCAAATAGGTAATTTGCATAAGGTTCATCTTATTGTGAATAAGTACACAGGAAAGCTGGCGAACGATTTTACTGGATTGAATAACCCGGTGAAAGGTTATCTGCCCTACATCCCAGAGTGGAAAATCATACATACTGCCGAGCAGATTTGGCAATCTGTGTTGTTTTCGGAGCAAGTCTATGAGATCTTCACCGCTTGTACTTCAAGAAAGTCAACAGCTCTTGACTTGGATACAAAGGGAGCTGCTGCTTCATGAAACAAGACCTTTTTCTTGAATTGAAACAGCAAATCAAGGAACGGCTGGATCTTACTCATACGGTAAGCGATGCGCAGTTGCTGGAACTTATTGAGGAAGCGGTATTTACGGTATCCGCCTCAGAGGATTGGACTTCGAACGAAATTCTCGAAGGCGTGAAACGGATATTTCATTCATTCCGAGGACTGGATGTACTCCAACCGCTGCTAGACGATCCATCGGTGACAGAGATCATGGTAAATGGGCATGAAAACATCTTTATTGAACGTAAAGGGGCTGTGGAGCGTTATCCGTACTCGTTTGAGAGTGCGGATAAGCTGGAAGATCTCATTCAAATGATCGTCGCGAAGGTAAATCGAATTGTGAATCAGGGATCGCCAATCGTTGATGCAAGGCTTAAGGATGGATCACGCGTGAACGTCGTGCTGCCGCCTGCTTCGCTAAACGGGCCTACACTAACCATTCGCAAATTTCCAGAGAAGCCGATGCTCATGGACGATTTAATCCGAATGGACAGTATTTCGAAGGAAGCTGCGGAGCTGCTGCAAATAATGATTGAATCGGGCTTTAATGTTTTCATAGGCGGGGGGACGGGTTCGGGTAAGACGACATTCCTGAATGCATTGGGAGCGTGGATACCAGCTGATGAACGAATGATTACCATCGAGGACTCTGCTGAGCTACAGATCCAAAATGTACCGAATCTGGTACGAATGGAAACGCGAAATGCAAATACAGAGGGGAAAGGGGAAATAACGATTCGCGATCTCATCCGCTCATCACTGCGTATGCGTCCAAACCGCATTATCGTTGGGGAGGTTCGCGGAGCTGAAGCGCTTGATATGCTGTCTGCGATGAATACTGGGCATGACGGTTCGATAAGTACTGGCCATGCGAATTCTTCTTCCGACATGCTAAGCCGTTTGGAAACGATGGTGCTAAGCGGAGCGGCTCTTCCAATCGAAGTCATCCGCAAGCAGATTGCCTCAGCGCTTGATGTGTTGATTCACATAAGCCGAATTCGCGATCGTACACGAAAAGTAACGGAAATCCACGAAGTACTGGGTGTTGTGAATGGAGAGGTGCAATTGCATCCGCTGTTCCTATTCGAGGAATCCGGCGAGGCTGAGGATCGAAAAGTAATTGGAAAGCTCACTTACACAGGCAATAAGCTTCATAACATGCACAAGATACGAATGGCTGGCAAACAGCTGCCGATATGGTTCACACAGGATGAACTTACAGGTGAGGCCTCATGAAAATGCTTCTGATTGCAGTAATCGCGGGTGCCTGCTGCTGGCTGCTCCTTATAAAGCTGGAGAGAAAGAAGATCATATTGCGAGCTGGGCAAGCAGTTGCCCCAGCAAATGCAGGTATAAGTTCTCTCGTCGATTATGATATCTATGTGCTTTCAACGAAAGAAAAAATAATTGCTGTTCTCATGCTGGGTTTGCCTGCTATAGTCGTAGGCTATGTGTTCTATAAGAGTATCTTATTTGCTTTGTTGTTGGGTCTGGTGGGTTTCGTCTTTCCGAGTATTCGGAGACGGCAGCTCATTCGCATACGTAAAAACAAGCTCCATGTTCAGTTCAAGCAAGCATTAAGCTGTTTGTCTTCCTCAATGACGGCAGGGAAATCGATAGAATCCGCATTTCGCGAAGCATTGGAAGATTTAAAAGTCTTGTACCCGGATCCTTCCTGCTTAGTTGTTGTTGAATTTAGCATTATTTGCAGAAGGGTCGAGAATGGCGAGCCTATCGAAGCTGCACTGAAAAATTTTGCCACACGCAGTCATTTGGAGGATGTGACGAGTTTTACGGATGTTTTTCTGACCTGTAAGCGAACAGGAGGCAATTTGGTCGAGGTCATGAAGCGAACAGCAGGCGTTATCGGTGAGAAGCTGGAAATCACACAGGATATTTCGGTCATGATTGCGCAAAAAAGATTCGAATCCAGAGTGCTTTTATTCGCACCCATTATTATTGTTGCCGTGCTTGCTTTTACTTCGCCCGAATATATGGAACCGTTGTACACGGGCAGTGGTGTGCTCATCATGACTGCAAGCTTGCTTCTTCTCGGGGGCTGCTATGGGGTGATACAAAAAATTATGAATATTAAGGTGTAGAATGTGGATCACAATTGTAGGGACGTTGGAGCTGTCAGTTTGTATCATTCTATATCTGCTGGGCCGCAAAACATACAGCGTATTTCTAAAGGATAACCCGTATCCATTTCAGATTAAATGGCTGCTCCCGGCCAGTTATTTTGTCGTAGATCAACTTCAATTAATGGAGAAACTGCCTGATTTCACAGGCAAAGTGCATCACAAGCTGATTACGCTGCATGGCAGGGGATTTGCAGTGCATGGCAGTAAAATGTTTTTCGCGGAGTTGGTTTCTGCTGCAGCCGGTTGTTTGCTTCTTTTTACGTTATTTTCGGTTCTCGCAAGCAGTGATGAAACATTGTTCGGTTTTGGCGTTCTGGTTTCTTTGACTGTACCTATGCTCATGGTAAGAGATCTTGATACAAAAATACGCAAAAAACAGCAGCATATGATCCTTGAACTGCCTGAGGTTCTGAACACAATTGTCCTTCTTGTCAATGCAGGCGAAACGGTTAATCGAGCATGGATTCGCTGTGTAGAAGCGCGCAGCAATAAGAGTCAAACTCCCTTATACAAAGAACTGGCTCAAGCGGTTCACGAAATGGAAATGAACGTTTCTTTCGCAAAAGTGATGGACGATTTCAGTAAACGCTGCGCGCTTCACGAAGTATCGTTATTTACTTCATCACTTATGCTGAATTATAAGCGAGGAGGGAGCGATTTTGTGATAGCTCTGCAAGCACTGTCGTTAGAGTTATGGCAAAGACGTAAGTCCGTTTCTCGAACGCTTGGCGAAGAAGCATCGTCGAAGCTCGTATTTCCGATGGTTTTTATCTTTGTGGTGGTCATGGTAATCGTTGCTGCCCCTGCCTTATTAATCATGAAACAATAGACCATGTGGAGCAGAAAAAAAGGAGGAATATGAAATGAAAACAGCTTTTAGCTGGTTGAAAGGATTTTGGAATGATGAAGAAGGGCTTGGCACTTTGGAAATTTTGTTGATTGTAGCGGTTCTTGTTGCAATCGCCATCATTTTTAGAAAGTGGATTGTTTCATGGTTTCAAAAGCTGATTGGCGATGCGAATACCGATTTGAAGGATAACAGCACGGTAACGCCATGTATTCCAGGCCCCACAACTAGCTGTGCGCCGTAAACGGTTTCGGGAATTTAGCGTTAATGAGGGAGGCAGCTTTACTTTGGAAGCTTCCCTTGTTTTTCCGATTATCCTGTTGTGCACGATCATGCTGTTATTTGTTGGCATGTACGCGTATCAGAAGGTTCTCGTTCAACAAACTGCGCGAACGGCGGCTGAGCGCCTAGCTTTCACATGGGATAACAGTCACAAAGATCTGGTGTCCGGGAATTTTAACCCAAGTGACACCGACGGACTGTATTGGCGGTTAACGCAAGATAGCGTGACAGATCTATTCGGGCTGTTAGCCTCAAAAGGTTCCTCGGAAATAGCTCTTCCTTCTGTAACGGCAGGAACTAGCGGGCATGTTGAAAACAAGCTTGCAAAAGCGTCGATAATGTTGCCTCATGGGATGTCAGGGATTGCTCGTTATTCGAACTCTATTCTTGACCATAAAGTCGAGGTTATTTTAAAGAGACCTTTCCTCATGCCGCCTTTTTTAAAAGGATGGTTCGATCGTGAGCAGGCGGATGGGCGAGGAACTTCACATGTAATTGATGCCGTAGAGTTGATTCGGCTTACTGATATCACGCGCGCCTATTTCAAAACGATTAAAGGAAGAATCTCTCCACAAAAAGCGAAAGAAGCGCTTATAGAGCCTGCTCAAGGCAATCTTTCAGGTCCTGCCGTAACCATCAAATCGGAGCGTCAAGCAGCGTCCTATTTAAAATCGTTAGTAGGGGGCAAGGAGGTTGTACTAACCACACCTTCAGGTAAAAGCAGAACGATAGACGCCCTCGACGTCCATGGAATTGCCCACCAAGCTTTTTACAATGCAACGGATGCACAACTTCGGGAAGAGCAGATGCCCAAGGACATTGAACTTATCCAGCAAGGCACACAAGTGAAAGGAGTCGTGTGGCATTTCTTTAGAAAGAACGACAACGGCAAGGAGGTGCCAGGGGATAAACTTCGCAAGGAGTTAGAGCGCAAGGGGATTGTAGTCGTTATCCACAATTAGAAAGGGGGGAGTTTTTGCCAACGTTTATTCATTCTGAGAAAGGCGCGGTATCGGTTTACCTGATTCTCATCATTGTGCCGATTTTCTTATTTCAAGCTGTACTCATCGATTTTGCAAGAATTAAACTTGCGGAAAAAGAAACAGATTCAGCTGTGAAGGCGGCCACCCGCTCAGTCCTGTCGGCATATGACCCCGAACTGCAAGCGATAGGTTTGTATGGACTTGGCTTGACGCAGGAAGACGTGGAAAATATGTTTCGCGAGGTGTTTGCTAGCAATCTGTCAGGCAGTGTGTCTCCTGGTGGTTTTCATTATATTGACACGGCAGCAGAAGTAAAAAAGTTGCGCGTGACGCCTGTCTATTCGCTGGCAAGCCATGTGATTTTTAGGAGACAGGTGCTGGAAGATATGAAAATCAAGGCGCCAATTGAATTTACGCTTGAGATTACGGATAAATTTCGAAAAAGCGGAACAACGATCCCTTTTAGTCAAGGGTCGCAATTTACATTAGAAGCAGATGAACTTGAAAAGCTGATAGAAGAGAGAGAAAAAGCGTTAGATGAAGCATGGGAAAGCAGCGAGGAGCTGTATACGAAAACCTCAACCTACCATAGTTATTACCAAGCTAGGATCGCTGAACTTGATGATCTGGCTTCACAGATCGGTTTACATACGATCGACGAAGTAAAATCCAACCTTATGAATGTAAATGATCAATTGAAATCCATTCAAGACTCAATGGCAAGTCTAGATAGGAGCTTAGCTTCGCTTAGTCAAGCGGGTGCTGGAAGCGTGGCAGCCATACAATCCATTCTTAAGTCGAAACAAACGCTGCAGGAGCAAGCGCAAGTGCTCATCGAAAAGCAAAATGAGTTGGAAAAATTGTTAGAACTCTTGATTAAATACGCTGCATTAGTCACGGCAACAAAACTGGAGGTTCCTGCAAATGGCAAGGTTATATCTGATTTGCAACAATCGATTGAAGTAGCTCTACGAAAAGCAAAGGTGATCAATGGAGAAATTCGTGACAAGTTGAGTGGGATCAACACTCGATTAAGCAACGAGAAATCGAAGGCATCAGAAGCATTTCAAAGTGTAGTTGTATTCGGAGATGATTATTTTTACAACTACCAGACTGCTGTCGCAAGTTTATCTGCACTTTTTAGTGCATTTGAAGAGGTCGTAGACTCGGTGTATTTATACACTATCGACAATACAACAAAGGCTAATCGCGCTAACGATGCATATGGGACACTTTCAGGCCAGTTTCATGCGAGTCAGAGTGTATTGGAAAAAACGAGAATGGAGAAGAATGAATCCATTTCTAAAAGCAAACGTGAGCAAAAAAACAAAATTCAAGCCGTTTTAGAGCAAGCCAGACAGTCAATAGGCGCATGCAGTGTTTTCAATGGACAAAGCGGAGAACGGGAGCTGTACAATAAGCTCCAGGGAAACAAAGACTCCTCCATGACAGGGAATGGATACTACCAGAAATATCGAGAGGCGAATGCCCAAGAGACGGGTATTGGAAGCGAGATTGCCTATGATTTGGAAAAGGCGGAGCCCGTCAGTTTAAGATCGATGAGCATGCTGGATGCATTTAACCAAGCAACGGTGTCACTTCGCGATGAGCTTTATGTGAATGAG
Source organism: Paenibacillus tabacirhizosphaerae (assembly GCF_040812395.1). Classification (GTDB taxonomy): domain Bacteria; phylum Bacillota; class Bacilli; order Paenibacillales; family NBRC-103111; genus Paenibacillus_E. The sequence goes on along the minus strand of NZ_JBFNXH010000003.1, from coordinate 157,850 downwards.
TTTGCCTTATCAAAGTTCAACTATCGCACGTATGGGCTGGAAAAGGATCCCAATGGGCAGCCAAAATCATCGAATGAACGGATAGATCCGGGAGCACACGTATTGCCGAATCAAGAGGTGGAATATATGCTTTACGGTTTTTCCTCCTGCATGGCTAATATGTCTTCCGCATATGCGGAAATGTTTTCTTTTCGTATGGCCATTCGGACACTTGAGGCGTTGCTAGATCCAGAAAAAGAGCTTCTAAATGTCGGTTCACCCATGTTAGTGCTTTTAGTTGCTGCTGCAGAAGGAGCACTTAAGGCTTTTCAGGATATGAATAAGCTAATTAAAGGGGACGCAGTTGAACTATCCGCTAAAATAACATCCTCGGCACTTAGTCTTACTTACAAAGATTATTTGCGTATTTTTCTGCTCTTGCACAGCAATAACACGAAATTAATGGCTAGAATGCAGGCACTCATCGAATTGCAGACTGGCAAGGATTTAATTCAAGAAACAACTTACATTCAGGGTACTGCGGCGAGCGATATACGGCTATGGTTCGTACCAAAGATCATGAATTTAATGGAAGGTTCCGGGCTGTTAGGGTGTAAAGTTCAGGGTAATCGTTGTCAATTGGCAAGTACCGCTGCGGCAGCCTATTAAAGAATAGGAGGGAGCGGCCATGCTCCAGAAATTTTACCGTGAGCAGGAGGGTGGCATGGTGTTGGAAGCTTCCTTACTGCTGCCATTTTTTCTTTCGTTTGTAATTGGACTCATTATTTGTATACAAATTGCTGTTGCCGAAATGGCACTACAAGCAGGTGTAGCCGAGGCAACGAAATCGATTGCAGGTCAATTATATCCCGTTCGCCTGCTCGTCCAAGAAGCCAAATCGCGTTACGATCAAAGTCAAGCAGGAGACATCATAAATTCAGTTATTGATCGGGTGCAATCTACCAGAAGTAAGGTCATAGGAACGGAGGATTTCGCTGACGAATATGCCGCTTATATTCCAGACGCCTTGCTTGAACTAGTGAAGTGGGAAAAAGAAGCTCGATTGTCGGGGGAAAGCAAGGTCAAGGATGAACGGGATCGGTTTTATGAGGAAACTGTAAAGCCCCAAATCAATGCGGCGTTTACGCCGATTGTATACGCGTTTTGTGATAGCTCTGCAGTCCGAAAAGAGACATTCAAAGTTATTTCCGTCACATTGCCAAGTTTGAGTGAAGGAGGCAGTGCATATTTTGGCATTGAGGCTCAAATTTCATATAAACTTCCTCTGCCTTTTATGAGTCAGACACTTATTCTAAGAAAAAAAGCCATCGAACGAGCATGGGTGGGCGTTTAGCCTTTTCTGCATGGATGGTTTTTTGGAAATAAATTTGGGAGGATGGCATGTCAATCCTTGATTTCTTCTTATTTGCTTTTATTGGTGTAGCTTTTGCAACAGATGCGAGAAAGTCCATACTTCCTAATAAGCTTACGATAGTGGGAACAGGAGTCGGTTTTTTATACCATTGCATAGTCCAAGGGTGGGCAGGGTTATTATTTGCTTCTACGGGAGCATTAACAGGTTTTGTAGTGCTGTTATTGTTATATTTGCTTGGTGCGCTTGGCGCAGGCGATGTGAAGTTGTTTGCCGCTATAGGTGCGCTGATGGGATTAACTTACGTCGTGCAGTGCATGATCTATTCCATTTTATTTGCCGGTGCAATTGGGTTATTGTTGCTTCTGGTTCGAAAGCAAGTTTTTGCAACAGCAATAAAGTTGGCTAACTGGTTGTTCTCGATAGTGGCTCACGGAGATAAAGAAGCTATTCTAGGTATGAAGCATCAAAGAAATCTGAAGTTCCCGTTTATGTACGCTGTAGCCCCTGGCGTTGTAGTTGCATGGTTTGAAGTTTTTCAATAAGAGAGGTGCGCGATTGGTTCAGGAAATTTGGGGATTACGATACGATTTTGTATACCGGCATGGACACTATATGGAGCTCTACAAAGATGAAGGCATAGCTCATGAGGCGTTATGCAATTTACAGCTTCGCATGCTGGAGGCCAACCAAGTGCCGAACCTTCTTCCACTAGAAGTGTTGGAGGTCGATTTTCGCATTAGCCTGCTCTATAACCTGTCTGCCAAACGTATGCTGGCGCATGTCATTAAGGCGGAAGGGATATCTGGACAACAGCTTGCCAAACTTTTATATGCGATAGTTTGCGCACTGGACGAAAGCAAAAATTATATGCTAAATGCATCAAGGTACGTGTTGAAAGAACATTTTATTTTCATTGGCAACGATTGGTCGGATGTTTTTCTTACTTACCTTCCTTTAGATGAGCATGAAGAAAAAGATTCGGTGTTTACTTCATTGCAAGTGTTGGTCACTCAGCTTATGACCAAAGTAAGAAATGAGGATCAGACAATAGTCGCCGGCTGGCAAGTCTCTTTGGCACAACTTACAGATATGCAAGCGTACAAACTAAAGCTGCTCAGCCTTATGGATAACAACGAGGCAATAAGTGTTAGAACTAGAACTGTGGAGCAACAGCGGTTGATGGAGAAAGGCGAGGAGGAATCAATGCAGAGCGTTCATTCTCAGCCTCTTGGCTTGCCTAGGCCAATTTGGAATAAAAATGAAGTGGCTTTGCAGAAGGAAAACTTTCAAGAAAGGATACCTAAAAAGACATCAAGTACATTTAAAAAGATTTCGTTAAGAAATCAAATGATTACATTAGCAATAGTCATATTGCTGACGGCATTCTTATGGCAGAATTATTTGACCTACCCGTCCATGGCGTCATTTCAACTGACATCGGGATTAACAGTCTTGCTCTGCGATGTGTGGATGATGATAAAATTTATAGGGCTACCTCTTTTTAAAAAAGAAGAGTGCCTAACCAACACCCTTCAGCCCGATGAAGGGTTAATTTTGGAACGAATAAATACGACAGATCAACCAACATCACAACCAGAGAACATACAACTGCATTATCAAAATCTTCATTTACATACAACCTTGCTTCGAAGTCCTAATCCGAACGCAACTGTCTTACTGGGAAGGATGGCGAAACGTACAAGGGGAACAAGGTTAGAATGGATGAAGGATGGCGTTATGCAAACCTATACGGTTGAAAGTTCCTCTTTTACAATGGGCAGAGGAGACTCGAATATGAGGGTCGATTGTGCAATAGACGAAGAGGGTATCTCTAGACTTCATGCTGAAATATGTCAAGAAGGTGAAGAGTTTTGGCTAAAAGATCTAGGCTCAACGAATGGGACCTATTTGAACGGGGAACAATTGGTTGCCTACCAAGCGTATGGGCTTAAGGATGGAGACACACTACGGATCGTTCGTACTGATTTTACTTTTCGATTGTAAAAAGTGCGCTGCTTATCTGGGATTTTCTGGTTAGCAGCAGGATTTTTTCTCATTCATGATGTGCATAATCAATTCCTTCTTTGGGACGGAGGTCCACTGATCCTGAATTCTGTTATTTATCGAATGGGCTGGTTCTACCAAGAAATCTTGAATGTGAGCGCTTTCGATACGTATTTGGCTATTTCCTGTCGGATGCACACAGTGGTATAATAAGAATTCGCCGAGAGACGGCAGCTTTAAGTAGATAGGAGTTCAGATTTATTATATGAGTCTTTTGACAATTGAAGATTTAAGCCATAGTTTCGGGGATCGCACCCTTTTTAAAAATGTTTCTTTCCGCCTGCTTGCTGGCGAGCGTGTCGGTATTGTTGGAGCAAATGGCGTGGGCAAGTCCACGTTGATGAATATATTAACTGGCAAGCAGCTTAAGGATACTGGTAAAGTTGAGTGGACACCTCGGGTTCATTATGGGTATTTGGATCAGCATTCCGTGCTGACGCCGGGTAAAACTGTTCGCGATATTCTTCGTGATGCGTTCCTGCCTTTATATGAGCAGGAGAAAGACATGATGGCGATTACTGAGAAAATGGGTGATGCTTCGCCGGAAGAGCTTGAGGTTTTGTTGGAGGAAATGGGTGAAATTCAAGAGCGTCTGGACGCGAGCGGCTTCTATTTGCTTGACGTCAAAGTGGATGAGATGGCCAATGGTCTCGGTCTTACTGCAATTGGTTTGGATCGCGACGTTGCTTCCCTCAGCGGCGGTCAGCGGACAAAGGTGCTATTGGCCAAGCTTCTTCTGGAAAAGCCAACCGTTCTGCTCCTGGATGAGCCTACGAACTATCTGGACGTCGAGCATATCGAATGGCTCAAAATTTATTTAAAAGATTACCCATTCGCATTCATGTTGATTTCTCATGATACGGAGTTTATGAACGAAGTTGTTAACGTAGTGTATCATTTGGAATTTACCAAATTAACCCGGTATACGGCGAATTATGAGAAATTTTTGAACATGGCTGAAATGAACAAGGCTCAGCATATTGATGCCTATGAGAAGCAGCAGGAATACATCAAGCAGCAGGAAGATTTTATTCAGCGAAATAAAGCTCGTTATTCAACATCGAGCCGCGCGAAGAGCCGTCAAAAGCAGCTGGAAAAAATAGAGCGCATCGAACGTCCGGAAACGGCTGCGAAGCCCACTTTCATATTCAAAGAGTCCAGGGCGAGCGGGAGAATTGTTTTTGAAGCGGATCAAATGGAGATTGGTTACGATCGTCCGCTGCTGCCGAAAATGAATGTGTCGATTGAACGTGGCGAAAAAATAGCCATCGTAGGATGTAACGGGGTCGGGAAATCAACGCTGCTGAAAACCATTCTCGGCAAAATCGAGCCCTACAGCGGTAAAACGTATCGCGGGGATTATTTGTTTCCGGCTTACTTTGAACAAGAGGTTAAAGCAGGCCATATAACGCCAATCGATGACGTGTGGAACGAATTCTCATCCATGAACCAACATGAAGTAAGAGGAGCCCTAGCGCGATGCGGCTTGAAAAACGAGCATATAACCCGTCAGTTGAGCATGCTGAGCGGAGGAGAGCAAGCTAAGGTTCGCCTTTGCAAGCTGCTCATGAGGGAAAGTAATTGGCTGCTTTTCGACGAGCCGACAAACCACTTGGACGTTGTGGCCAAAGAAGAGCTGCAGCGTGCATTGAAAGAATACAAAGGCACTGTGCTGCTTGTTTGCCACGAGCCTGAGTTTTATGAAGGATGGGTAACGAGAGTTTGGAACGTGGAAGAATGGTCCGCAAAAATAACCAATTAGGGGGAGTATACAATGCTGACACACGTTGTGTTATTTAAGCTAAGAGATCGCAGTCCCGAATCGGTGCAGGCAACAAAACAAGTTCTTGCAAACATGGAAGGAAAAATTCCGGTTCTTAAGCACATTGAAGTTGGTACAGATATCCTTCATCAGGAGCGTTCCTATGACATTGCGCTCATTACAAAATTCGAATCCGTAGAAGATTTGAAAGTATATAATACGCATCCGCTTCACGAAGAAGTACTAATATATATGAAATCCGTTTTGGACGGTACCTCGGTTTGTGTTGACTTTCTCAGCTAAATCGGTTTGATTAACGCTGGAAAACAGTGTAGTATCCTTTATGATGAGGCTGCACTGTTTTTGTGTGTTAAAGAGGATTTTTGATGAATTTTACTATTACTATAAATAGATGCTAAATACGAAAAGGGAGGAATCCCGCTTGAAAAATAAGCTGAATCAAGCTTACATGACAGAAACGCTTGATATGCTGCTGCGTACGCCGAGTCCGACTGGCTATACCCATCACATTATGCAAAAGGTAAAGCATGAGGTCAATAAACTCGGGTATGAGCTTATCTTAACGAATAAAGGCTGCGGTATCGTATCTATTCCCGGCGAGAAGAACGATCGCGTTATTGGCATATCTGCGCATGTCGACACGCTCGGAGCCATGGTTCGCTCCATTAAGGAAAACGGCACGCTCAAAATTACTTCGCTGGGCGGTTTCATGATGGGTGCGATTGAGAATGAATATGTTCAAATTCATACGCGCGATGAACGCACTTATGAGGGAACGATTCTCACTTCTCGACCTTCTGTGCATGTTTATGAAGATGCCAGAGAGTTTAAACGCGATGAGGCGAATATGGAAGTACGCATCGATGAATGGGTGAAGACGAAGAAGGACGTTCAAGCTTTGGGCATTCGTGTAGGTGACTATATTTCCTTCGATCCGCGGGTTCAAATGAAGGAAAATGGATTTGTAAAATCGCGCCATCTTGACGATAAGGCGAGTGTGGCTGCGTTGTTCGGGCTATTGAAATTAATAAAAGATGAGGGGCTAAAGCCCTCATTTATGATCAAGTTGTTCTTTTCCAACTATGAAGAAGTGGGGCACGGTTCTGCTTTTATCCCAGAGGATATTACGGAATTGATCGCTGTTGATATGGGCGCGCTTGGCGACGATTTGAGCGGCAGCGAGCGAGATGTATCGATCTGCGCGAAAGATTCATCAGGACCTTATGATTATCAAATGACATCGAAGATGATTGAGTTGTCCGAAAAACTTGAAATTGGCTATGCGGTTGATATTTATCCACGTTACGGTTCCGATGCGTCTGCTGCACTTAAAGGCGGAAGGGATATCCGCGCTGCGCTGGTCGGTCCAGGCGTTCATGCGTCACACAGTATGGAAAGAACGCATATGGATGCTATTGTAAATACGGCTGCGCTGCTTGCGGCTTATATCCAGGAGCCTGCTGAAGTATGAATATATTGAATGCGTTAAATATAACGAAAACTTATGGCGACAAAGTGCTATTCGATGATATCTCGTTCACGGTGAACGAAAAGCAGCGCATTGGGCTCATTGGCGTAAACGGCACAGGCAAATCCACGCTGCTGAAGCTGCTAGCGGGACTCGAAACAGCGGACCGCGGCAAGCTGACGCATGCGAACCATTTTCGGGTGGAATACCTGCCGCAGAACCCGGAGTTCGATCCGAACTCCACGGTGCTTGAGCAGGTATTCCACGGTGAAACGCCGCTCATGCAGACGCTTCGCGACTATGAGCGCGCACTTGCCGAGCTGGAGCTGGATGCCGCTAGCGAGAAGAAACAAACGCGGCTGTTCAACGCCCAGCAGCGCATGGAAGAGCACGGCGCCTGGGAAGCCAGCACCACGGCCAAAACTGTGCTGACGCGCCTTGGCATCAGCGACTTCGACAAGCCCGTCGGCCAGTTGTCCGGCGGTCAGCGCAAACGCGTGGCGATGGCCCGGGTGTTGATCCAGCCCGCCGACCTGCTCATCCTCGATGAGCCAACGAACCATATTGATAACGAGACGGCCATGTGGCTCGAGGAGTTCCTCGGTAAGTGGCGCGGCGCCTTGCTGCTTGTTACGCATGACCGGTACTTCCTGGAGCGGGTAACCAACCGCATTCTGGAGCTGGACCGGGGCAAGATCTACTCCTACGAGGGCAACTACGAGGCGTTCCTCGAGAAAAAGGCGGAGCGGATGGAATCCGAAGCCGCCAGCGAAGACAAGCGGCAGAATCTGCTGCGCCGCGAGTTGGCTTGGCTCCGTCGCGGCGCGAAGGCGCGCACGACGAAACAGAAGGCGCGCATCCAGCGCGCCGAGGACTTAAGGGACCGCAAGGTCGACGGTCCCGGGGAAAAGCTCGACATGGCGCTGGCAGGCAGCCGCCTTGGCAAGAAGGTGATGGAGCTGGAAGCCATCACCAAGGGCTACACCAGCGGGAAGCCGCTCATCAGCGGCTTCAGCTACATCGTGATGCCAAACGACCGCCTTGGCATCATCGGCCCGAACGGCAGCGGCAAGTCGACGCTGCTGAACATGCTCGCCGGGCGCATTCAGCCCGACAGCGGCACGATCGAGACCGGCCAGACAGTCAAGCTGGCCTACTATACGCAAGAGAATGTCGAGATGGACGAGAAGATGCGCGTCATCGAATACATCAAAGAAGCTGCGGAACAAATCCGCACCTCGGATGGTGAAACGATTTCTGCATCGCAAATGCTTGAGCGCTTTTTGTTCTCACCCACCTTGCAGTGGTCGCCGATCGGTAAGCTATCCGGGGGCGAGAGACGCAGACTCTATCTGCTGCGTACGTTAATGGGCGAGCCCAATGTGCTGTTGCTCGATGAGCCGACGAATGATTTGGATATTCAGACATTGACGATTCTGGAAGACTACTTGGAGCAGTTTCCAGGCGCCGTCATTACCGTCTCTCATGACCGATACTTTTTGGACCGAACTTGCACGCATCTCTTTGCATTTGAGGGTAACGGGCGTATTGAGCCGTTTATCGGCAATTACACCGATTATTTGGAGGAGAAGCGCCAAGAGGAAGAAGCGGAGCAAGCGCGCAAAGAAATCTTGAAAAACGCAGCCATTCCGAAATCAAGCGTCGTGTCTTCCGCAAGCACTGGCGTAGCTTCAACCGTTAGCGGCAGCGGCGCCCGCCCTAAGAAACTTACATTCAAGGAACAAAAGGAATGGGACGAAATCGAGCACGTGATTGCTGCACTAGAGGACAAAGCAACAAATCTGAAGCTGCAGATCGAATCGGCTGGCAGCGACTTCGATCGCGTTCGGGAGTTGTATGAGGAAGAACAGAAAAACGTTGCCGAACTGGAGTCGGCGATGGAGCGTTGGACTTATTTATCCGAGTTAGTAGAAGAAATAGAACGAAATAAGGTATGATAGAGATAAATGGGTTGACTCTTTAAACTTGTGATTTAAGTAAACTAATATAAAGGCAGGTAAATATTCTACATGATAACTGTAAACAACGTGACGCTTCGTTACGGCAAAAGGGCCCTTTTCGAAGACGCCAACATTAAATTTACTCCGGGCAACTGCTACGGTCTTATTGGCGCGAACGGTGCGGGCAAATCGACATTTCTGAAAATTCTTTCTGGTGAAATTGAGCCGAACACAGGTGAGGTTAGTATTACGCCGGGCGAGAGAATGGCCGTTTTGAAACAAAATCATTATGAATTTGACGATATCGAAGTCTTGAAAACCGTTATGATGGGGCATGCCCGTTTGTTTAAAATTATGGAAGAAAAAGACGCTTTGTATGCCAAAGCTGACTTCTCCGAAGAAGATGGCATGAGAGCCGCCGAGCTCGAAGGCGAATTCCAGGATCTGGACGGCTGGCAGGCGGAATCTGATGCGGCAGAGCTTTTGATCGGTCTGGGCATCCCGACTTCCGTGCATGACGTAAAGATGAAGGATCTGGAAGGCAATGAGAAAGTGCGTGTTCTATTGGCGCAAGCATTGTTCGGCAACCCGAATATCCTGCTGCTCGATGAGCCTACCAACCATTTGAACTTGGAGTCGATTCGCTGGCTGGAGAACTTCCTGTCCCGTTTCGAAGGCACCGTCATTGTTGTATCCCATGACCGTCACTTCCTGAATCAAGTATGTACGCATATCGCGGATATTGATTTTAGCAAAATTTCCATGTATGTCGGTAACTACGACTTCTGGTACGAGTCCAGCCAACTTGCACTTCGACTTGCCAGAGATGCAAACAAGAAGACAGAAGAGAAACGTAAAGAGCTTGAGGCCTTTATCGCCCGCTTTAGTGCGAATGCCTCCAAATCGAAGCAAGCCACTTCCCGTAAGAAGCAGCTCGAGAAGCTCACGCTTGAAGATATTAAGCCATCCAGCCGTAAATATCCGTTCATTAACTTCAAATCCGAGCGTGAAGCCGGTAAGCAACTGCTTGCAGTTGAAGGCTTGACGAAGACGATTGACGGCGTGAAGGTGTTGAACAACTTGACGTTCACACTGAATAAAGGGGATAAGGTCGCTTTTGTAGGTCCGGATGGAATCGCGAAAACGACACTGTTCAAAATTATTATGGGTGAGCTTGAAGCGGACGCAGGCAGCTATACTTGGGGGGTTACAACATCCCAGGCGTATTTCCCGAAAGACAGTCAAGACTATTTCAATTCGGACATGAACTTGGTGGATTGGCTCCGTCAATACTCCAAAGATCAGGACGAATCCTTCTTGCGCGGTTTCTTGGGTCGTATGCTGTTCTCTGGCGAAGAGGCGCTCAAGAAAGCGAACGTTCTTTCCGGAGGAGAGAAAGTGCGCTGCATGTTCTCTAAAATGATGCTGAGCGGTTCCAACGTGCTCATTCTTGATGAGCCTACGAACCATCTCGACTTGGAGTCGATTACAGCGCTTAACAACGGATTGGTCGATTTCGACGGAACAATTTTATTCGTTTCACATGACCATCAGTTCATTCAAACGATTGCGAACCGCGTGATGGAGATTACGCCGAACGGCCTCATCGACAAAATGATCACATACGATGAGTACCTCGACAGTGAAGAAGTTAAAAAGCAACGCGAAACTTTGTACGTTTAAGCGTAGCTGGTAGTCCATGCCTCTGCAAGGAAGCTAACTGATATGATTAGAAAAAGCGCCCTGATCGGAAAGCTTATCAGGGCGCTTTTTGCAATTCGTTTCTAGCTGCCGCCCGTACGGCGGCGCTGATTGTTTACTTTTTTGGTCATTTGGCTTTTAGCCGTTTGATTATGACTACCGGATTGTTTCGTATTCGCTTTTTGAGCGGCTTGATCCGCTTTTTTCTGAGCCAGCTTTTGCTTAATCGCATCGGCTAAGCTAACTTTTTTGAGACCTTCTTGTGCATGGATTTCATCTTGAGGCTTGTCTGACATCGTCACACCTTCTTTACGTGATATACTTTTAGTATAATCGAAAAAAAGGAAAGATGAAAGAAGGTGCCCACTGTGTTTGATCCCACGATATTTGATAATGTAAAAGTGGTGCTGGAAGGCGCTGTGTATGACCTGGATTTAGATGGCGTCATTCTTGTCACACAGCGATCGGATTTAATTAATCTCTCATCCATGTCGCGGACTTTCGCTATAGAATTCACTAAGAAAACGAAGTTACCCAGTAAGGCCGAAATTAGCTTGCATGCGCATCTTAGCGACTTGGCGGCAGAAATTTTAGAGAACACCTCAGCTGCACCTGGATGTATACTAACCGTAAAACTGTTCACTTCGGTGAAGCAGCCGGAACGGGAATGTCCGATCATTGGAACGGAACTAAGTTCGATCTGGGGACATCGTCCGCAGCTATCGCAGCTGCTCTCTTATGAATATGGTTCTAATGAGGTCATGTACAACAATCAAATTACGCTAAATTTCGGCCGCAAAATTGATGAAAGTCATATCGATGATTTCGGGAACTTAATCGACTGCGCGATACAAAGTTTAGAGTGGTTGGATGGAAGAGGCAGATAGGATGCAGGAATTATCGCAGCAAGAGCTGCTGGACTATGTAAACCGTGACGAACAGGATTCGTTTGCGGTGTTTCTGTTTACGCCGTTTTGCGGAACCTGTAAAGTTACGGAGCGTATGCTCGACATTGTTTTAACCATGAAGCCCGAGTTGCCGCTCGTGAAAAGCAATATTAATTACCTTCCGAGCCTGAGCAGGGAGTGGCAAATTACGAGTGTTCCGTGTATAGTCATAATGGAGCGCGGGAAAGAAAAACGATTCCTATACCGCATGCAATCGGTGGATGAGCTTTATCGCCAATTGCTGCCGCTAATATCAAGCTAACATTTATATACAGGAGGTTAGAGAGATGAGTGCTGCCACATTGCAAGCAGGAGAGCAGGTTATTGCAGAGTATAAAACAGGGGTCTATTATGGAGAAGTTGTTGAAGTTACCGGCGGAATTAAGGCAGCGGTGCGAATTCTGGCTGTGAAGGATCACCCAACGCAGGGTGATTTACATAATCCGATGGATGCCAGCGTGGCATTTTTCCATCAGCGTCGCGCACTTTCCTTTCAAGAGATTGCGCTAATGCCCATTTCGACCATTCGTCCATTCGCAGGAACGGTGCCAGATTATCAGGAATCGCTGAAGAGAGCGCTATTGGCGCAAATCAATAAACTGTCGGACTTGCATGCTTGGGCCGGGCGCTCTCTGCAGGAGCTGGAAAGTTTACAAAAAGAGTATTTTCCAAATAAGAATTAAGAAACTTCAAGGTACAATTTGGTACCGTCATTATATTTAAAAATCGCTACATCCCCAATGATCTCAATTAATGAGATCATTTTTAATTTTTTGCGAAATTCAAAATGAAGCTCAAGTTCCTTTAATTTTTTGGACAGCAGATCCATCTGGGAATTCTTATGCGTGTAATTGTGCACAGGAATTGTTTTATTTATGAATTTGATGGATATCGCATGCATGGTTATCCCTCCTTGTCATTACTTATACAATAAGCATACATTTCAAATGTTAGATATGTTTGAGTTCAACTATTAAAAAAGTATAAGTCTTTCCAGTCTATTCCATTCATTTTGTCCGCATTCTGCATGAATCTTCTCGGATTCCCAGTTGCGAGGACGGAAAGCCACAATTATAATAAGAAAGGCTAACAAATTACAGGTACGGGGGAATAACTAAGATGACAGCTAGCAATCCAATTCGAGTGGGTATTATTGGTTCCGGCAATATCGGGAATGTACATATGGAAGTGCTTAAACAAATCCCTGAAGCGCAAATTGCAGCAGTAACGGATGTGTATGCACCTTTAGCTGAAGCAAGAGCGAAAGAACATGGCATTGAAAAGGTGTATGCAACAACGGACAAGCTGTTAGCTGACTCAACGATCGATGCGGTTGTTATAGCCGTTTCCAATGAGTGGCATGCTCCGATTGCCGTCCAAGCACTGGAGGCAGGCAAGCATGTGCTGCTCGAAAAACCGATGGCACTGAACTTGGAATCCGCCAAGCAAATCGTTGAAGCGGAACGCAAAGCAGGCAAAGTGCTGATGATTCCTCATCAACTACGCTTTGAGTCTCTTTCCATGCAGGTGAAGCAGCAGGTAGAAAAAGGCGCTCTCGGGCATATTTATCATGCAAAAGCTGGTTGGGTAAGACGTAAAGGAATACCGGGTTGGGGCACATGGTTTACACAAATGGATAAATCCGGCGGCGGTCCGCTCATTGATCTGGGTGTGCATATGTTGGATCTATCGCTCTATTTAATGGGGAATCCGAAGCCGGTTTCTGTTTATGGAGCTACCTATGCGGAGTTCGGCCCGCGGAAAAAAGGAATCGGCTCCTGGGGCACGCCGAACTGGAATGGTCATTATGATGTTGAGGATTTGGCCACCGCGCTCATCAAGTTGGATAACGGGGCTACCTTGTCGCTGGATGTAAGCTGGGCGGCTTTAGTTGAGACGGATAGCCAACCGTATGTGCAGCTTCTTGGTTCAGAAGGGGGAGCGTCCATTCGCGGAACGAAAGGAAAACTTCTTGCAGAGCTGTTCGAGCGTGAAGCGGATGTCGATCTTCATATCCCTGAGGAGGATGAAGGAGCGCGTATCCGGATGGCTAAACATTTCTTGGCTTGCATAATAAATGGCAGCCAGCCTATCACTTCGGTTATGACTGGATACACGAACAACCTGATTTTGGATGCGATTTATCGTTCGTCACATACGGGGCGCGAAATACAACTGGACTGGGACATCTAGGAGATAGGAGCTGCAGGAAGTGAACTGGGAGCTGTTTAGTATCATCGGCACGATTGCTTTTGCGGTGAGCGGAGCTATCGTCGCGATGGAAGAGGAATATGACATACTTGGGGTTTATGTACTAGGGCTCGTAACGGCTTTCGGAGGCGGCATCGTTCGGAATCTGTTGATCGGTAAACCGATTGTGCTGCTTTGGGAGCAGGGAGTGAATTTTCAGATTGCCTTGTTAGCGATGACGCTCGTGTTTTTCTTGCCGGTTCGGTATATCCGGCTCTGGAAAACCTGGGAAGCACTATTCGATGCGATTGGCTTAGCGGCTTTTTCTATACAAGGCGCAATCTACGCGACGAATATGGGGCACCCGCTCAGTGCGATTATCGTAGCAGCTGTTTTGACAGGAATAGGCGGCGGTATGATTCGTGATGTTCTTGCAGGCCGTAAGCCGCTGGTGCTCAAAGATGAGATCTACGCCGTTTGGGGAATGCTGGCAGGTGCGTTGGTAGGGCTTGGCTGGACGCAGGGCACATGGCAGTTGGCTTTACTATTTATACTGATTATTGTGCTGAGGATGCTATCTGTTATGAATAAATGGAAGCTTCCAAAACGATCACTACGCAATGCGATTTCTTCGCATGAAGGTTCTTCAAGCGCCTCAGGAAGATCCGAGATCTAAGTGTAAGGAAGGGTGAATGGTATGCTGGAAGCATCATTACAACAACAGCAAAGAATTTCATCAGAGACCATAGCGTCCCGAATTATTTCCGTGAAGGAACTGCTCCAAACGGACCTTGAAATGTATGAGGTCGCTAAGGATCAATTGACCGGCGAGCATTATCTGCACTATGGCTATCTGCATCGTGACTTCACCAATACCGGTGAACCGGAATCGTTCCATTATATGCTGCCGATCGACAGCGATGATGTGTTAGGCTTGGTTTTTGGCGAGCAAGGCTTCGCTTACCCCGATCATTGGCACAAACCATTTTTGCGAAATGGGCCTGAAGGATTTTATATTTGGTTTGATCCGAGCCATGAAGAGGAACAGACCCAGGATGATGCGATTGCAGCGGATTTATTGCAGAAACTAAAAGCTTTCCGGGAACAAGGCGAGGTTGATTCGGACTCGATCCGCAAGCTCCTTGAAGACTTGGATGAATCCCGGAACAAAGAAGAGTAGATCTTGTTTTATGCATGAAAATAATATAAAAGCTTATTGCCGATGCAGAATCGGCGGTAGGCTTTTTTTGTTTGGTAAAAATGAGGATATTTGTCCATATTAACACTGTTACTTGTTGAAAGCAGAAAGGGGTGTTTAGAGAAATGATGAGATTAGATTCGTATCAATTCGCAGATTTGGACAAACATGAGGACTTACTGCAGGATCTTCGGAGCCTCGAATCCCGGATGAAACATGAGCTTGGTTACGAAATCGCCTTAATTGCTTATACACAAAAGCATGAAGGGCAACAAAAGTAAAATTATAATTTAGAAAGGATGGAACTCAATGTGAATAAATTCATTGCAAACATAGCGTTATTAACTTGCTTGGTTTGCTTGCTTACATCTTGCGGGCAAGGCAGCCCGCACAGTCAAGCCGGAGCGAGCTCGGCCAATCCTCATGCAGGTAGCTGGGATACGGATTCCCGCAATAACGAAAATGCGTCGCTTGGTGCTAAAAGTGTGAATCAGGCCCCTCATCATAGTATGATCCCATCTACGATCGATAGTACAAAGGCCCATGTTAACACGCATTTGTCGATGAACAGAGATTTAGCGGATCAACTTATTCAAGCGGCGCATGTAGGGACTACGGCGGTAGCAGTCACGAACCATAATATCTATGTTGCCGTCGATCTTGGAGGTATGCAAGCAATGGGGGTGGACGACAAGATCCAGATACTCAGCAAAAACAACGATTCTGCATCGGAAGCCGGTTTGTTTGGTTCAGGAGCAGGCGCACAAATGGATTGGATTTCAACTAAACCGTTAGCGCCAGAAAGTGCAAACGCCATCAGACATACGTTAAGCCGCGTATACCCGGATGCGAATATTTTCATTTCGGGCAATCCGCACTTTGTAAACCGGATGCTGTATTATGACGGGCAGCAGCGTCAAAATAAAGTGATGGATACCTACTTGAACGAATTTAACACGATGGTTCAATATGCATTTCCGAATTATTCGACGGGTCAAAATAACTTAATGCCCTGAGAATAACTAATGAAATCTGCCCTCAGCCGTCATGGACGAGCTGGGGGTTTTCCATGGCTGTACACCATTTGCGATTGAAAAGAGGAATGGACGATGCTGAAACAATATTTTGCAGAAGTGAAGCTGCAAGAGAATGATTCTTTAAGTGAAGCGCTAGAAGAGCTAGTAAACGAAGCGGAGAATCAATATCATACCCCCTATGTTGAGGTATATCAGGTGATTCAAAGGACGGAGGATGCGTTTACGGTTATCCTGAACATGGATTTTCCCGGCGTTCAAGCAGATGCATGAGCAATCGATATAAAGTCCGCGCGTATTGCAGTTCCCACAGCTGTGCGTATGTTCATAAAGATGATGTGATCCAAGCGATAAATTACGAATCTGCCTATGGCCTAGCCATTTATTACAATGAAAAAGTCAATGCGAGTTGCCCTTTATGCGGGGATGGCATGGCTTTTTACGCGCATGCAGTGATCAATGGACCTTGACTGCTTAGAGATGATGCTTGACAACATGCGCTTCCTGATAAATAGTAAGAAATACGAGTTAATCAGGAAGGGAAATCAAAAAAATGTCTACATATGCATGGCCACAGGCCGTATCTGAGCATCTGGAACAAAGAAAACTGCAAGTGCAGGAGAACACAACAGATGAAGATCGTAAACTGATTGGAACGGCAGCGTTTAGAACGCCGAATGAAGAAGTGCTGCAGGATGCAGTAATCGCCTTGTTTTTAGGTAAAAACATACTTCTCAAGGGTCCAACCGGTTCGGGCAAAACCAAACTGGCAGAGCATGTATCCGCTTTGTTTGGGCAGCCTTTGCATGCGGTGAACTGCTCCACGGATCTGGATGCAGAAGCACTGCTGGGCTTTAAAACATTAACGCATAACGAACAAGGAAACTCGCGAATCGAGTTTATTCCTGGTCCAATTATGAAAGCTATGACCAAAGGACACATCCTTTATATTGATGAAATCAATATGGCTAAGCCGGAGACGCTGCCGCTTATTAATGGTGTTTTGGATTACCGTAGGTCAATCACGAATCCATTTACGGGGGAAGTCGTTACCGCCCATCCTGATTTCCGGGTGGTTGCGGCTATTAATGAAGGATATATTGGTACGGTTCCATTGAATGAAGCTTTAAAAAACCGGTTCGTCACCGTTGATGTACCTTATCTGCAAGGAGAAGACTTACTTCAATTGCTTCGGAGCCAATCGGTGCTTAAGGATGCCCAGATGCTAGGGATTTTCGTCCAATTGTCAGCCGATTTGTTGACATTAATCGAAATGGGGCAGCTGCCAGATGAGGCTGGCTCGATTCGGGCATTGCTTGACGCCTGTGATTTGGCTGCCTATATCCCGCCGATGCGTGCTGTGTCACGCGCGATTGCCGGCAAATTAGAAGATGAAAGGGAACGGGCTGCCGTCATGAACGTGGCGGAGACGTTGTTCTAAGGCGATGTTTGTTGGAAAACTAAGCTTACTGGATGACAAAATAGATTCGCTGCTCCATATGCAGCTCCTTGATCTGGGACGCATGTTCACAAGGCGCAAGGAGTTGGAGGTGGAAGCGGCATTCCACGCGCATTATGGGGAAAAGGATGCTAGGTTGACGGTCAGCCAGTTTTGGCGAGACTATCCTCCTGCGGATAAAGCAGCTGGCATGAAAAGTGATGTATACCTCCGAGGTATGGGGAGCGCGTGGTATACAGGACAAGCGGCTGTAACCTCTTACTTGGCCTATTGTGAGACAATTTCGTTGACGAAAGTGGCTAATCAGTTGTTTGCCTTGTGCGAAGATATGCGCTTGGAGCAGATTTGTCGGAGACGAAGACCAGGAACAGTTCGTGTGTTTGCACAGCGTCATCGCATTTATGCTTCGTATTATAAGCATAAGCTTTCATCGCACTTGAAGAAAGGCGAGCTGGGAGAAGCCTTTATTTTGCTGATTTATGGTTGGTTTACGGGTGCCGAATGGGGCAGTTATGTGCATGGAGAACAGCTTCATGAACTGACGTCCCGCATGGCCGGTGTTTATCCGCTATTGGAGCAAGTAGAGGAAGCGGAACATACCTCCGAGGTTGCTTCCTGCTGCGAGAGGATCATGGACTCGCTGAGCTATTGGCTGCAGCGCGATACGCTAGTGCAGTATTTCTGGATGCAGCCCGAAAGCGGGACAGAGAATCCGCTGGCTGCCAGGCATGAAGGCGAGCTGAAGCGGGCGAAGCGGCTCGCGAATGAGGATGTGCTCCCCGAACAGGAAGGGGAGCGGCAATTGCCAGGGCAAGAGCGCATGCCGACCTGGCACCGCGAGAGCAGCGACCGCACCCCGGGGCTGCTGCGCTTCGAGCTGGAGCGCGGCTCCCGTACAGCCGCGGCTGGAGATACGCCGCGCGAGGGTGACGCGGCGGATCAAGCGCTCGCGATCGCGCAAGGGCGCTCGCTGCGCGCCCAGCGCACAGGCGCCGCCGGCGAGCGGCGCCAGAGCTTTGGCGTGCCCGCTGCCGCGGGGCACGGAGAAGGCGCCGCGGGCATGCTCGCGACGGCGACATGGCTGGCGCCTGAGCGGCCCTCTGCTGCGCAGGAGGCCGCCTACAGGCGCCTGAGCGAGCGCGTGGCGCCGCTCGCGAAGCCCTTGCAGCGTGCGATTCGCCGCACGCTGGAGAGGAAACGGATCGCCCCGCGCGGCGATCAGCTGTTCGGGCGGCTCGACAAGCGGCTTACGCGAGCCGTTACACAAGAAGCGCCGCGCCTCTTCTATAAGAAGCGCGCGCCAGTCCCCCAGCTTGACGCAGCGTTCGCGCTGCTCGTCGATTGCTCGGCGTCCATGTACGACAAAATGGACGAAACCAAGCTCGGTCTCGTGATGTTCCACGAGACGCTGCGCGACCTGCGTATCCCCCATGAGGTGGTAGGCTTCTGGGAGGACGCGGACCGCGTGACGGAGAAGGAAGCCCCGAACCTGTTCCAGGTCGCGATGGACTTCGCTTCTTCTTGCGCATCTGGATGCGGTGCGGCGCTACTGCAGCTTGAGCCGCAGCAGGACAACCGCGACGGCTTTGCGATCCGCCGCATGTGCGAGAGACTGCTGCGGCGGTCTGAGCGGCAGCGCGTACTGCTGGTGTTCTCGGATGGCGAGCCTTCGGCAGCGGATTACAACGATGCAGGCATCCTCGACACGCATGAGGCCGTTCTACAGGCTAGACGCTTAGGCATTGAGGTTATCAGCGTCTTCCTGGCCAACGGTGCTGTGCACGAAACGCAGCAAAAGGCGATGCGTAACATCTATGGACGAAGCTCCATCGTTGTGCCCAACATCGAGGAACTGCCGCAGCAGTTGGCTCCGATTTTGCGCAAACTGCTGCTGAAATCTATCTTTTAGCAAATAAATCCTTTACAATAGGACAGGAATCATGACTGGATTCGTAACGCTTTTCCCTTTCACAGACAGGGAAAACTGACTTATACGTATGTTTTTTATTTAGAAAATGCAAAGAATTGAAAGGGGATTTTTATTTTTATGTACGGAGCACCTTTATCCAAAAATGCTAAAAAAATGATGTTGCTTGGTTCAGGCGAACTGGGCAAAGAAGTGATTATTGAAGCGCAGCGACTCGGCATCGAAACGATAGCGGTTGATCGCTACGCACATGCGCCTGCGATGCAGGTCGCTCATCGAAGCCATGTCATCAACATGCTCGATGGCGAGCAGCTTCGCAAGCTCATTGAACAGGAACGTCCTGACTTGATCGTACCCGAGATTGAAGCCATCGCAACTCCGGTTCTAGTTGAACTAGAGAAGGAAGGCTATCGTGTTATTCCTACGGCAACAGCATCCAGACTTACGATGGATCGGGAAGGCATTCGCCGCCTGGCGTCTGAAACATTGAAGCTGCGTACGGCAAAATATGCGTTCGCCGATAGCTTGGAGGAGCTGCGTGCTGGAGTTGCAGAAATTGGCACGCCTTGCGTGATTAAACCGATCATGAGCTCGTCGGGCAAAGGTCAAAGCGTTTGCCGCACTCCTGACGATGTGGAACAATCGTGGAACTATGCAATGGAAGGCGGTCGCGCAAAAAATGCCCGCGTGATTATTGAAGAGTTCATTCACTTCGAGTCTGAAATTACACTGCTGACGGTCCGTTCCGTATCAGGAACAACCTACTGCGAACCGATCGGACATATTCAAAAAGACGGTGACTATATCGAATCTTGGCAGCCGCATGCGATGAGCGAGCAGCAAATTCAGGAAGCGCAGCATATGGCGAAGACGATTACAGACGCGCTTGGCGGCTATGGCCTTTATGGCGTAGAATTGTTTTTGGCGAAAGAGGGCGTCTATTTCAGCGAAGTTTCCCCTCGACCGCACGATACCGGCATGGTAACGATGGCGACGCAAGATTTGAGCGAATTTGCGCTTCATGCCAGAGCCATTCTCGGATTGCCGATCACAGGTATCCGGCTTCTGACTCCTGGCGCAAGCTATACGCTGAAGGCGGACAGGGAACATTTGGCTTACACGATAACCGGGTTAGAAGAAGCTTTGTCTGTGCCTAATACGCAAGTTCGTTTGTTCGGCAAGCCGGAGACGAAGGTTGGACGCCGAATGGCGGTAGCATTAAGCAGCGGAGAAAATGTGGATGAAGCTCGTAAGCTTGCGAAAGAAGCAGCGGGTAAGCTTAAATTAAGCTACGAATGAGATAAGAACGAACTGACGAACATCAGGAGGAATACTCTGTGGAAGCAAAGCCAGCAAGACTCTCCCGAACCGTGTTGACGGAAATCATTTTGCCAGCGGATACGAACTATCATCATACCGTATTCGGCGGTCGCGTTATGCAGTATATCGATAAAGTCGCGACAATCGCCTCTATGCGCCATTCTCGTAAAGGCGTTGTAACGGCTTCAAGCGACAGCTTGGACTTCTTCGCACCGGTGAAGCTTGGCGAGGCCATTCAGTTAGAGGCTTTCGTAACGTGGACGCATCGCAGCTCGATGGAGGTCTATGTGAAAGTAGAGTCGGAGAATTTGCTAACAGGCGAAAAGAAGACGACCGCTACCGCGTACCTAACTTTCGTTGCGCTTGACGAAACCGGACAACCCTGCCCGGTACCGATGATCATCCCGGAAACAGAAGAAGAGAAGCGGTTATTTGAATCCGCGGCGGCGCGTTTCGAAGCTCGAAAACTTCGCAAACAAGAACGAAATTCGCAGCAGTCTTGACAGATTGCAAGTAAAACATCATTCATGATTCTAAGTCAGGTTGAAACCAATATTTTTCGCTTCCGTATACAAATAGTAAATTTGAGTTGCTATTAGGAGGAAATGAAAATTATGAATGCACATGAAATTGATTACCGCATATTAGGTAATGAGATGCAGTACGTCGAGATTGAGCTGGACCCGGAAGAAAGCGTTATTGCCGAAGCTGGCAGCATGATGATGATGGATCAGAATATTTCGATGGAGACCATTTTCGGTGATGGCAGTGGCGAGAATAAAGGATTTATGGGCAAGCTGTTGGGCGCCGGCAAGCGATTGCTGACAGGAGAAAGTTTGTTCATGACTGTATTCACGAATCGCAGCTATAATGGGAAAGAGCAGGTTACTTTTGCCGCTCCTTACCCGGGAAAAATTATGGCGATGGACTTGCAGGATCTTGGTGGCAAACTCATATGTCAGAAAGATTCTTTCCTTTGCGCAGCGAAGGGCGTGTCCGTCGGGATTGCGTTTCAGCGCAAGCTGGGAGCTGGATTTTTCGGTGGCGAAGGCTTTATTATGCAAAAAATCGAAGGAGATGGCCTGGCTTTCGTTCATGCGGGAGGTTCGATCGTGGAGCGGGTACTGCGCCCTGGCGAAATGATTCGAGTGGATACGGGTTGTTTGGTAGCGATGACGCAAGAGGTCGATTATGATATCGAAATGGTTAAAGGCGTCAAGACAGCACTGTTCGGTGGCGAAGGCTTATTCTTCGCTACGCTACGCGGACCTGGGCGTGTTTGGATTCAATCGCTCCCTTTCAGTAGATTGGCAGACCGTATCGCATCTGCTGCAGGTCCTGGCGGCCGTAAGGAAGAAGGCGGCATTCTGGGCGGCCTTGGCAATTTACTTGATGGTGATGGAAGATAAGAAGGATCGAGTAGAGCTGCCTTCGGGCAGTTCTATAGACGCCTAGGCTGCAATAGCTGGGCGTCTTCTACTGTATTTCTCATTAGCAGTTCCCTTGAAAAAAAACATCTTGCAGCCAATTTTTCATTTGGTCTTCAAGATGTTCTTTCTTTTTTAGCTTGCAATGATCTTCTTTATATCAGTATTTTTATTTATTTTAGATTTGTTTGTTAATTTGTTACCTATTTTAATTGAACTCTTTTCTACGAAATAATAGGAAACAGTTGCTAAGATTAGCGATACAACGAATGAAATCAACAATATCCAACCAAGAGGCATTTTGCCATACCACAAGTTTACGAAAGTAAGCATAGCTATTGCATGGTACAGATATAAACTATATGAGATTTTACCGAAGAAATGAATGGGGGATAGTTCTAAAATAGTTTTAAATTTATTGTAAGATATTGCAAAAAGCAGAAACAGTGCAACTCCTATAACATTAAACCATTCATTGATAATTTGAATGTGCAGGATGTCTTTATGAGGTAAGAACCACCATGCATAGGTGTAACTCAGAATTGCAATCAATACCGCAATAAGTCTGCTAGCTACATTTAAACGTTGAAAGATTCCAACAAGTTCTAATCTATGTTTAGCTAATAAAGAACCAACTACAAACATCAATAGATAGTGTAGTGAAATGAAGTAATCGTTTTTAAGATTCATTGACGTAATATGGTACGTTACAAAATGTCCGCCATAGCCAACGATTGAAAGAAACAGTGCTGCGCCTAAAGTAATTTTCCAGTTGTACTTCATAACGAAATACATAATGATAGGGAAAAATAAAGATGCTCTCATTTCCTGTACGAGTGACCAAAGAACAGGATCGTATTCGCCGTTATTAAAACTAAAGATTAATGTCAAGTGTCCAAGAATGGATCCCAGATCTAAGGGTTCATCCCATTTTGAATTAAACCACACACTTAGATCTGGAATATCACTCCATCTTGAGAATAGAGTTGCAGCAACTATAGCTGTAATTACAGCTATAATATAAGGGATATAGATTCTGCAAATTCTCTTAATTATGTAATTTTTGTAAGATAGAGCTGTTCCATTCAGAAATGGGAGTGCAAGTACAAAACCACTTAACACGAAGAAAAACATTACGGATTCAGTGCCTGCCCATAAAAGATGCAGAGGTGAGTACTTAATCAAATTCAGCCCAAAAGAATTTGTTGTTCCGCTTCCATAGATTGAAGGCAAGATGTATAGATAATGATGAAGCAAAACGGATAATGCCGCTACCCCTCTGAGAGAATCCAATTGATTAAATCTTTGCTTTTCCATGAAACACTCTCCTAGTTAAATTTATTTAAATATATCACAAATGATACATTTTGTAACATAAAGATTAAAAAGAGACTCGTAACATAGGTTCTATCGGTTTCTGTAAAATGAAAAAGCCCTGCACGACTACTCATCGTAAGGGCTTTTTCAAGTAATTAAAAGTTATTTCGCGCCGCCTTCAGCCAAAATGGTTTCCCATAGCGCGCCTTTTCCGTACAGGTCTTTATTCACTTGCGCCCAGCCGCCCAGGTAGTTGATATCGAACAAACCGGCAGGTGTTTGATAGTTTTTCTCATATTGTTTGGCGATTGTAGGATCTACCGAACGGAAGCCTTTATCAGCAAAAACTTTTTGAGCGTCCGGGCTCCAGAGGTAGTCTAGGAACGCTTGCGCCACTTCGCGGTTGCCGTGTTTATCTACATATTTGTCTACGAGCGCTACTGGATTTTCAATCGATGTTGTATATTGTGGAACAATTTCTACATATTTTTTGCCGCTTTGAATGCGGGCGATCAGCTCGTTCTCGTACGTTACGATGGCATCGCCAACCCCTTTATCGAATGTTGTGAGGGAGTCGGCACCGCTTTTATCCAACACTTTAATGTTTTTGTAGACTTTAGTAAGCAGATCTTTGGCGGCAGCGGGATCTTTTTTGCCTGCTGCTTCCGAAGCTTTCAAGCCTGCGCCATAAATCGCGTTGATGTCCCATTTCGCGCCGCCGGATGTGCTTGGATTCGGGATCAGGACTTCAACGCCCGGTTTTGTCAAATCAGCAAAGTCTTTGATCCCTTTTGGATTGCCTTCGCGAACCCCGATTGCAGCGATGGATGCGGTAATGTTGCCGCTGTGCGGTTTGTTTTTCCAATCGTTGGTAATCAAGCCTTTTTCAACGATTTTCTGGATATCGCCTTCCAGGGAAAGAGGAGCGATGTCCGCTTCAAAGCCTTGAATGATCGCTGTTGCTTGGGAACCGGACGCTTGGTAAGATTCCTGGAATTCCACCGTTTGCCCTGTTTTCTTTTTCCATTCCTCTTTGAATTTTGGCAAGATTTGATCAAAGGAATCTTTAAGAATCGAGTATGCGCCAATCGTGATCGTTACCTTTCCGCCTTCTGCAGCTTTAGGAGCGCTGCTTGCTGCTGCGGTAGCTGCCGCTGTGGCAGCGGGTGCCGTTGAAGCGGCAGGTGAGCTCGCTGGCTTGCTGGCTGTACCGCAGGCTGTAAGTGCAAGACTTGCCGTAAATAAAGTTGCTGTGAGTACGCCTAACGTTTTTTTGTTTTTCATGAAATCCAACTCCCCTTCATATGTGTACGTTTATTATATAAAAACAGGCATAGGATCTTGTTTAGCCTGATTTTCAAGTATTTTATTCTCGCTTTTCGTGAACACAGAAATTTGATGGATCAAGATGTTCACTTCATCGCCTGGCTGATACAGTTTTTCTTTGACGGATTGGTAAGCAAAAAGCTTGAGGGACCCGGTTTCAATTTCCAAATACCAAGAGTCACCGCGGAAATGAACATGGGTTACTTTGCCTGTTTCGCCCGCTGTAGCTAGCTGAGTTGTATCATGAGCTCTGACTTCAATCGATTCTGGGCGTACCAGGACGTTCACGTCCGGCAACCATTTGCCGTCTTGCTGGACTTCATCCAGGTAAGGGAAGCCATGAAGCGGAGCATATTCGGCAATGACGTTGGATTCACCGATGAAGGAAGCGACGAATGAGGTCGCAGGCTTCGTGTATATTTCCCAGGGGCTGCCTTGCTGTTCGATTTTACCTTGCTGAACAATGATAATTTCGTCGGCAACCTCAATGGCCTCATCCTGATCGTGCGTAACGAATAGCGTCGTTACTTTAAATTCGTCGATCAGATTGCGCAGCCACAGCCGGAGCTCTTTGCGGATCTTCGCATCAATCGCAGCGAAAGGTTCATCGAGCAGTAGCAGCTGCGGCTCTGGAGCAAGCGCTCTGGCGAAAGCAACACGCTGTCGCTGGCCGCCAGATAGCTGGTGCGGGTACTTCCGTTCGCTTCCGGCTAAGCCCATCAAACCTAGCAGATAGGTTACCCTGTCCTGAATGAAAGCTTTGGGCTTTTTTAATACTTTTAATCCATAAGCGACGTTATCGAAGACTGTCATGTGTTTAAATAACGCATAGTTTTGAAAGACGAAGCCGATGCCGCGCTCCTGTACGGAAAGGTTGGTAGCTTGCTTTCCATCAAAGAAAATGTCGCCTGTCGTAGGGTTTTCGAGACCCGATAACATCCGAAGGATGGACGTTTTACCGCCGCCGCTTGGCCCGATCAGACCGACAAGATGACCCTTGGTGATGCTGAAGTTCACATCTTTGATCGCATGAAATGGCCCGAAATGTTTGTTTAGGTTTTTCACTTCAATATGCATCATTGGTTCCTCCTAATTTCGCTGAGTTGTGTCCAAAAACTAACTGCGCAATCGTTCACTGCGATGTTTCATCCATTCAAGCACTAGCAAAATAGCAATCGATATAAGTCCAAGAACGAAAGCAAGACTGTTAGCTGCAACCGTATTAAAATTTTCTGCATCTTGATAAACGAGTGTAGTCGCTGTTTGGGTTTGACCAATAATATTACCGGAAACGACTAAGATCGAACCGAATTCTCCGAGCGATCTGGCGATAGTAAGAATGAGACCATATAGCACTCCCCAACGTATGGAGGGCCAGGTAATTTGCGTGAAAGTCCGCCATGGACTAGCGCCTAATGTAGCTGAGGCTTCTTCGGATTGCGTGCCGATTTCTTCCAGAAGAGGCACTACTTCTCGAACCATTAATGGAAATGTAATAAACATGGTCGCGAGGATCATCCCGGGCAGCGCATAAACGATTTTCACATGATGGTTTTCAAAGAATGTGCCTAATGCTGTATTTGGCCCGAATATCAGGATGACCATCAAACCAACGATGATAGGCGATACCGCAAAAGGGAGATCGATTAATGCATTGATTAGCGGTTTCAGCCAGCGCGATATCCAGGAGCCGCGAACAAGTTCTATAGAAAGATAGACACCCACTATGGTATTGAGTACAGTAACGATCACGACTATGAGCAGTGAGATATACATTGCATGAATCGCTTCAGGACGAACAAGTGATGCGAAGAATGGCTCAATCCCTTCCTGGAAGGCACCAAAGGAGATTCCAAGAAAAGGCAATATAATTAGAAGAAAGATGACGAGAAAGGAAATGCCGATTAGAAGTCTTCTCATGCTAGCCGCCCCTTTCCACGAGTCAGGACATTAATGATCCATAGAATAACCAGAGATAAGGTCAGAAGCACAATGGAAATTGCGGCTGCGCCTTCCGGATTATAGTTTTGCGTTTCACCGTATATATAAACGGATGCGACCATCGTTTTGCCAGGTAAATTGCCTGAAATAAGCGAGATGGCGCCGAATTCGGCAAGTGATCTTGAGAATGCGAGCATGCTTCCGGCAATAATGCCCGGGAAGATCGCAGGGAAGATGATTTTCCAGAACGTATAGAATTTTCCGGCACCGAGTGTAAAACTGGCTTGTTCTTCCCCTGGGTCTAGCTGCTCAAGTAAAGGCTGTACAGTTCGGATTACAAAGGGGAAAGTGACGAATACAAGACCGATTACAATCGCAGTCTGATTGTACAGCAGCGGGATTCCTGCGTGATCGAGCCATATGCCCAGGGGACTCTTAGGTCCGAGTAAGGTCAAGAACATCAGTCCTGCGACAGAGGTCGGAAGCGAGAAAGGAAGATCGACCATGCTGTTGAGAATGCTTTTGCCACGGAACGAATACCGGACGAGCACATAAGCGATAATGGTGCCGACTACAGCTTCTATCAAGGTAGATAGGATGCTGAGTTTCACAGTCAATAAAATGGACTTCCAGGCTAAAGGACCTGTTACTTCCTTTAAAAACGGCTGCCAGCCAAGTGAAAATCCTTTCACATAGATCGAAGCGATTGGCAGAAGCAGAAGTACGATCAAATAGCCAATTAGCACAGAGCGAACCGTAGCTTTAAATAGATTGTTACTCACGTTACACCGCCTAAATTTATTAATCATAGTGTTTTACTCGGAATAATACAATGAATATATCAGCTTGCTGGCGCTTTTGTCAATAAGAATTGTAATAATTTATAGTTGAAGATGAGATGCTTTGTCCCAAAAAAAGTAAAAGTAATGGGATCTTTCAATATAATGTCATTAATTCAATTCTGAAAAGAGGGGGAAAAGAGGCTGTCTAGCCAGACATACCACCAAAAGGCGAGAAAATATGCATTGACGAGATGAGGAAGCGGTGATAATATTAAGCCATATTAATTCCGAGTTAAATTGTATGGATTAGATCATATACATATTTAAGTCTACCAGACGACTGGAGACTTCCTATCTTGCTTAGTTGGACATAGCAGGAATAGGGAGTCTTTTTGTTTATGTACGATTATGCCAAGGGAGGTAAGAGTGGTGAGTGAAATCAATTTGAAGTTAGAAGCAGATGTACTGATTATTGGCGGCGGTCCATCAGGAACATGGGCTGCACTGAGAGCTGCGAAAGAAGGGGCAAAGGTTGTCCTTGTAGATAAAGGATATTGCGGAACAAGCGGGGCTACAGCTCCTTCGGGAACAGGGGTTTGGTATGTAAACCCGAATCCAAATGAACGGGAAGAAGCCATGAAGAGCAGGGAGGCGTTAGGGGGTTATTTGGCAGATCGGGGCTGGATGAAAAGGGTGCTAGATCAAACCTATAGCAATGTGAATCAGATTGCGGCATGGGGCTATCCGTTCCCTGTGGATGAAACAGGGGCTTCTCATCGCAAGAGCTTGCAAGGCCCTGAATATATGAAGCTAATGCGTAAACAGGTTCAGAAAGCAGGCGTGCGTATCTTGGACCATAGCCCCGCGTTAGAGCTGCTGGCTGATGAACACGGCGTAGCAGGTGCGACGGGAGTAAACAACCAAACGAAAGAGACATGGAGGGTTGACGCGGCTTCGGTCGTTATTGCGACGGGAGGTTGCGCATTTCTGAGCAAGGCCCTCGGGACGAACGTTCTAACTGGAGACGGTTATTTGCTAGCGGCTGAGGCTGGGGCTGATTTTTCGGGCATGGAGTTTTCGACAGCCTATTCGCTGGCGCCAGCGTTTTCGCCGGTAACGAAGTCGGCGTTCTATACATGGGCTACTTTTTATTATGAGGATGGTCGAGTTATTGAGGGTGCCGGTTCGCAGAGAGGCCGTTCTGTCATCGCAAGAACTTTATTGACACAGCCTGTATATGCGCAAATTAATAAAGCGGATGACATTGTGAAACAAGCCATGCGCCAAGCGCAGCCAAACTTCTTCCTCTCTTTTGACAGGTTGGGAATTGATCCGTTTACGCAAAAGTTTCCCGTCACGCTTCGTTTTGAAGGAACCGTTCGAGGAACGGGAGGCATTCATATTGTCGACGAAACTTGTGCGACGAAAGTGCCCGGTCTCTATGCAGCAGGAGACGCCGCAACGCGTGAATTGATTTGCGGCGGGTTTACAGGCGGAGGCAGCCATAATGCAGCCTGGGCCATGTCATCCGGTTATTGGTCCGGCGAAGCTGCGGCAAGGTACGCGTTGAAACAGGGCGCACAAGCAAGCAATCGTCAGGCAAAAGGATTATCTGAAGCTTCCGGCGTGCCGAAAGCTGCGACGAATCGCTCCGACGCGCCAGATACGAGAGAAATTATTCAAAGTGTTCAGGATGAGGTTTTTCCATATGATCGCAATTGGTTCCGTACTGGTGACGGGTTGGAGAAATCACTTGATCGTTTGAATCATCTGTGGCACGAGTTGAAGCAAGGCGTTCAAGCAAGCGACGGCAATGTGGTTCGAGTAAGGGAAGCAGCTGCTATGCTTGCAACAGCAAGATGGATGTATACAAGCGGGCTTGAGCGAAAAGAAACCCGCGGTATGCACCGCCGCGAGGATTTCCCTGGCGTGGACCCATCGCAGCACTACAGGATCCTTAGCGGAGGGCTGGAAAACACGTGGGCGAAGCCGCTTATCGAACAGCCTTCTCATTTTACGCAAAGGGAGGCTGCTGTATAATGATTGAATTGTTAAGTAAAGAACGCTGCATTTCCTGCAATCAATGTGTTTCGGTATGCCCGACGAATGTATTCGAGGCGGTAGCCGGGGGCATTCCGGTCATCGCCAGACAATCCGACTGCCAGAGCTGCTTTATGTGCGAATTGTATTGCCCGACCGATGCCCTTTACGTATCTCCGCTTGCCGAGCAGACCATCCCGGTGGATGAATTGAAACTGGTGGATCAAGGTTTGCTAGGCAGCTACAAAGAGAATATCGGCTGGGGTAAGGGGAGGAAGTCTACCGCTTCCGCAGACGGATCTTATGTCATTTTCCAGCGGATGCGCGCTACGCACTAAAATTATGCATAGTAGACGTAGATAGGAGGGAATGTATGAAGGAAGTGCCACTTGCCTATGTGAAGGCCAATCAAACAGGCATTGTTATCTTTGTCATCTTATCTTTCGCTCTTTTTCAGCCATGGCTGATTGCTTTGTTATGGATCATTCAAGTGTTTGGATTCGTGCTTGGCGGGCAATGGAATCTATTTGTGTGGATTTCCAAACGATTTATCACCGTCAATCCGTCTAAAACGCAGGCAGAGGAGCTGACGCGCTTTAATAACTCGTTAGCTGTTTTATTTCTAACGCTTGCGCTTATCTTTTTTGCTATTGGTTGGGGAGTGGTCGGTTACATATTCGCAGGATTCCTGTTATTGGCTGCCGGAGCCGCATTGCTTGGTTATTGCATTGGTTGTACGATATACTATCCATATAAACAATTTGTGAACAGGTTTCGAGTTCGACGCGGTTGAATAGATCAGAATGGCTCCCCCTTGTAAAGAGGCGGGAGTCTTTTCTAGTCAAAATGAGGAGGCGCCATGTTGGATACAAGCAAGATCGAGTGGATCTTTTTTGACATTGGAGACACTCTGGTGGATGAAACCAAGCCGTTAGGCAGCAGCATCGAGCAATTTGTCCGATTTGCCAATGAACGAGGATATGGGGTTACGAAAGAGTCCGTCTATGCAGGAATTAATGATGGTTTTAAAGCGCTGCATCCGTCACCGATGAGATTGTTGATGGAAACGTGCATTACTTCTGATGAGGATCGGTCTTACATACGCAGCCGGATGAAGTATGAGAAGCATCTGGAACATCCATTTCCTGAAGCAAAAGATCTGCTTGCGCGGCTTGCTAATCGCTACAAGATTGGCATTATTGCCAATCAAAGCGCCGGTACGTCAGATAGGTTAGAACAATATGGATTGCTCCAACATATAGCTGTTGTGTGCTCCTCAGCCGAAGCAGGCATTTCGAAGCCTGATCTTAATTTTTTTCATATGGCGCTAAACGAGGCGGGATGTTCAGCCCAGCAGGCCATCATGGTTGGCGATCGCATCGACAACGACATTGTTCCCGCCTATTCGCTTGGGATGGGCACGATCTGGGTCAGACAGGGGTTGGCACGTGAACAGCCTGTTCCTTGCAATGGCGTTTCACCAGATGTAACGGTCGAGCATTTGTCAGATATTGAGCCTTTTTTGCTATAAAAAGGAAATACCAAAAAAGCTAACCCTGGCTAGGCAGCATCTAGCAGCAGGGTTAGCTTTTTTATTTGAGGGGCGCAAGTTCGGCCAACCAGATTTCAGTTGACTTCACAGTTCGCGCAGTTCTTGTTTGAGAAATTGAAAAAGTTTCGCGCTCGCCAGCTCCAATGGATAGTCGGAAGCCTTGCAAAGCAAACCGCAATTCATGTCCAACACAGGGCTGCTCAGAGGTCGAGCTGTCGTACCATCAGCGGCCGGATTTAGAAGGATTCGTGGTACTAAGGCGATGCCAAGTCCGCATTCGACATAGTATTTCAACGCAGCCATATTGCTAATCTCCATCGTATTTAAAGGTTTGCCGCCAGTTTCTTTCATTACGATCTCTAATTTTTTGCGATATGGACATGTGGCTGATGTGATGAGCAGGCGATACTCCCGAATGTCCTCTGGCGAAATGATTGCTTTTTGGGCAAGGGGATGGAGATCCGGCATCAGAAGGACGAATTCCTCCGTGTACAAAGGTTCGAAATAAAGATTTGTTCCCATCTCGGGTGCTGAACAAATGGCTAAGTCGAGGTCGCCGCGGAGAATACGTTCGCTTAACACCGGTGTGCTTGCGATATCTACAGCAATCTGAATTTTTGGATATTGCGATAAAAAACCGCCCAAAATGCGAGGCAATCGATAACTGGCGGCAGGCTCCGTAATGCCAAGACGTAAATGTCCCGCTTCGCCAAGCTGCAAATCCATCATGCTCGTTTGTAATTGTTCAAGATCTTTCACAATTCGCACACTCTGTTCGTGGAACAGTCTCCCGGCTTCGGTTAATCGAAAGTTTTTGCCCCGCTCAATTAACTGTACACCGAGATCGGACTCTAATTTTTGCATTTGCATCGTGACTGTGGATTGTGCATAGTTCATTTCGTCTGCAGCGCGCTGGAAGCTTCCTAAAGCTACTATGAATTGAAATGTTTTCAGCGTTCTAAGATCCATTTGCGCACCTCGATTTATAAATTCAAAATTATTGAACTTACG
Organism: Paenibacillus tabacirhizosphaerae; assembly: GCF_040812395.1. Classification (GTDB taxonomy): domain Bacteria; phylum Bacillota; class Bacilli; order Paenibacillales; family NBRC-103111; genus Paenibacillus_E. The sequence goes on along the minus strand of NZ_JBFNXH010000003.1, from coordinate 126,048 downwards.
ATTCATAGAATTCAATTATACACAATTAAGTGCTTGCTATACAATAAATCTCAAGAAAGAGAAGAGGAGTGATTAAACATGAATTTGAACAATAAAGTGGCGCTTGTTACTGGAGGGGGCACAGGGATTGGGAGGGCGACCAGCCTTGCATTGGCTGAAAGGGGGGCCCTCATTGCTGTGAACTATTCACGGTCACAATCGGAAGCGGAAGAAACGGTACAAATGATACGTGATCAAGGCGGTCAAGCCGCAGCCTTTCAGGCGGATGTTTCTCGAGATAGCGAGGTGCGCAGGATGGTCGTTCAAATAATAGAGCGATTTGGGACTGTTGATTTACTCGTAAACAATGCCAGTATTACCAGGCATATTCCTCTTGATGATCTGGAAGCCGCTACAGATGATGCTTGGGATGAACTGTATGATGTCAATGTGAAAGGGATGTTTTACTGCGCGCGCGCCGTTACTCCTTATATGAAATTGAACAAGGGGGGCGCTATTGTCAATGTGGGAAGCATAGCTGGCTTAACTGGTGTGGGTTCGTCGCTTCCCTATGCAGTATCCAAGGCAGCCGTACATGGTTTGACGAAATCGTTAGCACATGCATTGGCCCCTTATATTCGAGTTTGCAGCGTAGTGCCAGGAGCCGTTGCGACTAGATGGTGGGCAGGACGGGAAGAACAAATGAAAAGGCTAAGTCCTACGCTGCTGCTGCAGCGCATCGCCACGCCTGAGGATATTGCACGGTTCATCTGCGCGACTTTGGAACAAGAAGCAATGACAGGACAAATCATCACTGTAGACAGCGGACAGACGTTATGATCAAGGGAAGATAGCCAGTCAGATTATATAAGTGTTGCAAAGATGAGCGTGGCATCCAAGAATGCCGGGCTTCTTTGTGTTTTCCAGTCATCCTAAAAAAATCTTCAAAAATTTGCTAAAAGCAGGATTGACACCAATACAGGGGGGATGCTAATATAGCTTTATAAATAAATCTTACTAATCTTATCGGAATTATTTATTATCATCCACCGGACTACCGGAGAAGAACGACATCAGCTATTCAGACTTATCAGCTCATTCATTCAATTATGGAGATGGTTAATGGAGAGGAGTTGTTAATCGGATATCGTTCCCTGGAGCTGGAAACGCTAATCGTTAGCGATGGAGTTTGGGTGAGCCCTGACATACTGGTTAAGGAGGCTTGATCCCTCGGCCGGTTCATATAAAACACAGCGAAAGGAAGTCAATACAATGGAGCATGCAATCACAATACAAAGCGAAACCGCTGAGTTGGCCGCAACGCTGCACTACCCGACGAATCAACAAGGAGCCGATCAAACGGATTGTCAGCGTTGGCCGCTCATTATCATCTGTCACGGTTTTATTGGAAGCCGGATTGGCGTGGATCGGTTGTTTGTGAAAGCAGCTCGCGAGTTCAGTTCACAAGGCTACCTTGTTCTTCGGTTCGACTATGGAGGATGTGGAGAAAGCACAGGTGATTATGGTACAGGCGGATTGGATGTGCTGATAGAGGAGACCCGAAGCGTAATCGACTACGCGCTGACGATTGATTGCGTCGATCTCAGCAGAGTCATCTTGGTTGGGCACAGTCTGGGTGGGGCAGCTGCTTTATTAACGGCAGCAAAGGATCATCGAGTTAAAACGTTAGTGCTCTGGTCGGCTGTCGCTCATCCGCATAATGATATTGTGCGCATTGTCGGCAAGGGTGAATATGAGAAATTACCGCAAGGTGGAGCTATTGATCATCATGGTTATTCATTAACAAGCCGTTATTTTGACTCGCTCTCCAGGCATCAGCCATTCGAGCAGCTTCGTAAATTTAATGGCGATGTTCTTGTGATACACGGAACTGCCGACGATATGATCCCTGTTGATTACGCGCCGTTGTATCAGAAAATGTTCTGGATGCGAAAAGAAGGACAATGCGATATTGAACTTATTTATCAAGCCGATCATACGTACTCGACATCAGGAGCAACCAGAGAATTACTGGAAAAAACGTCAAATTGGCTAGCTTTCATACAAAAAAGGAAAAAAGAATGGAACGATTGGACGATCTAAAGGAGCGGAGGAATTCAGATGGCGAAACCACTAGAATTAGATGAGGTATGGGTAGAACGAATTAAACAAATGTTAAATGGATTGGAATACGGTTCCGTACAAATTGTTGTGCACGACGGAAAAATTGCCCAAATCGATAAAACAGAGAGAAAGCGGTTTGATTCTGCATCCGCCCAGACCCCGCTAGTCGCGGTTAAAACAGTAAAACAATCGAATAAAGCGTAGATTTGCGCTGATTGATCAGCCCTCTTTCCTGGAAAGAGGGCTGTTTTCATGAGGGAGAAGCAGTATACTAAAGGAAATTAAACATAATGGGGGAACCCGGGGTATGCGCAAGCTGAACTTTATTTGGAAAGATGCTGTGGGAACAGATGTCTATGTGTACGAATGGCTGCCGGATGAACAGACACAGATTAAGGCGATTGTTCAAATATCCCATGGCATGTCGGAAACAGGCGCTCGCTATGAAAGGTTTGCAGCGGTATTGACGGCGCAGGGCTACGCGGTATACGCGCCCGATCATTTGGGTCATGGCTTAACCGCTGGAACCCCTGATCAAGTTGGATTGTTCTGTAAAAATTGTTTTCATTGCATGGCTGAGAATATGGGGGGTATGACAAGTCATCTCAAAGCCATATATGGCGATGAGATACCGCTTTTCTTGCTCGGGCATAGTATGGGCTCGTTCTTAACGCAGTATTACATGGGCTCCTACGTGAATGAACACCCGGATCATGTGCAAGGCATTCTTTTATCAGGTTCAAATGGGAGACAGGGCGCTGCGTTGAGCGCAGGAATTGCAGTTGCAACCCTGGAAGCCGCCCTTCGCGGCGATCATCATCGCAGCATGCTGCTTACGTCGCTTTCTTTTGGTACTTATAATAAAAAGTTCGCGCCCAATCGCACGGGCTCAGATTGGCTAAGCCGAGACGAGAAGGAAGTCGATGTGTATGAAGCCGACCCTTACTGTGGAGTGATTTTCACTTCCGGGTATTACAGAGACTTTTTCAAAGGGCTGAGAGACATTCACCGCTCTGACCATGTGCGCCGCATCCCCAAGGATTTGCCGATTTTCATATTTTCGGGGGAAGATGATCCGGTAGGAGGGAATGGGAAAGGAGTCCGAAGGCTCGTGCATATGTACAAGGAGCTTGGTATGAAGGACGTCAGCTCTAAGTTGTATCCTGGCGGGCGCCATGAAATGTTAAATGAAATAAATCGGGATGAAGTGATGCGGGATATAGTTGGCTGGCTCGAAAAGCAAATCGTGGGCTAGAGACAACGCTGCTCCTTTGATCGAACATACTAGTACGGCAGTTCGTTGAGTATACTGATGTGGGACATAAACCGAGTACACGGCAAGAGACACTCGACCGAGTACAAGACCGAACGGAACGTGAGTTCGTTAATTTGGAAGATAGATGGATAAAACAGCTCTTTGCGGAACAGCGATGCCTTATTAGAGCATATAAGGTGATGTCGGCGGCTTAAAACGAGGAATAGCGTTCTGTAGCTCCCTTCACCTGTATAAAATTGCCGCATTCCTTACGAATAGAGGCTCTCAGTTCCGCATGAGCCTCTATTCTTGTCATGCAAAAGATGCAGTAATCGGAGGGAGTCTATAGTTTGTGCAGGATCGCAACTAGCCGTTTCTTTCCAGTTGGGCGCGGATACCGGCACGATCGATCTGAATCCAATATTCTACGATTTTACCTTGATCTACGCGATAGACGGCGCTGGCAATTTCAACGATCGTTTTGCCAGTTGGCGCGAAGCCATCGATTTCACCTTGATGTGTGCCCGTCTGTTTCCAACGTACATAAACACGATCGTTCTGCGCAATCCATTCCTGAATGTCAAGTTTAAAAGAGCCGTAGGCTTCAAGCATCTCACGAACGTGGTCTGCATAATTGGCGGGTGTCCGGTGAACTGTGGTCTCTTGCTCCGAGGTGACTTGATGAGCAAGTACCTGATCAGCCATATAATTTTTTGCGGTGTCGGGCTCTAGGCCGGAGCGAACTTTTTCAAAAAAATGGCGTACGATATCTGTTGGCGTTGTGGTCATAAGAGAACCTCGATTTCTTCATTTTTCAATCTAGTTTAATTGAATGGTCTTAGGAATTTCAAGATTGAGTTTGTACGATCCAGAGTTGAAGCAGTATTCAGCAGATTCCAGATGAGGAAGAAGGATTAAAACCGAGATGCGAATAAAAAGACCTCCAATTCCGCTGATGAAGTGGAACGGGAGGTCTTTTTACACATGAAAGCTAACTGGAGGCGGGGGACTGAGAAGATTAGTTTGACGATGTGAATTTATTTGCGCGCCTGCTAGTGCAGCAAACGACGGAATTCCTCGGTCAGCAGCGGCACGACCTCGAACAGATCGCCGACGATGCCATAGTCGGCTACCTTGAAGATCGGCGCCTCGGGGTCCTTGTTAATCGCGATGATTACACGCGAAGAGCTCATCCCCGCCAAATGCTGGATGGCGCCGCTAATGCCGCACGCGATGTAGATTTCCGGCGTCACCACCTTGCCGGTTTGGCCGATTTGCATCGCGTACTCGCAGTATCCCGCGTCGCAGGCTCCGCGGGATGCCCCGACAGCGCCGCCCAAGACGGCAGCCAGCTCTTCGAGCGGCTGGAAGCCAGCGGCGCTCTTCACGCCCCGTCCGCCGGAGACGACGATCTTGGCCTCGGCCAAGTCGATGGCGCCGGACGTTTTTTTTATGACCTCCCTGACGATGGAGCGCAGGGAGGAAACGGGGTAAGCAACATCGATTACCGCAGCCTGACGCGAAGCGTCCGGCGCCAAGAGCGCGATGTTGTTCGGTCTTATCGTGACGACCCAGGGTCCGTCAGGGTCGGTAAACGCTTTTTTTTCCACGGCTTTGCCAGCGTAAAGCGGGCGTGTAAACTCCACGCTATTGCCGCTGCGCTCGATTAAGGTAACATCCGAGAGCTGTCCAGCTGCAAGCTTCGCCGCGGTCAGCGGCGCCAAATCCCGGCCAACCGCGGTATGGCCAAAATAAACAGCGCGGGGGTCTGCGATGTCGATGACCGCCAGCAGCGCCTTCAAATAGGCTTCTGAGCTATAGCTGTCCAGCGCGTTATGTTCAACGACATAGATGCTATCTGCACCATAAGCGGCGAGCTCGCTAGCTAGCGTGGCGGTGCCCGCTCCGCCCAGCAGTACGGCAACGATGGAATCATCGTTATTAGCGGAAAGCTGCGCCGCACGCAACGTTTCAAAAGATACTTGCCGAAGCTTGCCGCCACGGCTTTCTGCAACAACAAGGAACGTTTTTGCCATAGAACTAACCTCCCTTTGTTAAATCACCTTGGATTCGTTTCGCAGCGCTTGCACCAGCTCAGTCACTTGCCCAGCTATTTCGCCTTTAAGAATGCGTCCGGCTCTGCGCTCGGGAGGGAGCGCAAGATCTATGCGCTTCGTTTTTGCGGTTATCCCCGTAGCCCCAATATCATCCAGCGTGATGCGCTGAAACGGTTTTTTCTTTGCTTTCATGATACCGGGCAGAGAAGGATAACGGGGCTCGTTCAAGCCTTGTTGCGCGGTAAATAGGGCGGGGAGAGGGACCGCGACAACCTCTACATCTCCCTCGGCATCGCGATGAGCAGTGGCATTGCCATCCGCAAATTCCAGCTTTGTGATGGAAGCAACATGCGGCAGCCCAAGCAGTGCAGCTAATCGGATGGCGATCTGGCCGGCACCGTTATCGACAGAGAAATTGCCGCCTAGCAGCAAATCAAATGATTGCTCGCGCAAATAAGCAGCTATAATTTCAGCAATTTCGTATTCATCACCTTGAATCCGTTCGTCGGAGATCAGCACCGCCTCGTCAGCGCCCATGGCTAGAGCGGTGCGAAGCGCTTCGGCTGTGCGCTCAGGGCCAACGGAGAGAACGGTCACTTTACCGCCCGAATCGTCGCGTATCTGGATCGCTTGCTCGACTGCATATTCGTCATAAGGATTAATGACGAACTTCACGCCATCCTCGACAACTGCCCCGGCTTGCAGGGCAATCTTCTCCTCCGTATCGAACGTTTGCTTCACCAATACAAAAATGTCCATAGCCAAGCTCCTTTCTGAATATACATGATAGACAGGGATTCAAGACTCGATGCCGCGCAAGAAAAAATCAATCGTTGGAATAACCTGAGCCGACAAGGAATACTTTTGTCCGGAAATCAGCCAGGAAGTGACGACTTCATCCATCCCTCCGAAAATCAGGAGCCTAACCAGTTTCACATCGATATCTGAACGGAAGCTGCCGTCTTTCTTGCCTTTTTCCAGTATATTTTCAATGAGCACAATATATCTCTTTAAAGCAAGGCCAATCTCTTTGCGAAGTTCCAGATCGCTCTGCCGCAGTTCGATTTGTGTGACGTACGCCAAAGGAATGTTCGCTTCCAGTTCCGAGAAGTGAATTTCGCACACTTTAAGAAGTGCTTCTCTTGCAGTCATTTCATCCTTCAAACCGGTATTGAACTTTTCTACCAGCTCGCCAAGCTTCTCTTGAAAAAGACTCGTTAAGATATCCTCCTTCTTTTTGAAGTACAGATAGATCGTGCCATCAGCAACACCGGCTTCCTTCGCGATGCGCGACACCTGGGATTTGTGATAGCCATTCTCGGCAAAAACTTGAAGAGCGCCTTCGAGAATCGCGTAATATTTGTCTGGTTTTTTGCTACTTGTCAAGGGAATCACCTCGGTGTTAAGATACGGATATTGGTGAATGAATACTCATTCATTTTGTGATTTTATCATAAAATACGGTCTACACCTTGTCAACGACTTATTGTGCATGAAGAAGCAAGTAAGCGGGTTTACGGGTACCGGCAGCAGTGAAGAAGCATTTTTCATGAATGGATATTGGATCCTTTTGAATATGCTTTTTTACGATGGTGGAGTGAAAACGATTTCAAGGAGGGTCGATTCCAATGACCGGTTCACTTATTCAATTTGTGCTGTTCCTTGCCGTTTCCGGTTGTGCGGTCTATCTGTTTGTCAGAGTTGTGTATCACCGGTATTTGTACATTCGGCTTGGAAAATCAGTGAACTTCAAGAGGGAGGCGAAAGCCCGCCTGAAGGAATTCGCTATTCAGGTGTTCGGACAGTCGAAACTGCTGAAGGATAAAAAGAGCGGAATCATGCATATCGCCATCTTTTATGGATTCATTATTTTACAGCTGGGCGCTCTCGATCTGATTCTCAAAGGATTAATTGACCGAGGGTTACCAATACCCGGCTATGCCTATTTTACTCTTATTCAGGAAATCACGGTCGCTCTCATCCTGCTGGCGATGGGGTATGCCGCCTATCGGCGTTATGTTGAGAAATTGAAACGCCTGAAGCGAGGTTGGAAACCAAGTATTGTTGTGTTCTTTATCTTCTTTCTGATGTTGTCGGTTGTCCTGAGTGCCGGCTTTGAAAGAGTAAGCGAAGGGTTGGCAGCATCCGCATATGCGCCGATTTCGTCCTTATTCGCCGCTGCTTTCAGCGGTTTATCGCATGCGGCGGCAACAGCAGGGTTCTATGTAAGCTGGTGGGCGCATCTGTTGATCCTCTTAACCTTCTTGATCTATGTGCCGCAATCCAAACATTTTCATATTATTACGGCACCGATCAACATTCTGCTCCGCCGGACGGAGCCTGTCGGCAAGCTAGCTTCGCTGGACTTGGAAGACGAAAATGCCGAGTCATTCGGTGTTGGCAAAATAGAGGAATTTACGCAAAAGCAAATGCTCGATTTCTATGCCTGTGTGGAGTGCGGCCGATGTACGAGCGTGTGCCCTGCCAATACGACGGGGAAGCTGTTGTCGCCTATGCATCTGATTACGAAGCTCCGCGACCATCTCACGGAAAAAGGAGCTGCGATCACATCCAAATCGCCATGGGTGCCGGCGTTCGCCTTTGCAGCTCATCGTGAACACAATCCGCTGGAAGTTGAAATGATCGGCGGCGTTATCACGGATGAGGAGTTATGGGCATGCACAACTTGCCGAAATTGTGAGGATCAATGTCCTGTCGGCAATGAGCATGTCGATAAAATAATCGATTTGCGAAGACATCTCGTCTTAACGCAAGGCAGTATGCCGCAAGATGGCCAGCGTGCTTTGCAAAACATTGAAAGGCAAGGAAATCCATGGGGGATTAGCCGAAATGACCGTACCAAATGGCTCAAAGACGTGGATCCGGATGATGAACTGGGCGTGCGAACCGTGAAGGAGAGCACATCCTTTGACTATTTGTTTTTTGTTGGCTCCATGGGCTCCTATGATAATCGCAGCCGCAAGATAACGCAATCATTCGCTAAACTGATGAATGAAGCTGGTGTTTCCTTTGCCATTCTGGGAAATGAGGAGAAAAATTCAGGGGATACCCCTAGGCGTATGGGCAATGAATTCTTATTCCAGCAGCTGTGTGCGGACAATATTGCGATTTTTCAAAAGTACAACATTAAGAAAATCGTAACGGCTTGCCCGCATACGTATCATATTTTTAAAAATGAATACCCGGAATTTGGGCTGGAGGCGGAAGTCTTTCATCATACAGAGCTGCTCGATTTGTGGGTGCGGGAAGGGCGGATCCAGCCTAGATTCGAAGTTAGGGAGCGAATTACTTATCACGACTCCTGTTACCTGGGACGTTACAACGAGGTGTATGAACAACCGCGCAATGTGCTTAAAGCGATTCCTGGCGTTGAACTGGTTGAACAGGCACGATCCCGTGAGAACAGCATGTGCTGCGGTGCTGGCGGCGGAATGATGTGGATGGAAGAAACGGCAGGCACACGCGTCAATACAGCGCGAACGGAGCAACTGCTGACTGTGCACCCGACAGTGATCTCGTCAGCATGTCCATATTGCTTAACGATGGTGGAGGATGGTACGAAACAGCAAGGGGCTGAAGATCAGGTGAAAGCGAGAGATATCGCTGAAATTTTAGCCTTGTCCGTATTTGGCACACCGGAAAAAACCTTGTAGCACTCCGCATATGCTTAGGTAACCAGTTATCTGGCGAAAACTCAAGCATATGCTTACGAAGTAAGTTTTCTGGTGAAAACTCAAGCATATGCTTACGATGTAAGTTTTTCTAACGAAAAACTCTTAGGAGGCTGAATCCCAAATGACAACAATAATCCGTACAGCGGCCGTTATCGGCTCTGGAGTGATGGGCTCCGGTATCGCTGCTCATTTAGCGAATGCGGGCATTCCAGTGTACTTGCTCGACATCGTTCCAACGCAATTATTGCCGCAAGAAGAAGCGGCAGGTCTATCGCTTGAACATCCCAAGGTGCGAAATCGTTTTGCAGTCTCCGCAATTGAAAAGCTGAAAAAGACAAATCCGGCTCCGCTTTATAGCGAGGCTTTTGCTGAACGCATGACGCCTGGCAATCTGGAGGATCATTTGGCAAAACTCAGTCAAGTAGACTGGATCATTGAAGTGATTGTAGAGAATCTAGAAGCTAAACAGCAGCTGATTGCCAAAATCGAAACGGTTTGGAAGCCGGGAACGATCGTTTCTTCGAATACATCGGGCATTTCGATCCATGCCATGGTGGAGCATGCGGGCAGCGAGTTTAAGAAACATTTCCTAGGCACGCATTTTTTTAATCCGCCACGCTATATGAAATTGCTTGAAGTGATTCCGAGCGAGCAGACAGACCCGGCGATCGTCACTTATATTACTGATTTTTGCCAAAAAAAGCTGGGCAAAGGCGTCGTTCAAGCGAAGGATACACCTAATTTTGTCGCTAACCGGATTGGCACATACGGCCTCTTGGTCACACTGCGCGAGATGCTTGCGAAGGGGTATTCGGTTGAAGAAGTAGACGCCGTTACTGGCCCCGCTATGGGCCGTCCGAAAAGCGCTACATTTCGCACGCTCGATCTGGTCGGCCTCGATACGTTCGTCCATGTTGCGAACAATGTGTTTGATCTTGTCACAGACCCTGCTGAGAAAGAGGTGTTTAACACCCCAGACATTCTGCGCAATATGGTCGCTAAAGGCTGGACCGGCGAGAAACAAGGTCAAGGCTTCTATAAAAAGGTTCATTCGGAAGCAGGCAAAGAAATTCAAACACTCAATCTGCAAACCATGACATACACCGTTAACCGTAAAATAAGCGCTGCCTCTTTGGAGGCATCCAGACAAGCGAAGGGGACCGCAGCCAAGCTGAAGGCGCTTCTCAGCGCGAAAGATCGTTATTCTGATCTAGCGTGGAACATTTTAAAACCGGTACTGATTTATTCGGCAGAAAAGCTAGGTGAGATCGCAGATTCCATCGTTGAGATCGATCATGCGCTCAAATGGGGCTTTAACTGGGATTTGGGGCCATTCGAAACATGGGATGCCATCGGCTTGAAACGGTCTGTGGAACGAATGGAAGAGGAGGGCAGCGCCGTTCCGGCATGGGTCAAAAAATGGATTGCCGAGGGGCATGAAAACTTTTATCAACAACGTGATGGCCAGCTCTTCTATTATTTGAAAAATGAGTATCGCGGTCTGGAAGCGAGACCTGAAATCATTTCGCTGCAAGCGCTGAAACAGCAAAACAAAGTGATACGTTCCAACAGCGGAGCGAGCTTGATCGATATAGGCGATGGGGTCGCATGTCTGGAATTCCATTCTCCGAACAATGCCATTGGCGCTGATATCTTGACCATGATACAGCAAAGCGTTGACGAAGTGCGCAGCAACTATCGGGGCTTAGTCGTTGCGAACGAAGGCAGAAACTTCTGCGTAGGCGCGAATCTCATGCTGCTTCTGATGGAAGCGCAAGATGGCGAGTGGGATGAAGTAGATGGCATTATCCGGTTATTTCAAAATTCGATGATGACGCTCAAAGGCTTGGAAAAACCGGTTGTTGCGGCTCCCCACAAAATGACCTTGGGCGGCGGTGTAGAGGCTTGCATGCCTGCTGACCAAATTCTGTATGCCTCGGAAACGTATTTTGGACTCGTAGAGGTTGGCGTTGGCTTGATTCCGGCAGGCGGAGGGTGTAAAGAACTCACGCTGCGAGCAAGCCAGCACATTCAGGATCCCGAAGTTGATCTCCAGCCATTCATGAATTCAGTCTTTGAAACGATTGCGATGGCCAAAGTATCGACCAGCGGTCATGATACGAAACGGCTCGGCTACATGCGGGCGCAAGATACCGTGGTCATGAATCCGGATCATCGTATTTTCGAAGCCAAACAGGCGGTGCTTCGTTGGGAGCAAGCGGGCTATACGCCTCAGCCACAAGAAAAACTCCGCGTTGTTGGAGAAAATGGCAAAGCGGTGATGCAAATAGCCGCCTATACGATGCGTCAAGGCGGTTACATCAGCGACCACGACCATCTTATCGCTAACAAGCTTGCGCATGTGTTGGCTGGCGGCAATGTACCGGCGGGTACACTTGTCACACAGCAATACATGCTTGATCTTGAGCGTGAAGCGTTCCTCAGTCTGTGCGGGGAGCCGAAAACGCAGCAGCGGATGCAATACATGCTGAGCCAAGGGAAGCCGCTTCGCAATTAAATTCGAATTCATAATGAGGTGATACCGATGAAGGAAGCCGTTATTGTATCGATTACACGCACAGCGGTTGGTCGCGCGAAAAAAGGAAGCTTCGCCCAGACACGGGCGGAAGATCTTGGCAAAGCGGTACTGGAAGAAGCCATCCGGCGAGTCCCTGGGCTGGATAAAGGCGATGTCGAGGACATCGTTATCGGGTGTGCGATGCCAGAAGGCGAGCAAGGATTGAACTTCGCCCGCACGATGTCGCTGTATGCGGGCTTTCCGGTGACCGTGCCGGCGATCACGGTCAATCGCTTTTGCTCCTCCGGGCTGCAAGCTATTGCCTATGCGGCGGAGCGCATCATGCTGGGCTGCGCGGAGGTGGTCGTCGCCGGAGGCGTAGAGAGCATGAGCCACGTCCCGATGACGGGCTTCAAGCTCTCGCCGCATCCGCAGCTAGTGACTGACATGCCCGAGGTGTATATGGGCATGGGACATACCGCCGAAGAAGTGGCTCGCCGCTTCGGCATCTCGCGCGAAGACCAGGACAGCTTCGCGACGCGCAGCCATCAGAAGGCTGCTGCTGCGATTGCAGCCGGCAAGTTCAGGGAGGAGATCGTGCCGGTGGGCACGAGCGTAAAGGGTGTGGACGAACGCGGTAAAGCGTTCGAGAAGAAGTTCGTGTTCGACACGGATGAGGGCGTTCGCCCCGATACGTCTGTGGAAGGGCTTGCCAAGCTGAAGCCGGCATTCAGCTTGAACGGCACGGTGACGGCGGGGAACGCGTCGCAGACATCGGACGGCGCAGCGGCAGCGGTGCTGATGAGCCGTGAGCGGGCAGAGGCGCTCGGACTGAAGCCGCTGGCGACGTTTCGCGCTTTCGCACTTTCCGGTGTGGAGCCGGAAATCATGGGTGTCGGTCCCGTCAAGGCGATTCCGAAGGCGCTGCATATGGCTGGTATTACGCAGGATCAAGTGAGCCTTTACGAAATCAATGAAGCATTCGCTTCGCAATGCGTTCATATTATACGCGAGCTCAGCTTAAACGAGGAGCTTGTTAATGTGAACGGCGGCGCGATTGCGCTTGGCCATCCCCTTGGTTGTACAGGTGCGAAGCTGACAACGAGCTTAATCCATGAGCTCCAGCGGCGAGGCGGCGGGTATGGTGTTGTATCAATGTGCATCGGCGGGGGGATGGGCGCCGCAGGGGTCTTTGAAGTGCATCCTGCATAAGGGTTGGCGGGCAGAGTGAATGTGTTGCGCACACAGGGTTTTCTCCGATGATGAATTAGTCTTTATGGCTAGCGGGATGAGTTTTCGAGGGTGTCATTAGGTTGTTTATGATGGAACATTATTTTAAGCGGAACATCGTTCCTTTATGTTGTTTCTTTGTCATCTTGTAGGTAGGTGAAGCGGAACGTGGTTCCTCTATCCCGCAAGTTCACTCTCGAAAAACAGGGGATTTATAGAAATAAGGTACTCATGTTCCGCGAGTACGCGGCGTAAGCGTTTGCAAACAAAAATAAGATACCAACTTTCCGCGGACTGGTCCACCTACTGTAATCCATTTGATTTTCACGCTTGACCAGTGGATAGGACCATCCACAAACATTGCCTAGGAGTGATGAACATGGAAGACAAGGTAATCGGCGGCAGTTTTATCATTTCAGATACGGATTTTCATAGCATGGTAACGCCGGAAGATTTTACAGATGAGCAGCGTATGATTGGCGACACGACGCGCGATTTCGTCACAGGCGAAGTATGGCCCCATGACGAGCACTTAGAGAAACTTGATTACGATTTGACAGTGAAACTGATGCGCAGTGCCGGCGAGCTGGGCTTACTGAGAGCCGATGTGCCTGAGATCTACGGAGGCTTAGGCTTGGATAAGGTGAGCTCGACAGTCATCAGTGAAAACCTTGCCCGTGCCTCATCTTTTGCCCTTTCTATCGGGGCGCATGTCGGAATTGGAACGCTTCCTATCGTTTTCTTTGGCACGCCCGAGCAAAAAAAGAAATACTTGCCCGACCTCGCGACGGGCGCGCGAATTGCCGCCTATTGCTTGACGGAGCCGACCTCAGGCTCGGATGCGCTAGGCGCAAAGACGACAGCTCGTTTGTCTGAAGACGGAACGCATTACCTGCTGAATGGCTCCAAGCTGTATATTACGAACGCAGGATTTGCCGATATTTTTATCGTGTATGCGAAAGTGGACGGCACTGCTTTTAGCGCATTTATCGTTGAAAAAGGCGATCCAGGCTTTAAGATGGGGCCTGAGGAGAAGAAGATGGGCATCAAAGGCTCTTCGACGCGCCCGCTTTTTTTCGAAGATGTCCGCGTTCCGGTTGAAAACTTGCTCGGCGAGGTTGGCAAAGGCCATCTCATTGCTTTTAATATCCTGAATATCGGTCGGTTCAAGTTGGCAACGGGCTGTGTAGGCGCAGCCAAAGAGACGATCGAGCTTTCGGTCCGTTATGCGAACACCCGGCAGCAGTTCCAAACGCCGATCTCCCGGTTCCCGCTGATTGGCAAAAAGCTGGCGGAAATGAATATTCATACCTATATCATGGAGAGTATGGTGTACCGGACTAGCGGTTTGTTCGACAGTATTTTGAAAGATATGGATCACACAAGCCCTGAAGCCGGGAAACACTCGGCCAAAGGCATTTCCGAGTATGCGCTGGAATGCTCCATTAATAAAGTGTTTGCATCTGAAATGCTCGATGATGTGGCGGATGAAGGCTTGCAAATTCACGGTGGCTACGGTTTTATTCAAGAATACAAAGTCGAGCGTATTTATCGGGATTCGCGAATAAACCGAATATTTGAAGGGACGAATGAAATTAATCGGCTGCTTATTCCGGGTACGCTGGTGAAGAAGGCGATGAAGGGCGAACTGCCTTTGCTGCAAAAAGCGCAGGCGCTTCAAGGCGAGCTGCTGTCGCTGGTTCCAGGGCAGTCCTTTGAAGGCACGCTGGCGGAAGAAACGCATCTCGTGTCTATGGCGAAAAAGATTTTTCTTATGGCCGGAGGAACGGCGGTTCAGAAATATGGCGTTGATTTGGAGAAAAATCAAGAGGTGCTAAGTAATTTGGCGGATATTATGATCCAAATTTTCGCTGCTGAAAGCGGATTGCTGCGTACGCAAAAGCTGGTAGCGAAAGTTGGAGAGGACAAAGCGAAAAACGCCATTCAAATGACAACCGTTTTTGTTTACGAGGCTTTTGACAAAATTGAAGCATATGCGAAAGAAGCGCTTAGTACGATGGAAGAAGGAGACGTTTTAAGGACGCAGTTGTCGATTCTGAAAAAATGCGCGCGCCGCAGTGCCGTCAATACGGTCGGTTTAAAGCGGGAAATTGCCGCACGTGTCATTCAGGGTGAAAAGTACATCGTATAGTCTATAAGCTCATGAACCTGAAAGGGATGGTTTTGTATGACTTCCACAAAGCCTTGGCTGTGTCATTATCCCAATGAAGTAGCTCCGACCTACGAGTACCCGAAGCACAATCTTGCGCGTTTATTGATGCATACCGCCAGGAAATTTCCTGATCGTCCAGCGCTCTATTTTATGGGCAAAACACTCAGTTACAAGGCATTGCTCGAAGCCTCCTATCGATTCGCTAATGGGTTAGTTGCGTTAGGCGTCAGCCAGGGAGATCGTGTCGCCATCATGCTCCCGAATTGCCCGCCCGCAATTATCGCTTATTTCGGTACGTTAATGATGGGGGGCATCGTCGTCCAGACGAGTCCGCTGTATATGGAAAGGGAGCTGGTTCATCAGCTCTCCGATTCCGGCGCGACCGTTATTGTGACGTTGGATTTGCTCTTTGCACGTGTGGAGAAGGCTCAAAGCAAGACGCCGATCAGGCAGATGATCATAACATCCATCAAGGACTATTTACCTTTTCCGAAAAATGCGCTTTATCCTGTTAAAATGAAAAAGGATGGTGTCAGGCTCTCCGTTACCTATGGGAATGGCGTCCACAGTTTCAAGAAATTGCTGCGTTCTTCGTCGGCTTCGCCGATTTGCATAGAGGTGGATGCGGAGAAGGATCTGGCCTTGCTACAATACACTGGTGGAACGACTGGGATATCCAAAGGTGTCATGCTGACGCATTTCAATATGGTGGCGAATACGTACCAAACGAGCCATTGGTGTTACAAGGTTCGGCTGGGTGAGGAACGGTTCCTCGGGGCGCTGCCTTGTTTTCATGTTTTCGGTCTTACGGTGCTGCTGAATCAATCCGTATTTCGGGCGGGAATGTTGATACTTATTCCTAAATTTGACATTGATTTGATTCTGCGTACAATAAACGATCTCAAACCGACGATTTTCCCCGGCGCGCCTACGATGTATGTCGCTCTCATTCATCATAAGCGCATTAAAGAGCTTGATGTTTCTTCCATTAACATCTGTGTAAGCGGTTCAGCACCCTTGCCCTTGGAGGTGCAGCAACGCTTTGAAGAACTGACTGGCGGCAGATTAATTGAAGGCTACGGCTTGACGGAAGCTTCTCCCGTGACGCATGCGAATCCGATTTGGGGTTATCGTAAAATTGGCACAATCGGTGTTCCCTTCCCGGATACGGAAGCCAAAGTCGTTCATTCAGAAACTGGCGAGGAAGTGCCAAATGGCGAGATTGGCGAGCTGATTATTCGAGGCCCGCAAGTTATGAAGGGCTACTGGAATCGCGAGTTGGAAACGTCCGCCACGTTAAAAGATGGCTGGCTGTATACCGGAGATATGGCGCGAATGGATGAAGAAGGTTTCTTTGCTATCGTAGACCGCAAGAAGGATTTGATTATTGCTGGGGGTTTCAACATTTATCCACGAGAGATCGAAGAGATTTTGTATGAACATCCTGCGATTCTGGAGGCGGCGGTTGCCGGAATACCGGATCAATACCGCGGAGAAACGGTGAAGGCGTTTGTTGTTCTGAAGTCTGGCATGACACTGACAGAGAGCGAGCTGGAGCTTTGGTGCCGTGATCGGCTGGCTGCATTTAAAGTGCCGCGTAAAGTCGAGTTTCGCGAGTCGCTTCCGAAGACGTTGGTAGGGAAAGTACTGCGGCGGCAGCTGCTGGAGGAGGAGAATAACAAGCCTTCATAGAAGCATTATTTAGGGGGAAAAGAGAGAGGAGGAGGGATCCCTATGCATGTTTCAAAAGAAGAGATGGAACAGCGATTGCGTCATTTGGCTGAAGCTGCTGAGCCAACATTCTGGGGCTATCTGGGCTGTAAATTTGTCTCCATGGAGAGTGGCGTGGTTACCATCGCTCTGGATGCTAAGCCGCAGCATCTCAATATGATTGGCATTGTCCACGGAGGTGTGCTTTCATCCCTTCTGGATAATGCAATGGGAATTGTCATCATGACGGCGAGGCCTGATGAGAAAGCAGTGACGACAAATTTGAATGTCCATTTCGTATCACCGCTGAAGGAAGGAAGATTACTGGTGACTGCGGAAATCGTTCATCAATCGCGTAAAATGATCACGACCCAAGGTAGGATTACCGATAGCGAAGGCAATCTTGGAACGATAGGAACAGGAACGTTTAGGGTCGTTTAGGTGTATGAAAAGGTCCGTCTGCTCGATGCAGCTTCTTGCATCCTTTAGATGGACCTTTTGTGTTAGTTATTCATTCACCACGATCTTTTGTGTTATGTATATGTTATATATATGTTATTTATAAAGAGAATAATGTGGCGATTTCCTGAAAATAAATAGTAAATCGTTATTTGGTGTCATATAATATTACATTAAACCATTGACTGATTGGAAAGGTCATCCTATAATCGTTAAAAAGGCACGAGGGGGAAATCGGTATGCATCTTACAATCCGTGAAGCTTTGACCATCTATCCTTTAACTGAAGCGAAGCTGGTAGCTGGGAAACAAGGTGAATCGCGAATCGTCAAATCGGTCAACGTGATGGACGCTCCCGATATTGCCGACTGGACGAAGTCGGGTGAAATGTTGTTTACAACCGCTTTTGCAATGAAGGATAGTCCTCAGGAAACGGTAAATTTGCTTCGCAAGCTCAACGAGCGTGGAGCGGCGGGGCTGGGTATCAAGCTGGGGAGGTTTTGGACGGAGCTGCCGCAAGTCGTGGTGGACGAGGCGGACCGCCTTCATTTTCCGATTATAGAGATGCCGTTTCAGTTTACATTTTCGGATCAAATGAATGCCTTGTTTAACGCGGAATACCGGCGCAATACACAGCTGCTCCAAAGTGTGCTGGACAAACAAAAAAAGTTGATGCAATTCGGGTTGAAGCAGGACGATATGGTCGGGATGTTTCAATTAATTAGCGGAATTATCGGGTATCCGATGGCGATTCTGGGTGCCAAAGGGCAAATCCTTTTTCATACGAGTTCTTGGACGGACGAACAGTTGCAGCAAAATTGGCCGTGGAAACGGAAAGCAGGCTGGGTACATGCCGGCAAAGACCGCGCATATCGCGTAGCGCTGATTCAGCAGGATGATGAACACCTTGGAAGCTTGCTTGTCATGCCGGATGCGGTGCTTTTGGCGAATGTCGAAGAGGGGCTGTTTCAGCAAGCGGCTGATATTCTAGCGTTTCATATGGGTTTTACGTTCCGTAATCATGTTGAGGCTTCCGCGCAGCGGGATTTGCAAATTAATTTGCTGCGCTACTTGGAGAAAGGCGCTCCATTAGAAGAGTTCCTGGAGCTCGCTGAATCGAGAGGGATGAATCTTTTTTCAGGGAACTATCAATGTGTGATTGGCAAAGTGAAGCGAAGTTCATCCGCACCTTCGGCGGAAGAGGTGACGCTTAAGCTCAAAGAGCTGAAGCAGTACATGGAAACTCATCTGAAAATGCCAAGTCTTCGGGCCAATCATTTCGTGCTCAAGGATCAGTTATTTTCTATTTATGCTTCGAATCAGTCGGAAGGATTTCCGGAGGAAGAACTGTCTCAGTTGCTGTCCAAATATGCAGGAGACTCGATGCCCCACGATGAAATGTTCGATTTGGGTTTCTATGTGAGTCCGTTGAAAACCAAGCCCGTCGCGTTAAGAGAAGCATATATGGAATGTGTTGAAACATCTCGATTAGCTAACCGGCTTGCACTTCCTGATCGCGTACTGCATTTTGAAACGATCGAGTTTGCCCATTTGTTCCAGCATGTTTCTTCCGATATGATGGAGGATTATTGTACGAAAATATTGCGCCCTCTGCTGGAGAAAGACGCCGAATACTCGCAGGAAATGATTCGCACCTTAGAAGTGTTCATTCGTAATGACGGTCAAGTAAGCGAAGCGGCCAAACAATTGTTTATCCACCGGAACACGGTCACCTATCGATTAGAAAAAATCAGCGACCTGCTTCAAGTGGATTTTAAGAAAGTCAACGATTTGCTGAAATTGAAAGCTGTGTTCTTATTTCGTCAATTTTTACATGTCCGGAAATAAGGGTAAATCCTGGGTGGCAAACTAAGCGCTCAGGATTTTGTTTTGTCTAAGGTGATGACAGTAATCTCTGGCCTGCATAGAAAACGAAATGGAAGTAAGGTCGTGCCGATTCCCCGAGTTGTATATACTTGAAGCTTCGATCCGTGAACAGTATGCAAGCCCATCACATATTTATCCCCAAGCGGCGGGGTCACTAAGGCTCCTACAACCGGCAATCGGATTTGTCCGCCATGACTATGACCGGATAATTGTAGATCAATGGACTGAGCAGTGGACGCTATGTCGGCGAAATTGGCTGAGTGAGAGAGCAGCAGTGTGCAGATCTGAGAGGATGCTTCCTGAAGTGTTTGTTGGATATCCGGTTTGCCCGTCAGCATGTCTTCAACCCCTGCAAGTTGGATGGCTTGCCCGCCATGATTGATCGTATGGCATTCATTGAGCAAAGTCTGAAAGCCGCCGTTCTTGAGGATTTTGATCGTTTTCCTGTTTCCGCTGAAATGATCGTGATTGCCGAGAACAGCCCATTTCCCTAGCGGCGCTTCTAACGATGCCAAAAGCTTGCTGACTTCCTCTGCATCGGTAATGTGAGTGTCAAATAGATCGCCCGTGAAACAAAGCAAATCGGGTTTTTCTTGACGAACAAGATTGGTCACAACTTTTAACTGTGTTACGCCAAAATGGTGTCCCAAATGGAAATCGCTGACATGCACGAGCTTTTTACCGATAAATGCATCGGGAAGGCGTTTCAGTGTGATTGTTAAGTGTGTGATGTCATACCATCTAGGCTCCACGAAGCATGAATAACTGCCAAGCAAACCGCCGGAAGCCAGCAGTGAGCCTGCAAAGATCATTCCTTTCTTCAGGAAGGAACGTCTAGTGATTGGAGAAGGTGGCTCCATAAGTGCCTCCAGTGTGTACAAGGATAATTTCTGATTATAAGTATATCAGCTTGCCCCCGGAGGTAGCGAATTGTGCGATACCCGTCCATTTGCATATGCGCTTTTATTATTTTATAATTATTCTCATTAAGATGGGAAGGGAGATGTTCACATGTCTGCATGGAAAGAATTAACGACTGTTGAAGAATGGCAGCAAGTACTTGACCGCTCCAATGAAAAACCGGCGGTCGTGTTGAAGCATAGCACAGCCTGTCCGGTCAGTGCCAGCGCGCTTGAGGAGTATGATGAATACTTGTCGGGCAATCCGAATGGCGACGTCGATTATTACTTAGTTAAAGTAATTGAATCCCGTCCCGTTTCCAATCAAATCGCGGATGATCTCCAAATTAAGCATGCTTCGCCGCAAATTCTTTATTTTAAAAATAAAGAGTCCATTTGGAATACATCACACTGGTCGGTGACGAACAAGCATATAACGGCAGTTCTTGATTAGATCGCATAAAAGCCCTCGGGATTACTCGAAATTCGAGTAGAATCCTAAGGGCTTTTTTTCACTTTGTAATCTGAATAATGTTCTTTTACAGACGAGAATTTTCAAGTAAGGGGGCGCATACATCAGCTGGTACAGGCTTGCTGAATAAGTAACCCTGCATCTCGTTGCAACCGAGCTGTGGCAATACGCTTCTTTGCAGCTCTGTTTCGACGCCTTCAACGATGACGCTCAGGTTCAAGTTCTGGGCTAGGCCCACAATCGAAGAGATGATGGCAGACTCGGAACGGTTGGAAATGTTCGTAATGAAGGATCGGTCTATTTTGAGTCGATGAATGGGAAACTTGCTCAAATAGCTTAAAGACGAGAAGCCGGTTCCGAAATCGTCAATCGATATCTGTATGCCCAATTCGACAAGCTGGTTTAATTGGGTTACGACCAAATCCGCATTGTGCATGGCGATACTCTCGGTGATCTCGAGTTCCAGCGAAGATGGGGGCAGACCGGTCTGTAAGAGTATGCGTTCAACCGTTTCGATGAGATTATTTTGTCTCAATTGAATTTGGGAGAGATTTACTGCAATGCGCAGATCATTAAATCCTTGGTCATGCCACTTCTTGCCTTGTATGCAGGCAATCTCAAGCACTTTGGTGCCAATCGGTACGATGAGCCCGGTTTCTTCGGCTATGCCAATGAAATCGCCGGGATACAGCAAGCTGCGTGTCGGATGGTTCCAACGGACAAGGGCTTCCATGCCGATAATAGTGTTCGTCTGGACATCGATTTGCGGCTGGTAATGAACAACGAACTCATTCCGCTCCAGCGCTTTGTGCAGCTCACTTTCCAACTGTTGCCTGCGAATCGCCTCTTCGTTCATGGACTGCGAATAAATTTTCATATGGTTTTTACCGAGCTCTTTGACTTTATACAAAGCCGTATCTGCGTTATGCATAAGCATCTCAGCATGGTGCCCGTGGTCCGGATAGAACGCGACGCCAATGCTTGCGGTCAGATAGAAATCATTGCCTTGCAATTGAAAGGGCTGTCTAAGCTCTTGAAGAATGCGGTCGGTGATCGGTTGCACATCCGCATCACTTCGCACATGAGGGAGGCAAATGGTGAATTCATCGCCGCCCATACGCCCGATCGTATCGGGCTCCCGGGTACTGCGTTTCAGCCGAACCGCGACCTCTTTTAGCACCTGGTCGCCTACGCCGTGACCGAGCGAGTCGTTAATGAATTTAAAGCCGTCCAAATCCAAATACAAAATGGCAATTTTCGTTTGCTGCCGGTCGGCTTCGTTAAGATGCATCATGACTTTACGTTCGAACAACCTGCGATTAGGAAGGTCGGTCAAGGCATCATAATAAGCCATGTATTGAATGAGATCTTCGGCCTGCTTGCGTTCGGTAATATTTTTGGCTATGCCGTAAACGCCTTGGATGGTGCCCTCATAGGAGATCGGAACGAGTGTGAGGTGGAGATCGACTTTGGCGCCGTTCTTATGCACGATGACCGTTTCAAAGTTCTGCGGCCTGCCCCGCAAAGTTCGTTCAAAGCGCTGCTGAACCCGCTCTTGCTGATCGCTCACACATAGAGAAACGAGAGGAAGCTCCGCGAGCTCATCTTTCGAATATCCGCTAAGTTTGAATGTCGCCGGGTTCATATGAATGAGCGTCCCGACCAGATCTAATGAAATAACAGCATCGGGGTTATTGTCGAATAATGACTGGAGCTGCTGTCTGCTTTCTGTAAGCTTCCTTTTAACCTCGCTGCCGCCTTCTGGTATGTCCGAAATCATGCAGGCATAGGCCACGATGTCACCGTTTTGATCGCGAATGGGAGTGATCGTCTCATTGACAATGAGAATAGATCCGTCTTTAGATTTTCTCCGGTGCTCTTTCACGTGATATTCCCAACAGTGAGCAGTCAAAAGTTCATAGAAAGCTTGCTGGTCCTCTTCAAGCATGGTCAACAGGGGGGAGCCGAGCAATTCCAGGGAACTCCAACCAAATGTGCGCGAAAAATTTTCATTGCTATATTGAACCCGATGCTTCAGATCGCAAATGACCAAAGCAACGGTGGCATGGCCTGTCAAAACCTCGACCACTTCTTGCGTATAATGAAGGTCTTGTTCGAGCTTATTCATACGTTCATTTCTGGAAGATGATGTCAATGCTGCAGCCTCCGATACCAATTCACTCAACTCTGTTTCCATTATATATGAAAACGGATTGGTTTTGGAGAGAAAATTCTATAAAATTTGACACAAAAATAGCTGATTCGACAGCATTTTAAATTAATTGAACAATGGATTAAAAAAGATTGGCAAGCCTGTTCTCCTCCTATATACTAATACGGCAACGATTACTAGAATGGACATCAAGGAGTTACTCTATGAATGCAATGAATAAAACAAAAGTTCCTGTTTCTGTATTTCTGTTTATCGGTATCATCGCAATCTCGTTTTCGGCAATTTTCGTAAAATGGTCAGCGGCTCCAGCCTCAGTTATCGCCATGTACAGGCTGCTTATGACGAATGTGCTTATGCTTCCGTTTTTATGGCGCTATGCAAGTGAATTATCGGCAATCCGTCTCAAACAGTGGCTGCGAATAGCGGCCTCAGGTATAGGGCTTGGCCTCCATTTTTTATTTTGGATGGATTCCCTGAATTATACGACGGTAGCTAGCTCGACCGCTATTTTAACGCTTGAGCCAATTTTTGTGCTGGCAGGAGCTTTTGTATTATATGGTCAACGGACAAACAGAGTCGCTTTCCTTGCAATGGTGATTGCGATTGTTGGAGCTATTTGTATCGGATGGGGGGATTTCCGGTTTTCCGGCATGGCATTGAAAGGAGATTACCTATCTCTCATCGGCACAGTAGCTGTGGCGGTTCACATGCTTCTTGGCAAAAGCATTCGCGAGCATGTATCAGCCTTTGTGTATAGTTTTTTCGTATTTTTGTTTGCGGGGGGCGTTCTTGCGGTTTATAATGCCGCGATTAAGGTTTCATTCACAGCCTATCCGCCGAAAGAGTGGGGGGTCTTCTTCCTGCTAGCCATTGTGCCGACCGTATTCGGACACTATGTGTTTAACTGGCTTCTCAAGTATATGAAGGCCGCATCGATCTCCATGACCGTCTTAGGAGAGCCGCTAGGCGCAACGTTGCTCGCTTATATGCTGCTGGGCGAAACAATTACCGCGATTCAACTTGCGGCGGGCTTCTTGTTGCTCATCGGGGTGGGCTTATTTTTATGGAGCAACGAGAGGAAAAAGGTATAATTGCCCGGGTTAATTGATCATTAGTTGAATAGTTGATTCGTGATAATGTTGGATGACTTGCGTCTGACAGAGGGGAAAGGGAAAAAAGACCACCCGATAAGACTTTATAGTCATACGGGCAGTCTTTTCCTGCTCACACGATTACACGGTGGCAGCAAACTCAGCTTTTATTTTTTTTAACAGCTCAGGGTCCTTCATGACATCATAAGCGGTACTAGCCAATGCTTTAGCTGTGAAGATCATACTGTCCAGCGCCCGGTTCTCCATAGCCAGATCTCGGAATTCCTTCGTATGCAGCATATGCTTCTCGTCAATGATTTTGACGAAGGGATGAATCGTCGGGCATTGAATGGAGACGTTGCCCAGATCAAGAGAGCCGTGATCTTTGCCAATCTCAATTTCATCGGGTTTAACGCCCATGGCGTATAGGTTGCCAGTAAAGACATCAGAAAGTGTCTCATTGGTCCGCAGCTCATCGTAGGAATATTCGTAAAATGAGGTTTGCAGCGTACAGCCGGTCTGAAGCGCGGCGCCTTCTGCACAACGCAGCACCTTTTGCACCAGCTCATTCGTATAGGCCCTGGAAGCAGAGCGGACATAGAATTGCGCGACTGCATAATCGGGGATGATGTTCGGCGCTTTGCCGCCTTCGCTGATGATGCCGTGAATCCGCGCATCGGATTTCACTTGTTGGCGCAATGCATTAATCGAGTTGAATAACTGAAGTACGGCATCCAGCGCGTTAATTCCTTCATAAGGTTGAGCGGCGGCATGAGCCGAGCGCCCGAAAAATTCGTATTGGATGGCATCCATGGCCAGTGATTCACCGGACTTCTCATAGGTGTAATAAGGATGAGCCATTAACGCAATATCTACATCATTGAACATTCCGGCTGCTGCCATCGGCACTTTGGCGCCCTTGGTTTCTTCGGCGGGTGTGCCGTAGACGCGGATTTTGCCGCCGACTTCTGCAAGGGCAGACTTTAGTCCGACCGCAGCGCCAATGCTCATCATGCAGATGAGGTGATGGCCGCAAGCATGTCCTAGTTCAGGAAGCGCATCATATTCAGCTAAGAAAGCAACGATAGGTCCTGGCTTGCCAGTATCATAGGTGGCCAGGAAAGAGGTTGGAATATCTAAAACGCCGCGTTCGACTTGAAAGCCATGGGCTTCAAGCTCTGCGGTGAGGCGGTCTGCCGCTTGGAATTCCTCGTGGCCGAGCTCCGGGTTCGCTCCAATAAAGCTGGATATGGCTTTGAACCTGTCAGCGAAGGTATCAATGGTTTGTGTGATGGCTGATTTCATGGGGAGTGCTCCTTTACGGAAGAGGTCTTCTTTCCATTGTAGTATAAAGGAGTGGGAACTACCACTTTTCAGACCGCTGAGGTACAATGAATGGAACAATCATGGAGGATATAGGAGGGCATTTGTATGATGAAATATGGGGCCGAACATGTGGAGCACCGCTTCACATTGACGTATAGAGAAAGTGAATCAAGAGGCCAGTGGCAGGACGTCTATTTAGACATCCAAATGGACAATGGGCAGACTTTGCCAGAGGATTTGATAGATCCTTCTGTGCTAGTGATTACAAATCAAGAAGGTCATATTGTGCAAATCGTTTTGCAGGACGAGGGTTGTGATTGTGAATTTCAATTTACTTTTTCGGAAAAGGCGCAAATCGAGAGCTTCGTCGCCCAAATTGAAGGCTAGAAAAACTTGAAAAAGGCCTCCCGCCTGCACATTCCCAAAATGGGCGCACGCGCATATATTGGGTATATGTCAGTCACTGGGGAGAGGGTAGCGATGGAGAAGGCGATCAATTATCTGGCATTCGGCGACTCGTTAACCGTTGGTTTTGGCGCTGCGGATGGATTGGGATTCGTATCCCTATTTAAGCAGCGAGTGGAGCAATTAGTGAACGTTCCCGTTCAACTGTTTCACGCAGGGACTAACGGAGCGACAACGTCTGAATTATTGGAAACGCTTGAATCGGATTTCGAGCTGCAGCAAAGTGTTCAGCTAGCGGATTTGATAACGATTACAGCTGGAGGCAATGATTTACTTCAAGCAGCTATCCCCTTTTTTTACCAAAATGAACCTCAATACTTAAAATCTGCGCTTCAATTGTATGAAACGAACTATCGGAAGCTGCTAGAACGCATACAAGTATTGCGTGAACATGTAGACACGCCATATATCATAGCATTGGTCGGTTTATACAATCCATTGCCGCTGGTGCCGGACGCTGCTTACTGGGTTCAGCGTTTTAATTTATTTCTACGCAAGCTGGAACGTCCCTATGTTCGTATCGTTCAAGTTTATGACGCATTCGTAGGCATGGATGGTTACTATTTGGCCGAAGACGGTATTCACCCGAATGAACAGGGCTACGAAGCACTATCCAGACAAGTGGAAAACACAGTGACGCTGGAGCAGCTTCGAGAGCTCGTTAGATGAATTTATATAGGCAAGACATAGCTGAAAATGGAAATGAAATGACAGACGCTGCCAGCAAGCACAAACACATGCCAGATGGCATGGTGATAAGGAATGCGCCGCCACATATAGAAAATGGTGCCGAATGTGTACAGCAGCCCGCCAATGACGAGCCAAACGATGCCGCCAAAGGCAAGGTTCAAATAAAGCGGTTTAAAGGCGAGCACGATGAGCCATCCCATTATGATATAGCAGAGCGTGGATAGGAGCATGAACCGTTTGACGTAAAAGATTTTGAGCACCATCCCGATGAGGGCTAGCCCCCAAATGACGCTGAAAAAACTCCAGCCAAATGGCCCTTGCAACGTTATTAATAAGTAAGGGGTATACGTCCCGGCAATCAACAAGTAGATGGCTGAATGATCTAAGATCTCGAATATGTCCTTCAGCTTAGGGTGCTGAACGCTGTGAAGCAAGGTGGAGCAAGCGTACAAGGTGACAAGCGCAACGCCGAATATGCTGAAGCTGACGATATGCAAGGCGCTGCCGTGCAAGCTGGCCTGCACGATGAGCAGAATTAATGCGGCAATGCTAAGCAGCACGCCGATGCCATGAGAGATGGCATTGGCTCTTTCTTCGCGGATGGAGGAGTCCATAACCTTACCTTCTTTCTATTTTATATAGATAGGACGATGAAACCATGTATTTACCTTCATTTCAGCTGCAAAATCAGTGGAGAGATAGCGGATTTATACATGTTAAAAAATGGTTGAAACTCTTGCGATGATTGCTACGTAAAATGAATGAATAAAGAGATGTACACTGCGTTCAATCTAAAAGTGCCTTTAGTATTTATCAGAAAATTGTTCAGCGACAAGGTGGTTGGAATGGGATGTCTCGGGTTTACATATTTACGGACAGTACGAATGATTTAAACGAAGAGCTTTTGCATAAGTATGATATCCAAGTTGTACCGCTATATGTAATTTTTGAAGATGAATCTTATCGTGACGGCGTTACGATCAAACCTGAGAAGCTGTATGAACGCGTTGATCAAACAGGCAAGCTGCCCAAAACTGCCGCTCCTTCGCCGATCGATTTCGAGCAAGCGTTTGCACCATATATCGAGGCGGGAAATCGCATTGTGTATATTGGGTTATCTTCCAAGTTATCATCGACCATCCAAAATGCAACGTTAGCATCAACCCAATTCGAGGAAGGCTGCGTAACGGTAATCGATTCTCGAAATCTATCTACTGGCATCGGTCTCCTTATATTGAAAGCGGCAAAGGCCGCGAAGGAGGGGCTCGACGCCAAACAAATTCAAGCGCTAATCGAGCCTGTCGTCAATAAAATTGAAGTCGAATTCGTCATTGATACGCTGGAATATTTGCATAAAGGTGGGCGCTGTTCCAGCGTTCAAGCTGCTCTTGGCAGTTTGCTGAAAATTCGACCTTTGGTCAAAGTGATGGATGGCGCGATGACGTTGACGGACAAAGTAAGAGGGAAACGCGAGAAAGCGCTTGATCTGCTTCTAAATAATGCTTTATCACAAAGGAACCAAATCGATGATGAGTTCCTTTTCATTACGCATTCGATGGCAGCGGAAGAGGCTGCTTACCTCAAACGCGAAATCGAGCGGCAAACGAATGTGAAACAGGTATGCATCACGGAAACGGGTTGTGTGATATCCAGCCATTGCGGTCCGCGTACCGTAGGCATTGTATTCGCCAAAAAATAAGAAACGAGTGAAGCTCATCATGACAACAATCCAGGTTATTACAGACGGCAGTTGCGACCTTCCCATAGTGTTAGCGGAGGAGCTTGGTATTACGATTGTTCCTTTATCCGTACATTTTGGCGAGGAGTGTATGCCTCCACACATGGAGCTTTGCGATTTCTATACAAAAATGAAAAGAGAGAGTGAGCTGCCGAAAACGTCAAGCCCATCTCCGCTTCATTTCCTTGCAGCTTATAAGCAAGCTAGGGTGGATCAAGATATTGTTGTCATCAGCCTTTCATCCGGACTGAGTTCTACGTATTGTCATGCGGTTATGGCGAAAGACATGCTGTTGGAAGAGGGCTTTACAGGAAAAATTGAAGTAATCGATTCCCGCTCAGCTTCGCTGGGACTTGGGGTGCTCGCCTACAAAGCGGCTAAAATGGTAGAAGATCATGCTTCTTTCGAGGACATTGTCCGAGAATTGCATCAAGCCGTAGCAAACTCCGGCACGTTTTTCTTTCTGGATACGTTGGAAAACGTTATCAAAGGCGGAAGGCTGGATCGAGTGCGCGGAGCTGTGGCTTCTGTTTTGAACATTAAACTGTTGATGAAAGCAAGTAACGAAGGGTCTGTCGAAGTGATTGAAAAAATTCGCGGCACTCAGATGGCTTTGAAAAAGCTGATGGAGAAGGTCGGAGAGCGAGCCCACGATTTCGATAAGGATGTCATTGCCGTTGCGCACAGCAATTGTGAAGAGCGGGCACGTGACTTCTTGCATCAATTACTGGAGAAATACCCGTTTCGCCATGTATTGTTTGCGAATATGGGAACGGTGATCGGCACCTATGCAGGTGAAGGCGGCGTCTTGGTGGCCTATTGAGCTTTTTGGCGTATAATAGTAAGCAAGATAGCTATTAGATGTCGGGAGTGATAGGTTTTGAGTTTTAATGGGATGTTTGCAAATCTAGTGAAATCTGAGGAAGAATTGCGAGATTTGTTAGGGAATCCGGGCAAGCTCGCAGCGAACAAAACGATCCGGTTACTGGATGAGCATTGCCGTAACTTCATTGCGAAATCGCCGTTTCTAATGCTCGCAACTTCCGATGTGCAAGGAAACTGCGATGCTTCTCCACGCGGTGACGCTCCCGGATTCGTCCATGTACTGGATGAAAGGCATCTTGTTATCCCTGAGAGGCAAGGCAATCGTAAATTTGATTCTTTACTGAATCTGCTCACCAATCCAAAAGTCGGGCTGCTTTTCCTCATCCCAGGCCTGGGGGAGACGCTGCGCATTAACGGTAAGGGTTTTGTGATGCGTGATGGGGACTTTTTAGAAAAAATGTCCGTGCAAGGGAAAACGCCTATTGTCGGTATAGGTATAGAAGTCGAAGAATGCTACATTCACTGTGCCAAGGCACTGAAGCGATCTGAGTTATGGCAGCCTGCAAGCTGGCTTTCGCAAGATCAGCTGCCTTCCATACCGCAAATGCTGGCTGCACATATTCAGCTTCCCGACGAGGTTATCACACCCGAAGAAGTTGAACGATCACTTCTTGAAAGCTACACGAAGCGACTCTATTAGAGGCTAAAAAGACACGTGCTTGTTGATCAAAGGATCAAGGAGCAACGTGTCTTTTTGTTCATGCGGGATGTTCAGTGGTTACAATATCTGTATCTTGGAGATTAACCAGCGGGGAGAGTTCCCCCGGAACGATCAGCCACAGCTCATGAAGTGCCCGTGTGCAGCCTACATAGAGCAGCTTGGCGTCGATGAGCGTTGCTTCATACTGCTCTTGGGTGACATCCATCAGGATGACAGCGTCAAATTCGAGTCCCTTGGTCAAGTAGACAGGCAGAACAGAGATGCCGCCGCGATATACACGCTGCTTGGCTGTGATCAAATTAGTCGCTAGACCCGCTTCCGTTAATGCATCATGCAGCTCCTGGGCTTGCTTCTCGGTCCGAGCGACTATGGCTATCGTGCTGGAACTGCCTTGATGCAGAGTGGTGATAGCTTGCTGAAGCAGCTGCAAACGGGCCTTGGTATCGGTATGAAGGATACGAACTTTGTTGCCGCTGCGGAATACCGGCACGGCTAACAAAGGATTCTCGACACCGCGCTTCAGTACCTGATTCGCGAACTGGATAATTTCCATGGTGGAGCGGTAGCTTCGCTCCAGCTCAAAATATCCGGTTTGTTCCTCTTGGAATAAACCGGTAAATTCTTTCCAGTCGATGATGCCTTGATACGCATGAATCCCTTGCGACAAATCGCCAAGAATCGTAAACGAATGATTCCGCGTGTAAGCGTCTAGAACGGCAACTTGAAAAGGTGAGAAGTCTTGTGCTTCGTCGATAACAACGTGATCAAACATCTGATCGGAGGCGATACCGTGCAAGCGTGTATGGATATAAAGAAGCGGGGCCAGATCTTCGAGCTGCACTTCTTTTTTCTTCATCAGTTTAGCCGATGCTGTAACAATCGCCTCGGGGATTTGGGTAAGCAATTCAATAGGCAGGCTGTCTGGGCGGCCCTGTTCAGCGAAGAGCAGTTTATAGAAAGAGAATGCTGAGTGCTCCGGCCAGCCCGTTAGGTAGGTGCGCAAGCGTTGAGAGGCTTTCTTTTTAAGCTCTTTCTTCTTGCTCTGCTCCCAGATTTTGTCGAGCTGCATCTCCATCCAACGTTTGATGCGGGCAATGACGCGTTCACGGCGCTTCGCAAGTGCGTAATGCTTGTTCTCGACGAAAAACCATTCATGGATATGAGCGATGGGAAGCTTGGCGCCCTCCCATGGGATGAAATCAGCGGCAGGGACATAGGATTGTTCGAATTTCTGCAGGCACTCGTCCACTAGCTGCTTGAAGGCAATGGAGCCCTTATAACGGCCCGGTGCACGGTCATCCACGGTGGGTCTCTTGCTGCCGACAGCAAACCAGGTTTGCAGCGCCAAAGCGGGATCAGCCAGCTTCACTTGTTGCTCCAGGACATCAAGCGCCCAGTCGGAGAAGGTACTCTGTTGGATGTTGCCGACACCGAGCTCAGGCAAGACGCCTGAGATATAGTCCAGGAACATGGAGTTGGGCGCGAAAATGACCATCCGTTCCGCTCGAATCTGTTCGCGATATTGATAGAGCAAGAACGCAAGTCGGTGGAGGGCAACGGTTGTTTTACCGCTTCCGGCGACGCCTTGAATGATCAAAGCCGTATTCTTCGCGGCACGGATGATCCGGTCCTGCTCGGCTTGAATCGTCGAAACAATATCGCGCAGCTTGTTGTCCTTGTTCTCGCCAAGCCGATACAGAAGGAACTCGTCGTGGGCGGCGAGCGAGTCTTCATTGCGGTCGTAAGTGTCTACGACCCGCTGCAAAATTTGTTTGCGCACAACAAGGTTGCGCTTCAAATAGACGAGGCCGTCGATAAGGCCGTCGGGGGACTCGTAAGAAGCGGCGTCCTGTCCGCCGGTGAACGAGTAGAAGAGGCTGGCTACGGGGGCTCGCCAGTCGATGACGAGCAGTTGCCCGGTGCGTTCATCCTCAACGCCGGCTTTGCCGATATAGAGCGGTGCAACAGCCGATGCTCCCGACTCTTGAAAGTCGAGCCGGCCAAAATACGGTTCATCTACCGCTTTAGATAAATTGAGCCGGCCTTGCTCGCGCGTAACTTCTAGCGCTTGCTCAGTCAGGTCGGGCCCGTAGTACACGGGAGTCGCCCGAAGGCGGCTTAATTGCTTGTCAATCTCAGCGCTCGTTCGTTCGAGCCGCTCAAGTTCTTCTTGATAGGCACTTTGAGTCTTTGTGTCCAAGATCAGTTACCTCCTAAGAGTTGATTTCTGTAAGAAAACTTGCATTTTTAGCTTCTAAGCATTCATGATGGTTAGCTGAGCAAACTGCAACTAAAGCGCTGCAATTCATGTGAGTTAACATGTTTTGGAAATAAAACAGGTAAACAATATAACACATTTGTTAGTAATAAGAAAGCTGAACGTAGCACTCTCAGCAAGCTTGGGCACCTTGGAAAAGAATGCTATAATAAATTTAGGAGTAAAAAAATAATCATAAGGAGAATGAAGCCATGTCATTATACGAAATTGATGTACAAACGATCTCTGGGGAAACGAAGTCACTGTCATCTTACAAAGGCAAAGTTTTGCTTATTGTGAATACGGCTAGCGCTTGTGGACTTACACCGCATTACAAAGGGCTGCAAAGTCTGTATGAGCAATACCAAGACAGCGGCTTAGTTGTGCTAGGATTCCCTTGCAACCAGTTTGCGGGTCAGGAACCGGGGACGAATGAAGACATTCAAAGTTTTTGCGAGTTAAACTACCAAGTGACATTTCCTTTATTCGCAAAGATAGATGTGAAAGGCGAGAACGCGCATCCGCTATTTACTTATCTCGTCAACCATACACCAGAGCCGTATCGCACTGGAGATATCGAATGGAACTTTGTTAAATTCCTTGTGGATGCTAACGGCCAAATTGTTAAACAATACAGCGCCCGCACAGAGCCTGGTGATATTTCACCTGACATTGAAGCGCTTCTGGCATAAAAGCCGATTATACGTCAAGTGCCTATTGCAAAACGAATAGGCACTCGTTATAATCAGAAACATCATCGATGAAGGGGACGAATCTTATGCGTAAACAATGGTTCGTACAATTTCATTATTTTGACAAGCGTTAGCACACACCTGTAACTAATCAGGGTGGGCTAACGCATTTCGCGTTGGCCTCCCTGCGGGATAGCAATTCGCGCGGGACCATGGGGTCCGGCGCGTTTTTTATTTTAAACCGAAGGGAATGGGTGGCATGCAGTACGTAAAAGGAACAAATTGGGGGGAGGAGCAATTGCTCCGTCAAAAGGTAGTAAATGCGCTAACAAGGCAATTCGAATTGTACGAATTCAATGTGATGGAAACGCCGATCCTGAATGAAGAATCGCTGCCCACCTCGAAATATCCGGGCGCAGACGAGCCTGCAGGCGAAGATGAGCTGATGCAGCTTGCAGATGCGGTGTTCACGAAACTGGGAATATCGATCGTTATTTCCTGGAACAATAGCAAATTCCTCGGGGAATGGCTGGAAAAGGCTGGCGTGCCTACGGATAGGCAGCTTCCGGTCATGCTCGCATTAGATAAATTAGAGAAGATAGGTCAAGAGGGTGTGAGAGACGAGCTCCGGGAAAAAGGGGTGGGGAACGTTGTCTTGTCTGAAATTTATAAGATAATAAATGTGGATAGACCGACTTTTGATCAAATCGCCAATACGTTTCAGCTTGAGCGAAGCGAAGGAGCCGGAGAGATCCGGGTGCTGCAGCAGCTTTTGGAACAAATGGGACTTGGAAAGGTCTGCTCCTTCGATCCGTTTCTGTCACGCAGTCTGTCCTTTTATTCGGGAACGGTTTATGAAATCAAGGTTGCAGCGGGTGTTTATCCAGCGAGCCTAGGCGGCTGTGGCAAATATGATGCGATTATTGGTCACTTGACAGGCAGGGCTGATTTCAAAGCTCTTGCTGCCGGTTTGTCCTTCTACCTTGAACCCATCATGGAGGTCCTGCAGCAGCGGGAACGGCCGATAAGTTCGCTCCCAGTTGTCGTAGCTCCGTTAGGGAAGGAGGCCGCTGCGCAGGCATTTCGCGTGACAACCGAACTTCGAGCTGCTGGCTTAAGGACGCGTATGGCAAGTGAGAACCGGAGGTTAAGCAAGATTCTTGCAGCAGCCTCAGAGCAAGGCGTGCCCTTCGTTATTGTGATAGGTTCCGATGAAATAGCTGCCAATCTTGTCCGGTTAAAGGATATGTTGGAGCAAAGTGAAGCGGCAATGCCAATGGATCAGGCGATCTACTATATCGAAAAGAAGCTACCACCTGCGAATTTTAGTTGAACTTGTTAAACTTTACCAGTCATTTATGGTACTATGAAAGTAGTACGTATCAACTGTTGGAGGTGTCCCTTGGAGACAAATGTAAAACCAAACAACCGCAATGTGAATATGAAATGGATTGTGAGCACCGCTATAATCATTGTGGCTGCCCTTATTCTTATGTTTAACAGCTTCTCCACCGTTCAGTATGGAAATGTAGGGTTATACAAAACCTTTGGAAAATTAAGTGCCGATATCCTGGAGCCCGGCGTTCATTTGAAATTTCCTTTTTTTCAGACGATTATTCAAGTCAATACGCAAGTAACGAAGGCAGAGTCGGATACATCGGCTTCATCCAAAGATCTTCAGCCGGTATCCACGCATGTAGCTGTCAATTATTCGGTTAATAAAGCGTCCGCTTATAATCTGATGAACAACATCGGAGGCAATTTCGATGGGGTTATTATTTCACCGGCCATTCAAGAGATTGTAAAGGAAGTAACGGCGAAATATGCAGCTGAAGACCTGATTGCCAAGCGAGATGTAGTGGCGGGGGAGATTCAAGATTTGCTGACAAAGCGGTTGGCGCGGTATGATTTACATGTTAATGATATCAATATTGTGAATTTTAAATTTTCGGATGCGTTTAATCAGTCTATCGAGGCGAAGCAGGTTGCTCAGCAGCAGGCTTTGAAGGCGGAGAATGATTTGAAGAGGATACAGATCGAAGCGCAGCAAAAGGTTGCCCAAGCGCAAGCCGAAGCGGAGTCGCTGAAACTGAAGAAGCAGGAAGTGACGGCAGAACTCGTGCAACTGAAGCAAATCGAGGTTCAGGAGAAAGCATTGGAGAAATGGGATGGGCATTTACCTAGCGTGACTGGCGGAGCTACCCCTTTCATCGATCTCAATTCAATGACTAAAAAGTAAAAGGACGTGAGGCAAGTTTATGAATAGGAAGGGCCGCTTTGGATTTATTTACGCTCACCCTGATGACGAGACATTTCTAAGCGCTTGTGTGATCCGTGGGCTTGCCGATCTTGGGGAAAGTCCTGTTCTTCTGCTTGCTACACGAGGTGAAGCAGGCAGGAACAGGACAGAGCGAGCAACCAATAAGGAAGAACTAGCTGCATTACGAGAACAAGAAATGGCTGCTGTCTCTGGTATTCTCGGGATATCGCAGGTGGATTATCTGGGCTGGCCGGATGGTCAGCTTGGGGCCATCGATTTCCATAAGCTTGTTGATGGCGTCATCTTGTTTATTCAGCGTAATGAACTCCGGGTTATTTTCACTTTTCCTGAGGATGGGGGGAACGGTCACCCTGACCATGTTGCTATTTCCAAAGCAACGACTGCCGCCGTGCTTAGCGGGAAATGTCCGACTGTGCGGAAGCTCTACTACGCTGCTTCGGGATCGCTTCGATCTGCAGGATATTCGCCATCGATCGCCGTAGATACAGAGGCCGGCTGGTCCGTTAAGGCGGCTGCCCTGCGTGCTCATGCAAGTCAGCATGTGGCAATTGCGAATTATTTTGGAGATTTGGATGTATTTCCTGTCGAGCGGAGATTTGAAGCGTTTGTACTCGGCTGGCGCGACGGTACGATGTGGCCACAAGAGGCGCAAACAACGCTGCTGGAGCTTTTTACTACAGATGAGATATACTAGTGAAATGAAAATTTCGACCGGGCGAGCTAAAGCCAGACGATCAAGTTGAAATTCAACTATAGACGCGGTACCCCCGCAAAATGGGGATGGATCTCGAAACCTATATACGATCATGGAACGTTGACGGAAGGTGTGAAATCAATGTCAATTTGCAACTGCGAACAGTGTGGAAGAGTTATTATTCAGAACTTTGAAAAGCGTTGCAAATCGTGTGTGCAGCATCTGTTAAACGATTCACGCATTGTGAAAGATTTTGTTCGAACGAATCCGCGTGCAACACTGCTTGATGTCTATACGCAGACAGGCGTATCGTTGAAGACGATCAAAGAGCTGTTAAGAGCTTAATACATAGAGAAAGAACTCGATTTCTAACCGAATCGAGTTCTTTTTATTACCAGCCGAGACCCCTACTATCCTTACCTGTCATTTCGCGGAACAGGAGTTCGTTAATTGGAAGCTATTCCAGGTATAAGGAGTTTTCGCGGAACAGGAGTGCCAGAAACCCCGAAATAACGCACTGTAGTTCCTCCACGGTGTTCAAAATTGATCGCCCCACAGAAATAGCGAATTGCTGTTCCGCGAGCCTTGCCTAGAACTTCTCCGCTGCTAGCGGCTACAAGGCAACATTTGTTGGCACCGACCATCTTAACGAATCCCCCCTCATTGTTAATAGGTAAGGAAAAAATCCTAACTTCCCATTACCCGCCGAGTCTGAATCACGCTGTTAGGTCGAATCCTTATACACCTGGTTGTTCTTTCCGCTTTACCGTCCTTGATTCGTGCTTGGCGAACACGTCTAACAGCAATTCATCTTTGATTCGGTCCTGCATTTCCCAAGATGCGGCGAATCGAACCTGATAAGAAACGCCGGCAATCTCATATTTCTGGTTCAAATGCTGGCGCGGTGAGCCAATGATGAGAGAGTGGAGTCTCAATTGCTTTTTCTGGCCAAGCAGGGCAAGCTTCTGCTGCGTTCCCTTGGAGATTTGACCGACGCCATCGGTAACCATCACGAAGTCCGCGTCGTGGAATTGCGGCTGATGTTGAACGATGTCCATGCCCCTCGCAAGCGGCACGTCGAAATTCGTGCCGCCCCCGAAAGCGAGCTGCGCGAAACCGTAGAAGCGATCCCAATCGGGACGCTTGTGGTGCAGCACGTGCTCGATGAGTTCGCCTTTTGCTCCGAACAGCAGCAGGACGAAGTCTCTGCGTTCCAACAGAGCGAAGGAGGCGAAGGTCGCCGTGAACAGCTGAGCAAGCCGCAGCTTGCTGCCCCGCATCGAATGCGACGTGTCGAGCATGCACAGGATGGGGCCTTTCTGCGGTTCTTCAAGCGAACCGGTGTAGTTGTAAGTCATGAGCTTGTTTTCCATCCACTTGACCAGAAAATAAGGCTCGAAATCATCGTCTGCCAGCAGGCTTGCTTCGCTGGGAAGGAGATGAGCAATGTCGCCGGAATGGCGCAAATCATCGTAGGCTTCAGGGATGTAAGGCGAGCGCAGTTTCTTGCGTTGCACGCGGAGATGGTGGATGTTGCGCCCCACCTCTTGGAGGAAGGCGACGAGATCCTTGCTGCGCTTCAGTTTCTCAATCCACTGCACGTAGTGCTCGAACGTCTGCCGGCGCAGCTTGCCCAGCTCGCTGCCCCAGCGTCGGTTCGCAAGCCGCTGGCTGGCCTGCACCAGCTCGTGCACATTGAAGCTGTCTGCCTCTTCGAGGGACAGCGTTTCTTTCAAAGACCGGCCGAGCCAATCGCCAAGCTCGGCTTCGATCTCTTTCATGGCCGCGAGGTCGCGAGCGGCCATCCGGGCCATTTGCCGCTCGCGGCGCTCGAGTTCCTCTTCCGCCTTGCGCAGCTTCGCCTTAAGCTTGTCGCGCTTCATAAACTCCGTGCGCATTTCGTGCTGAAGCTCCGTGATGCGCTGCTTCAGCGCGCGGATTTCCTCCGCGAGAAGGGGCCGTGAATCGACGGCCTCCTGCTTGTCTTCGACCGTTTTCTTACCTTGCTGCAACGTGTAGCCGACAAGTCGCAGCTTCTCGATCTGCTTGTCGGAAAGGCGTTCACTTACATCAGCCTTATCTTGTCCGTTTTGGAGTTGTTTTTCTTTCATTCCCAGACCCAACTGCTGCTGTTCCTTTTGTCTGCGTTTCACTTCTTTTTCATAGGATTCAGTCAGCCACATTAACGCTTTCAACGAGGTTTTGAAGGAACCGTTCACTTGCCCGATCGTGCGCGGATGAATGGACACATAGAAGAATTGTTTACGAAGCGTTAAGACCATCCATCGGTGAAACGGTGTTTCTTCCACGGTGCCGTCGATTTCAGGTTTATTCAAATAGAAACACATGAAGAAGTCGGCAAAGAGCTCGAGGTTAAACCACGGCGCTTGCCGCACTGCTTCTCGCAGCCATTCCTGCGCGACACGCGAGGAGTGGACATAGCCATCGAAGATATACCTATCGACTCGGGTGCAGCGTATGATCATAGCTTTATCCTCTTATAGGGTATAGTCGTAAGCGATTCCGGGAATTTCCCGGTCAAACAGTGTCCGGTACAAGCCCTGAACGGTCTGCAAAATGCGCTCGCCTTGAATGCGCAGATGGGTGAATTTCACGGCAAACTGCTCGGGATGCTGAAGGAAAATAGATTGTGAAGCGATCCATTCGGGCAGCTTCTTTTCTTTCTCCTGCCAGGCAACGAGGCGTCCGCGCAAACTTCGTGCCGTGTCTTCCAATTCGGAGCGGCATTCCTCTAAGGCAGATTTCAACCTTTCTGCCGCATCCTTGCTGAGTGCGCCGCCGACTTCTTTTTTGAATTGAAACGCATGCAGCTCATCTTCTTTATCCAGCCATTTTTTGACGGTTTGATTATATTGAAGCAAAGGAAGTTCCTGCTCCATTTCCTTCTTCAGCATTTCTTGGAACAGGGTGTGGAACACGTCCTTGAGCTCTACGAGATCTTCAGGGAAATCCCATAGCATATGTGGGGTTAGCACCGTATCCCAAACATTA
Source organism: Paenibacillus tabacirhizosphaerae (assembly GCF_040812395.1). Classification (GTDB taxonomy): domain Bacteria; phylum Bacillota; class Bacilli; order Paenibacillales; family NBRC-103111; genus Paenibacillus_E. The sequence continues at coordinate 87,626 of NZ_JBFNXH010000003.1, read as the reverse complement.
ACAGTGCTGCGCCCATGAATGGCAGCTGATGTTTTCCAAGCATGACCAATTTTGTGAAAACGGCGATCGGAAAGAACATATTCTTTTTCCTCCAGTGCGGTTTTCAACTGAAAGAGCATGTAGATGATCGTTTCCGGCAAAGTCACTTGAGCGGCCTGCGCTTTGATCTGCTGCACGAACTCAGTTGAAAGCAGGGCTGGAAGCGGCGTAGTAGGAGCGCTAAACATGAGCTCGAAGCTGGAGATTTGCTTGACATACTCCACTTCGTATCGAAATAAGAATCGATCGTACAGCGCCGCAAGTTGCTCGTTGTCTTCCGGGAGCTCGTTGGAAGCTGCGATGAGGAAGAGCAGTGGGGTCATCTGCTTGTTCCGGCCGTTAAAGAAAACACGCTCATTTAACACGGATAGAAGTGAGTTAAGAATAGCGCTGTTCGCTTTGAAAATCTCATCCAGGAACGCAAAGCGCGCACTTGGTAAATAGCCCTCCGTCAATCGCACATATTCGTCTTGTTTGAGCTTCTGCAAAGAGACCGGTCCGAACAACTCGTCGGGGGTCGTAAAACGCGTCAGCAAATAGTCAAAAAAAGGCTCGTTTCCGAATAGCTCTGCGGCTGCTCGCGCCAGCTGAGATTTGGCCGACCCTGGAGGACCGACGAGTAGAACATTTTCACCGCTCATAAGCGCTAGTAACAGGACGCGTATGAGCTCTTCGCGTTCCATGAAGCGTTTCTCCAAATGTCCCATCGCTTCCCTTAATATGTTCTGCACGACGATTGGTTCTCTCATAGTAACGTGCTCGCATGATTCATCCATGCACGGAGCACACGTTCCCCCTTTGCGTAGTCGAGTATGGTATGCTTTATTGTATCAAACTGCCGGGCAAACATCGAATATGTTACAATATGCCAAAAGGGAGTGATCGTTATGCGTATCGGTATCATATCGGATACCCATTTATCAGGACATGCGCAAAAGCTGCCTGACGCATTGGTAGAGGGGCTTAGCGGCGTCGAGCTCATTCTTCATGCCGGCGATTGGGTAAGTCCGCACGTGATTGAGCTAGTCGAGGCGATTGCGCCTTGTGAAGGCGTGGCGGGAAATAATGACGGATCGGAGATCATCGACCGGTTCGGCGTGAAGAAACTACTGAACATCGCAGGCTTTCGGATCGGACTCATTCACGGGGATGGCTACCGGAAGACGACAGAGGAAAGGGCGCGAGAAGCTTTCCTCTCCGAACGGCCAGATATCGTCATATTCGGGCATTCGCATATTCCTTACCAGCAAACCATCGATGGGATGTTCATGTTCAACCCCGGCTCCCCGACTGACAAAAGACGGCAGCCAAGATTCTCTTACGGGATTATGGAATTAGGTGAAACTATACAAGCGCAGCACTTCTTTTACGATAACAAAGCCTAAATTGCCAATTTCATATAAAGAGGAATTTTCTCTTCCAAACGCGAATACTAGTTAGCTGAAAAGAATTAACGACAGTAAAATTCGACATGAGGTATGTTTGTGAAAACTTTAGTCATCGCTGAAAAACCGGACATGGGCCGTAATATTGCGGCTGCGATTGAGCCCAAAGCAACGAATAAGAGATCGTACCTAGAAGGGGAATCTTACATTATTACTTGGGCGATCGGCCATTTAATTGAGTTAGCGGAACCCGATAAATACGATGTTAAATATAAAAAGTGGAGTATAGATCACCTCCCGATCATCCCGGATACGTTCAAATTGATTCCAAATCCGCGAACCTACGATCAATTGAAAGTTATTGATGAGCTGGCCAAGCGCTGCGACAAGCTCGTTAATGCCTGCGATGCCGGGCGGGAAGGCCAGCATATTTTCTCGCTGATTCAGCGTCATTTGGGGCTGCAGCATCCAGTCAAACGTCTTTGGATCTCAGATTTAACTTCGGAAACGATACGTACCGGCTTTGCCACGATGAAGGACGGCACGGAGTACGAGAATTTAACCCGAGCGGCTCGCTCCCGCAGCGAAGCGGATTGGCTGATCGGCATGAATGGTTCTCGAGCATTCACAACCAAACATAATGTGCTTCTCTCCGTTGGACGCGTTCAGACACCCGTACTTGCACTTATTTATGATCGCCAGAAACAGATCGAAGCTTTTTCCTCGCTTAAATTTTTTGAGCTGGAGGGGCATTTTACTCAAGGCGAGACGCTCTATAAGGGCATGTGGCAGGGGGAACGCATGACCGACCAGCCTAAAGTCGAAGCACTTGCTGCCAAAGTAAAGGGCAAACCGGCGCGGATTGCTTCTTATGAAGTGAAAGAGACGAAAGAGTATCCGTTCAAATTGTATGATTTGACGCTGCTGCAAAGGGAAGCGAACGGGAAATACGCTTTTTCCGCAAAGAAAACGCTTGATACCGCGCAAGCCCTTTATGAGAAGCATAAAGTCATCTCGTATCCGAGAACGAACTCCAACTATGTAACCGAGCAAAATATACCTGAAATGCATAAGTCGCTCTCTGCCTTGCAAGGAACGGCCTATAACGAGCTCGTGCAAGGAGCGAACCGCAATCTTGTGCACAAAAACAATAAATTCATTTGCAATCCAAGCAAGGTCGAGGACCATCATGCCATCCTGCCGACGAATCGGAAAGCAAGCGGGTTGAATCCCGATGAGCAGAAGCTTTACGATATGATCGTTCGTCGCTTTTTGTCGCAATTTTACCCGCCGGCTGAATATAAGGTTCATACCGTCATGACGGAAGTGGAGCAGGAAATATTCAAGACGACGGTGAAAGAGCTGCTTCAATTAGGCTGGAAAGTCATATATGCCGATCAGAAGAAAGAAAAGCCGAAGAGCGCAAAAGGCAAGGACAAGGAAGACGAGGAAGAGGACGAGGTTGAAGTTAACGAACCGTTCTCCATCGATCCGCAGGCAAGTGTAGTATGCAGCGATGCGGTCGTCAAAGAAAAAGATACACAGCCGCCGAAACACTTTACAGAAGGTACGCTGCTCAAAGCGATGGAAAGCGCCGGCAAGCAGATCGAGGATGAGGAACTTCGCGATGCGATGAAAGATTCCGGACTGGGCACCCCGGCAACCCGCGCAGCTACGATAGAAAGGCTCAAGAAGGTCGGCTATGTAGACATGCAGGGCAAGAAAATTGTCCTGACGCAGAAGGGACGAACTGCAGTCGAGTTAATCCGCGGTGCAGGCATTGAACTGCTCACCTCTCCTGAAATGACGGGGCAATGGGAGCGCAGATTGAATGAAATATCAAGAGGCACGGCATCGGACGAGCAGTTCATGCACAATGTCAAAAAGTTCGCAACCTTAATTGTTGATAAGGTGCGAGTTCAGGCCAGAGCCTCGAAGACGTCGTTCGAGGGGGAAACGCCTATTGCTCAAGGCGGTAAGCGAGGCGCAACGAAATCAACGGCCGCTACGTCATCCGCGAAGAAAACTTCCGCCAGCAAACCGTCCGATGGCACGCCGCAGGTTGTGGCCGCTTGTCCGCGGCCTGGCTGTGGAGGTTCCTTGTTTATGGGACGCAAGGGCTATGGTTGCTCGCATTATAAAGAAGGCTGCAAGTTCGTCATTTGGAAGGAAAGTTTCGGGCGAAGCCTTACCGACACGCAAGTGCAAGCGCTCGTTCTGAAGGGGAAGACAGCGAAGCTTAAGCTGGTGCTTGCTGATGGGGCGGCTGCTGAGGGCCGTATTGTGCTGAAAGATGTACACTCCGGAGAGCTAGGGACGGAGACGGAATAGAGGGAGTGGAAACATAAGTATGTTTAGCAACGATTGGTCCACTTTGTTGGAAGAGGAGCTGCAATCGCGCTATTTTCTGGACTTGCAACAATTTCTGATAGAAGAATATCGCACAAACACAATTTTTCCGGAAATGGGCGATAGGTTCAACGCTCTTCATCTGACTGCGTATGCGGATACGAAAATCGTTATTCTGGGACAGGATCCTTATCATGGCAAGGGACAGGCTCATGGACTCAGCTTTTCCGTCAAACCTGGAATCCCGGCGCCTCCGTCCTTGCAAAATATGTACAAGGAGCTGCAGTCCGATTTGGGCTGCTACATCCCTGATCATGGACATCTTGTTTCTTGGGCGGAGCAGGGAGTTCTCCTGCTGAACACCGTGCTTACGGTTCGTGAAAACATGCCGAATTCTCACAAAGGAAAAGGCTGGGAGCGGTTTACAGACGCGATTATCGCTGCGTTAAGCCGGAGAGAGCAGCCGGTCATTTTCGTGCTGTGGGGCGCTCACGCGCAAGCCAAGCGGAAGATGATCGATACGGAGAGACACAGGATTATTCAATCTCCACATCCGAGCCCGTTATCTGCGTATCGCGGCTTTTTTGGAAGCAAGCCGTTTTCGCAGGCGAATAACTATTTGAAAGAACTCGGGCAAAAGGAAATCGATTGGCAAATTCCGAATTGTTCCCAATGAGAGTAGAAGGGGCTGTCCCGGAGATAGCAGGCTTGACGAAGTAATGAAGGGGCGGATGCCCCCCTTTTGAAGAGGACTTGGAACTGCTTGACACGATCCCTGATTTGGCGACTGATTCACACAGAGACGCAGCGGCACACTTAGACTAGAAAATTTAGTCTTAGTTGCCGCTGTAATTTTTATCTATCGTTCCTCGTTATCACAGCGAAGTGGTGTTACTGCACTAATTATTAATCATTGCGAAAAAATACTAAACACCAAATTGTCTTAAATGATGGTCTAGATGTTTATAAATTCCTATACCCCATTGCTCAGGAGTGAATTTGCCAAAAAAAGGATGTGGGTGGGGTGAACATTTCTCCGGACCGTTACTTTGGAAAATTAAAATCTTTTGTTTCAGCTTTTCTTTTTCCGTCTCAAAATCTTTGTCATCTAAGATAAGTATGGTCGGAATTGTTGGCATATTGGTTGGTGTCTGCTTATCATTATAAAATATAGGTTTCACAAACCTTCCTATTAACCTTCCTAGCCAATCTCTAGGGGGAAAGGAGTTCCCCATTGCGATGTCTTGAAACGATGAGCAGTGAGCCAACATTTGAGCAGCATTCATTTCTCCCCATTGTGGCTTTGAATTTGGACTTAAATTCTCGATACGGTTCAGTATTTCCGTTGCATGCAATTTGTTGTATATATTTTCCATTTGTACACTCCATTGAAATTACCTTTTGTAATCGTGAATTTGACTTGGAAAATCCCAGCATCTGGTTCCAATTTAGAACGGGAACCAGGAAAAAATGTCTCGTTTGTGGAAGTTCACAAATGCTGTAGTCCGATGCGATTTCCTTCAGAATCTAGAAACATCCCCAAATAGCCGGCAGTCTCGCCAGTATTCGTTTTCTCCATGATAACCTTTCCGCCTGCCTCGTTAACCCGTGACAGAATTGTCGCTAGATCGGGGTTTCCATCCAAATACACAGTGACGCCATCTGCTGCTGGCTTGTGATTTGGACCTTGAACCAGAGCCCCCCCATTAAACCGCTCCTGAACAGGGAAAAACGCATATTCACAATCCCCCAAAGCCATTGTTGGCATTTCGATCTGAAAAAGCTGCTCGTAAAACGTTTTGGCTCGTTCCATGTTATCTACGGGAATTTCGACCCAAATAAATAAACGCTGCATGATGCTTGTACCTCCTAATTAATCTATATTTACGACTCCTTTTACCATCAACAATCACTTATTCTCATCATCATTTTTTTCTCCAGTATTCATGCTTTGCCAATTCCCATTACTAAAAAAGTTTACCTCCTTCTCCAGAATTCGCCCGACATTCTCAAGAACATCTGCTATCTTATTTAATTGCTCGGGGTCGAGTTTGGTAATTAGATGCCGGTTCCATTCAGCATATTGTTCGTAGATAGCACCCAATACTTCTGCACCTTTCGGAGTAAGTTCAACCAGCTTTGTACGTCGATCGGTCTGGTGGTCCTTATAGATAGCCAGACCTTCATTTACTAATACGTCTGCAACACGTTGCACGCTCTGACGTGCATGTCCCATATCACGAGCGATCTTTGCCACCGTTTGGGGTTTATAACCAACGCGACCAAGAACCTGCCACCTAGCACTGCTTTGATCAATTGAACGCGTGATAATGTCCCCGGAACGCATTAGCAACCCATTAATGTGGAATATACTCAGTGAAAATCTGCTTAGGGAATCCTCTGGTTTGTCTATTGTATTCATGATTGCATCATAACAATTTGACAGCATGCTGTCAATATACTAATTGCCATTTTCCGTCATTCTATCTTTTGTTCACTATTCTGCTCGTAACGATAGATCCTCGCAACTAACTGATTTTTGACGCAAGAAATAACGAATGATTTGGCATGAGTGTTCAACCATTTTAGGACGACGTAAGTCATTAGTGCAGCAAAATGTTGATTGAACACAGCAGTTTGGGTTGTACCAAATAAGACAGGTACATTCAGGTTTTGCTTGATCCATCAGGCATGTGAAATAATCGCTAGAACAACTCATACACCACTTCGCCCGCTTTAGAAGAGAATGTCGAATAACAAACTGGAGCCAAACCGCAAGACTTCGCTTTGCCGACACCAGAACGATAGCCACCCCGTTGTCCTAAAACAGCATTCATAAAGAATAAGAGCATTTGATGCGCTTTGAATTTACGTGCCGTATCTTCAAAGTTCAGTTCACTAAGAATTTGTTGTACATTGTCTTCTTTCAGAATAGTTTGAACAAGGTTTGTAAACGTGGTAGACTTTTTCAAATCGTGTTATGTGTGCAAACGATTTCACAGAAAGAGCGATCTTTTTTCAATTTATGAATTCCTTATTTTGGTTAATCAATAGGCGTGATTTTATTCATGTTTTATGAAACGTTTTGATAGTGGGGGGATTTGTAAATTGGAAGGTGAAAACTGTGGGGAATTCATGCAATTCGGGGGAGGGGAGATACTGTGAAAATTAAATCCATTGTTCTTGTTCTTTTAATTTCAATTCTCACATCTTGTTATTCAAATAGGGTCAGTCAACGGCCAAAGCAAATGCAGAATACCAGTATGAATACAGTTGTCAACCCAGCGGCAAGTACATTAGATTTGTACTTGGAGAAACAACATTTCGAGGGATCTATTTTGGTAGCAAGCAAGAATAAAATACTTTTAAAAAAAGGATACGGATTCGCCGATAAAATAAAATCCGTTCCCAATGAACCTGATACTGTTTTTCGTATTGCTTCCCTCTCAAAAGCCTTCACAGCTATGGCTATCATGCAATTGCAAGAACAAGGAAAATTAAAAGTATCGGATCCTATCAGTTCTTATTTACCGGAAATAAAACACGGGGACCGGATAACCATCCATCATCTGCTTGCTCACTTGTCCGGACTCCCAAGAGAATTTGAGTCGGAAAAGTGGGACGATCCAGCTAAACGGCTTAAAGAGAAATTGGCCACAGATTTCCAATTACAACATGAACCCGGAACTGCTTTTTTTTACAGCAATGTAGGATATGTAATTTTAGGACATCTTATTGAGAAGCTATCCGGCAAAACCTATGCGGAATACATGAATGAACATATTTTTGAACCTCTTCAAATGAAGAATAGCTACGTTGAAGCAATTACTCCTTCTGAAAGAGAAGGAAAAGCGATTGGTTATGAAAACAATCTATTTGGGCAAAGTCGCCAAGTGACGTTTTTTCAATCTGACCCGGGACCCGGAGGAATAAGCAGTACTGTTGAAGATTTGTATTTGTGGGATCAAGCGCTATACTCGGAGAAGCTTGTTAACGAGAATTCCATGAGAGAGATTTTCAAAGATCATGCCCCATCGAACGGCAAATATGGTTATGGATGGAGCATAGAAGACGTTAACCTAAACATTTACTCCCATCTTGGTTATATTCCCGGTTTCTTCTCATTCATAAAACGCGATGTTCAGAACCATCGCACAGTTATTCTGCTGAGCAATAAAGGCGAAGACAGCTACAATTTGCAGCAAGAGAGTAAACTAACCCAATTGATTGCGGAATTAATTAAAGATACATGACAAGCAAGAATTGAGCTGGGATAAGTTGATCATTTCCGCATTCGCCATCGGAATATCGTTTCAGAGCATCATACTTTTGAGATTGTGCTGGCAGGGCGGAAGCAAATCGTTCACTGAATTCGTGGATGTAGCCAATCTTAATTCACCATTAAAAGAGGGCTGTGTTGACGCTGACATCGGCCATACTGGCACGTGGCTCAATAGCGTGGAGATACGCTGCTTTAAATAATGGGCTGGACATGGACGATTTCTAAACCGCTATCACAAGGCTTGCCGGTTTCGTACGAGCGATTGCCAAGAACATCCTGAAGAGCTGTGAGATCAGCTGCAAGCCCGCTTTGCAAGAATCGGATAGCAGCTTGCAAGACGTTCTTGCCATCTTCAAGCGCAATATTCCATAAATCCCACACGCTGTATGTGTAGATCTCTTCCTTCGAGGTAGGGCAATTCCAAACCGTATTGGCTTCGTTCATGTAATCGAGCGGGGCCGGGTTTTTGGTATAGACGAATGGAGAAATTTGACCCAAGGTGAGAATGCGTTTCAATCCACTTGGATCGTGGAACAAACGTTGAGCGCGTATCATGGCGCGATAGGCTTCGTTCCAATCCTCCTCCGTTAAGCGGGATGCCAACTCGGGATAGTATCTGGCTGCTGCCTGCATCAGAGCGGGAGCAATGCCCAGCGGAAATGCATCCCCCACATGGATTTCTTTCCAAGCGGGCGTTTTCCAAGTTTCCAGCCCAAGCTTGCGACGCACAACCAGCGTATCCATAATAACTTCAAATCGTTGATGATGCCATTTTTTAAATCCGGATTTATAAAATACATAGGGGTGCATATTCCTATCCAAAATGTGATGAGTGATAAACCCAAGCACATAGAGGACGGCGGGATTATATAAGCCTCTGCCTTTCACCTGATGAAGCAAATCCAGCAAAAAAGGCCCGCATGCGTCGCTGTGCATACGACTTCCGAGGAGGTTCATTGTTCGATCCTTCTGCCATGGCAGAAAGTTGTGGTAGAACAGGAAATCTGGTCCTTGGCAGCCTAATGAGAATACATGGCGAAGCTGTCTATCGTTGAGGATATTGCTATGCCCTATATCCGTCATAAGTTCCTGGCCGAAGATGAGATGCGTCCATATATTAGGCAAATGAATCATTCCTTTAATCGTTTTTCACCAGCCGGAAATGCTGGCGTTATCCCGTTCATCGGTTTATTTTAACATATCCTTTGATGGGCAGGGCACATTTCGCGCATAATTTTGATTCCAACCACTTCTAAGGAAGGAATAATATGTTAGTCGTCGAATTCAAAAAGCGGTGAGTAAGCCATCAAATGCTTTTGAGAGATGGGTGATAAAACATATGATCAATAAGCCGCTAGGCTTGAAAAACTGTGCACAGCCAGACGGTGCGCACATGCAGCTTATGGGCCACGAGCCGTCGTTTGAAGCGGTTTTTGAATGCGCTCCGATCGGGATGGCTTTAATTTCAATTCAAGGGCAATGGAAAAAAGTGAATCATCGTTTTTGCACACTTACAGGATATTCCAAGCAAGAGTTGTTATATACCGATGTGAATGCCATTTGTTTGCTGGAAGATAGGGAGAAGCAGCAGGCATGGATGGAACAACTGCTGGTCGGGGAGTTAAACGGTTTTCAGATTGAACATAGGGTGAAGCATAAAGCGGGGACGAGTATTGCGATGGAATGCAGCATGTCAATGGTCAGAGATTTGAATGGAGATCCCCTTTACTTTGTCGCTAATTATCGTGATCTTTCTAATGATTCCGACGTAGAACGAAAGCTTGCTGAGAGTGAACAGCGCTATAAATCGTTAATTGAGCATAATCCCGCTGGCATACTGACTTGCGACCTCAATGGTTTAATTAAAACAATGAACCCCGCGATGGAGCGGATTATGGGTTTCATGGAGATGGAAATGGTCGGTCATCCGATTAGTCGCTTCTTAAACAGTAAGGAAAAGGATGAAGCTTCCGTTCACAGTCTTATTTTTCAAGAATCCGATAACTATATGCTCAGCATGACTCATAAAAATGGGGAAATTATCGAACTTGGTCTCAAGAATGTGCCTATAATCGTGAATGATCGGATGGAAGGCGTTTACATTATTGCACGGGATATCACACAGCATATAAAAGATCGAGAATCGCTTCGAGTCGCTCAGCAGGATCTTCACGATACGGTCCGCAGACAGCAAGGCATGACCATGAAATTCAGGCAAATGAGGGGGAAATTTATACACACGCTGTGTGACGGCGAGCTTCTTTATCGACTTGGTTATAAGCCTTCTCATATTATCGGCAACGGATTGTTTGAAATTTGGCCCTTTTATATGGCATCGACGATGGACAAATATTACCGCAGAGCATGGAATGGCGAAGAAAATGTGATGTATGAAGTCACTTTCCGCGGGATCACGTATTTGACTTCATTACGGCCAATTCTAGAACAAGGCAAAGTGATTGAAGTGATCGGTTCTTGTGTGGATATAACGGAACGCAAACAGATGGAGACCGAGCTCATTGAAACGAAAGAGTTGTTGGAATCTTTTATAAATAATACAACGGATGCCATATGTGTGTTGGATCCTCGGGCAAGAGTTATTTCTGTCAATGCCGCTTACGAGCACGTATTTGGCTGGAAACAGGAGGAGCTGAAGGATAAGGCGCTGCCGATCTATCCCGACTTTTTGGAAGAGCAGCGCGTTGAGATCTTCGAGATGCTGAAGGCTGGCAAGCAAATCTCTGGCCTTGATACCGTGCGGCAGCGTAAAGACGGGGAATTGGTTCACGTGAGCGTAACGAAAACGCCAATTAAGAATGAAAAGGGCGATATCATCGGCTTCGCCGGCATTACACGCGACATTACGGAGCGCAAAAGAACGGAAGAGCTGCTGCGCAAGTCCGACAAGTTATCCGTGGCTGGGCAGCTGGCGGCTGGCCTTGCTCACGAAATTAGAAATCCGCTCACCTCGTTGCGCGGTTTTCTGCAACTGCTGCAAAGCGATATGAAGAGCAAACAGCATTATTTTGATATCATGCTATCGGAGTTGGACCGTATTAATTTTATTGTGAGCGAATTTCTGGTTATAGCCAAGCCGGAAGCTATCCACTATAAGTTGAGCAACTTGCAAGAGATTCTCCAAACCGTTATGGCTTTACTTGAAACGCAAGCGGTTCTTTGCAATGCAGAGCTATTGCTTGAATTTCAATCGGATATTCCTGAGATCGTGTGCTCGGAGATGCATTTGAAACAATTATTTATTAATTTGATCAAAAATGCATTGGAAGCGATTCCTAAAGACGGAAAGATCCATATTACGGTTTCGATGGAGGGCAAAGATCAAGTTCGCATTCGAACACAGGACAATGGATGCGGCATTCCAGAGGAGCGTCTGAAGCAATTAGGCGAGCCTTTCTACACAACGAAGGAAAAAGGAACCGGACTCGGACTCATGATGTGCTTCAAAATCGTAGAAGCGCACAAAGGCGTTATGGCAGTTCAGAGCACTACCGGCATAGGCACGACGATTGATGTGTTGTTACCAACCCAATTTCCCGATCAATTGAATGTGGAATCATCCTTGTGAGCCCACACATTGGAAAAACCGCCAGTCCTATTAACTAGGTACTGGCGGTTTTGTTTGATTTCGATCGACTCATCTTAATAATGAAGCGCGGCATCAGGAACGAATGCTGAATTCATTCGTATCTCTGGAATACCACTTCGTGCTATAGGAGCTCTCTTCGTAATCGCTTTTTATTTGTACTTGTTCAGGTGTATATTTCACGATGATTCCTGTGCCTACTTGATAATAGACACCTTGATGGTCTAACGACCAAATGTAGACAGATGTTTGGGTTAGTGCTGCGGCGAAAAGTTCTGAATCCGTTTCTAACAGTGTAGTTCCGTAGATCATCTATGCACCTCTGTCGTTTTTATTATGAGAAACGTACTATATCGTATGACAGTATGATAAACCGGTTTGTCACGCAAACGTTTGTATTTTTTTGTGGTGTTTCGGAATTAGACCAAGTACAATCAAGCTTGTGCTTTTTATTATGAGAGGCAGGGAGAGCTTTTTTGCGTGATTCAAGTCGAAGGCGGAGATGCTTCAACCGCCAAGAATTATAGGCATTATCAGACGCTTTACGAAGTTGATTACGAGGAGAGCGCCCTTCAGCAGTTTCTGGATGGCGAGTTTGCGCGCATCGCGAAGCGTAAGGTTCACCAATCGAGTTGTTGAAGCCGGACGATTTACATGCTGTCATTGAACGAAATGTTTCAGATGAAAACGAGGGTTAGGATCTAAGAAAATAGGGTTTCCAGGTCTTTGTTTTCCTTGTATAATAGGGGAGCTTTACGAGAATTGACGATAGGTCAATAATAGATGGGTCGAAGGAGAAAGGGGTCAATGACAGTGATAGTGGTTGGGGGAATGATCGGGCTTGGTAAAACGTCGGTGGCGACGCTGCTCGGGCAAGAATTGAATTCGGATATCTTTTATGAGAGTGTTGATGACAATCCGATTCTGCCACTGTTTTACACATCCACACCGGAAGAAATTGAAAGGAAGCGTTATCCGTTTCTACTTCAATTGCATTTTCTGAATACTCGATTTAAGTCGATTAAAGAAGCGCTAGTTCAAGCAAACAATATATTGGATCGCAGTATTTATGAGGATTGGTATTTTGCCAAGGTAAATCGTGAACTTGGCCGGATCAGTCAATTGGAATTCGACATATACGAAAGTCTTGCTGATAATATGATGGCTGAGCTTGCTGAATTGCCGAAGAAAGCGCCTGACTTAATGGTGTATTTGAAAGCCTCCTTTGAAACGGTTATGTACCGAATTGGACTTCGCGGCCGCAGTTTTGAACAGGACCAATCCCTAGTTGAGTATTATCGTGTGCTGTGGTCTGGATACGATGAATGGGTTATGCATCATTACCATGCTTCTGAAGTATTGATCGTAGACATGGATCGCATAGATGTCGTAAATCGGGAGAAAGATGCTGCGGATGTCGTGGAACTGGTTCGACAGAAACTTAAGGAACGCCTAGGTTAAAGCTAGCAGGACAAGCTGAGGGTGTCCAACTTATGGTCCTTTTGCTTAATATTTGGGACGTTCACATTCCATGCGAACACTTTTGGGACAGCCCCATTTCTGTTCAGGTTATAGAATTTATATGTTGTTTCAAGGGGAGCAAACTTGGTTTGGAGAGATGGTCTGTCTGTAAGCGGTTCACCGAACCATTGGATTCTTCGAAAGATGTTATCGTGAGCGGGCTAGCGGAACTACGGTGCGTTATGGCTAGTCATAACGGCTTGAATGGGCATTTCGCGGAACTGCAGTACGCTATGCAGAAGAAATTTGGGATTACACGCTAGCAATTACCTGTTTAACGCATCATAGTTCCTCGTCATGGTAAAAAACAGGAAGTTTAAAGAGATAACGCACCGTAGTTCCGTCGTTACAGCTGGGCGATAGCCCGTGATGGATAAGAGAAGTGGAAGGCAGCTCAAAGTAGAACGAAGAGGGGATGGGATGGGATTGGGGTGGAGAAGCGTTAGCACCCGCATTTTAAGTCGTGTTCGCACCACCTTGTGCATGGAAGCAACACAACTTTAACAGCGGTCGGAACCCCATTCCTAATCCACACCTCATGCTCAAACATATGGTTTATACCCAGGACGCCGCGAGGCGTTTTTCTTATAAAAAAAGAAGCCACCAGGAAGTGGCTTCGCTGCATTAGAGGAATTTGATAAACCAACAAACCGAAAAGACACTGATCCAAATGAATGCGCTTAACATGAGGCTATTGACCAATCCAGTTGCAGTGTTTGGGTAATCATTCATACTATCAGCACCCTTCACTTAACTTTTTTCCTATTTCACCTTATTGTAAGCCTTTTCATTTCATAAATCAATTATATTCAGAAAAATTAAAAAAATTACTTTTAAATAGGAGTGAGAAAATGTATGGGGTTCAAAAGTCCTGTGACTTGTCCTTTCATTCTATCGTAATATGTGGAGAATTATCTTTTTTTGTTGCTAATAACACCCAAATATTGTATGATACATTATGTATCTAACATTTGGAATGTCCAAGGCAGGGGTGGTCGATCTTGTTGTACATCGTATGCTACAAAGGGAAACCATTGTGTTCCCCAATAACGAAGTTAGAGGCAACTGAAAAAATGGAAAAATTAAGCCGTTCCTTTTCCAATCTGGAAATTGTTGAAGTGGGAGCGCAAGCAGCAGCAAAATAATAAGAAAATGGAAATAGATTTCAAAATAAGAACTCACCGCTCCCGAACTTAGGTTTGGGAGTTTTTGTCATGAATAGTTTATGTTACAGTAGATGGAATTAGTCGGTGGATCATGTAGAAACAAAACAACATCATAATTTGGAGGAATTTCGATGACAATCGGTTCACAGAAAGATGTGGAGGCTCTTAAGGAGATCGGCAAGATCGTCGCTATCACTATCAATGAAATGAAGCGCAGTGCGCGGGCCGGAATGACGACTAGGCAATTGGATAAAATAGGAGGGACTGTTTTGAAAAGCTATGGCGCGGTCTCTGCTCCTAAAAAAGCATTGAACTTCCCCGGCTACACATGCATTAGTCTGAATCGTGATATTGCGCACGGCGTACCTGACGATCAAATCATTCAACCAGGCGACTTGATTAACATCGATGTTTGCGCAGAAAAAGACGGTTATATAGCCGATAGCGGTCATTCTTTTCAAATTGCTCCTTACAGTGTCACGTTAACGGCACTCTGTCATTACACGTATGATACGATGATGAAAGTGATTTCGGTTCTTAAACACGGTGTAAGATTAAATGAAATCGGCAGAATAATTGAGATGGAAGCGAAGCTAGGCGGCTATAAAGTAATCAAAAACTTGTGCAGCCACGGGGTTGGCAGAGCTATTCATGAACAACCGGATATTTTACCGTTCTATAACCAGCATGATAAGCGTGTATTGAAAGAGGGGATGGTTATCACCATTGAGCCTTTTCTTTCAACAGGGGCAGAAACGGCGATTGAGCAGCCGGACGGTTGGACATTGCGATTACCTGATCATAGTTTTGCCGCACAGCATGAGCATACGATCATTATTACCAAAAAACAGCCGATTATCGTTACGGTTGCATAATTGCATGCTGCCTAATGGAGGAGGGAGCACTACATAGCAAATGAGAGCGAGGTGAAGGAGGACATGATGAAAAGCGAGCTTGGCCGCTGCCTTCTGCGAGAAAGACTTCATGAAGCTGGTATGGAGCTGGAAGGATTAGCCCAATTACTGCATTACAAGCCGGAGAGGCTGGAAGATTTCATCACGAACAAAAGAGTGATGCCTTTGAAGACGGCAGTTCATATATCCGATGCCATTGCGTGTGAGGTAAAAGCATTGTATGAATGGGTGCCGGCGCAAGATGAAAAAATAAATGGAGAAATGTTGAATAAATAACAGAATATATGGATGCTCTTGAATATAATAGGGTAGTGAATTTATTATAAAAGAGGTGCTGCCCATGTATGACTCCACAGATATTCAAACTAATAAAGGTATGGGAATTGTTGCGTACATTTTGTTTTTCATTCCGCTCTTGGCTGCTAAAGATTCTAAGTATGCCATGTACCATGCAAACCAAGGACTCACATTGTTTCTGGCGGCCGTTATTGTGAACGTTGTGCTTGGCATGATTCCGATCATTGGCTGGATCTTGCTGCCATTAGCGAATTTGGCGATAGTCATCCTTGCCATTTTAGGAATTGTTACTGCTGCACAGGGCAAGGTGAAGCCGCTTCCGCTTATCGGTGCCTACACCTTATTGAAGTAAGGGAAAAGCAGGTCGCTTTTGTACAAAGCGGCCTGCTATTTTTATATCGTTGAGACGATTTCGGCGATGCGCCTATTTGCATGATTCGTAAACAAGCCTCCGTGATAGCAGATAACGGTCTCAATATCGAACTGGGCAAACACTTTTACTGAGGTCAAGGCTTTTTCGTATTCAATCGCATATTCAGGTGTAGGCCCGAACAATTGGCCCTCTTTGACGACCAGCGCATCTGCGGCAATCAAGGTTTTGCTTGGTCTGTGATAGAGGCTGATGTGGCCCGGCGTATGTCCAGGCGTGTTAATAATGACGATGCCGCCTGCTTCAGGCAGTTCTTCTCCATCTTCGACAATGCGGTCAACGGGGGATTTAGGCGGGTTCTCAAGCGTTTTTCTGAAAGCTGCTCTCCAATCGGGTGAAACATGGGAAGGAAGAGAAGCTACAGCTTGATCGATCGTTTCAGGCGTTATTTTCAAGAGCATGTTGTCGCCTTCAATGTAAGGCTTTTCGATGGCGTTGGCTAACACTTCAATGGGATGGGAGGATTCGCTTAGGATCGCCGGCAAGCTCCCGATATGGTCCATATCCTGATGGGTAATGATGATTTTGCTCAGCCTGTTATAGGGAACGCCTTCCAGCTCAAAGGCTTCGCGAAGTTTGGGAAGTATTCCCGGGTATCCCGTGTCTACCAGTATGGCTGTTTCAGCATCCCACAGCAGTGTAGGATGAATCACATCGATACCACCCATAACAGGGACTGAAATTTCCAATAAGGCAATACCTTCTGCTATACGCACAATAAATCCCTCCATATACAATCTAGTTACCTAGTAATCGTAGTGGATGGGATATATAATTGTCAATAAATTATTAATTATATCATTTTTTTTGATAAATGTCAATATTTATTTTTTTATTTATTGGATACCCATTCTAACAGAGCGCATATGTCGTCAAATATATGTGTGTGATGAGCTCGTAGAGTGGAGAGATCCCGCACGAATCATGCGTGGTACGCGTATTTGACAGGATGGACGTAGGAGATCCAGAAGTGCTACAGCTGTTTGGAGTTTGAAATACCGCCGCGATCTGCGATAGATCGTCTTTTTGCACGGGTGAGCGGAACATAGGTACGCTATGAGGCGGTATTTTCGGCTGTAGGGACGATTCGCGGAACTACCGTGCTTTATGAGTAGGAGATGCTGGGTTTTAGTGGGGTCGCAGGCACATTTTCGCTCATATAACGCACCCTTGTTCCTCTACAAGGGGAGAAAAGGGACGTTACCGTGGAATAAGGCATCGTAGTTCCGTCGAAATCGCTGTGTTTGGAGAATTGGCGGTCCGCCATCCGCCAGTACCTCCAAGGTATCCTTGCGAAACTTGCGGAGGCGAAATTTTCCCAACGCGCGCGTATCCTAGGCGTGCGTTGTTTCGCCGGCGCATGGCGGCGGTCAAACCCCAGTAGCCAGAATCTTACAGCACAAAGTAGAACGGAAAGGGAAGTGGGATGGGGTGGAAAAGCGATAGCGGTTGGAACCCCATGCCTGGACGTATGGGTTTAGACATGGACCTGAGGCATAGCCTCAGGTTATTCTTATTTTCTGACCGTTGTCCGCAAATTTGAACAGCTGCGACATAGTTTTGTCTATTTTATGATTATCATGTGAATAAAATATGAACAAATTCGTGAAACTGTGTTATACTATATCTATAAAAGCACTTACACTGAACTTTGGAGTGATTCTCATGGCGACAAGAACGATAACAACAAGCAGTACGGAACGAAGCGAGCGCGATGTGAGGCCGTTAGTGAAGTTGATGACGATAGCAGCATGGGCTTTGTTGGGGATAGGCCTAATACTTAGTTTGTTCAATATAAATCATTTTAGTGATCGGAACACTTCTCTCATGGTGGGTATAGGATTCATGGTTGGGAGCGTTCATATTTATGTGATCCGTACGGCCATCCATCTGGTTCACTCGCGTATGAATGCGAAAGAGGATTAGATGCAAAAAGCACGCATGTAAATGAATAGAGAAGGAAAAGCTCTTTAAGTGAGGAACTTAAAGGGCTTTTTGCTTTTTCATAAATTTTCATAATAGTCAACAAACGTTCTGTGACATTTGTTTTACAGGTTGACGTCGATCCTTTGACGTATTTGTTAAGTCCTGTTTTGAAGCGTGTACTTTTTGAAGGTTTTTGCTATCTTGGGAATAGATACGAAATGTTCTGAGAATCATGAATACTTATTACTTTCGGAGATGTGTGGATAGGGAGGATCAGTATGGTAAAGAAAAGAAAGTTCGTACGCGTCGTGTTACCCCTCATGGTTATTGCTATGATCATGGTGTTGACAGGCTGTAGTGACCAAGCGATGGTGCTGGATCCTAAGGGGCCGGTAGGCGCTGGCCAACGCGATTTGATTGTGACAGCATCCATATTGTGTGGCGTCATCTTGGTACCTGTTCTTGCTTTAACGGCATGGATCGTGTGGCGTTACCGGGACAAGGAAGGCAATAAAGCTTCTTACCGTCCGAATTGGTCGCACAGTAACTCATTAGAAGCAATTTGGTGGTCAATACCTATTATAATTATCCTTATCATAGGTATTGTAACTGTACGGTACACTTACGCATTGGAGCCATCCAAAGCGATTGAATCCGACAAAAAGCCGGTCACTGTACAAGTCACTTCACTGGATTGGAAATGGCTGTTCACATACCCTGAGCAAGGAATTGCGACTGTGAACTATTTGCAAATACCTGAAGGTACGCCAATTAAATTCGAGCTTACTTCGGATGCGCCGATGAACTCTTTCTGGATTCCGCAGCTGGGCGGTCAAATTTACACCATGTCCGGTATGGCGATGACGCTGTATTTGCAAGCGGATGAAATCGGCCATTACTTCGGAACTGGCGCAAATTTTAGCGGTGAGCACTTCGCGGATATGACATTTGATGTGAATGCGACTTCGCAGGCGGACTTTGATAGCTGGGTGGCCAAAACGAAGCAATCGCCTCAAGCGTTAACTATGGAGAGCTATGAGAAGCTAGCGAAGCCAGGTAAATCCGGTGTTCAATATTTCTCCTCGATTCCTGATGGATTGTTTCAGTATGTGGTGACGAAATATACGCACGGGCAGATGAATCACGGCGGCCATGGCGGGATGGACATGAAAGAGTCCAAAGAAGAATCTAAAACGGACGCGAAGAAAACAACCACGGACCATAGCAAAATGGGCTCTATGGATCATAGTCAAATGAATATGAGTAAATGAAATAACGGAGTCTTCATGAAAGGAAGTTAAGCTTATGCTGGATACAATCAAACAATTTGCATCCGAGTTTTTCGTCACGGGCGATCCGATGATTCTCGGTGCTCAAGTTAGCATCGGACTTGCCATGGTAGCCATGGTGTTCGTACTAACATTTTTCAGAAAATGGGGCTGGCTTTGGCGTGAATGGTTAACGAGCGTTGATCATAAAAAGATCGGGATTATGTATATTATCTGTTCCATTTTGATGCTCTTCCGCGGCGGGGTTGACGCTTTGCTTATGCGGTTGCAGCTTGCGATGCCAAGCAGTGAGTTCCTGCAGCCTGAACACTACAATCAAATTTTCACGACGCATGGCGTTATTATGATCTTGTTCATGGCGATGCCGCTCATGTTTGGACTGTTCAACATCGTGGTGCCGCTACAAATTGGCGCGCGTGATGTTGCCTATCCATTCCTGAACTCGCTCAGTTTCTGGATGTTCTTCTGGGGAGCGATGCTCTTCAACGTTTCTTTCGTCATCGGTGGATCACCGGATGCAGGCTGGCTTTCATACCCGCCGCTTTCGGAGATGTCACATAGCCCAGGTGTCGGCGAAAACTTCTATATATGGGGTATTCAAATCTCCGGTATCGGTAGTTTGGCGACAGGGATTAATTTCATTGTTACGATTTTGAAAATGCGGACACCTGGCATGAAATTGATGAAAATGCCTATGTTTACTTGGTCTGTTTTCTCAAGCTGCATCATGATTATTTTCGCTTTCCCCATCTTGACAATTACGCTTGCCTTGCTGTTCCTGGATCGCTTCCTCGGCGCACACTTCTTCACCTTGGACGGCGGCGGAAACCCGATGATGTATATCAACTTGATTTGGATGTGGGGACATCCAGAGGTTTATATCGTTGTCGTGCCGGCTTTCGGTATTTTCTCGGAAGTGGTTGCAACCTTCTCCAAAAAGAAGCTGTTTGGTTATAAATCCATGGTTTTCGCCATGTTGATTATTAGTTTGTTGTCGTTCTTTACCTGGGCGCATCATTTCTTCACAATGGGTTCTGGCGCAGATGTTAACGCGTTCTTCGCGATATCGACGATGGCGATTGCGATACCAACCGGCGTTAAAGTGTTCAACTGGCTATTCACGATGTTCCGCGGCCGGATCAAATTCACGACGCCGATGCTGTGGACGATCGCATTTATCCCTTGTTTTGTTGTCGGGGGAATGACAGGGGTGCTCTTGTCTGTTGCGCCTGCCGACTTCCAATTTCACAATAGTTATTTCTTGATTGCGCATTTCCATCAAGTATTGATTGGCGGGGTTGCATTCGGTTACTTCGCAGGGCTTTACTATTGGTGGCCAAAAATGTTCGGCTTCAAGCTGAACGAGCACCTTGGCAAATGGGCTTTCTGGTTATGGAACATTGGTTTCTATGTATGTTTCATGCCGCAATATTTCTTAGGATTAGACGGTATGACGCGCCGTACGTATACGTACAGCTGGGATATGGGCTGGGGCCCGCTCAATATGGTGTCTACAATTGGGGGATTCCTCATGGGCATAGGCTTCCTGTTCCAAGTTTGGCAAATAGCGCACAGCATCAAGTTTAGGGAGCGCGATGTAACTGGAGATCCTTGGGATGGCCGTACGTTGGAATGGTCGATTCCATCACCGGCTCCGATTTATAACTTCGCGGTGCTTCCACAGTCTACGGAAATTGATGCTTTCTGGGAACACAAGCAAAAGCAAGGCGCTGCAGGAGCGAAGAAATCTGCCGTTCATTATGAGCCTATTCATATGCCGAAAAACTCAGCGATACCATTCATCATGTCCGCTTTATGGTTCTTCGCAGGCTTCGGTTTCGTCTGGAACTGGATGTGGCTGGCCTTACCGGCGATGGCTGGTGTCGGGATCTGTATGATCGCTCGTTCGTTCTCTTATGACACGGATTATTACATTCCTGTTGATGAAATTAAACAAACGGAAGCTGCTGCTTGGAAAGGGGCGAACGTCTAATGGCACATGCTGCTGCTCATTCCGAACATCATGCGCATGATCATGAACATGATCACGAGTCGCTCAAAACGTTTGGATTCTGGATTTTCCTAATTACTGACTGTATTTTATTCGGGACTTTGTTCGCTACGTATATCGTTCTTCACGGGAATACGAACGGTGGACCTACGCCGGAAGAATTGTTCAAGATGCCAGGCATTATCGCTGAAACGTTCATCTTGCTCACGAGCTCTTTTACAAGCGGATTAGCCGTGCTAGGTATGCATAAAGGGAATAAGAAACAGTTGATCGGCTGGTTGGCTGTTACCGTGCTTCTCGGCGCTTCATTTATCGGTTTAGAGCTCTCGGAGTTCATCACAATGGTTACGCATGAGCATGCAACCATTAGTACAAGCGCGTTCTTGTCGGGCTTCTTCACATTGGTCGGCACACATGGACTGCACGTTTCGCTTGGCTTGGTATGGATGATTGGCTTGATTTTCCAACTGAACCGCAGAGGGATTACAGCTGTGACGAAGCGTAAAGTTGAAGTCATCTCCTTGTACTGGCATTTCCTTGACGTTGTGTGGATTTTCGTATTCACGGTCGTGTATTTGATGGGGGTGATGTAAGATGAGTCAATCGAAAGCAGGTTCACATGATGCGCATGCTTCACACGGATCGCTCAAATCATACGTCATTGGATTCGTGTTATCGATTATCTTGACGATTATCCCGCTAGTTGCGGTTATGAATCATATGCTCGGCAAAACAGGGACGCTTGTATTAATCTTGATTATGGCTGTACTGCAATTCGTGGTTCAACTATTCTTCTTCATGCATGTGAAAGAAGGCGAGAACGCGAAGTGGAACATTATGGCGCTTATTTTCGGGCTTGTCATCCTGCTGACCATCGTCGCTGGATCCATCTGGATTATGACCTATAACTCCGTTGCCCATTAATAGGCTGTTCGAGGTTGTTTTATTGAAAAAGCTGTTGACACAGATCGTGTCAGCAGCTTTTTTTCTTCTATGAGGACAAGTATGGCTGATTGATCCCACTTGACGCTGCTGCGCTAAGGATCTTTTTTAGTAAACATAGGCCATGCTTCTCGCCCGTATGATAAAGGAGCGGGGTGATCTGAAATGAAGCGCAGCGAAGAATTCATTCGGTTGTCGAGCCAGTATGGGGCGCGAAATTACGATCCGCTTCCAATCGTCATTTCATCGGCCCAAGGATGCTGGGCTTACGATGTGGAAGGCTGCAAGTACCTGGATATGCTAAGCGCGTATTCAGCGCATAATCAGGGGCATCGTCACCCGAAAGTAGTGCAAGCGTTAAAAGATCAAGTAGATAAGGTCACTCTGACGTCAAGAGCTTTCCATAGTGATGTGCTTGGCCGCTGGTTGGAACTCATGGCAAGGCTATCGGGAAAAGGATGCGTACTGCCGATGAACACAGGAGCAGAAGCTGTTGAGACAGCTATCAAAGCAGCTCGCCGATGGGCATATGACGTGAAAGGAATTCCAGACGGTCAGGCAGAGATTATTGTATGTGAAGGTAATTTCCATGGGCGTACCTTATCAGTGACTTCCTTCTCGACGACAAGTGCGTATACGAGGGGGTTCGGGCCTTTTACGCCCGGTTTTAAGGTTATTCCTTATGGAGATTCGGACGCGTTGGAGCAGGCGATTACAGACCATACAGCGGCGTTTCTTGTCGAGCCGATTCAAGGCGAAGCGGGGATCCGTATACCGCCAGATGGATATTTGCGTAAAGCGGCTGAGCTTTGCAAGCAGCACAATGTATTATTACTGGCGGATGAAATTCAAACGGGATTCGGTCGTACAGGCAAACGGTTTGCGTGTGATTGGGAGAACATTATTCCTGATGTGTATATCTTCGGCAAAGCACTTGGTGGCGGCATTTTGCCCATCTCATCTGTTTGCGCAGATTTTTCTATTCTAGATGTGTTGACTCCAGGCTCACATGGTTCGACGTTTGGAGGCAGCCCGTTAGCTTGTGCGGTATCCATTGCTGCCCTAGAGGTGGTAGAAGAGGAAAAGCTTTCCGAAAGGTCTTTAGCGCTTGGCGCATACCTTTTGGAGCAGTTACGCCAAAGATTGAGCCATGCTCGTGTCATCGATATTCGGGGGAAGGGTTTATTTATCGGAGTTGAACTGGATGAACCCGCAAGAAAGTACTGTGAAGCCTTGTTGAAAGAAGGCATTCTAACGAAGGATACGCATGAGAACACACTGCGTCTGGCGCCGCCGCTAGTTATAACACAAGACGAAATCGATTGGGCGCTAGAACGAATTGTACGGGTTTTGAACGGAGTTTAAGATTAGATGAGATCAGGAGGTGCTGCCCGATGAATCCTGGACTACATCCCGATGTAGCCATAATAGGAGTGCCTATGGATCTTGGCGCAGACCGCCGAGGCGTTGATATGGGGCCAAGCGCGATCCGCTGCGCAGGTCTTGAGCAAAAGCTGAAAAGATTAGGATATCGAATATTTGATCAAGGAGACCTCGTCGTTCGTAGAAATTTGCTGCCTGTGCAGGCGCCTGTGAACCTTTTGCCGAAAGGAACGAATTTGAAATATGTAGAGGAAATTACGAAGGTGAATGAGGAACTTTCCGAGCTCGTTGCAGATGTGATGGGCAAGGGGGTGTTCCCGTTGATTCTCGGTGGTGATCATAGTATTGCTATCGGCACATTGGCTGGGGTTAGAAAACATCATGAAGAGATTGGTGTCATTTGGTTTGATTCGCACGGAGATGTGAATACGGCAGATACTTCGCCTTCTGGAAATATTCACGGCATGCCGCTCGCTGTAGCGCTTGGAGTGGGGCATCCCAAGCTGACATCGATCGGGGGCGCTTATCCGAAAGTAAAGCCAGAGCATGTCGTTATCATCGGGGCGAGGTCCTTGGATCTTGGAGAGCGCGTTTTTCTCAAACAGCAGGGGATCCTGGTTTATACGATGCATGAGATTGACCGGTTAGGGATGGCTCGTGTCATGGAACAGGCTATCGATCATGTTTCGCGAGGCACGACGGGCGTGCATCTCAGTTTAGATCTGGATGGACTGGATCCGCAGTTTGCCCCAGGCGTCGGGACTCCTGTTTCCGCTGGTATCACCGCGAGGGAAGGCTATCTGGCGATGGAATTGTTGTCTGATGCAGGTGTTCTTATAAGCGCTGAGTTTGTTGAGGTGAATCCGATTCTGGACCATCATAATCAAACGGCTAAAGTTGCTGTATCGCTAATCGCATCTTTGTTTGGCGAACGGATATTATAGCTTCTTCAATAAGGAAAGCCGCGGGCGTGTGGTTCGCCGCGGCTTTTGACCTTATCAAGTGTTAGCAGTTATTCTTGCTGTTGTTTCGTTCTTTAGCTTCTTGTTTTCCTTGTTGAACCGCCTTATCACCGAATTGATCCAAGCGAGAGGGGCTGCTGGCCGGACCGTTATTTTTTGGCGTATTGTTTCTTCCACTCATCGTCATCACCTCCATCGGTTCAGCATTTGCGATTTTCCCATTCTTCATGCAGGAGGCAACAAAACAGTTGTCAACCTTTCCAACACATGATACATTATGTATCAGAGATACTAAACGTATCGAGCATCTTACTTTTGGACAAGCCATTCATGATGATTGGAGAGGAGCCGAATGATTCACCGAAGCCAACGATTTCGTAACCATCTCGATGAGAATCTAGTCCATCTGCATAAGAATCTGTTTATCTCCCCGGCAGATCCGCAGTATCACGAGAAAGTCATTCGTTACCTGGACTCCCATTCACCCGAAGCACACTATAAGCTCGGGCAAAATTTTCAGCTGAAAGGCAATCGGAAAAGGGCTCTTTTTCATTACAAGGAAGTTCTGAAAACGTATCCATCTCCTTACTATTCAGCCGCTAATCGTGCGATCCACCAAATGGAGCTTCAACATGCCGAAGCTATGGCACAGATCGAAGCAGCCGCCTATGCCGAGCCGCGTAAACAGTTGTTACCACCGTTTATGAAAGTGCTGCTTCTTGTGCTGCTCGTGTTAAATCTGCTGCTAGTTATTTTGTTTTTTGGAGATAATCCGGTATATAAAACGATTTCCTCGTTGAAAGCATGGAGTGTGGGGACGGACATCACTTATGAGACCGTAGATGTGCCTTATGTGGCCTATCTATCGCCTGGCGCCAAGAACGAAGAGATCGAATCGACGCTACACAAACAAGCCATTGAGCTAGCTGATGATATGCCCGACCATAATATTATTATTTATGGCATCGTATCTGAGGATGCGAGGGATCAGGGGAAAACGCTTTTGTTGACCAATG
This sequence comes from Paenibacillus tabacirhizosphaerae, assembly GCF_040812395.1. GTDB lineage: Bacteria > Bacillota > Bacilli > Paenibacillales > NBRC-103111 > Paenibacillus_E. Next base: position 62,110 of record NZ_JBFNXH010000003.1, on the reverse strand, counting down.
ATGAGTTGACGAAAAATGCGGTTGCCGTTGCGCAGTATCACCCCGCATCTGATCGTACAGTCAAAATCCGTTTTTTGAACAGTCAGTTTGAGAAGCACCAACCGCTTAGTGCGATTGGTGCTAATTTAGTTCGAACTGCTTTGGAAACGTATCGCAAAGATTATGGCAAAGTGCCAGCTTCCCTCGATGCACTTTTACAAGATTATCCGAATAATTATTTAAGCTGGATTCCCGCGGAAACCACATCCGCTTCGAATAAGATCCATGCTGTATTTGACGGCAGCGGAGGGTGGGTATATAACCCGTTTGCAGATCAAATGGAACATATCTTTTATGCAAATATGCCAGGTGGGGGCTCAGTCCCTTATGAGGCCGTGCATATTGAAATTAATAAAGCTGAGCATCATTTGAAGCTGATCACCGGTTCGAATTTACTCTGGGATAAAGAAATTGGTCTTGGGGCTAATGACAGCACGCCTGAAGGCGACTTTATCGTGAACGAGCGTGTGATTCATCCAATGGGCAAGCATGAGACGAGCTATGGCGCCGCTGGTTTGGGATTAGGAGACATTGCGCTTCATGGCACTGTGGATGAAAGCTCAATCGGCACAGATAAATCGCTTGGCTGCGTTCGTTTGACGAATGACGATGTTCAGCAGTTGTTTGCTTTCGTGCCGAAAGGGACGGAAGTTCAAATTACAGCGGCAGGCTGGATGACGCAGGATCTCGGAAAAGTCGATGAACCGCAATTGCTAGTTCCTGCTCAGGTTCCACAACAGAACCAGACACCTGAATATCATATTTTTCATTGGTTGGGTTGATAGCTGTCACAAATCAGAAGGCGATTTCGTCCTAAGTGTGAAGTTAAACTAAATGATTAGGAGAGATCCCGATGACACAGCGATTGGAATACCAGAAAGAATACCCGGAAGCGTACCAAACAATGAGCAAAATGGAGGCTTTCGTCCGCGGAAGCGGTATCGATCACAAGTTGCTTGAACTGATTAAGCTTCGCGCTTCACAAATTAATGGCTGTGCATTTTGCTTGAATATGCACGCAAAAGATGCACGGTCTTACGGGGAGAGCGAACAGCGAATTTACCTGCTGAATGCATGGCGGGAAGCGCCTTATTATACAGAAGCGGAAAGGGCTGTCTTAGCCCTTACGGAAGCCGTAACCCTGATTTCCGTAGCCGGCGTTCCACAATCCGTGTTCGATGAGGTGCGCAACCATTTCGATGGCAAACAATTCACGGCTATTATTATGGCCATTAATACCATTAACTGTTGGAATCGTATTGCGATTACGACGGGAATGATGCCAGACTGAACGTGAAAATAAGCAGCTGCGACGCTTGTGGACCATAGAGTTCAAGCGGCGCAGCTGCTTTATTTAACTACATTAAATTTTCCGGATTCAGCTTTTCAAGCTCTGGAATAACGAAGCGTCCGTCTTTGCGGATCAACACATCGTCGAAATAAATATCGCCGCCGCCATATTCAGGCCGCTGGATCAACACCATATCCCAATGGACGGAGGAACGATTCGTATTGTCGGCTGTTTCGTAGGCTTGGCCAGGGGTAAAGTGGATGCTGCCATCGATTTTCTCATCGAATAAAATGTCTTTCATGGGGTGCTTGATAAATGGATTCACCCCGATTGCGAACTCGCCGATGAACCGCGCTCCGTCATCCGTATCCAGAATATCATTTAGTTTCTTGGTATCGTTGCTGGTTGCTTCAATGATGCGGCCATTCTCGAAACGCAGCACAATATTTTCAAAAGAAGTGCCGGCATAGATCGTAGGCGTGTTATAGCGGATAACACCGTTAACCGAGGTCTTCACAGGAGCTGTATACACCTCGCCATCAGGTATGTTTCTGCGGCCTGCGCAAGGAACAGCACCGATGTTTTTAATGGAGAAGCTCAAATCTGTCCCGGGAGCTACGAGTCGTACACGATCCGTACGGTTCATTATCTCCACTAAGGATTCCATAGCACTTGCCATTTTGCTGTAATCGAGATTGCAAACATTAAAGTAGAAGTCTTCGAACGCCTCCGTGCTGCTGTTAGCGAGTTGAGCCATGGATGAGTTCGGATAACGCATGACGCACCATTTGGTATTGTTGATGCGCTCATCGAACAGCGGACGCTGAAAGTGCTGCAAATACAGCTTCATCTGTTTTTCCGGAACATCTGAAGATTCGGTAATGTTGTCACCACTGCGCACAGCGACGTAAGCATCCATTTGTTTCATGCGAGCAAGCTCGAAATCCGACCATTCTTTAAATTGCTCCTGCGTGCCGCCCAATTGCAAGCTGCGGAGAATGGCAGGCTCGCGGAGTTCTATGAAGGGTTTGCCGCCGACAGCGTAGACTTCTTCTATGAAGCATTTGGCGAGCTCAGGGTCTTTGACGCCGATCATTTCAATTAATATGTTCTCGCCGGGCTGAAGGCTCACCGAGTAGCGGATAATGTTTCGAGCGAATGTTTGAAGCCGTGGATCTCTCATCTGAAAGGTCTCCCTTATTTGAAAATAGGTGCTTTTAAATTATAGCGCATTCGTTGTTTTGAAGCGAATGCGTTCAGGCATTTTATGGAAGCGGCAGGGGTATGCTACAATAGAGTGCGGCGTGAAATTGTCAGATGCAAATTATTCAGCTAGAGGAGGACCTCATGGCAAAACAACAGTTGAAAGTACCCTTTGGATATGAGCCGCCTGCTCAATCTCGCAGAGGAACGCTTTTTATTTTCGAGACGTTTGAAGATTGGACAGAGGATGATGTTAACGGCATTGCGGCTTGGGCAGATAAGCGGAAATTTGTCCGTGCGATTTTCTACCCGCAGCACGAGGAAACATTGCGCAGAATGGGGATCTCATGTGAAATGCCGTATTATGCGCGTGTCAAGCTGCTGGAAAGCTTTCTGAAGCATTCGTCTTCTTTAGTAAGCTTAGATATTGATGCCTGGGAGGGGAAGAGAAAGAAGTATACCCCGCTGGACACATCTCTGAACTTTTTAACGGATAAAAACCCCGGGCCTTATTTCCTTGCAATGAGCGATCGGTACGCTAATCTGTTCGTTACCTATCCGTCATTCAAAGAGTGGATCAAGAAGGTTCGTCTAGTGATCTTAACCCGATACGAGGTTCCGCTTCATGAGAAATTTCATGCTTACGCAGACCGATGGGAAATGATAAACACTGAGAATGATACTACATCTTAATAGAAGGAAAAAAGACACTCGAACCTAAGCTGGTTGCGGAGTGTCTTTATTGTATTAAATGGCATTAACCGATTTCGTAGTCTGCCGCATGGTCTGCCATATAGCGTTCGGTTAAGATCGTCAGCATCGAAATGCCAATCTCATTCTCTCCGCCTTCCGGAATAATGATATCCGCATACTTCTTGGAAGGCTCTATGAATGCATCATGAATCGGTTTGACGGTCGTTAAATATTGATCGTAAACGGACTGCAGCGTTCTCCCACGCTCATTAATATCGCGCGTAAGCCGGCGCAGTATGCGAACATCGGGATCTGTATCAACAAACACTTTTATATTCAAAGCGCTGCGGAGCTCCTTATCGGTCAGCACATGAATACCTTCCAGTAGCACAATCGGCTTCACATCGACCCGAATCGTTTCAGGCAATCGCGCATATTGGGAGAAATCGTAAACGGGAATTTCTACGGGATTTCCTTTTCTTAATTCGCCTAAATGTTGGAGCAGCAAATCATTTTCGAAAGTATTCGGATGATCGTAATTCATGCGTTTTCGTTCTTCTAAAGTCAATTCACCATAATGATAGTAGTAATTATCTTGCGAGATTAACGTGACGTTCGTTGAACCCAATTTATTAATAATCGAACGAGCAACAGTTGTTTTCCCTGATCCGGTGCCCCCGGCTATACCAATTACAAGCATGACATGCAGTGCCTCCCCAAGTAACTAGAAACTCATCCGACTATTTTAACATAATCCCTATAAAAAATGAAAAAGCGATCAATAGTGATCGCCTCCCTGTATAAACATCATTATCGGATTTGTTTAGGGGTGTGAAACTTCTCTTGGTTAGCTTCAACGTCCTGTGAAGCCTGCGTTAATTGTTCAGAGGTTTGTTTCAGTTGTTGACCATACTCCTGAGTGAAGGTCTGTAGTTGATCCCGTGCATCTGCGACTTGTTGGTCCGCTTGTACAAGAGCGGCTTGAGCGGATTGGATCGCCTGTGGATCCGCTTTCGTGATGGCAGCTTGAAGTTTATGCTCGGCCTTCTGGGCAACAATAATAGCTGCTTCAGCGGTTTCTTCCGCATGTTTGACGGAAGCTTGATGTTGTCTGGTTTCTGTCATTGTATTTCCTCCTTGAATGTTTGTAAGTGGCTAGGAGTTTGTTGGGGGTTCGACTTTACTACAATGCTCCAATTAAGGGGAAATCATTCCTCCGGTGGGAAATTGTTTTTATTTCCTGGGCAAGCGCAAAATGTGAGGGGTCTTACTGATTTTCGACACGTATTGTCAGAAAATTCCGAATACACTTAAAGAATGAGATGGCAGATCAGATTATCCTAATCTATACGGATGGCGGTAAAGGAATGAGTGCTGAAGTTTTGGATCAAATTTTGATCCTTTTTTCACATCCAGTTTCCAAAAGAAGAGGAATCCGTGCAATGACACTAAATGATCAGACATTCGATCATGACGACGAACTGCTTTTTGCTGATGAAGAAGATACGGATTCTGTTGATGAAGCGCTGGGCGATGAAGAACCATGGGTCGTTCTCATTGTGGATGATGAGAAACAGATTCATCAAGTGACGAAGATGGTTCTGCTGGATTTTGAATTTGATCGGAGAAAACTGGAATTCCACAGCGCTTATTCGGCGCAGGGCTCACGGAGCTGACTTCGTAGAAACTGTTTACAACAGTCGTAACTGCACTGCGTTCATACCGTGATATTAAAACGATTGAGAAGAGCTGGTCAGGGCTAGAAGAAATTATTAAATCTTCGGCAACCTTGTTTGAGCTTCAATCGATGAAAAAATTCGCCTCCGGCGTGCTTACTCAAATGACTTCTAAAGGTGTAGAGGACATTTATGTTCTCGCTGCCAGTGGAGATTACGCTGCAAGCAGCGATCAAAAAGCGCGTGACGTTGTTCCACAAGAAGTTCTAGGGGAAATAGAACTCGCTTTTCATACGAAAAAGAGTACTTTTGCCGCAGCTATTATCGCCGATGTATTTGATGCTCTGTGCAGCGATCGCGTGCATAAGAAAGCGTGGGAGCTCGACCGTGTGTTTGACCTCCTTCAGACGGAGCGCGGACGCCACTTCGATCCTGTCATTGTCGATCAAGAGATGTACAAGGGGCAGCTCTAATCAAAGGCTTTCTGGCATAAAATGCGAATGACCTCCTCATACTATGGCTGAGATGACGGAGGTGAACGCAATGCCGAAAAATAGCGCCGATCCCAAAAAGGACCGTGCAGATAATCGGGCAGATTCGAAAGCCAACCAGCAGAACCATGCGCATTTTACCGAGGAAGCGCAAACACTCAGGGAGCAAAATGCCGCCGATTTCCCAGCGAGCCTGAATGGCATCACGAAGAATGTAACCTAATTGAGAAATGGCTGCTTTCCGTCGTAAAAACGATGGAAGAGCAGCCATTTTGATGAATAGACGGCAGCTTCAGATCTTCAAATTTCAGTGAAAACGGAAGAGCATTTCTTTTATTTTACATTTCCTGTATGCTAGAAAGGGGCTTGAGACAGACAGAAAGAAGGTGCATCATGGAAGGAATAGGACTCGTACTGGAAGGCGGGGGTATGCGAGGGGTCTACACCGCAGGAGTCTTGGAATACTTTATGGAACAAGATTGGTATTTTCCTTATGTGGTTGGCGTCTCGGCGGGTGCTTGCAACGCAGTTTCGTACATTGCCAAACAGCGGGGACGCAACAAACAAGTGACCATCGGATATATAGGCGATTACAGGTATTTAAGTTATCGCAATTTATTTCGATATAAGAGTATTTTTGGCATGGATTTTATTTTTAATGTGCTTCCAAACGAACTTGTTCCGTTCGATTATGATACGTTTTACAATTCATCTCAGCAGTTTGCCATAGGTACAACGGATGCTCATACGGGTAAAGCGGTCTATTACACGAAGCATCAGCTTATGCAGAACACAATGCCCATTGTGCAGGCCTCAAGCTCGCTTCCATTTGTCGCAACACCGATTCATTATGAAGGCCGGACGTTGTTTGACGGCGGATTGGTCGATCCGATTCCCGTGCAGAAATCACTTTCTGACGGGAACAAGAAGCATGTCATCATCTTGACCAAGGAGAAAGGCTACCGAAAGAGGCCATTTAAGCAAAGATGGCTGGCAAAGAGCTTTTACCCGCAATATGACGGTCTTGTTGATGTCCTCGTCAATCGCAGCGAAATTTATAATGGAACGTTGGAAATGATTGATACGATGGAACGAGAAGGCAGTGCGATTGTCATTCGTCCTTCCACGAAAGTGGTTGTCGGTCGTATGGAGAAGGATCCTCTGAAGTTGGAGGCTTTGCATGAACTCGGCTATGAGGATGCGAGGCGTATGGGGGATCAGATAAAAGAATGGCTGCTGGTCTAATTGTCTTTTGAGGTTATGCATTGCAATCGAAAGCAAGTTGATGTAAGGTAGAGACAAACCAATAAGACCCACGGGAGCTTGAGAAGTCAGGCTGAGATTGTGACCGGAACGTCACTAACCGTTTATCTGATCTGGGTAATGCCAGCGTAGAGAATTTGCACAAGTGTATGCCAACCGGAATTTTTCCGAATAGGTTTTCATTTTCTACTCACATGGCGCTCCCGGATTCCGGGGGCTTTTTCTTATGGTTCAAATAAGAGAGGGGACAACTAGAATGAAATGGACTAAAATGGCATCACTGATGATGGTTAGCGTTGCAGTTGCGTTATCCGGTTGCGGTACTCAACCTGCAAAATCGGATTCGAAATCAACGGCTGCACCTGCGGCAACGGCGGCTGCAACCACAAGCCAAACGCCAGCCAAGAAATTGACGGATATCAAAGTGGTACTGGATTGGACGCCAAATACCAACCACACAGGACTGTACGTCGCGAAAGATCAGGGTTACTTCGAACAAGAAGGCTTGAATGTTCAAATTATTCAACCTGGTGAAGGCGGTGCCGATACGATGATCGCATCCGGAGCGGCCGAATTCGGAGTCAGTTATCAGGAAGGCATTACGCAGGGTCGCATTCAAGGCGTGCCGCTTGTTTCGATTGCCGCGGTTATTCAACATAACACCTCCGGCTTTGCTTCGCCTGTAGCCAAAAACATCAAATCACCGAAGGATTTTGAAAACAAAACGTATGGCGGATGGGGCGCACCGGCTGAAAATGCGATGATTGAATCTCTAATGCAATCAGAGAAAGCAGACGCCAGCAAAGTGAAAATCGTTAATATTGGAGATGCGGATTATTTCACAGCCGTGAAGCGGGACATTGATTTTGCCTGGATTTATTATGCATGGACAGGCGTTGACGCGGAACTTCGCGGCGAGCCGCTCAATATGATTTATTTGAACAAATATTCGGATAAACTGGATTATTATACACCTGTTCTGGCGACAAGCGAGAAAATGATTAAAGAGAAGCCTGAGCTTGTAAAAGCGTTCACAGCTGCAGCTGCGAAGGGGTATCAATTCGCTATCGATAAGCCGGAAGATGCAGCGAATATTTTGATTAAAGCAGTTCCCGATCTGGACAAGAAGCTTGTGCTGGCTAGTCAGAAATGGCTCAGTCCACGGTACAAAGATGATGCGCCTCGGTGGGGCGAGCAAAAACTCAGCGTTTGGGAAAACTATGCGAATTGGATGCTGGAGCATAAGCTGCTAGAGAAAAATCTTGAAGTGGACAAGGCGTTCACGAATGATTTCTTGCCTGCCGCATCGAAATAATTGCGTGTAAAAGGAGATATGTCCAATGGCTAATGCACTGGTTAGTATCCAGATTATCCCGAAAACGAAAAACAACGAGGATGTCATCCCTTATGTCGATCGCGCGATCGAAGTTATCGCCAAGTCAGGCGTTAAGCACATTGTCAATCCGCTTGAGACGACAATGGAAGGGGAGCTTGACCAACTGCTTGCGATCGTTAAGGAAATGAATGAAGCGATGATCGAAATGGGAAGCCCGAATGTAATCTCCCAAGTGAAAATTTATTTTAACCCGTCGGGCGCGTCCATGGACAAGCTGACAGAGAAGTATAGATAATGAAACAGCAGCGCTGGTATAAAGCAGGATGGCCACCTATTATTGTGGTCATCCTTGTGCTGCTTATATGGCAGCTTGCCGTGACTTGGGGGAATACGGCAAGTTGGTTATTGCCAAGCCCGTTTAAGATTATGACGGACGGCACGACGGATCTTCCGCGTGTTTGGATACATACACTGGCGACGAGCCGCATTATGTTAATTGGCTTTGGTACGGGTGTTAGTGTGGGGATTTTAGTAGCGAGTTTGCTTCATTTGGTTCCAGGATTTAAAGCGGGCTTTTATCCGCTTCTTATTTTATCGCAAAATGTACCGACAATCGCACTAGGTCCGCTTCTTATTATTTTATTTGGCTTCGGCATTCTTCCTAAAATTATTTTAATTTCTTTGGTCTGCTTTTTTCCCGTAGCGATGGCCACACTGGATGGATTCATGCAAACAGACAGGAATATGTACAATTACATGCAGATGCTAGGGGCAAGCAGGCAGCAAATTTTCTATAAGCTAGAGCTTCCGCACGCTTTACCGTTCCTCTTCTCAGGTCTGAAAATATCAGCGACGTACAGTGTGATGGGTGCGGTAATTGCGGAATGGCTGGGCAGTGGCGAAGGGCTTGGCTATTACATGATCTTGCAGAAATCCTCGTTCCGGGCAGATCGCGAATTCGTTGCGATTATCATCATTGTCAGTTTGAGCTTGTTGTTCTTTTGGCTTATTGCGGGACTTGAGAAGCTGGTGATCCGCTGGAATGCGAAACGTTCGTCGTAAAAGGAGAAGGCTGCGTATATGAGTAAATTAGAGCTTCGGGGCATTCATCATTCTTTCCCTGTGAAAAAGCAAATAGTGCCAGTGCTTTCAAATATCTCTTTACATGTGAATGATGGCGAATTTGTTTCTATTATCGGCCCGTCGGGCAGTGGAAAAAGCACCTTGTTTCACATCGTTGGCGGTCTTATTCCCCCTACTGCGGGGGAGGTGTGGTTGAATGGCGCGAATGTAACCGGGAAAAAAGGCATGATCAGCTATATGCCGCAGCAACCGGCGCTGTTTCCCTGGCGCTCCATAGAATCCAATGTTGTTATTGCTATGGAGGTTGCAGGCGAATCCAGAGCCAGAGCGCTTGAAAAAGCAAGAGAATGGCTGCCCAAAGTTGGCCTTGGCGGGTATGAGAATGAACTGCCGCATGTTCTGTCAGGAGGTATGCAGCAGCGGGTATCCTTTTTGCGAGCTTTGCTGAGTCCACAAGAGCTTATGTGTTTGGACGAGCCATTTGGCTCGCTGGATGCACTAACTCGCCTTGATATGCAGGCGTGGTTGCTAAATATATGGGAACAGAACAAACGGTCCATTTTGTTTGTGACGCATAGTATTGAAGAGGCCTTGTTTCTATCGGATCGGATTTATGTGTTATCGAATAAACCGTCCACCGTGTTGGAAGAACTGACGATTCCATTCGCTCGGCCCCGTCAAGAGGCGGTTCTGCATGAGCCTGAGTTTCAAACCATGCGCCTACATATACAAGCGCTGCTGCGTAAGGAGATCAGTTATGATCAGAAGCATTGATGCCCATATTCATTTGGATATGTATGACGAATCGAAGGCAAGAGCCATACTTTCAGAATTGTCGGAATGCCATATACAGGGACTGATTGCTGTTTCTAGGCATTTGGATTCGTGCGAAGTGACGAAGAGGCTGAGAGAAGCGGCACCGGACCGAGTGTTTGCTGCGTATGGATATCATCCGGAGCAATCGCTGCCAGATGAGAGACAGCTTCTTGAATTGGTGAGTTGGATTGAAAAACATGCGGGCCAAATGGCCGCAATCGGTGAAATTGGCTTGCCCTACTACATGCGGCAGGAAGCTGGGATGAAAGGGCAAGTATTCGATCTGGAAGCCTATATCAAGCTGCTGGATCGCTTTCTTGGTCTTGCCGCTCGCTTGCAAAAGCCTGTCGTCCTGCACGCAGTGTATGAAGATGCTGATATCGTATGTGACTTGCTTGAGAAACATGGGATTGCGAAGGCTCATTTCCATTGGTTCAAGGGTGCGGATTTGACGATTCGTCGAATGATAAGTTCCGGCTATTATATCTCGATTACGCCAGATGTGTTGTACGAAGAAGAAATTCAGTCGCTTGTAAGGCGATATCCGATAGAGCAGATGATGGTCGAAACCGATGGTCCATGGTCATTTGAAGGCCCTTATGCAGGGCAGGAAACGCATCCGCGTATGATTCATGAAGTGATTGCACAGATAGCGCGGCTGCAATCAATACCCGTAGACATGGCGGCACGTATTCTTTGCCATAATACGATCCAGTTCTATGAGATCCCATCGTATGCATAGAGGCAGCTAGACTTCTGTACAGACAGCCTTTATAATAGAAAGAGAACTTATGTTCGATTATAAAAAAGGCGGGTGTAGAAGATGACAACAAGATGCGGCTGGGTCAATTCAGATCCTTTGTATATAGATTACCATGATCATGAATGGGGCGTCCCCATACATGATGACCGCCATCTATTCGAGATGCTCAATTTGGAAGGGGCGCAAGCGGGCCTAAGTTGGTATACGATTCTCAAGAAACGTGAACATTACCGCGAGGCTTTCGATCACTTTGATCCGCAGTTAATTGCGGATTATAACGATAATAAACTAACTGAGCTGCTGCAGAATCCCGGAATTGTTCGCAATCGGCTGAAGGTTGCGGCTGTTGTTCAGAACGCCAAGGCATTTCTCCAAGTCCAACGAGAGTTTGGCAGCTTTGATCGCTATATCTGGGGGTTCGTGGGCGGAGAGCCACTTTTTAATCACTGGGACGAATTAAGCCAGGTGCCTGCAAAGACCGAACAATCGGATGCGATGAGCAAAGACTTGAAGAAGCGTGGCTTCAAATTCGTGGGATCTACGATTTGCTATGCGTATATGCAAGCAACAGGGATGGTTAATGATCATACCAAAGCTTGTTTCCGATATATCAAATAACTAGCCATATAAAAAGCGCGCCCCAAATGGACATTTGTCTGCTTGAGGCGCTTTTTTGTTTCACTTAAGCATATTGCAGTTGCTTCTCTTGCAGGTTCACTTTAATTAGGTGGATTCGTTTGCGAATGTAAAAATCGTATACCGCACCCGTCAATTCCCGAGGCTTAATCTTATTGTTCGTATCGTTGTCAATAATCGTGACAGATCCATCATCATAAAACTTAAAGGTATAATCACAAAAATGGCTGTGGGTCTCATCCAAAAGTTCGTTAATCTGATTAGGCAGAAGAGAGTCAGCATTACATAATGCCTTCTGGTACCAATAATCTCGCTCAATAAAACGGAAATTGTGACTTGTATTCATCATGTAAACTACCTCCTTCATCAAATGGGAACATTTGTTTGTAATTTCATTATAACAAACACTTGTTCGTAATGGAAGAGGAAATTCGAGAAAATGGAAAAAATATGCGTAAAAAAACGAACCTCCGTCGGTTAGATCGGCGATTCGTTTTTCGAGCAAATATGTTTCGTTATAGCAACGCCATGCATGCGTCCTGTTTCAATAAAAATTTCGTTGGCATCGTACTTCGATGAAGCGACTACGCCGGCTACATAAATTCCTTCAATGTTCGTTTCCATTGTCTCAGGATGAACAACCGGAGCGCCGTTCTCCTCATGGATTGCCACACCTAGTGAAGTTAAGAGTTTGCGATCCGGTCGGAAGCCGGTTAAGGCGAGTACAAAGTCATTCTCGAGAGCAGCTTGTTCGCTGCCTCTTCGGACGATTACTGCGTGCTCCTCGATACGTTCAACTTGTGAATCGAACCACATTTGAATCCGCCCCTTATTCACCATGCTCTCGAAGATAGGCCGAACCCAAGGTTTGATATTTGCTGAAAAATGGCTGCCGCGGTAAATGACAGTCACCTCAGCACCGACTCTCAATAAATCCATTGCTGCATCAACAGCTGAGTTGTTGCCGCCGATGATAGCGACCTTTTGACCGCTGTAAGGATGAGCTTCTTTGTAATAATGGGTCACTTTAGGCAATTCTTCGCCAGGTATTCCCAGCATATTTGGATGATCGAAATAACCAGTTGCAATGACAACATAACGGGTGGGGTAAGAGCCCTTTTTGCCGAATTGGTCCTCGGTGTGAACCCTATAGCCACCAGCTATACGTTCAATATGGACAACTTCTTCATAGGAATGGATGCGAAGCTGCTCGCGGCGAGCAACTTCGCGATAGTAGACCAGAGCTTCTTGGCGGTAAGGTTTATCATGCGGTGTTGTAAAAGAGTAATCACCGATTTCCAATAGCTCCGGCGTGCTGAAAAATTGTAAATAAGTCGGATATAAGTAGATGGAGTGCACGATGCTTCTTTTTTCTATGAGCAAGGGAGATAAGCCTGCGCGCTGCAAAGCAACAGCTGCTGATAAACCGCAAGGGCCTGCTCCAATGACGATAACTTGTTCCACGGTCGTAACCTCCTTCGGGAAAGTCCTTGGAAATTTCCTCATTCCATACTATCGTATGGGGAGGGATATGCCAAGTTAAACAGACCGTGACAAAGAGCAGCCAGCTTCTCCTTGATAGGAAAACCAGACTGCTCAAAAAGGGGCAAGTCAATTTTAATTTATTTTTGGTTTAATTGATGGCCTTCATCACTTTCGCTTATATCGTCTTCGGCGATATTGACAGGTGTCGTGTTTGGGGCATTTTCCAAGGTGTCATTCACAAATTCCATATCTTGATTTTCAGCACTCATATTAGCACTGCCTGTGTAATTACCCGCGTGTTTTTGGTTTTCAACCATGTTGCTCATCCTTTCTCATGGGGAAGTTAAAGGTTCAGTCTTTAACATGTGCGCCCAAACCTCTTTTTATTCTAAGTCACCCATAAAAAGGGAAAGATCTGAAACTTGCATGACGAACGAACGTCTAAATAATGAGGTTCCAGTGAGAGGAGGATGTGAGGATGATTCAAAAACTGACCCAACAATTAGCCGCAGCCAAAGAAAAAGGGCGCCTGCAGAAAGTATGGATGGAGCGTTTGGACGATCTTGAAAAAGAGCTTAACAGACAGAAGCAACACATCACCCTATTGGAAAATCAGCTTCGTCAGGAAGAGAAAGATGTCGCAAGACTGAAAGGAAGCACGTTTACCAGTTTTTTGTATGGCTTACTCGACAAAAAGCAAAAAAAGCTGGCTGCCGAAGAAAAAGAACTGTTGGAAGCGAAGTTTAGATATGATGAAGCCATTCATCAAAAAGTCGATATTCGGAATCAAATCAGTGAAATAAAAGAAAAACTCGATACAATCCGTTTCTGGGACTTGGAAGTGAATGAGTTAACGAAAAAAATAGAAGCTCATATCCATACGTATGATTCTGGGAAAAGCCAACAATTGAAATCACTTGCCGACATTCAAGTGAATGTTGAGGGGCAGGTTCAAGAACTCCACGAAGCTATGTCGGCTGGAAAAACAGTAGCCGGCCAGCTGGCACAAGCTCTAGAAATATTGACTTCCGCCCGCAATTGGGGCAAGTTTGACATTTTAGGGGGAGGTATTCTTTCCACTCATATCAAAAATGAGAAAATCGATGAGGCGATGAATCACATTCGTTTCGCGAGAAGCAGTTTAAGCCGGTTCCAGAAGGAACTTTGCGATGTGCGGGTAACGCTTGATATGGATATCAACATCAGCGACTTCCTTCGGTTCTCCGATTATTTTTTTGATGGCTTTATAAGCGATTGGCTTGTTCAAGATAAGATAAACGCTACAATCTCACAGATTGAGAACAAACTTCGCGAGGTCAATCGAATAAGGAATGCGTTAGAACAACGATACCATACGCTACAATTAGCTGTGGCTGAAACGAAACGAGAGTATGATTCTGTTCTTAGCGAATAGCGACATGTTGCGTTATAATGTAGCTGAGCGTTGGGTAAAGGAAGTCAGCCAGTTTCAAGAAATAGATCTAACGGTTTTTCTATAAGGAAGCGTGGACATAAGGCTGAAGGGAGCAAATGAACCTCGTGATGAAGTCAGAAGAGAAGTTTGACATCTATGATGAGCAAATGAATTGGCAGGGAGTCGCGCCTCGATCAGAAGTGCATGCAAAAGGTCTGTGGCACCGCACATTTCAATGCTGGATCGTCAGCTGTGAGTCCGCTGATCCCGTTCTATTGTTGCAATTAAGATCGCCGGATAAAGATTTATTTCCCAATTTGCTTGACATTTCATCTGCCGGACATTTAGCGGCTGGCGAAGAAGTTCGTGATGGGGTCAGAGAGTTGGAGGAGGAGCTTGGGCTTAAAGTCGACTTCGGAGATTTGATTGCATGCGGCTTGTTTACGAAAGAGGATTTCATTTCGGAGCAGCTGATCGATCGTGAATTTTGCCATGTATTTGTTTACAGATGCGATCAACCATTGGATGCTTATAAGCTGCAGCCTGAAGAGGTTAGCGGTATTTATGCAGTGAATGTAAAGGCATTCGAACAATTGATACATGGACAAACCGTTTCTATCGAGGGGGAAGGGGTTCAATTAATGGACAATGGCCAACTAGTCGCTACAAGGAAGCTCATCTCGCTTTCCGAACTGGTACCGCATCCGGCTGCCTACTACGAACTTCTGTTCCAGACACTGCGGAAGCACAATTGGATAAGCGCCTAAACGAAAAAAGAACCGAGGCGGTCATTCCGCACGGCTCTTTCAGACGGATAGCTTACACGAAGTACTTGTTAGCTATATAGGCATAACCGATGTAACAAACGATGGAAAGCACTATGAACAGAATGCCAAGTGCAAATTTACGCTTGAATAGAAGCAGGAAGCCTGCGCTGAATGCTGATCCCATGATCAACATGGAAATAAAAGTTAAAATCCCCATCGAACGGTTTCTCCTTACCCTTTGTTAACGTAATCACGCACCATGTCCTCAGTTACATACGAACGAAGCGGAGATATGCCTTGTTTGGCATGGGCGATGATTTGGGCGGTAATGGCGTTGATGGAATCAACTGAGAAAGGAAGACCGCGTCGGCAAAGATTGACACAAGCATCGATCGCTTGCTCACGCTGCTCTTCCAGTTCTGCGAATCGAACCAAATGAAGGTGCTGCCCAGTAGAATGCTTCGTTATCGCTTCATGTACATTCATGTTAATATTCTCCTTTAGTGACCAGTTTCTCATCTAGTATACACGATTGTGCGGGCTTGGAACAGGCTTGGGTAAGGAATTCGACAACTTCGGCGAGAACACTTTGGCTATTTATTTTCAGTATTCCTGTCATTAATGAAGTGGAAAGGGTAAAATGAACGGTGTTCCGCAAGCTGTCCAATAATCGATAGAAATACCGGAGTAGACAATTTATGAAATCATTACCGATTGAATCGGTTTTACCGGAATTAAAACAAGCGCTGCTTCACCATCGATGTGCCGTATTAGTTGCAGAACCCGGTGCTGGTAAAACGACCCAAGTCCCCTTAGCGCTGCTTGATGAACCATGGCTGCAGGGTCAGAGAATTATAATGCTGGAACCGCGGAGATTAGCGGCCCGTGCTGCGGCCCGGTATATGGCAGGCCGACAAAAGGAGCAGGTGGGGCAAACGATAGGTTATCGCGTCAAAAACGATACCAAAGTGGGAGCGCATACCCGTATTGAGGTGATTACAGAGGGAGTGCTTACGCGGATGCTGCAGCATGACCCTGCACTGGAAGGGGTTGGCGTTGTTATATTCGATGAGTTCCACGAGCGGAGTTTACATGCAGATCTGGGACTCGCCTTATGTAGGCAAAGCCAAACCCTGCTCCGAGAAGATTTGCGCATTGTTGTGATGTCTGCAACCCTTGAGGCCAAGCCTGTTGCGGCTGTGCTGGATGATGCACCGGTTATTTACAGCGAAGGGCGAGCCTTCCCGGTAGCCACACACTATCTTGATCGCAAGGTGGAGGGGAAAATAGAGCCTGCTGTTGTGAAAAGCATCCAGCATGCTCTTCAGCATCATGAAGGCAGTTTGCTTGTTTTCTTGCCTGGTGCGGCAGAAATTCGTCGTGTCGAAGCTGCTCTTCGTGCTCAGGTCAGTAAAGACGTGGGAATCGCGCCGCTTTATGGGAATCTTGCTCAGGAAGCTCAAGATCAGGCCTTAACTGCCTGCCCGCCAGGCATGCGGAAAGTCGTTTTAGCGACTTCCATTGCAGAAACGAGCTTGACTGTAGAAGGGGTCACCGTCGTTATCGACAGCGGGCTCATGCGTGTTCCGCGGTTCTCGCCCCGAACGGGCATGTCGCGCCTAACGACAGTGCCCGTTTCAGCGGCCTCTGCGGATCAGCGCAGAGGCCGGGCTGGCCGGCTCGGTCCAGGCGTGTGCTACCGCCTGTGGACCGAGCAAGAGCAGCGGCAGCTGCCGGCGAGCGGCACGCCGGAGATCCGCGAAGCGGATCTCGCGTCGCTGGCGCTGGAGCTGGCCGCCTGGGGGGTGACGGACCCCGCTGCGCTGGTCTGGCTCGACCCGCCGCCTGCTGCTGCTTACCAGCAGGCGCGGGAACTGCTTGTGCAGCTCGGCGCGCTGCGCGAAGACGGCGGCCTTACGCCGCACGGCAGGCGCATTGCGGAGCTGGGCCTGCACCCGAGGCTTGCGCACATGGTGCTGCAAGCCATGCCGCTTGAGCTAGGCGCGATGGCGTGCGAGCTCGCCGTGATGCTGAGCGAGCGCGATTTCATGCGCGCTGCGAAGGATCGCGATGCGGATGTGCGCACCCGCATCGAAGTGCTCTGGCACGCTGCCGGGCAGGAGCAGCGCGAGGGCGTTGACCTTGTCTTGTGCAGCCGCATTGCGGCCGAAGCCAAGGCGCTGCAGATCTCGCTCGGCATTCGGCCGAGCGGTAAGGAAAAGGCAGACGCGAGCGGTTTGCTGCTCGCGTTCGCCTACCCCGATCGTATCGCACAGCGGCGATCGACCGGACGTTTCCTGCTCAGCAGCGGGCGAGGAGCCGTGCTGCCGGAGCTGCAAACACTTTCGAACGAGCGATACCTCGCAGCAGCAGAACTGGATGATCACGGCGTTGACAGCCGGGTGTATCTGGCTGCTCCCGTTCAGGAAGATGAGCTACTGCGCATATTTGAAGATCGGTTGACAAGGGAGCAAGAGGTTAAGTGGGATCACGAGACCCAATCTGTCAAAGCCAGACAACGAGTGAGGCTTGGGGCCTTGACGCTAAAAGAAGGCGTACTGGGGGAGCCGCCGCCTGAACAGTTGCTGGAAGCACTGATAGTGGGAATAAGGGCAGAATCGTTGGAAGTGCTGCCGTGGTCTCGCAGCAGCAGGCAGCTTCAGCAGCGCATCTCATTTTTGAATTGGTTTGACGGCACTTGGCCGGATATGAGTGAATCCGCATTGCTTGCGGGGTTGGAAGATTGGCTGGGTCCCCACCTGTATGGCATGAAGAGCAGAGGGGATCTCCAGCGTCTTAAGCTAGCTGATATTATTGAAGAAATGCTGAGCTGGGAGCAGCGGAGATGGCTGGACGAAATGGCGCCTACACATATGCAAGTGCCAAGCGGATCACGAATCCCGATTGACTATAGCAATAGCGAGTCACCTACATTGTCTGTGAGATTGCAAGAAATGTTCGGCCTGGCAGAAACGCCTCGAATTGCTAGGGGTAGAGTGCCGCTAACTCTTCACTTGCTTTCGCCAGCCCAGCGTCCCGTTCAGGTGACGAAAGATTTGGCCAGCTTTTGGCGCAATGCGTATTTTGAAGTCAAGAAAGATCTGAAAGGCCGTTACCCCAAACACTACTGGCCGGAAGATCCTATGGCTGCGTTACCAACCCATCGAGCAAAGCCGCGCACATAAATGTATACCGTAGAGAGGATTAGAGGCCAATCATGAAGCCGCTAGTGAAAGAGCGAATTTTCATATACATATCTGCTGGCTATGCAACGGCCCCTAACTTTTTACACGTGTTTGAAAGTGAATTGGCAAGACGTTTTGAAGGAGCGGGTTGGAGTCCTGAGGTGGTTGTGCAATTTCCTTATGGAGATTGGACAAGAAAAGGCCGGTTGCAGTTGCATGAAATCGGAAGCGATATTTGGTTTGCAACTCGTCCGAGACGTTCCCGATATGGAGGGAAGAGATTATTTAATGTGATCTCTCAGGAACGCTTACCCGAAGATCGCCTGCTCCTGATCGGACATAGCGGAGGAGCTGTGGCTTCAGTCCAAGCTGCCGAGCAGTTGCAACAAGCGGGAAGTCAGATCATCGGCGTCGTCCAAATCGGATCTCCCAGATGCACTGTTCCTGTCTCGTTACAAGAGAAAGTTCTTTACCTGAGGGGTGTTAATCCGTTAGGAAGATCGATAGATCCTGTTCCTCTTATCGGCTCCTGGGGAGGTTGGGAGCGAAGCCGTTTTGGCGGCTTGCGTTGGAATAGCTTGAAATTTGCACCCGTCTATCGAGAGACATTGTCCATTGTGGGAGGACATGCAGACTATTTTAGAGACCATGACCCTTATGTGTTGAATGGAACAAGCAACTTGCAGCTAACGATGAGTGCGATATGGAGTTGGCTGAAAAATAGGGATTTGATAGGCAATAAACTAGATGAAAAGGAAGATGAACATGATTGAAGTTATCAAAGCCGCTATGGAGTACAGCAAAGAAGATGGTTATTTAGGGCATGTAGAGTTTACTGTAGAAGGACATCCACTCCCTTACGAAATCACCCTGCAAAGCAAAACGCGTAAAGATTGGAGCTATGCTTTGAATTTTTCCAAAGAATCGGGTAAAGAGGAAGATATTGAAGCGGTTGAAGAGTTATTGGAAGAAGACGAATATTTCGATCAGTTGGTTGAGGCTGCTGAGAAGACACTCTAGCATTCAATCCTGTTAAGAGGAGAGGTGCCCTTGGACACACAAGTCAAACAAATTCTAAAAAAAAGCTATGACCAACAAGCAGAGCAGAGGGATAGAAGTGAAGTTGAACTGTGGAAAGTATCGGAAATGGATCGCTTTCTGAGCAGACTGCGAACTGGCGATCAGGGGAAGAAGATTTTGGATCTCGGGAGCGGTCCTGGACATCAAGCGGCGTATTTACAGAAGAATGGTTGTGACGTTACTTGTATCGATCTTTCTGAGGAAATGGTGCGCATTTGCCAGGGGAAAGGGCTTGAAGCGTTTGCCATGGATTTTTTCCAATTAGAGCTGGAACCTGTCTCCTATGATGCGATTTGGACGATGAATGCTCTGCTTCATGTACCGAAAACCAGCTTGAATCAGGTACTGGTGCAAATAGATCGCGTATTGAAGCCGGAAGGATTCATCTATTTGGGCATATATGGCGGATACGAGAGCGAAGGCATTTGGGAGGAAGACAGTTATCGGCCACAACGTTTTTTCGCTTTTTATGAGAATGAACACCTATTGCGAATCGTTAGCGAGATGTTCGAGGTTGAACAGTTTGATCTTCTTCCTATGGCAGGCATGACCGTCGATTACCAAGCCATCATAGCTAGAAAAAAACAGCTGAGCCCGTGAAGTCACGGGTTTTTGTTGCGTGTTTAGTCAGATCTTGATTTACTAGATCCCTTGACCCACAATTCTCTACGGATGAAGATATTACCGACCTCTCTGAGCGAATGGGATCGCCAAAAATATGTACATACAAGTTAGTCGAATGCTATAATACCTACAGAATCAGAAGCCCGAGGTGAATCATGAAAGAAAAGCAAATGCCCAAGTACTTGCAGCTAAAACAGGAGATTTTATCATGGCTCCATGCCGGTAAGTTGAAACCTGACGATCAAATGCCGTCAGAAAATGAAATCGCGGAGCAATTTCAAATGAGTCGGCAGACGGTTCGTCAAACGTTTGGTGAGCTTGAGCAAGAAGGCTGGCTCTACCGCGTCCAAGGAAAGGGTACGTTCGTTTCGACACCCCAAACTCAAAAAGGCCGAGATGTTCAAATCATCGGGATCCTGACAACTTATATATCAGATTATATATTTCCGCATATCGTTCGCGGCGCTGAAGCGGCTTTGCGAAGCAGAGGATACAGGCTGCTGCTCTCCAGCACAGATAACGATAAGGAAAAAGAGAAGGAAAGTCTCCATATGATGATGAGCCAGCCCTTGAGCGGACTTATCATTGAACCGACTAAAAGTGCGGAAGGCAATCCGAATTTAAGCTATTATTTATCGCTGGACTATCAAAATATTCCTTATTTGATGATCAATGAACGTTACCCGGAAATGAATTGTCCCTCGTTGCTCGTGGATGATGAGGAGGGCGGCTATTTGGCTGCGCAGCATTTAATCGAGCTTGGGCACCGCCGGATTGCCGGTTTTTTCAAGACGGATGATCTGCAGGGCGTCAATCGGCTGAAGGGCTTTATCCGTGCGCACCGCGACAAGCAAATTCCGCTGTCCCCTGATTTTGTTATTCATTATACGACGGAAGAAAAGAAAGATAAGCCTTATGCAAGCACTATAACGATGTTGGGGCAAGATGAGGAAGCAAGACCGACGGCTTTCGTTTGTTATAATGATGAATTGGCCGTTCACTTACTTGAAGCTGTACGTACATTAGGGTTGCAGGTCCCTCAGGACGTTTCTTTGGTCGGATTCGATGATTCCTCGCTTGCTACTGCGACTGAGGTGAAATTAACGACACTTACCCATCCGAAAACAGCGCTCGGAGCCGATGCGGCGGAGCTTTTAATCGATATGATCGAAAATAAATCGAGTCTGCTGGAGGGCAAGGTGTATAAACCGGAACTTATTATACGTGATTCTACCCAGCGAATTTGAGGATGTAAAATTACACTAGCCAACTTGTATGTACAAGTGCTATACTGTGGGTAGAAACGATAAAGGAGGCTTCCCATGTCCAAAAAATATGCCATTGGCGTTGACTATGGAACGGAGTCTGGTCGTGCGGTGCTCGTCGATTTGAGCGACGGTACCGAAGTTGCTGACCATGTAACCCCTTACCCACACAATGTAATTGATGAAAAGCTGCCTGTTTCCGGAATTAAGCTTGAATACGACTGGGCTTTGCAGCATCCTCAGGATTATATCGATGTGCTCACGCGATCCGTTCCTGCTGTCATGCAAGCTTCAGGCGTGAATCCTGCAGACGTAATCGGTCTTGGTATTGATTTCACAGCGTGTACGATGCTTCCGATTGATGAACAAGGCCAACCGCTTTGTTTTCAATCTGAGCTGAAAGATAATCCGCATAGTTGGGTGAAGCTTTGGAAGCATCACGCTGCGCAGGATGAAGCGAATCTCATTAATGAAATTGCAGCAGCAAGAGGGGAAGCGTTCCTTCCACGGTATGGCGGCAAAATTTCTTCCGAATGGATGATCGCCAAGGTTTGGCAAATCTTGAATGAAGCGCCGGACATTTACGATCAAGCGGATCGCTTTCTGGAAGCGACAGACTGGGTTGTTTCACAAATGATCGGAGAGGTTGTACGTAACAGTTGTACAGCGGGCTATAAATCAATCTGGCACAAGCAGGAAGGTTATCCGAGCAAAGCGTTTTTCAAAGCATTGGATCCTCGGCTTGAGGATGTAATTGAAACGAAACTGCGCGGCGATGTTGTTGCGCTTGGAACGAAAGCCGGAGAACTCACAGAGCCGATGGCGAAGATGATGGGACTAGTGGCTGGCACTGCGATTGCGGTTGGTAACGTTGATGCGCATGCTGCCGTGCCTGGCGTGGGCGTGGTCTCTCCGGGGAAACTGGTCATGGCGATGGGGACTTCCATTTGTCACATGCTGCTTGGCACAGAAGAAAAAGAAGTTGAGGGCATGTGCGGTGTTGTAGAGGACGGTATCATCCCTGGGTATTTGGGCTATGAAGCGGGTCAGTCGGCAGTCGGCGATATTTTCGCCTGGTATGTTGAGCAAGGTGTTCCTGCTTATGTACAGCAAGCGGCGGAGCAGGAAGGTGTGAATGTGCACGAGTGGCTGGAACGTCATGCATCCGCTTACAAACCTGGCGAGACAGGTCTTCTCGCGCTGGATTGGTGGAACGGCAATCGTTCGGTGCTCGTCGATACGGAGCTGAATGGTTTGATTATTGGCTATTCGTTGCTGACGAAGCCGGAAGAGATTTACCGGACGCTGCTGGAAGCAACCGCATTCGGAACGCGGAAAATCGTCGACGCCTTCCATCATAATGGCGTTAAAGTCGATGAGCTTTACGCTTGCGGCGGACTTCCGCAAAAAAATCGCCTGCTTATGCAGATTTACGCAGACGTTACGAATCGCGAAATCAAAATCGCCGATTCGAAGCAAACGCCTGCCCTCGGCGCGGCGATGTTCGGGGCTGTAGCGGCAGGCGCCTCCAAAGGCGGCTACGACAGCATTGTGGATGCGGCGCAGAAGATGGCGCGCGTGCGGAAAGAAACGTTCAAACCGATTCCGGAGAACGTTGCGGTTTATGAACAGCTGTACCAAGAATACAGCAAGCTGCACGATTATTTCGGACGCGGCGAGAATGACGTGATGAAGCGTCTTCGTTCGATTCGCGAGGAAGCTCGCCATTAATTTGACGTTATTTTTGTTCATATACAGGAGGCGTACGCCATGACCCGATTATCTGAAAAAGTGTTTTGGTTCGTTACAGGAAGCCAACATCTTTATGGTCCAGAAACCTTGCTTCAAGTAGAAGCGCACTCACAGCAAATTACGGAAGGCATTGATCGTGCCCCGTCGATTCCGAGCAAGCTGATTTTCAAACCTGTGTTGACGACGCCGGATGCCATCCGCAGACTCTGCATTGAAGCTAACGCCGATGACAACTGCGCAGGTTTGATTACTTGGATGCATACCTTCTCACCTGCAAAAATGTGGATCGCGGGTCTTTCCGAGCTTCGCAAACCGCTGCTTCATCTTCATACGCAATTCAATCGCGATATCCCTTGGGACACCATTGATATGGACTTTATGAATCTTAACCAAGCGGCGCATGGCGACCGGGAGTATGGATTTATCGGCGCAAGAATGGGCATATCTCGCAAAGTGGTTGTCGGCTACTGGGAAGACCCAGCCGTCCTGAGCCGCATTGCTGGATGGATGCGCACGGCTGTGGCGTTCACCGAGGGACGTAGTTTGAAAGTCGCACGTTTCGGCGACAACATGCGTGAAGTTGCCGTAACTGAAGGCGATAAAGTGGAAGCGCAGATTAAATTCGGCTGGTCGATCAATGGATATGGAGTGGGCGATCTCGTTCAACGCGTAGGGGACATCTCTGAAGCGGAAGTTGATCAATTGATGGATGAATATAACGAATTGTACGATATTACAGCTGAAGGGCGTTCGGCAGGGCCTATCCGTGATGCGATTCGTGAACAAGCCCGTATCGAGCTAGGTTTGAAAGACTTTCTTCAAGACGGCGGCTTCGGTGCTTTCACGACGTCCTTCGAAGATTTGCATGGCTTGAAGCAGCTTCCTGGTCTTGCGGTTCAGCGCCTTATGGAGCAAGGCTACGGCTTCGGCGGCGAAGGGGACTGGAAAACGGCGGCACTCACGCGCGTGATGAAGATCATCGCAGGAAATAAAGGAACCTCTTTTATGGAAGATTACACGTACCATATGGAACCAGGGAATGAGCTTGTTCTCGGCGCGCATATGTTGGAGATTTGTCCAACGATTGCGGCTACGCGTCCGAAAATCGAAGTGCATCCGCTCGGTATTGGCGGCAAGGCCGATCCGGCACGGCTTGTGTTCGATGGCGCGTCCGGCGCAGCTGTGAACGCTTCGCTCATTGATATGGGCAACCGCTTTCGCCTCTTGATCAATGAAGTCGATGCGGTGCAGCCGGCCAAAGCGATGCCTAAACTGCCTGTGGCACGCGTTCTTTGGAAGCCTGAGCCATCCCTGCGCGATTCAGCAGAGGCTTGGATCTATGCTGGAGGCGCTCATCATACGGTGTTCTCCTACAACGTGAGATCAGAACAATTGGTAGACTGGGCTGAACTAGCTGGTGTGGAATGTGTGATTATTAATAAAAACACATCGCTTCTGCAGTTCCGCAACGAACTTCGTTTAGGCGAAGTGGCTTGGAGACGCTAAGATTTCACAAGGAGGCCGTTCATCCGATATTCGGATGACGGTCTTTTAGCATGTTACTTGTGCCGCTAGAAAGTCACATTTGTCGATGCGTGGGCTACTTTCGTCCATTGACATTAGTTTAATAAATGAATTAAAGTAAATTCGAATGAAGCTGCCCGTTGGCGGGCATTGACTTGGAGGGAACTTTGAGATGACAACAAAAGCTTACGCAGGCACGTATCAAGGGGAACAAGCCATTTGGCTGCAAGCGGGCCGTTACGAAGCAGCGGTTTTGCCGGAAATTGGGGCGAATCTGATTGCATTCAGGGATATAGAAAAGAATTACCGTTTCTTGCATGAACCTACTCCGGATGAAATGGAATCGTTTAAAGAGCGTCCGATCATTCATGGAATTCCGGTGCTTTTCCCGCCAAATCGTTATGAAGACGGGAAATTTCCATGGAAGGGAAGCGTCTATGAGTTTCCGGTTAATGAAGAAAAAACTGGCAATCATCTACATGGGTTTGTGCACAATATTCCATGGGCGGTTGAGAAGTTCGCAGCCGACGAGAATGAGAGCCGTGTGACACTTGCGCTGAAAGTAAAAGAAGGGCATTCCGTTCATGCTTATCTTCCGCATGAGTTCACACTTCGTCTGACCTATACACTTGGGCTTAATGGTTTACACCAACACATTAGTATCCATAATGAAGGCAACACTGCGATGCCATGTTTACTAGCGTTCCATACGGCTATTAATGCGCCTTTTGTTCCTGCCAGCCAAGCGTCGGACTATACATTCAAAATGACAATCGGGAATCGCTGGCAGCTCAACGAGCGGATGCTGCCTACCGGTGAATTCCAAGCGCTGACTGCTGAGGAAGAAAAGATGAAAGCAGGCGGGCTGTACCCGTTCTTCGGCTCGATGGACAACCACTATACGACAGCTCCGCAAAATGGACGCAACTATATGGAATTGACAGATTCCCGCGTGGGTGTAAAATTGGTATATGATGTAGGCACGTCCTATAAACAGTGGATGATCTGGAACAATGAGGCTACGGAAGGCTTCTTCTGTCCGGAGCCGCAAATGAATTTGGTGAATGCGCCAAATGTGAATCTTCCCGCGGAACAAATCGGTCTAGTGTCTTTGGAACCTGGAGAGATTTGGGAAGAAACCGGCCGCCTTTACTGTATAGAATACTGATCAAATAGCTGCCACATGTTGGATTGGGGATCAAGCGATGAATGATGAAGAGCTTAAGAAAGAGATCGAGAGGCTTAAAGAAGAGAATGCGAAATTAAAGCAAGAGCTTGCCAAGCTGCGCGGCGCCAAGCGACTTTCGTCCAGTTCTCTCGACACGATGTCAACGAAATTGAAAGAAGCGCTTCGCGAATAGCCGCCAAATCGACAAAGGACATTTCATTCGCTATAATATAAAAATGTAAAAAGGAGGGAATACAATGAGCGAAACAACACTGCCACCAAAAACTTGTACCATTGACCGTTTGGTTACGAAAGAAGCTGAAGTAGATAAAGTCCTAGCTGGTGAAAAAACAGCTTGCAGACGCAATGGGCGTTATGCAGACATCGGTGAAAAGATGGAGCTGCAAGGAAAATCGTACACCGTAACGAAGGTGTATCAACAAGCGTTGGGCGATTTGACCGAGCAAGATGCGAAAGCGGAAGGTCATCAAACCGTTGATGAGTACAAAGAGAGCATTCTGGCTATTCACCCAGGCATGCCTTGGCTGCCGCAAATGAAAGTATGGGTGCATGAATTCCAACTTGCAGAATAATCATTTGGGAAGCGAACAGTGCGGGTCTACGGATCTGCACTGTTTTGTAATTCCACTACCCTACAGAATGGATGATGGTGTTGTCTTGGTATGTACTGCTTTTATATCTTCATATTTTTAGCGTGGTACTAAGTATTGGCCCTTATTTTGTTTTATTTCCTCTATTAACTAAAATTCGCAATGCCCCTTTCGATCAGCTTCCCGACTATTTGGAACCTTTCCGGATTACTGTTCGCCTCACTAAACATGCCGGCCATGTACTTGTTGCCACGGGCATTATTCTAACTTGGATCACCTCATGGACATGGAAAACATCATGGATCGTACTTACCGTTCTCATCATGGTCGCTTCGCTCTATTTTATCGCTCGCGCTTTCTCACCGCTGCTTCGCCAGCTTCGAGCACCGCATGAGGATCGTAACTTGCTTGTCAACAAACTGCGGAATGCATTGATTTGGTACGTGTTAATTACACTGTCGATGATGTGGTTTATGGTCGCAAAGCCAAGTCTATGGTAAAGGGAATTGAAGATGCTCATTACATATAATATTTGTTTTGTCCGGCGAAATAATGAAATTTTGCTGCTTAATCGGGATAAACCAAGCTGGATGGGATGCTGGAATGGCATCGGCGGCAAAGTGGAGCAAGGCGAGCAACCCAGAACGTCCATGGAACGTGAAATAGGCGAGGAGACGGGTATTTCAGCTTATGTTTTGCACTTTAAAGGTCTTGTGACTTGGCGAGTGGATGGGGCAGGTTTTGGCGGGATGTACTTATATGTGGCGCAAGTCGATAGCCATCTTGAATTTGCGACGCCCCTTCGGATGAATGAAGGCATTTTGGATTGGAAGCACATCGATTGGATTATGCATGATGAGAACTTGGGCATAGCGACTAATCTACCTAAATGTTTAGATATCGCCTTAAAGGATTCGGTCCCTTACGATCATCATTGCATATACGAAAAAGGCCGATTGGTGGCGATGAGCGCCCACCAGATCGATGCCTCCATGGAGTGGGATTCGGCTTATAGACAATCCTATTTGGAAAAATATATGTAAGACTTTTCTCGTATGCACGACACCTAAAACTGATTATTTATATAGGTATTAGCTATTAAGATTGTCTTATCTATAGCTACAATCTCAGCCTTCGGATTACATGATTAATCACTTCAGAGAAAACAAGGCCAATTGCGATAGCACCCGATAGCATAAACGCTTTCACGGCGAGTTGCACAGCTACGTCATAATGATTTTCAACGATGTTTCGCATTGCGTCATAAGCTAAACCGCCAGGGACTAACGGGATGATGCCTGAAACGCTGAATACGATAATCGGTGTTTTGTATACCTTAGCAAAAATTTGGCTGGTTACGGTCACAACAAAAGAAGCAATTAAGGTTGCCATGATGGCATTTACGGAAAATTGCAAAAAAGAGAGATAGAGAAACCAACCCAGCATGCCTACAAATCCACATTGAAATAATGTGCGTTTGGGGACATTGAAGAGGATGGCAAACGCACCCGAAGCGATAAAGCTTGTCAGAAGCTGTTCTATCATCACAGTATTCCCCTCCCCTCAAATAAGGAAAGGACGAAAGCTATCCCTGCGCCTATCGCAAAAGCGGTTAGAAACGCCTCTGCTCCCTTTGAAAGTCCGGATACGAAATGCCCGGCCATGAGGTCCCGAACCGCGTTGGTTATGAGAAGCCCTGGAACTAAAGGCATAACGGAGCCAATGATGATTTTATCCAGATCATGACCAATCCCCATTTTCAGAAACAGAACAGCTATACTTCCAATGAGGAGAGAAGCAAGAAATTCTGAGAAAAATTTGATCGGAACAAGCCGATGGAAATAGTTAAGAAATGCCAGGCCGGCGCCACCGGTTAGCAGAGCAGGTATGAAGTCATGCCAGGTTCCGTCAAACATGATGAGGAAGCAACCGCTTGCAGCCGATGCAGCAATGATTTTGATCCATCCCGGATAACCGGGGCTGGCTGAATCGATTTGCTCCAATAGGCGAAAGGCTTCAGGCACAGTGAGTTCACCTTGGCTAATTTGTCGGGAAACGGCGTTCACGCCTGTCACTTTGTGCAAGTCTGTTGAGCGCTCGGATATCCGAATCAAGCGGGTGGCTTGCTCAGGCCCATCGATGGAAAAGATAATCCCGGTTGGCGTAACGTAGCTATGCGCATTTGGAATGCCGAATGCCGAGGCCACGCGGGTCATCGTATCTTCAACGCGGTAGGTTTCGCCTCCGTTTTCCAGCATGATTTTGCCGGCTAACAAACAAACTTGCGCGATTTCATAGGTTGTGTGGGTTGGGCGATCCATTTGTATGATCTCCTCGTTCATTGTATTTGCCCAAAGTATAGTACAGGGCTACGAGGCTTTCAAGTCAAGGGCAAGAAATTTGTTATTGGAACAACGCATCATATTGGTGTAAACTCACAGTATAGTAGCTAACAAAGAGGGATTACATGGCACAATTCGACCTTATTTCCGATATTCATCTTGATTTTTGGGTTAAACAGACAGGCAGCTTATGGAGTCTGCAAAGGAAAATTAAGAAATTCATCGGAAAGATTTTGCCTGAGACGGGATCGAACACGCTGCTCATTGCAGGGGATCTGGGACACAGCAATAAGATGAATTACATCTTCCTTAAGCAGCTGAAGGAACATTACGCCAATATTCTAATCGTGATGGGTAATCATGATTATTATTTGGACAAGGCAGCTTTGATGGACGGCAGTATACGTGACTCCATGGATCGCATGAAAGAAATGAAGCAGCTTGCTCGCCAACTCCCCGGGGTTACTTACTTGGATGGGGATATCATCGTGCTGGATGGCGTCATCTATGGCGGATGCGGCATGTGGTATGATTTGCAATATGGCATTCAAGTACTGAGGTCCAGTCAGGATCATCTATTCAAACATTGGATGAAAGTATCCAATGACTATTCTCGAATTCGCGGCAAACCTCGATTGACGCTGGATATGTTTCGAAAAGAAAAAGCGAAGCTGGACAAGATTATCTCCGCTTCTCAAGTCATCCTGACCCATGTCTCACCGGATTGGAGCAGGGTGCCTGAGGGGAGGGAGCTGGACTTGGCAACGAGCTTTTATTACTTTGACGGCTCATCTTACACTAGCCAGTTGGCTAATAAAATATGGTGCTTCGGACATCTGCATGAGCGGATGGATTACGTCGAGCACAAGTGCAGATTCATTAATGCATCCTTGGGCTATCCCAAGGAACCGAAAGCACTTCCAAGTCCCATACGTACGATAACAATTTAAGTTACGGAGGCGTCAATCGACAATGAGTATTGAGATTAAACTCGTAAGCCACACCAATTCTTCCTTGCATGGATTAATTGCTAAGCTGGATCACTATCTGAAAGAAATATACCCGATAGAAGAAATTCATTTCGTAGACTTCAACGACCCCTCCGTAGAAGAAATCACTTTCGCAGTTGCGTACGAAGGCGAAGTCCCTGTAGGCTGCGGCGCTTTGAGGCCCTATGATCAGGAGATCACCGAGCTGAAACGATTTTTTGTCGATCCTGCGTATCGGAATCGCGGAATTGCCTCACAAATACTAGCTTTCCTTGAACAGCATGCCAAAGAAACGGGATATGACATTGTTCGGCTAGAAACAGGCGCTCCGCAGCATGAAGCGATCGGGCTGTATGCCAAATATGGCTATTATCCGATCGAACCGTTCGGAGAATACATCGATACGAAGAGCAGCTTATGTTTTGAGAAAAAAATATAAACAATCTATAAAAAAAGCGATGCTCAGTAAATGGAGCGCCGCTTTTTTTAAAAATTGTTTATTTTATATGATTTTAATTGCGGGTTGAAAAGGTATATTGGATATATGATGAAACGAATTTCCAAGTTACTCCATCAATGCCATCAATGTAACTGCTTCCATCTCCGGTTGGAGCGCTTTCACCAGATGTACCTGCTGTTATGCATTCATACACATTCCCTGCATTGTTTACACGTTGCCCTAGAAGGTAGCTTGTATTAGTTACCCAATTCGCATATTTACTACCTCCTGTAGTACAAATGTAACAGAAAATCCCCCCTGTTTGCATATTCGCTGGATACAATATCGTATCATTTTCAAATGTATATAATGTTGGCTCACCAGAAACGTAGTACAAACCATTTTTGATATAAAAAATATACTCATTTTCTATAAAAATTTGCGGAACTCTGTTGTTTGTATAACGATACAAAGAGAATTTATATTTAGCTTGTTCTCTAATGTAAATCACACCATCTGATACAACATTCGTGACCTGATCGTGTTCACCAGATGATACTACAGCGCGTACAGTTGTGCCATCACAACCTAGTGCGACTACACCATCCACAGTCATGTAGTCGGCCAATCCTTGAATAGCATGTCCAAATGTAGTTTCTACGATTGTATCCTTGATTAGAACTCCATTATGCATTGCGCTAATAACAATAGGGTTTTCAGCTTTAATATGGCCACCGATAATTTTGGTATTTAAATCATATTCAATTAAACTATCGCGAATATAAATTCCAGAGCCTCTTGCAAGGGAGTTTTCAATGTCAGCATTGATAATTTTGATCGTGTTAAGCCCTGATGGGCACTCTAGTTTAATACCATACGGACTATTTGACCTGATGACTGGATTAGGGATAGTAATGTGACTACAAGTTTCTTTAAGGACAATCGGTGCCTCCGATGCCCCAGATAGGGTATGAAGTCGTTTTGCAGTAATTGTAGAATTGGTTACATTTAAAAACTCTACAGCTTGATCATCACAATTAAGCATCTCTGCGATGACATGAATATCGTCACTCTCCGAGAATTGAACTGATTCGAGCCGATTACCTGTACTAATATTGTTTTCTCTGTAATATCGACCACCAGCTATCGATTTTACGTCATAAGTGAGGTTCCTTGCCGCAAAAATCGTACTATCTCGGTCTGGTGAATCCGTATATATAGCTTTAATCCTTGCGTGTTGTATACCATTAGCACGAAACGCTTTTGATCCTGTCCCATCGGACAAACCTGTTCTCGTTGCTATAATTGCTGCTTCGAAATTATTACAATCATTCATTACCATTCCAAAAACTGCAGCAAATTTTATGCTCTTAAAATTGACAACGAAATCACAGCATTGATTAAAATATACACCGCTCGCAGAAGTTCCTGCTATTGATCCGGTTACATTTATTCTATACTTGCCACCAACGGCATGAGCTACAGTAAGCCCGACCCCATTAAAAAATATGTTATCTTGGATAGATAGATGATAGGGTAGATTTATTTTCGAAATAGTAACAGCAGTTAAGTTGTACTTAATCTGTCTGTCTAATTTAATAACGCCAGAAGCAACTTCCTCAACTTTCGCAACGAATTTTAAGTATGTATATCTTGAGGGAGAATAATCGGAGTGGGAAATATCACCTGCTATCTGGACATAATCCCCTTCTACAACGGAAATAGTTGATGTTACAATATTACTACCATCATCTAGGTTATTCGCATTGACCGAACTTGAAAGCTGACTGTCAAAATTGAAGCTGCCAGTTCCTATGAATTCTACCTTACCATCACAGGAAAAAATGATATTCTTACCATTTACACGGATGGTACCATTAATCAAATAAGTTCCTGCAGGTGCAAAGATTGTCCCACCCGATATAATTGTATTAAATGCATTTTGTATGTTTGTAGTATCGT
Organism: Paenibacillus tabacirhizosphaerae; assembly: GCF_040812395.1. GTDB lineage: Bacteria > Bacillota > Bacilli > Paenibacillales > NBRC-103111 > Paenibacillus_E. The sequence goes on along the minus strand of NZ_JBFNXH010000003.1, from coordinate 30,213 downwards.
CATGCACGCCGTCTCCAATTGCACCGTGGTCTTTAACATTAATGGTTGTTTGACTAGATGATTGAGCAGCAGCAGGCTGAAGTACTTTATTACCAGCTAATTTCCTTCTCGATACACTTTTGTCATTGCCTTTCTCCACAAAACCGCCTCCTTGATACTAATTGTAACTATCATAGCGTGATCTGATTTTTTTTGTATATTGTGGAATTGAGAAATTCAAAAAAATATCTCAGTTATTTGACTGTGTTCGAGGGATATTAATGGGCTCTTTATAATACTAGATGGAAACTAGGCAGCAAAAAAAGGAGTTTCTTAGTTGTATGTCAACCAAGTGAAGGAAATTCATACCTGATGAAAAAGCATGTGTTGTACTGGAAATTCTGAAAGTAATTCATAATCTTCCCCAGTTGAATGTCGATGATCGCGAAGGCATCACTAAAATGAAAAATGAAAATCAGATCAACGAACTCTACGCTGAAGTCGGGAAACTATTCACCCAATCAGCGTGGCTCGAAAAAATCTGGCCTCTGAGATGCCTCGTGAGCAGCAAGTAGAGTTCCTGGAATGGCAAAAATCTGAATTTCCTATCACGTGCAAGCGCAGCTCCCGCAAGCAAAGATAGCACTCATTCTTGCCCCCAATGAAACTGGGGTTGTTTGCTGTGAAGTTGGAATTGACAATTAAACAAACGATGTAATAATATATCTATTATATAATAAACAACATTAGGATGTGTTTGAAAATGGAAGTAACTGATGGGTTTTGGAATGCGAGTTTGGATGAGTTGAAACAAGGATATGTGCAAGAGGGGAATTATTATACGTGCCTGCTTTGCGGCAAGCGAACAGAGATTGGCCTTATTTATCCAGAAGATAGCATCTATTATGAGGCTGAACGATACATGAAGCATCATATTCAGGCGAAGCATGGGTCTGTTTTTCACTACTTAATCGGGCTGAACAAAAAGCTGACAGGTCTTACAGAGCACCAGAACAGCTTGTTGAAACTTTTTTATGAAGGAAAGAACGATGCTGAGGTTCAAAAAGAATTAGCTATCGGGAGCGCATCAACGATTCGCAACCATCGTTTTGGCTTGAAAGAAAAAGAGCGCCAGTCCAAAGTATTCCTGGCTATGATGGAATTGTTGAAGGAGAAGGACCAGCATGCGCCAACTTTCGTGGACATTCACAAAACAGCCACAATGGTCGACGAACGATACAATGTTACCCAGGAAGAGTATGAGAAAATCGTCCAAAAATATTTCCCTGAGGGCGTGACGGGGTCTCTGACCACTTTCTCACTGCAGGAAAAGCATAAACTCGTGGTCTTGCGTGAGATTGCCAAGCGTTTCGAAGCGGATCGCCTATATAGCGAGAAGGAAATTAATGAGATATTGAAAGAAGCGTATCACGATTTTGTCACGCTGCGACGATATTTGATTGAGTACGGCTTCCTGGACAGAAAAGAAGACGGCAGCGAGTATTGGTTGATGGGATGATAACATGAATAATAAGGAGAAGAGCGCAATGAATCGCAGACAAGAATTACAACAACTATATAAAGAAATAAAAACAGAGGCAGGCATTTATCAAATTCGGAATACGAAAAACGATAAAGTATGGGTCGACAGCACTAAAAATCTAAAATCGATGAATGGGAAACAAATTTCACTCGAGATGGGTACCCATCTGAACAAAGAGCTTCAGCAAGATTGGAAAGATTTCGGCAAAGAAGCTTTCGTTTTCGAACTGTTGGAAGTGCTTAAAGTGAAGGAAACCGGATATTTCGACGCCGCGGATGCCCTCAAAAAGCTGGAAGCGAAATGGCTCGAAAAGCTCCAGCCTTATGGCGAGAGAGGGTATAATAAGCAGAAACCGAATTAATCACACTAAAGCTTTTGGTTTAGTAGTGGATTTACATGAATAATTTAGTATAATCGTTATTAGAGATTCATACTTCTCGCCAATAAAAACGATTAAGGAGTTTTGAAATGGAAAAAACACTTATTTTCGGACATAAAAATCCAGACACCGATTCAATTTGTTCTGCGATTGCCTACGCGGCATTGAAAACCAAACTAGGTCAAAACGTAGAGCCAGTCCGTCTGGGTGCTGTTAACGGTGAAACGCAATTTGCACTGGATACGTTTAAAGTTGAAGCGCCTCGCCTCGTTGAAACGGTTGCTAATGAAGTGAAAAACGTAATCTTGGTAGACCACGTTGAGCGCCAACAAAGCGCTAGCGACATTGATCAAGTTCGTGTAGTAGAAGTTATCGATCACCACCGTATTGCTAATTTCGAAACCAGCCATCCGCTTTATTACCGCGCAGAGCCTGTAGGTTGCACAGCAACTATTTTAAATAAATTGTACAAAGAAAACGGTATTGCCATTGATAAAGCTATTGCTGGTTTGATGCTTTCCGCCATTATTTCGGATTCTTTGCTGTTCAAGTCCCCGACTTGCACAGAGCAAGATGTTGCCGCAGCTCGCGAATTGGCAGAAATCGCCGGCGTGAACGCGGAAGCTTATGGTTTGGACATGCTGAAAGCAGGAGCGGATTTAAGCGACAAAACGATCGCGCAATTGATTACGCTGGATGCCAAAGAATTCCAAATGGGCAGTTACAAAGTGGAAATCGCACAAGTCAATGCGGTTGACGTTAATGAAGTACTTGTAAAGCAGCCGGAACTCGAAGCTGCATTGTCGGCTAATATCGCTGAGAAAAACCTCGACTTGTTCCTGTTCGTTGTAACGGATATTTTGAACAATGACTCTGTTGGCTTGGCGCTGGGTCGTAAATCAGATGCGGTTGAGAAAGCCTACAACGTGCAGCTGGTTGATAACAAAGCAACACTTAAGGGCGTTGTTTCGCGTAAATCGCAAATCGTTCCTGTTCTAACGGATGTATTCAATAAGCTGTAAGTCAAAAAAGATGAACCAGCAGCACCGTTCACATTGTTGAGCGGTGTTTTTTGGCTGTATGCCATTCTTTTGGTATCATAGAGAGGTTAAGGAAGAAAGAAGAAAGAGGTGGAGCAGGAGATGATTGAACAAGCTGGTCGTGTTGATTATGAGCTGGCAACGTTTGCTGGCGGTTGTTTTTGGTGCATGGTTACTCCATTTGAGGAACTGCCAGGAATCCTTGGCATGGTTTCCGGATATACCGGCGGCCATACTTTGAATCCGACCTACAAGGAAGTGTGCTCGGAGACGACGGGCCATGCAGAGGCAGTGCAAATCAAGTTTGACCCTGATCTCTTCCCCTATGAGAAGTTATTAGACATTTTTTGGCGTCAAATCGATCCGACCGACAGCGGAGGGCAATTTCATGACCGTGGCTCATCGTATCGCCCGGCGATCTTTTATCATAGCGAAGAGCAGAGATTGAAGGCCGAAGCATCTAAGGCAGCTTTGGCGCAAAGCGGACGGTTTGACCGTCCCATTGTGACGGAAATCGTTCCTGCGGAGACGTTTTACGCGGCTGAGGACTATCATCAGGATTATCATCACAAAAATCCGCTGCGCTATAAAGCTTACCGCAAAGGTTCTGGGCGCGATGCTTATATCGAACGCCACTGGAATACAGCGAAAGATAGAGAAGCCCGTAAAGAGAAGCTGACTCCGTTGCAGTATGAAGTTACGCAAAACAATGCGACTGAGCGTCCCTTTACGAATGAATTCTGGGATTCACATGAAGAAGGACTTTATGTGGATATCGTGTCGGGCGAGCCGTTATTCAGTTCTTACGACAAGTTCGATTCAGGCTGCGGCTGGCCGAGCTTTACGAAACCGATATTTCAAGGCACTGTGAAGGAAAAGGTGGATACAAGCCACTTCATGGTTCGTACCGAAGTGCGCAGCCAAGAAGCGGATTCTCATTTAGGACATGTATTTCCAGATGGACCAGGGCCTTCCGGGCTTCGATATTGCATTAATTCCGCATCGCTAAGATTTATCCCAGTCGATGATTTGGCGGCAGAAGGGTATGGAGCCTATCTGCGTTTCTTTAAGAATGACGAAACGAATCCTGACAAGTTGTAACCATGCACCGCATACAATAAACCAAGGATAGCTGAAGCCAGAGGCTTGTTAATGGTGGCCGCGGCGTCTATGCCAGGCCAACGGATGACTAATTTGTAAAGGATAGACACTACTGAGAATCATTCATTCTCCTGTAGTGTCTTTTTTTTGGATCCATTTTACTCCTCCATGTTGAGTTACTGAGCAGTCGTTTTCACGATGTAAACAAGTAATGCGAGAATGCCTAGTGCAATGGCGATCACATAAAACAAAGTCAATCTGGACCAATTGCCTCTAGTTTTATTGTCGTACTCCGGATTCCCGTCTCGATTAGGCTTTGATTTTCCAATAAGAATTGTGAATAAGACTCCTGCGATTAAAATAACGGAAAAAATCAAATAGTAGATACTGGTTGACAAGTAGATCACCTCCATGTAGCTGATCTACTTTCTTTTCCCCCAATGTAAGCTTGAAAATGCATGCAGGGGTTAAAAAAAAGTAGGGTTGACAATTCATACTAGTTGTAACTATAATGATTACATCGAGATAAGTTGTAATCATATTGATTACGACGAGATTGAAAATAATATAAACTCAGTGGAGGGATATCAAATGAAAATAGCTGTTATTGGAGCAAGCGGTAAAGCAGGAAACAACATTGTGAAGGAGTCTTTGGATAGAGGGCATTCGGTTACAGCGATCGTAAGAGACGCATCCAAGATCGATAATCAAAGAGTTGCTGTTATCGAAAAGGATGTATTCGCCTTAACTTCGGCGGATTTAAGCGCATTTGATGGCGTTGTGAATGCATTCGGAGCGGCGCCGGGACAAGAACATAAGCATGTAGAAGCTGGGAAAGTTCTTATTGAAGCGTTGAAAGGAGCTCCTAACACTAGACTGCTTGTTGTTGGCGGAGCTGGAAGCTTATATGTAGATCCTGATAAAACGATTCGCGTCGTGGATACGCCTGAATTCCCCAAAGAATATTTGCCGACTGCTTTAAATCAAGGTGAGAACTTGAAAGATCTGCAGCAAAGCACGGGTATCCAATGGACATTCATTTCCCCATCTGCGTTCTTCGATCCGCAAGGCAAACGGACCGGAGCTTACCAAAAAGGCAAGGATCATCTGTTGACGAACTCGCAAGGACAGAGCTATATCAGCTATGCAGACTATGCCATCGCTCTGTTGGATGAGATTGAAAACCCGCAGCATAAAAACGAGCGATTCACCGTTGTTGGCGAAGCTTAATGGCAGAAGAAACAATAAAAAAATGGACTTTGTTCAACAGGAGCACACTCTTTTTATAGGGGTGATGAAGAACAAATAGATTTTATAATGACCAAAACACTCATATAACATTTTCTCTGAAGTAACTATCGGGCAGTTTTGTTGAAGAAATTGTAAATTTAACATTTTATAGTAGGAGCATTTCTTTGTAATGAGAAATGCTTCTTATTTTTTTGCTTAACATAAAAAGGATATTTCATTAACAATGAAAAACGATATTAATTTATTGTAAAACAATAAATCGTGTGTTAAAGTCATTTTATAATTAAATTAGCGAGGTGCTCTTAATGAAACGGGGAACAACACTCTTTTTGAAGATAGCTGTTATTCTTATTGGAATCCCAATTCTTGCTTTGTGCATATTTTTAGTGCCTAAGATCGGGAATTTTGCTGGAGAATTGTATCCAGATATCGGTTATATGAAATCTCTCGTTTTAATCGATATGTACGCGGCAGCGATACCTTTTTACTTGGCTCTGTATCAAACTTTTAAACTTTTAAGCTATATTGATAAAAACCAAGCGTTCTCAGAATTATCCGTTAAGGCTTTAAAGAATATAAAATACTGTGCCATCACAATTAGTACCTTGTACCTGCTAGGTATGCCACTTTACTATCTCATGGGGAAGAGAGTTGACCCTCCAAGTTTCATTCCAATGGGATTGGTCATTATTTTCGCCTCTATGGTGATCGCCGTTTTTGCCGCTGTTCTCCAAAGACTTTTACAGGAAGCTATACATATAAAATCAGAAAATGATTTTACGATCTGAGGTGAATAACATGGCGATTATCATCAATATTGATGTGATGTTAGCAAAACGGAAAATGAGCGTAACGGAGCTAGCGGAGAGGGTTGGAATTACTATGGCGAATCTTTCTATTTTGAAAAATGGGAAAGCAAAGGCGGTTCGTTTTTCAACATTAGAAGCGATATGTAAGACTTTGGATTGTCAGCCAGGTGATATTTTGGAGTACAAAAGCGACGAAGACACTGAATAAAAACAGACAACAAATTTATTTAACTAACGAGGAACGATAGCATAATGAGAACATGCTGCCAACAAAAAATCGGCAGCATGTATGGCTATACGAACGGGCAGGATAGCGTGGCGGCAGACGTTTGTAGATGATTACAGAATTACATGAAATATAGTAAAATAAGGATATTGTCTTTGTTGAGTAAAGACAACATTCCGATTGGAGGCATTAGGATGAGCATAAAGGTCAAAGAATGATATGTGAAAATATAGCTTGAATGAATAAGAAAGCCCCAAATCTGGAGGAGTTGAGAAAATGGTTCAATCAATAGTCCATATCGCTCTAGTTGTAAAAGATTATGATGAGGCAATAGAGTTTTATACAAAGAAGCTAAATTTTACATTAGTTGAAGATACTTATCAGTCAGAACAAGATAAACGGTGGGTAGTAGTATCTCCCCCTGGTTCAGTCGGCACCACAATATTACTTGCAAGAGCATCTAAAGCTGAACAAGAGCCATTTATCGGTAATCAGTCAGGCGGTAGAGTTTTTCTATTTTTAAACACTGATGATTTTTGGAGAGATTATAATGAAATGATCTCAAGAGGAATAGAATTTGTGAGAGAGCCAAAAGATCAATCGTACGGGATGGTTGCAGTATTTAAGGATCTATATGGGAACCTATGGGATTTGCTAGAGCTGAAAGAAGATCATCCAATTTCCAAACGAATTAAGTAGTCGATAACCGATATAGTTAGTAGTTTTTTATATTTAGGCTCATATGATTATGTAGCTTGCCATTGCTCAAATAGCATCATTGATTGTTGCACTAACGAGGAACGATAGTGTGGAGCTGCCATGTGGTAGCTCCTCTTTGATGTAATTGAAGTTATGGGCAGATTTGCTTAACAAGTGGACAGCTATTTGGTGAAGTAGACACGCTTTGTCTGCTACACATTCTTTTTTTCCTCAAATGGAAAATCACTAAACATCGTTTCGACGTTTCTTGAAAAAGGTGGCTGTTGCATTAACGTTGGAGCAGCCACAGAACCGGAAATGACACTCCAGGATAGACTCGAATCTATACCGGACGGAGTACTCATTCTTGATGGAATAGGTAAGGCACCAAGTGTGTTAAAAGATCTTGGACGATTAGCTCAAATGGTTGCCGAGGGACGATTGAACCCTGAAATCGCACAAGAGGTATCATGAACCGATATTGCAAAGGTTATTCAGAGCCTTTTGAACCGTCAAATTGCTGGTAAGGCGGTACTGACTATCTCTTAATGGTGTTGCGACGGAAACTATAGTAACATAGGGGCTGCCGGAATCGTCGGCAGCCCCTAGACCTTATTTAATTCCTTAGGATCGCTTGGTATAAGGTTCTGTGTCCCAAGCAGCCTCAAACATGGTAGTAACTGAACCCAAAACCAAAACTAGCACTTAACGAAATGGACTAAGGTTAAAGATGGAAAATATTATTTATCTCTTAGAACGGCTTGAACACCATCAGGATAAGCGAAATGAAAACGGCTAGATTGGCAGTGCCCTCCAACCATGCAGATCGTCTGCGGCTTCGCCGATAGGAATCAGGTAACGCATCGCCCTGTACTTGCTGCAGTAGCGCAAGTTGCTTCTTAATGCCGGAGGGAAGCATGACGGCCAGAATGATCAGAATGACGAAGAAGATCGCAATGGAGACCACATACCACAACTCCCGAAATAGAAAAGTTTGAAGGAATCCGAGACCGAGACCGCTAAGAATCAGCAGAGTTCCTCCGATTTTGGGCAGGATTGCCAACTTATTCTGTATAGCCAGCCCGAATCTGGCCTGCCCTGTCGTCCGAACACCGCTCATGATGAGTGGATAGCCCATGATTGCAACGATAGCGGTTACAGCGGATAGGATGTGGATGAATACCAAATAAATATACATGAATGAGGTTCCTCCTAGATTCTAAATTGATTTTCAATTCATTGCGAATTGGAACGTTTGTCTTCGCGATGGATCTTTTTGGCGAGACCGGCTATTTGTTGAAGCGAAGTCTCCGTGCAGCAGCATCCGCAGATTTCACGGAATAAAGGAAAAGCTGCTCCGCGACATCAATGCCAAAATCCCAAACGACATCCCTTACTATAGTCTCATCGCTTGGGCATTGCGCAGGATGAAGAATACCCGAACGGGTTCTTCGGGGGTCTATTGCTAGAGGGATACTGTTCTAATTATTTGCTGTTTTGGCTCGTGCTTCTTCTCGATACAACATCCAACCTACAACAAGTCCATATATCGCAGTAACCATATGAATCCAAGAAGGTGTTTTATTTGCTGCATTCGTCAATACCAATAAATAGATCACGATCTGCTTTTATATGGACAAGATATCTATCAGCGGTGTCATGCAGCAGGATACCAAAATCTCCAATCGCAGCTTCTGGCTGGATAAAGCCTCTTACTCCTAAAAACAACATCAACAGTGTAACAACACCCACTAACGAAAATGTTATTGGACTTTGGTCCCCAATAAGATTCACTCATTTATTTGTCTCCTTTTTCTGTTCAATTTGATTGACTTCATTGTATACCGATTGTAAAATTCTGTTAAGAACGCACTTTAAAGTAATGCACTTACTAAAAAGTAAGCGACTGATTTATCAATGATTCATCAACGCGAATGTCCAATCGAGACAAAAACTCATCCCTGATGTTTCCCAAAAAATGCTTGCGCAACATCTACGAGACTTGGAACAAGAAGGTGTGATTAAAAGGACGGTATACCCCACGGTCCCTCTAAAAGTAGAATATTCACTAAGTGAATACGGTAAAACATTGATCCCTGTAGCGGAAGTGAGGTAAAATATATCGTCGAGAAGCGATATAAGCTGCTAATGACAGATGATATCGCTAAAGTAATGGGTGAGAACAATGAAGAAGATTTCTTTAATTTTTCTGATGTCTATAAGTCTATTTGTTATTTACCAATTTCAAAAACCAATTCTTACAGAAAACGATGCTACTATTAAAGCAAAAGAATATATTCAAGTGATCAACGAAAAAATGAACGCAGGTATTGATACGCAGAAACCAGCTGAATATTGTGTGCTTACGAATGATACGGTTTGGAACAAAATGATAGGAAATAGGCAATGGTCTGTTATGGTTGATGGTTATGGAGTAGATATCCAGGCTAATACAGGAGAATTTGTCCAAATGATAGGACCCTTGGATGGAGTCATTACGGAACTCCCCAAATAATGGTCTCACCATTGAACTGAAAAATTCGATAGACAAATATCGAAAGGGCTGCCGAGTGTAGCCTTTTATCAACAAGAATTCGCATTAAAACCTTGATGAAACTGTAATTATTTGCTAGTATTGACAAAGAGATGTTTTAGAAGGAGCTTAGAAACCTACCCATGTGGACTCTGTAACCGTGAGGATTAACAAGGAGATAGAATACCAATAATAGAGATTTTTCTATTTTTATTTGGTGTTCATATCTTTAACCTTACTTACAGGGTACGCAGGTGATGAAGATATCACAAACCCATCATGCGGATACCTTTTGGTATCCGTTTTTAATTTTATGGGAATTTGCATCTCTATTGATATCTGCCTGATTACCCTTCAATAATGGATGGGGGATTTTCATTGATAAAACAAGGACATCAAGTTAATTTCATAAAAGGATATTATTTTTTCATATTCTTCGCTCCTGGATCGTTATTTACCTTATTGAGTGTATATTTACGTGATGAAATTCATTTAACAGGCACCGAAATTGGAACGGTAATGGCTGTTGGGACAATAGTCAGTATTTTCATGTCACCCATTTGGGGGATTATTGCTGATTACAAACGAAAACCTAAAGCAATTCTTACGGTGACCCTGTTGGTGTCTTCATTCGCCGCCGTGATTTACACCTTCTCTTCGAGTTTTGTGACTGTGGTGTTGGCAGCAGTTTTGCTTACTATTCCTTTTAGTGCAGTTAACCCTCTAAGTGATAGTATTACGGTAAGTTATTCTAAGAAGAGTAAGCTAGACTATGGAAGTTTTCGTCTTTGGGGAGCGTTGGGATATGCGCTTGCTGCGGTAATAATGGGGAGGTTAGTGGAGACAACAAGTTTCTCCATTATCTTCTATAGTTTCATTCTTACGATTCTGTTGGCTGCTTTTTTGTCGTCAAAGTTGCCTGTGGATAGTGAAGTTGAAAACAAAGCTAGTAAAAAAAGTTTTAAAAATTTGTTTTCATATCCTAAGTTTTCATTGTTTCTTTTAGCTACATTTTTTACATTCGGTCCTATGGAAGCTAACAATACATTTTTTGGTCTTTACATCCAAGATAGTGGAGGATCCGTTGCGAGTGTTGGGTTAGCGTGGTTTTTAGTTGCAGCATTTGAAGTACCGTTCATGAAATTCTCAAGTTTGTTTATCCGTAGATTTGGATCATTAAATGTGGTTATTATCGCCGCGGTAGCCTCATCTCTACGTTATATTCTTTATTATTTTTCGCCTTCTCTTGTGATTGTTTACTTAAGTACAATGATTCAAGGATTTGCATTTGCTCTATGCATTACGGCTAGTCTTCAATATGTAATTGATATCTCTAATAAAGAAATAAGGAATACAGCAGTAACTCTTTATTCAACCGTCGCTTATGGGATAGGGAATTGTATATTTACATTATTAAGCGGTTGGCTGTATGATAAGTTCGGAATTTACAATATGTACTTTACCTTGGGGATGATTACTATAGCTGGTGCAGCAATATTTATGTGTTTAAGATATGTAGGAGTTGAACAAACATCGTCAGAACAATTTTGAATTGTCGCGGGGCAATGTGTGCAATCCTTTCACAACGCACAGCTAATGGGGAGGAAGCATTTGTGAAAATGATTGAATTTTTTTGTGGTGTCATAATTTTTGAGAAAATTTTCAGAATTAGTGAGGATAGATTCTCAAAATTGTTGAGAAATCTATAATAATGCATTAACATACAGGAAGTAGTTCATCCAAGTGATAGGAAAGCACGTGTACCTTCATAAGTAGTGTCAATTCAAGCTATATTTTCAATTACGAGACATGTGGAGTGCTTTCCACTCTTAGTTTGGAACGGAAATAAAGGGAAGTAACGGAGGAAGCCCTTCTCATGAAGGGCTTTTGTATTGATATGGACACTAAGGAAAGTAGATCATCCGTTATAAATTTCTAATTTAATCGTTAGTACAGTAAGGCCATTTTACTTCATAGGAGCGTTTGAAGGACCATGATAAAGAAAGAACTCGCACATATTCGCAAGCAGCTTAAGTTGGATCATGACATGCTTGAAATTTTTAACATTCTTAATGTGTATATCATGAAGGAAAGCAATGAGATCTATCATTGCGAGCGTCAATCGTTCGCCTTAGTGGACAGGGAGAAGCAGGAACTATATATGGCTAATTTCAAAAAACTGCTGACTGGCGAATTGGATCAGAAGATGTTCGAGTTAAAGTTTCAGGAGGATGCGGAGACGCCTTCACAGGTGCTTCTCCATCAAGGTTTAGTGACCGGTAATCCGGAAGAATGGCAAGATCTGATGCTCCTGATGGTGGAGAAAATGTTGGCGGATACCAAATATGAACGGGATACGGTCGTTACTTTCGTCCACGGACAATATTTTAAGCCGACCAAGATCAGGAATGAAGAAGCTGAAGTGAGCGAAAAGGACGAGATGTTCGCGAATCCGTTCATTCTGTGTAGTGTGAATTCCACAGAGCAACAGCGGAAAACCCTCATGTTTGATTACGTCGAGCGGGAATTCAAGTATAATGTCTTCGTAGATCCGATCATTAAATTGAATTCGCCGGAGCAAGGTTTTTTCTACCCAAGTGTGACAGACAACTATTCCGACATGAATCGTATTCTATATTGCACGGGTAAAGCCAATGAACCGAATTTGCAGTTCATCGAGCAAGTTTTGAATGCCGAGAAGACCGTGACAGCGCAAGAAGAGAGAGCCATTTTTGAGGAAATCGTGAAAGAAGTGGCGGGAGATCAGCTCGACGCTTCAACGATCGCTCAAGTGTACGAGGAAATTCATCGGGTCATTGAGACTAACGAAGAAGAGGAACCTCCGAAGTTGGACTATAAAGATGTGGAACGCATGCTAACGGTAAGCGGCGTGGAGAACGTGACGATGGAAAAGGTGGAACGGGCGTTCCAAACGGTCGTCGACAACAAAAACTATGAACTCAAAGCAAGCAGCGTCATTCCGAAGTTCAATTCGAAATCGATTAAGATCGATACGAAGATCGCTACGATTTCAGTCAGTCCGCAAGATTTAAAGTACGTGAAACAGGTGAATTATCAAGGAAAACGATGTATCTTGATCGAGGTTGACGAAGATGCCGTGATCGAAGGATTTACGCTTAGTACGGAGACGTTGTAGAGTAGGGAACGTTCATGCAGACGTCGCATTTGGTGTGTCTGAATGTTAACGGATTTAACAAAGATGCATTCGGTGTATCAACAGAAATATTTGGAGAATAAAGCTTGCAGGAAAGGAGGCGCCTGAGTGAGAGTGATCGATTTGTCGTTGCCGATTACGGACGGTATGCCTGTTTATCCCGGCGACCCGGAGGTAAAAGTTAAAGTAGCGCACACATACGAGTGCCACACCTGGGAGCTGCGGCAGCTTTCGATGGGTAGCCATACCGGAACACACGTGGACGCGCCTTCACACATGCACCCCGGTGCAGCGACATTGGATGAGCTGCCATTGGAGCGATTTTTCGGAGCATCGCGCGTAGTACGGATCAAAGACCTGACTTGGTCGGAAGGCCGGGGTCTGTTTTTCGCAGAATCCGTCGGGCTAGAATGCTTTGACCGACTCGCTATGCTGTGTCCACCGTTCGTCGGCGGAGAACTATCTGAAGAACTGGAGCGGGCGTTGTTGGGTATCGGAATTGTGACGTATACGGGACTGCAGGGTTTGGATCGTCTTCCCGATGGGGCCGACTTTATGTTTTACGGATTTCCTCTTCGCATCGTCTGTGGCGACGGGTCCCCGGTTCGGGCCGTTGCGGTGGTTGGAGGATGAACCGGCTGGGCTTGGAATGAACGCATAAAATGTCCTTGCGGAGAACGATAGTGAGGAGCTGCCGCAAGGACAGCTCCTTTTTTGTTGATTCAAGTCATGTGTAGATTAGTTGAATATTAATTCCGGTGAGCCTTGTCACAAGTAGTGGTAAAGCGGAGAGTTGAAGTGGTAGTTGATTTTAAATCTTTTTCTTACTAACGATACGATACAGAAAAGAGTCCTGCTAATATCCTGAATTTGTAAATTGGTGATATAATAGGCGACTGCAGATTACAAACTGTAAGAGTTAATCAAAGAATGATTTTATTGAAGTAACAGACAGGAGAATTACATTGTTTACGGAATAATTATCCAAATAAATGATTTTGAGGAGAAAGTATATGTCTGATTACTACGGAGAACTTTGCACAAAATTGTATGAAAGTAGTAAATCATATTCTGAAGGAAAAGAACTGGAATTCTACCTTTCTTTTGCTAAAGACGAGAATATGAAAGTCTTGGAACCAATGTGCGGTAATGGTAGAATGCTTATCCCTTTTATGCAAAAAGGAATTAGTATTGAAGGGTTTGATATTTCAGAAGAAATGCTTAAGGTATGTAAAGCAAAAGGAGAGGAACTAAGTCTTAAGCCAAAGGTATGGTATGAAAAAATAGAAGAGTACAGAGGGAATCATGCATATGATTTAATTATAATCCCATTTGGTTCATTTTCTCTTTTGCCTGATGCGTTGGTTGACAAGAGTCTTAATAATTTGAAATCTGCACTTAAAAGTAATGGGAAATTGCTTTTAACAATTATGTTAAAACAAGGTGGAATCGAAGAGTTTCCTGAATGGGTAGAAACGGAAAAGAAACAGTTCGGTGATGAATGGATTATCGCATACAAAAAAGTTCAGTATAACGAGGAAGAGAGTATGCTGACTACTAAGTTTAAATATCAGTCTGTTATAAATGGACAAATTGAAAAAACGGAAATAATGGATTTTCCTCTTCGTCTTTATGTTCTAGAAGAATTTGAAAATACAATCAAGTCTAATGGGTTTCATCATATAGTTATTCATGGAGTAAAAGATGGCTATGGAGAAGGTACCTTTTTTTATGTAATTGAATGTTCTACATAACATTCTGAAATCATGTTCACTAAACTAAAAAGGAAACGGAATTAAATAACTGAAAGAGCCAGAGATTATGGATGCCGAGGCGACGGTTATCTTCGAAATTAGCTACTGTTGTTACTGAAAAGTTTGAATTTACTCATTCAAATTCAGTCATCGGGATTGAGCAAGTATTCATGGACTTTGTAAAGGACGGGATTAAAATAACCAGTAAACTTAACCTGGACAAAAGCCCTTTTTGAGAGTAAAGTCTGACTGGCTGGATTACCGAAAGGGGCGAAAAATATGGCTTATATAGGCTACTCCCGTGTTAGTACAATGGAACAATCACTTGATCTACAAACAGATGCATTGAAGCAAATAGTGTGCATCAAGATATTCGAAGAAAAGGATTCAGGAAAGAATGATGATCGAATAGAGCTTGCAAAAGCTTTAGAATATCTACGTGAAGGTGATAGTTTGATCAACTGCATCATCGTTGGATGGTGTTATTTGTTATGCCTTCATGAACTTCAAGTGTTTGAACAATGCTATTTGAACGACTAGGTTCATAGATCAAATGTAACTCAGCATGTTATTGTTCTAGAGGGGCTCAAATTGAGCCTTAATTCAATCGAATATAGACTGAATATTACGGGAGACATTTGCTTTGTTCGAGAAGATACTTAACAAAAAAAGCAAGATGCTGACTATTATACTAGTAAGTTAAGTGCTGCGGTATATGACCGTTTATCTGTAGATATTGAAAATGAAATCAATGGGTGCAGAAAAGTAATCAATCATATTGAGCGTGAAATTGATAAATATCAATCTCAAGTTATTATCAATAAGGAAATTTCGAAGAAGCGACAAATGAAGAATAAGAGCTTTGAGACCCCTAAGGCAACAGGGTTTTGGGCTCTTTCTTTTGAGAAGGATCGGCACAAAGACGACCATTTATAAACCAAGCTAGCACCAAAACAACAATTGCGAGAATAAATTCAATCCAAAAAACCGTTTGCAGACCGACAACCATGCTTTGTGTCTTCTCATGTATCGCAGTGGGATCGGGCGAATGATGGAGATAACGATTGGCTCCAGATGACATGATGCCGATGAACAATGCGATGCCAATTCCACCTGCAATCTGTTGGAGCGTATTGTAGATGGCTGTGCCATGGGGGACCAGGTGACGTGGAAGTTGATTCAACCCTGTCGTCTGAGCCGGCATGACGACGAACGATATGCCTAAGAATAAGAGGACATGATTGAACAGAACGGAACCTCGCGTTGTATCCTTGTCGATGCCAGTAAACAGCCACAACGATATGGCCATCAAGAACAGTCCGGGCACAATTAAGAATCTCGGCCCGAATTTATCGAGTAATTTCCCCGACACCGGCATCATCATCGCGTTCAATATGTAACCTGGCATCAGAAGTAAACCTGTCGCGAATGCTGTCAACTGCATCACATCCTGCATATAGATCGGCAGCAATGTCGTGGTGGCGAATAGAACCATCATCAGGACTACTACCAATACCGCAACCATAGAAAAAGTGGGATGCTGGAATACGGAAAGATCGATCAACGGCTCTTTGATCTTGAGCTGCCGCCATACAAGCAAGAGCAAGAAGAGGCTACCAATGGCAATTGTCCCGTAACCCTCAGGCTGGACCCAGACATTTGGTTGGCTGAAGCCGTAGGTAACGCAGCCGAAACCGATGGTTGACATTACAATGGATAAAAGATCGACCCTTGGCTTGGTTCGTTCTGTCACATTCTTTACGTACATAAATGCATAAATAATCGAAAACAAAGCGACAGGAATCATCATATAGAATAGCCATCGCCATTGTAAGGTATCGATAACCAGACCCGACAAAGCTGGCCCGATGACAGGGGCAACCATAATGACCAGCCCCATGAGACCCATGGCCGCACCCCGGCGTTCCGGAGGGTAGAAAGCAAGAATCGTATTCATCATCAACGGGATTAATAATCCTGTCCCGCATGCCTGAACAACCCTGCCCATCAGCAAGATTTCGAATCCAGGGGATATTGCACACAAGCAGGTACCGGCTAAAAATAACGCCATCGCAGACATAAACATCTGGCGAGTCGTGAACCATTGCTGCAGCAATGCGGTTACTGGCACCAGTACGCCGATCACGAGCATATAACCTGTCGATAACCATTGTATGGTCCCAGCAACTACGTTAAATTCCCGCATCAATCCAGGAAGCGCGTTGGCAAGCAAATTTTCGTTAAGAAACGCAACAAATGCACCGATGAGTAGCGCGGTTAATATCGGCCCTCTTTTCATTTCACTTGCCTCTTGAACTCGTTTGTTCATCTTCTACCTCCTGAATATTCATTGCATTCCGTCCAATCGACAAGTATCTTGACACCCAATCGCCAGCCTGTCGTGCAGATTATCCTACACCATCACTTTCTAACAAGGAATAAAAATTATCGCGGTCTTCGTCATCGAATTTGCCAAGCGTCCGTACCCTAACAAATTCATGTCCGCCGTACATGTCTATTTCCTCACCATACCTATTGTAGAGCGCGATCATATTGCCATCCCGATTCAACTCCATGTACCCGTAACATTGTTCCTCGGGCGCTTCACCGTAAAGGACCATAAATTTGATTTTGTCCACGCTGTTCATGCAGCTTCTCCTTCTGTCTTTAGTCCTTTGTGTTATATCCCTTATCTCCTCATCGACCTGAAGAAAATTTTACATGAAACTGGATGAATTGGAAAAAGCGATATCGCTCTCTATACGCGGAAATTCATTCCTATTTCGAAAGGATAAGGGGGATCCCCCGCTATATCGCTTATTCGCACATTATCTCTTGACAAGATGAGATTTGGGGATTATGATAACGTGCCGGTTTGACTCCGTCCCGTGGGAGGCAAGGGGTTAGGCGCATAACGGGTGCCTGAACGACTTACGAAGGCTGAGAAACCAAGTTGGCTAACAGGCTTAAAAGAAGTTTCTTATACTTCCGATGCTTTTCTGCCTTTCCGTGATAATATTGATCGAGCTGCTCAAAGTGGTGTTAGATACTTGGTTCAAACCGGAAGTTCGTTGCGTGATGAGCAAGTTATAGAAGCAGCAAACGAGTATGGAATTGTAATGGCCTATTCGAATATCCGGTTATTTCATCATTAAATGGCTACGGTAGTATTGAGCTAATGAAGAACGAGGGAGTTCAATAAGCGTCTAATACTTTCTCTTCACGCTGAATTGAAAAAGCAACTCAAAAAGGACAATCCGCTAATCATGCGGTTTGTCCTTTTCATTTTTATTTTTCACTTTTTGCGCTATTCTTTGTACCAAGGGTTGAGATGGACCAGCACTTCATCCACATCATCGTGATGGTCCATAATGGATCTTTTGATCGCACGGGAAATATCGTGCCCTTGTTGAACGGTTAGATCGCCAGGGATAGCAACTCGGGCATCGACGAGAATATAGTGGCCATGTTCGCGAGCTCGGACTCTGTCAATCCGTTTCACCTGAGGAATCGATAGAATCAGCTTCGTGTATTGAAGCAATTTCTGTTGATCAACTGTTTTCTCCATTAGAATATCGAAGGATTCCTTGCCCATTTCAATGGACAACTTCAGAACTAACAAAGAAACGATAATGCCTGCCGCCGCATCCCCGTAGACCAAAGCTTGGATATCGTATGCTTTGCCGATAAACGCAAGTCCAATCCCGACTACCGCGGCAAAAGAAGCATAAACATCGGCAAGATGATCTTTTGCTGTTGCGATGAGTCCCTTGCTGTTGGTTTTTTTGCCAATCCGCATCGTATAGAGGTAGAGTGCGTATTTCCATATCAGTGAAATCATTGCGGCATATAAGGCTATAAGGCTTGGGCTGGCCGACACTTCAAAGAAAGCGGCAACGGAATGATAGGCGATGTAAAGCGCTGCAAGGCCAAGGATGAAAGCAACGAAGCCGGAACCAAGCACTTCCGCTTTGCCGTGGCCATACGGATGATCCTCGTCCGCGGGGCGTTTGGAAATTTGCATGGCGCTAAGCGCAGCAACGGTGGCGATGATATCGCCTGCGTTGTGTACGCCGTCGGCAAGAAGAACTTCACTTGAAAAGAGAAGACCGATGACGATTTTCATGACGGTTAGAATAATATTGCTGATGAGAGAGATCCAAATTGCCCAGATTGATGATTTGTTGTGACTGTACATGAATGATGACCTCCTACAGAAGTGTTTCCCGAAGGAAAAAAAATCCCTTGACCGATTGGTCAAGGGATGGGTTCATTTTTTTATATGAATCTAGCAAAGGATGAGAAATCATAGGAGAACACTTCGCTTTACAAAAAGATCTTTACATAATACCATACTTTAAACGAATATTCAATCGGTACACAGGTTGGCCACGATACGGCTTTATTCCTGCTCCCATATTCAAATAGGGATGGAAGCTATATTCTCATGTCCTTACTCGTGGTACAATTTGTTAGGATGGCATCAGGTGCTCAAGATAATCGGTTAGCATGCGAGAGAAGGCAGGTGATAGAATGAGAGTTCACGAGTTCATTATACTTTCAGATATAGATCGGAGCGATCTAACGGAAGTCTCCAATCAATCTTCCCATTTTGTTTCTGATATTACGATTGAATTTGACCACAACGACGTTCATCATGTAGTCGATGTGAAAAGCCTGCTTGGAATGCTCCTAGTATCGATTAAAGCAGGGACTTTAATTCGTCTGCTGACCAAAGGCAAGGACGAGGAAGAAGCCATGCATTTTATGTTTAATTTGTTCCAAAACTTTCAATAGGTTATAGACTGGAGAATGCTTGCGCATGCGTGATCAGCTACAATTTCATAACAAGGCCAGCACTGGCTGTTTAATGAGGCAAGAAACAGCGATTGAACGTGTAGAAAATCCGATGATGCTTCAACGTACGATAGGAAATCGTGCTGTCGCACATCTCATTCATTCCGTAGGCGCAAATACATTGTCATCTGCGCCTGCTTCGGTCATACAACGTGCTAAATTGAAAAATAAAGATGTCAACGATTTGGTAAGCTGGGCGATGAATTCAAATGAACCCAACCAGAAGAATGCGATTCTTCAGCGAGTTTATAAAAGCCTCTGGTTGGATGCTCAGGGTGAAAGCTCTAAAGTTACTCCTTCTGCGGACGATTTGAAAAAAGCAGGCGTCATCGACGATGAGGATATAACCGCATTGGAAGAACGAGTGAAGCTCAAAACGTCAAACCCGACAGATCAAAAGAAACTTCTTGAAGATGCGGAAAAGAAAAAGCTGGAGGAGAAGAAACCAATCATCGAAGCCAAATATGGCCATCATATTTTTCTTGGCGATTTTAATGATAAGGGGGCTCCGACCGGTTATCACTCCACACAAGGCGGATCTAAAACACATGAAGCCTATGGGACAATCACGAATATAGACGATATAGGCGTCTATCAGCAAAGTGTTCGAGAGCGAGGAAAACCAGCGAATCGCAAGGTGCATCAGTCAACCTTTTTTCCGGATACAGCGAGCAAAGATGATGTCATTACTGCAATTACGAGTGTGTACGAGTTGAAGCATCAAACGGTTAAATATCCACAAGCCCTGAATGGCATGGAGCTTGTCAAAACAGGCAATACGATCTATCCAGCCGGCGGCCAAAATGATTTATTAGCCGAATAAAGAACGGTATGCGCAGCATCTTATGGCTTCGGCGTCAAAAGCTCAATAAATCGCTGCGCAGCTTTGGATAAATAATGCTGCTTCAGCCAGATTAAAGCTGAGGATGCGGCAGCCTCCGAGCCTTCGATAGGGTAGGCTTGAACCCGATAGCCGCTATGCATGTTAAGAACCGTTTCAGGAACAATCGAGCTGCCGAAGCCAGTGGATACCAGATCCATGAGGATCGAAATATCCGAACACTCGCCTATGATGTGCGGAATGAGATTCCGTAACCGAAACTCCTCCAGAATCATATGAAAGATGCCCAGCCCATCAGTACTTGGTAAGACGAGCGGATGGAGCTGGATTTGTTCCAAAGTGATTCGATTCGTATCGAGTTTCATCGGCTCCGATGTAACAAAATAAAACGGTTCCTTCTGCAAGTGGAGAACGGCAAAATCATCTAGCAACAGAGGCAAACGGATGATCGCGAGTTCGATTGCTTTTTCTCTGACTAACTTCGTGAGTTGGGCAGACTCATTTTGTTGAATTTTATAGGAAATTTGCGGGTTTGCTTCTCGATAGGCATGCAGTAAGTTCGGCAAAGGGGAGTAAGAAATCGTGTTGATGCCAATTGACAATTTACCTCGCATCCCGCTGCCGAGCTGTGTCACTTCCGTTTGCGCTTCCTCCATATCCTTCGTTATTTTAACCGCATAGTGGTACAAGGTTGTACCAGCCTCTGTCAGCTGAAGATATCTTCCCCTTTTCTCAAATAGCTTAACGCCAAGATTTTGCTCCAGAAGTTTTAACTGTTGACTGAGGGGAGGCTGCGCCATATGCAACCTCTTGGCAGCAGCTGTGATTTGCTTTTCCTCGGCAATCGCGATGAAATAGCGTAACTGTTTAATATCCAACCCGTAACACCCTCATTCATATATGGAAATCGTATAGAAAAGCAATGAAATATATATTATTCATATGATACTATCCCATGTTATCATAATTTTGCACAAAGCGTTTGGTGCCATGCACAAAGCCAGCTTAGCGTACAAAAGGAAGGATGAACAAGGATGGTTCAGCTGAAAGCAGCTCGTGGTTATATATGTTAGCGAAACTATCGCCAAAAATTTGGCTCGCCGGTGTTCAGTGGTTGTTTTTCATGTTCACGAACACAATTGTTGTTCCGCTGTCCATAGGACATGCATTTGGATTGGCGCCCGAGGAGATTGCCGCTTCGCTGCAGCGCTCTTTTATTTTGACTGGAGTTCTTTGCATTGTTCAAGCCCTATGGGGTCATCGTTATGCCGTGATGGACGGACCAGCCGGATTATGGTGGGGGCTCGTGCTTAATTTATGCGCGTCCGCGCAGTCGGTTGGAATGAGCATGACAGAGGTCGGCGGCGGACTCGCCAGCGGATTTCTTTTGGCAAGTTTCACGATGGTCGTGCTGGGCAGCCTTGGATTTGCCTCAGTTCTCAAAAAAATGTTTACGCCGATCGTGATGGGTGTCTCCTTATTCCTGCTTACGATCCAATTGGTTATGAACTTCTTTAAGGGCATGTTGGGGATGAACAGCGCAGATCAGGTGGATTTGAAAATCGCAGGATTATCGATTGTAATCGCGATATTTGTCGGGCTGATCCATTTAAAAGGCTCCCGTGTCATTAGCAGCTATTCCATCTTGATCGGCATCGTCGTCGGCTGGATCGCCTACGAGCTTATATTTCCATCGGTACATAAGGCAGGGGCGCAAGCAGGTTCCTTGTTTGCTTTATTTCCATGGGGTGTCCCGAATATGCAAATTGGGATCATATTGATGTCATTTATCGTCGGTTTAATCAACATGACCAATTCGATTACCTGTTTGTCCACGGTTGAGAAGTTGTATCAGACAAAGACAACCGATGAACAATATAAACGTTCCTATGTATGGACAGGCTTGTTCACTGCGTTGTCCGCTTGCTTCGGATTGCTGCCCTTCGGCTTGTTCACCTCATCCGTTGGCTTGTTGGAAAGCACCAAAATTCTTGAACGCAAGGCGCTGGTCATCGGAGGGGCGATGTTCGCATGCTTGGGTATCATTCCTCCGCTGAGCGGATTGTTCTCAACGATGCCTTCAAGTGTTGGCAATGCTGTGTTGTTCGTCGCCTATTTGCAGATGTTTGGCACATCGCTTCGCACGATTCAGGGCATTGCTTTCAATTCCAAGACGGTGTACAGAATTGCTTTGCCCGTATTGCTTGGCATTAGCATGATGAACATACCACCGCAGGCGTTCTCGCTGTTGCCCATGTACTTACGTCCGCTTCTCAGCAATGGCCTAGCCATGGGGGTCATTTTATCTTTGATTCTAGAATCCGCAGTGAATTGGAACAAATATGAGCTGCAGGCGATGTCGTTGTCCAATTCGGATTGCCGCAGCCGATAGCTCTTGCAATTTCCGTAACTCAGATTCATCAGCTTTGCGGCATGCTCAACCGTCAGTGCCTCTATGCGTGTTGGTTACTTATAGATCATATTTCCTTGGATTTAAAAATGCCCTTCCAAGCCGCGCAGGCTTTGGAAAGGCATTTTGACGTTTAGTGAATATCTTTTTTCTTAAATCTGCCGCCTTTCACATCATGGATATTGCCAATGGCGAGAAAGGCTTTGGGATCCAGATCATCCACAATGGATTTCAGTTTGGCTTCTTCCAGCCGTGTAATCACGCTGAAGATGACTTTCTTGTCATCCCCGGTAAATGCGCCTTCCCCAATCAGGTACGTCACACCGCGTCCTAAACGATGGGTAATGGCATCCCCGATTCGCGCATGCTCATCGCTGATGATCCACACGGATTTGGACTGATCCAGACCTTCAATGGTGATATCGATCATTTTAAAAGCGATATAGTACGCAATCAGCGAGTACATCGCGTGATCCCAACCAAATACGAAACCCGCGCTGCCTAGGATGAAAAAGTTGAAGAACATGACGATTTCCCCGACAGAGAACGGTGTTTTTTTGCTGAAAAGGATGGCAACTATTTCGGTCCCGTCCAGCGAACCGCCAGAACGGATAACGAGTCCGACACCGATACCGAGAATAATGCCGCCAAAAACAGCGGCCAGCAGCGGATCAATCGTAATCGCTTGAACGGGATGCAGCAGCGAGCTTCCGATGGACATCAAGATGACGGAAAATAACGTAGACAGCGCGAATGTTTTTCCAATTTGTTTATAGCCGAGCAGCAAGAAAGGCAGATTGAGTACGACCAGAAACACACCTAACGGAATATGTGTTAAATGCGAAATGATGATGGAAATCCCAACTACGCCGCCGTCAATAATATTGTTAGGGACTAGGAAAATTT
Source organism: Paenibacillus tabacirhizosphaerae (assembly GCF_040812395.1). GTDB lineage: Bacteria > Bacillota > Bacilli > Paenibacillales > NBRC-103111 > Paenibacillus_E. Next base: position 6,710 of record NZ_JBFNXH010000003.1, on the reverse strand, counting down.
CCAGACCAACCGAGAAAAGGGCGGATCCAAAGATCATAAACAAGATTCTTCTAAAAAATTTGGACCTTTTTAGCTTTTGGTGTTGGGACGGCACATGTTCGGTTTGTGTAGTTGCATTTGACATAAAAGGTTCCCTCTTTCCTCAATTCATTCATAGGATATAGCCCGCATGTAAGAATGAATGAGTCCCGCGTACAATGAGGTGAATTTGAGAAAAGCCAGCAAGATTCCTTTCAGTCGTTCGCGCACCCTTGACAATAGAAAAGGGATGAACACAACAAAAACGGTGATATAGTACTCCTTAGGAAAGTCGTCATGCCAATGGATCAAGTTTTGCTGAGCGAATATAATCTTGGGCGGTGGTGCATGCTCTTGATGCGTCAGCACTTGCGTGGTATTGGATTGGACTAAAATTTCGACATCAGCAGGGAACTGCTGGGATATCGGCGGAGTTAATGGGAAAATGAACATGGATATAGTGAGCCAAACCAAAATGGTCCAATACTTTCTTCGTGTAAAAGGTGACAGTTGAACCCCTCCATTCACGAGTTGAAACCAAATTTGTTTGAATTGTAGCACTTCAACACCAGTGAGTCAAACCACTCGACCTAAAGGTCGTATATGTCGAAATACCGGATAATTTCGTGAAAAATAATATGGACAAAAGGTCATTGATATAGTAAAACAAAGACATCTGACACCAGGTCCACGATCTTGAGGGGAGTTTGCTATGAGGATTTATTTGCAAACACATAAATGGATGCGCTATGTATTGCCATGTTTACTTGCATTGCTTTTATTTTTTGGTATTTATCAAATCATTACTGTAGAGGGTGCTGATAATAATCCCAGATTCGTGATGATACGATTAGAAGATATTGGGCCTGGAGGCTACTATAGCTCTTTGGAAGGCTTAGGCAAGTTAAGAGCAGTTTTAGAATATTTGCATGATAACCATGTGCAATACAGTCTGGCGGTCATTCCCAGATGGATAAATCTACTGCCCGATGGGACCCGGTATGATCGATCTTTGGATCAGCAAGGTGACTCGTACATCGGTTCCTTTAATCGGGTGCTTCAACAAGCCGTTCATGCTGGAGCTGCCTTAGGCATGCATGGGTATACACATCAAGCAGGGGATGTACTGCGCGATGACGGCCATCATGCATCAGGTGTCGGCAATGAATTTAATGTAAGCGACCTGGAGGAAACCAAGACGGCTTCATTTGCCGAACAGCGCGTTAGAGCGGGCATTCAGATTTTTCATGCAGCAGGATTTCAGCCTCGTTTCTGGGAAGCTCCTCATTATCATACAGCGCCGGTGCAAGATCAAGTATTTGCCAGCTATTTCGGACTTATGTATCAGCCGCTAGTAGCAGTCAACCCAAATCCGGCCGCCGCTCAATATCTCAATGAACGTAATCAGGGATTCGGTTCCCCTTCATTGGGCGCGGTTTACGTGCCAACGCCTCTGACCTATATCGCAAGCAATAAGGATGAAAATGTCATTTTGAATCAAATTGGCAAAACGGATCGGGTGAATTCTTTTTTTTATCATCCATTTTTGGAATTTAACCAACTCATTCAGACCGTCGATTCATCCGGCAACCCTGTAATACGTGATGGGATACCTGAATTTACATATCCGAAAGCGAATAAAAGCATTCTTCAGAAATTGATTTCTCAAATCCATTCGAAGGGATATTCCTTTTATTCGATCCATGATTATATTCCCTTTAGCCCAGCTCAGCGTGTGAAGTTCAGCAGTGGCAAAGAGACGAATTTGAAGATTGGCAACGTGACCGGACGAGGTCAAGCGGATCTCGTCGCATGGGAGAAGAAGACGGGGAATGTTTCTGTCATAGAAGGAAAGTTCAAAGATCAGCGCAACGAAAAGCAGCCTGAGCCGAAAGTATGGGCGACTATCGCGAATTCAGATGGTGCAGCATTCACGCTGAATCATACGAACGGGGACGGAAAGCAAGGGCTTTGGATCGTTGATCCAGGTGGAAAGCTAGAGAGCTACTTTTCGAATGGAACACGGTTTATTCTCAATCACAAGTGGTCGATTCCTGCGAATCGATGGCTCGACGTCTATGAACTTCGCCAGCCGAATGGAGATTGCGTGCTTACGGGGCAATCGCAGGATCGCACTCAATTGCTAGGGCTTTATCTGCATAAGGGAGTAGTAACGCCAATTAAACCTTATCCGTTCAAGTCGAACGCCGGCAGAGAATTAATCGTAAGAGATTTAAAGAAAGAAGGGGGACAGCGCATTTTCCTCTCTAGATCAGATGCTTCACAAGGCGTGGAACTCGAATTTGACCGAGACGGTCTGCAGTGGAAAGCTCAAAAAGTATCCTTCGACATCCCGGCGGAACTTGGTGAAATGCGGTTTGGGGATTTCAATGGGGATGGGAAGGAAGATATACTGCGCTGGGATGCCAAAAATATGAGCAGTCGCGTGTATCAGCAAACGGAAGTGAATGAGTATAAATTACTTTCAGTCTTCGGGCCATGGGGGAAAATCGGCAGCCGTCTAGCGATTTCCGATTTTGATGCAAACGGAAAAGAGGATATCGCTTTGATCGACAGCAGGGATGGGAATATGGATATTGCGCTATCCTATCAGAGTAAAAACGAATAAGAAGCTGGATCACCCCATACCGCATCGGGTATGCGAGTTCCGCTCCAGGGGGAGAACAGGGACGTTGCCGTGGAATAAGGCCTCATAGTTCCGTCAATACCGCTGTGCATGGGAAATAGGCGGTCCGGCAGCACACAAAGTAGAACAGAAATGCGAATGGGTGTGGGGTGGAGAAGCGTTAGCGGTAGTAATCCCATTCCCAATCCACTCCCCCTGCGCCAACATATGGTTTATACCCAGGACGCCGCTAGGCGTTTTTCTTAATATAGCGAAACAGGCAAATAAGCAGGTACAGGGCATACAATTGAATTTGTCTGGGCTGGGCATGGCTGCTCTTCGAAAAAGGGTGAGCCATGCACGATCCTCATTATTCTCTCATGTAGTTCATTTATGATGAAGGAAAGATGTTTGCAAAGGAGTTTATGATGAAACGGATTTTAGTGATCGAGGACGAGAAAAATTTAGTTCGATTTATTCAACTCGAATTGGAGCATGAGGCGTTTTTCGTACAAGTCGCTTACGATGGTCAAGCCGGTTTAAATCTGGCCCTGCAAGAGGAATGGGATCTGATACTGCTCGACATCATGCTCCCCTATTTGAGCGGAATCGAGGTTTGCAGACGCATTCGCACTGTGAAAAAAACACCGATCATTATGCTAACCGCTAGGGACAGCGTTGTGGATCGGGTCTCCGGGCTGGATAGCGGCGCAGATGATTATATACCTAAACCTTTTGCGATTGAGGAATTATTGGCCCGAATGAGGGCGATTTTTCGCCGCGTAGAAGAAGGGAATGGTCTTCAGCATACGAGTGTCACTTTTAAGGATATCAAAGTCGATATGGATGCCCGAATGGTGTATAAAGACAAACAAATCGTAGATCTCACGAAACGGGAGTTCGATCTCTTGGTTATGTTTATGAAGCATCCTAATCTGGTGCTGACGCGAGATATGCTTCTCGATCATGTATGGGGGTTTGACTCGCCTGTGGAGACGAATGTAGTTGATGTCTACGTCCGGTATTTGCGAAACAAATTGGATCCGTTAGGAGAGAGCAGCTTTATACAAACCATTCGCGGAATAGGGTATGTAATGCGATGAAAAAGCGTATGATGCACGGATTTCGCCGTCTCCCGATTAAGTGGAAACTTATGCTTGGAGCTACGCTGTTGATCTTCCTTCTCTTTGTTTCTTACAATTTCGCTCAGTATTTGGTTTTGAAAAATTGGATGCTAAACCAGGAGAAGAGCGCGATTCAAGTGACCATGGTTCAGATTCAAGATTACCTGGCCGTGAAAACCAAAGGGGCAGAGACGCTTACTTTGGCAGAGACTCGGACTTACATGGAGAAGATTGTTGGCAAAAATCAAATGATACGTTTCGTAAATGCACAAGGGATCCCCCTATTTTCTGTAACGAATCATTTTAAAGGAGAATGGGTCTTACCTCAACATTCTAATATTGGGCAAGTGCAGGATATCACTCATGGCGAGGACCATTTGTTAATTTATAGAACCCCAATCGCAACTGCACAATGGAGCGGCACCATAGAAGTTGCAACAAACTTGGAAACGTTCGATCATTTTAACCGGACATTATTCTGGGTTATGATCGTTGGCGGATTGCTTGCTGTCCTCATTAGCGGCATTAGCGGACTTTCCATCGCCAAGCAATTCATGCAGCCTATTCGAGCGCTAGGCTCAGCGATTCGCAGCGTGAAGCAGAAAGGCTTGACAGAGCGTGTTGCCAATATTGAGAATGGTGACGAATTGTCCAGTTTAGCAAATCTGTTTAACGATCTTATGGATCAACTTGAGGGGTCCTTCCGCCAACAAAAACAATTCGTGGAAGATGCTTCGCATGAACTGAGGACACCAATTACCATATTGGAAGGGCATTTGTCGATGCTGAACCGCTGGGGGAAGACAGATCCGCTAGTCCTTCAAGAATCATTGACAGCTTCTCTACAGGAAGTAAGGCGTTTGAAAGGACTCGTGCAGGAGCTGCTTACGCTCACGAAAGTGGAGTCGCAACCGTTAGATGATGACCTTGAGTCCATCCAGATAGAGCCTATTCTCAGAGATACAATAAGCAGGGTAGAGGCACTTCATCCGGACTTCAATTTTGAAGTCGAGGCAACGTCTCTCGGGCACGCCTACGTTCGCATGATAGCGATGCATGTAGAACAGATTCTGCTGATCGTACTCGATAACGCTGTTAAATATTCGGCTAATTGGAAAAGAATTAGTGTGAAGGCCCTACCGACCGAGAATGACTTGAAAATTATTGTTCGTGATTATGGGATAGGCATTTCTCAGGATGATATCCCGTATGTATTTGACCGATTTTACCGCGTGGATAAAGCGAGAAATCGCGAGATTGGAGGTACTGGACTCGGATTATCGATCGCGAAGCAGCTAGTACGTATCAACCATGGTGAAATATCGATTTCAAGTATTGAAAATGAAGGCACAACCGTAACGATCATGCTGCCCATCGTAAATAATTATTTGTAGCCATGTGCTTAGAGGAGCCATGGTTTTTTCTTTACCGTTCTCATTTTTCTATCATTTTAGCCGTGTAAAGTGTCTGTGAGGATAGCGAGTTCGCCTTAGGATATCGTTGACCATTGCCAAAAACCCGCGGTTTTTGGTTTAATTAGATGTATTTGCAGATTGTTAGCAGGTACTTGCGCATGCTTTGCCGAAGGAATAGTATCATCCGAAAAAGCAGGAGATATGGACTTTCGGGTGCAACTTGCGAATAAAGATGTAAAAGGGTAGCCTAATCCGTAAATGTAGAGAGAAAGTTTAAAAACCATCAGCAAGGAGGATTACTTAGCAATGAATGCTAATCCACGCATACTAATCCTTACGGCAAGCTATGGGAATGGACATATTCAAGCTGCACAAGCATTGTATGAACAATTTGTAAGACAAGGTGTGGAGCACGTCAAAGTCGTTGATCTCATGAAAGAGGGACATCCTTTTATTAATATGGTGACAACATCGCTTGTTAACAAAAGCACGAAAATATCAAGAATGGGCTTGGATTATTACGGTTGGAGCTATTATTGGACAAGGGAAAAGAAAAGTACGGCTTTATTTCAACGCTCAATGACTGCCTTAGGCAAAAAAAAGCTGAAAGAAATAATCCATCAAGAACGCCCAGACGCCGTTGTCAATACATTTCCATTCGGTGCTTCGCCTGAAATATGCAGTTCCTTAGGTATACGTAATGTTACTGTCTTGACGGATTTCGCTCTACATAATACTTGGCTGCACCCATTGGTTGATAAATACTATGTAGCGACCGAAGAGCTGAAACACCAAATCATGTATAAAGGATTTACTCGTGACTGCATTGAGGTCAGCGGCATTCCAGTACGCCATGAATTCACGAGCTTATCCACACGGAAAAGTTCGAATAAAAAGAGAATTCTTATTATGGCCGCGGATCAAGGCGCGTCCAGCTACGTCGATGATTTGCTAGCGTCTTTAATCCACATCGCGCATTGTCAAATCGTCGTGGTCTGTGGCCGGAACGAGAAGCTGAAGCAGAAACTTGAAGCCCAATTCAACGTGTACACGCATCTGACTATTTATGGTTTTGTCAACAATCTTCATGAATGGATGTCAGCCTCCACATGCATCGTCACCAAGGCAGGCGGATTAACCTTAACAGAAGCAATTGCTTTACAATTGCCTATCTTTATTTACAGGCCTTACGCGGGGCAGGAAAGAGAAAATGCTAAATATTTGGCCAGCTGCGGCGTCGCTACGATCTCTGATGACATTGAAGAACTGTCGTACGGCATTCAATATTTAATGGAGCATCCCACTTTGCGCGAAGAAGTTCGGTCTCGGATGATCGGTTTGCAAAGAAAGCAAGCAGCGGCTCATATTGTTAGCGATATTATCCATAAGAGCAATCAACCAATCTCTTTATCCATATGGGGTTGAGTAATGATCGCATAAAAAAACCTCCATGCCACTTATTTTGGTGGCCACTGACAAACTAATGATTTTTCGATGAGTTCTAGCAGTGGGTACAAAAAATGCGAC